>NZ_CP042243.1:1200000-2400000 GCF_008152325.1 Crassaminicella thermophila
CGCTGCAATCTAGGGGTGTAAGTTGGGCTGCAGGTGCTATAAATATAGTTTTGGTTACTGCTATTTTATCTACTATGCTAGCAGCAACTTTTGGATTAGGAAGAATGATACGTTCTTTAGCAGATGAAGGCTGTGCGCCATCATGGGTAAAAGATAAAAATGATGTACCATATAAAGGAATTATATTCTCAGGAATAGCTATGCTATTAGCACTTGCCATGTCTTTTTTATTACCAAAAAAGATTTACATATTTTTAGTTAGTTCAGGTGGATTTTCTCTTTTGTTTACTTATTTAATTATTCTTGCTACTCATTATAAATTTCGTAAATGTCAAGGGTGTCCACCAAAGGGAAAATGTCAACTTTTTGGATATCCTTATACTTCATGGATAGCTATTATTTTTTTAATAGCTATTATAGGGAGTATGCCTTTGATTCCGGGTCAAGGAGCAGGTCTTGTAGCAGGATTAAGTTTAGTAGTGTTCTATTATATATGTTATTTATTATCAAAAACATAGAAAAAATAATAAAAAAATCACATAGTAAAACGAAGGCATATTCAGAAAATGGATATGCTTTTATTGGTAGAGATTTAAATCGTTTATATTTTTGACTATATTTAATAATTTATCCTTTTCGTTTAAATTCGGGTCGTCTAAAACTTTATCGAGTAAAATATTTAATATAATGCCAATTTGTTTTCCTTGTTTTATACCAAGCTTAATTAAGTCATTTCCATTAATTTTTAAATCTTTTATTGTTAAAGGCTGTTTTTCATTCAGTATTTTTGCTACTTCATTTTTCAGATTCGAAATTTTGGAAATATCATGTGAAAGGCTTGATCCCTTAACATGTGCAACTTGTAAAGCAAAGAAAGAATCCAAATTTTGTATGCCTATTCTATTTATGAATTTTTTTAAATTTTTTGTGTTATAAGTGTCCCATGGATGCATATGTTCTTTTATTATAGTACATACACAATCAATTGTTTTTTTATCAAATTTTAATCTTTTTAATATATTCATAGCAGTTGTTTTGCTATAGAAATGATTTTTACAAATTGCAGAAAATTTTGGTTTTTCTATATCATGTAATAGAGCTGCTAGTCGAACATTTAGTATTTTAGGGGTATTATCTAATACACAGAGTATATGTGTAAATACATCTTTATCATGATGAGAATTTTTTGGATTTAAATTAATTGTATCTATCAATTCTTGTATTACAAAGGGTAACAAATTTAAATTTTTTAAAAGAAGTATTCCTTTAGCTGGCTTATTTGATAATAATATTTTTATGAGTTCATCTCTTATTCTTTCTTGACTTATATTTTTAAGTAAAAAGCCTTTTTCTTGCATAGCTTTGGCAGTATCTTTATGTATTGTAAAATTTAATTGTGCTGCAAATCGAACTCCTCTTAGGATTCTTAATGCATCTTCATCAAAGCGCTTTTTAGCTTCTCCTACACACTTAATAATTTTTTTGTTTAAATCATTTTGACCATTAAAATAGTCTATTAATCCTTTTTTATGATTATATGCCATAGCATTTATGGTAAAGTCACGCCTTGCTAAATCTTTTTCTAATGAGAGGGTAAAGGTTACATTTTCTGGTCTCCTATGGTCTAAGTAATCTCCATCGATTCTATATGTGGTTACTTCAAAGTGTTTATTATTAAAAACTATTGTAATAGTGCCGTGTTTTCGCCCTGTTTCAATAAATTTTATTTGATGATTTTTAAAAATTTTTATTATTTCTTCAGGCAATGCATTCGTACAAATATCCCAATCCTGAGGTTTTCTTCTTAATAAAGAATCTCTAACGCAACCGCCTACTACATATGCATCAAATCCATAATTATTTAACAATGTTAATATCATTTTTGGTTCTTTTGGTAAATCTATCTTCAATTCAAATTTCTCCTTTATAAAATGAATTTGTGTACAAACAGATTATTTATTCTTATATTTTATGTTGATTTTTTTATTGATACAAGAAGGAATTTTAATTTTTATAAAGCTAGATAGAAGATTCACAACTTTTTGATTTATCGGTCTGTATAATGTATAATGATATATGCAATGTTAAAAGAAAAGGGGAAAAATGATATGATTAAAAGAATAAAAATCAACTTAGATGTTATTGAGGGAATGCTTTATTTCTGGCAGGCAACTAGTGAAAAGGAAAAAGTAGGAGAGAACTACATAAATGAAATGTCAAATTTTTCTTTAATGGAATATATTTATGATGATGAATTTAATAAAGAATCTGTAAGAAAAGTTTTAAGTGCCATATCAAATAGGGAATTGTTATCAAAGAAAAATAAAAAAGAAGGAAGATTTTGGAATAATAATATGTGGATGTTGGAAGATTTAGAGTATACGAATATGATGATTCAACCTTTAAAAGTGTTAAATTTAGATTTTTTGGTTGAAAAATTAAACAATATAGAAAAAAATTCTAAGTATGAAGAGATCGAAGTAATTTTTCTACCAGGACATGTAGATGAATATAAAATAGTGGATAATAAACTTATTATTAATTTTTTTAGAGTAAAGCCTGATTTGTATGAAGAAAAGGTATCAATAGGAGAAAAAGATATATTTGTATTTATTCAAGAAAAATTACAAGAACTTATTAAAGCTTAGATGAATTTTATTGACAAAATATTTGGTAGTTGATATTATAATTATGTAATTTAGATAATGAACACGAATCACATGACTGGCGGAAGTGGAAGTAACCACATGGAGTGTGATTTGAGAAATGCCGACCGCCTGGGCGATAAGTCCAGGCGGTTTTGTGTTTTTTTGAACCTCTTGGACTTAGTAGACTACAGTCAAGGAGGTATTTTTATGTTAAGAAAAGAATGGAAAGGATTCAAAGAAGGGAATTGGACAGTAGAAGTAGATGTAAGAGATTTTATACAAAAAAACTACACTCCTTATGAAGGTGACGATCAGTTTTTAGAGGGACCTACAAGAAAAACTGAAAGAGTATGGGATATTTGTAAGAACTTATGCATAGAAGAGTTGAAAAAAGGGATACTTGATATTGATACAAAGACTGCTTCGGGGATAGATAACTTTGAGGCGGGTTATATAGATAAAGAAAATGAGGTTATTGTAGGGCTGCAAACAGATGCTCCGTTAAAGAGGATGGTAAATCCTTTTGGTGGAATAAGAATGGTAAAATCAGCTTTACATGCATATGGTTATGAAATAGATGGTGAAATGGATAGGGTGTTTCAAAATTATCGTAAGACACATAATGATGGAGTATTTGATGTATATACAGAAGAAACAAAGGTAGCAAGAAGTGCAGGACTTTTAACAGGACTTCCAGATGCATATGGAAGGGGAAGAATTATAGGAGATTATAGAAGGATACCACTTTACGGAATAGATTTTTTAATAGAACAAAAAATAAAGGATAAAAGTAGCTTAAAGGGTTTCATGGATGAGGAGCTAATTAGAAAGAGAGAAGAATTAGCAGAGCAAATACGTGCATTGAAGAAGATAAAAAACATGGCTAGTTCTTATGGTATAGATATATCAAAGCCAGCAAAAGATGCTAAAGAAGCAGTTCAGTTTTTATATTTTGGATATTTGGCTGGGATAAAGGAAAACAATGGCGCAGCTATGTCACTTGGAAGAACAAGTACTTTTATTGATATATATATGGAGAGAGATTTAGAAAAAGGGATAATAACTGAAAAAGAAGCACAGGAGATAATTGATCAGTTTGTTATAAAACTAAGAATGGCAAGACATTTGAGAACTCCTGAATATAATGAATTGTTTGCAGGAGATCCAAATTGGATTACAGAGTCTATAGGAGGGATGGGGATTAATGGAAGGACACTTGTAACAAAAACTTCCTTTAGATTTTTGAATACCTTAACTAATTTAGGTCCTGCTCCGGAGCCAAATATGACAGTTTTATGGTCTGAAAAGCTTCCTGAAGCTTTCAAAAAATATTGTGGAAAGATGTCTATTATGACCGATTCAATTCAGTATGAGAATGATGATCTAATGAGGAATATTTATGGAGATGATTATGGAATTGCTTGTTGTGTTTCTGCAATGCAGATAGGAAAAGAGATGCAGTTTTTTGGAGCAAGATGTAATCTTGCAAAAGCGCTTCTTTATGCAATAAATGGAGGAATAGATGAAAAGAAAGAAACTCTTGTTATACCTGGAATAAAAAAAATAGAAGATAATGTGTTGGATTATAATAAGGTAAAAGAAAGCTATGATAAAGTTTTAGAATATGTGGCACAGCTTTATGTAAATACCATGAATATTATCCATTATATGCATGATAAATATGCATATGAGGCAGGTTTAATGGCGCTACATGATACAGAGGTTGGAAGATTTATGGCATTTGGAGTAGCAGGTTTATCAGTAGTTGTAGATTCTTTAAGTGCAATAAAATATGCAAAAGTAAAACCTATTAGAAGAAATGGTATAGCAGTAGATTTTGAAATAATAGGAGAGTTCCCTAAGTATGGAAATGATGATGATAGAGTAGATGAAATAGCAGTTGAAATACTTAAAAAGTTTATCAAAGAATTGAAAAAGCATAAAACATATAGAAATGCAGTGCATACTTTATCAGTGCTTACTATTACATCAAATGTAGTATATGGAAAAAAAACAGGTGCAACGCCAGACGGAAGAAAAATGGGAGAAGCTTTTGCTCCAGGAGCAAATCCAATGCATGGAAGAGATAAAAATGGTGCTTTAGCATCTTTAAATTCAGTAGCAAAAATTCCATATAGATTTGTTTGTGAGGATGGAGTTTCAAATACTTTTACTATAGTGCCTGAGGCTTTAGGAAAAGATGAAAATACTAGAATTATTAATTTGGTAAATGTTTTAGATGGGTATTTTTGTCAAGGAGCACATCATTTAAATGTAAATGTATTAGATAGAGAAACACTTATAGATGCTATGGAGCATCCAGAAAAATATCCTACATTAACAATTAGAGTTTCTGGTTATGCGGTTAATTTTAACAGGCTTACAAGAGAACAGCAATTAGAAGTTATAGGAAGAACTTTCCATGAAAATATGGTAGTTTAGAGGTGATAGTATGATAGGAAAAATCCATTCTTATGAAAGTATGGGATTAGTAGATGGCCCTGGAATAAGATTTGTGGTATTTTTTCAGGGGTGTAAGCTAAGATGTGCGTATTGCCATAATCCAGATACTTGGGATTTTAATAAAGGAGAAGAAGTAACTGAAAATGAATTAATAAAAAAAGTGTTAAGATTTAAGCCATATTTTCAAAAATCAGATGGAGGTGTCACATGTTCAGGAGGGGAACCACTTATGCAGCCTGAGTTTTTAATAGAGTTTCTTAAGCTATGTAAAAAAAATGGTATTCATACAGCTATTGATACTGCAGGATTTGGAAAAGGCTTATATGAAGAAATATTAAAGTATACAGATTTAGTGATTTTGGATGTAAAACATGTAAATGGTATTGGATATAAAAAGTTAACTGGAGGAAATATAAAAGAGTTTGAAACGTTTCAAAAAGCTCTGCTAAAAGCAAATGTTAAACTATGGATTAGACATGTAGTTGTTCCAGGGATTACAGATAGCAAAGAACATTTGTATAAGTTAAAAAAAGTAATAAAGGGTTTTAAAAATGTAGAAAAGATTGAGCTACTTCCATATCATAGTCTAGGAGTAAGTAAGTATAAAACTATGGGAATATCTTATAATTTAGATATGGTTAAGCCAATGAGTAAAGAAAGAGCAATGGAGCTTGAAGAATATCTAAAAATTGTTTAAAGTATATAGAATAATTTTTATATATTAAAGAAGGAGGATGTTCTCCTTCTTTTTAATGCTTATTTCAATTTATTTACTTAAATTTCATTTTATGATAGAATTAATTTTGTAATTTTGTTATGAAACATTAAGGAGTGATATTAAAATATGGGTAGACATGGAACCATAGCTAATAGAAAAGAAAAGCAAGATGCAAAAAGAGCACAAATGTTTACAAAATATGCAAGATTAATTACTGTTGCTGCAAGAGAAGGGGGAGCTGACCCAGAATATAATGCAGCACTAAAGAATGCAATAGATAAGGCAAAAGCTATAAACATGCCTAATGATAATATAAATAGAGCTATTAAAAAAGGTGCAGGTGGAACAGACGGAGATAATTTTGAAAGAATAACGTATGAAGGATATGGCCCAAATGGGATAGCTGTAATTGTGGAAGCATTAACAGACAATAGAAATAGAACGGGTAGCAATTTAAGATATTATTTTGATAAAAATGGTGGAAATCTAGGAACTACAGGCTGTGTTGGATATATGTTTGATAGAAAAGGTCAAATTCTTATTGAGAAAAAAGATGAATATCAAGAAGATGAACTAATGGAAGCGGCATTAGAAGCTGGAGCAGAGGATTTTGTGACAGACGATGAAGAGGTTTATGAAATATTTACAGCTCCACAAGATTTTTATGATGTAAAAAATGAATTACAAGAAAAAGGATATGAATTTATTGAAGCTGATATAGCCATGATTCCTCAAACGACAACTAAATTAGAAAATGAAGAACAAATTAAAGCAATGAATAAGCTTATTGACATGCTTGAAGATGATGATGATATTCAGCAGATTTATCACAACTGGGATATGCCAGAAAAATAGATTTTAAATATACATGATATATGTTTTAAATACACCTTAAATTTTGTTGTGTATAACACAATCAAAATAGAGGTGTATTTTTGTGTATTTATATAAATAATCGCAACTATTGTTCCGAGTAGTAATATATATGAATAAAATTATATTTCCAAACTATAAACCTTAAATTACCTTGTATGTAAAAGCAAATGCTACAAAAAATAAAAAATGAGGTGAATAAACTATGGGAAAAAGGAATAAAATTCCTGATTTTAAAGAACTATTAAGTCATACACAACAAGAACTAGGCAAGGAATTAGGTTTAAGTAATAATGAAATAGGAGAAAAAATAAATGATAAACCTGATTTAGCAACACGTATAGCTGGTGGATATGTTGGAGGACAGATGACAAAGAATATTGTTAGGAGATCAAAAAAAGAATAAATATAAAAACTGCCTAGTTATTGATATGCTCCCCTTGAAGTGGACAGTTAAAATAAAAAAACTGTTTATTGAAGGAGGAGCATTTTCTTATGGGCAGAAAAGGTAAAATAGATTACGAACTAAAAATTAAAGCAGTTGAAGAATATTTAAATAATGTAGGATCACAAACATCAATTGCATCTAAATATGGTGTAACTAGAAACTCATTTAGACAATGGATTGTAAACTATCAATCAATGGGTAAAGAAGCATTAATGAATAAGTCTCATAATAATTTCTATTCAAAAAGAATTTAAAAATTACTGTTATTAAAAGCATATCTTGAGGGTGACAGTTCGATATATGACATTGCAAAAAATTTAAGATTCCCTCACATACAACTGTTCTTAAGTGGATTATAAAGTATAATGGTCATGAAGAGTTAAAATCATCAGGAATAGGAGAAGATAAAGTCATGGCCAACGGACGTAAAAACTAATTTTAATGAAAAGAATAGAAATTGTTAAACACTGCATTGAACATCAGAACAGCTATAATAAAACTGCAGATAAATATAAAGTATCATATCATCAAGTCTATTCATGGACTAAAAAATATGAGGAATCTGGTGTTGAGGCATTAAAAGATAAACGTGGCAAACAGAAAAATGCAAATGAATTGTCAGAGATTGAAAAAGCTTAGAGCACTAAACAAACTTCTGGAAGCTCAAAAATAAAAAGGCAACAAATGGAGATTGATTTTTTAAAAAAGTTAGAAGAAATAGAAAGGAGGCGATTTTAAGCCAAGTAAGAAATGAAACCTACTATTTAGCAATTAAAGAATTACATGATATACAGTTATATCCAATTTTTACACTATGTGAAATAGCTGGTGTTCAAAAGGTCATCTTATTATAAATGGTTGAATCGTAAAAGAGAGTAAAAATGAGAACTTTAACAAAAAACTTATACCTTTAATTCAAGAAGCCTATGAAGAACGAGATGGTATTCTTGGCTATCGTCAAATGACAATTAAACTAAACAGAGAGAACAATTTTAGAGTAAATCATAAGAGAATTTATCGCTTAATGACTATTTTAGGCCTAAAGTCGGTATGTCGAAAGAAGAAGAAAAAATATATTAAGTCAACTCCTGAAGTTATAGCGGAAAACATTTTAAATAGAAACTTTAAAGCAGATAAGTTTGGTCAGAAGTGGGTTACAGATGTTACGGAATTTAAATATGGCAATAATCAAAAAAGCATACTTAAGTGCAATAATTGATCTATCGGATAAAAGCGTAGTTTCTTTTGTGATTGGTAAATCTAATAACAATCCTTTAGTATTTAAAACATTTGATCTTGCACATGAGAATTATCCAGATGAAAAGCCTATTTTTCATAGTGATCGTGGATTTCAGTATACATCAAAAAAATATTTCGAAAGAAGTTGGATAAATCAGAAATGATTCAGAGCATGTCCCGAGTTGGACGATGTATTGACAACGGACCAATGGAAGCATTCTGGGGTATGCTGAAATCAGAGATGTACTATTTAAGAAAATTCTATACTTATGAAGAATTAGAAACAGCAGTAACTAATTACATTGAATACTACAATAATCACAGATATCAAAAACGTCTTGGTTGTATGACACCTTTAGAATACAGACAATACCTATGTAATGTTGCATAAAAATCACGCTAACCGTAAAGTACGATTAGCGCAATTCCTTTTTATTTTTTCCACTGTCTACTTGACAGGGGCATATTCATATTTTTAGGCAGTTTTTGCTATGCTTTGATTTCGTGTATTAAATTTTGTGCAAATTGTTTAGCTATATGTTCAATTTTAGGTACATATTTTACAGTTTTTGGATCATTTGCGGTAGCCATAATTGTAAAGTAAGGTGGAAGTCTAAAACCTTTATTAATATTTAAAGCATCAATTAGTTGTTTTGCAATACAATCACTTCCTGAGTTACCAGATACAATAACTGAAAAAAGTGTTTTATCATAAAGAGGTGTTTTTCTATATAAAGAGGTTAATCGATTGATGACAGCCATAAGGTTTGCTGATACAGAATCATTATAATTTGGACACAACCAAAGAATTGCATCTGCTTTTTCGATAGCTGGTAAAATTTCTTCAACCATAAATCCTCCATAAAAACAAGTATTTTGCTTGCTATAATGGATACATGTTTTAAAGGAACATCCAATACAATCAAGAACAGTTCCATTTTCTACATGAAGTTCCTTTATTTCGTAGTTACAAAGATGTTTTTTTATCATAGTCCAAAGCATAAGCGTATTAGATGTCTTATAAGAACTCGAATGTAGAGCTAGAATTTTAGGATTTGAAAGTAATAAAGGATGATCTTCTATTAATCTGATTACTAGTTGTTTGCTAAGTTTAGAACAAATTTCTTCTAAAGGGAGATCATAAGTTTTTTGCCATGTACGAAAATTATTTAGGTTACCTGTAGCTTCAATCATAGGATGTCCTATGAAGCGACATCCTAACTGGTTGGCTAAAAAAATAATATTTTTTGCAACACTTTTGGTATAGAGTTCATTGTAGCTATGAATAAGTATCCCAGCAGTTGATCCAGAAAGCGCATCTGTTCCTCTAGCATATAATTTAGAAAGTATTTCAAATAAGGGACCATTAAAGCCTACTTCATTTAGTTGAATGACAAAGAGTATTTTTTTGTTTTTCAAATCAGGCATATCTTTAGAAGTTTTAATCACAATGGTAGATAAATTAGAGGTTGCAGCTTCAACCATCTTTAATAGTTGATTAGATATTTCCCCAGGAATAATAACATATAGGCTCATAGAATTGCCATTAAGCTTTCATAAGTATGTTTTAATCTATCGAATAATGTTTTGGGGAAATCCAATCTTTCTATTTCTATTCCCGTTGCAGTTAGCCTGTTTTTTGCACCCATAAATACGCCTCCCATATATGTTGTACTATAGTGCCACTCACCATTTATTGTAGCAATAAGAGATAAACTACCAGAAGATAGTGCAGGAGCGATATAGGGTTTAAAACCGGTAGCACGAACTTTAAGATTTGCTTTTTTTGCTTTATCTGTAAGATCTAAAGATAGTTTATCATTATAATTCTGAATACTATCAGCAATTATAAGTCCTTCTCCATGAGGACCAAATGCTCTTCCTTCGTTTAAATAATGCAGTGTTTCAGGTTGTTTTTTTGCGTAATAAGCAGCACGAGCATGCATTACGCCAAGACCATAACCTCTTATTTGATTTGCAGCTAGTCCTTTAAAATCCATATTACCTGTATTATCCATATTGCTTTCTAAAAAAGCAACTTTACACAATAAATCTACAGGATCAGAAACAACAGCAAATATACCTTTAAAATTATTTTCTCTTGCCATCTTTGCATAAATTTTCATAATTTGAGCATTGCCTTCAAATTGTGCAATTCTAACATCCTTTTTTTCTTTTCCTACTGGTGGTACACCTACAGAAATACAGAAAACAAACATGTCACAATCAAAAATCTCACTTTCATTAATAATATAAACATCTGGGTATATATTATGACTATTGGGTGGAAGAATTTGATTTATTTCATGTTCCCAGCGATTTAAATTATTTTCATTCTTGTCATAAATTCCTATTTTTGAAATTTTGTCTGATCCTAGTAAGCGAAGGCCTGTTACAAGCGTTCCTCCAACATCCCCCATACCAACTACATTAATTTTCCATTTTTCTGGAATTTTGTAATCTAGTACATCCTTCCAAGTAGGATATGCTATATTAATTGTTGAAACTTTTCCATCTTTCATTCTAGAAATGAGCCAGTCTGGAAAAGTATATTTTGATTCTTGTTTTTGAAGTAGTGAAAGTCCCTCTTCTTTTAAAAAAGCAAGAGATGGATCTGTAACTGAAAAGCTTTTTCGAGAAAATTTAGGATTTAGTTGGTGTAATATGTAAAGCGTATCTTGACTTTTTTTTGCAGTTTCTTCAGAGATTTCAGAAAGATTAGGATGTTTTCGATTTGAAATCAGTATTTTATTTTTTAGTATATAATAATACATAGTTTGCCTCCTTATCTGCCTAAAATTGCTTGCTCTAAACGGTTTAACTGTTCTAAATCATTTTCTAAGTAATGAGATGGACTAAGATTTAAATCATAGTGCATATTTTTCCCATGATCTGGGCATCGTGGAGAAATAAATATTTCTCCTAATGAAGCGAGTGTTAAATTTCTTTCATGCATACTATGATATTCATTTTCGATTATTGTTAGTATATCCATTGCATTTTGAATGCAAACTTTTGATAAGTTATATTGTGCGTCTTTTGAAGCATCTTTAATAAATGTAGGAGATGTATAAGGTAATATTAAATTTATTGATGGTACTAGATTTCTTTGAGGTGTAGTACCTCGCCATATTGTATCTCCTCCAAAAAATGGATATAATAAATTTTCATTAAACCAAGCTTTTAACTTAGGTATATAGTATGCACTATCTACTTCTCTATTTTGCCTATCCATTAACTCCTTTCCTCTAGCAGAAAGTATTCCAACGATTGTTTTTTTCACTTTTATGTTTTCTTTATTCAGTAGAGGATGAATAACGTTATTGCGGTAGCCTTTATGTAGAAGATCATCAACCAAGATTATAGGTTTATTAAAGGATGCTAACATCTTTATTTGTATTTCTAGATCCGGATAGTGAGGGAACGGACCTATTAGAAAATCTTTCATATGAGGTAAAAATAATTTTTCTGTATGAAGCGCTTTTGTAACTGTATTTGGTATAATAGAACGACTTAAAATAGTACCAAATGGAACACACATAGCAGGTCCTAGTTTGCGCGGTGTTAGTGGTGTTGTTGGTACACTGTTTTCAGCACAGATTTTTCTAACAAGTGTTTCGTGAAGAATATTCCTATTAAATGATAATATGAGATTTCCTGGATACAAATTTGTTAATGATTTTTGAAGCTTTTTTCTTGAACGCATGATTGCTTGCTGTACATTTTTATTGCTTCTAAAAGGTTCTTTAATATTTGGTTCCATATCAAGATTAAGTGTACAAGGGGAACTCATATTTACAATAAAAACAGGATTGTATTCATTGCTATAAGGCAATTTTACAAAGCCTTGAAACTTTAGTATTTCTTGTAAAGATGATGATATATATTCTGGTATCATATTATGAAAAACAGCATATTCATAATCCTTTGATAAACAGAATGCAAGTGTTTCAGTAAGTAGTATTTGTTCATAGGTTTCTTTATTTTCTGATGGTCGGACAAAAATTCCGTCCATTAAAACAATTCTTCCTTGCGAATGCTCTCGAATATATTCTGATACTGTGCTGTCCTTAAGATCATGAAATAAAGTGTTTAGTCTTACCCAATGATGGGCTGCAAACCCGATTATTTTTCTATTTTGATTCAGATCTCTTAGTAACAATAATCTAGCAGAAGGTTTATGGAAAAATTCAATTAGTTTTGTTCGAGCTATATCATAATTATTATAAAATTTTGAAGAAAGTTCATTGATTAATTCAATATCAAAATCTTCAATCAGTTCAATTTTTATTGACTTTGCTTGCATAAGGGTTTTGTATAGTGGTTCTCTTCTGTAAAAACCATTTTCATAAATATATTTTTGTGCTAATGGGTCAACCAAACTTGAAATATCTCTATTTTCATCTATATAGTTGCGTATTTGTGTAGAACTGATTTCATCATAGCGTGCAGGAAGTTGTAAAATAGTAACTTTACTATGGATTTTTTTGATAGCTTTTGAAAGGGTTATATTATTCTTTTTAATAGGTAAAAGATGATTCCTCTCAAAAATAACATGAGGAAAAGTATGTATAGAACCTTCTGTTTTATCTGTTTGATAGCTTGTAGCATTTAAAATTACATCACTTCCTACAACAATATATACCTCAGAGTGTGGAAAATTTTGTTTTAGTGTGTTTAGATCTTTTTTATTTCCAATGTTTATAGGAAATTCTTCAGGATATAAGTAAATATTAAGTTCATCTGCAATAGACATATTTACAATATTTTTTCTAAGCAGGTGTGGTAGTGTTTGCTTTGACCATGAAAATTCATCAATAGCAAGATAAACTTCAAATCCAAGATCTCTTACAGCTTTAGCAATTTGCTTATGACTTAAAGAGAATGGGTCAAAAGTACCAGGGAAAAATGCTACTTTATGAGGAATTGTAAGACAATAATCACCTTTAAAAAATATGTAATCTGAGATGAATCTATATATATGATGCAACGCAGCAGCATTTCCTAAAAGTAATAGTGTTTCTTCTTTATTATCTGTTAATAATGTAAGAATTTTTTTCGCTATAAGCTGGAAAATATGATTTTTTTCTTCAAGATTAAGATATTCTGATCCAAATATGATTTTTCCAATAACAGAAAAGGCACCTTGCTTTACGCGAGAATTGTAATTTACAAGGCCATTTAATAAAATACCAAGCATTTTCATTAGACGTTCATCATAAAAGTCTATATTCTCTTGAAATAAAATTGCATACTTTGGATAGTTTGCAATTGCAACACCAATGGTTTTTAGAAGTAAAGAACTAAGCACAGGGTTTGATTGTTTTATCTTGTCAATAAAATCATCAATTAATTCATCTAATTCAACCGGTTGAAGTGTTAAGATTAATTGTCCAAGATAAGGAGGAATATATTCAGTAAATTGATAACCATCTAATTCAAGTGCACTCAGTAGTTCTACAGCTACTTCATTTCTTTGTTCAAATGATAAATAAGGTACGATTTCTAAAATAGCTTCGCCAGCTCGAGCTCTTATTTTATCTGAAGAACTTACTTTTAATAGATTACAAAAATGCAGGGCTGTTTGAAGTCCATTACTTTCAGGTGTATCAAGAGCATGTTCTAACAAAACTTCTATTTGTACGTTTTTGATGACTGGGTCTGTTGCAGATTTTAGATTGCTTAAAAACATAGCAGGAATTTTTTTCTTATCCATTTGAAAGAAATTTGAATATTTCATCACTACTGGACTATTTAGATTTAATTGTTTAATAATTTTAAGCTTTAGAAAATTTTCTGAAGGATACGCTGATGGAAACATTTCATTCGTAAGGATTGATGAAATTTTTTTAGTAAAATAAGCATTGTTACGAATTTTAGGTATTAAGTTATAGGTAACTTCTAAAGCAGCAATCTTTAAATGATGATTTTTTTCTTCTAACATTGCAAACAAAAAATCAAATAAAACTGAAAAACGCAAATCACAATTTGCAATAGGAATATATTTAAGTGTTTCAAGAAGATAAAAAGCAATATTTTCTTTTTTGTATATGTCTTTATGATAATACTTTAGTAAAGTAGTTATATAATTGTCTACTTGATGATTATTGTGATTATGTTTAATTTGCTTAAATAAAGAAGCAATCATTGTACTTAGACAATAGCCAATCCATCTACGATGTTTTGGAATAATTTTATGATCAGGGAAAATAAAGAGCTTTAGGTATTTTTCTAATAATTCCAAACTTGTAATATCTGGATCAAACAAGGTGACATTTTCGGGGACTTCTTTACGGTAAACTTCATCAAACATAGCGATTAAAGCACCAATAAGCTCTGCACAGTGCTTTCTTATATCATCTTCTGGATGAATCAAATTCTCATACAAAAAATTTATTGTAATGAGTTTCTGTTTCTGTGTTAAATATGTAGAATATTCATCAAAAATTCGTAGATATTCACGAAGGTTTGTCCAATCTTTTTCGCTACGTGCTAATTGTAAAATAGCATCCAGAGAAAATTCGTCGCGTAGTTGATACATAAGATTAATATTATGATAAATAGAAAGATACTTTACGTTATCAATGATTTCTTTTCCCTGCATTAAAGCATAGTGGAATTTTCGCTTTTGATTTTTAACACGATGTAAATCTTTAGAAGAATTAACATCTATATTTATACCTAGGTGAATCATATAATCTTCGAAATCTTTTAATTTAGCATATACACGACCATATCTTTTTTCTTTTTCAGTATCTAAGTTATCTAGTTTTTCTAAAATAACACGAAAAGATTCTGAAAGAGTGTATATATGCATTTTTGCATTTCCATTTTGATCAAAACGATTTTTAACACGAAAATCTGAATAAATAAGTATCAAGGATTCTAATGATAAATTTTCCAATTCTAAATCCCATACAGAATGATTTAATGCAATATGGCGAATGTAAACAATATCATGATTTGAAAACCATAAATCTGTGTAGTAATAATGAAGATAAGGGACTCTTGTTTGTTCCCGTTTTGTACATCCATATTTGCCAATATCATGTCCAGCTGTAGAACCAGAAACTCTTCCTAAATCAATAGGAAGTCCACAATTTTGTAATTGTCGTGCAATAAAAAGAGCGAGATAATGTACACCACATATATGATCAATTGTATTATATCCTGCTACTTCACTGTTTAATTTCATCATTTCATAGACATAATCAGTATGAAATGCAGCTAAAAAACGGTTATATTCGGTAGGATCTTCAAGAGCATTTTTTTCTTCTTGTGTTAAAAAAATCAAAGGATATTTGCTTTGCCAAGTATTATCATTAGCATGTTTTTGAAATTCAGATACGATTCTTAATAAATCTAAATATAAGTAACAAGCACTATTAAGATTACTTCTTAGAGGTTCCTCAACAGCATGAGGGAAAGACTTAGAAAGTACAAATTGATATATATAAGAAAGCCAATTTGTTGGAGACTCATTATTTGCTAATTCATTGAGCATATTTTCACATAAACTTAATACAGCTTTGCAACTATAGTCTTTAGTATTTACCATGTTGTTTATACAATGAAAAAAAGAAATGTTTTCGATGTGTTTTTTTATAAACTTTTCATTTAGTGATAGTTTTTCTAACCATACGGGATCTAGAATTTTACTTGTAATTTGATTGTATAATTCCATAACAGACAGATTATTCATTGGATCCTCCTTAAAATTATATGGAAATTATTTATAAAATGATAAATTAAGATTAAAGTATTTACATTTATTTCTATGATTATTATAACGTAAAATATATATGTATGTATATTAGATATGTGATTTTAAAACTTTATATATATGAAATAAAAAAAAGCCAAACTGGCTTAAATAAAGGATTGATCATTACTACTTTTCTTATTGCGTTTTTTATATAAAAAGGGAAGCATATTAAAAAGGATTGGTATAAATAAAAAACCAAGGAAGCCACTGAGTATTGGCGAAAGTCTCCACTTTTTCCCCTCAAAAGCCCAAATAATTCCAGTGGATATATAAATAAATAGTTTTAATAAAATATTTATAATATTCATCATATCATCTCCTAAATACCTTATTTATAATATTGTGTATAATATTATAAAAATTTATATAAACAAATAAAGATTTCTTTTAACTAAAAGGGAACTATAGTATAATTTAAGTTGTTTGTTACTATGACAATACAGAGGAGAGAAATAACATGAGAAACACAGATGCTGTTATAATTAAAAAGGCGATCGTTCATATATTAGATAGAAATGCTGATGCACCCATACTTACAGATTTTGAACAAGAAGTACAAGAAGATATCCATGAGTTTTTAGAAAAACATATCATAAAATCTTTACAAGATGAAGAAAATAAAAAGGCGAAGTTTCGTGGAGGATTAAGTATAGTAAAAGATGCTTGCCTTGAGATATTCAGAGATGAAGAACAATTTGTAAAATGTTCTCAAGAAATAGCCAATCAGTTGTTTAAAGCTATGAAGAGTAATAATAATATTTCTTCTGCTGACCTTGTTGTATGTTTATATACTGCTTCTGATAAAAACTATATAGGGATACTAAAACTAGACTATAAAAAATCTTTTATTCATGAGATTGAATATGTTGATGATAAATTTAAAATATCTATTGTACCTCAGATGATTAGTTTGCCTGGAATGAGCCAAAGATTACAAAAATGTGCATTTGTAAAAGAAATAAATGAAGATGACGAATATGATTTAATTGTTTTAGATAATCAAGTATATGGAAAAGATGAAGATGCAGAAATTGCACGGTTTTTTGTAAATAATTTTTTAAATTGTAACGTACTGATAGATAATAGAGATAAAACAAAGCTTTTTAAAAAAGTAACAGAAAAATGGACAAGAAAAAATTTAAAGGAAGATATTGAAAAAGCTCAAGAAGTAAGAGAAGAAGCGATAGCATCTTTGAAAAATTGTGCTGAAATAGATTTAGAGAAGTTCACCCAAAATGTTTTTGGAAATGATGTTGAAATGCAGCAAAATTTTATTCAGCATTTGGATCAAGAAGGGTTGAAATTAGAAGCATTTGACATTGATAAGTCTTGGGTTGAGAAAAAAATGAAAAAGAGAATTATGAAAACAGATACAGGTATAGAGATAAAAGGAGAGTATGAGGATTTAGAAGATAAAATGAAATTTGAAATAGTAAGAAATGGAGATGGAACTATTAATATTATTATAAAGAATGTAAGAAGCTTTCAAGAACGCTAAAGGAGGCAATAGATTATGTTAAAATTTTTAAATATTTCAAAGCAAAATATAACAATTTTAAAAGGAACTTTGGTTCATATTAATGCACATTTTATTACGGATACTTCTCAATCATGGATTTTTAGTAATACAAAGGCAGAGGAAGGAATATGTGAAGTATTTATTCATTATATTTCAGCTGAGAATAATAGAAAAATGATGATGGAACAACCATTATGGAAAAGATATATTGATGCTGAATTGCAGAATATAGAAAAAAAAGAACAGTTTTTTGAAAATATCTGTGAACCTATTATTCATGTTATTATAAATATACATGATAGTTATAGAGAGTTATCAAATGATTTGTTGGATTTTATATATGGTGTACTAAAAAAGAATAATCCTAATGTGGAAGAAATCATCATAGATAGATTTATTTATACAGAAATGATAGAATCAGAAGATAATAAATTTTAAATTAGATAGCAAAATTTACAAAGAATAAATGTCTTTAATTGTGTACAAAAATATGTTATAATACATTATGTAAACCACCCCCGTTTGTACATAACAGATAAAGGGGGTATTATTATGCGATTAAATAAAAAAAGATTAATAACTGTTATGATTGTTTTAATAATAGGCTTACTTGCAAGTATAGCTTATTTTAAGGTTTGGGATAAAAAAGAAATATTAGATTTATCTTATAATGAGTTTATAAGCAATATTAAACAAGGAAAGGTAAAAACTGTTTATCTTGTAGATGATCCTAAAATTAATGGTGTACTACAGGATGGTACTAGTTTTATAACAGATAATCCAAGAACAGAAAATTTTAAAGAGATACTATTAATAAATAATGTTCGTGTAGAAGAAAATAAAAGAAGTTTGATGATAATGAACATTATTAGTTTTATTGGATTTATTGTAGCTTTTGGTGCTATGGGGGTATTTTTGTCAAAACAGTCATCTAAACAAACTTCGAGAGAATTTTCTAAAATGTCAAACATTGAAGCTATTGATCAAGGAAATATAAAAGTTACTTTTGCAAATATAGCTGGAAATGATGAAGCAAAAGAAAGTATAATGGATTTAGTTGACTTTTTACAAAACCCTGAAAAATATACAAAATATGGAGCGAGAGTACCTAGAGGAGTTATTTTGTATGGGCCTCCTGGAACAGGAAAGACCTTACTTGCGAAAGCTTTAGCTGGAGAAGCAAATGTTCCATTTTATGCCGTATCTGGTTCAGATTTTGTTCAAATATATGCTGGATTAGGTGCAGGCAGAATAAGAAGTTTATTTAAAAAAGCAAGAGAAAAAGGAAAATGTGTAATTTTTATTGATGAGATTGATGCTTTGGGAAAAAAAAGAGACGGAATTAATGGAAATGATGAAACAGATAGAACATTAAATGCACTACTTACTGAGATGTCAGGTTTTCACGATAATGAGGGGATTATTGTTATTGCTGCAACAAACAGACTGGATATCCTTGATGATGCATTGTTGCGTCCTGGTAGATTTGATAGGCAAATAGAAGTTGGATTACCAGATGTAAATGCTAGACATGAAATTTTAAAGCTACACAGTAAAACAAAACCTTTAGCAGGAAATATTAATTTAGAAAAACTTGCGCAGCAGACAGTTTATTTTAGTGGTGCACAATTAGAAAGTTTGATGAATGAATCAGCAATACTTGCAGCAAAGGAAAATGCTGATTATATTCAAATAACACATATCGATAAAGCTTTCTATACGGTTATAGCTGGAGAAGAGAAGAAAGATAGAAGTGCTATTTCTAAAATTGATAGAGAGATTACTGCATATCATGAGGCTGGACATGCTTTGGTTACAAAGTTAATTGCTCCTGAAAATAAGGTAACAAAAGTTACAATTATTCCAAGTACAAAGGGAGCTGGTGGATTTAGTATGAATATTCCTCCAGATAAAATGTATAGAAGTAAAAAAGATATGATTAACAGTATTAAAATTGCATTAGCAGGAAGAGCTGCTGAAGAACTAATTTATGGAGAAGAAAATATAACAACTGGTGCAAGTAATGATATTGAAAAAGCAACGCAAATTGTTGGATCAATGATTAAACAGTTTGGTATGAATAAAAAGATTGGTATGTTAAATTACAATGTACTTCATGGGTATGGTGGATTTGATGCTGAAATTATAAAAGAATGTAGAGCTGTAATGGAAGATTTGTATGAAGATACAAAGAAAATACTAGGTGATAATAGGAATCTTTTAGAAATACTAGCAAATGAACTGCTTATGAAAGAGACATTGAATGAAGAAGATATTAATAGGTTGATGGATAAAGTTATGAAAGGATCTTTAGTATAAGGAATTTGTTTAAATCAATTTAAATAGAAGTTGTATAATTCAATACAGAATACTAAATATTCTGAAAATGGTACAGCCTTTATATTTAAGAAACTACCTTGTCTTGTAGTAAAAATTTATCATAAACAGACATAAAAAAAAGTATTGCAGTATTTCTAGACTTTTAATTTATGCTATAATGGTGTATAATATATTTACAATCAGTCCTGGGATGTACGTTAAAGCCTGTAAATTCAACCTACAGAAGACATCCGGGAGCTCGTGTTCCTTTATGGATGAAATGCCTCCAAAGAGAGGACTTCAGAAGTAAAGGATAGATCACCCACTTAGGTGAGTGGCGGGTGTGAATTTATGGCGGACGGCATTCTGGGGAGTTAAAAAAGTCTTTCAATGAAAGACTTTTTTTATTTTGTAAAAATATATTTTAGTGTTTTAAAACTTATGCTTCCAGATAGAATAATAATAAACATATAACTTAAAGAACCTATACTAATGCTACAAAAAATACTTATAATAGATGATAAGTTGAAATGCATACAAAGTTTGTAAATATTTATGACGAATAATAACATTACAATAGTTGCAATAATAGGTTTTAAGATATTATCTACAAATTGAATGTTTAATTTTATATAGTGATTTAAGCTTCTAACATTAAGAATACATATGATAAATATAGAAACGATAAACCCTAAAATATAACCTTTTTCACCAAAGCTAGGTTTTGCTACCAAAAAATAAGTACATAATATTTGAATTGTCATTCCTATAAGATGATGAACTGCAGTAATAACTTGTTTACCCATTCCATGTAATATTCCAGATACAGTATGATGAAGGCATAAAAAAGTAGTTGATAAAGCAAGTAATGAAAGATATCGATCAACATCTGGCTGATTGTATATAAAGCTGCATATGGGTTTTGAAAAAAAGATAAAAAGAGCTGTTGTTGGTATTGCAACGAGTAGCGTAATGCGAATTGCAAGATTAGATTTTAATCGAATATCCTTCCAATTTTTTAAAGCCATTTCCTGTGATACAGTAGGAATAATATTTACTACTAAGGCAGACGTTACGATAAATGGTAAAAATAGGAGAGGCATAGCCATTCCTGCAAGCTTTCCAAATATTGATATGGCTTCATGAGCAGTATAGCCAGCTATTTGTAATCGCTGAGGTATTAAGACGGCATTTATGGACTGCATAATTACAGCTATGAGTCTTGTAATAGTAATAGGGATAGAAATTAAAATAATCTTACCTAAAATAGCTTTGCTTGCATTTTTAAGAATACGATAATTTCTTCGTAAACGAAGTGCTTCGCGAATTTTGAATTTAAAAATAAGCCACAAAAAACCTGTTAATTCGCCTACAGAAATACCTATTACTGCAATCATGGCAGCAAAACTTGTATCTATAGGTGATACTATATATAGACTTCCTATTACAAAAACAATTCTAAAAATTTGTTCTAAAACTTGTGACATACCAGGAGGACCTACATCTTTAATACCATAATAATATCCTCTAAATATTGATGATAATGTAATTAATGGAATACAAGGAATTAAAGCAATAAGACTGTTGTAGGTATCTTTGTTTTTTATGATATTGTGACTAATATATTTTGCATTGTATAAAAGAAATAGTGATAAGATTGTGCTAATTAATAGTCCCAGACATAATGATAGACCTAAAATTTTATTACAGCCTCTTTTATTATTTAAAGATAAATGATAAGCTACAAGCTTTGATACAGCAACTGGAATGCCAGCTGTAGTAAATGTTATTAAAATCATTAAAATGGGAAACACCAAATGAAATAAGCCAATTCCTTCGGCTCCAATCATTCTTGAAAGTATTAGTTTATAAGCAAATCCTAAAAATCTTACAATAAAATTTACGATAATAAGAATTAATGTTCCATATAAAAATGAGTTTTTTTTCATAATACCATCTCTCCATTATAAAGTTACTTATAATAGATATTCCTATATAAATCGTTATATTACTTACTTTTTAAAAAATAATAATGAAGAAAAATAATTTTTTATGCAAATGCATTTATTTTTATGGGCAACAAAAACTATAATTAAAGAAAAGATGAATGGAGGATTAATACATGGAACTTGTTTGCCCAATTTGCAATGGAATGGCTATTTACTTATTGAAATGTTCTAATTGTGGTAAGGTGATGGAGAATAGAGGCACAATTGGAGAATTTTTAGATGATTATAGCCCATATTTGGCTATGGATATTACGCAACAAATAGATGGGGTACCGTATGATCAATGTGTACATCTATTCTATTGTAAAAATTGTGATCACGATAAAAGAGTACCAATTAAAAAAATGAGGATATAGGATGCTTTAAGCATCCTATATCTTTTATCAAAAGATATAAAAAATCTCTTGACTTTCTTATAGGTGCATATTAAAATGTTAATATAATTTAACGCATTAAAGCGATAAATTGATAAAGCAACAGGTGGTGATAGTATGCTTAGTTTAAATCGTTTTGTTCCAGAAGGGGTAGAGGATACTCATTGTAATATGTACGAAATTAAGGAAAATATCATTATGAAAATAAAAAAAATATTTAAAAGTTTTGGATATAGGCAAATTCTAACTCCAACATTTGAGTACTATGATTTATTTTCAGGTGTAGAAGGTACTATTCATAAAGATGAAATGTTTAAATTCATAGATGGAAATGGGAAAATACTTGTTTTACGTCCAGATATAACCACACCTATTGCAAGGATGGTAGCTACAAATTATAAACTTTGTTCTGGATATTTAAAGTTTTCCTATGCAACAAATATTTTTAGAATTAATGATGAACAGAATGGAGAAAGAAGAGAGTTTACACAGACAGGAATTGAATATCTTGGAAACGATAAGCCAGACTCTGATGCAGAAGTTGTATCGTTAGCAATAAAGAGTTTGATTAGTTGTGGGATTAAAGATTTTAAAATTGATTTAGGGCAAGCAGGGTATTTCAAAGGACTCATTAAAGAAAGCAACATAAGTAAAACGGAACAAGAAAAAATTCGTGATTTAATAGAGAATAAAAATTTTGCAGAATTACAAAGTATAATAGATCAATTATATACTTCTGAATTTATTAAAAATGCGATTATGAAAATACCTTACTTGTATGGAAAACCTGAAAAAGTAATAAACGATGCAGAAAAGTTAGTCTGCAATGATGAAATGGAAAAAGCTCTTGAAAATCTAAAATGTGTATATGACATATTAAAAAATTATGGGTATGAAGATGAAATTTCTATTGATTTAGGCATGATTCATCATATCAATTATTATACGGGTGTTATATTCAAAGGATATATAAATAACTATGGAAAAACTATATTAAGTGGAGGAAGATATGATAATCTCACAAAACAGTATGGTCACTATATGCCAGCTACGGGTTTTGGACTAAATATTGATAATCTTTTGGAGGTGTTAAGTATGTATAAAGTGAATGAAGATTTTACTTGTACTACAGATTATTTAGTTTTATATGATAAGAAAAATCGTCAAAAGGGATTGAAGTTAGCAGAACAATTAAGAGAGCGTGGTTTTATTGTAGAATCTGATGTATATGAAAACAGTATTAAGCCTTATATTCAAAATGCAAATTATAGAAATATTAAAGAAATTGTGCAGATATGTGGAGAATTATTAAAAAGAATAGATATTAGAAATAATAAAATTTTTACAAATACACAAGCCCAATTTATAAAAGGCTTAGATGACATTGAGGTAATTGCTTCTATTCACTAGGGAGGATATAAAATGGACTATGTAAATATTGCATTGGGAAAAGGAAGATTAGCAGATAAAACATTTGAGCTACTTAAAGAAATAGATGTAAAATTTGAAGACTATTATCCTAAAAGTAGAAAATTAATATTTGTAAATAATAAAAAAAAGGTTCGAATCATTTTTGTAAAGTCAAGTGATGTACCTATATACGTAGAACAAGGAGCCGCAGATATAGGTATTGTAGGAAAAGATACACTTTTAGAATCAGAAGCAAATGTATATGAGATTATGGATTTAGGATTTGGAAAATGCAAATTTGCAGTTGCAGCACCGAAGGATTTTCAATTAGAACTTCATAGAAAATTAAAAGTTGCAACAAAATATCCAAAAGTTTCAAGAAATTATTTTAACAATAAAGGAGAACCCATAGAAATTATTAAACTTAATGGCTCTGTAGAGCTTGCACCTATTATTGGATTATCTGATGTGATTGTAGATATTGTTGAAACGGGAAAAACGTTAAAAGAAAATGGGCTAGTTATTACTGAAGAAATCTGTCAAGTAAGTGCAAGATTAATAGTAAATAAAGTAAGCTTTAAAACAAAGTCTGAAAAAATTCATGAAATTATAAGAGGTTTTCAATGTTGTATTAGAAAAAACGAAAAAAAGAAAATACTTTCTACTGGTAGTAATTAAATTTATTGGGGGATATTCCTCCGTTAACTTTTATAAAGCAAAAATAAATATGAAATAAAAGTGAGGTTGTAATGATGCTAAGTCTTGTGAAGAAAAATATATATTCAATAAAACCATATAGAATATCGAAAGAATATATTCATACAAAACTTGATGCAAATGAAAATCCATATAATTTATTGGATATATTAAAAGAAAAATTTATAGAAAATATAGATAATTTAAACATAAATAGGTATCCTGATACTAATAGTGATGAACTAAGGGAACTTCTTGCTGAATATGTTGATGTAAAAAAAGAAAATATTTTATGCGGAAATGGTTCTGATGAGATTATTCAAGTGATAATTAATACTTTTGTTGACAAAGATGAATATGTGATTACCCATAGTCCCACCTTTTCTATGTATAAAATATTTACGAATATTGCTGGAGGTAAAATTTTAGAAGTTTTATCAAATTCATCTTTTCAAATAAATGTTGATGAGATAATAAAAGAAGCTAAATTTAAAAAAGCAAAGGTTATTTTTTTATGCAATCCAAATAATCCAACAGGTACTGTAATATCAAAAGAAGAAATTGAAAGGGTGATTAGAAAAACAGAAGCTATTGTTGTAGTAGATGAAGCATATTATGAATTTTTAGGTGAAACTGTAGTTGATTTAGTAAATGTTTACGATAATTTGATTGTACTTAGAACATTGTCAAAAGCTTTTGCTTTAGCAGGAGCAAGGATTGGATATGGTATTGCCAGTGAAAAAATCATGGATGTATTGTATAGGGTGAAGCCTCCTTATAATTTGAGTACTTTTTCACAGGAGATTGGAAAGTTATTTATTGAAAATGTAGATTTAGTAAAAAACTACATTCAGAAAATAAAAGAAGAAAGATTATTTTTGCAAAAGGAGCTTAAAAAAATAGAATATATAGAAGTATTTCCAACTGGAAGTAATTTTGTTTTAGTTAGAAGTGAAAAGGCAAAAAGAATAGTAGAAGAATTCAAAAAAGAAGGCTTATCAATAAGAGATTTTACAAAGGAAGACTTATTAAGGAATTGTTTTCGCATTACTGTAGGAACAAGAGAAGAAAGTAATAGACTTTTAGAATTGTTTAAGAAAGTGGTGTAGAAGATGAGAAAAGCAGAAATAAAAAGAAAGACTAAAGAAACGGATATACTTTTATTATTAAACTTAGATGGAAAAGGAAATGCTGAGATTGATACAGGTATAGGATTTTTTAATCACATGCTTGATTTAATGTGTAAGCATGGATTTTTAGATATAAAGTTGAAGTGTATTGGAG
Organism: Crassaminicella thermophila; assembly: GCF_008152325.1. Taxonomy (GTDB): domain Bacteria; phylum Bacillota; class Clostridia; order Peptostreptococcales; family Thermotaleaceae; genus Crassaminicella_A; species Crassaminicella_A thermophila. Next base: position 1,225,766 of record NZ_CP042243.1, read on the forward strand.
ATATTGATGTAGACAATCACCATACAGTAGAGGATATAGGTATTGTATTAGGGAAGGGATTAAAGCAAGCGATAAAAGACAAAAAAGGAATTACTAGATATGCGACTGTATTTACACCAATGGATGAGGCTTTATCTATGGTATCAGTTGATTTTAGTGGAAGATCTTATTTGCATTTTGGGGTGAATTTTGAAAGAGAATATGTTGGCAAATTTGAAACTGAATTAGTAGAAGAATTTTTCAGAGCTTTTGTAAACAATGCAGAAATTACATTGCACATAAATTTACAGTATGGAAAAAATACACATCATATAGTTGAGTCTATTTTTAAAGGATTAGGAAGAGCTATAGATAAGGCAACTATGGTTCTGGATAGAATTGATGGTGTATTATCTACAAAGGGTTATTTGTAGTAAGGGGAGATATGTATGATTGCTATTATTGACTATGGTGTAGGAAATTTAAAAAGTGTATATAAGGCACTTATCAAGTTAGGGTTTAAAGCACAGATTACTGCTAAAGAAGAAGATATAAATAAAAGCAATGGAATTATTTTGCCAGGGGTTGGAGCTTTTAGAGATGCTATAAATCATTTAATAGATAGTGGATTGATAGATTGTTTGAAAAAGAACATATATAGTGGGAAGCCTATTTTAGGAATATGTTTAGGGATGCAGCTTCTTTATGATAAAAGCTATGAAGATGGAGAATGGGATGGATTAGGATTGTTAAAAGGAGACGTTGTAAGGTTTGGTGACGGGCTAAAGGTTCCACATATGGGATGGAATCAGTTAGTGAAGGGAGTAGATGATCCGATCGGAAAAGATGTGGAAGGAGAGTATGTATACTTTGTACATTCTTATTATGTTAAGCCACAAAAAAATGAAGAGGTAGTTTTTTGGACAGATTATGGCGTAAAAGTTCCAGCAGTTGTTCGAAAAGGGAATATATTAGGTATGCAATTTCATCCTGAAAAAAGTGGGGAAACAGGTATGAAGTTGTTGAGAAACTTTGGGGAGTTGATAAAATGATTGTTTTTCCAGCCATTGACATTCGTGGTGGTAAATGTGTAAGGCTAACACAAGGCAAATTTGATCAAGAGAATGTATATAGTGAAAATCCAGTTGAAATTGCTTTGAAGTGGGAGGAAAAAGGTGCTAAATATATTCATTTAATAGACCTTGATGGTGCTTTGTATGGTATTTCTATGAATAGGGATATAATAAAAAAAATTATTAAATCAGTAAATATACCTGTACAGTTAGGGGGAGGAATAAGAACAATATATGATATTGAAAATGTATTAAAATTAGGTGTAAGTAGAGTTATTTTAGGGACTTCAGCAGTAAAAGAAGAAGGATTGGTTAAAGAAGCATTATCCCGTTTTAATGAACAAATTGCTGTATCTATAGATGCAAAAAATGGATATGTAGCTATTGACGGATGGACAAAGGTAAGTGATATAAAAGCTATAGATTTTGCAAAACAACTAGAAAAGATGGGATTAAAAACATTAATTTATACAGATATTGCAAAGGATGGTATGCTGTTAGGTCCAAATTTTGAAGAAATAGAAAGATTAAAAGAAAATGTAGGTATAAATATTATCGCATCTGGAGGAATTAGCAGCAAAGAAAATGTTATGAAATTAAAAAAAATAGGTGTATATGGTGCTATTATTGGAAAAGCATTATATACAGGAGATATAGAACTTGAAGATTTATAGGGGGAGTTAGCATGCTCGCAAAAAGGATTATTCCCTGTTTAGATGTCAATCGAGGAAGGGTTGTAAAGGGTAAAAAGTTTCAAAATCTTATTGATGTAGATGATCCAGTAAAATTAGCCAAATTCTACAGTGATGCAGGTGCAGATGAATTGGTATTTTATGATATAACTGCATCTAATGAAGAAAGAAATATATTTTTAAAGGTTGTAGAAAAGACAGCTGAAGAAGTATATATTCCTTTTACAGTAGGGGGAGGTATTAGAACAGTAGATGATTTTACAGCAGTATTAAGAGCGGGTGCAGATAAGGTATCTGTTAATTCAGCAGCAGTGAAAAAGCCAAGCATCATTCGTGATGCAGCATTAAAATTCGGAAGACAGTGCGTAGTTTTGTCAATAGATGCAAAAAAAAATAATGAAGGATTTTGGACAGTGTATATAAATGGTGGAAGAGTGGACACAAAAATGGATGCAGTAAAATGGGCAATTGAAGGAGAAAAATTAGGTGCTGGTGAAATTGTTATAAATAGTATTGATACTGATGGTGTTAAAGATGGTTATGATATAGAAATAACTAAAATAATATCAGAAAGTGTAAATATTCCAGTAGTAGCTTCTGGAGGAGCAGGAAAAAAAGAAGATTTTTTAAAAGTATTAGATAAAGGATGTGCTGATGCAGCACTAGCAGCATCGGTTTTTCATTACAAAGAGATAAAAATTAGTGAGTTAAAAGAATATCTTTATGATAATGGTATATCAATCAGGAGGATAATATGATGCTGAATATAGATATCAAGTTTGATGAAAAAGGTTTAGTACCTGCAATTATTCAAGATATAAAAACAAAAAAAGTTTTGATGTTGGCATATATGAATCAAGAAGCTTTTCAAAAGACTTTGGAAACAAAAAAAACATGGTTTTACAGTAGAAGCAGAAAAAAACTATGGAATAAAGGGGAAACATCAGGAAATTATCAGATAGTAAAAAAAATAAGCTATGATTGTGACAAAGATACATTACTAATAGAAGTTGTTCCTTTAGGAAATGCTTGTCATACAGGTGAAGAGAGCTGTTTTTTTAATAATATATTTCAAGAAGATGAAGCATCCAATCATTATGAAATATTTAAAAAATTATATGAGCGAATTCAAGAAAGAAAAGAAAAACCAATAGATAATTCTTATACAAATTATCTATTCGAGAAAGGAATAGACAAAATTTTAAAAAAAGTTGGAGAAGAAACAAGTGAAGTGATCATTGCTGCAAAAAATGATAATAAGGATGAAATTATATATGAGGTTTCTGATTTAATCTATCATATTTTTGTACTTTTGGTAAATAATCAGATTACTATTGATGATATAAAACAGGAATTATGGAATAGGTATAAATAGAAAAGAAAATTCATTAAGAAGGGAAAGTAGGTGAACAGGCTGTTCATCTACTTATTTTTGTAGTAAAATTAAAAGATATTCTATATAATGATTGATAAGAATCAAAATTTTCAATATATACAATAATATATATATGGTTTATTTAATAGTGTTTTACTATATTTAGGAGGTTAAAATGGAAATTTATAGGGAGATTTATTTAGATAAAAATTCACCTCAACATTTATATATGCAATTATTTCAGAAAATACGTCAACTAATTATTGAAGAAAAATTAAAGGCAAATCAAAAGCTCCCACCTATTAGACAATTAGCAAATGCACTTGGTGTTAATACTAGCACTATTGTGAATGCTTACAGTCTTTTAGAAAAGGAAGGGTTTGTATATAAGAAAATTGGAAGTGGTACTTTTGTTTCAGCAAAGCAAGATGATGATTTGTCTGATGAATTGCTAAAAAAATATCCTTTAGATGAAGATATTCGATTAATGGATAGAGGACAAATTCAAATAAAAGAAAATATGATTAGTTTTGCGAGTGCAACACCTACTTCAGATCTGTTTCCTGTTGAAGATTTTAAAATTCTTTTGAATGAGGTTCTTGATAGAGATAAAGGGGATGCTTTTGGTTATCAGGAAAGCCAAGGATATTATCCTCTTAGAGAATCTTTAGTAAATTATTTGGAAGAAATAAACATTAAAACGAAGCCAGAAAATATTCAGATTATTTCTGGAGCTCAACAAGGAATAGATGTCATTTCGAAAGCATTAATAGATTATAAAGATACGATTATTGTAGAAAGTCCTACTTATACAGGAGCAATTGGAACATTTAGATCAAGAGGAGCTAAAATTATTAGCGTACCTATTTTAAATGATGGTGTTGATATAAAAATATTAGAAGAGAAAATACAAGAGTACAAACCGAAATTAATTTATTTAATGCCAAATTTTCAAAATCCTACAGGATATTCTTATAGCAAAGAAAAGAAGTTAAAAATTATAGATTTAGCTGAAAAATACAATACATTAATTGTTGAAGATGATTACTTAAGTGATTTAAGTTTTTATAGTGAGGACAATACTACTTTAAAAAGTCTCGATAGAAATGACTCTGTTATTTATATTAAAAGTTTTTCTAAAATTTTTATGCCAGGATTAAGATTAGGGTTTTTAGTAATACCAAAAAAAATACACCATAGAATACTTGCAGCAAAGCATACATCAGATATTTCAACATCAGGATTAAACCAAAGGGTATTTGATTTGTATTTAAGAAAGGGCATATGGAAAAAGCACATTAGATATATGGAAAAAATATACAAAGAGCGTTTTGATGTTATGAAGAGTTGTATTGATAAATACTTTAAAGATATTGAAGTACAGTATTACTTACCTCAGGGTGGATTGAATTTTTGGTTTTCTCTACCTGAAGGATATGATTCAAATAAGCTTTATGTAGAGGCATCAAAAAATAATATTCTTATTTTGCCTGGATCAATATTTTTTATATCTAAAAAAGAAAGTAAATGTTTTAGATTAAGTATTGCTTCTGTATATCCAAAAGATATTGAAATAGGAATAAAGAGTTTATCTAATGTTATTAAAAATTTAATAGAAAAAGATACAAATAAAAGAAAAAGACTAGATACATATACTCCTCTTTTATGATTTTAATTTTTAACAATATAAAATCCTAATACATAAGTTAATAATAAGGAGTCATATGAAAAGGGGGATATGTATGAGGATTGGTGTTCCGAAAGAAATGGCAAATAGTGAATCGAGAGTTGGGATGACACATAAAGAGGTTGAAGAACTAACAAAAGCAGGACATGAAGTATATGTTTGCAGTGGTGCTGGAGAGAATAGTGGCGTAACAGATGAAATGTATAAAGTGGCAGGTGCTCATATTTTATATGAAGTAAAGGAAGTTTATGAAAAATCGGATTTCATTGTAAAAGTAAAACCACCAACTAGTGTGGAGCTTGGGTATTTAAAAACAGGTCAAATTATCTTTTGTTATGTATTACCTGAGAAAAATGAAGAACTAACACGTATACTATTAAAAAAAAGAATAGCAGCAATAGGATATGAAATGGTTACAGATAAACAAGGAAGCAAGCCATTAAAAATTCCTATGAGTGAAATTGCTGGTAAAATGGCAGTTTTTAATGGCTTGAAATTTTTGCAGACGATCCATGGAGGTAAAGGTATAATGCTAGGGGCTTTACCTGGGTTATTACCTTCTGAAGTTGTTATACTAGGAGCAGGGAGCGCAGCTTATGGCGCTGCAGATATAGCATTAGGGATAGGCTGTAATGTAACAATACTAAATCGAAGTATAGATAGATTAAGAAATTTAAAGAATAGATTAAAACAAAAAGCAGTATATTTAAATTTATCTAATGAAAATATCTGTCAAGCTTTAATAAAAGCTGATTTATTGATTAATACAATTGACCAAATGGGCGATAAATCTAGACATATTGTTACTGCGCAAATGATCAAAAAAATGAAAAAAGGTAGTATAATAATAGATATTGCATGTGATGAAAATGGTGCAATAGAAACTTCAAAACTTACTAGTCATACACAACCTACTTATACAATTGATGGTGTAATTCATTGTGTTATTCCTAACTTGCCAGGAATTGTTCCTCAAACTGCTACTTTTGCATTAACAGAAGCAACACGATCCTATATTATGGAAATTGCAAACCAAGGATTCAAAAAAGCTATTTTTAATAATATAAGTCTAAGAAAGGGTTTATGTACCTATGATGGACATTTGATGCATAAAAAGGCAGCTGAAAATTTTCAGATACCATACTCTCCATTTGAAAAGGCTTTTTAAAGAGAAAGGTATTAAATTTATATTAGGAGGTGAGATGAAATGAAGGCTAAGATTATTCTTAATCCTTCATCAGGAAAACAAATTGTGCAGAAGAATTTAGATAGAATTATCGGCAATTTGATATTAGATGGAGTATTAAAATATGTGGATGTATTCAAAATGAAAAATAGATTTGATGCATTTGAAGAAGTAAAAAGTATAAAAATGGGTGAATATGATTGTATTATTGCTGTAGGCGGTGATGGAACAGTTCATGAAGTGATAAATGGAGTAATGATAGGAAATAATAAGATTCCTATTGCAATATTACCAGCAGGAACGGTAAACGATTTTGCAAAATTTATGAACATTCCTACGGATGTAAAAGGTTTTTGTAATATGATAAAAAAAAATCAAAGGAAAAAAATAGATCTAGGAAAAGTAGGAGATCGATATTTTATTAATGTTTTAGCAGGTGGACTTTTAACAGATGTAGGATATAAAGTATCACCTGATTTAAAAACAGTATTAGGAAAATATGCATATTATGTAGAAGGAATGAAAGAAATTCCAAAACAAATGTTTAAAAGTATAAGTTTAGAAATTGACTCAGAGGAATTTACGGGAGAAGAAGATATCTTTATGTTTATTGTAACAAATACGCCATCAGTAGGTGGATTTAAAAAAATTGCTCCAAAAGCAAAAATTGATGATGGATTATTAGATATATGTATTATAAAAAAATCAGATATACCAGAGTTTCTTTCTTTATTTTTCCATACAATGAAAGGTGAGCATATTTATCACCCGAAGGTTTTATATTTTCAGACTTCTGAAATTAAATTGAAATGTAAGAAGGATGTCAAAATAGATTTAGATGTAGATGGTGAACAAGGAGGAAAATTACCTGCTACGATTGAAGTAATCCCAAAAGCGATAGATATGATTGTGCCATAAAAAGGCGTAATTTAAAAATTACGCCTTTGCTTTTTTAGTATTTAATGTAGAAACATTATCTGTACTTGAAACATTTTTCATTGTACACTTTCCTTCAAAAACAGCTTTATCTTCCACAATAAGGCTAGATACATGAATATCTCCTAAAATTTTTCCTGTTGCATTTAATTTCAATAGATTTGAAGCAGTAACATTTCCTTCAATGATGCCAGATACAATTACATTATTTGCTGATATATCACCAAACATTTTTCCTTCTACACCAAGGATTACATCACCATCTACAGAAATGTCTCCTTTAAATTGGCCATCAATTCGAACGGTTCCCTCAGCATTTAGTTTGCCTTCAAAATTTGAACTCTTTCCGATTAAAGTATCTACTCTTTCATTAGATATAGTATTATTTTTTTTGAACATTTTTTTCCTCCTAAGCCATTATTTATTTAAAATTGTTAAAGGATCAATTTGTTTACCCTTGTAATGAATTTCAAAATGTACATGTGGACCTGTACTTCTTCCTGTACTCCCCATTTTTGCGATAATATCACCTTTTTGTACTTTTTGACCAACATTTACAAGATTTTTCTTGTTATGAGCATACACACTTCTATAACCGTATCCGTGTGAAATAATAATAGTTTTTCCATAACCAGAATTCCATCCAGAAAAAGTAACGATACCAGTACCAGCAGCAATAATGTTTGTTCCTTCTTTATTAGCAATATCTATACCTTTATGGAATTGTATTCTATTGGTAATAGGAGAAATTCTATATCCAAATTTTGATGTTATTTTACCAGATGCAGGTCTCTTAGTAGGTTTTGCAGCTAAAAATTTTAATCGTTTCTTTACATCATCCATCAAATCATTTAGGCTTTTTACTTCATGATCCATTTCAGAAGTAAGTCTCTTTAATTCCATATCGATAGAATCATGTGAGTCACTTTTAGGCATACTTTGAACGGAAAATATAGTTCTTGATGATGATCTAGAAATTGGTTTAGATAAAGAGGTTTTTTTTGTGCTTTTTAACCCCATTAAACTTCGAACTTGAATTTCTAATTCGTTTAGTATTTCTAACTTTTTAGATACTTCATAAGTTTTATTTTTGAGGGATTTTATTTCTAATGATTGTTTTTTATTAATTTCTTGAAGTTTAGCAAAATCCTCAGTTTTTTTATGTAGCTGCTGATTAAGACGAATGTTGTAGTTAATTAAAAAAAATAAAGTAAGGCAGAGTGCGATTATGAAGATTACAAACGAATACAAAATAAATTTTTTTAATTTAAGCTGGCGTACACTTTTGCCGGAATGTGGTACAATCATGATATGAAGAGATTCATCTGCAATTTGTTGTAACTTTTTATATAAATTCATAAATTTGTACCTCTCGTCTATATAAAAATACTCATAACTATTAAATTTCTACAAATTTTTTAAAAATCCTCTTTTAAATTATAAAAAATATAAACTTAAAGAAGGAAATTCTATAACAATGTAGAAAAAATATATGATTTAAGTATATATTTTTAAATTTGTAATATACTTATGTTTAAAATACATGTGAATTGGAGTGAATATGGTGAGTATAACAATAAAGGATGTAGCAAAAAAGGCAGGTGTATCTATATCAACTGTTTCTAGAGTTATTAATGGTTCTAAGCCTGTAAGCAGTGAAGTGCGTCAAAAAGTATTAAAAGTTATTGAAGAAACAGGATATAGACCAAATCCTGTAGCAAGAAGTTTGGTAATGAAAAAGAGTCAATTGATAGGAGTGGTTGTTCCGGATATATCCAATTTCTTTATAGGAGAAATTTTAAGTGGCATAGAAGAGATTGGAAAAATGTATGGATATGATATTCTATTATGTAATACCTATGGACAATTAGAGCAGGAGTTAAGGTATCTTAATTTATTAAAGGCAAAGCAAGTGGAAGGAATTGTATTTATGACATGGAAACTACAAGATAAGCTGGTTGATTATCTTGAAAAAATAGACGTTCCTATTGTATTGATTAATAGAAATACGAGTAAATTACTTATCCCGTCTGTATCAATAGATAACTTTCAAGCTGCTTTTGAAATGACAAATTATCTTATTAAAAATGGACATAGAAGAATTGCATTGATTCGAAGCAGTCAAGACCAAAATGCCTTTGGCTTTGATCAGTATAAAGGATATAAAAAGGCTCTTGAAGAGCATGGGTTGGAATTGGATGAGAAATTAGTAAGATATGGGAACTTTAAGTTAGAAGACAGTTATCAAATTGTAAAAGATTTTATTAAAGAAAATGTTTTACCTACAGCAATTTTTGCAACAAGTGATGAAATGGCAATAGGAGCAATAAATTGTTTATTAGATAATGGTTATAAAGTTCCAGATGATGTTTCTGTTGTGGGATTTAATGATATAAAATTAGCATCTATATATAAACCTAATTTGACTACAATTCATCAACCGATATATGATATTGGTGCTGTTGCAATTAGGATGATTGTTAAAAAAATTAATGGGGAAGAAGTGGATAGTAAAATAGTAACCCTTCCACATGAACTAATCATAAGAGAAAGTAGTAAAAAGATATAATAAGGAATATTTCACCTCATATGTAGGAATAATAAAATTGAATTATTTTACATTAGGAGGTGCTCTTTTGAAAAAAGTAGCAGTAGAAAAATCATTAGAGAATGTGAAAAACTATCTTAACAATAAGGGATTTGATGTTGCAGATCTTGAAAGTGCTACAACGAATTTAAAAAATTTTGATGCAATTGTAGTTTCAGGACAGAATAGTAATTTATTAGGTATGCATGATACGAGTACAAAAGCATCTGTTATTAATGCTAAGGGATTGACGGTAGAAGATATATATGAAGAATTAAATAATCGTCTTAGTTAAAAAAGGCCTCTTTTGAGGTCTTTTTTGTTGGTGTGCTGTAGCAATAAAAATAAAAAAATACTATAATATATAGATGTATTAAACATATGAGAGTGAGTGAAAAGATGAAAGTAAATGATTTTTTGCCAATATGTATGGAGGATATGAAAAAAAGAGGATGGGATCGATTAGATTTTATTATTATTTCAGGAGATGCATATGTAGATCATCCTAGCTTTGGAACTGCTGTTATTTCAAGAGTATTAGAAATGGCTGGTTATAAAGTTGGGATCATTGCGCAACCTAACTGGAGAAATGTAGATGATTTTAAAAAATTAGGGAAACCTAAACTGGCATTTTTAATTACTGCTGGGAATCTTGATTCTATGGTAAATCATTATACAGTAAGTAGGAGAAAAAGAGAAAAAGATATGTATTCACCAGGAGGAAAAATGGGGTTAAGACCTGATCGAGCAACTATTGTTTATGCAAATATGGTAAGGCAAGCATATAAAAAAGTACCTATTATTCTTGGTGGTATAGAAGCTAGTTTAAGAAGATTTGCACATTATGATTATTGGAATGATAAAGTAAGAAGATCTATTTTATTTGATAGTGAAGCAGATCTATTAGTATTTGGTATGGGAGAAAAACAGATAATTGAAATTGCAGATAATTTGAAGGATGGATTAAGTGTTAAATATATTCGTCATATTCCTGGAACTTGTTATAAAATAGATGATTTAAAAGAAGTGTATGATTTTATTGAATTACCTTCTTTTGAAGAAGTTTTTGAAGATAAAATTGCTTATACAAAAGCATTTAAGATTCAATATGAGGAACAAGATAGTATTAGAGGAAAAGTTTTGATACAGAAACATAGGGATACTTATATTGTACAAAACCCTCCAGCGATGCCTATGACACAAGATGAATTAGATAGAGTTTATAGTCTTCCTTATATGAGAAACTATCATCCAATATATAAAGAAATGGGCGGAGTTCCTGGGATTGAAGAAGTAAAATATAGCATTATTAGTGAAAGAGGATGTTTTGGAGGTTGTTCTTTTTGTGCATTAACATTTCATCAAGGAAGGGTTATACAAAGTAGGAGTCATGATTCAATAATTAAAGAAGCTGAAAAAATTGTAAAAGATAAAGACTTCAAAGGATATATTCATGATGTAGGTGGTCCAACAGCTAATTTTAGACATGTTGCATGTGAAAAACAAAAAAAGTACGGAACTTGTAAAAATAAACAATGCTTATATCCAAAGCCATGCAAAAATCTTTATGTTGATCATGATGAATACTTAGAGCTTTTAAGAAAAATTAGAAAAATAAAGGGTGTTAAAAAAGTTTTTATTCGTTCTGGGTTAAGATATGATTATATTATGGCGGATAAAAAAGATACTTTTTTAAAAGAATTATGTGAACATCATATAAGTGGCCAGCTTAAAGTGGCTCCTGAGCATATTTCACCAAAAGTACTAGACTTAATGGGCAAGCCTAGGAGAGAAGTATATGAAAAGTTTGTGGATAAATATTATAAAATAAATAAAAAGCTTGGGAAAAATCAATTTTTAGTTCCTTATCTTATGTCTAGTCATCCAGGAAGCGATTTAAAAGCTGCTATAGAGATGGCAGAATATTTAAGAGATATTCGTTATTATCCAGAGCAAGTTCAGGATTTTTATCCTACACCTGGGACATTATCTACGTGTATGTATTATTCAGGATTAGATCCTAGAAATATGAAGCCTGTATATGTGCCGAAAACGAGAGAAGAAAAGTCTATGCAAAGGGCATTACTACAATACAGAAATCCTAAAAATTATGATTTAGTTAAAAAAGCTTTGATTCTTGCAGGAAGAAAAGATCTAATTGGATATGGACCTAAATGTTTAATTAAACCTAAGGAAGTGAAAAACGGAATATATCAAAAGAATAAAAGGAAGATTGAAAAGAAGAGGAAGACAAAAAAGCGCATAAAAAGAAGATGATGAACAGTTTGACGAAATACTATTTTGTATGTATAATGATATATTAGAAAAAATTGTGAGGTGGGAAGAGTAGTGTTATCAAAGGAAAAACTTGATCGTATAAACTTTTTAGCAAGAAAATCTAAAAAAGAGGGTTTAAATGAAGCAGAAAAAATAGAGCAAAAAAATCTTAGACAAGAATATTTAAAGAAATTTAAGGAAAGCTTTAGAAAACAATTAGAAAATATTGAAATTGTTGATTAGAGAATACAAAAAAAGAATAAATGTATATTTATTCTTTTTTTGTATTATAAAGAGGAAAAATGTCATTTGTATAGAATATTATATTAAAATGTAACATAGGTGATGTGATTAAAAAAGGGGGCTAATATTTTGGCAGAGAAGCAATATGTTATATTTAGATTAGCAAATGAATCGTATGGTGTTGATATAATGAATGTGAAAGAGATTTGTGAGTTTAAAGAGAGTGTTAAGGTACCTAATACGCCAAAATTCGTAGATGGGATTATAAACCTTAGAGGAGATATAACGCCTATTATTGACTTAAAGAAGAGGTTTAATCTAAAAGATACAGGTATAAATTCAGACACAAGAATTATTGTAATAAATATTAAAGATAGACAGGTTGGATTTATTGTAGATGAAGCTTCTCAAGTTCTAAGAATAAGAGAGGAAGATATTGAGTCAGCACCAGAATTAATAGCTGGAGTTGATAAAAAATATATTACAGGAGTTGGAAAACTTGAAGATCAAATTGTTTTATTGCTAGACTTAGAGTACATTCTTTCAGATAATGAAAAAGAAAAAATACAACAAATAGCATAATAAGAAAGTTTTTTGACGATTATTTAAATAATTATGAGTAAAATATTACTTGCTAAGATATTTATAATTAAAAAATAAAAAATTAGAATTTCATGTAGATAAAAAATATATATTTGACAACAGCAAAAGTCAAATTTCAAACCCATACCTAGTGTATAATGAATTCAAATATACAATATTTAGGGGGATACTTACAAATGAAAAAGACTTTGCTGTTTTTTTTAATATTAATTGTTATTTTAATATATGGAAAATCAAGTTTAGTAGATGCTAATACAGTCGTGGCAGATGAAGAACAATTTGAGAAGGAAAAAATAATAATTGAAAATCTTTTTAAACAGAGATCAAAATTGTGGAATAATATTTATGAAAAAAATATGAAAACAAATGAATGGATTCAACAAATTAAAAATACTGTAACAGAACCGTTATTATCCTTTGATATTGAAGCTTTTGAAGAAGCAAGCAAATATCCTACTGATATAGACAAAGTATTAAATTTAGAGATTGTAAATATAGAGAATGTTACATATCAGAAAAATGATATGCAAGCAAAAATAAAAATACTTTGGATTATGCAAGGTTTATCATCTAAATATGAAGAAGAAATTGATTATATTGTTATATTAAAAAAAGAAAATAATCATTGGAAGATTTGTGATTATTATATTGATAAATAAGACTGTCTATTTTAGGTAGATAGTCTATTTTATTTCAAAATTTCAATATAAAAAATAGGATAATAATACTATTTTTTTTGTTTGCTATAATATTAGCAGGAATATAATTATTTGTAAAGAATATAGCAAAATGTGGCGAAAAAAGTCGGTGTATAAAAGTGGATATTAATGGTAGCAGAAACAAAGAACTAGAGGTGTATTATGTATAAACCAGCATTAAGTGTAAAAAAAATGAATGAAATTATAAAAAAGACAATCGATGCAATTGAAAAGGGGAAAAATGAGATTTTTGAAATAGCAGAAAGAGCAAGAAATGAGTGTAAAAGTCTCGAACAGGAGTTGGAAATAATAAAAAAGAAAGCAATTCAGATTATTGATGAAGTTGATAAACTTGAAATTCTTGAAAAGAAAAGTAGGCAAAGACTTGCAATTGTAAGTAAAAATTTTAAAAAGTTTGAAGAAGGAGATATAAAGGCAGCTTATGAGGAAGCAAATGCTTTGCAGGTTAAAATATTGCTTAAAAGAAAAGAAGAAAAGGATTTAATAAATCAAAGGACAGATTTAGAAAAAAGGCTAAGAGCAGCTTATGCTGTTGTGAAAAATGCTGAAAGATTAGTTTCTCAAGTTGGCGTTGCCATGGGATACCTTAGTGGAAATTTAAAGGATGTTTTTGAACAGTTAGAAGATATACATCAAAGAGAAATTGTAGGGATTAAAATAATTAAAGCTCAAGAAGAAGAAAGACAAAGAATTGCAAGAGAGATTCATGATGGGCCGGCCCAATCAATGGCAAATGTAGTAATTAAAGCTGAAATTTGCGAAAAATTAATTGATAGAGATATGGAAAAAGCAAAATATGAATTAGCCCAGTTAAAAAATATTGTGCGAAGATGTTTAAAAGATGTAAGAAAGATTATATATGATTTAAGACCTATGTCTTTGGATGATTTAGGTTTAGTGCCAACTTTGCAAAGATTTATTACTGATTTTGAAGAGGAAACAAAAATAAATGTAAAATTTTTAGTGAACGTAAAATATGGGTTGTCTGATTCTATTGTTCAATTGTCTGTGTTTAGGATTATTCAAGAAACATTAAATAATATTAGAAAGTATGCAAAAGCTTCAGGAGTAGTTATTAAATTAGAAATTATTCGGCAACGTATAAATCTGTTAATTGCCGACGATGGAATTGGGTTTGATGTTCAAAGCAAACTAAGTACAGATAAGAAAGAAAGTGGTTTTGGGTTGCTTATTATGAAGGAAAGGGTAGAATTGTTGAAAGGAAATATTGATATTCAGAGCAATATAGGAAAGGGAACAAGAATAAAAGTTACAATTCCATTAAAAAATGAGGAGGAACCATACAATGGAATCTAAAATTAGAGTTTTAATTGCAGATGATCATGCACTGATGAGACAAGGATTAAAGCAAATAATAGAATTGGAAGATGATATTGAAGTAGTTGGATTGGCTGTAGATGGAGAAGATACCATAAAAAAAGCACAGCAATTACATCCTCATATAATACTATTAGATATAAATATGCCGAATATGAATGGAATACAAGCTCTAAGAAGATTAAAAGATATAGGGACAGATTCTAAAATTATTATGTTAACAATTCATGAAGATAGAGAATATCTATTTGAGACAATTAATATTGGTGCATCTGGATATGTATTAAAAGATGCAGAATCAGCTAGCCTCATAAAAGCCATTCGAGATGTATTTACTGGACATTCTTATATTCATCCATCACTTGCTTCTGCATTAGTTAAAGAATATAATAAAAAGGAAAGTGATACATATAAAAAAGATAAATTAACAAGAAGGGAGTATGAGGTATTAGGTTTAATTGCAGAGGGGAAAAATAATAGAGAAATTGCACAAGACTTGTTTATTAGTGAAAAAACTGTAAAAAATCATGTATCTAATATATTTAAAAAGATAGATGTAAATGATCGAACACAAGCTGCAATTTATGCATATAAGCATAATATTAAAAAGATATAGTATATAAGTTATACTATGACAAATAATAAAAATGTATATTTTAAGGAGGGATAAAATTGCCTGATAAAAAACATAAATTAAGTTTTGAATTTAAGAATGCATGGGAAACAATGGACGAAAAAGAGAAAGACGATGTATTTAAATTTAATGAAGGATACAAGGCCTTTTTAGATAATGGAAAAACTGAGAGAGAATGCGTCAAAGAAATAATAAAACAAGCTAAAGAGAATGGTTATAAAAATATTGAAGAATTTATAAACGGAAATGAAACCCTAAAAGAAGGTTCAAAGATATATGCAAATAATAAAGGGAAAGCTGTTGCATTGTTTGTTATTGGGAAAGAATTAATAGAGAAAGGAATGCACGTTGTTGGTGCACATATTGATTCACCTAGATTAGATTTAAAACCTTTTCCTTTATATGAGGATGGGGGGTTAGCATTATTTAAAACCCATTATTATGGGGGCATTAGAAAATATCAGTGGACTACAATTCCTCTAGCTTTACATGGTGTTATAATAAATAAAAAAGGAGAAAAAATAAATATTGTAATTGGAGAAGAAGAGAATGATCCTGTATTTTTTATAACAGATTTATTACCTCATTTAGCAAAAGATCAAAATGAAAAAAAACTTAGTGAAGGTATAACAGGAGAAGGATTAAATATATTAATCGGAAGCATTCCTTACAAAGATGATGAAATAAAAGAAAAAGTAAAATATAATATTTTGAAACTATTATATGAGAAATATGGAATAGAAGAAGAAGACTTTTTGACAGCTGAAATTGAAGTAGTGCCTGCAGGAAAAGCAAAAGATGTTGGAATAGATAAAAGTTTAGTAGGAGCTTATGGTCAAGATGATAGAGTTTGTTCTTATACAGCTATGCAAGCGATATTTAAAATAAGTAACCCTATAAAAACTGCTGTAACACTATTGGTAGATAAAGAAGAAATAGGTAGTGTTGGAAATACAGGGATGCAATCAAGATTTTTTGAAAATACCGTAGCAGAATTAATTGCTTTACAAAGCAATGATTTTAGTATTTTAAAAGTGAGAAGGGCTTTATCCAATTCAAAAGTTTTATCTGCAGATGTGGGTGCTGGTTTTGATCCAAATTTCCCTGATGTTTTAGATAAAAGAAATGCAGCTTTCATAGGAAAAGGTGTATTAATTTCAAAGTATACGGGTGCTAGAGGAAAATCAGGCTCTAATGATGCAAATGCAGAATTTTTAGCTATGGTAAGAAAAATATTCTATGAGAATAATATACTATGGCAAATTGGTGAATTAGGAAAGGTAGATCAGGGAGGTGGCGGTACAATAGCATATATATTAGCAAATTATGGAGCAGAAGTAGTAGATTGTGGTGTTCCGTTGTTAAGTATGCACGCGCCGATGGAAATAGCAAGTAAAATAGACGTATATATGACATACAAAGCATATAAAGTTTTTTTAGAAGCTTAAAATAATCGGGTTTAATGCCCGATTATATTTTGGTTTAAAAAATTATCTATATATAAAAATTTTTATTTTCTAACATAAAATGCTTAAAAGTTTCTGCTAAAGGAGATAAAATTCTAGGTTTGTGATAAACAAAATAAAATTTTCTAGAAGTATCGATATTTTCTAATTCTAATTTTTTCACCATGTTATAGCGCAGCTCATCTCTTATAGCTAACTCAGAAATCATTGTAATACCTAGACCATTTCTTACACATTGTTTAATGGCTTCTGTATTTTCTATATAGGCTACAATATTTAGCTGTTCTAAGGATATATTATGTAAATGGAGGATTTGTTCAAACATTTTTCTAGTTCCTGAACCTTTTTCTCTTAAAATAATTCTTTCATCAAATAAAAATTCAATATTGATTTTTTCTATTTTATTATATTTATCAGAATTAGGTGCAATAAATACAAGATGGTCTTCTAAAATATCAATGTAATTTAGTTTTTTTGTATCATCTATTGCCCCTACGAAACCAAAATCGATTTTACCATTTAAGATATCATTTACAACTTGCTGTGAATCATAATGGAGTAGATTATATTTTACATGGGGATAAATTTTGTTAAAAGCACTCAGAAGTGGAGGGAGAATATATTGCTCAGGGATGGTACTACAAGCAATTTCTAAAGTTCCTTCTATTTTGTCCTTAAATGCTTCTAAAGAAAATAATGCATGTTCTCTTTTGTTTAATATTTCAACAGCGTGGCTAAATAAAAGTTCGCCAGCTTTTGTTAAAGTTACTTTTTTATTTGAACGATTGATTAATATGGTGCTTAATTCATTTTCTAGATTTTGAATGTGATTGCTGATTGTTGGTTGGGTTAAAAAAAGACGATCTGCTGCTTTTGAAAAACTTTTTAGTCGTGCAATGGTAACAAAAGTTTCAAGTTGTCTAAAATCCATGTTTTCACCCCTAAGTAAATCTTCACAAATCAATAGTATCATTTACTAGAAAAATTATCAAATGTTTGTTTGCAATAAGACTGAGGAAATACTTTTTATTGATTTTAAATGAATGTGTGAAATAGTGCATAAATATAATATAACAAATATGGAATTAGAAAAGTTTAGCATTTATGAAGGGAATGGTTAAATGAATCTTCATAAACTAGAATTACTAATTAAGCAAAAAGAAGGTATGAAGTTAGATTTTAAGCAATCTTTAAAGCTTGATACGGAATCTGAAAAAAAAGAATTTGCAAAAGACGTTATAGCTATTGCTAACAGTATAGGAGGAAGAGGCTACTTAATTATTGGTATAAAAGATAAGGATAAAAAAATCATTGGAGTTAATCCAGAAGATTTGCAAGAAGAGAGATTGCAACAGATTATTAGCCATAGATGTGATCCTCCAGTAAACATAAGGGTAGAGAGTGTAAAATATAAAAATAAGAATATTGGAGTTATTACTATATTTAAAAGTTTTCAAAGACCGCATCAAATGAGACAAACAGGAGCATTTTACATAAGAAGAGGCTCTACAACAGATATTGCTAGAAGAGATGAAATTGCAAGTATGTTTCAAGAAGTTGGATTAATTCATAATGAACTGATTCCAATATATAATTTGAATTTGAAAGTATTTAATAGAGAATTGATCAATCAGTATTTAAAAAAGATGGGCATAGCTAAGAATGAAAAAATGGAAGAAAGCATATGGAATAATCTAGGTATTATTCACTTTGATAGCGAAACAAGCAAATTTTATCCTACTATTGGAGGGCTTTTGCTGTTTTGTGATCATCCTCAAAGATATTTACCTTATTGTTCAATAAAAATTATTACTTTTAAGGGTAATAGAAAAATAACAAATATTATTGATGGGAACATTATTGAAATGTTAAATAGATGTCGTGAATTTATTAATACCTATTTAAAAGATATAGATTATCCTAAGGAAGCAATTATTGAATGTATTGCAAATGCAGTAGTTCATAGAGATTATATGGATATATTAAGAGACATTGTGGTATTAATAGGAGATAACAAAGTTGAGATTAGCAATCCTGGAACATTACCAAAGGGAAGTAATATTCATACCATAATGAAAGATAATAATCCTTCAAGGCGAAATAATTGGCTTTATCATAGACTCTTATTATTAGATAATCATAATCAGTTTTTAAGAACAGGTATTGGATTACAAAAAATAAATAGGATGTTTGAAAAAGTTGGGAAAGTAAAGTTTCTAAATATTGAAAAAAGAAATTTGTTTAAAGTTGTAATGCCAGGATTGAAAAGATATAGTAAAAAAGATAAAATTTAAATTTTATCTTTTTTACTTCTCTTCTAAAGGATAAGGGTCCACATGAATAACTACATCTTTTATATTGTCTATTGAATTGAATATAGCTAACTTTGTTTGTGCAGCAAAATAATGACCTTGTTCAACAGTAATGGATCGATCTACGCAAATAATCATATCAACATATATTTGATTGCCATGTTTTCGTGCTCTAATTTTATGTACACTTTTTACGCCATCGATTGATAAGGAGATTTTTTTTATATTATGAATAATCTCTTGAGATGGAGCAGTATCCATTAATTCTGTTACGGCATCCCAATATATAGAAAATGCAGCCTTCATAATCATTAAAGCAACGATAAGACCGGCTATTGGGTCTAAAATAGGAAAACCCATAACTGCTCCTGTAATACCAATAAGTGCTGCTATGGAAGAAAATGCATCTGTTCTATGATGCCATGCATCAGCTATTAATGCTTGGCTCTGAATTTTTGTGCCGATACTTACTGTATAGCGATACATCCATTCTTTTACCAGAATAGATAATAATGCAGCCCAAATGGCTATGGATTCTGGAGGTTTTAAGTTTGGGTTTTTTAGAGATTTATAAGCAGACATTCCAATACCTATAGCAGTTATAAACAGGATAATAGCAACAATTTTTGCAACAATTGATTCAGCTTTGCCATGACCGTAGTGGTGTTTTTCATCAGGAGGTTGATGGGAGATTTTTATACTATGAAGTACAGCAATTGTAGAAATAATATCAGAACCAGAGTGTAGGGCATCTGCAATCATAGCTGTACTACCAGCTAATAATCCAACAATAGCTTTCAAAGAAGTTAAAAGAATATTTCCTATGATACCAATCCAAGAAGCTTTTTTTCCTAATAAGAGTCTTTCGTTATCATTCATGGTTTTCATTCCTTTCTAATAAAGTTTATTTATTAGTATGTTTTTAGATTATAAATTAAATGTTTCTATTTTGTCAAATCTAATATATTCTTGAAAATTCTGTAAATACAATAAAGGACTTTACATGACGAAAAGTCCTTTTAAAAACTCTTAAATTGGTTTTATATTTTGAATAAATTTAGGTTTTAAGGATACAATCATTTTATGAATACCAATCTGCTTAAAACCATTTTTTTTACAAAGGCCTATATGAAACTTTTGATTGATATTAAAAATGAGCATTTCAAAATCTAAATATTGCACATGATTTATAATAATTCTAAGAATTTTTTCATCCAGTTTTTGTTTTCTTAAATTTTCTGGAAAGACAAAATCGTCAATAACGATGTAAGGATAGGGTTCTGTACATTTGTCATAAAAACTTATAGTTATATATAATGTGTTATTTGCTTTGTACTTAAATATCCAATTATTACAAGAAGTTTTAGTAAATATTTGACATGTAAATGAAATTTTACAAATCCTACCAAAAGTTTTTGATAAATGCATTAACTTAATAGGGTTAATTTTTTCATAAATAGGAATTGTTTTTCTTATGTGTGAATACATCATAATATATACCTCCTAAGTAAAATATATGAATAATATTTAAAGATTATTACTACTTGTATAAAAGTATATAAAATAATGTAAAATGTATATTAAATGTAAGTATAGAAAAAAATATTTGCAAAAGGCAGTAGATACATTTATAATGAACAAGAATGAAAAAATAGGGAGAGATAAAATTATAATGAACAATATTACATTTGAAGAATTAGGATTAAGAAAAGAGATTATAAGAGCTATAGATGATTTAGGGTTTGAGGAGCCAACGCCGATCCAAAAATCTGCAATTCCATATATGCTACAAAAAAAGGATATTATTGGGCAGGCTCAAACAGGAACTGGTAAAACAGCTGCTTTTGGAATGCCAATTATTCATAATATACAAGCAGATATTAAGGCTCCTCAAGCATTGATTTTAACACCTACGAGGGAATTAGCTATTCAAGTAGCTGATGAAATAAGAAAATTTTCAAAATATATACACGGCGTAAAAACTTTAGCTATTTACGGTGGCCAGCCTATTGAACGTCAGATTAAAGCATTGAAAGCAGGTGTTCAAATTATAACAGGTACTCCGGGAAGATTATTAGATCATATACGTAGAAGAACCATAAGATTAAATGAAATTAATATAGTTGTTTTAGATGAAGCAGATCAAATGCTGGATATGGGTTTTCAAGAAGATATAGAAAATATACTAAAAGAAATTCCTAAAGAGAGACAAACGGTGCTTTTTTCAGCTACAATTCCTAAAGAAATAGAAGCATTAGCTAAAAACTATCAAAAAAATCCAAAGAAGGTAAAAGTAGTCCATGAGAAGCTTACAGTACCTCTTATTGAGCAATACTATTTTGAAGTAAAGGCTCGTGAAAAGCTAGAAGTATTATGTAGAGTATTAGATATGGAAAAAGAAGGGTTATCAGTAATATTTTGCAGAACTAAAAAAGGTGTTGATGAACTTGTTGAAAGTCTTCAAAGCAGAGGTTATTTTGCAGAAGGAATACATGGAGATTTAAAACAAGCCCAAAGAGATCGAGTAATGAAAAAATTTAGAGAAGGTACAATAGAACTACTTGTAGCTACTGATGTAGCGGCTAGAGGTATTGATGTAGAAAATGTAGAAATGGTTATTAATTATGATATTCCTGAGGATTTAGAATATTATGTACATAGAATAGGAAGAACAGGAAGAGCAGGAAAAGCTGGAGTAGCATATACTTTTGTGACAGGAAAACAGATAAGATTATTAAAAAGCATTGAAAAATTCACAAAAACGAAAATAAAAAGAAAAAAGGTACCAACTATAAATGATTTAGCAGAAAGGCAAAGAGAACTTTTCTCTAATCGAATTATCAAGGTCATTGAAGAAGGACATTTAGGCCCTTATACTTCAATGATTGAACGTCTTGCAGAAGAATATAGTTCCATTGATATTGCAGCAGCTTTAGCAAAAATTATTATGGAAAAGAATAGAGTAGAGCTAGAAGAAGTAAAAGATCCCTTTGAGAATACAGGTGCTACTGAGTCAGGCATGGCTAGAATCTTTTTAAACATAGGTAAAAGGGATAGAGTAAAGGTGGGAGATATCCTTGGTGCTATTGTTAATAAAGCGAAAATAGAAGGTAGTAGCGTAGGGACTATCGATATGTTTGATAAATTTACTTTTGTTGAGATTCCAATAGACCTTGCAGCAAAATTTACAAGTAATATTAATAAGATTAGAATTAAAGGGAAAAAAATAAAAGCAGAACCTGCAAATAGTAGATAGACAAGGATTTTTCTTTGTCTATTTTTCTTTATGTCAGAATAAAAAATAAATATAGTATAATAAATATATAATTATATGAAATGTTTTAAAGATTTATACAAATGGAAAGAGGGTGGAGATGATTCAAAAGAGATTCTATACCGATATGAATGTTTTAAAATCCATTTCAAAACCGTTTAAAAGAATAGGTGTACTGCATAAACTAATAAAGGATCCTAATGTATCATTTTACAAAAAAATAATGCTTATAGGTGGATTAATATATGTCATTAGTCCTATAGATATTATTTCAGATCCTATTTTAGGCTTTGGATTTATAGATGATGCTGTATTAATGGTATATATTATTTCAAAAATATCAGACCAATTAGATAAATATATAGAAAAAGATTATGGAAAATTTAATAAAGAGAAGATTATTGAAGATGTAGAATATAAAGTACATGATGAACACGAACATTAATTAGATATTTAAAAATAATATACACATAATAATGAATTATGTTATAATAACCTTATCAAAAATAAGAGAGGTGAATGCTTTGAAATTAGATGTAGCACAAATTTTATTTTCAGAACAAGAAATTGAAGAAAAAGTAGCTGAATTAGGAAAGCAAATTACGAAAGATTATGAAGGAAAAGATTTGATATTAATAGGTGTTCTTAAGGGTGCAAATATTTTTATGAGTGATTTAATGCGAAAAATAGACATACCAGTGACAATTGATTTTATGGCTGTATCTAGTTATGGTTTATCAACAGAAAGTTCAGGGGTTGTAAAAATTTTAAAAGATTTAGATCAAAGTATAGAAGACAAACATGTGATTATTATAGAGGATATTATAGATACAGGACTTACATTGCACTATTTATGTGAAAATTTATTATCTAGAAAGCCAAAAAGCTTAAAAATTTGTACATTATTAGATAAGCCTGAAAGAAGAAAAGTCGATATTAATATTGATTACAAAGGATTTGATATACCAGATGAATTTATTATTGGATATGGAATTGATTATGCTGAAAAATATAGAAATCTTCCATATGTAGCTACTTTAAAGAGAGAAGTTTATGAAAAATAAGTGATCTTAAAGAATAAAAAAATTCTTTAATTCCTATACTAATACCGAAACTTATTCAAAAAGTATAGGAGTGATATAATGGTACAGAATCCAAATTTTGAAGAAATCAAAGAAAGATTTAGAAATGCAAATGTTGATGAAAAAATAAGAATATATACTACTACTCAAGGATTAACGGTTGATCAATTCAAAGAATTATTAAGAATGTTTCCTCTTCAATATTTAGATAAGCTAGAGAGAGCAATGGCATAGTATTTAAAAAGAACCACTAAGTGGTTCTTTTTGATATAGTATCTTTTTATTGTTTTAGTCTATTGTTTTATGTACATATTATACTTATAATATATAAGTAATCAATATTTTAACTTTATTAATTGATTTTATAGGAGGATATTTTTTTGAAGGCATTAGTTATTTTAGGAAGTCCAAGAAATAAAATGAATACAGATATAATATTAAACAAGGTAATAGAAGGATTAGAACATAAAAAGGTTTTTGTTGAAAAGATTGAACTTAAAAAATTAAATATTAAACCGTGCATATCTTGTTATGCTTGTGCAAAAACAGGTATTTGCTATATAAAGGATGATATGCAGAAAATATATGATAAATTTGATAAAGCTGATATTGTTGTGGTGGCTTCTCCTTTATATTTTAATTCTGTGACGAGTATTACAAAAACTATGATAGATAGATGTCAAGTGTTTTGGTCTAGTAAATATGTTTTAAATAATCCATCTATTGATAGATATAAAAAGAGAATGGGAATGTTTATTTGTACTGCTGGTGGAGTGCAAAAAGAAAATGGTTATTTAGGTGCTACTCTTGTAATGGATCTATTTTTTAAAGCAATAAATACAGAATATAAGTATAATTTTCTTATAGATCATACAGATGATGTATTTGTTAAAGATCGGCCTGATGTACTTAAAAAAGCTTTTGAAATGGGGAAAAAATTAGCTGAAATTTAATTAATTGCTCGAAAAATTATAATTATTCATTTTGATAAAACTATATATGTGATATAATGTATTCGTATTGCTATAGTTACCTATACATAAATCATTACATATAAACGAAGGAGTGAATTTTTATGTCAAACAATTTTGTGCCTGTTGGATTATCCAATAGACATCTTCACTTAAGTCAAGAACATATTGAAATTTTATTTGGAGAAGGTTACGAGTTAACAAAATTTAAAGATTTAAGTCAGCCTGGACAATACGCTTGTAATGAAAAAGTTGATATTGTTGGACCAAAAGGAACACTTAAAGGAGTAAGAATTTTAGGACCAGCAAGAGGAAAAACTCAAATTGAGATCTCTCTTGCAGATGGATTTGTTTTAGGAGTAAAACCACCAGTAAGAGATTCTGGAGATTTAGCAGGAAGCCCAGGAGCGAAAATTGTTGGACCAAAAGGTGAAGTAACAATTGAAGAAGGGGTTATTGCAGCTGCTAGACATATTCATATGCATACTTCAGATGCAGAGAAATTTGGGGTAAAAGATAAGGATATTGTTAAAGTAAAAGTTGAAGGTAAAAGAGGAATGATTTTTGAAAATGTGTTGGTAAGAGTACATCCAACATATGCACTTGAAATGCACGTTGATATGGACGAAGGAAACGCTGCAGGCATTAAGAATGGTGATATGCTTGAGGTTTTAAAATAGTTTATAAATGAAAAGAATGGCTTTTGTGCCATTCTTTTTTATATACTTATTAATTTTTATTTACACGTTAAATCTAAACAATATTACATCTCCATCTTGTACGACATAATCTTTTCCTTCTAGTCTTACTAGACCCTTTTCCTTTGCATTTGCCATGCTTCCTGCTGCAACTAAGTTATCAAAGCTAATGGTTTCAGCTCTGATAAATCCTCTTTCTATATCTGTGTGAATCTTTCCAGCTGCTTGAGGTGCTTTTGTACCTATTTTTATAGTCCATGCTCTTACTTCTTGTGGACCAGCTGTTAAGAAACTTATAAGACCAAGCAATCTATATCCAGCTTTGATTAATTTATCAAGGCCAGATTCTTCAAGTCCTAATTCTTCTAAAAATTGAGCTTTTTCTTCATCATCAAGCTCTGATATTTCTGATTCAATTTTAGCACATACTACAACAACTTCTGCATTTTCAGTTTTAGCATGTTTTCTTACTTCTTGAACCATTGCGTTATCATTATCTTCTAATAAATCTTCTTCAGAAACGTTGGCAACATAAATGATTGGCTTATAAGATAACAAACTAAATCCTTTTATCATTTCTTGTTCATCTTCTGTTAAATCTAGAGTTCTAGCAGATTTTCCTTCTTCAAGAGTTTGTTTGATTCGTTCTAATAAATCTAATTCTTTTTGTAAAGATTTATCACCTTTAAGTAATTTTTTTGTTTTTTGAATTCTTCGATCAATTACTTCGATGTCTGAAAAAATTAATTCTAAATTTATTGTTTCAATATCTCTTAAGGGACCTACGCTACCTTCTACATGTACAATATTTTCATCTTCAAAACATCTTACTACATGAATAATTGCCGCAACTTCACGGATATGAGATAAGAATTTATTTCCTAAACCTTCTCCTTTGCTTGCTCCTTTTACAAGACCTGCAATATCGTAAAATTCAATAGCAGTAGGAACTACTTTTTGCGAATCATACATTTCTCTTAATATTTCTAGTCTTTTATCAGGAACGGAAACAACGCCAACATTTGGTTCTATGGTACAAAATGGATAGTTTGCTGATTCAGCACCAGCTTTTGTGATAGCATTAAACAGTGTACTTTTTCCTACGTTTGGTAAACCAACGATACCTAATTTCATTCGTAACTCTTCCTTTCAAACGATCTATGTGATTTTTATACAAATTAAATTATAACTGATAAAGTTGAGTAGTTCAACAAAAACAAATTATATACCTATATAAATAGAATATATTTAAATAAAATACTTATACTATTTATAAAAATAAAAGGGAAGGTGAAAAAAATAGACAGAAAAGAGCAAATCAAAGAAATTCTTTATTATGTAGATAATCATAGAGATGAACATATTAGCAGGAATATTTGTGCTAGAATATTAGGAGAAACTGATAGAGTTAGCATTGATGATGAAATGATTAGAGAGTTAAAAGTAAAGTTACCAACAACAAAGCAAGAGGAAATCACATCGATATATAAAGCTATTCATTAATAAAGCATTATGATTAAGAGAAAGATAGGACAGTTGATCCTATCTTTTTTCATATTTAATTGAAAAAATCAATAGAATGAAATAGGAGGTGAATTTTTTTGAAAATGATAGAAAATATAAAAACGTTTTTTTTGTCTATTATATTTGCTATATTTATTTTATGTTATTTTGTATCTTTTGGTATGCTCGAAAGATTTTCAATTATTATGATAACTTTGTTTATTTATACCTATATAAGGAATATAAAAAAAATTACTATGAAGTGTCATTGTACTGTATTTACTGGAATTGTTTTAGGAATTATTTTATGTAGTTATATTTTGTTTTTTTTTGAATACAAAAATGATATTAAAAAGGAACCAAGTACTATTAGTAAGAATGAAAATACAGCTGTATTATTATTGTTTGATGGAGAACCGGAAAGGTATGATTTACCTGTTCTTTTGAAAAATATGCATACTAATGATAACTTAAAAAATAGAATTTATATTCCTTTTAGATTGTACCAGTACAAAAGAGCTTATGAGCACATAGGAATCAGTAGATACAATGATATAAGTAAAAATTTAAGGGAAAAGCTGTTAAAGCACTTAGATGAGGGGTATGATGTTTATGTTGCTTATTTAAATAACAAACCATATTATAAAGAAATAATTTATGAAAAAATAATAAAAGAAAATTATAGTAAGGTTATTGTTGCACCAATTTTTTTGACAGAATCAAAAGCTTATAAACGAGCTGTCTATGACTTAGAAATGGAAAATTTATATGCTAGTAACGGTATGTTAAAATTTATGTCGCCTCTTTGGGATAGTGAAAAAACTGCAAAATCTATTGTAAAACAAGTATGCAAAATAAACTCTAAAAAGAATGAGGTAGGAATTGTTTTTAATAGCTAGAGATTCTGAAAGTATGAATAGAGAAAATTTTGATGCGAAAGTAATTAATCAAGAACAATCATTTATGGAAAAGATAAAAACATTGCTTATTGAAAATGGTTTTGAGGATAGGAAAATAAAATTTACAGGATTGGACTTTCATGAGTTAGAAATAAAAAAAGTTATAGGAGAACTCCAACAATATGGTGTTGGAAAAATATTATTAATAGGGGTAAATGATATTACTGATAAAATAGAAAATCAATATAAATTGGAAAGATTCATTGAAAAATTCAAAAGGACAGAAGATATAGATATTTGCTATATAAAAGGATGGGGAGAAAGTGATTTGCTTATAGAAGAATTAGAATTTAGAATAAGACTAATGAATGTAGAAAAGTGGAATGAATAGCAATAAAGAAAGCATAAATGTGTATATAATGGATAACATAAACTATAATAAATAGTGACAAGCATGCGAATTTACGTTATAAATAGATTAGGGAAAATAAACCAAGGAGGGATAAATTTGCTAAATAGATTGAAAACTATAAAAATAGGGAAAAAAATAAAATTACATATGATCAAAACTGATAAATTTAAAACTAACTTAGTAAGTGTATATTTTCAAAGACCATTAGTAAAGGAAGAAGTTACAAAAAATGCTTTATTATCTATGGTATTACCGAGAGGTACGAAAAGCTACATAAGCTCAAAGGAAATTTCTAAAGCATTAGAGGGACTGTATGGTGCTTTTATAGGGTGTGATGTAGCAAAAAAAGGTGAAAGAAACATTATTCAGTTTAGAATGCAGCTTGTGAATGACAAATATGTAGAGGACAAAGAGGTATTCATAAAAGGTATGCAGATTCTAAATGAGTTTATACATGATCCGTATTTGGTAGATGGTTGCTTTAAAAAAGATTATGTAGACCAAGAAAAAGAAAATTTAATTAAAAAGATTGAGGGACGCAAAAATGATAAAATGAAATATTCGTATGAGCGATGTATAGAAGAAATGTGCAAAAATGAGAATTATTCTTTGTATGAATATGGAAGTATAGAGGATTTAAAAAACATTTCAAATGAATCTTTATATGAGCACTATAAAAAAATTATTCATTCTACACCTATTGATATTTGTGTCGTTGGAGATTTTGATGAAAAAGAAATGGAAAGTTTAATTGCAAAAAAGCTTAATTTTAAGCAAGAAGGAGTAATATCAGTAGAAAGAGAGAAGATTGAATGTATTCCTGATGATGTAAAAATTATTGAGGATGAGATGGATATAAATCAAGGAAAGTTAAATCTTGGATATAGAACTAATATACCTTTTGAAAGTGAACTTTATTATCCTTTGTTGGTATATTCAAATATCTTTGGGGGAGGACCTAACTCAAAGCTTTTCAAAAATGTAAGAGAAAAAGAAAGCCTTTGCTATTATATATTTTCAAGGGTAGAAAAATTTAAGTCATTAATGTTAATTGGTTCAGGCATAGAATTTAATAATTATGACAAAACAGTTTCATTAATCAAACAGCAAATGGAAGAGATGAATAGTGGTAATTTTTCTAATGAAGATATAGAAAGTGCTAAAAATTCAATTATTACTTCTATTCGATCCATGACAGATAGTCCTTATATGCTTGCTGATTTTTATTTTAGCCAAGCTATAAGTAATAATGAGGATACATTGGATGAGATGATTAAAAAGATTAGAACAGTAGATAAAGAACAAATTATTACAGCAGGAAAATCCATTAAATTAGATACAATATACTTCCTAAAAGGTAAAGGGGAGGTTCGATAAATATGACAATTAAACAAATTGAAAGTAAACTGTTAAAAGAAAAAATGGTATTAAAAGAATTACAAAATGGTTTAAAAATATTTTTTATGCCAAAGGAAGGTTATACAAAACAATATGCAATATTTGCAACAAATTATGGTTCTAATGACAGTAAATTTATTGTGCCTGGAGAAAGTGAGGTAACAAAAGTTACTGATGGAATAGCGCATTTTTTGGAACATAAGTTATTTGAAGAAGCTGAAGGAAATATATTTGATAAGTTTGCTGAACTAGGTTCAAATGTAAATGCTTACACAAATTTTACTTCAACTTGCTATTTATTTTCATCTACAGATAGGTTTTATGAGAACTTAGAGCTTCTAGTAAAGTTTGTACAGTCTCCTTATTTTACTGATGAAAATGTAGAGAAGGAAAAAGGGATCATTGGACAAGAAATAAAGATGTATGATGATAACCCAAACTGGAAAGTATTTTTTAATGCATTAAAAGCTATGTATCATAATCATCCAGTAAAAATTGATATTGCAGGAACGATTGAGAGTATTTCTAAAATAACAAAAGAAGATTTATATAAGTGTTATAATACTTTTTATGATCCATCAAACATGATTATCTTTGTTATAGGAGATGTAGATGAGAATAAGGTCTTTTCTATAATAGAAAAAAATCAAAAAAAAGAAGAAAAAGTAGAAAAGAAAATAGAAAGAATTTATCCAGATGAACCAGATACAGTAGTACAAAATATTATTGAAGAACAACTAGATGTATCTATTCCTTTATTCAATATAGCTTTTAAGGATACAAATAATGGTTTGAATGGTCGTGCTCTTTTAGATAAAGATATATCTACAAAAATATTATTAGACATGTTATTTGGCAAAAGTTCAGATTTGTATACGAGCCTTTACGAAGAAGGATTGATTAATGACACTTTTGAAAATGAATATACAGGGGAGATAGATTATGGATATTCTATGTTAGGAGGAGAATCTAAAAATCCTAAAAAAGTTTTAGATAAAGTACTAGAATATATAGAAAATATGAAAAATAAAGGATTAAGTAGAGAAGATTTTGAAAGAATTAAAAAGAAACACATAGGGCAGCATTTAAGTTATTATAATTCTGTAGAATTTGTAGCAACGACTTTTGTAGCCTATCATTTTAAAAATATAAATATTTTTGATTATATTGAAGCATTAAAGAACATAAAATTTGAAACTATTCAAGATAGATTCAAAGAACATTTTAATGCTAAAAGATGTATCTTGTCTATTATAAGTCCAAAAACCTTTGAATAAAATAATAAAATTAATTATAATAGATTTAATGGTTGTCAGTATTTCTGACAACCAAAATATTTTAAAGGAGTGATTTGATTTGGATCCAGTAGCTTTTAAGTTGTTCGGATTAGAGATAAGATGGTATGGAATTATTATTTCAATAGGAATGGTATTAGGAACAATAATAGCAATAAAAAGAGCGAAAAAAGAAAATATTTCTGAAGAAAAGGTTCTTGATTTACTCCTATTTGCAATTCCTTCAGCAATCATTGGAGCAAGAGCTTATTATGTAATTTTTAATTGGAAATATTATGCTGGAGATATTTTTAGTATTTTAAACATCCGAGGAGGAGGCTTAGCAATCCATGGAGGAGTTATAGGAGGGGTTTTGGTAGGTTATCTTTATTGCAAGAAGCAGAACATTTCATTTAGAAAAATGGCAGACATATGTGCTCCAAGTATCATATTAGGACAAGCAATAGGAAGATGGGGAAATTTCGTAAATCAAGAAGCTTATGGAGGACCGACAGATTTACCTTGGGGAATTATGATAAATGGTGTAAAAGTACACCCAACATTTCTATATGAATCAATATGGGATTTTTTAGTGTTTTGTTTTTTGATTTGGTATGATAAAAGGAAAAAATTTGAAGGTGAATTGATTTTATTTTATGCAGCTTTATATTCTGTAGCAAGATTTTTTATTGAAGGCTTAAGGGTAGATAGTTTAATGCTTGGACCATTTAGAGTAGCTCAACTGGTAAGCATAACAGCTATTTTATTAGCAGGTACTATTATCTATATTGGTAGAAAAAATACGTCTAAAATAGGCTGAATTTGTTGAAAAAGTATATACTGACGATAAATGTAATTGAATTGTAACATGATTGTCATATTATACAATTGACATATTTTTTAAATCATAATACTATATATTTGTGTTAAATTTTGTGAACAAATTGATAGATTATGGGGTGTAGAGATGCCAAAAGGGAATATAGAAAAATTACAGTATAAGTTGAACCATCTTATAGAATTAGAATACAACTATGAAGAAATTTATAATATCAGTGTTGAGTTAGATAAACTTATTGTTGCTTTTTATAAAAATAAAATGATTAAATAAATATAATGGTTTAGATGAAACCTTTAAGTATTTTGAGCTTAAAGGTTTTTATTATTGTTTTAAATAGTATTTTATACCTATAAAAAAATAGATTTCACTAGAAGGATTTTTTATAAAGTTATAGAAATAATTTAGAAGTGGTGAGAAGTGGTGGAAAGTGGTGGCTTTTTCCCAAAATGGGGTGGGAAATGTGTTTATTGGAGAATATTTTCATACAATTGATACAAAGGGAAGAGTAATTATCCCTTCTAAATTTCGAGAAGAATTGGGAGAAAAGTTTATAATAACAAAGGGGTTAGACAACTGTCTGTTTGTGTATCCACAAGAAGAATGGAAAAACCTTGAAAACAAGCTCAAACAATTACCTTTAACAAGTAGAGATGCTAGAGCTTTTGTAAGATTCTTTTTTTCAGGAGCAACGGAATGTGAATTAGATAAACAAGGAAGAATAACCATTCCACCAAACTTAAGAAATCATGCTAAGGTTGATAAGGAGATTGTAACAATTGGGGTTTCAACAAGGGTAGAAATTTGGAGTAAGCAACAGTGGGAACTTTATAATGAAACTGCTGATTTAAGCTATGATGATATTGCTGAAAAAATGGTTGAGCTAGGAATCTAAATATTTTATTAAAGAAAGACAGATACTACTTTTAAAACTAAGAAAGCAGGTGACAATTTGAATTTTGAACATGTATCAGTACTACTAGAAGAGACAATTGAAAATCTTAATATAAAATCGGAAGGAATTTATGTAGATGGCACATTAGGAGGCGGAGGTCATGCATCTGAAATATGTAAAAAATTAAGCGAAAATGGATTGTTTATTGGAATAGATCAAGATGAAGATGCGTTAAATGCTGCAGGAAATAGATTGGGAAAATATGAGAATAGAAAGATTTTTGTGCATGATAATTTTTCAAATATAAAGAATATATTATTTGAGAAAAATATTAAAGGTATTGATGGGGTTGTACTTGATTTAGGGGTGTCATCTTATCAGTTGGATGAAGCAAGTAGAGGTTTTTCATATATGCAAGATGCACCTTTAGACATGAGAATGGATCAAAGAAAAGATTTTAATGCAAAAGATGTGGTGAACAATTATGATGAGAAAGAATTGGAACGAATTATAAAAGAGTATGGAGAAGAAAGATGGGCAAAGAGGATAGCAAATTATATTGTTAAGGAAAGAAGTAAAAAACAAATTAATACTACGGGAGAATTAGTTGAAATAATAAAAAATGCTATTCCAGCTTCAGCAAGACGTACTGGCCCA
This sequence comes from Crassaminicella thermophila, assembly GCF_008152325.1. Taxonomy (GTDB): domain Bacteria; phylum Bacillota; class Clostridia; order Peptostreptococcales; family Thermotaleaceae; genus Crassaminicella_A; species Crassaminicella_A thermophila. Next base: position 1,258,774 of record NZ_CP042243.1, read on the forward strand.
CATCCGGCAAAACGTACTTTTCAAGCTATCAGAATAGAAGTAAATAATGAACTAGGTATACTAGAGCAAACCATTCGTGATATATCAGAAGTTTTAAATCCTGGTGGTCGAATTTGCATTATTACATTTCATTCCTTAGAAGATAGAATTATTAAAAATGTTTTTAAAGATTTAAGTACTGCATGTAAGTGTCCGCCTGAATATCCAATATGTCAATGCAAAGGAAAAGCAATTTTAAAGAGAATAACAAAAAAACCAATTCTGCCATCATCGAAAGAATTAGAAATGAATCCACGTTCTAGAAGTGCAAAACTTAGAGTAGCAGAAAAACTTTAAAAGTTCTAAAAGGGGGAAGGGGTGAATAATTTGGTATTAGCACAAAGAAAATATAATTATCTTGAAGAACAAGCAGAAGATAAAAAGCAGAAACAGTATAAAGAGATTAAGAACAAAAAAAACAAAGAAATAAAAGCTATTCATAAACTACAAATGATTTTTAGTTTAATAGTCATTGCAAGTTTATGTATAGGAATCATATTTGGATATGTGAAGCTTACAGAGTTAAAATATAAAATTAACGGCTTAAACAAGGAAATAAAACAGTTAGAAGCACATATTGAAAATTTGAGAGTTGAAGTTGAAGGCATAAAGAGAAGTGATATTATCGAAAAAAAGGCAAAAGAAGAGTTAGGAATGCAATTTGTAAAAAAAGAACAGATGGTATATTTAAATATAAATAGTGATAATATTGTAAATAGATCAAATGAAGAAAAAAAAGAAGCAAATAAAAATATGAACGATACTAGTTTGTTAACAAGTGTAAAAGGAAAAATTAATAAGATTCTTGCACTATTAGATTAGATTGGATTCAAAATAGGGGGGACAGTAGAATTGGCAACACCTACTATTGCTAATAAGAAAAGATTGGTTTTCTTTCTGTTTTTTGTAAGCTTTGCTTTATTTTTGTTAATATTCAGGATTGGATGGATTCAAATTGTAAAGGGAGAAAAATATAGACAACTTGCACATATTCAGCAAACAAGAGATATTCCGATTCCTGCTAAGAGAGGGATTATATATGATCGAAAAGGAACAGAATTAGCCATTAGCGCAAGTACGAACACAGTTTGGGCAAGACCTGCAGAAGTTGCAAGTTCAGGTAAAGTTGATGAAATTTCTAAAAAGTTATCTGAAATTCTTGAAATGGATGAAAAGGAGATAAAAGAAAAGTTATCGAAGAAGAATGTTGGATTAATTAAGATAAAAAAATGGATTGATAAAGATAAGGCAGATGCTATTAGAAAAGAGAAGCTAGAAGGAATATGGATTGCAGAAGATAATAGAAGACATTATCCTTTTGGAAACTTTGCTGCACATGTGATTGGTCATACAACAGATGATAATCAAGGTCTTGTAGGTATTGAGCGTGAGTATGACAAATATCTAAGTGGCTTACCAGGAAGATGGATAAAAAATACAGATGCAGCTGGAAGACAATTACATTATGGGATAGAAAAATATTATGAAGCAGAAAATGGACTAAACGTTGTACTAACAATTGATGAAGTCATACAACACTTTACGGAAAAGGCAATAGAGGATGCATTAGCAAAAACACAAGCAAAGAGAGTTTTTGCTATTGTAATGGAACCGAAAACAGGTGATATTTTGGCTATGGCGGTTAAACCTGATTATGACCCAAATAAGCCAAGAATACCATTAGACGAAAATAAACGAAGATTGTATGAAACATTAGATAATAAAGGTAAACAGAAAATTTGGAATGAAATGTGGAGAAATCCAATAATCAGTGATACGTATGAACCGGGGTCTACATTTAAGCTAATTACATCAGCTGCAGGATTAGAAGAAGGAGTTGTTACACCAGATTCACCTTTTTATTGTAAGGGATATATTGTTGTATCAGGACAAAGGTTAAAATGCTGGAGATATTATCGGCCTCATGGAGCAGAAACTTTTACGCAAGCAGTGCAGAATTCTTGTAACCCTGTATTTGTTGAAGTTGCACAAAGATTAGGGCTTGACAAATATTACGAATACATAGAAGCTTTTGGCTTTAATAAACCTACAGGAATTGATCTGCCAGGTGAAGGGCGAGGGATTATTCAAAATAAAAAGTATGTAGGGCCTGTAGAATTAGCTACAATATCTTATGGTCAAGGGATATCTGTAACACCTCTTCAGTTAATTAATGCTATATCAGCTATTGGTAATGATGGAAAATTAATGGAGCCAAGAATTGTTAAAGAATTAGTAGATGATTCAGGCAATGTAATTCATAGATATGAGCCAAAGATGATTAGACAAGTAATATCAGAAAAAACTGCTAAAGAATTACGTTTGATTATGGAAACGGTTGTTACAGAAGGATCAGGTAAAAAAGCGTATATACCTGGATATAGAGTAGGAGGAAAAACTGGAACAGCAGATAAAATTGTAAATGGAAGATATGCTAAAGGAAAAGTATATTCCTCTTTTGTTGCATTGGCACCAGTTGATGATCCAAAGCTTGCGGTATTAGTGGTTATAGATGAACCACAAGGTGTTCATTTTGGTAGTCAAACGGCAGCTCCGGTTGCACATGATATTATAAGAGATTCTTTAAGGTATTTAGAAGTTGAGCCAAAGTTTAATGAAGATGAAACTAAACAATATGAAAAGCAGGAAGTAGTTGTGCCTGAGGTTAGAAATTTATCTTTAAAAGATGCTGCAAAGGTTTTAGGAGAATGTAAACTACAATACGAAACAGAATCTTTAAATGTTGAAAATCCAGATGCTGTTATTATTGATCAATTTCCAAAACCAGGGGCAAAAATACCAGAAAAATCTATTATTATTCTATATTTAAAAAAAGATAATAACCTAAATTAGTTTTACAAAATAATAATAAAATATATGTTATAATGGAAACAAATAAAATAGAAAAGGCAACTTAAATCGAAGTTATATTACTTTGAATTAAGTTGCCTTTTAATGAGTTTTGTTTATGATTAAGCATCTAAGTCTATAATATAAAAATAGGAAATATTTACATAAGGAGAGATATTATGAAAATCAATGAATTGTTGAATAATGTATCAATTATTGAAACAATAGGAGATATGGATATAGATATAGAAGGGATTGCATATGATTCTAGAAAAGTTAAAAATAATTATGTATTTGTTTGTATCATTGGAATAAAAACTGATGGACATAATTATATTGATCAAGCAGTTAAAAATGGGGCAAAAGTTTTAATATTGGAAAAAAATATTGCACCAATAGAAGGGGTTACGATTATAAAAGTAGAAAATAGTAGAAAAGCTTTGGCAATAATTTCATCTAATTTTTTTAAAAATCCAACAAAAAGCATGAATATAATAGGGGTTACTGGTACTAATGGAAAAACAACTACAACACATTTGATAAAAAATGTTTTAGAAAAAAATGATGTAAATTGCGGATTGATAGGAACCATATCATATCAAATTTTAGATAAAGAATATAAAGCAAATAATACAACACCTGAATCTTTAGAATTACAAAAATTATTTCAAGAAATGAAAGATGCTAATGTAGATACTTGTGCTATGGAAGTTTCATCTCATTCACTAGAGTTAGATAGAGTAGCAGGAATTAACTATAAAATAGGTGTATTTACAAATTTAACAGCAGATCATATGGATTTTCATAAAACAATTGAAAATTACAAAAATGCAAAAGCAAAACTTTTTTATCAGACCTCTTTAGCGAATATTATAAATATTGATGATAAATATGGATATGAGATTGCTGATGAAATAAAAAAACTAAATACGAAGCTTGTAACATATGGGATTAACAAAAAGGCAGAGGTCTATGCAGAGGATATCTGTATTTTTTCAAAGGGTTGTTCATTTACATTAGTTACACCTAAATTTAAGGGCAAGTTAAAAATCACAACTCCAGGAATGTTTTCAGTATATAATGCTTTAGCAGCTATAGCAGTATGCTATGTTTTAGGGTATAATTTTGATCAAATAAAAAAAGGGATTGAATCTGTAAAGGGTGTTTCAGGCCGTTTCGAAACTGTAGAAAATACAGGTGATGTTACAATTATTGTTGACTATTCTCATACACCAGATGCATTGGAAAATGCATTAAATACAATAAAACAATTTGTAGAGGGAAAAATCATAACAGTATTTGGATGTGGTGGAGATAGAGATAAGATTAAAAGACCTATGATGGGAGAAACTGCTGGTAAACTTTCAGATTATTGTATTATTACAAGTGATAATCCTAGGTCAGAACAACCGGATGCAATTATTAAAGATATTGAAGTAGGAATAAAAAAGACAAATTGTAAATATAAAATGATAGTAGATAGAAAAGAAGCAATAAGAGAAGCAATAAAAGTTAGTGAATCTAAGGATATTATATTAATTGCAGGAAAAGGTCATGAAACCTATCAGATTATAGGAGATAAAATAATTGATTTTGATGATAAAAAAGTAGCTCAGGAAATACTGAGGGAGGAAAGATAAAAATGAGGTTGACTATACAAGAAGTAATTGAAGCTACAAATGGCGAACTTATAAGAGGTGATAAGAAAGATATTGTTATTGGAGTTTCAACTGATTCAAGAAGCATAAACAAAAATGAGTTGTTTATTCCTTTGATCGGAAAAAAATTTAATGGTCATGATTTTATTGAAAATGCTATAAAATTAGGTGCTAGCGCTATACTGACAAGTCAGAGAATTAAAGAGAATAAATTAGATTATGTATCTGTTATTAAAGTAAAAGATACTCTAAAAGCTCTTCAAGATCTTGCAAGATATTATATATCAAAATTTAATATAATTGTTATAGGGGTTACAGGTAGTACAGGAAAAACTTCAACGAAGGATATGATTTATTCTGTATTATCAAAAAAATATAAGGTTTTAAAGAATCAAGGAAATTTTAATAATCACATAGGTTTGCCATTGACTGTTTTTGATTTGAAAAAAGAGCATGAGATAGCCATACTAGAAATGGGAATGAGTGGATTTGATGAAATTGATTTGCTTGCAAATATAGTTAAACCTAACATTGCAGTAATTACAAATATTGGATTATCTCATATTGAAAATTTAGGATCGCAAGAAAATATTTTAAATGCTAAGATGGAAATAACAAATTACTTTGATGAAACGAATACATTAATTGTAAATGGGGATGACCAATTGTTAAAGAATATAGAAAACAACGGGATAAATTTTCATAAATACTTTGTAGGCTTAGGAACAAATTGTAATTATCAAGCTGTAAACATAAATGATTTAGGTGAAGATGGAATTAGTTTTGATGTGCTTATAGATAAAAAAGCATATCCATTTAGATTAAATGTTCCTGGAATACATAATGTATATAATGCTTTATATGCAATTGCTATTGGCAAGATTTTAAATGTTGATATAAAATTGATTTATGATGGGATAAAAGATTTTAAAGGAAGCAAAATGAGATTAAATATATTAACTACAAATGAAGAAATTAAAGTTATTAATGATGCTTACAATGCAAGTCCTGATTCAATGCGTGCTGCAATAGCTGTATTAAGTAAGATGAGCAAAAACAGGAGAATTGCAGTCCTTGGGGATATGCTTGAAATGGGAGAATATTCAACGAAAGGGCATTATGATGTAGGTATTGAAGTAGCGAAACAGTCTGTAGAATTATTAATTACGATTGGTGAAAAGGCAAAAAATATTGCAAAGGGTGCTATTGAAAATGGTTTTGATAAAAAAAATATATTTCTATGCAAAAACAATAAAGAAGCTATCAATATTTTAAAAGATTTACTACAAAGAAAAGATGCTGTACTGATAAAGGGATCAAGGGGAATGCGAATGGAGGAAATTGTAGAATACATACAAGAGAGGAGTTAATTAGATGATACAATATAAGCAACTAATAACAACAATAGTCATTTCATTCTTTATTACACTAATTTTAGGACCAATTGTTATACCTATATTACAAAGATTAAAGGTAGGACAAAGCATAAGGGATGAAGGGCCAAAAACACATATGTTAAAATCAGGAACGCCAACAATGGGTGGATTGATTATGATTACTGCTATTTGTGTAACAACTTTAACATCTGGAATGTTAAATAGAGACTTATATGTTATTTTATTTGCAACAATTTCTTTTGGGCTAATAGGATTTATAGATGATTTTATAAAAGTAGTATTAAAAAGAAACTTAGGACTTAAAGCTTACCAAAAATTGATTGGGCAAATTATTGTTGCTATAATAATAGCTGTTTATCAGTCTTCTATATCTATATCTAGTACAAAAATATTCATACCATTTATGAATCAATATTTGGATTTTGGTATTTTATATATTCCATTTATTGCTACAGTTGTAGTTGCGACAGCAAATAGTGTGAATCTAACAGATGGTCTTGACGGGTTGGCTGCAGGGGTTACATTGATTGTTTCATCTTTTTTCAGTTTAATAGCAATGAATTGGGGATATCCTAGTATTGCTGTATTTTGTGGAGCGTTAACAGGAGCATGTTTAGGGTTTTTAAGATTTAATGCTCATCCAGCGAAAGTATTTATGGGAGATACTGGTTCTATGGCATTAGGTGGTGCCATTGCAACTATTGCAATTCTTATGAATTTAACCCTCCTAATTCCTATTGTGGGAGGAATTTATTTTGTAGAAGCATTGTCTGTTATATTACAAGTAGCATCTTATAAGATAACAGGAAAAAGAATTTTTAGAATGAGTCCACTTCATCATCATTACGAACTAAAGGGGTGGAAGGAAACTAAAGTTGTTGTTGTATTTTGGTCTGTTACCCTATTATTGTGTATAGTAGGACTATTTAGTTTAAATTAATATTTAAAATAAAAGTATAAAGACATGAAAGCGGGTGTATACATTGGTAATAAAAGACAAAAGGGTTTTGGTTATTGGCTTAGGGATCTCAGGCATACCAACAGTAAATACTTTACTATCATTAGGAGCAAAGGTAACAGTTAATGATAAGAAAACACAAGAAGAGCTTAAAGATATATTAAAAGAATTAGATACTAATAAAGTAGATCTTATATTAGGGAAACACCCAGAAAATATGGCTCTTTTTGATTTGATTATATTAAGTCCTGGTGTGCCAACAGATTTAATGTTTATTCAAGAAGCAAGAAAAATGGGTGTAACAATTATGGGAGAATTAGAATTAGCATATAGATTATGTGAAGGAAAATTTGTTGCAATAACTGGTACAAACGGAAAAACTACTACAACTGCATTAACAGGAGAAATATTTAAAAATGCGAAAAAAGAAACATATATTGTAGGAAATATTGGTATTGCAGCAATATCTAAAATTCAAGAAGCGAGTGCTGATGCAATAATGGTAACAGAGGTGAGCAGCTTTCAGCTTGAAAGTATTATAGATTTCAAACCAAAGATTGCAGCTATTTTAAATATCACACCAGATCATTTAAATAGACACAAAACAATGGAAAACTATATTAAAGCAAAATCAAATATATTTAAAAATCAAGATAAAAATAATTATTTAGTATTAAATGTAGATAATGAAATAACTTATGAATTGAGAAGTTTAGCCAAATCTATTGTAATACCTTTTAGTAGAAAACAAAAACTGGAAAAAGGAGCATATGTTATAGATGATTATATTGTTATAAAAGAAGAGAATAAAAAATATGAAATTATATGTAAAGTAGATGAATTGAAAATACCAGGAAAACATAATTTAGAAAATGCATTAGCAGCAGTTGCTATAGCACATTGGTCAGGTATTGATAATAAAACGATAGCAGATACATTAAGAAATTTTAGAGGTGTTGAACATAGAATAGAATTTGTAGCAGAAATTGAGGGTGTAGATTTTGTTAATGATTCAAAGGGAACAAATCCTGATGCAGCTATTCGTGCCATTGAAGCTATGAAAACACCAATTGTTTTAATCGCTGGAGGAATGGATAAAGGAAGCGATTTTAATGAGTTTTTACATTCGTTTCAAGGCAAGGTGAAATACTTGGTTTTATTAGGAGAAACAGCACAAAAAATTAAAAAGACAGCTCAAAAGAATGGATTTTATGAAATAAGCATTGTAGAAAATATGGAACAAGCAGTACAATTAGCTGCTAAGGTTGCACAAGTAGGCGATACAGTATTATTATCACCTGCATGTGCAAGTTGGGATATGTATCCTAGTTTTGAAGTTAGGGGTAAGCATTTTAAAGAATGTGTAAATAAATTAAGGGGGTAATAGAAATGGCAAAAAAGAAGTCCAGTGATTTTACCCTTTTACTTACAGTTTTAATACTAGTTATAATAGGAATTATTATGGTGTTTAGCTCAAGCCATTACTATGCTTTATCTAAAATGAATGATTCTTATCATTTTCTAAAAAGAGAGTTAATGTGGGCTACATTAGGGCTTTTAGGTATGTTTTTTACAATGAATTTTGATTATTGGAAATATAAGAAATTAGCACCATATGCTTATATTTTTAGTATAATTCTATTAATACTCGTGTTAACACCACTTGGTATGGAAATTAACGGTGCAAAAAGATGGTTAGGTGTAGGAGGATTTACAATTATGCCAGGAGAAGTTGCAAAAATTTGTGGAATTATTTTTGCAGCAAATTATCTTTCTCGAAAGCCAGAAAAGATAAAAAAGTTTTTACAAGGTGTAGTTCCATGCTTATTTATTATTGGGATATATTTTTCACTAATTATATTGCAACCAAATTTAAGTACTGCAGTTACTATAAGCGGTATTATTGGGTGCATGATGTTTGTAGCAGGTATGAGGTGGGCACATGTATCACTCATGGGGCTTAGTGGCGTCGGTTTATTAGTCGTTTTGATTCTACTAGAACCTTATCGTATGAGAAGATTAACTGGATTTTTAGATCCTTTTGCAGATCCTCAAGGTACCGGATATCAGGTGATCCAATCTTTATTAGCATTAGGATCAGGAGGATTGTTTGGTGTAGGACTTGGAAAAAGTATTCAAAAATATCTGTACATACCTGAGCCTCAAAATGATTTTATATTTGCTATTATTGGTGAAGAATTAGGTTTTGTTGGTTGTGTTACAGTGATTATTTTATTTCTTCTGTTGATTTGGAGAGGAGTAAGAATTGCAATTAATGCACCAGACCTATTTGGCTGTTTGCTTGCTACAGGTGTAACATCAATGGTAGCAGTACAAGTTATTATTAATATTGCAGTTGCTACATCTTCCATGCCTGTTACCGGAATTCCATTACCATTTATTAGTTGGGGAGGAAATTCATTGGCAATATTTATGTCAGCTATTGGTATTTTATTAAATATATCTAGATATTCGAATTTAGATAGGAGTTGAAGTAATGAAAATATTAATTTCAGGTGGAGGAACAGGTGGGCATATATATCCAGCAATTGCAATAGCTAATAAAATAAAAGAGGAAATCAAAGGTGTTGAAATATTATTTGTAGGTACGCAAAATGGATTAGAAAGTAAACTTGTACCAAATGCAGGATATAAACTTGAAAGAATAACTGTTAGTGGATTTAAAAGAAGTTTATCATTTGATACAGTAAAATCTGTGAGAGATCTATTTTTAGGAATAAAAGATGCTATAAAAATAATAAAAAAATTCAAGCCAGATTTGGTAATAGGGACTGGAGGATATGTATGTGGCCCAATTGTTTTTATTGCATCTTTGTTAAATATTAAAACTGTAATACATGAACAAAATGTTATTCCGGGGATTACAAATAAAATACTGGGTAAATTTGTTAATAAGATATTAGTGAGTTTTGAAGAGTCAAAACAATACTTTAATTATAGTAATAAAATCGTAGTTACAGGAAATCCTGTAAGAAAGGATTTTATTGATATAGACAAGACACAATGCCGAAAAGCTTTAGGAATTTATGATGAGCGTTTTGTTATAATGTCCTTTGGGGGAAGCAGAGGAGCAGAAAAAATAAATGAAACGATGATTGAAGTTTTGAAAAAATTTAATGGAAGCAAGGACATAACTATTATTCATGTGACAGGAAGCATACACTATGAAGCAACACTCAAAAAATTAAATAAAAATAATTTTAAAATGAAAGATAATATTATTGTTAAAGAATATATTTATGATATGTCTAAATATATGGGAGCTTGTGATTTAGTTATATGTAGATCAGGAGCTATTACACTAGCTGAAATTACAGCTATGGGTTTACCAGCTATTTTAATACCATCACCCTATGTAACCAATAATCATCAAGAATTAAATGCTAAGGTATTGGAAAAAAATGGTGCTGCTGTTTTAATACCAGAAAGGGAGTTAACTGATAAAAATATAGTAAACTTAGTAGAACTATTTCTAAGAGATAGAAATAGGATAAAAGAAATGGCAAACAAAAGTAAAACATTGGCAAAACCAAATGCTACAGATATTATTTATACTAATATCTTAAATTTATTTAAATTATAGAATGATTTTGTATGTTTGTTATCGTAACACCTTCGAGAATTATGCATAAAATGGTTAATATATTATATCTTTGTTATGTTTATTTATATATAAATAGATTTAATAATTGTATTTAGGAAGATATCTCGGAGGTGGACTATGTGAGTAAATTACTTATTCGAGGCAGAAATAAGTTAAATGGGCAAATAAGGATTGGAGGTGCAAAAAATGCTGTACTTCCAATCTTAGCTGCTACAGTATTAAATGGAGGAGAAAACATACTATTCGACTCTCCGGATCTTAGAGATGTTCATTCAATGATTGAAATTTTAAGATCTATTGGATGTAAAGTGAGCTTTGAAAATTCTGTGTTAACAGTTAATTCAAGTACACTTTCATCACATGAGATTCCTGAGCACTTAGTAAGAGAAATGAGATCTTCTATATTTTTAATGGGACCTATGCTAGGCAGATGTGGTAAAATTAAAATAAGTTATCCAGGTGGTTGTGAAATAGGTCCTAGACCAATTGATCTTCATTTGAAAGCTTTAAGAGAATTAGGTGTTAAGATTACTGAAGCCCATGGTTTTTTGGAATGTGAGGCAATAAAATTAGAAGGAAAAGAAATACACTTAGATTATCCGAGTGTTGGAGCAACTGAAAATATAATGCTAGTGGCGGTTTTGGCAAAAGGAATAACAAAAATCAGAAATGCTGCTAAGGAGCCTGAAATTGTTGATTTGCAGAATTATTTAAATAGAATGGGTGCAAAAATAAGAGGAGCCGGAACAAGTGAAATTATTATTGAAGGTGTTGATAAACTATATGGTTTAGAGCATAAAATTATTCCAGATAGGATTGTTGCAGGAACAATAGCTACTGCAGGGGCAATAGCTGGAGGAGAAATTATACTAAATAATGTAGTTGTTGATCATATGAAGCCTATTTTATTAAAATTAAAAGAAGCAGGTTGCTGGGTATTTGAGAAAAACAATAGTTTAAAAATAAAATCATCTCAAAGGCTTAAAGCAGTGGAGATGACTAAAACATTACCTTATCCTGGGTTTCCAACAGATATGCAGGCTCAGTTTATGGCTTTAATGACTATTGCTCGGGGGACTAGCATAATTACTGAAACAGTTTTTGAGAATAGATTTAAACATGTAGATGAGTTAATAAGAATGGGTGCTAAAATTAAAATTGATGGTAGAGTCGCAGTTATTCAAGGAGTTAAAAAACTTACTGGAGCAAAAGTTTTTGCAAAGGATTTGAGAGGAGGAGCAGCTTTAGTATTAGCAGGTCTTACAGCTGAAGGAACAACAATAGTTGACAATATTAAACATATAGATAGAGGATATGAACAATTAGATAAAATGCTTAAGGAATTAGGTGCAGATATTAAAAGAATTGATTAAGAGACAGCTTTTGCTGCTCTTAAGTAATAAAATAATAATGGACGAACCCTTAAGTTAAAAGGTGAGGAAATATGTGCAGATATAATAAGGATATAGATAAAAATGTAAAAAGAAAAAAAAATGCCATGATTTTTATGGTTATGTTGTTGCTATGTATTGTTTCTTTCATAATAATATTCAAAACAGATTTATTTACTGTAAAATATGTAGAGGTTGGTGGAAATCATATTGTTACAAAGGATGAAATAATCAATATATCCGGAATCATTTTTGGCAATCATATCTTCAAAGAAAATATTAATAGTATAAAATCAAACTTATATAGAAATCCATATATAAAGACAGTTCAGGTGAAAAGGAAATTACCAAATAAAATAATTATTAGTGTGGTAGAAAGAGAAGAAGCAGCAGCTATTCCATTTATGAATGAGTTCTTGATTATAGATGAAGATGGAATGGTTCTAAGATCTTCACGCAGTAATACATCACTTGATAATGAAAATTTAAAAATTATAAAGGGTTTTGAATTTTCTAATTTTATGGAAGGAGCAATTCTTGAAGTAAAAGATAAAAGTAAATTAAAAAAAGCTTTAGAAGTTGCAAGAAAAATTAATGAAAACCAAATTGTAATTACTGAATTAGATGTATCAGATAAGAAGGATGTTGTTGTAAAACTTACGAATGAGTTAATATGTAGAATTGGAGAAGGAAACAATTTGAATTATTCTTTAAAAGTATTAAAAAAAATACTAGAAGACCTAAAACAAAAAAATATTATAAGAGGTGTTATTGATATGAGTCATGAAGGCTATCCAAGCTATAGACCTGTAGAATAGGAGGAGATAGCATGAAAAATATCAAAGCACAGCTAGCTATTGGACTTGTATGTGTTGTATTAGGATTGGTGTTAGCTCTACAGTTTAAAACAGTACAAAATAACTATTTAGGAGGAGCTGCACCAGCACAAAAAGCTCAAGAACTAGCTGCAGAACTTAAAAAAGTTAGAGAAGAAAAAGAAGCATTAATGAGTGAAGTAAATGCTTTAGAAGGAAAAATAAAAGAAATAGAAGAAGCTGAATCAAAGGAGAATGTTCTAGTAAAAAATATGAGTGCAGAACTTGAAAAGTATAAGATTATTTCAGGTCTAAGAAAGGTAAAAGGACCAGGAGTTGTTGTAGTAGTTGATGATCCACCTATTGATCCTGAATATTCATCTGATGTAAGTATTATCATGTATAACTATGATTTACTGTTAAGTTTAATTAATAAATTAAATGATGCAGGAGCAGAAGCTATTTCAATAAATGAACAAAGATATGTTTCACGTACAGAGATAAGTCTTGCAGGAAGTAATGTCAATATAAATTCAGTACCTACAGCGCCTCCTTTTGTTATAAAGGCCATAGGAAATCCAGATACGCTTGAATCAGCACTAAATATAAGATTTGGTATTGTTGACCAGATGAAAAGCGAACGATATAATCTACAAGTATCAGTAAAAAAGCAAGATGAAATTATTATTCCTAGATATAATGAAATTATAAAATTTAGATATGCTAAGCCCGTTGAGGATATGGAACAATAATTGAGGTGAATCCATGAAGGGGAATGTATGGAAATTTAATATTTTAATGTTTTGTATATTACTAGGATTACTGATTTCTTTGCAGTTTAAAAATGTGAAAGGAGAATTTTTATTTGTACCATTAAAAGTTATTCATGAGTATAAATTAGCTATTGAAAGTGAAAAAAAAGAAATTGAAAATATTAAAGAAATTATTGAAGATAGAAAAAAACGTATTGCAGAATATGAAAAAATAAAAGAAGAGGGCGGTAAATTTAAAGAAACCATTTCAGAAGAATTAAAAGAACAAAAATTAATTAGTGGCTTTGTAGATATAGAAGGGCCTGGAATTGTCTTAACTTTAGATGATGGAACGAGAGAATTATTTGAAGGAGAAGATCCAAATAATATTTTAGTTCATGATATAGATGTTTTAAATATTATTAATGATTTGAAAGTAGCTGGAGCAGAAGCAATATCTATTAATGGACAGCGCTTATTAGGAAATAGTGAAATAAATTGTGCAGGGCATACGATTCGTATTAATAATCAATTTTTTGCACAACCTTTCATTATTAAAGCTATTGGAGATGCGAAAAAGCTTGAAGCGGCTTTAATTGCACCTGGAACATACGGAGAATTATTAAAAGAATTTGGGCTTTATGTTGAAGTAAATACGAGTGTTAATATTAAAATACCTAAATATTCAGAGGAATTAGATTTTAGGTATTTAAAAGTATCAGAAGAAGGTGAATAAATTGTTTATTGCAATGATTGGTTTGATTATAGGCATTATTCTAGGATGGTATCTCCCTGTGACATACCCTACATCATATTCACTATATATGTCTGTTGCAATATTGGCAGCCCTTGACTCAGTTTTTGGAGGATTAAGAGCTCACATGGAAGGAAAATTTAATGCTACTATATTTGTATCAGGTTTTTTTGGGAATGCTATTTTAGCTGGGGTTTTAGCTTATATAGGTGATAGACTAGGTGTTCCATTATATTATGCTGCAATTTTTGCATTTGGAGGAAGATTATTTGACAATTTTGCTATGCTTAGAAGACACTTTATTGAAAAAATTGGACAAAAATAAAGTTTTTTTATAAAAAAAAAGGATATTTTAATAATACGTTGAATTTAATTATAATGGAAAATAATATTGTTTAAATTTAGGTTGAAAGAGGATGGGATAATTGATAAAGATCCTTGATACATAGAACTTAGTTTTTATTGAAATGAAAACAATTTAGCTACAATACTTGAATATATCATAGCTGTTTGAAGGAGGTAAATTTATGTTAGAATTCGACGTAGATATGGAACAGTTTGCACAAATAAAAGTTATAGGAGTTGGTGGTGGCGGAAATAATGCTGTCAATAGAATGATTGAATCTCAGCTTAAAGGAGTACAGTTTGTAGCAGTAAATACTGATAAACAAGCTTTATTTACATCTAAAGCTGAATATAAAATACAAATAGGAGACAAGCTTACAAAAGGATTAGGTGCAGGGGCGAATCCAGAAATCGGGAGAAAAGCTGCTGAAGAAAGTAGAGAAGACATTTGTCAGGCACTACAAGGAGCGGACATGGTATTTGTAACTGCTGGAATGGGTGGTGGAACCGGAACAGGTGCAGCTCCAGTTGTAGCGCAAATTGCTAAGGAGATGGGAATTTTAACAGTTGGGGTAGTGACAAAGCCTTTTACTTTTGAAGGGAAAAGAAGGATGCAACATGCAGAGATGGGAATTGAGCAATTAAAAGATAAAGTAGATACTTTAGTAACTATTCCAAATGACAGGTTACTTCAAGTAGCAGAAAAGAAAACATCTATTATGGATGCTTTTAAAATTGCTGATGATGTATTAAAACAAGGTGTTCAAGGTATATCTGATTTGATAGCTGTTCCTGGTCTTGTAAACCTAGATTTTGCTGATGTTAAGACTATTATGTTTGAACAAGGACTTGCACATATGGGTGTAGGTAAAGGGGTAAGTGGAGAGAATAGAGCAGCGGAGGCTGCTAAACAAGCTATTCAGAGTCCTTTGCTTGAAACTTCTATTGAGGGTGCAAAGGGTGTGTTATTAAATATTACAGGGGGACCAAATTTAGGATTATTTGAGGTAAATGAAGCAGCTGAACTGGTCGCACAGGCAGCAGACCCAGATGCAAATATTATTTTTGGTGCTGTTATTGATGAAAATCTAAAAGATGAATTAATTATTACTGTAATAGCTACTGGATTTGAAAATAAAAGAAAGCCTGTTGAAAAAGCTTCAAAAGAGGCTGAAGAAATAAAAAATGAAGTAGAGATCAATTCATTAAATGATGATTTAGATATTCCTACATTTTTAAGAAGAAGATAGAAATTAAGGTCGTTTAGTAATCTAAACGACCTTTTGTCGTATTGTGAAAAAAATTTAAAGAAATTATACTTTTTCGACTTCAGAGAATGACAAAGTTTTAATACGAATTTAGGTATAATAGTCATAAATCATAGGACAATTGAATAATTGTGTAACAAGTGGAATGATCTCCTAAATGGAGGAATGTATATGTTTGAAGTTTATGCAGAGTATCTATTTATTGAGAATTTACTTATGAATTGGCTAATACTTCATTTGACAGGATATTTTTGTAAAGTTCAAAATTCAAAATTTAGAATTTGGATAGGTGCTACTATTGGAGCATGTTATGCATTTGTATTTTTTTTCCCTTCTTTTAGTTTTATGTATACTTTTTTAATGAAAATTATTGTTTCAATATTTATTATTATTATTACTTTTTCACCATACAAATTTAAAGAATTTGTAAAATTATTAGCAATTTTTTATCTTATATCTTTTATGTTTGGAGGAGCTGCATTTGCTTTATTTTACTTTACTGATTTTAAAGGATTATTAAGTAACGGAATATTTTATATTAAAAATTTTACAATAAAATTATTGATATATTCAGGGATTATTGCTTATATACTAATTCGTTTTTGTTGGGAATATATACAAGTAAAGATTTCAAGGGAAAAAATATACATTCCAGTATGGATTGAGGTTGAAAATAATATTAGCAAGTTAAATGCTCTATTAGATACAGGAAATTCGCTTTCAGACCCATTGTCAAAATATCCAGTAATTGTTGTTGAGTATAGTGCTATTAAAGATTTGCTACCAGTAGATGTACAAAATATTTTTAATCATTCTCAAGATGTCAATTTAGATTTAATAACAAAAATGCTTCAGTCATCAAAATGGATTAATAGATTTAGATTTATACCTTTTAAGTCTTTAGGAAAAGAAAATGGAATGTTAATGGGATTTAAACCTGATAGTGTAAAATTAAAAGATACAAAAAAACTAAAGTGCATAAAAAATATTGTTATAGGAGTTTATACAAAAAAATTATCTGAAGATGGAGATTATACTGCTTTATTACATCCTGATATTCTCAAGTAATCCACTCATCAAAGGGGGAGGCGTTATAGTGTTAGAAATTATTAAAAAGATAAAGCTAATATATAGGATTATTTACTTTAAAATAATTAGAAAATTCAATATAACGAATGAAGAAAATATATTTTATATTGGAGGTAGTGAAGCGTTACCTCCACCTTTAAGTCCAGAAGAAGAATTATTTCTCGTTGATAGACTAAGGCAAGATGATGGGGGGATAAGGACTGTATTAATAGAGAGAAATTTAAGACTTGTAGTTTATATAGCAAGAAAATTTGAAAATACAGGAATTGGAGTAGAAGATTTAATATCAATTGGAACGATAGGATTAATAAAAGCAGTGAATACTTTTGACCCAGAAAAAAAGATTAAATTAGCTACATATGCATCAAGATGTATAGAAAATGAAATCTTAATGTATTTAAGAAGAAATAGTAAAGCAAAGGCTGAAATTTCATTTGATGAACCTTTAAATATTGATTGGGACGGGAATGAATTGCTTCTTTCAGATATATTAGGGACGGATAATGACTTGATATATAAGTTTTTAGAAGAAGAAGTAGATCGAGAATTATTAGAAATAGCATTAAAAAAGTTATCAAGTAGAGAAAAAAAAATAATGGAGTTAAGATTCGGATTAAATAATGGAGAAGAAAAAACCCAAAAAGAGGTTGCAGATATGCTAGGGATTTCTCAGTCATATATTTCTAGATTAGAGAAAAGAATAATTTCAAGATTGAGAAAAGAAATTAAGAGATTAACATAAGCAGTGGTGGCACTGCTTTTTTATTTTTATATGATTAAAAGTATAAAGAAAAAACAATAGGGCAATAATTTTTTGTAAGGGGGCAATAATCCATAGAAATGGAGGAATTGTCATGCACATCAATAAAGTAGAAATCTGTGGAGTAAATACATCTAAATTACCTGTTTTAACAAATGAAGAAATGAAAAAGTTGTTTGAAAGAATTTATCAAGGAGATTTATCAGCTAGAGAAGAGTTTATTCAAGGAAATTTAAGATTAGTATTGAGTGTAATACAAAGGTTTAATAATAGAGGAGAACATGTTGATGATTTGTTTCAGGTTGGATGTATTGGCTTAATTAAAGCTATAGATAATTTTGATTTGAGTCATAATGTTAAATTTTCTACATATGCAGTTCCAATGATTATAGGAGAAATAAGAAGGTATTTAAGAGATAATAATTCGATACGTGTTAGTAGATCATTAAGAGATACAGCATATAAAGCATTACAAGTGAGAGATCAATTAATCAATAAAAATTCTAAGGAACCTACAATAACAGAAATTGCAAAAGAATTAAATGTTCCAAGAGAGGATGTTGTATTTGCATTAGATGCTATTCAAGATCCAATATCATTGTTTGAACCTATATATCATGATAGTGGAGATGCTATTTTTGTAATGGATCAAGTAAGAGATGAAAAAAGTGAAGATGAAACTTGGTTAGAAGGAATTGCACTTAGAGAAGCATTAAGAAAGCTAAGTGATAGAGAAAAACATATTCTGACTTTAAGGTTTTTTGAAGGTAGAACCCAAATGGAAGTTGCTGAAGAGATAGGAATTTCCCAAGCACAAGTTTCAAGATTAGAAAAAACTGCATTAAAGCATATGAGAAAGTATATTTAAAACAAAAGCAAAAAATTTGCTTTTGTTTTTTTTATGTAAATGATTCATATATTTTTAGTCAAGCTTATATATTATTACAAAGACAAAAAGATAAAGTAGGTGATAAAATGATTAGTACTTCAGATTTGAGAGAAAAAGAGATTATTAATATAATTGATGGCAGACGATTAGGATTTATATCTGATATTGAAGTAAATTTAGAAAAAGGTAGGATAGAGGCTTTGATTGTACCTGGACCTGGAAAAATTCTAGGTATATTCGGAAAAGATAATGATTATGTAATTACATGGAGAGAAATAAAAAAGATAGGAGTAGATGTGATACTTGTTGAGTTGAAAAATGAAATTATAACAAATGAAGTAGAAGAGGAAAAAAACTAGTGGACATACTATATTTGGCATATTATAATTTGAGTAACACTATTAGATAACTATTGCTGTATAGGGGGGATAATAAATGAATTGTCCATTTTGTGAATACTTTGATACAAAAGTTGTTGATTCAAGACCTACTGAAGAAGGCCAAGCTATCCGAAGAAGGAGAGAATGTGGAAAATGCAAAAAAAGATTTACTACTTATGAAAAAATAGAAGAAATTCCTTTGATTGTAATAAAGAAGGATGGAAATAGAGAAGCCTATAATAGAAATAAAATACTTAATGGAATTATTAGAGCTTGTGAGAAAAGGCCAGTATCTATGAAAGCTATTGAAAGTATTGTTGATGATATTGAGAAAAATTTACATAACACCATGGAGAAGGAAATTAAAAGTACCTATATTGGTGAACTAGTAATTAATCATCTAAAGGATTTAGATGAAGTTGCATATGTTAGGTTTGCATCTGTTTATAGGCAATTTAAAGATATTAATACTTTTATGGAAGAATTAAGAAAGATGTTAAATGAAAAATAGTTTTTATCATGTAGCAAGTTATAAAATAACTTGCTATTATATTTAGGAGGATTGAAAAAGTGAATGGTTTCAAAAAAAATATAACAAAAAGTGGTGTTGTATATTTTTCAATACCAAATTTTGATAATACAGGATTGGTAAAAAGTTGTTTTACAAGTAGGGTTGGAGGGGTAAGTAAGGATGAATATAATTCTTTAAATCTTGGATTAAAGACCTGTGATAAAAAAGAAAATGTTATAAATAATTATAGATTAATATGTGAAGCTTTAGATATACCAATGAGTAAATTAGTTTGTTCTGATCAAGTCCATGGAGATAATATAAAAATTGTAACAGAAAAAGACTGTGGAAAAGGGATTCTAAAGTATAGTGATATAATTGGTGTAGATGCATTGATTACAAATATAAAGAATGTTGCTTTAGTGACAGTATACGCTGACTGTGTGCCTATTTTTTTGTTGGATCCAATGAAAAAAGTTATTGCTTTAATTCATGCAGGTTGGAGGGGAACCGTTTCAAAAATTGCAAAGAAGGTTGTTAAAAAAATGATGGAAGAGTTTAATAGCAAGCCAGAGGAATGTCTTGCTGCTATTGGTCCATCCATAGGAAAATGTTGTTACGAGGTGGATAAAGGAGTTATAGATAAATTTAACGAAAATTTTACAAATCTTGATAAGTTCGTAATTTCTAAGGGAAATAATAAATATATGTTGGATTTATGGGAAGCCAATAAAATTGTATTGAAGGAAATCGGAATTTTAGAAAGAAATATTATTATAAGTGGTATGTGTACAATGTGTAATAAAGAAATATTTTTTTCTTATCGCAAAGCTAATGGTATAACAGGCAGAATGGCGGCAATAATGGAATTAAGATAAGTAATTAGAAGGAGAGGTATAAATGAATAAAAAAAAAATTTTGGTAGTGGATGATGAACAGCATATTATAGAGTTAATCCAATTTAATTTAGAAAACAGTGGGTTTGATGTAATTACTAGCGAAAATGGAGAAGATGCTATAAGAATTGCAGAGGAAGAAATGCCGGATGTTATTCTTTTAGATTTAATGTTACCAGGAATAGATGGTTTTGAAGCTTGTAAAAAAATTAGAAACAATGATAAAACGAGGAAAATTCCTGTGATTATGCTTACTGCTAAAGGAGAAGAAATGGATAAAGTATTAGGATTAGAATTAGGCGCAGATGATTATTTAACAAAGCCTTTTAGTGTTAGAGAGCTGATTGCTCGAATTAAAGCAGTCCTAAGAAGATTTGAAGAAATTCCTAAAGAAGCAATAAAAACTATTAAAATAAATGATATTGTTATTGATATAGAAAAACATGAGGTATCAAAAAATGGTGAAGTAATAGAATTGACACTAAAGGAATTTGAGTTATTAAAGATTCTAGCAAAAAATAGGGGAAAAGTTTTATCAAGAAATTTTCTGTTAGATGAAGTTTGGGGATATGATTATTTTGGAGAAACACGAACAGTAGATGTTCATATTAGACATTTACGAAGAAAAATAGAAGATAATGATAAATATCCAATTTATATTGAAACCATCAGAGGAATAGGGTATAAGATGAAATAGGTGGAGCTTATGCAAAAGAAAATTTTTATGACATATACAGTTCTTATATTATTAGGAATAATTTTTACAGGATTATTAACACTTAATTTTGTGAGAACAAGCTACATTGAAAATATTGAAAACAAGTTAATAACTAATGCTAATTTAATAAATAAGTTTATAGAAGAAAAAACTAGTAAAATGCCTTTTGATAATATAGATTTTTCAAAATATGCTCATGAATATGCTAAAGAAATTAATTCAAGAGTAACAATTATTAGTACGGATGGAATTGTTATGGGAGATTCTGAAATAGCATTGAAAGATTTACCTAAAATAGAGAATCACTTATATAGACCAGAAGTTCAAAAAGCTTTGAAGGGGAAAATAGGAAAAAGTAAAAGAAAAAGTACAACAACGAACATAGAATATGTTTATATTGCAGTACCAATAACAATAGAAAATAAAATTTATGGCATAACACGATTGGCTTTTCCTTTAACAGAGATCTACAAGCTTAACTATAAGCTTTTACAGAACACATTTATTGCTGCTCTTTGTGGATTATTCGTAACAATTATATTAGGATATAGGTTTGTAAATAAGGTAACAAAGCCTATTCAGGAAATTACAAAAGCTGCAAAAAAAATTGCCCATGGTAAGTTTAATAATAAAGTTTATATTAAAAGCGATGATGAAATTGGATTATTAGCTGATACTTTTAATATTATGACAGAAAAATTGAATGATACCATATCAGAAATAAGAGATAAAAATACAAAGCTTCAATCTACATTAGCAAGTATGAATGAAGCTTTATTTGCTATTGATAAATCTTATAAGATTATGTTAATCAATCCTGTAGCAAGATCGTTATTTAATATTCAGGATGAAGATGTATATGGAAAACATATTTTAGAAGTTATTAGAAATAATAAGCTGCATGATGTTTTAGAAGATATACTTGAAAATAAGAATATAGGAGAAAGAGAAATAACTATAGATTATCCAGAAACGAAAATATTAAAAATTTATACAAATTTTATAAGATTAGATATGGATCCGAATAGAATTATAGGTGTTATGGCTTTAATACAAGATATAACAGAAATGAGAAAATTGGAAAAAATGCGTACAGAATTTGTAGCTAATGTATCACATGAGTTAAAAACTCCATTAACATCTATAAGTGGGTTTATTGAGACATTAAAAAGTGGAGCAATAGATAATGAAAAAGTAAGAAATAGATTTCTAGATATTATTGATATAGAAACAGAAAGGCTTACAAGGTTAATCGATGACTTGCTTACTCTTTCTTCTATTGAAAATCATAAATTTGCTACAAAAAAAGAAGAAATTAATATTAATGAAATTATAAATGAAACTAATGTAATGGCTGAAGCTTTAGCAAAGCAGAAACAAATAACCTATAATACAGAATTAGAATCTAATCTTCCATCTATTTATGGAAATCGCGACTGGTTTAAGCAAATGATTCTCAATCTTGTTGAAAATGCGATTAAATATACACAAGAACAGGGACAAGTTAAACTTTTCGTTTATGAAAGGTATAATAATATTTTTATAGTAGTAAAGGATAATGGGA
This sequence comes from Crassaminicella thermophila, assembly GCF_008152325.1. GTDB lineage: Bacteria > Bacillota > Clostridia > Peptostreptococcales > Thermotaleaceae > Crassaminicella_A > Crassaminicella_A thermophila. The sequence continues at coordinate 1,281,433 of NZ_CP042243.1, forward strand.
TAGGTATACCGAAAGAGGACATTCCTAGATTGTTTGAGCGTTTTTATAGAGTAGATAAAGCAAGATCAAGAAAGATAGGAGGTACAGGATTAGGCTTAGCTATTGTTAAGCATATTGTATTGTCATTTAATGGAGAGATTAAGGTAAACAGCCAATTGGGAAAAGGCTCTGAGTTTATTGTGAGAATTCCAATATCTGAAAGAGAAAAACTAGCATAGTTTTTCTCTTTTTTTAACATTCATTTAACAATCCCTTTATTTTGATTTAACATAACAAGGTTATACTCAATATGTAAAGTTTGAGAGTTAAGAAATGCATGAATTTTAAAGCAAAAAGAATGGGGGAAAGTAAAATGAAAAAGTTTTTATCAGTAGCATTAATATTAATGTTAGCAGTAACAATGTTAGCAGGTTGTGGCAGTAAAGGGGATACAACTACAGAAGAAAAAACAACTGAAGAGGCATTATCAGGAAAAATTGTAATTGCAGGATCAACATCTGTACAGCCATTATCAGACGAGTTAGCAGCGGCATTTATGGAAAAATATCCGAAAGTATCTATTGAAGTACAAGGTGGAGGTTCAAGCGTTGGAGTAAAATCAGCAGCAGACAAAATTGCAGATATAGGAGCTTCATCAAGAGAAGTAAAAGATTCAGAAAAAAAATTAGGATTAAAAGAGTATGTTATTGCCAAAGATGGTATTGCTGTTGTTGTAAATCCATCAAATGAGGTGGAAGATCTAACACTAGAGCAAATAAAGAAAATATTTACAGGAGAAATTACAAACTGGAAAGAAGTAGGAGGAAAAGATCAATCAATAACAGTAGTAAGTAGAGAAGAAGGTTCTGGTACAAGAGGTGCTTTTATAGAAATAACAAAAGTAGAAGAAAAGAATGCTGAGGGTAAAAAAGTTGACAAAACTACTGTAAACGCATTAGTACAGCCATCAACAGGAGCTGTTAAGCAAACAGTTGCAAATACTCCAAATGCAATTGGCTACATTTCAATGGGAGCTTTGGATAAAGCAGTAAAAGCAGTAAAAGTTGAAGGGGTAGAGGCTACAGAAGCGACTGCGAAAGCAGGGACTTATAAAATAGCAAGACCATTTTTATATTTAACAAATGGAGAAGAATCAGAAGTTGTTAAAGCATATATTGAATTTGTTTTAAATGAAGGGCAAGAAATTGTTAAAGAAGAATTTATTTCAGTAAAATAAGCATAAGGACAGTTATAAACTGTCTTTATGCTTATTATGTTTTTACAATGTTTATTATGAATATATAGTTAACATAAATTTAACGTAAAGTTAATCTAAATATAAAAAAAGAAGATTAATATAGTTTTGGGAGGATTAAGAGGAAAAAATTTGGGAGGAGTCTTATAATGAAAAAATATGAGAAAATAATAGAATTTATTCTCTTATTTTGTGCAACAGTGGCAACTTTATCAGTATTTATCATTACACTTTTTATTTTTAAAGAGGGAGTACCTATCCTTAAGGATTATGGTTTGATGAATTTTATTTTTGGGAAAACATGGAGTCCTACAAATGGTTATTACGGTGCTTTTCCGATGATAATGGGGTCAATATCAGTAACATTAGGGGCATTAATAATTGGAGTTCCAATGGGAATAACTTGTGCAATATTTTTAGCAGAAATTGCACCGAAATCTGTAGTGAAAGTATTTAAACCTGCTGTTGAACTATTAGCAGGAATACCGTCTGTTGTATACGGATTCTTTGGTTTAAATATTTTTGTTCCATTGATCCGAACACACATATTGCCTATTGTACAAAAAATAAATCAAGATGCCTATACTTCAGGATATAGTATCTTAGCAGGAGCTGTTATACTTGCAGTTATGATATTACCAACTATTGTAAATATTTCTGAAAATGCAATAAGATCTGTTCCAGTTGAGTATAAACAGGGATCATTAGCTTTAGGAGCATCACATATTGAAACGATTGCAAAGGTAATTGTACCTGCAGCTAAATCAGGTATTATTACATCTGTTGTTTTAGGAATGGGGAGAGCTGTTGGTGAAACGATGGCAGTAATTCTTATAACAGGTAATATGCCTAAAGTTCCAGGGAGTATATTAGATTCTGTTTCTACTATGACAGGTACAATTGCTATGGAAATGGGGTATGCAACACCTATACATCAAAAGGCATTATTTGCTACAGGGATTATATTGTTTGTATTTATTATGTTATTAAACATAACTGCAACAGTTACAATGAAGAGATTGGGGGCAAGGTAGAGACATGGTTGCGAATACAAAGTTTTATACAGAAAAACTCATTAAGCGTGGTTCAAAAAGGAAAATCAATATAAAAGAGAAAATAGTTTATTATTGGATATATCTTGTAGCAACATTAACGATTTTAGCCTTATTATCTATTATTGGATATGTACTCATAAATGGAGCAAAACATGTAAACTTAGATTTTTTCATACAAGAGCCAAAAAGCATGGGAAGAAAAGGTGGTATTTTTTCTATTATTGTTGGAACCATATATTTAACATTGGTATCTATTGCTATTGCAACACCCATAGGAGTATCTGCTGCCATTTATTTAACAGAGTATGCAAAAGAAAACAAATTCATAAAAATTATAAGATTTGGTACAGAAACATTAGCAGGAATACCTTCTATTATTTTCGGTTTGTTTGGATTTGTATTTTTTGTCATCTTTTTAGGATTTAGATGGTCCATATTATCAGGAGGATTAACACTTGCATTGATGATTTTACCTACATTAATTCGTGCTACAGAGGAAGCTATTAAAACAGTACCAAAGTCATATAGAGAAGGCAGTTTAGCACTTGGGGCAACAAAATGGCAAACTATTGTAAAGGTAGTTCTACCTAGTAGTATTCCGGGAATACTTACAGGATTAATACTAGGCGTTGGTAGAGCTATAGGAGAGACAGCTGCGGTAATGCTTACGGCAGGAAGTTCTTTAGGAGTACCTGAATCAATTATGGATCCAGCTAGAACTATGTCTGTTCATTTATATTTATTAGCATCTGAAGGATTATCACAGGAAAAAACATTCGCTACGGCTTCTGTATTAATTATACTTGTTTTGTTTATTAATTTCTTAGCAAATATGGTCGGAAATAGATATATGAAGAATACAAAGGCTTCAGCCTAGAAAGGAGTTATAAAATGTCAAATTTTCCCAAGATTAAAGTGAAAAATTTAAACCTTTTTTATGGAGATTTTCAAGCATTGACAGATATAAACATGGATATTATGGAAAACAAGATTACTGCTCTTATAGGACCTTCTGGTTGTGGAAAATCAACATTTTTAAGAACATTAAATAGAATGAATGATTTAATAGATAATGTAAAAATCAATGGGCAGATATTATTAGACGGGATAGATATTTATAGTGATGAATGTGATTTAATGGGCTTAAGAAAAAATGTTGGTATGGTTTTTCAAAAGCCAAATCCTTTTCCAAAATCAATATATGAAAATATAGCATATGGACCTAAAATACATGGAATTAAACAAAAATCTAGATTAGATGAAATTGTAGAAAAAAGTTTAAGGGGAGCAGCTTTGTGGGATGAAGTAAAGGATCGATTAGATAAACCAGCTCTAGGGCTATCTGGTGGACAGCAGCAAAGATTGTGTATAGCTAGATGTTTAGCTGTTGAGCCAGATATAATATTAATGGATGAACCTACATCAGCCTTAGATCCTATATCTACTTTAAAAGTTGAAAATTTACTAGATGAGCTAAAAAAAGATTATACTATTGTTATTGTTACCCATAATATGCAGCAAGCAGGAAGAGTATCAGATTATACATCATTTTTCCTAAATGGTGAAATTATTGAAACTGACTTAACGGATAACATTTTCTCAAAGCCTAAAGATAAGAGAACAGAAGATTACATTACAGGAAGATTTGGTTAAAATACAAGGGGGGATGTATATATGCCACGATTACAATTATCAAATGAATTAGAAAAGCTGCATAAGGACTTGTTAAAATTAGGAATTATGGCTGAAGAAGCAATTCTTGATGCAATAAAGTCTTTAAAAGATAAAGATGTAGCATTAGCTGAGAGGATAATAAAGGGTGATAAAGCTATAAATAATTTAGAAGAAGAAATTGAAGATAAGTGTATAAAATTAATAGCTACACAACAACCTATGGCAATAGATTTAAGAGAAATTTGTTCCATCTTAAGGTTAATTGCAGACTTAGAAAGAATGGCTGATCATGCTGTTGATATTGCTAAAATAACGATAAAACTATCCGGAGAAAAATATATGAAATCACTGATAGATATACCAAGAATGGCAGATTTAGCAACAGATATGGTAAGAAAAGCTTTGGATGCATTTGTTAAGAAGGATATTCAACTTGCAAAAGATACTTGGGCATTAGATGAAATCGTAGATGATATATATAAACAAATATATAGAGAATTATTAACTTATATGATGGAAGATCCAAAAAAAATTACCCAATCTACGTATTTCTTATTTATTTGTTCACATATTGAAAGAATAGCAGATTATGCAAAAAATGTCTGCGAAAAAGTCGTGTATATTCAAACAGGTGATTATTGGATGAAATAATAAGAAGGAAACCATTCTAATTTTTAGAATTGGTTTTCTTTTTTTATTTAGTATATAAGATAATTTTTTCATAAAACCCATTGAATAACAAATAATAATATAAGCATATATAAAATGAAAATAGGAGGTTGTTTATGGGGAAATTTAGTGTTCAAATTATTTTATCTTTAATAATGGGCCTACTAGCGAGGCTTTATATGATTCGAATTGATCAAAGACAATATCCTAGTTATCCACAAGGATTGATTTCTCATTTAACATTAGGAGTGATTGCAGCTTCATTAGGAGCAGTAGCTTTACCTGCGTTAGTACAAAAAGAATTTGGAGCAGTAACATTTTTGGCTTTAGCTGCTCAGCAATTCAGAGATGTACGAAATATGGAAAGACAAAGTCTTGATAATATTGAACCGACAGAGCTAGTACCTAGAGGAACTGCATATATTGAAGACATTGCTAAAGCTTTTGAAGCAAGAAATTATATGGTAATTATTACTTCATTAGTAACAAGTATTACAGTATATATTATAAAATTATTAAAATTGTCTGTTTATATTCAAGTATTCTTTGGCATATTAGTAGGATCTATGATTGCATTAGCTTTAAAAAGATTATTATCAAGGCAGTTAATTATGGAAATAGCAGAGGTAAAACCTGCCAATATTCATTTTGATGGACCGTTACTTATGGTAAATGATGTTGTGATTATGAATATTGGGTTGAAAGGATCAAGGAAAATTTATGAGGAAAATGGTATAGCTGTTGAAATTATTCCTAATGATGCTAATGCTAGAGCAACCCTTGCCAATATTGGTCAAAGACAGGCGATTCAACACAATGCAGCAATACAACTAGGAATTAGAAAGGATGTAGATGAACCAGATTTTACACCTATCGCTAGAAGAAATCCTCACAATGGAAATATTGTTATGGCTATAATACCGATGGAGCCTAATGTAGAATTGCTTGTTGAAGCAGTAAATAAAACACCTGTTCTTGAAACAGCGAAGAGAAAACCTTTAGAGTCAAAATTAGGAAATCAAGAAAATGATAGATTGAAAGGAGAACTTTAATGGATTTTGGAATTAAAGATAATATTATTGCTATTGTTACTATTGATAGAAGTATGATTTCAACTACAACAGTACCAGTTTTTTATGCAAAAACTGAAGAAGAACAGGAAAAAATTGCACTTTTGGTATCTAAAATAACAATGGGAATGGTTCATGATCTTGAAAATGGTTCATATGTTATTGTAAAGCATTAAGGATGTAAATAAGCTTGACGATGTATAAAGATACGTGATATATTACTAATCGTGATGTATGATAAGTTGTTTTATGATATAATATTAGTATCAGGTATTAAAACTAGATTTTAAGTAGGTGTATGTTGTGGCAGAAAATGAACAGAAAAATGTTATTTCAAAGGTTTATGAAAAAAGTAAAGCACAAAAATTAGGGATAGAGAAGGGCGATAAACTTCTTAAAATAAATGGTTGCTATATTGAAGATATTATTGAATATATGTTTTTATTATCAGATGAATATATAGAATTAGAGGTAAAAAAAAAGGATGGATCTATAAAGAGATATTCAGTGTATAAAGAGTTTGATGAAGATTTAGGTATTGAATTTGTGAATCCTATTATAGATAAAGCGAAAAGTTGCAGAAATAAATGTGTCTTTTGTTTTATAGATCAATTACCTCCTAATATGAGAAAAACCCTATATTTTAAGGATGATGATTCAAGACTTTCATTTTTGCAGGGAAACTTTATAACACTTACAAATATGTCTGAACAGGATATAGAAAAGATTATAAGATATAGAATCAGTCCTATAAATATTTCTGTTCATACAACAGATCCAGAACTTAGGGTAAAGATGTTGCATAACAAGAAAGCTGGAAGGATATATGATATTCTTAAGAGATTTTCTGATGCATATATAAGAATGACTGGACAGATTGTATTATGTCCTGGTATTAATGATAAAGAGAATTTAGATAAAACAATTAAGGATTTATCTAAGCTTTATCCTAATATGGAAAGTGTTGCAATTGTACCAGTAGGAATAACAAAGTTTAGAGAAGGTTTATTTCCTTTGACTATCTATAATAAACAATCAGCATTAGAGGTAATAAAGCAGGTAGAAAATTTGCAAAAAATTTTTTTGAGAGAGTTAGGTACACATTTTGTTTATTTATCAGATGAATTTTATGTTTTAGCAGATAAAAAATTACCTGATTATGATGATTATGAAGGGTTTCCACAAATAGAAAATGGTGTAGGTCTTATGGTAAGATTTGAACATGAAGTTATTACTGCTTTACAAGAGCTAAATATAACTATTTCAGAACCAAAAAAAATCAGTATAGCTACAGGTAAATCTGCAAAAGCATTTATGACAAATTTGTGTAAAAAAATTGAGAAAAAGTTTTATAATATAAAAATTAATGTATTTGAGATAAAGAATAATTTTTTTGGTGATACAATAACTGTAACTGGATTGATAACAGGTACAGATTTAATTGAACAATTAAGAGAAAAAGCATTAGGAGATAAATTGATTATACCGGCATGTATGCTAAAAGCAGAAGAGCCAGTTTTTTTAGATGATGTAACTGTTAAGGATTTAGAAAAAATATTAAATATAAAAGTAGTTGTTTCAAAAGTAGATGGAAAAGATTTTGTTAATAAGATATTAAAATAATTTGAATTTTGGAGGTGTTAAAATGGCAAAACCTGTTGTAGCAATTGTTGGAAGACCTAATGTAGGGAAATCTACGTTTTTTAATAAACTTGCTGGAAAAAGAATAGCCATAGTCGAAGATAAACCTGGCGTTACAAGAGATAGGATTTATGCTGATGTAGAATGGTTGAATTATAATTTTACGCTTATTGATACAGGAGGATTGGAACCTGAATCAAAAGATATAATTTTATCACAAATGAGAGCACAGGCAAAGATAGCTATTGAAACTGCAGATGTTATTGTTTTTATGGTTGATGGTAGAACAGGATTAGTAGCAGCTGATGAGGAAATTGCTAATTTATTAAGAAAAACTGGAAAACCTGTTCTTTTGGTAGTAAATAAAGTTGATACAAGTAAACTACCTGATTCTTTCTATGATTTTTATCAGTTAGCTCTTGGAGATCCAGTTCCAATATCTTCAACAAATGCTTTAGGGTTAGGAGATTTGCTTGATGAGATTGTCAAGAGATTTCCTAAAAATGATGTTGAAGAATATGAAGATGAGGCAATAAAGGTAGCTGTTATTGGAAAACCAAATGTAGGTAAATCTTCTATTATAAATACAATTTTAGGAGAAGAGAGAGTAATTGTAAGCGATATTGCTGGGACTACTAGAGATGCTATTGATACACCATTTGTTCATGGAAATGATAAATATGTTTTTATTGATACAGCAGGAATTAGAAGAAAAAGTAGAGTAGTTGAAGATATTGAAAAATACAGTGTTGTTAGATCTCTTGGAGCAATTGATCGAGCAAATGTATGTATAATGATGATAGATGCTACAGAAGGAGTAACGGAGCAAGATAAAAAAATTGCAGGATATGCTCATGAAGCAGGAAAAGCTACTGTTATTGTTGTAAATAAATGGGATGCTGTAAAAAAAGAAACAAATACTATGAATGAATATGTAAAAGAAATTAGAAATCAATTGTCATTTATGTCATATGCACCAATTTTATTCGTTTCAGCAGTTACAAAACAGAGGGTACATAAAATTCTTGAAACAGTTAAATTTATTTCTAATCAGCATTCAATGAGGGTTCCAACAGGTAGATTGAATGATGTAATTAATGAGGCAATTTTATTGAATCAACCACCATCTGATAAGGGAAAGAGATTAAAGATATACTATGTTACACAAATTTCTGTTCGTCCACCTGTATTTGTCATATTTGTTAATGATAGGGAATTAACACATTTTTCTTATACTCGCTATATTGAAAATAAAATCAGGGAGGCATTTGGATTTGAAGGAACGCCAATTAGTATTTTATATAGGGAGAAGGGGGAAGAAATATAATGCTTTTAAAAACGGTAGCAGTAATTATTAGTTACTTATTAGGGAATATTTCTACTTCCATAATTTTATCGAAATTTTGGGCAAATATAGATATAAGAAACTATGGAAGTGGAAATGCTGGAACTACTAATGTTTATAGAACCCTAGGGGCTAAGGCTGCTGTATTAACTTTGATTGGAGATGCATTAAAAGGAGTTTTTGCTGTATGGATAGGAAGTAAATTTGGGGGAGAAAGTTTAGCACTAATTTGCGGAATTATAGTTATTATTGGACATAATTGGCCTGCTTTATTTGGATTTAAAGGTGGAAAAGGGATAGCTACAACTATAGGAGTAGCTTTAACGATTAATCCTTTAGTTGCACTTATTTGTATATTAATTGCTGTTTTAATTTTAATAAAAACAAAATATGTATCATTAGCCTCAATGATTGGAATTAGTTTATTACCATTATTACTGTTATTTGATAATGGTTCAATGCATTTTTTATTTGGACTTGTCTTAGCTGGTATGGCGATATATAGACACAGGTCAAATATAGAAAGGTTGCTTCGTGGTACGGAATCTAAAATTAGGTAAAATTTATATTAATAGGGGGCTTTATGAATGAAGTCAAGTATTTGTGTAATTGGTGCAGGAAGCTGGGGAACAGCTCTAGCTATTTCTCTTTCTAAGAAAGGACATAATGTGAGATTATGGATGAGAAATGAAGAACAATTATTGCAAATGAAAAAATCTAGAGAAAATATTAAGTATTTACCAGGTGTAATTTTGCCTGATAATATCAAATTATTTCATAATATTCTTCATGCTGTGAAAGATGCAGATATTATATTATTAACAATATCTTCTCAGGCTGTTCGGGAAACAATCAAAAAGTTTAAGGAAGCAGTGCATGATAAGCAGATTATTGTAAATGCAGCAAAAGGATTAGAAAATAATACGTTGCTTAGGATATCGGAAGTGGTAAAGGAAGAGCTTTCACAAAATGCATTTGCAGTTTTATCAGGACCTTCTCATGCAGAGGAAGTATGTAGAGATATGCCTACTACATTGGTTGTAGCATCAGATTCAAAATCTATTGCCGAGTACATACAAGATGTATTTATATCTCCAAAATTAAGGGTATATACAAACCCTGATGTTATTGGTGTTGAGCTTGGAGGATCATTGAAAAATGTAATTGCTTTAGGAGCAGGTATATCAGATGGTTTGGGGTTTGGAGATAATGCAAAAGCTGCACTTATGACTAGAGGGATTGCAGAAATTGCTAGACTTGGGCAAGCTATGGGAGCAGATATTAATACTTTTGCTGGTTTAACAGGTATTGGAGATTTAATTGTAACTTGTACTAGTATGCATAGTCGAAACCGAAGATGTGGTATTGAAATTGGTAAAGGAAAAAAGTTAGAAGAAGCGGTCAAATCAATAGGAATGGTAGTAGAAGGAGTAGTTACTACAGAGGTTGCATATAAATTGTCTATGAAATATGGTGTAGAGATGCCAATTACTACGGAGATTTATAATATACTTTATAAAAATAGTGATGCAAGGGAAGCTGTAGTAAATTTAATGATGAGAAGTAAAACACATGAAATTGAAGAAGTGGTTATAAATAAAAAATTTAATTGGTAATATGATAATAAAAAGATAGCTATGAAAGTAGCTATCTTTTTATTTTAAAAGTCATAATATTATATACTTGTTCATATATATATATTGTTAGTACATTCCTATAATGGAGACAGCGTACGATTTTTATAGAATTGTATTTTAATTTTAAAATAAAAATTTATTATTAAAGGGGTGAGCATAAATGGAAAAATTCGATATATATAATGATATTGCAGAACGGACACAAGGAGATATTTATATAGGCGTTGTAGGACCAGTTAGAACAGGCAAATCCACATTTATCAAAAGATTTATGGATCTATTGGTTATACCTAATATTGAAAATGCATATAGAAAGGAAAGAGCAAAAGATGAACTACCTCAAAGTGGTGCTGGTAGAACAATTATGACTACAGAACCTAAATTTGTGCCAAATGAAGCTATAGAATTAACACTAAAAGATAATGCAAAATTTAAAGTTAGGCTTGTGGATTGTGTTGGTTATCTAGTAAATGGTGCAATTGGACACGAAGAAAATGGAAAGGCTAGAATGGTAACAACACCTTGGTATGAGAAAGAAATTCCATTTGAAGAAGCTGCAGAGATAGGTACGAGAAAAGTGATTACAGACCATTCTACTATTGGATTAGTTGTTACAACTGATGGTACAATAACAGATATTGAAAGAAGTGACTACATAGAAGCAGAAGAAAGGGTAATAAGAGAGTTAAAAGAGTTAAATAAGCCATTTGTTTTAATTTTAAATTCTACAAAGCCTACAGATTCAGAAACAATTGAATTAAAAAAACAATTAGAGGAAAAATATAATGTACCAGTTATTCCAACTGATTGTGCAAAAATGAATATAGAGGATATAAACAGTATATTAGAGAATGTTTTGTTTGAGTTTCCAATTAAGGAAATTAATATTACACTTCCAGGATGGGTAGAAGGACTAGAAACAGATCATTGGCTGAAGGATAAAATTATTTATGCGGTAAAGCAATGGGGGCAAGAAGTTAAAAAGATAAATGATGTAAGGAATGAAGTAGCTAAATTTATAGATATTGAAGTAATATCAGAAGCAAACTTAACTGATATTGCGTTAGGTGAAGGAATTGCACATATTGAAATGAAAACAAAAGATGGATTATTTTATAATATTTTAGAAGAAATGACGGGATATAAAATTGAGGGAGATCATCAATTATTAGGGCTTATTAAGGAATTTTCAAGAGCAAAAAAAGAATATGACAGAGTAGAGAAAGCATTAAAGGATGCAAAAGAAACAGGTTATGGTTTAGTTGCGCCAAGTCTTGAGGAGCTTGAATTACAAGAACCAGAAATTTTCAGACATGGAAATAGATTTGGAGTGAAATTAAAAAGCTAATGCGCCATCACTCCATCTGATAAGAACAGATATTGCTACAGAAGTATCTCCAATTGTTGGAACTGAAAAGGAAAGTGAGGAATTACTAAAATATTTATTAGATGAATTTGAATCTGATCCAACGAAAATATGGGAGACAAATATGTTTGGAAAATCATTGCATGATATGGTAAAAGAACAACTACAGCATAAATTATTTATGATGCCAGAAGATGCAAGATTTAAGATGCAAAAGACATTGCAAAAAATTATTAATGATGGTAGTGGTGGCTTAATTTGTATTATTTTATAATAGATAGGGAGGACTCCCTATCTATTTTATTTCTTACTTGAAAAAATTACATGTTTGTGTATAATAATAGTGTAATTGTATCTGGGTGTGGCGCAGTTTGGTAGCGCGCTAGAATGGGGTTCTAGAGGCCCCGGGTTCAAGTCCCGGCACTCAGACCATATTATAAAAACATTAAAGCTATGAGAAATCATAGCTTTAATGTTTTTATATAATATGTAACAGATATAGAAAGTTTTTAAATTTGTTTTAGCTGCTTTAAAAGTAGCTTTTTTATTTTTGTGGTAGGACTGAAAAACTAATTTTAAACAAAATGAAGGAAAATGAATATAAGTGAAGAATTATAAACATAAAAAGTAAATATAGTAGGTGAAGAAATTGATAAAAAAACTACGTAATAGACGAAAAAAAAATAATAGGATTCGCTATTTTTTCTTTGCTATTATTATTTTTTATTTATTAATTAAATTTCTACCTATGCTTGTATCTTCTTCAAATGAGACAAGCATTGCTAAGTATGGAAATGTTCAAATAGTTGACCGTCTAGATTGTTATATTATCAGAAATGAAAATCTGGTAAAAAGTAATATGGAAGGTGAAATAAAATATTTTGTTCAGGATGGGCAAAGAGTTGAAAAAGGATATAAGGTGGCTGAAATATATAGAAATAGTGTTGATGATATTACGAGAAAGAAATTAGAGGTAATCAAGGAAAGAATAGAAAATATAAAACAGAATGAAAATAATTTATTTCAAAGTGATATCCAAAAAATTGATGGGGAAATAAATAAAATAATAAGTGAAATAAAACAATATAAGCAAATAGGAAATCTTTCTAAAATTGAGCAATTAAAAAAAGAACTCAACAGTAAGTTAGAGAAAAAGAGAATTATTGTGGGGGATAAAAGTTTTGCAGGAAAAAATTTAAAGGCTTTAAAGGTAGAACAAGAAGTATTAGAAGAGAAAATAAATAATTCAATTAGCTTGGTAAAAAGTCCTGAAGCTGGTATTATTAGCTATAATATTGATGGATATGAAACAATATTGACTCCAAGAAATATGGCAACTATAAAACTGGAAAATCTAAAAAATATCCATACTGAAATAACAGATTTAAGAGTCAATAAAGTAATTTTTAATCAGCCATTATTTAAAATAGTAGATAATAATGTATGGTATATAATTAGTTGGGTTGATGATGCAGCTTTAGAAAATTATAAAACTGGAAAAATTGTAACTTTTAAATTCCCTTATAGAGAAGTGAAGGGAAAGATATATAAAATTATAAAAAATAAAAATGATAATATGATAATATTTCAACTAGATCAGTATGTAGAGAACTTTTTTAGTTTAAGAAATATTAATCTAGATGTGGTTGTAGTAAATTATGAAGGGTTGAAAATACACAAAGATAGTGTTATTGAAAAAGAAGGAATAAAAGGAGTATATGTACTTGATATAAATAGATATGCGATTTTTAAACCAATAAAAATAATTGGATATGATGATGATTATGTAATTATTCAAAGTAATGTTTTTTATAAAAAGGATGGAGAAAATATAAAGAGAGTAAAAACTGTAAAACTATATGATGAGATTGTTAGAAATGCTTCTAAAGTGAAAGAAGGACAAATGATATATTAATAGATGGAGGGAAAGTTTATGACATATATAAAAAGAAATATACTCAACATAAAAAAAGAAATTTACGAAACATGTAATAAGATTGGAAGAAAACCAGATGATATTCAATTAATTGCTGTTACAAAGACAGTAGATAGTGAAAGAATCAATGAAGCCATTATGCAGGGAATAACGGACATAGGAGAAAATAGGGTACAGGAGATAATGAAAAAGTATGATGATGTATCAAATGTGGGTTGGCATTTAATAGGACACTTACAAACCAATAAAGTAAAGTACATCATTGATAAAGTAAAAATGATTCATTCCCTAGATAGAATAAATTTAGCTGAGGAAATAAATAAAAGAGCTAAGCAACATAATAGGATAATGGACGTACTAGTTCAGGTGAATGTTGCTAATGAAGAAACAAAATTTGGTTTAGATTGCAGTGAAGTGTATGAGTTTCTTGAAAGGATGCAACCATTAGAATATATTCAAGTGAAAGGTTTAATGACGATTGCTCCTTATGAAGAAAATCCTGAGGATGTTAGGAAATATTTTAAGACATTAAAGGCAATGTTCGAAGAGATTAAAGTAAAAAAATTACCGCGTGTGGAAATGAAATATTTATCGATGGGCATGACAAATGATTTTAAGGTTGCTATTGAAGAAGGCTCGAATATGATTCGAGTAGGCACAGGAATCTTTGGTAGCAGAAATTATAACAAGTAGATTTATAAGGAGGAAGCGTTATGGCAAATAAATTTGTAGATAAAGTAAAATATTTTATGGGCTTAGATGATTATGATGAAGAAGAGGAAGAAGTAATAGAGTCATCCATTGAGCATGAAGATGATATAACACCTATAGCAAGTAAAAAAAATAAAATTGTAAATATACATACAACTACACAAATGAAAGTTGTTGTCTATGAGCCTACTGAATTTGAAGAATCTCCTAGCATTGTAGATAATCTTAAGAATAGAAAACCTGTTGTAATAAATCTAGAAAAGTTAGATCCAGAATTAGCAAAAAAGATTTTTAATTTTGTAAATGGTGCTGTATATGCTTTAGATGGAAATATTCAAAAAGTTTCAAAAGGAATATTTATTTTAGCTCCTAATAATGTAGATATATCTGGAAATATAAATGAAGAATTAAAAAATAAAGCATTGTTTCCTTGGAATAAATAGGATATAGGTGGTGTGAAAATGTGGATGATTAGACAATCAGTAGATTATTTTTTTAGAGTATTAGATTTCTTAATTATTGCAAGAATTTTATTGTCTTGGATAAATCCAAATCCGAATGCAACTATCCCAAGACTTATTTATCAATTAACAGAGCCAATTTTGGCACCTTTTAGAAATTTATTCTTTCGATTCGGGTTTGGTGGAGGCATGATAGATTTTTCCCCCATTCTAGCGGTCTTTTTTCTAGATATTGTAAGAAAACTAGTTGCAGGTTTGCTTTAAAGAGAGTGTGATATTTTGATAAATAAAGAAGTATTAATAAAACATATTAAAAAGCATGAAGAGCGACAATTGATAATGAAAACATTAAATAAGGTGGAAAGCGTTTTAAAAAGTCATACAATACGGTGTACTGATTTTTATGATCCATATCAAATATCGCTGTGTATTCCAATATTAGAGAATATAATGGATATAAAATATGTGATAGAAGGTGGATATGAAAAAGCTGAAAGAAAGGTAATCATTATTTATCCTGAGTATATGTCATTAGATGAAAAAAATTGCCCAATTAGTGCCATAAAAATTTCTGGCAAGTTTCAAGAAGAAGACTTGACCCATAGAGATTTTTTAGGAGCAATTTTAGGATTAGGATTGAAAAGAGAAAAGATAGGGGATATTTTAGTCGGAGATAGGCAAGCAAATATTATTGCATTTAAAGAGTTAAATGATTTTATTAGATTGAATTTAGAAAAAATATCGAAATACAAAGTGACTGTTGAAGAGTCTTCTTTTCATGATTTAATAAAGGTACAAGAAGATTTTAAATTAGTGTATACGACTGTAGCATCTTTAAGATTAGATACTATTGCAGGAGCAGGTTTTGGAGAATCTAGAAATGCAATAGCTAGGTTAATCAGTAATGATAGAGCAAAAGTAAATTTTAAACCTGTAAATCAGCCTTCATATATTCTTAATGAAGGAGATATCATATCTTTTAAAGGAAAAGGGAGAATAATTTTAGATACAATTGGAAATAAAACGAAAAAAGATAGATATAAGGTATTAATTAAAAGAATGATCTAAGGGAGGGATAAAATGATTACACCACTTGAGATTCAAAACAAAGAATTCAAAAAGGTACTTAGAGGGTACAAAGAAAGTGAAGTAGATGAGTTTTTAGATAAAATTATTATTGATTATGAGAATTTGTATAAGGAAAATATAGAGCTAAAAGACAAAATTACGATGCTTAATGAGCAAATTGAAAAATTTGAGAATCTAGAAAAAACACTAAACAACACTCTAGTATTCGCACAAAGTACTGCTGAAGAGGTTACACAAAATGCACAAAAACAGGCAGAACTTATTATAAAAGAAGCAGAAGCAAAGGCTGCTAAGATTATTGAAGATGCAAATAATGAAGTTTTAAGAATTAAGAGAGAATATGAAGAAGGAAAAAAACAATTACACATTTTTAAAACGAGATTCAAAACATTATTAGAAGCACAGCTTGAAGCTGTTATAAGTAGTTGTGAAGAAGTAGTTGAAGAAGATGAATGATAAGTAATTGTCAAAGAAAAATTCTCGTCTTGAACGAGGATTTTATTTTTATAATACAAAAAAATTATATAAGAAAATGTTTATTTATGTAGTATTATACAAATTTCCCAGGCAATAGAATTTATAGCAGGAAAAAGGAGGATTTAAAATGAAATTAATAGGTATAATAGGAGCAATGGATGAAGAAATACAAATTGTGAAAGAAAAGATGGAATTAAAAGAAAAAGTAGAATTGGCAGGAATGACATTCTACAAAGGAAATCTTGTTGGTAAAGATATTGTAGTTGTTAGAAGTGGTATAGGGAAGGTTAATGCAGCTGTTTGCACACAAATATTAATTAGTAATTTCCATGTAGATGCAATTATAAACACTGGAGTAGCTGGAGCTATTCATGATGAACTCGAAGTAGGGGATATTGTTATTTCTAAAGATGTTATTGAGCATGATTTTGATGTGACAGGCTTTGGAGGATATAAATTAGGGCAAATTCCAAGAATGGATGAATATATATTTAAGGCAGATGAAAAACTTGTTAAAGTAGCTGTAGAAGCAAGCAAAAAAGAAAGTGTAAAATATAAAACAACAATAGGAAGAATTGTATCTGGAGATGTTTTTGTTGCTTGTCCAGATAAGAAAGGTTTTTTATGGAAAGAATTTGAAGGTTATTGTGCTGAAATGGAAAGTGCAGCTATTGGACATACTTGTTATTTGAATAAAGTTCCTTTTGTTATTATTCGAGCTATGTCTGATAAGGCAGATGGTACTGCTCATGTAAACTTCAATGAGTTTGTCCAAGAATCAGCTAATAACTCAGTGGAAATTGTATTATATATGTTAACACATATATAAAAAATTAAATAATTACTAAAGAGGATAGAATAAGATAGTATGAATTCTATCCTCTTTTTTATTATTTTAAAAATTATAAATATCTTAAAATTGTTGACTATTGAGTAATGATATTTTTTTAAAAAGGATATTAGATAAAAAAAGGGGGAAAATACAATTAATATCTAATGGAATAAATGAAAAATATAATAAATAAAATGGGGGAATAATAATGGTTGAAAAGAGGCTTTCAAAGATCGAAGAGAAAATTGAAAAAATTTCCAGAGATTTAGAACGAGCAAAGATTGCAGAGTATGCTGATATAGTAAATAATCCTAGAAGATTATTGTATCTTAATTTTATTGGTGGATTAGCTAGAGGATTAGGTACAGCTATAGGTTTAACAATTTTAGCAGCCATATTTTTTTATATACTCAAACAGACAGTAGATCTACCTTTAATAGGCAAGTATATTGCTGAACTAATAGAGATTATCGAGAATCATAGATAAAGGAGGTATGCAACTTGAATTCAAATAAGTTGCGTTATTTTAAAGAAAAATTGTTTCAAGAGAAAAAAAATGTACAAAAGGCGTTAGAGAGAATGGATGAAAATGAACCAAATGCTTCTTTACAAGAGTATTTTGATGAATTATCAGTATATGATAATCATCCAGCTGATATTGCTACTGAAACTTTTCAAATGGAAATGAATTTTAATTTAAAAAAAAATGAATCATTATACTTAAAAGAGATTAATAATGCATTACAAAGAATTGAAGAAGGTACTTATGGAAAATGTAGTGTTTGTGGCAAAAATATACCAGAGGAAAGACTTGAAATAATGCCTACTGCGGCTAAGTGTATAGAGTGCGAGAAAAATGCTTTTACAGTACATGATGAAATCCATACAAGACCTGTTGAAGAAGATGTATTAAAACATCCTTTTGGAAGAACATATATGGATACGAATGTTGATTTTAATGGATTTGATGGGGAAGATACTTATCAAGCAGTAGCTAGGTTTAACAAAACAGATAAACATAATATGGCCCTAGATTGGTATGACAATAATATGTATGACGAAAATGTATCTGGAACAGTAGAATACGTAGACAATATTAGCAATGATTTTTATTTAGGTCAGTTAGAAGATGAAGAACGAAAGGATATACCAGATAAACAAAAAAGAAATCAAAAAAAGTGAAGCATTGCTTCACTTTTTTGTAATACTATAAAATCAACTTAGAGAATCTTTATTCTAAATAGTTCTAAATTATGATATAATCAGAGAGACATGTATTTAGGGGGAAGACAGTATGAATTATTTAATGGTACTATTGATCATTATTTTGGATCAGTTATCAAAATATATAGTGCAAAGCATATTTTCAGTCAATAAATCTATGCCAATTATTGAAAATATTTTTCATCTTACCTATGTTCGGAATGTTGGAGCAGCCTTTGGTATATTGCAAAATCAAAAAATGTTCTTTGTAATTATTACACTTGTAGTTATTTCTGGTATAATTCTATTTACCCGTACACAAACGAATATTCATAAACTGGTAGTATACAGTTTAAGTCTTATTGTGGGGGGAGCAATTGGGAATCTAATTGATAGAATTAGATTTGGTTATGTAGTAGATTTTTTTGATTTTAGAATCTGGCCTGTATTTAATATTGCAGATATTAGTATAGTAGTTGGAGCAATATTGCTTTCTTATTATTTAATCATAATAGATAGAGTTCGAAACTAGAAAGGAAGAATTTTATTGGAAATTGAAAAATTTGTTGTTGATTATATTGATGAAGAAAAAAGATTAGATATGTACTTATCAAATAAATTAGAAGATATGTCAAGAAGTTTCATACAGAAATTGATTGAAAAAGGTAAAATTAAGATTAATGGAGATGTTGTACAAGTAAAAAGATATAAGGTAAAAGAAAATGATGTAATCGAAATTGAAATACCAGATGCTGAGATATTAAATGTTGAACCAGAGAATATACCTATTGAAATTATATATGAGGATGACGATTTACTTATAGTTAACAAACCTCAAGGTATGGTAGTTCATCCTGCACCAGGGAATTATAGTGGAACACTTGTTAATGCATTATTGTATCATTGTAAAAATTTATCTTCTATAAATGGAGTTATTCGACCAGGAATTGTTCATAGAATTGATAAAGATACAAGTGGACTACTAATGGTAGCAAAAAATGATATAGCTCATAAAAGCCTTGCAGCACAATTAAAAGAACATTCAATTCATAGAATATATATAGCTTTAGTTCATGGAAATATTAAAGAAGAAAAAGGAACAATTCATGCGCCTATAGGAAGACATCCTGTAGACAGACTGAAAATGGCAGTTGTTGAGAAAAATGGCAAAGATGCTATTACTCATTTTCGTGTACTAAAAAGATTTAATAATTATACACTTATTGAAGCTAGATTAGAAACAGGTAGAACGCATCAAATAAGGGTGCATATGGCATATATAAATCATCCATTAGTTGGAGATCCTGTATATGGACCTAAAAAACCAAAATTTAATTTAAAGGGACAAATGCTTCATGCTAAAACATTAGGATTTATTCATCCAAGTAAGGGCAATTTTATGGAATTTCAATCAGATTTACCTGATTATTTCCAAAAAATCATAAGAATACTAGAAAATAAGATTAATTAACAAGGTATATAAGTTAAAAAACAATGGGAACGAGGTGGATTTATGAAGTTTAAAACAAAAATTATGGATGAAAAAGCTATACAAAGAGCAACTACTAGAATTGCTCATGAAATTATCGAAAGAAATAAGGGAATCGAAGATGTTGTACTTGTAGGGATAAAAACAAGAGGAATACCATTTGCAAAAAGAATTGCTGATAGGATTGAATCTATTGAAAATAAAAAAATTCATGTTGGTGTTTTAGATATAACTTTATATAGAGATGATTTGACAAAATTAGATGATAATCCAATATTGAATGATACAGATATTGGTTTTGATATTAGTGAAAAGATTGTAGTATTAGTAGATGATGTTTTATATACCGGAAGAACAGTAAGAGCAGCTATGGATGCAATTATGGATATTGGCAGACCAAAGTCTATACAACTTGCTGTTTTAATAGATAGAGGCCATAGGGAACTTCCTATTCGAGCAGATTATGTAGGTAAAAATGTACCTACATCTAAGGAAGAAATCATTTGTGTGCACTTTGATGAGATTGATGATACTAATGAAGTTACTATCAATAAATTAACTGAATAAAAACAAATCCAAGTCTAGTTTGACTTGGATTTGTTTTTATCTAGTATTTCAGTAATATTTTTTCTAGGTGTAATATATACGGTTTTATAATTTTCATATATAACCATTCCTGGTTTTGCACCACTAGGTTTTTTTACGTTTTTTACTTGAGTATAATCAACAGGAACATTGCTTGACATTTTTCCTTTGCTGTGAAAAGCAGCAATTTCAGCAGCTTCTAGTATTGTACGTTCTGGAATTTCTCTATTATTACATATAACAATAACATGAGAACCAGGAATATCTTTTGTGTGAAACCAAAAATCTTTCTTAGAAGCAGTTTTTAAAGTTAATTGATCATTTTGTTTATTATTTTTTCCTACAAGTATTTGAAAACCGTCTGATGAAATGAAAGACAATGGTTTATTTATAGTATTTTTTTTATTAGAAACTAAGTTTTTCTTCTTTTTAATATAACCTTCTTCTATTAACTCATTTCTGATTTCTTCAAGGTCAGTTAGATTAGAAGCATTTTCAATATCATGTAATAGATTTTCAAAATATTTAATTTCATAATCTGTTTCTTGTAATTGGTATTGTTTTTCTTTTATTGCATTTTTTGATTTTGTATATTTTTTGAAATAATTTTGTGCATTCTGAGCAGGAGTTAATTTTGTATCTAATGGAATTTTAACTGTATTTCCATTAGCATCATAAAAATTTACAACTTCTATTTCTGTATCTCCTTTTTTTATAAGGTGTAAATATGCTGTTAATAATTCGCCAAAGATTTTATATTTCTGAGATTTTGTAGCAGTAATTAATTCTTCTTGAAGTTTTTGTTTTTTGCTATATAATTTGGTAATTGTATTTGTAACTAATTTTCTCAAGTCGGTAGATTTTTGTTTTAATCGATTAAATAAATCTTTTTTTATATAGTATTCTTCTAATACATTACTAATAGAATTAAAGATAGTAAAATCATAAATAGCTTCATAAGATTTAAGAATTACAGAATAAAAATCAACTATATGTTTGTCATCTTTAGATATAATGATATTTGGTGTAAATGTAGAGCCTATAAAATTTTTCAGTTCAGTCCATAATATTTTATAATGATTATATGATAGATTAGAAATTGGTTCATCATCACAAATATTTGCTCTAAAACAAATTTCTTTAGCAGCTAAAGGGCTTATTCCTTGTATAGATGTATAAATTGCTTTGTACACAGGAGTTCCTAAAGTAGCTTTTTCAAATAGTAAAATTAGGCTATTAACATTTAAATTTAATGGATTTTCTTTTCCATGTGTTGGTGGGGCTATATAAGGTTTGCCAGGTAAAATTTCTCTATATCTATTAATATCTGCAGATATTCTTTTAATACTATCTAATATTTTAATTTTTTTAGATTTATCAAGCAATATTATATTACTATGTTTTCCCATAATTTCTATTACTAACTGTTTAATAGATATACAGCCTAACTCATCATAACTTTCTACATCGATCATAATAATTCTTTCAAATTCTTTTTGTCTAATATCTACTATTTTTCCACCTTGAAGGTGTTTTCTTAGTAACATACAAAACATAGGAGGGACTTGAGGATTTTCTTTATCTCCTTTAGTTAAATGAATTCTTGGATGATTACTGCTTGCAGAAATAAGTAATTTATATTTTTCTTTAAAGCATCGAATTAAAATATTTATTTCATCCATTTCTGTTTGGTATATTTTATCAATTTTACCATTTATAATTTTTTCTTTTAATTCAGTAACGACTGCTGAAATAACCATTCCATCAAAAGGCATATGCATTCCTCCAAATATTGATTTTCATCATTAAAGTATATCATTCTTTTATAGGTTTTGAAAGTTATCATATAATTGTATATTATTGAAAAAAATAAAGAATATGTAGAAGGTAATATTGAAGTTTTGTATAATATCAATATATTGTGTTTATAATCATATTTTAAAAACACTTTTTTAGTTTAAATTTTATTTTTTATAAAAAATATTTTAAACAATTAATAAAAATCTTTTAGAAGTCTTAATTTTTGTTAATAAAAATGATATAATTTTAACTTACGAGAGTATTATTAGAAATTTAGTAAGAGTTTTAAAAAAATATGGAAGGATGAAAAATCATGATTAGAAGCATGACAGGATTTGGAAGAGGTGAAGCAAAGGATTTAGAAAGACAGTTTTTAGTTGAAGTAAAATCTGTTAATCATAGATATAATGATATTGTTGTACGAATGCCGAAGAGACTCATTTATTTAGAGGATAAATTGAAAAATCTTATAAAAAGTGAAATAAAAAGAGGAAGAGTTGAAGTATATGTTACTTTAGAAAATATTAAAGAAACAGATACAAAAATTTCAATAAATAATTCATTAGCAAAACAGTATGTAGAATGTCTTAGAGAAATTAAAGATGATTTTAATGTAATAGATGATATTTCTGTTTCACTAATAGCAAAGTTTCCGGATGTTATAAAAGTCGAGCAAATGCAAGAGGATGAAGATGTGATTTGGTGTTGTTTGCAAGATGCTACAGCTAAAGCATTAGATAAGCTGGTTAATATGAGAATAACGGAAGGAAAGAAATTAGCAGAAGATATTCATAATAGATGTGTATACATATTAGATGTAGTAAATAAAATCGAAAATCGAGCACCGAATGTTGTTTTAGAGTATAAACAGAAGCTTAAAGATAGAATTAATGAGATATTAGAGGATTCTGTAGAAATTGATGAAAATAGATTAAATATAGAAATTGCATTAATAGCTGATAAATATAGCATAACGGAAGAAATTGTAAGGTTAAAAAGTCATATCCACCAATTAATAAAAACTTTAGAAGACAGTCAACCGATTGGACGAAAATTGGACTTTTTGATACAAGAAATGAACAGAGAAATAAATACAGTAGGATCAAAGGCAAATGATTTAGAAATTACAAATTATGTAGTAGACATAAAAAGTGAATTAGAAAAGATTAGAGAACAAGTGCAAAATATTGAATAGGGGGTTTATAAATGAGTATAAAATTAATAAATATCGGCTTTGGCAATATTGTATCAGCAAATAGATTAGTTGCCATTGTAAGTCCTGAATCTGCACCTATCAAAAGAATTATTCAGGAAGCAAGAGATAGAGGAATGCTGATAGATGCTACTTATGGTAGACGTACAAGAGCTGTAATCATTACTGATAGTGATCATATTATATTATCAGCAGTTCAGCCAGAAACTGTTGCTCATAGATTAACAAACAAAGATGAAAATGCAAAAGATACTGCTTACAACGAAACAAAATAGAAGGGGATTCAAATGATGAAAAAAGGATTATTAATTGTTATATCAGGACCTTCTGGTACAGGAAAGGGAACTGTATGTAAACAATTATTAAATATCGAAAAAGATATAAAAATTTCAATATCTGCAACTACAAGAGAGCCTCGAGTAGGAGAGATAGATGGAGTAAATTATTACTTTATTGATGAGGATATCTTTGAAAAACAAATTGAAAATGATGAATTTCTAGAATACGCAAAAGTTTATGATAATTATTATGGAACACCTAAAAAATATGTTATTGAAGAAATAAAGAAAGGAAACAATGTTTTATTAGAGATAGATATTCAGGGAGCATTACAAGTTAAAGAAAAGTATCCTGAAGGAATATTTATATTCATATTACCTCCATCAATGGAAGAATTAAAGAAAAGAATTATTGGTAGAGGAACTGAATCAGAAGCTGATATTAATAAAAGATTTGAAAGTGCTTTTGAAGAGATTAATTATGTAAAAGAATATAATTATTATGTTATTAATGATGAAGTAGAGAAAGCTGTTGAAAAAATTAGGGGAATTATTAAAGCAGAAAGTTGTAAAGTTACTGATAATATAGAAGAAATTATATCAAGATATAAGGAGGAGTTATCATGTTAAATCCATCAATCAATAAATTAATGGAAAAAGTAGATAGTAGATATACATTAGTTATAGCTGCTGCAAAGAGAGCAAGAGAAATTATTGATGGAGATGAAAAATTAACAAACGTTGAATCAAATAAACCTGTAACTATTGCTACTTATGAAATTGCTAATGATTTAATTAAATATAAAAGACAAGAGTTAGAAAAGTAATGAGGTGTAGATATGCATAAGAATGTGATAGTCGGTGTAACTGGTGGTATTGCAGCATATAAAGCAGCAGATGTTGTAAGTCGATTGAAAAAATTAGGTATGAATGTAAAAGTAATAATGACTAAATCTGCTCAACAATTTATAAATCCACTTACATTCCAATCTTTATCTCAAAATTATGTTGTAACAGATATGTTTGCAGAGCCCAAAACATGGGATGTTGAACATATAGCTCTTGCAAAATGGGCAGAGTTATTTTTAGTTGTACCGACAACAGCAAATGTTATTGGAAAAATAGCTAATGGTATAGCAGATGATATGCTAACAACAACAATAATGGCTACAAGAGCAAAAGTTTTAATGGCTCCAGCTATGAATACAAATATGTATAATAATATAATTGTTAAGCAGAATATTGAAAAATTAAAAGATTTTGGCTATTATTTTGTTGAGCCAGTAACAGGTAGACTAGCTTGTGGAGATGTTGGAAGTGGGAAGCTTGCTGAACCAGAAAAAATTGTAAAAGAAGCTGTAAGACTATTGCAAGATAAAAAAGACTTAAAAGGGAAAAAAATTCTTATTACAGCAGGTCCTACTAGAGAAGCTATTGATCCTGTAAGATATATTACAAACCATTCATCAGGGAAAATGGGATATGCTATAGCAGAAAGAGCACTTGATAGAGGAGCGGAAGTATTATTAATTTCAGGGCCAACCAATTTAAAAGCTCCTGTAGGTGTAAATAAAATTGATGTAAATACGACTAATGAAATGTATGAAGCTGTATTAAAGTCTTTTGAATGGGCAGATGTTGTTATAAAATCAGCTGCAGTTGCAGACTACCGTCCAGCTATGGTTGCAGAAAATAAAATTAAAAAAGATGATAATGATTTTTCTATTAAGCTTGTTAGAAATCCTGATATATTAAAAGAGTTAGGTAAACGTAAAAAGGATAATAAGATACTTGTTGGGTTTGCGGCTGAAACACAAAATTTATTTCATAATGCTAAAAACAAGATACAAAATAAAAATTTAGATTTTATAGTAGCTAATGATCTGACAAAGGAAGGTGCTGGATTTAAGAGTGATACAAATATTGTGACTATAATAGATAAAAATGGCCAAACAAAGCACTATGAAAAGATGCCAAAAATAGATTTGGCTGAAATTATACTGGATAAAGTAAAAAGCTTATTAATAGAGGAGTAGGGGAACCTGCTCCTTTAATCTTAAATGAAATGAGCCATGGGGGAAATTCTATGGAAAAAATAGAGTTTGTAAAAGTGATTGTTAATAATAAAAGTAAAAAGACGGACATGGAATATACCTATAGAGTTCCTAAAGTATTGGAAGACAAAATAAATTTAGGATCTAGAGTTATTATTCCTTTTGGAAAAGGAAATAAGCTAATAGAAGGATTTGTAGTAGATATAGTGAACTTAGTGGATATTGATAATGATAAGATAAAATATATTAATGAAATTGTAGATGATACTATTTTATCTAAAGAATTGATAGGTTTATGCAGATGGATGAAAGAAAAATATATGTGTAGATTTATTGATGCTATTCAGTGTATAACGCCTACTGGAGCATCATTAAAATCAAAAAGAACTATAACATTATGTAATAATGTTAAAGAACAATTTCTATATAACTACAAACTTTCAGATAAACAAAATGAATTAATAAAAATATTGTTAGAGCGAAAAAGTGTAACAGAAGATTTTTTGAAAAGATATTTAGGTTATAAAGATATTAATAGACTTATTAAAAGTTTAGAAGAAAAAAATATTGTTACTGTACGGGATTCTCTAAAGAGTAATGTAAATAAAACATTTGAAAAAATTATTAAGCTTTCAGATAGAGAAGATTTATCATTTTTAATAAATAAATTAAGTAAAAGAGCTAAAAAACAAAGAGAAATTTTAATGTATTTGAGTAAACATAATCAAGTAGAATGGAGTAAATTAAGGAAACAAATGGATGTAGCAACAAATACAATCAATTCTCTTGCAAGTAAAGGATTGATTGAAATTATTATGGTGCAAAAAAGGCGTGAACCGTACGAATATATGAGAATTTCTTCTACAGAGCCATTAACACTTACAAAGGAACAATCTAATGCAATCGATCAGATTATTCCATATATTTATCAGAATACTTATAAACCTTTTTTAATTCATGGGGTTACAGGAAGTGGAAAAACAGAAGTATATATGCAATTAATTGATAAGATATTAAAGCAATCAAAAGAAGCGATCGTACTTGTTCCAGAAATAGCTTTAACATCACAGATGATTGAACGATTTAAAGGAAGGTTTGGTGATGTTGTTGCTGTATTACATAGTAGACTATCATTAGGAGAAAGGTATGATGAATGGAATAGAATAAAAAAAGGAGAAGTAAAAATCGTTATTGGTGCTAGATCAGCTGTTTTTGCACCTTTTAGAAATTTGGGAATGATTATTATAGATGAAGAGCATGAGTATACATATAAATCTGAGTACAGTCCAAAATATCATGCAATTGATGTGGCAAAATATAGATGCCAAATGAATAATGCAGTTCTACTTTTAGGTTCAGCTACTCCTTCTATTGAAAGTTATATGAAAGCAGAAAAAGGAGAATATTGTAAGATACAAATGATGAGTAGGTTTAATAATAATCCTTTACCAAAAATAGAAATTGTAGATATGAGAAATGAATTAAATAAAGGGAATAAGAGTATTTTTAGTGAAAGTTTATATAATGGGATTAAAGAAAATTTAAATAAAGAAGAGCAAATCATACTTTTTTTAAATAGAAGGGGTTATTCTACTTTCATATCATGTAGAAATTGCGGATATGTAGTAAAGTGTCCACACTGTGAGATATCTCTTACGTATCATGTGAATTCTAATGATGTGTCATGCCATTATTGCGGATTTACAAGAAATCCACCAACAATATGTCCAGAATGTAGAAGTAAATATATAAAATATTTTGGAGTAGGTACTGAAAAGATTGAAAATTTAACAAAAAAATATTTTCCAAAAGCTAAAGTAGCAAGATTAGATTTAGATACTACATCTAAAAAAGGGGTAATGGATAGAACATTAGATGAGTTTAAAAAAGGAAAGATTGACATACTAATTGGTACTCAAATGATAGCTAAAGGATTAGATTTTCCAAATGTGACTTTAGTGGGGGTAATTGCAGCTGATACGAACTTAAACTTACCAGATTTTAGAGCAGGAGAGAAGACGTTTCAACTTATTACACAAGTTGCAGGAAGAGCAGGAAGAGGAAATAAAATAGGAAGAGTTATAGTACAGACTTATGAGCCAGAGCATTTTGCAATTAAAACTTCTAAAAATCATGACTATATTTCTTTTTATAAGCAGGAAATAATGCTGAGAGAGGAATTTATCTATCCGCCATATTCAAATTTGATAAATATAATATTTTCAGGGAAAAAAGAAAATGATGTGATTAAAGCAGCTAATTGTTTTGCAAACATAATGAAAGAAAAACTAATGGAATATAAAATAAAATGTAATGAAACAATTTTAGGACCACATCCAGCACCTTTATCAAAAATAAAGCAAAAATATAGATGGCAAATGATTATTAAAAGCAAACCTGTTGACCAAAATAAGATTAAAGGTATAATAAATTATATAAGGTTTGAAAGCAATGAAAATTATTTTTTTAAAAATATTAATATAAGCGTAGATATAGATCCTTATAGTATGCTTTAAAGAAGGAGGAAAAAAATGGCTATTAGAAATATCGTAAGAGATGGAGATCCAGTATTAAGAAAAAAATCGAGAACAGTTGAAAAAGTTGATCAAAGAGTATTAACTTTATTAGATGATATGAAAGAAACAATGTATAATGCTGATGGGGTTGGACTTGCAGCACCACAGGTTGGAATTCTAAAAAGAATTATAATTATAGATGTTGGAGATGGACTAATAGAGCTTATTAATCCTGAAATTGTTGAAGTTAAGGGAGAACAAATAGAAGCAGAAGGTTGTTTAAGTGTACCAGGTGTTACAGGAGATGTTAAAAGACCTAAGTGGGTGAGAGTAAGAGGAATAGATAGATATGGCAATATGATAGAAATGGAAGGGAAAGATCTACTAGCAAGAGCATTTTGCCATGAGATAGATCATTTAGATGGTATATTATTTACAGATAAAGTAATAAAGTAGGTGATATTTATGAAGATTGTATTTATGGGAACACCTGATTTTGCAGTACCTTGTCTGAATGAGATTGTTTCAAAAGGACATGATGTGTTAGCAGTTGTAACGCAACCTGATAGACCAAAGGGAAGAGGGAAAAAATTAACTCCTCCTCCAGTAAAAGAAAAGGCGCTTGAATATAACATACCTGTTTTACAGCCAGAAAATGTAAAGGAAGAGAGTGTCATTTTAGAAATTGAAAAATTAGCTCCTGATTGTATTGTGGTGGTTGCATTTGGACAGATACTACCTAAAAAAATATTAGATATTCCACCTTATGGGTGTATTAATGTACATGCATCTCTTTTACCAAAATATAGGGGTGCGGCACCAATTAATTGGGCTATTATTAATGGAGAAAAAATATCTGGTGTAACTACTATGTATATGGATGAAGGTCTTGATACTGGGGACATGATATTAAAAAAAGAAATACCTATAGGAGATAAAACTGCTGGAGAGTTTCATGACCAATTAGCTTTAGCAGGGGCAGAAATTTTAGGAGAAACTCTTAAGTTGATTGAAGAGGAGCAAGCTCCTAGAATAAAACAAGTAGATTATGAAAGTAGTTATGCTCCTATAATGGATAAAAACACAGGAAAAATAGATTGGAAAAATAGTGCTGAATCTATTTATAATTTAATTCGTGGTGTAAATCCATGGCCAACAGCCTTTACTTTCTATAAGGGAGAAAAGTTTAAGATTTGGAAAGCAAAGGTTTCAAAAGAATGTTGCAATGAAGAACCAGGAAAAATCATAAAGGTAGATAAAGATGGCTTGTTTGTATGCACAGCAAATGGAGTACTTATTATAGAAGAAATACAATTCCCAAATAGTAAACGTATGACTGTTGATGCTTATTTAAGAGGACATAAGATAGAAAATAACATTATTCTAGGAGAATAAAATGATTGTAAACTCTATTAAAAAGAACAATAATATATTTATAGCAATGCTTTTTTTACTAGTTTTATTGCTAGTTTCAATTGCTTTTTTGTCAGTGTATTTAGTTAAATCAAGCAACTTTGTATTATATAAGATGGTTTTGAATATAATACTAATAGTAGCCACATTTGTAAGTATTTTGATTTTTATTAATATAATTATAATTATTAAACTATTAAATGGAAAAAACATTTCTTCTATTTCAAGGAAATGGGTACAATTTTCATTAAGATTTATATATCCGAATATTATTAATCTTTCTCGTTTATTTAGATTTGATAAAGATATAATAAGAAGTGTTTTTTCTGAATTAAATAATAGATTGATTATGTTATCAAGTATTCATGTAAGTCCTGAGGAAATTTTGATATTACTTCCTCATTGTCTTCAAAAATCAAGTTGTCCTCATAAAATAACAAATCATATAAAGAATTGTAAAAGATGTGGTTTTTGTGATATTGATAATTTAATTGCTCTAAAAGAAAAATATGGTACAAAACTATTTGTGGCTACAGGAGGAACACTTGCAAGAAAGATAATTAAAGAAATAAAGCCAAAAGCAATTATTGCTGTAGCTTGTGAACGAGACTTAAGTAGTGGAATATTAGATGTAAGAGGGATACCTGTTATTGGTGTTTTAAATGAAAGACCAGAAGGTCCATGTGTAAATACCCATGTAAATGTACAAAAGATTGAAGAAATCATTCAATGTTTTATTGCAGAGGGGGAATAGGCATGTTTTATTCACCTTATTATGGATTTGGTCCTGGAATGATATTTTTAATTCCTGCAATCATTCTAGCTATGTATGCACAAATGAAAGTTAAAACTACATTTAATAGATATTTAAATATAAGAAATATGAGGGGCTATACAGGGGCTCAGGTTGCTAGAATGATTTTGGACAGGAATGGTTTATATGATGTTTCTGTAGAATATACAGGAGGATTTCTGTCAGACTATTATGATCCAAGAAGTAAAGTTGTAAGATTGTCTCCTCAAGTATACAATGGGAATTCTATAGCTTCAATTAGTGTAGCGGCTCATGAAGTGGGGCATGCTATACAGCATGGATATGGATATGTTCCATTAATTTTACGAAATACAATAGCACCTATAGCAAGTTTTGGTTCTCAAGCAGTATGGGTTTTAGTTTTTTTAGGATTTTTATTAGGAATAGGGTCGTTAATTGATATAGGAATATTATTCTATTTGGCAGCTGTGATTTTTCAAATAATTACTCTACCAGTTGAATTTAATGCAAGTAGTAGAGCAATAATGCAATTAGAAATGAATGGTATTATAACAAGTGAAGAAATAATATATTCAAAGAAAGTATTAAATGCTGCTGCACTAACGTATGTAGCTGCTATGGCAGTTTCTATTGCTCAACTATTAAGATTGATTTTACTAAGAAATAGAAGAGATTAGTAATGCACCCTCTGGGTGCATTAATTTATATGTGTAGGAGGAAAATTAATTAATATGAATGCAAGAAAATATGCTTTAAATATTTTGACTGATATAGAAGAAAATAATGCCTTTTCAAATATAGCAATAAATAAACATCTAAGGGGAGAAAAGTTGTCTCCTATAGATAGAAGATTGACTACGGAGATAGTATATGGTGTTTTGGAAAATAAAATATATTTAGATTTTATTATTAGTAAACTTTCTAAAGTGAAAATGAAAAGAATAAATATAAGAGTATTAAACATTCTCAGAATAGGTTTATATCAAATTATATATCTTGATAAAATACCTGAATTTGCTGCTGTTAATGAAAGCGTAAAGTTAGTAAAGAAGGTTGAGTATAAAGCTAGTGGCTTTGTTAATGGTATATTAAGAAGTTTCTTAAGAAATAAAAATAATATAAAGGTACCTTCATTAGAGGAGGATAAAGTTACACATCTTTCTATTACTTATTCTCATCCTAAGTGGATGGTAAAAAAATGGTTAAAAGAGTTTGGACAAGATTTTACTATGAGATTGTTAAAAGCAAATAATGAAACGCCAAGACTTTCGATTCGAACGAATACATTAAAGATTTCGAAGAAACAATTAATAGGAAAATTATTAAATGATGGAATTGAAGTTTATGAGGATACTTATGTAGATGAAGCTTTATATATTCGGAATTTGACAAATATAGAAGAACTTGAATTGTATAAAAAAGGTTATTTTCAAATACAAGATGAAAGTTCTATGTTTGTTGCACATGTACTTGATCCAAAGCCAGATGAATTTGTTATAGATGTCTGTGCAGCGCCTGGTGGAAAAACTACGCATATGGCACAATTAATGCAGAATAAAGGACAAATATTAGCAAGAGATATTTATAAACATAAGCTAAAATTAATAAAAAGTAATGCTTTAAGACTCGGCATTACAAATATTAAAACAGAAGTTTTTAATGCAAAAGAAATTGATCCTAATCTTTTAGAAAAAGCAGATAAAGTATTGGTTGATGCACCTTGTTCTGGTCTTGGAATAATAAGGAGAAAACCAGAACTTAAATATAATAAAAGACCAGATGATACAAAAGAAATTACAAAATTACAATTAGAAATATTAATGAATGCTAGTAAATATGTAAAAAAAGATGGAATTTTAGTTTACAGTACTTGTACCATAGAAAAAGAAGAAAATATAGGCATTATTGAACGTTTTATGAAGAATAACAGTAATTTTGAAATATTAGATATAAATGATTCGTTGCCATTGAAGCTAAGAAGAAAAGAAAAAACATTGCAATTATATCCTCATATACATGGAACGGATGGATTTTTTATTTGCAAACTAAAAAAGAAAGTATAAGTAAGAACTTCTACAATTTACTTTGAATGTGATATAATAAGGTCTATATGAAAATAGTTTATAAATCAATTGTATTGATTTGTGGGGTGATTGAATGGAAATCGGAGCTTATTCTCATAAGGGGAAAGTTAGGGAAATAAACGAAGATGCATATTATATATCAAAAGGAGATTTAAATTTATTTATAGTGGCTGACGGAATGGGTGGGCATAATGCTGGAGAAGTTGCAAGTAATATAGCGATTAATTCTATCAAAGAATTTATGGAAATTCATATAGATCAGTTTTTGGATAAAGATGAAGAAAAGGTTTGTGAATTTTTAAAGAAAGCAACGTTTGAAGCTAATAAAAATATTTTTAAAAAAGCTATAAGCGAAAAAGAATGTCAAGGAATGGGTACCACATTAACAGTAGTACTTATTTTATCAAAAGTATATATAGCACATGTAGGGGATAGTAGAGCCTATCTGATACATAACAATAACATATCTCAAATTACACAAGATCATTCCCTTGTGGCAGAACTTTTAAGAAATGGAAGTATTACTGAAAATGAGGCTAAGATTCATCCACAAAGAAATATGATAACACGTGCATTAGGGACTGAAGAAAATATAATAATAGATATCTATACTTTAGATTTTAATTCAGATGATATTATTTTTTTATGTACAGATGGTTTATCTAATTTAATAGAAACAGATGAAATAAAGAGGACATTAATAGATTGTGATAATATGCAGCATGCATGTGTACATCTAGTAGAATTAGCGAATGAAAGAGGAGGATATGATAATATTACAGTTATTGCGATTAAAAATAGATATAAGGAAGAATCGAGGTGAAAAAAATGATAGGAAAAATTTTAGGTAATAGATATGAAATTATTGAAAAAATTGGCGGCGGAGGAATGGCTTTAGTATATAAAGCAAAATGTAAGCTTTTAAACAGATATGTAGCTGTAAAAATATTAAGGCCAGAATTTACAAGCGATGAAGAATTTATCCGTTCATTTAAAAAAGAATCTCAAGCTGCTGCAAGCTTATCACATCCTAATATTGTAAATATTTATGATGTTGGAAATGATGATGATATATATTATCTTGTAATGGAATATGTAAAAGGAAAGACATTAAAACAGATTATCAAAGAAAAAGGACCTCTTCAACTTGAAGAAACAATAAATATAGGAAAGCAAATTGCACTAGCGTTGCAACATGCACATAATAACCATATTGTTCATAGAGATATTAAACCTCACAATATAATGATAACAGATGATGGGAGAGTTAAAGTTACAGATTTTGGAATTGCTAAAGCTGTAACTTCTTCGACTGTTACAAATACAGGAAATGTAATAGGTTCAGTTCACTATTTTTCACCTGAGCAAGCTAGAGGGGGATATATTGATGAAAAATCAGATTTATATTCTCTTGGAATTGTTCTTTATGAAATGGCAACAGGTAAAGTACCTTTTGAAGGAGAAAGTCCTATTTCAATTGCTCTAAAGCATATTCATGAAGATATAAAGCTTCCTTCAGAGATAAATAAAAATATACCAAAAGCATTAGAGGATATTATATTAAAGGCTACTCAAAAAGATCAAACAAAACGATACAATAGTACAAAAGATATCTGTGAAGATTTAGAACAAGCTTTAAAACAGCCATCAGGCAGTTTTGTAAAAATTGAAGATGATGATGATAGTCCTACTCAAGTTATTCCTGCTATTAAAGATGAGGATATAAAATTGAAAAATTCTACTTATGAACGAAAAAACAGTCAAAAAAGTAATCGTACTATTATGTGGAGTGCAATTATAACAGCTTTTATATTAGCACTTATTTTTACAGGTGGGCTATTTTATCTAAAAAAATTGTTTATTGTTCCAGAGAAAGAAGTTCCAAGTTTAATAGGTATAGAATTAGAAGAGGCAAAGACAAATTTAGAAAATCTTGGATTTGGTGTAGAAGTGGCTGCTGAAAAAAATAGCGATCAATATAAAAAAGGGTATATTATTGATCAAGAACCGGCTGCAGGAAAAATATGTAAGGAAGGATATACAATTAAATTGACAGTTAGTAAGGGACCTAAACTGGTAGAGGTTCCAACGTTTATAAACAAGAATATTAACGAGATAGAATATCTTTTAGAAAATGCAGGGCTAAAAGAAGGAATTGTAAAATATGAGAATCACACATTGCCTATTGGTGTAATTATTAGTCAAAGTCCACAGGCACGTAAAAAAGTACCGAAGGGTTCAGAAGTAAATTTTGTTGTTAGTCAAGGACCTCGGATACGATTTATTTTAATGCCTAGTTTGGTTGGTCAGGATATTAATAGTGCTAAAAGGACTATTGAAACATCAGGTTTGAAATTAGGAAATGTTGAATATAGATTTGATGAGAATGTTCAAAAGGATATTGTTATTTCACAAAGTATTAAAGCAGGAACTGAGGTAGAAGAAAACAAAGCGATAAATTTAGTTGTTAGTAAAGGACCTGAAGAAGTGAGTCAACCTTCAGAAGAAGAAGAATTGCAAATGAAATCTGTTTCATTTCCATTATTTTATGATCAAGCAAAGCAAGAAGAATTTGTTCTAAAAATCGTAAAAATTCAAAATGGTATTTCAACAGATGTCTATAGTGCAATTCATCATAAATCAAAAAGTGGGAAAGAAAAAATAACAATCAAAGGCAGAGACAAAGCAACAATTGAAATTTATTTTGATAATGAGTTGATAACTACTAAGCAAATAGACTTTGAAACGGGGAAGATATATGATTGATGGTATTATTACAAAAGGAATAGGAGGATTTTATTACGTTAAAACGGATGAGGTCATATATGAATGTAGAGCAAGAGGAAAGTTTAGAAAAGAACAAATAACGCCTTTGGTAGGGGATAAGGTAAAGATTACCATTGATTCTTCAACGAAACAAGGTGTTATTGAAGAAATAATTAAGAGAGATACAGAGTTTATTCGGCCTCCAGTTGCAAATGTAAATCAAGCAATTATCGTTTTTGCAGTAAAAAAACCTGATCCAAATCTCGTATTGTTAGATAGATTTCTGGTTATGGCAGAAAATGAAGATGTAGATGTAGTTGTTTGCTTTAATAAAATAGATTTAGATGAAAAATATTTATTGGAGTTGAAAAAGATCTATACCTGTGCAGGATATCCTGTAGTTAGTACAAGTGTAAAAAATAAAATAGGAATAGACACATTTAAAGATATATTAAGAGATAAGATAACAGTTTTTGCAGGACCATCTGGAGTAGGGAAATCTTCTCTTTTAAATGAAACACAACCAAATCTTGCTCTAAAAACTGGAGAAATTAGTGAGAAAAATAAAAGAGGAAAACATACTACTAGACATGTTGAACTATTAGAATTAGATTTTGGAGGATGGGTGTTAGATACACCAGGTTTTAGTTCTTTAAATTTGGATTTTATTGAAGAAGATCAATTACAATTCTTATTTAGAGAATTTGTACCATATATAGGAAGTTGTAAATTTAGTGGATGTAAACATTTAAATGAACCTAAATGTGCAATAAAAGAAGCTGTATTACACAATACAATTAACAAATCAAGATATGAAAGCTATATTCAGTTACTAAAAGAAATAAATCAAAAGAGGAGGTACTAACCGTGGTAAAACTTGCACCATCTATATTATCAGCAAATTTTTCAAATTTGTTAGAAGATATAAAAAAAGTAGAAGATGCTGGAGTAGACTTACTTCATATCGATGTAATGGATGGACATTTTGTACCTAATATTACAATCGGACCGTTAGTTTTAAATAGTATTAAAGGCAAAACAAAAATTCCTTTTGATGTACATTTAATGATAGAGAATCCAGATAAATATATAGCTGATTTTGTTAAAGGAGGAGCGGATATTATAACAGTTCATATAGAGGCTTGTCCGCATATTCATAGAACTATACAAAATATTAAGTCTTATGGAGTGAAAGCAGCAGTTGCTTTAAATCCTGCTACCCCAATAAATTCACTTGAATGTATATTTGAAGATTTAGATATGATTCTGTTGATGTCTGTTAATCCTGGATTTGGAGGACAAAAGTTTATTTCATTTGTATTAGAAAAAATAAAGCAACTACGAAAAATTATTGATGAAAAGAACTTAAATATAGATATTCAAGTTGATGGTGGCATTAAGATTGATAATGCAGCTGAAGTTGTAAGGGCAGGAGCAAATATATTGGTTGCAGGATCAGCAATTTTTAATACAGATGATATAGAGGAAACAATAAGGTTATTCAGAGAAAAAACGAGCAGTATATAAATGGAGGTTTTTCATGAAATTTATTGTTGTATCTAATGGAAACATTTGTGATTTTAGTTTAATAAGAAAAGTAATAGATAAAGATGCTATTATTATTTGTGCTGATGGAGGGGCAAGGTATTTATTTAAGATGAACATATTGCCTCATGTTATTATTGGGGATTTAGATTCACTTGATGAAGAATTAAAAGATTTTTTTAAAAAGAAGAATGTAGATTTTTATAAATTCCCCCAAAAAAAAGATTATACAGATACTGAATTAGCTATAGAGTATGCTTTGAGTAAAGGTGCTACAGAAATAATTTTTTTAGGAGCAATAGGGAGTAGAATGGATCATACTATTGCAAATATTACATTGTTATTACCTTTAGTGAAAAAAGGAATAAAAGCAAAAGTTATTGATGATTATAATGAAATTGTGATTGTCAATAAAGATTTGAAAATAAAAGGTGAGATTGGAGAAATATTATCTATTATTCCAATATCAGAGAAAGTTGAAGGGATTACTTTAAAAGGATTAGAATATCCGCTAAATGATGCTACTATATCAATGGGAGAAACTATTGGTATAAGTAATAGATTTATAGAAACACAAGCTAAAATATCTATTAAAAAAGGTAATATTTTAGTGATAAAAGCAAGAGATTAAACCCATATTAATGGGTTTTTTTTGTTCCATAAATTATTATAGACGAATAGAATATAATAATAACTAAAATACATATTTATAAATGGGGTGGTGTTTTGGGAAAAAGGAGATTGATTAGAAAAATTTTAGGGATTTTACTTGCTTTAGGAGGAACAATCATTCTTATAGAATATATACCATTGTGGATTTGGTATTGTGTTTTAGGGGGATTATGTATAATTTTTTTGCTATTATTATTTAAAATAATTTAAGGAGAGAGATGATTTTGAGAAGAAAGTATAACTATTTTTGGAGAAGAATTGAAAAAAAATTTATAGGATTGATGCTTCTAGCTATAGGTATAGCTATTATTGCAATTATAATTCTTCCACCTAGTGCATGGATAATTCTAGCAGCGTTAGCTTTGATTTTTATAGGATATAAACTGTTTTGTGGATATTAATAAAATAAATAAAGCCTACCTAGATAGGCAGGCTTTAAAAAGCTATATAGCTCTTTCAACCTTATTAGAACGAAGACATCTAGTGCAAACGTTGATTCTTTTTGGAGAACCGTCTACAATAGCTTTTACTTTCTTAATGTTTGCTCCCCAAGTTCTTCTTGAATGACGATTAGAGTGACTTACAGAATTACCTGATATTTTGCCTTTTCCACATACGTCGCATGTTCTTGACATATATAACACCTCCTTCGAGTGAGTATGCAAATTGAAAACATTGTTATTTTACCATATCTTTAGTGTATTTTGCAACAATTATGCAAAAATAATCAATATAAATATATAAATTATTGTAAGAAATACTTACTTAAGTTGAATCGTTAAAAAAATTCATATAGAATATAGTATATATTTTATTAAGTATATGAAAGGGAGGATAAAAATGGTAGCTAGATTAGATAATAAACTAGGAAGTATTTTTATAGATAATGAGGTTTTAGGATCTATTGCAGGTATATCAGCTATGGAATGTTATGGATTAGTTGATATGTCAAAAAAGTCAACAGCTAGTGGTTTAGCTGAGTTACTTAAACGTGAAAATGTAAGTAAAGGAGTAAAAATAAGAACAGAAAAAGATGAAATTATTATTGATTTATATGTAGTTGTTGAGTTTGGAACAAAAATATCTACTGTTGCAAAAAATATCATAGATAAAGTAAAATATAATATTGAAACAATAACAGGGTTGAAAGTCAAACAAGTAAATATCAATGTACAAGGGGTTAGAGTGGGAAAGTAGTTTGAGGAGGTACTATTTTGAAAATTAAAGTTGTAGATGGATTATTACTAAAGAAGATGTTTATTAATGGAGCGTATTTTCTTGAAGAGAATAAGAGAGTAGTAGATGAGTTAAATGTTTTTCCTGTTCCTGATGGAGATACAGGAACTAATATGTCTCTTACCATGAATGCTGCAGTAAAAGAAGTAGAAGCAGTATCTAATACTATTGATGATGTGGTAGAGGCTGTAGCTAATGGATCTTTAATGGGAGCACGAGGTAACTCTGGAGTGATTTTATCACAATTATTTAGAGGTTTTGCTAAAAGTTGCAAAGGAAAAAACAAACTAACGACAGTTGATTTAGCACATGCTTTTATCAGTGCTTCAGATACTGCTTATAAAGCTGTAATGAAACCTATAGAAGGCACAATACTAACAATTGCTAGGGAAATAGGTGAAAAAGCAGTTGAAATAGCAAGAGAACAACAATATGTTGATACATTTTTGCAAACACTTATCATACATGCAGAAAAGGCTTTAAATAAAACTCCGTCTATATTAAAAGTTTTAAAAGAAGCGGGTGTTGTCGATGCTGGAGGTAAAGGACTTATATTTATTTTAAAAGGTTTTTACAAAGCAATTACAGGTATTGATAAAAGTATTCAATTATCAGAGAATATTAATATTGAAGATAAAAATTTAGAAGATTTTACTGATATTACTTTTGGGTATTGTACAGAATTTATTATTAAGGGGAGCAATATTGATCTTGAAGAGATAAAGGAGAAAATAAAAGATTTTGGAGATTGCATGCTAGTAGTAGGTGATGAGAGATTAGCTAAAGTACATATTCATACAAACAATCCAGGTATTATTATTGAAAGTGGATTAAAATTTGGAGAACTTACCAATATAAAAATTGATAATATGAGGCAACAACACCAAAATAAAGTTTTCGAAGTGATAGATGAAAAAATCAAAACTGAAATGAAAGAATATGGAATGATTGCAGTTGCAAAGGGAGAAGGATTAATTGATATTTTTAAAGACTTAAATGTTGATGAGATTATTTCTGGTGGACAAACTATGAATCCAAGTACACAAGATATAAAAAAAGCTATAGATCTTGTTCAAGCTAAAAATATTTTTATTTTTCCTAATAATAGTAATATAATACTAGCAGCAAATCAAGCAAAGGAATTAAGTGATAAAAATATTATTGTTATTCCATCTAAAACAATACCGCAGGGAATTTCATCTATTTTAGCTTATAATGAAGATTTAAGTATAGATGAGAATATAGAATTTATGATGGAAGCATTAAAAAATGTAAAAACAGGTCAAATTACTTATTCTGTAAGAGATACAAAAATGAACGATATGGATATAAAAGAAGGAGATATTTTAGGTATAATAGATGGAGATATAGAGGTGGTATGTAATGATGTAGAAGATGCAGCTTATAAACTTTTAGAAAGTATGATTGATGAAGGTGATGAAATTTTAACTATTTTTTATGGTAAGGAAAGTGATAAACAAAAGGCATCTAATCTTGCTAAGAGAATAGAGGTTCTTTATACGGATATAGACGTTGAAGTTTATTATGGGGGGCAACCACTTTATTATTATATTTTCTCTGTAGAATAGGAAATGACTGTAGTCATTTCCTATTCTATTATGAGTGATAACTTCTACTCAATTGGAGGGAGAGTTTATGAATGATTTAAAGCAATCTATTCAGTATATAAAAGGTGTTGGACCGAAAAGATTGAAACATTTAGAAAAAATGGGGATTTATAATATTGAGGATTTTATATATTCATTTCCAAGAGAATATGAAGATAGAAGTAATATAAAAAAAATTATAGATGTTAAAGATAATGAAAAAGTTACTTTAAATGTTACTGTATTTGGAAAAGTTCAGGAAAAATTATCTAAAAAAGGGTTAAAAATTTATAAACTTCCTGTTAGAGATAGTACTGGGATAGCTTATGCAATATTTTATAATGCACATTTTGTAAAAAGTATCTTTAAGGTTGGACAAATGATTAATCTATATGGAAAAACAAAGAGGAATTTTGGAGAAATACAAATATTGCATCCGAATTATGAGTTTGTAGAGAATGATTTAACAAATACTCCTAGTAGTATTATTCCTATTTATACTCTTACTAATGGTTTGACACAAAAGGATATGCGAAACTTAGGAAAAAATATTTTGAACCTATATGGGAATTTGATTCAAGAATATATTCCTAATGATATTTGTAAAAGAAATAGACTTTGTGATATTCAATATGCTTTATGGAATATTCATTTTCCAACATCATTAAAAGCGTTGAAAATTGCAAAATTCAGATTAGTTTTTGAAGAATTATTTATTTTGCAATTAGGTTTATGGTTAATTAAGAATAAATTAAACAATAATATAGATGGAATTACTTTTCATAAAAAAAAGGAGATTGATAAATTTATTAAGTCTTTGCCATTTCAATTAACAAAAGCACAAATAAGAGTATTAAGAGAAATAGAAAGAGATATGGAAAGTAATAAGGTGATGAATAGGCTTGTTCAAGGTGATGTTGGATCAGGAAAAACAATTATTGCTATAATAGCATTATACAAAACTATTTTAAACGGATATCAAGGTGTATTAATGGCACCAACTGAAATATTGGCAGAACAACATTTTGAATCATCTAAAGAATTATTATTACCTTTAGGAATAAAAATAGAGTTATTATCTGGAAGTATTCCTAAAAAGAAAAAGGAAGATATATTAAAAAGACTAAAAGATGGAGATATAGATATTGTTATAGGAACTCATGCATTAATTCAAGAAAATGTACATTTTAAAAAACTAGGACTTGTTATTACTGATGAACAGCATAGATTTGGAGTAAGGCAGAGGAGTTTATTATCAAATAAAGGATTAAATCCTGACGTTTTAGTAATGACTGCGACACCTATACCCAGAACGCTTGCTTTAATTCTTTATGGAGATTTAGATATTTCTATAATAGATGAATTGCCTCCTGGAAGAAAAAAGGTGAAGACGTATTGTATAGACGAAAAAAAAAGAAAGAAAGTATATGATTTTGTAAAAAAGGAAATAGAATCTGGTAGACAAGTATATGTTGTTGCTCCTTTAGTAGAGGAATCAGAAAATATAGATGCTAGATCTGCATTAGATATTTATATTGAATTAAAAGAAAATTACTTAAATAACTATAAAATTGGATTATTGCATGGAAAAATGAAATCCTATGAAAAAGATCAAATAATGGAAGAATTTAAGACAGGAAAGATACAAGTTTTAGTAGCTACTACTGTAATTGAAGTGGGAGTGAATGTGCCGAATGCATCCGTTATGATTATAGAAAATAGTGAGCGTTTTGGATTAGCACAACTACATCAATTGAGAGGAAGAGTGGGTAGAGGAAAGTATCAATCTTATTGTATTTTAATCAATTATGGTAAAAGTGCAATATCAAAAGAGAGAATGAAAATTATGGAAGAAAGTAGTAATGGCTTTGTTATTGCTGAGAAGGATTTAGAATTAAGAGGGCCAGGGGAATTTTTTGGAACAAAGCAGCATGGTTTGCCAGAACTTAAAATTGCCAATCTATTTAAGCATGTACGTATACTACAGAAAGTACAGAAAGAAGCTGAGATACTCTTAAAGGAAGATAAAAATTTGTCATTAGAAAAGAATATATTTCTGAAAAAAAGGATTATAGATAAATTTGGTAGTAAAATTGAACAATTAAGTCTTTAAATCTGTTATGATTACCATTCTGTTACACTTAAGCTAAAAAATACTAGATATAATTTCCTTCATATTGGTTAAATTAATAGTACAACACAATAGGGAGGTGAAATAGATGCCAAATACAAATAGTAAAGTTGTTCCTGAAGCAAAAGCTGCATTAAATCAAATGAAATTTGAAATTGCAAATGAATTAGGATTAAGTAATTATCAAACAATTGATAAAGGAAATTTAACTGCTAGACAAAATGGTTATGTAGGAGGATACATGACTAAGAGATTAGTTGAAATGGCTGAAAGACAAATGTCTGGTAAATAATATATAAATAATAAAGAAGAGATAGTTTTATCTCTTCTTTATTATTTATATATGGCGAAATTTAAATTCATAAAAAAATACTGGTGATTAATCACCAGTATCGGGAGAGGAGAAATGAAGGAAGAGCTCTAAGGGGAATTGTATTTTATGTGTTTATATATTTAATATGCCTAAAAGTTGTAGTTATTATACATATGATTCGTAAAATATTTTAATATTATTTTGTTTAAAATTTGCTTATATGCTAAAATATATTTATTGAAAGGAGAGAATTATGTGTGAGAGTAATTGCAGGTTCATCAAAAGGTATGAGATTAAAAGCACCAAAAGGATTAGATACGAGACCAACTACAGATAGAGTAAAAGAAGCTATTTTTAGCATGATAAATCCATATATTATGGATAGTATTATATTAGATCTTTTTGCAGGAACTGGTAGTTTAGGTATTGAAGCTTTGAGTAGAGGAGCAGAGAAAGCCTATTTTGTAGATAATAATAAAAATAGTATAAAAATAATAAAAGAAAATGTTGAGCATACAGGGGTTAAAGAAAAAAGCACAATATTATTTGGTGATGTACAAAAGCTAATCAAGGAATTGGCTTCAAATAGAATTAGGTTTGACATTATATTTATGGATCCACCTTACTTGAAGGGACTAATTATACCGTCTATTGATATTATCGATGCTGAAAATGTATTGAATAAGGAAGGGATAATTGTAGTAGAACATGATTTTAAAGATATATTACCTAAATGTGTAGGGAGATTTATAAAATTAAAAGAAAAAAAATATGGAAAGACATTAATATCTATTTATTCAGAGGAGGAATAACAATGAAAACAGCAGTATGTCCCGGAAGTTTTGACCCAGTTACAAATGGACATTTAGATATAATAAAGAGAACTTCAAAAATGGTGGATAAGGTTATTGTAGCAGTTCTTTATAATCCAAGTAAAAATCCTCTTTTTAGTGTTGAAGAAAGGATAGAATTGCTAAGAGAAGTTACAAAAGATATACAGAATATTGAAATTGATTGTTTTTCAGGATTGTTAGTTGATTATGTAAATCAAAAAAATATAGATGTAATTGTTAAGGGATTAAGAGCAGTTTCTGATTTTGAATATGAATTTCAAATGGCACTGATGAACAAAAAATTAAATTCTGAAGTTGAAACAATTTTTATGATGACAAGTAGTGAGTATTCATATCTTAGTTCAAGTATAATAAAGGAGACATGTAAATTTAAAGGATGTATTGATGGATTGGTTCCTGATCCGGTAAAAAAGGCTTTGTTGAAAAAGTATAAATAGCGAAAAGGAGGGGTATAAATTGAATGCATTGCGTCTGTTAGATGAATTAGAAGATATTATTGAAAGTAGTTCTTCTATTCCATTAGCTGGTAAAACCCTTGTAGATAAAGAAGAAATCCTTGATATTATTAAAGAAATAAGAATTCAACTACCAGATGAAGTTAAGCAAGCACAATGGATCAAAGAAGAAAGACAAAGAATATTAATAGAGGCTCAAAAAGAAGCTGATTCAATTATGGAAAATGCAAAAGTACATATTGAAGAAATGGTTGAAAAAGATGAAATTACAAAAATGGCGCAGAAGCGAGCAGAAGAGATTATTTCTCAGGCGCAAATAAATGCAAAAGAGATTCGTCTAGGAGCAAGGCAGTATACGGATGAACTGCTAGCAGGTGTACAAAAAAACTTTGAAGATTTATTAAATACAATAAAAGAAAATAGAAATGAATTAAAGGGAATGAAGGGGTAAAACCCTTCATTTTTTGTTAATTTTTGAAAGGGTATGTGCCAATAAAAACATTATTTGCAATACTATGGATATTACAATAATAGATATGGTCATAATCATGAATAATTTTGATGAAAATAATATTTTTGAAGTCCAAGTAGGAGTAGTTTTTATTGAATATTGAAAGAAAACAGGTGTATTTATATGACTAAAAATAGAATGCGTTATTGGAACTATAAGGAACACAAAAAAGCCGGATAGTATAGCATGTAAAAATTTTGAGAAAATATAGATTCCAGTACTTATATCTGTTTTACTAAGTAAACTAGAAGCTTGTG
This sequence comes from Crassaminicella thermophila, assembly GCF_008152325.1. Taxonomy (GTDB): domain Bacteria; phylum Bacillota; class Clostridia; order Peptostreptococcales; family Thermotaleaceae; genus Crassaminicella_A; species Crassaminicella_A thermophila. Next base: position 1,326,387 of record NZ_CP042243.1, read on the forward strand.
CATGGATAGAAAAGCCACTCCAAGAAATAATCATTGTAGCTAAAACGGCTTGCTGTATAAAAGAAATGTTAGAGATTTCAGAAAGAAGTTTGCATCCCATTGTTATTTCAAATATACCACTTACAATTGCCCTACATATTGATGCATCAAGGTGAAATATGTACAAATATTTTTGAATATAATTAGAAAATATATCAATAAGGCCTATTATTGTTAAAAGCTGGATAATAACTGAAAAAAGAATAATAAAGCCTCCAATAATAAAGAGAGTTTCCATAGAATTTTTTACAGATGTTCCTAATAAAGCACCAAAAGTACTTTCTTTGTTTTGGACTACTTTAAACATTTCGCAAAAGGCTCTTTTGATATATCCTTTTTGTTTTTTAGTAGAATTTTTTCTTTTATGCTTAAACTTGTAAAACCTAAAGAGAATTCCTGTTGTAATTGCTCCTAAATAATGAGAAAGAGCTATAGTTGTTCCCAATTGTAGGTTATGAAACATGCCAATAGAAACAGCACCAATCATAAAAAGAGGACCTGAAGTGCTACAAAAAGATATGAGTCTTTGAGTTTCAATTCTACTAAATATTCCTTTGTTTCTAAGTTGAGTAGCTAATTTAACTCCTATAGGATATCCAGATGTTATACTCATTGCTAAAACAAAAGAACCTTCACCAGGAACGTTAAAAATTGGTCTTATAATAGGCTCTAAAAGTATCCCAATAAAATTTACTACACCTAAACCAATAAGTAGCTCAGCACCAATAAAAAAGGGTAATAATGCGGGAAAGACAACATTAAACCAAGTGTTGATGCCAAGTTTTGCAGCTTCAAAAGCTTGTTGAGGGTATTTTATTATACTAAGGACTAAGAAACTAACAATACAAACTAAGCAGATATGTTTTATTTTATACAATAAAGGTGTGTTTTTTAATATATAATAAATACAAGTAAGTACTATTATAAGAATAAGTAAAATCATATTATTCCTCCTAAAAATAAATCTATTCATATATATTTAAAAAATAAAAAAAATAGTACTTAATTCGATCTAATTAAGTACTAAATTAATTCGAAAAAATAAGGTTTTTTATAATAATCATTTCCTCCAATTCTATTATTAATATTAGGGTATCCTAAACTATAAACATTAGTAGCTAAAATATCAAAAAATAGCATTTGTTGTGCAATATTATTTGATAGATTTTGTTTGTTGATATTTGTTAAAATAGGTATGTTAGAGGACTTCTTTAATTTTTTTAATAATTTTGTTCCTTTTGATGAAAAAGCCAATATACGAGCATATTGTGAGCCTCCATATTGATTAAACTTATAAATATGATCTTTTGTGATGCCTAATAAAGCATGAATAAAAATTCTTTGTAATCTTGTACGTGTATATCTTTTTGTTTTCGATAAATCAAGTAAATTTTGCAAATTTATAGCTTTTACAGAAGCTTCTTTTATTCTATTTTCAAGACCTTCATTTACATCCATAATTTTCATAAGTGTAGATTTTGATATTGTTCGGAGGTTATACAAAATAAGTTTATCAAAATCATTATAAAATACAGGAGAAAAACCTTCTTTCAAGCTATTTTTAAGGGTTTGAAAACTATTTAAAGGCATTACCTTTGTTAAATTGTTTATATGGTAATTTTCTTGTGAAAGATAAGTTCTTATGGCAGTAGCACTACAGATATTATTTTTAATATCAGCTGAATGGTAATCAGCTTTAATTCTTTTAATAGTGTAAGGTTTAATTGAACTATTTAATTTTATTAAAGATTTGATATACTCAATTCCTAAAATATTATTAGGAGATTTTAGGATTGAATCTAAGTTCGTATCAGAAAAATACTTACTTAATGCTTTTTCACGAGCACGTGGAAAAGAAATTCCTTCAGATAAAAATTCTTTTAAATAGTTTTTGTATGAACTCGGTTCAGTCGCTAGAACTTTTGAAATTAACTTTAATTCTTCTATCTTACCTACTTCACTTCCAAAACAAATATAATCAACTATATTTAGGCTATTTAACAAGGATATGCTTCCATATGCAAAAAGCTCAGCACTATTACAAGCATAAACGACAGGAAGCTCAATGACTAAGTCAATTCCTTCTTTTACGGCCATTTCTGCTCGTATCCATTTATCCGTTAATGCAGGCTCACCACGTTGCAAAAAATTACCACTCATCACTACGATTGTATGTGTAGCATTAGTTTGTTTAACGGATTTTAATAGGTGATATTTATGACCATTGTGAAAAGGATTATATTCTGTTATTAAGCCAAGAACTTTCATTGGCATCCCTCCAAAAATTAATAAGATAAATATAATATTACTAAATTTAGCTAATAATATCAAAAAATAAGATAAATATCTATTTTTCTACTTGAAAAAATTTTATAGTACTTTATAATTAAAGTGATAAAAGGGAAATTGTATAAATATTATAACAAATCCTTGTGTTAAAAATATATTAAGGAGGACATTTCAATGAATGTATTAGTTATTAATTGTGGTAGTTCATCACTAAAATATCAATTAATTAATATGAGTGATGAAAGTGTATTAGCAAAAGGTTTAGTAGAAAGAATAGGCATAGAAGGTTCTGTGCTTAAACATGAGGTTCCAGGAATGGAAAAGGTTATCATTGAAAAAGATATGCCTGATCACAAAGTAGCTTTAAGTCTTGTGATTGATACACTTGTAGATGAAAAACATGGTGCAATTAAAGACATGAAAGAGATTTCTGCAGTAGGTCATAGAATTGTTCATGGAGGTGAAAAATTTAGTGCTTCTGTAGTTATTGATGATGAGGTAATAAAAGCAATAGAAGATTGTATTGAATTAGCACCACTTCATAATCCTGCAAACCTTATGGGAATAAATGCTTGTAAAGAATTAATGCCAGGTACTCCAATGGTTGGTGTATTTGATACTGCATTCCATCAAACAATGCCTAAGTCATCATACATATATCCACTACCATATGAGCTTTATGAAAAATATGGAATTAGAAAATATGGATTCCATGGAACAAGTCATAGATATGTATCTCAAAAAGCAGCAGATTTTCTTGGTAAAAAGTTAGAAGACTTAAAAATTATAACTTGTCACCTAGGAAATGGAGCAAGTCTTGCTGCTATTGATGGAGGAAAATCTATTGATACAAGTATGGGATTCACACCACTAGAAGGTTTGGTAATGGGAACTAGATGTGGAGATATTGACCCTGCTATTGTTACTTTTATCATGGAAAAAGAGAATTTAGATATAGCAGGTGTAAACAATTTATTAAACAAAAAATCTGGTGTATTGGGAATCTCTGGAGTAAGCAGTGACTTTAGAGACATAGAAAATGCTGCTGAAGGAAATGAGAGAGCTCAACTTGCACTTGATGTATTTAATAAACGTGTAAAAAAATATATTGGTGCTTATGCTGCTGAGATGGGCGGTGTAGATGTTATTGTATTTACAGCAGGACTTGGTGAAAATTCTGCTTCAAATAGAGAAGAGATCTGTAAAGGATTAGAATTTATGGGAGTAAAAGTGGACCCTGAAAAAAATAATATAAGAGGAAAAGATGCTATTGTAAGTACAGATGATTCAAAAGTTAAAGTGCTTGTTATTCCTACAAATGAAGAATTAATGATTGCAAAAGATACACAAGAATTATTAAAATAATAAAAGGTAGGATATTTCCTACCTTTTTTATCTTCAAATGATAAATTAAATAACTATCAAGTATTTTAGCTTGACAAATATGTGCTCCATTTGTATAATTAATTCTGTTAATGTGATGAGGTGAAATTAATGAGAGTCAATTTAACCGAATTAGTAGAGGGTCAAAAAAAAGAATTAGATCTTGAAGTAGAAGCTAAAATTGAAAATATAGGTTATTTTGGTGATGAAATACCCTTAGTTGCTCCTGTTGTTTTTAAAGGAAAAATATATAATGCAAATGGAGAAATATATATAGAAGGTATAGTTGAAAGTACAGGAGAATTTAGCTGTTATAGATGTTTAGAAAAGTTTCAGAAAAAAATCATTGGTGAAATTCATGAAAAATTAATTTATGAGAGTTCTCCTCAAGCTGAAATAGAGGAATATTTCATAATAAAAAATAATATGATTAATATTTCAGAAATAATGGAGAATGTTTTAATTTCAGCTCTTCCTATGAAAATAGTTTGTGATGAGCAATGTAGAGGATTATGCTTAGTCTGTGGTGAGAATCTTAATAAACATCAATGTAATTGTGAAAAAGATGAGATTGATCCAAGACTTGCTAAATTAAAAGATTTGTTACAATAATATTAAGGAGGTGGAAATAATGGCAGTACCTAAGAGAAAAACATCTAAAGCAAGAAGAGATAAAAGAAGAGCAGCAAATATTAAAATGACTAGTCCAAATATTGTTGAATGTCCACAATGTCATGAACCAAAATTACAACATAGAGTATGTAAAAAATGTGGTTTTTATCATGGAAAAGAGGTAATGGAAGTTAAGTAATAAAAAATAGTAATGATGATATCATCATTACTATTTTTTATTTATTTAACAATTTTTTATAGTCTGCTTCAGATATACAAAGAATAAAATAAAAAGTACAAGTAGGGTAGTTGATTTATTAGATAAAATAATATATACTAAATATTAGTATCAGGTACTAAACTCAAGTACTAAAAGAGGTGGAGTGGATGCCTAGGAAAAGAAAGCCTAAAAAAGTAAGGCAATCAGAATTATTAAAAAAAATTGAAAATCAGCCTTTTGTTACAGATGAAGAACTGAGTGAACATTTTCAAGTTAGTATACAAACAATACGTTTAGATAGATTGGAATTAGGAATTCCTGAATTAAGAGAGAGAATTAAAAAAGTCGCAGAGAAAAATTATTCTAAGGTTATAAGTTTAGGAGAATCAGAAATCGTTGGTGAATTGATTGATATAAACCTTAATGAAAATGGTATTTCTATGCTTCAAACAACGGAAGATATGGCATTTAAAAAAACGAAAGTGGTAAGAGGCCACCATATTTTTTCAATGGCTGAATCTTTAGCAATGGCTGTGATTAATGCACAAGTAGCATTAACAGGTGTTGCAAATATGAAATACAGAATACCAGTTTTAGCAGGAGAAAAATTAGTTGCAAAAGCAGAAATAGTAAAAAAAAGGGGAAATAAGTATTTCGTTCATGTTAAAATATACGTCAAACAAGAGCAAGTTTTTAGAGGGAAATTTATTCTTGTATCCATAGAGGAAGAGTAAGAGGTGGTTATTATGATAATTGCAGTTGATGGGATGGGCGGAGATCATGCACCAAAGGAGATAGTCAAAGGATGTATTCAAGCAATAAATGAGTTAGACGTTGAAATAGCTTTAATAGGAAAAAAAGATCTTTTGGAGAAAGAGTTATCAAAGCAAAAGTTTAACCGTAGTAGGTTACATATAATGAATGCAACAGAAATAATATTAAATGAAGATAAACCAGTACAGGCAATAAGAAAGAAAAAAGATTCATCTATGGTTGTAGGTTTAAATTTACTAAAGGAAAAGAAAGTAGATGCTTTTATTTCTGCAGGAAATACTGGGGCACTACTTGCAGGAAGTTTGTTTATATTAGGGAGAATTAAAGGGATAGATAGACCAGCTATATCTGCTGTATTTCCTACATCAAAAGGAATGTCTTTATTAGTAGATGCTGGAGCAAATGCTGAGTGTAAACCAAGAAATCTTCTAGAATTTGGATTGATGGGTTCTGTCTATTCTGAAAAGGTACTAGAAAAGAAAAATCCCTCTGTAGGATTAGTGAATATTGGGGCAGAACAAGGAAAAGGGACCCCGTTAATAAAAGAGTCTTTTGAATTATTTTCAAAAACAGATTTGAATTTTTATGGAAATGCGGAAGCGAGAGAGATTCCAAGAGGAATTGTCGATGTTATTGTATGTGATGGTTTTGTAGGAAATGTGATTTTAAAACTCACTGAAGGTGTAGCGATGACAATTATGTCTATGCTTAAGAAACAATTTACAAAAAATATTATAAATAAATTAGGGGCTATGTTACTTATGCCTTCTTTAAAAGAATTCAAAAAAAATCTTGATTATACTGAATATGGAGGAGCACCATTATTAGGAGTAAAAGGTGCTGTTATCAAAGCTCATGGAAGTTCTAATGCAAAAGCTATAAAAAATGCAATTAAGCAGGCAAAGGTTTTTGCAGAAAAAGAAGTTGTTCAAGTAATAAATAATGAAATAAGTAGAATAGGAGATGAAGAGAATGCATAATAAATTTAGATCGGTAGGAATATTAGGAACTGGAAGTTATTTACCAGAAAAAGTGCTTACAAATCATGATCTTGAAAAAATTGTTGATACCTCTGATGAATGGATTGTTAAGAGAACTGGAATCAAAGAAAGACGCATTGCAGATGAAAATACTGCTACTTCTGATTTAGCTACAAAAGCAGCGTTAAAGGCATTAGAAAATGCAGGAGTTTCAGCAAAAGAAATTGACTTAATTATTGTAGGTACAGTTACACCAGATATGGTTTTTCCTTCAACAGCATGTATTGTTCAAAAAAATATTGGGGCAGAAGGAGCAGCTGCTTTTGATTTAGAAGCAGGGTGCTCAGGCTTTTTATATAGTTTAACTGTTGCACAGCAATTTATTGCAACTGGTATGTATGAAAAGGTATTAGTAATTGGAGCTGAAACATTATCAAAAATTATCGATTGGACTGATCGAGGAACTTGCATATTATTTGGAGATGGAGCTGGAGCAGTAGTGTTAGGTCCTACAGAGGATGGAATGGGAATTCTATCAGCTTCTATGGGTGCTGATGGAGAAGGTGGAAAATTCCTAAAAGTGCCAGCCGGTGGATCAAGAATGCCAGCATCTATAAAGACAGTTGAAGAAAGACTTCATTCAATAAGGATGGATGGTAGTGAAGTATTTAAATTTGCAGTTAGAGCTATGAATAAAGCATCTTTAGGAGCATTAGAGCTTAGTGGATATGGAATTGAAGATATAGATTATCTTGTACCACATCAAGCAAATACAAGAATTATTAATTCAGCAGCAAAAAAATTAAAATTAGATAATGAAAAGGTACATATAAATTTAGATAAAGTTGGGAATATGTCAGCTGCATCTATACCAGTAGCTCTAGATGAAGCTGTAAGATTAGGCAAAATTAAAAAAGGAGATTTAGTAGTGATGGTAGGTTTTGGTGCAGGTCTTACATGGGGAGCTAGTGTAATTAAATGGAATAAGTAGTATAATAAGGGGGTGTGTATATGTTAGACTCAAAGATATGTAAATTATTGAATATCAAATATCCAATTATTCAAGGAGCTATGGCATGGATATCTACAGCAGAACTTGCTGCTGCAGTTTCTAATGCTGGAGGGTTAGGGATTATTGCAGCAGGTAATGCTCCTGCAGATATTATAAAAAAAGAAATAGAAAAAATAAAGGAATTAACAAATAAACCTTATGGGATTAATGTAATGCTTTTATCTCCATATGTTGATGAGATAATGGATTTAGTCGTTGCAGAAAAAGTTCCTGTGATTACTACTGGGGCAGGTAATCCTGGGAAATATATGGCTGCTTTAAAAAAGGCTAATACAAAAGTCATACCGGTAGTTCCTTCAGTAGCTCTTGCTAAAAGAGTTGAAAAAGCTGGGGCTGATGCAATAATTGTTGAAGGAACTGAAGCTGGAGGACACATAGGTGAGTTAACAACAATGGTATTAGTACCACAAGTAGTAGATGCTGTAAATATTCCAGTTATTGCTGCTGGAGGGATAGCAGATGGAAGAGGAATGGTGGCTGCTTTTGCTTTAGGAGCAGAAGGGGTACAAGTAGGAACTAGATTTGTATGTTCAAAAGAATGTACAGTTCATGAAAAATATAAAGAGAAAATTTTAAAGGCAAAAGATAGAGATACAGTAGTAACAGGAAGAAGCACAGGTCATCCAGTAAGAATTTTAAGGAATAAATTATCAAAGGAATTTGAAAAGTTAGAAAAGGCAGGCGCTTCTACAGAGGAGTTAGAAAGCCTAGGAGCAGGGAAGTTAAGAAGTGCTGTGATTGAAGGAGATGTTGAAAATGGTTCTGTTATGTCAGGACAAATTGCAGGACTTGTAAAAGATATAAAGCCTTGTAAAGAAATTATTGATGAAATGATGAAGCATCTTACAAAAACTTATCAATCAATTGGTCGTTTATGCAAATAATAAGGGGTGAAGAAAATGTCAAAAATAGCTTTTGTTTTTCCTGGCCAAGGAGCCCAATATGTTGGAATGGGAAAAGATATAGTGGAAAATTTTGAAGTAGCAAACAACGTTTTTGAACTAGCTAGTGAAGCAATTGGTTACGATATGAAAAAAATGTGTTTTGAGGGACCAGAAGAAGAATTAAAGAAAACTGAAAATACGCAGCCTGCAATACTTACTACATGTATAGCAATTGCAAAAGTTCTTGAAGAAAAAGGGATAGTGCCAGATATAACTGCAGGATTAAGTCTAGGAGAATATGCATCTCTTGTTATTTCTAAAGCAATGGATTTTAAAGATGCAGTTTCACTAGTAAAGAAAAGAGGAAAATATATGCAAGAAGCTGTTCCATTAGGAATAGGAACAATGGCAGCAATTTTAGGTATGCAACGAGAAGATTTAGAAAAAGCTCTTGAGAGAGCAGAAGAATTTGGAATTGTTGAAGCTGCGAATTTTAACAGTCCTGGACAGATTGTTATTTCAGGAGAAGTTAAAGCGGTTGAGAAAGCATGTGAATTTGCAAAAGAATTAGGAGCTAAAAAAGCTGTAATGTTACCAGTAAGTGCGCCTTTCCATTGTTCAATGCTTATACCAGCAGGAGAGAAATTAGAATTAGAATTAAAAAATATTGATATTAAAGATTTGCAAATACCAGTTATTGCAAATGTTCATGCTGATTATTATAAAGATAAAAAAGAAGTAATAGATTTATTAGTAAAACAAGTTAGTAATTCTGTTTTATGGGAAGACAGTGTCATAAGAATGATGGAAGATGGTGTAGATACGTTTATTGAGATTGGACCGGGTAAATCTTTAAGCCAATTCATCAAAAAAATAAGTAAAAAAGTAAAGAAACAAGTAATTACTTATAATATAGAAAACAGTGAAACTTTAGATAAAGTTTTAGATAACTTGGCAAATAAATAGGAGGTTGAAAGAAGTGAATTTAATTGGAAAAACTGCCGTTGTAACAGGTGGTTCAAGAGGAATTGGTAAGGCAATTGCCTTAAAATTAGCAGAATTAGGAGCAAATGTTGTTGTAAACTATACAAGGAGTTCTGATAAGGCAGATGAAGTTGTAAAGATTATAAAAGATATGGGGAGAGATGCAATTGCTTTAAAAGCAGATGTTTCAAATACTGAGGAAGTGAAAAACTTTTTTAAAGAAATTGAGAAAAAGTTTGATACAATTGATATATTAGTAAATAATGCAGGTATTACAAAAGATACTCTTCTTATGAAAATGAAGGATGAAGACTGGGATAAAGTAATTAATATAAACCTTAAAGGTACATATAACTGTACAAAGGCAGTAACAAGAAAAATGATGAAACAAAGAAGTGGAAAGATTATAAATGTAGCATCTGTTGTAGGCGTAATGGGGAATGCTGGTCAAGCAAATTATGCAGCATCAAAGGCTGGAATTATAGGTTTTACAAAATCTGTTGCTAAAGAATTAGGATCAAGAGGAATTAACGTAAATGCTGTAGCCCCTGGTTTTATACAAACAGAAATGACAGATAAATTATCCGAAGAGGTAATAGAAAATTATTCTAAAAATATTCCTTTAGGTAAGTTAGGAACGCCTGAAGATGTAGCAAATGTTATCGCGTTTTTATGTTCAGATGGGGCGAGATATATTACAGGGCAAGTTATAAATATAGACGGTGGAATGGTTATGTAATATTTTAGATGAGAGGAGGTGAGATACCTATGGTATTTGATAAAGTTGTTGAGATAATTGTAGACCAGTTAGGATTAGATAGTACTGATGATATTACTCCTAATACTTCATTAATGAAAGATCTAGAGGCAGATTCATTAGATGCTGTTGAGATTATTATGGCATTAGAAGATGAATTTGATATAGAAATTCCTGATGAAGATGCTGAAAATTTTAAAAATATTGGAGATATTGCGAAATATATTGAAGAGAACAAATAGATGAATTTAGTCCCGAATCATTCGGGACTAAACCAATAATGAATAATTAGGGAGGTTTTTAACTTGAAGAGACGAGTTGTTGTTACTGGAATTGGAGCTATTACTCCCATAGGAATAGGAAAAGAAAATTATTGGAATGCATTAAAAGCAGGAAAAAGTGGGATCGGTAAAATAACAAGATTTGATGCAACAAACTTTACAGCTCAGATAGCTGCTGAAGTAAAAGACTTTCAACCTACAGACTATCTTGATAAAAAAGAAGCAAAAAGAATGGACAGATTTATACAGTATGCAGTTGTTGCTAGTAAAATGGCAGTAGAGGATTCAGGACTTGATTTAGAAAATATAGACAAAAATCGATTTGGGGTAATTTTGGGATCTGGAATCGGTGGAATTGAAACATTTGAAAAAGAATATGATAAGCTTTTAAATAAAGGACCTGGTAGAGTAAGCCCATTTTTTATTCCTATGATGATTTCAAATATGGGTGCAGGTCAAATATCTATGACACTTGGAGCAAAGGGACCAAATGCTACGGTAGTAACTGCATGTGCATCTTCAACAAATGCTGTTGGTGATGCTTTTAAAATTATTCAAAGAGGAGATGCTGATATAATGGTTACAGGTGGTACAGAAGCTTCAATAACTCCTCTTGCAATAGCTGGATTTTGTACTATGAAAGCATTGTCTACAAGAAATGATGATCCAATGAAAGCTAGTAGACCTTTTGATAAAGACAGAGATGGATTTGTAATGGGAGAAGGTTCTGGAATTCTTATATTAGAAGAATTAGAACATGCCTTAAATCGTGGAGCACACATTTATGCAGAAGTAGTAGGGTATGGAATGAGTGCAGATGCACATCATATTACTGCACCAGCTCCTGAAGGTGAAGGAGCTGCGAGAGCTATGAAAAATGCAATTAAAGATGCAAATATATTGCCAGAGGATATAGATTATATTAATGCTCATGGAACATCTACGCCTCTAAATGATAAGTTTGAGACGATGGCAATAAAATCTGTATTTGGAAAGCATGCATATGAGTTAGCTGTAAGTTCAACAAAATCGATGACAGGGCATCTTCTTGGAGCTGCAGGAGGAATAGAAGCTATAGCTTGTGCATTGGCAATACAAGAGGATTTTATACCACCAACAGTTAACTATACAACTTCTGATCCAGAATGTGATTTAGATTATGTTCCAAATGAAGGAAGAAAAAGAATTGTAAGATATGCTTTATCAAATTCACTAGGGTTTGGTGGACACAATGCAACCATTATATTAAAAAAGTATGAATAATGATGGGAAGTCTACATAAGGCTTCCCTTTACTTTTTCTAAATGAATAGAAACTTTTAAAATCATATAAAAAAGTGTACAATAAGTATTGATACAAAATTAAGGTTTACGCAAAGGAGGACGTACATGCATAGTAATAGAAAGTTAGTTTTAAATGAATTTATGAATCTGTTAGGATATACATTTAATAATATTAACTTATTAAATGAAGCGTTAACTCATAGTTCGTATGCAAATGAAAACAAAAAAAGAAATTTAAAATATAATGAGCGACTAGAATTCTTAGGAGATTCTGTATTAAGTATTGTAATAAGTGATTATTTATATAATTCTTTGCCAAATTTACAGGAAGGAGAGCTTACAAAAATTCGGGCGAGCATTGTATGTGAACCATCTCTTGCGGAGTGTTCTATAAATATGGATATAGGTAAATACCTTTTATTAGGAAAAGGAGAAGAGGTAACAGGAGGAAGACAGAGAGTTTCTGTGTTGGCGGATACATTTGAAGCAATTATTGGAGCTATGTATTTAGATGGAGGGCTTACAAATGTTAAACAATTTATATTAAGAAGTTTAAAAAAGACAATAGAAGATGCAATAGAAGGTAAGATTTTTAAGGATTATAAAACACACTTGCAAGAAATTGTTCAAAGTGTAAATACTGAAAAAATTATGTATGAAGTAGTAAATGAGGAAGGGCCAGATCATAACAAAGTTTTTTATGTTCATGTAAAAATAGGTGAAAAAGTTTTAGGAAAAGGTTCTGGAAAAAGCAAAAAGGAAGCAGAGCAAAATGCAGCCAAAGAAGCATTAAAGAAGGTGATCTAATATGGGAAAAAAACACTACATTATACCTATATTTGTACCACATAAGGGTTGTCCGTTTGATTGTATTTTTTGCAACCAGAAAAAAATTACTGGAAATATAAAAGATATATTACCTGAAGAAGTTGATTTACAAATAAAGGAATATGTCAATACAATTAAGGATGTCGAAAATAAACATGTAGAAATTGCTTTCTTTGGAGGGAGCTTTACAGGGATTGAAAAGTATAAACAAGAAGAGCTTTTAAAAATTGCTTTAAAATGGAAAAAAAGAGGAGTTATAAAAGATATAAGAATATCAACAAGACCTGATTATATAAATAAATTTATTATGGAGTTTTTACAAAAATTTGGTGTATCTATTATTGAACTGGGAGTTCAATCAATGGATCAAAATGTGTTGTTAAAAAGCGGAAGAGGACATACAAAGGAGGATGTAATAAATGCAGTAAAAGTGATGAGGCAATTTGATGTAAAGATAGGATTACAGATGATGATTGGTTTACCTGATGATAATCCTCAAAAAATTAATAAAACAGTAGAAGAAATTATTAGATTACATCCTGATTTTGTAAGGATATATCCTACGTTAGTTGTGAAAGATACTTATTTGGAAAAAATGTATTTAGAAGGGCAATATGAACCGTTAACGTTGGAAGAAGCAGTTGAAATTTCTAAAAATCTATTATTAAAGTTTTTGCAATGTGAAATACCAGTAATAAGAATAGGTCTACAGCCAACAGAGAATATTCTACTTGGAAGAGAAGTTATTGCAGGTCCATTTCATTCTTCTTTTAGACAGTTGGTAGAGTCAGAGATTTTCAAAGAAATGTTGGATAATTTGTTTTTAAAATTTAATATAAAAGATATGCCTATTGAGCTACAAGTAAATGATCGTTATGTTTCTAGTTTGGTAGGACATAAAAAAGAGAATATAGATTTTGTTAAAAATAAATATGAAATAAAAAAAATAAGAATTATTAGAAATAACAGATTAGATGATGGTGAGATAAAAATATTTATGAAATGTGGTAAGTCAATAAGCTACAATATGAAACAATATGCTGATAATGCAATTTAAAACTTATCTAATGAAAGAGATAAGCTTTAAATTGCATTGTAATTATGTCTATATTCAAATATAATGGCATATGTGATAAAATAATTAGAAGTGACTAATAAAAAAGAGGTGTTTGAGTTTGTATCTAAAAAAGATTGAGATACATGGTTTCAAATCTTTTGCTGATAAAACAGAAATTGAATTTGAAAAAGGAGTTACAGGGATTGTAGGACCTAATGGTAGTGGTAAAAGTAATATTTCAGATGCAGTAAGATGGGTTTTAGGAGAACAGAGTGCAAAAACTCTAAGAGGAAGTAGAATGGAAGATATAATATTTGCAGGTACTACTCAAAGAAAACCCCTTGGGATGGCAGAAGTTTCTTTAACTTTAGATAATGAGTCAAACAAGTTAGGTGTTGATTTTTCTGAAGTTACTGTAACAAGAAGAGTTTATCGATCAGGAGAGAGTGAATACTACATTAATAAATCATTATGTAGATTAAAGGATATAAAAGAAATTTTTATGGATACAGGTGTAGGGGTTGATGGTTATTCTATTATTGGACAAGGTAAAATTGATGATATATTAAACAATAAATCTGGAAATAGAAGGATATTATTTGAGGAAGCTGCTGGAATTGTAAAGTATAGAAACAGGAAAGAAGAATCAGAAAAAAAATTAGAAAATACAAATCAAAATTTAATAAGATTAGATGATATTATCAGTGAGCTTAAATTAAGAATAGAGCCATTAAAAGCACAAAGTAAAAAAGCAAAAACTTATTTGGAACTACAAGGAGAATTAAAGGATTTAGAAGTAAACTTATTTATACATGAAATTGAAACATTAAAATATGATATTGAAGCTTTAAAGGAACAGAAACAGATTATTTTAGAACAATTGAATCGTTTTTTAGATGATAAAAAGGAAGTAGAAAAAAAATACCAGCACTATAAAAGAGAAATCGAATCATTAGATGAGTCAATCAATCAACTACAGAATAATATATTCGAAACAATCCATCTTATAGAGAAAAAAGAGGGAGAGTATTGTCTTTGCAATGAAAAAGTTCTTAATATAACAGAAAATACTGTAAGACTTAATAATGAAATTAGAGAAATAGAAGAAAATAAAAGAAAGTTATTAATACAAGTAGATGAAATAAAGAAAGAAATTGAAAACGAGAATGATATATTAAATGAGAATAAAAAGACTTTGCAGAATAAAGTACAAAAATTAAATAAGATAAGTAGTGTATTGCAGGAAAAAGAAGAAGATATGGAGAGATCCAAAGGCAATGTCATTGAGATATTAAATACAGTGGCTACAAAAAAGAGCGAGATTAATAGTCTTAATGCTTTACAGAATAATATAATAAAACGGCAAAACAAAATAAAAGAAGAAAAAAGCAATATACAAGAAAAGAAAAATTTAATTGAAAAAGAAAAAACGAATATAATAAAGGAAATAAAGAATATTTCAGATGAGTTTGAAAGCTTAAAAAATGAAAGAGATTTTGTAGAGTCAGAGATTCGAAATCTAGAGAATATAAACAAACAAGCAAAAGAGAAAGAAGAAAGCTTAAAACAAAGAATTCAAGAAAAGCAGACGAGAAAAAAATTATTAGAAGAAATGGAAAAGGAATATGAAGGTTTTAATAAAAGTGTTAAAAATACTCTTATTCATACGAAAAAAAACAAAAATTTAGGGAAGGGAATATTAGGAGTTGTAGCAGAGATTATAGATGTTCCAAAGGGTTTTGAAATTTCTATTGAGGTTGCATTAGGAAGTGCAATGCAAAATATTGTATGTGAAACAACAAATGATGCCAATAGGGTAATTAATTATTTAAAGAAGAATAAGCTTGGAAGAGTAACTTTTTTACCTATGGATAGATTTGAAAATAAAATTTTTCATCATAAAGACAATTTTAAAGATATACAAGGTTTTTTAGGCTTTGCTAAAGATATAATAAGTTTTTCTAATGATTATGAAAAAATATTAAACTATTTATTAGGTAGAGTGGTATTGGTTGATAAGATAGAAAATGGAATAATTCTTTCTAAAAAAGTAGGAAACAAATATAAAATAGTTTCTTTAGATGGGGATATTATAAATCCAGGTGGTGCTATAACAGGGGGAAGCTATCACTCAAAAACTTTAAATATTTTAAGCAGGAAAAGGGAAATCGAAGAAATAGAGAGTAATCTTAATGATTTAAATATACAATATAAAAGACAGATAAGATATATTTTGGAAAATGAAAAGAAAATAGACGAGTTAAAATTAAAATTGAGCAATAAAGAGAGTTTATTAAAAGAAAAGGAAATTGCATTAATAAACAATGAGAATACAAAAAATCAATTAGAGAAAGATCTGAAGAATTATTTAGAAAATATACGGCGCATTGATTTAGAGCTGGAACAATTAGATATTGACAAAAATGAAATAGATAAAAAACTTGAAATTAGGAAGAAAGAAATAGAAGTATTAGAAGCAAATGAAAAAGAAATACAAAACAAAGTATCTTATAGTAAAAGCATTTATGAAGTAGAGAAGGAACAGAAAGAAGAAATCAACAAAGAAGTGATAAATTTAAAGATAAAGATAGCTTCTCTAGAGCAAAAAAATGAGAATATGCGTCAAAATTTAGATTCTATAATTTCAAAATTAAAAGAACTGGAAAACTCAAAGAATAATAAACAAAAAGAAATAGATGCATTTCTAAAGAATAAAGATTTTTTTCTTAAACAACTAAATAAGCTTAAAATTGAAATAAAGGATGCAGATATCTTAAAAAAACAGTGTGAATTTAATTTAACTCAAGAGAAATCAAAAAAGGAACGTGTGTATAAAAATTATGAAGATATAGAGATTAAGCTAAAAAGAATAAATGGAACTATAGCTGAATTACAAGATAGTCAACATAAAATTGAAGTAAGACTTACTAGATTAGAAATGCAACAGGAGTCTTATTGTAACAAGCTATGGGAAACTTATGAAATAAGCTATACAGAAGCAATAAAATATAAAAAGGAAAATATGAACTTAACAGAAATATCAAAACGTATTAAAATATTAAAAAAGAAAATAAAAGATCTTGGAAGTGTTAATACAAATGCTATAGAAGAATATAAAGAAGTAATGGAAAGATATGAGTTTTTGACAACTCAAAAAGAGGATTTGATAGCTGCTATAGACACGCTTAAAAAAGTAATAAAAGAAATGGAAAGTATAATGAAGACAAAATTCATAGATTGTTTTCAACAAATAAAAGAAAATTTTAATGAAGTATTTAAAAAATTATTCGGTGGTGGGAAAGCAGAAATTAAGTTAGAGGATGAAGAGAACATATTGTTGTCATCAATAGAAATTATTGCACAGCCACCAGGTAAAAAATTACAAAACCTTTCTCTGTTGTCAGGAGGAGAAAGAGCATTAACAGCAATTGCATTACTATTTGCTATATTAAAGGTAAAACCTACGCCATTTTGTATATTAGATGAGATTGAGGCGGCATTAGATGAAGCAAATGTTTATAGATATGCTGATTTTTTAAAAGAGTTTTCAAAAGAAACGCAATTTATTGTAGTGACTCACAGAAAAGGAACAATGGAATCAGCTGATGCTTTATATGGTGTAACGATGCAAGAACATGGAGTGTCAAAATTAGTATCTGTAAAACTTACTGAAAAAGCTAGCTAATGGAGGGGTTAAGGTGTTAAAAAAATTTTTATCTAAATTTAAAAAAGAGAAAGAAGAAAAGGTAAATATACAGCAAGAAAGTACAAGTATAGACAAAAGCAAAGACATAGAAGGAGATATTATAAAAGAAAAAGATCATTTTGATAATTCATTACTAGATAATGTCCAAGAAGAGAAAAAAATAGAGATTAAAGAAGATGGAGAAATAGAAACTACCGAAGAAAAAATTAGTTTTTTTGCTAAGTTAAAAAAAGGTTTAACAAAGACAAGACAAGGTATAGCAGGAAAGGTAGATCAAGTTTTAAGAGCTTATAAAAAAGTAGATGAAGAATTATTTGAGGAACTTGAAGAAATACTTATTACATCAGATGTTGGTGTTCAAACTACTATGGAAATAATTGATAGATTAAGAAATATGGCAAAGGAAAGAAAAGTTACAGAGGCAGAAGACTTAAAGGGATTATTAAAGGAAATTCTAACTGAAATATTAGATATGGAAAAATCACATGATTTAAATGTAGAACCATCTCCAGCAATTATTCTTATGGTAGGGGTTAATGGTGTAGGGAAAACTACTTCAATTGGTAAGATTGCCCATAAATTCAAATCTCAAGGAAAAAAAGTATTATTAGCAGCTGGAGACACATTTAGAGCGGCAGCTATTGACCAATTAGAAATTTGGGGAAATAGAGTAGGGGTGGATGTTATTAAGCATCAGGAAGGTGCTGATACAGCAGCTGTTATATATGATGCTATTCAATCTGCAAAAGCAAGAAAGATAGATGTGTTAATTTGTGATACTGCAGGGAGACTACACAATAAAAAAAATCTTATGAATGAATTAGGGAAGGTTTCAAAAATTGTGGATCGTGAATTTCCAAATGCTTCAAAAGAAATACTTTTAGTTTTAGATGCTACTACTGGACAGAATGCAATTCAGCAGGCTAAAATATTTAAAGAAGTTACGGATATTACTGGTGTTGTATTGACAAAATTAGATGGAACAGCTAAAGGTGGCGTTGTTCTTGCTATTAGTTCTGAATTGGAAATTCCTGTTAAGCTTATTGGGGTAGGGGAAGGCATGGAAGATCTTCAAAAATTTGTTCCACAAGATTTTGTAAATGCTTTATTTGGTGAAGAAAATTAAAAAAAAGGTTGACAAGAAAACAAATGTAGTATAAAATACATCTGTAAAGTAAAAAGCCTTTACACTTATATAGGACGTGTTATTATGTTTGACAAAATCCTTCAAATGAATCTTTTATATGATTTTTATGGACAATTATTGACAAAAAAGCAACAAGAAGTATTGCAGCTATATTACACTCATGATCTTTCTTTAGGAGAGATATCAGAGCAATTAGGTGTTAGCAGACAGGCTGTGTATGATACGGTAAAAAGGACAGAAAAGTTACTATTTGAATATGAAAAAAAGTTAGGTTTAGTTCATAAGTTTATTACTACTAAAAAACAGATACAAGAAATATTAAATATTGTTGAAAAAATAGAGAATAATAAACAATTATGTGAGGTAATTGATTCAATACAGGAAGAAATAAAAAAGATTAAAAGACTTTCTTATGATATATTAGAAAAATAGCCCCCAAGGAGGTGGGAAAATGGTTTTCGAAGGATTAGCAGATAAACTTCAAGGTGCGTTAAAAAAATTAAAAAGCAAAGGGAAGCTTACTGAAAAAGATGTAAAAGAAGCTATGAGAGAAGTAAAATTAGCACTTCTTGAAGCAGATGTTAACTTTAAAGTTGTAAAAGATTTTATTAATAAAGTAAAGGAAAGAGCTGTTGGGGCTGAAGTTATGGAAAGCCTAACACCAGGGCAACATGTAATAAAAATAGTTAATGAAGAATTGACTGCACTAATGGGGACAACCCAGAGTAAATTAACTTTTTCTTCTAAACCTCCTACTGTTTATATGTTAGTAGGTTTACAAGGGGCCGGTAAGACTACTACAGGGGGTAAATTAGGTGGATATTTAAAAAAAATGGGTAAAAGACCTTTGCTTGTTGCAGGAGATATTTACAGACCTGCTGCAATAAAGCAATTGCAAGTTGTAGGTCAACAGCTAGATATTCCAGTTTTTTCAATGGGGGATAAGGTTAACCCTGTAAACATTGCAAAAGCAGGTATTGAACATGCAAAGCAGCATGGTAATGATGTGGTTATTATAGATACAGCAGGTAGATTGCATATAGATGAAAATCTAATGGATGAGTTAGAGAATATAAAAGCAGAAGTAAATCCACAAGAAATATTATTAGTAGTAGATGCAATGACTGGGCAAGATGCTGTAAACGTTGCAGAAAGCTTTAATGATAAATTGGGCATTGATGGTGTTATACTAACGAAGTTAGATGGTGATACTAGGGGTGGTGCAGCTTTATCTGTAAGGGCTGTAACAAAAAAGCCTATAAAATTTGCTGGAATGGGTGAAAAATTAAGTGATTTAGAGCCTTTTCATCCTGATAGGATGGCTTCGAGAATATTAGGAATGGGAGATGTTTTAAGTCTAATAGAAAAAGCTCAAGCAAATTTTGATGCAAAAAAAGCGATGGAGTTAGAAAAGAAAATTAGAAGTCAAGAATTTTCTTTTGAAGACTTTTTGGATCAATTACAGCAGATGAAGAGCATGGGGCCTATGAGTCAATTGCTTGAGATGATCCCAGGTGTAAATAGTAAACAATTAAAAAATTTAGAAATTGATGATAAAGAACTTATTCATATTGAAGCAATGATTCAATCTATGACAAAAGAGGAAAGAAAAAATCCTTCTATTATTAATGGAAGTAGAAGAAAAAGAATTGCTAAGGGAAGTGGAATGCCTGTACACAAGGTTAATAGTTTATTAAAGCAATTCGCTCAAACAAAAAAAATGATGAAGCAATTTTCTGACATGGAAAAAAGTATGAAAAAGGGTGGAAAAATAAGATTTCCATTCTTTGGAAAATAAATATATTATAGATTTTGAAGGAGGTGAATAAAGTGGCAGTAAAAATCAGATTAAAAAGAATGGGAGCTAAAAAGAAGCCTTTCTATAGACTTGTAGTTGCAGATTCTCGTTCACCTAGAGATGGAAGATTTATTGAAGAATTAGGATATTATAATCCTGTTGTAGACCCAGTAGAGGTGAAAATTGACGACGAAAAGGCTATTAAGTGGTTAAAAAATGGTGCTCAGCCTACTGATACTGTAAGAGATTTGTTTAAAAAATATGGTGTTATAGAAAAGTTTGAGCAGTCAAAGAAAGCATAGTTTCGCTTTCAGGGGGTGTATAAAAATGGGTGAATTAGTAAAAACAATTGCTAAAGCTTTGGTGGATAACCCAGATGAAGTTTTTGTTACTGAAATAGAAGGTAGACAATCACTAATTGTAGAGTTAAAAGTTGCCCCAGAGGATATGGGTAAAGTTATTGGTAAGCAAGGCAGAATAGCAAAGGCTATTAGAACTGTTGCTAAGGCTGCTGCTACGAAAGAAAATAAAAGAGTAGTTGTAGAGATTATTCAATAAGATTAAATAGTAGTTAAAAAGGATTAGGGGTACCTAATCCTTTTATAATATATAATTTTATGTATACTGAAAGAAAATGTTGTAAAAAATTATATAAGAACCTTTGCAAAGGTAGGTGGTAATGATGCCAAAGCTGTTAAAGGTAGGACAAATCGTAAATGCACAAGGAATCCGTGGGGAAGTAAAAGTATATCCATTAACAGATTATAAAGAACGATTTGAAGAATTAGACTGGGTTTATATGGGAGATAACATAGAAGAAAAATTTTATATTGAAAAAGTTAAATATAAAAATGAATTAGTCATATTGAAACTAAAGGGAATTGATGATAGAAATATGGCAGAAAGATGTAAAACTAAATATTTAATGATAGATAAAAAAGATGCAAGAGAACTCCCTGAAGATACGTATTTTATTGTTGACTTAATAGGATTAAAAGTTTATACAAATGATAAAATATTAATTGGAACTATAAAAAATGTTATTCAAAATACAGGTCAGGATTTATATGAAATTGAAGACCATAAAAATCCTAAAAAAACTATACTTATTCCAGCAGTTGAAGCGTTTATAAAAGAGGTAAATATCGAAAAAGGGTATATTATTGTAACACCTATTGAAGGACTGATAGAATGAGAATAGATGTTTTAACATTATTTCCTAAAATGTTTGAAGATCCGTTAGGAGAAAGTATTATTGGAAGGGCTAGGGAGAAAGATATATTAGATATAAATATAATTAATATTAGAGATTTTAGTAATGATAAACACAAAAAAGTAGATGATTACCCTTATGGTGGTGGAGCTGGAATGGTTATGCAGGCACAGCCAATTTTTAGTGCATTGGAAGCTATAAATGCTAGAGACTGTAAAGTAATATATATGTCTCCAAAGGGCAAAACTTTTAATCAACATATAGCTAAGGAGCTTGCGAAAGAAAATAAATTAATTTTTATATGTGGACATTATGAAGGAATAGACCAAAGAGTTATAGATTATTGGGTTACAGATGAAATTTCTATTGGTGATTATGTATTGACTGGAGGAGAACTGCCTGCAATGGTAGTAATTGATGCAGTTGCTAGACTTATTCCCGGAGTATTAGGACAAGAGGAATCTTATATAGATGAGTCTTTCTACTCTGGATTATTAGAATATCCCCAATATACTCGACCAAGTGAATTTAGAAATTTAAAAGTGCCAGATATTTTGCTATCAGGAAATCATAAAAAAATTGATGAGTGGAGAAAACTTCAAGCATTAAATATTACTAAGAAAAATAGACCAGATATGTTTAAAAAATATATAAATAGAAAAGACTTAAGTAATGAGGAAAAAAGACTAATAAAGTTATTAATTGAAGAATAATGGTTGACTTTTCATAGCTTATATGATATCATATGTATCTGTAGGTAGCCGCACAAATCGGGTTAGAAAACTCTTGTTACCTAGTATTTGGCGAGTCTGGTTAGAGGAGGTGTAAAAATGTACGCAATTATCGAAACAGGTGGAAAGCAGTATAGGGTTCAAGAAGGAGATACTTTATTTGTTGAAAAAATAGAAGCAAATGAAGGTGAAACTGTAGAATTTGATAAAGTATTAGCTTTATCAAAAGAAGGTAAGCTTTCTGTAGGAGCACCAGTTGTAGATGGTGCGAAAGTTTCTGCAACTGTATTAGAAAATGGTAAAGCGCCAAAAATAATTGTATTCAAATACAAAGCAAAAAAAGACTACAGAAAGAAACAAGGACATCGTCAACCTTATACAAAGATAAAAATTGAAAAAATCAATGGATAAGGTAAATTGATATATGATCAAAATTCATATTTATCGAGATCAAGAAAAAAACATAATGCAATATTCGGTGGAAGGACATGCTAATGCAGCTGAATATGGTAGTGATATTGTGTGTGCAAGTATTTCAATACTTACTCAAACTACTATGTTGGCTCTTTATGAGTTGCTTTCTATAGATATTGCATATGAAATAGAAGACGGTTGGTTATATTGTAAGTTACCGGATAATTTATCCAATGATATTAGAGAAAAAGCGAATCTAATTTTAGATACAATGATCATTGGAATTAAAGGAACGCAAGGAATGTATCAAGAGTATATTGAGTTTTATGACGAGGAGGTGTAAATGATGTTATTTAATATTAACCTTCAATTATTTGCAAGTAAAAAAGGAGTAGGTAGTTCTAAGAACGGTAGAGATAGTGAAGCGAAAAGATTAGGTGTTAAAAGAGCAGATGGGCAATTTGTTAGCAGTGGAAGTATTCTTGTACGTCAAAGAGGAACGAAAATCCATCCAGGGAATAATGTAGGAAAAGGTGGAGATGACACTCTTTTCGCAAAAATTGATGGAGTTGTGAAGTTTGAAAGAAAAGGAAAAGATAAAAAGCAAGTTAGTGTATATCCAAGAGAAGTTGCTGCAGCAAAATAATTATAAAAACCCATGCTTTATTGCATGGGTTTTATGTTACATAAATAATAAAAGTTTGGAAATAATATATTAACTGAATTGGCTTTTAATACTTTATTAAGGGTGATATTATGTTTGTAGATAAGGCAAGAATATTTGTAAAAGGTGGAAAAGGAGGAGATGGATGTGTCTCCTTTCGTAGAGAAAAATATGTTCCTGCTGGTGGTCCAGATGGAGGAGACGGTGGAAAAGGTGGAAGTGTAATTTTTGAGGTAGATGAAGGATTAAGAACTCTAATGGATTTTAGATATAAGAAAAAATATATTGCTCAAAATGGGGAAAATGGAAGGGGAAAAAAACAGTTTGGAAAAAATGGCGAAGATTTGGTTTTAAAAGTTCCACCTGGGACTATAGTTAGAGATGAAAAAACAAATCTTATTATTGCTGATTTAGTTGAAAATGGGCAGCGAGCAGTTATTGCGAAAGGAGGTAAAGGAGGTAAAGGAAATATCCATTTTGCTACTTCTACAAGACAGGCGCCTAATTTTGCAGAAAGCGGAAGTCTTCCAGATGAAAGATGGGTTATTCTAGAACTAAAATTACTTGCAGATGTAGGACTAATAGGTTTTCCAAATGTAGGGAAATCTACAATTTTAGCTACTGTAACAAGTGCTAAGCCTAAAATTGCAAATTATCATTTTACAACAATAAAACCTAATCTTGGTGTAGTTGAAGTTGATAACAAAAGTTTTGTATTAGCAGATATTCCTGGATTGATTGAAGGAGCACATGAAGGAATAGGATTAGGATTAGAATTTTTAAGGCATGTGGAAAGAACTAAATTATTAGTACATGTTGTAGATATCTCAGGAATTGAAGGCAGAGATCCAATTGACGATTTTGATAAAATTAATGGTGAGCTAAGACAATATGCAGAAAAACTTTCTAAAAAACCACAAGTAGTTGTAGCAAACAAGATGGATTTAGTTCAATCTGAAGAAGTTTATAAATCTTTCGAACAAGAAATGAATAAGAGAGGATACGAAGTTTTTGGTGTATCAGCTGCTACTGGTAAAGGTTTAAAAGAATTAATACGATATATTGCAAAGCGATTAGATGAAATAGAAGAAATACCTGTAGTAGAAGAGGAAGAGACGTTTAAGTATTATACTATACAGGAAAATGATCAAGAAGAAATAATTGTTAGAAAAGAAAATAATTATTATATACTTGAAGGAAAACGTATTGAAAAACTTTTTTATTCAACTAATTTTGATGATATGGATTCCCTAAGATATTTTCAAAATTTCCTTGTTAAAAAAGGAATTGTTGATAAACTAAAGGAATTGGGGATTCAAGATGGAGATACAGTAAAAATATTTGATTTTGAGTTTGAATTTTATGATTAGATGGAAAATGGAGGTTTCAATGAAAAGAATTGATTTATTAACAGGAAAACAAAGAAGTTACTTAAAAGGTTTAGCAAATGGGATTAAACCAATAGCACAAATAGGAAAAAGTGGAATAACAGAAAACTTTATTAAACAAATGAATGATGCACTTGAAGCAAGAGAATTAGTAAAGGTTCATGTACTTGAAAATAGCCTTCTTGATACAAAAGAGACAGCTAATGAAGTAGCAAAGCTAACAAGGGCTGAATTTATTCAGGCTATTGGGAATAAATTTGTGATTTATAGACCTTCTAAGAAAAATCCCAAAATACAAATACCAAAATAAAATCGAGCATGTGCTCGATTTTTGTGTAGGTAAAAATATATAAAATTAATTGATTGTTATTGTTAAAATTTGATAATCATATATAATATAGTTACGAAAATAATTATATATTATAATTTTATGTGATATTTTGGAGGAATACAAATATGTCGTCTATTCGTTCGCTAGATATAATGAATAAATCAAGTGAAAAATATTCAAAAATAGGGATTATGGGGGGAACATTTGATCCAATTCATTATGGACATTTGGTGATTGCAGAGCAAATTCGATGTGAATATAATCTTGAAAAAGTAATTTTTATACCTGCAGGAATTCCACCTCATAAGTCAAATTTATGTGTAACAGATAGTAAACATAGATATTTAATGACCCTTTTGGCTACTATTACAAATCCACATTTTGAAGTATCAAAGATTGAATTGGAGAGTAATAAAATTTCTTATACAATACATACGATTGAAAAATTAAAAAAAATTTATCATGAAGATACAGAACTATATTTTATTACAGGTGCAGATGCAATCTGCGAATTAGATACATGGAAAGATGTAAAAAGACTTACTCAACTATGTCAATTTATTGCTGCAACAAGACCTGGACTTAAATTGTCTCATGTTGATGCAAAAATAAAAGAATTTCAAAACAAATATAATGCGTTAATTCGAAAGATTAATTTGCCAGCTTTAGCTATATCCTCAACTGATATAAGAAATAGAGTGAAGGAAGGTCAATCTATAAAGTATTTATTACCAGAATCTGTAGAGTATTATATATATAAAAATAAGTTATATGAATAGAGGAGTGTAAAGAAGTGTTAGATATTGAGAAAATAAAAGAAGTTTTGCAGAAGAGATTAACAAAAAAAAGATATTTACATTCTTTAGGTGTTCAACAAGTAGCTATAAAATTGGCAAAAGTATATAATGTTTGCGATAAAAAGGCAAGTATAGCAGGATTAGTTCATGATTGTGCAAAAGATTTTGATGATGAGATGTTATTGAATTATGCTATGCAGTTTGGTATACTAATAGATAGTGTGTCGAATCATCAGATTCAATTGTTACATGGTTTTGTTGGAGCCGAACTTGCTAAAAGAGAATTTGGTATTAAAGACGCTGAAATTCTTAGTGCAATTCGATTTCATACAACAGGAAAAGAAAATATGACTACTCTTGAAAAAATAATATATTTAGCAGATTATATTGAGCCAAGTAGAAATTTTAGGGGAATAGAAAATATAAGAAAAGTAGCTTTATCTAATTTAGATAAGGCTACTTTAATGGCTTTTGACAATACGATAAATTATGTGATTTTAAAAGGAGAACTTCTACATCCAAACACAATTTTTGCTAGAAATTTTCTCCTATTACAGAAGGAAGTATTTTGATAGGAGTGAGATAATGAAAAAATTTTTAAAAGTATTAATTATAGCATTTATATGTTTTGTAGTTGTAATGACATCAGGAACATATATTTTTTTAAATAGTATTAGCAAAGGAGATAGTTATTCTCATGAGAAACCTGTTAGTGAAGATGCCTTACCTAAGAAAAAGGAGAGAGTAAATGTATTAATTGTAGGTGTAGATGCAAAAGATTCTAAGAGTAGTAAGTATGCACGAACAGATACAATTATGTTAGCTACATTTAATCCTGATACTAAAAAAATAGATCTTATTTCAATTCCAAGGGATACAAGAACTGTTATTAGAGGGCGTACAAAGAAAGATAAAATTAATCATGCTCATGTATATGGTGGGATAAATCTTTCTATGAAAGCAGTAAAAGATTTATTAGGTGTACCAGTTCATTATTATGTAAAAATTAATTATACAGGTTTAGCAAAAATTGTAGATGATGTAGGGGGCGTAGAAGTTGATGTGCCAATGGATATGCACTATTATGATCCAAAAGCAGATCCGCCATTAAAAATCAATTTAAAAAAAGGAAGGCAAGTGCTAGACAGTAATAAAGCAATGCAGTTTTTAAGGTTTAGAAAGGGATATATAAATCAAGATTTAGGAAGAATTGATGCACAACACACTTTTTTAACAGCATTAGCAGATAAACTATTAAAACCACAAATAATTACTAAATTACCTAAACTTGTAAAGACTTTTAATACTTATGTTGATACGAATATGCCTATAACTACTATGACTTCATATGCACTTCAAGCTAAGGATATAAAATTAGAGGATATAAATATGATTACGATTCCTGGAGAATCAAAATTAATAAATGGTTTATGGTATTATATTCCTGATATGAATAAGCTTCAAATAATTATTGATGAAATATTTAATGAGACATATGATAGAACAAAAAATGTAAATACAAAAAAGGATACTGATTTAAAAAAAACTACTATTGAAGTTTTAAATGGATCCAATATAAGTGGATTAGCAACAAAAATAGCTAATAAGTTGAGAAAAGAGGGCTATAATGTAATAAATATAAGTAATGTAAAAGGAATTAAATACGGTCAGACGCATATATACGATAGAAAAAACAAATTAGATGATACAAAAAAAATTGCAGATTTATTAGGAGTAAAAGAAATAGAAATAGATATAAATATGGAAGCAAAAGCTGATATTACGATAATTGTTGGAAGTGATCTAGAAAGATAGCTACGGTAAAAAAGTACTGTGGCTATTTTTTATTATTTTATCGTGTAATATCCTATAAAAATATATTGTATATATAGTAATAAAATATATTTGGGAGGATATTATGGAAAACTTATTCGTATATGTGATGTTTTTTGTAGGATTGATAATAATAATTAAAGGAGGGAATTGGTTTGTAGATGCTGCAGTATGGATAGCTATTACAACAGGAGTTCCGAATATTTTAGTAGGTGCTACTATTGTCAGTTTAGCTACAACATTACCAGAGTTTTTTGTATCTACTATAGCTGTAGTAGAAGGCTATTCAGAGATGGCTATCGGGAATGCAATAGGGTCAACAATATGTAATATTGGTTTAGTATTAGGATTGTGTGCTTTTATTTCTCCTATTCAAGTACGAAGAAAATTTTTTAGTATTAAAGGTTTTATGATGATTTTTTCTTTATTATGTTTTTATTATTTTGCTAATGATAAAGTGTTAACTAAAATTGAAGGTTTTATGTTGATATTATTTTTAATAATTTATATAATAATAAATGTCTTTGAATTTAACAATGCTGATACATCAAATTCATTTAAGAAACATCACAATATAGGATGTTATAATATCTTTATTAATATTGCTAAATTTGTTGTAGGAGCTTTTGCTGTTATTATAGGTGCTAAATTGTTAGTAGATAATGGCGTGCGAATTGCAAATATTCTCCACATCCCTAAGCAAGTTGTAAGTTTAACATTAATTGCTCTTGGAACTTCATTACCTGAACTTGTTACGTCAATCACTGCAACCATAAAAGGGCATCAAGGAATATCTGTAGGAAATATTATAGGAGCAAATGTATTAAATATTACTATGGTTTTAGGTGCATCTTCAATTATATCTAATAAAGGATTAATGATTTCAATAAGGAATATTGAAATTTTTAATAAAACATTAGTAAATGTACCACAAACATTGATTTTAGATATTCCAATGTCATTTCTTTTGATGTGTATATTGGTTTTATGTGGTACTTTTAGAAGAAAGGTTGATAGGAAGCATGGATTATTAATTTTTGTATTGTATATTGCTTATATTGCTATATTAGGACTTATATCTTTTTAATAAAAAACAGATAATATATACAGAAGAATTAGGAGGTTATATATGATTGAAACTTCTAGAGAAATTGCTTTTGAAATTGCAAAGGGGATAGATGAAAAAAAAGGACATGATATTAATATATTAGATATTAGAAATATTTCAAGCTTTGCAGATTATTTTGTTATTGCTCATGGGACGTCTACTCGACAGGTAAAAGCAATGGCAGATGAAATACAAAAAAGAATGGAAGAAAAAGGAATACAACTAGATCATAAAGAAGGTTATGATAATGGTAGATGGATATTATTAGATTATATAAATGTAGTTGTACATCTTTTTATAGAAGAAGAAAGAAATTTTTATGGTATAGAAAGAGTTTGGAAGGATGCGTTATGTGTAAATGTTGACAATTTATAAGAAAGCATTTATAATAGTTATAAAATTCTAAGAAATATTACAAAAAATAAATATGAAATTTGAGGAGTAGTAGATAGTGAGTCTTTTTAAGAGAGTCGGTGGGTGGTGTGAATCGACAAAGATAACTTTTGAACTTGCCTCACATTGCATAGGTTAGTTACCTTTAAAAACTACTAAAGAGGACATAACAATGTCAATTAGGGTGGTACCGCGGGGAATTCCTCGTCCCTATTTGGGACTAGAATTTTTCAAGGTACTTTTTTTAATTTGCTATTTCAAAATTTTAAATATATAGGAGGATATACATATGTCAAAGTACGATTTTAAAACAATTGAGAAAAATTGGCAAGAACAGTGGGAAAAAGAAAAAATGTTTAAGACAGATGAAAATGAAAAAGAAAAATACTACGTATTGGAAATGTTTCCATACCCATCTGGAAAACTTCATATGGGGCATGTAAGAAACTATTCTATAGGAGATGTTATTGCTAGATTTAAGAAAATGAAGGGATATAATGTGCTTCATCCTATGGGGTGGGATGCTTTTGGACTACCTGCTGAAAATGCAGCAATAAAGCATGGAATTCATCCAAATAAATGGACATTAGAAAATATTGAAGAAATGAGAGAGCAATTAAAGCAGCTAGGAATTAGTTATGATTGGGATAGAGAGGTTGCTACCTGTTGTCCTGATTATTATAAATGGACACAGTGGATTTTCTTGCAATTTTATAAAAACGGACTTGCTTATAAGAAACAGTATGCAGTAAACTGGTGTCCTTCTTGTGAAACAGTTTTAGCTAATGAGCAAGTAGTTGGTGGAAGATGTGAACGTTGTGATAGTTTGGTAGGGAAAAAAGAATTAGATCAATGGTATTTTAAAATTACAGATTATGCAGAAAAACTACTAGAAGATATAGAAAAATTAGAAGGATGGCCAGAAAAAGTTAAAACTATGCAAAAAAATTGGATTGGAAAAAGTGTGGGAGCAGAAGTTGAGTTTAAAATTGATGGTTCTGATAAGATACTAAATGTTTTTACTACTAGACCAGATACACTTTATGGTGTGACTTATATGGTGTTAGCTCCTGAACACCCTTATGTAAAGGATTTAACAGTGGGTACAGAATACGAACAGAAAGTAGTAGATTTTAGAAATAAATTACAACACTTATCGGAGATTGAAAGAACAGCTACAAATGTAGAAAAAGAAGGAATGTTTATAGGGAAATATGCAATTAATCCTTTAACAGGAAAGAAAGTACCAATTTATATAGCAAATTATGTTTTAATGGATTATGGTACTGGAGCTATTATGGCAGTACCTGCTCATGATGAAAGAGACTTTGAATTTGCTAAAAAGTATGATATTGAAATTATTCCTGTAATTAAGCCAAAAGATGATAGCATAGATGTAAGTAATTTAGAAAAAGCGTATACTCATGAAGGAATAATGATCAATTCTGGAAAATTTGATGGATTAGATAGTAAAGAAGCCCTTGTTGAGATATCTAACTATCTTGAAAAAGAAAATTTAGGAAAGAAAACAGTTAATTTTAGATTAAGAGACTGGTTAATTTCAAGACAGAGATATTGGGGAACGCCAATACCGATAGTTTATTGTGATACATGCGGTATTGTACCAGTAAATGAGAGTGACTTACCTGTAAAGCTACCAACAGATGTTGTATTTACAGGAAAAGGAGAATCACCTTTAACAACTAGTAAGGAATTTATGAATACTACATGTCCAAAATGTGGTCAAGCTGCAAGAAGAGAAACAGACACAATGGATACTTTCATAGATTCTTCATGGTATTTTTTAAGATATACAGATCCTTCAAATAATGAAAAAGTATTTGGATACGATAAAGCAAAATATTGGATGGATGTAGATCAATATATTGGTGGTGTAGAACATGCGATATTACATTTGCTTTATGCTAGATTTTTTACAAAAGTATTGTATGATTTAGGATATTCTCCTGTTTCAGAACCATTTAAGAACCTTCTTACTCAAGGAATGGTACTAAAAGATGGTGCAAAGATGTCAAAATCAAAAGGAAATGTAGTAAGTCCTAAGGAAATTATAGATAAATATGGTGCAGATACAGCTAGATTATTCATTCTTTTTGCAGCACCACCTGATAGAGACCTTGAGTGGAGTGATGCAGGAGTAGAGGGTTGCTATAGATTTTTAAACAGAGTATGGAGAGTTATTGATGAATTAAAAGATTTTGTAGGAGATGCTAAAGGTGAAGTAGTAAAAACAAAGGAAGATAAACAATTAAGATATATGATTCATACGACGATCAAAAGGGTAACAGAAGATATTGAAGAAAGATTTAACTTTAATACTGCTATTAGTGGAATTATGGAGCTTGTAAATGAAGTTTATAAGTATAAGGAATTAGGAGAAGCATGTAATAAGACTTTATTAAAAGAAGCTTTAGAAACTATCATTATATTATTAGCACCTTTTGCACCGCATATTACTGAAGAATTGTGGCACAACATAGGATATAATTCAAGTGTTCATACAATTGAATGGCCTATATATGAAAAAACTGCTATTGTAAAAGATGAAGTCGAAATTGTAATACAAATTAATGGAAAAGTTAGAGAAAAAATTGAAGTTTCATCATCAGCTACAAAAGAAGAGTTAGAGAAAGAAGCTCTTTCAAATTCTAAAATTAAAGCAATGATAGATGGTAAACAAATTATTAAGGTTATTGTAGTACCTAAAAAATTGGTAAACATAGTAATAAAATAATGAAGGAGGGCTACATGGAAAAGAAAATACATCCAATATTAAAAGCTATGATTCCTATAGTAGAAGGAATAGCGAAAACTTTTGGGAAAAATTGTGAAGTTGTATTACATGATTATTATGGTTCTAAAAGTTCAATTATTGCTATAGAAAATGGACATGTGACAGGAAGAAGCATAGGTAGCCCAATAACTGAAGAAGCTTTAAAAGCTATTCAAAAGGGAGATATAGATGAGAATATTATTAATTATACTGGAAAAACAACAGATGGAAGAGTATTAAAGTCAAGTACTATGTTTATTAAGGATGAAAATGCAAGTATAATTGGTTTATTGTGTATAAACTTTGATATGTCTACATTAATTGTTGCACAAAATGCTATTAGTGAAATTATACAAACAGAAGATGAGGAAGAGATAAAAGATAATATAACGAATAGTGTTAATGATGTATTAAGCAATATTGTATCTAATACGCTAAGTAAATTAGGAAAACCTGTAGCATATATGAACAAGGAAGAAAAAGTTAATGTGGTTAAAAAATTAGATAAACAAGGGGCATTTTTGATTAAGGGTGCAATAGATTATGTTGCAAAAGTTTTATGTGTGTCTAGATATACAATATATAATTACCTTGATGAAATTAGAGTTTGTGATAAATAAATATCCACCAGCTTAGCTGGTGGATATTTATTTTAGATGTTTATATGTTTAAAATTTTATCTATTAGTGACAATAATTCTTTTATCTGATCTAATGTTGTATCTGCCATGTGAGCAATTCTAAATGTCTTTTCTTTTAGATCTCCATATCCATTAGAAATCATGTAGCCATGTTTAGCTAATTTATTATTTAGATCAGAAACAGAAATATTTCTTATGTTCTTTACTGTTGTTAAAGTGTTAGATGCATATTTTTCATCTGCAAATAATTCAAATTTTTCTTTAGCCCATGATCGAACATATTTTGCCATTTCAAGATGGCGTTTAAATCGATTTTCTAATCCTTCTTCTAAAATTTTGTCTAGTTTATAATCAAGAGCAAACATATGAGATAGAGAAGGTGTAGATGGATACTGATGATCTTTATTTTGTATGTATTTATACATTTCTAATAAATCAAAATAAAAGCCTCTATTTTCTACTTTTTTAGCTGATTTTATAGCTTTTTCAGAGATTGAGCAAATTGCCATTCCAGGAGGCAAACCTAGGCATTTTTGAGTAGAAGTAATACAAATATCAACACCTAGTTTATCTACTTCAATTTTTGTTCCACCCATTGAACTAACAGTATCTAAACAGAAGATAACTTCTGGATATTTTTTAATAACTTCTGAGATTTCTTCGATTGGATTCATAACACCTGTAGATGTTTCATTATGTGTAATTGTAATTAAGTCATATTTTCCTGTAGATAGAACTTCATCTACCATATTAGGTGTAGTTGGTTTACCCCACCCTGAAGAAAATTTATCCGCAGGTACATTGTTAGAAATCGCCATTTTATACCATCTATCTCCGAAAGCACCTATAGAGAAAATTGCTGCTTTTTTTCTAGTACATGAACGTACTGCTCCTTCCATTAGGCCGCTACCAGAAGAAGTAGATAGCATGATTTGTTTTTTCGTATACATAAGTTGCATCATTTTTTCAGAAATATTTTTCTGTAAAATAGATGCAGCTTTTGTTCGATGACCGATCATAGGGGTCGCCATTTTTTGTAGTACATCTTCTGAAACGTTGACAGGTCCAGGAATAAATAATTTTTTGTGCATAGCATAACCTCCTTGAGATTGTAAATAGATTAAAAAATTAAAGATCTATTAATAAAAATATTTTTTATTTTTTCTAGCCAATCTTCTTTTTCTAAGAAGTTTATTTTTTCTCTTTCTTAAGCGAATGATTGTTACGATAGTTCTCCATATAATATAAATGAGAAAGATAATAAGGAAATAATGAAGTAATGATCTTTTTTTATCATCAAAATAAAAAATAGACGTGATGCCTTTTTTTTGTTCAATAGACTTAGCAGCAATTAAGTTAACTTCTCCCAAATTCTTTTCATTAGATTTAAAAATAACTTTCCCAAGGAGTTGTCCTTTTTGTATAGGTGCTGATATATTTTTATTTATCTTAACAATTTTATCTATAGAATTTAAGTTTTCATTTTTAGGAATAGTTTTATATAGATTATTTTGTGTAATCAAATCTATAGTTTTCTCTGTACCATTTTTGATGGGAATAGATTTGACTTTTTTTCCTGCATCAGTTATTTTAATAAATTTAAAATTTTCAAAACCATAATCTATAAGTGTTCTTGAATCTAAATAAATATTTTTTCCTTTAGCTTTTAATATGACACTTATTAATCTATGACCATCTTTTTTTGCTGATGTGACAAGACATTGTTGTGCTAAAACAGTATATCCAGTTTTTATGCCGTCAATGATATTATATTTTATATCAACTGATTTTCCATTATATAAGATTTTATTTCTAGGTCCGACACCCCAAAGGAATCTATTGGAATTTTTTAAGTAACGTGTTTCAGTTTGTTTATTTGTAGGTGGAATTTGATATCTTACGGTTTTAACAATTTCTCTAAATTTTGGTATAGTCATAGCATGCCTAGCAATTATTGCTAAATCATAGGCTGTTGTAACATGTTTATCATTTGGCAATCCATTAGGATTTACAAAGTGAGTATTCTTTGCTCCAATTTCTTTTGCTCTTTTATTCATTAATTTAGCAAACTCTTCTATACTACCAGAAATATGCTTAGCTAATGCTACAGCAGCATCATTAGCCGAATCAATTAATAATGCATAAAGGAGCTGTTCTACAGTGAATTCTTCTCCTTCTATGACATATATTCTACTACCATCAGTAAAAGGTGTATCTTTATCGATTATAACTTTATCTTGTAAATTTGCATTTTCTAATGTAAGAATTGCTGTCATAATCTTTGTTGTACTAGCTGGATACATTTGCATATGAGCATTTTTTTCAAACAAAACATCACCAGTATCAGCATCAATTAAAATTCCACTTGGAGCTGTAATTGTAGGATACAATGTTATAGCAAATGCGGGGTATAACGCAGAGTTTATTAGTAAGAATATGATTGTAAGAATTAATACAAATTTTTTCATAATTCACCTCATTAATAAAAAGTTACTTTATTAGTATAACAAAAAAACAAAAAAAATTTAAGGAAAATGAGGGGAAAAATATTACTATATGTGAATAACAAATAAACTAAATGACAAATATACCAATAACAATTATGAAAGTTAAGAAATGATATTGAGGTGATTTTATGAATAAGCTTACGAAACGTGAATTTGTTATAATTTCTACATTTGTTATTATTATGTTATTTATAATAGTAGGTAAATACTATTATAATGAATCAAAGGAAATTGTTTTTGAGCATGAAATGGAAGAAACTAAAGAAATAGATGAAGATATTAAAAAGACAGATATAACTATTTCTAAAAAAGAAAAATTGATTATTGTAGATGTTTGTGGAGAAGTTAGAAGACCTGGAATTGTAAAAATAAAAGAAGGAGATAGAGTAGTTGATGCAGTGACATTGGCAGGTGGACTGTTAAATACTGCAGATAGAAAACAAGTAAATATGGCAAGAATTTTAATAGATGGTGAGCAGATATATGTACCGAAAATAGGAGAGAATCTTACATCAATAAATATTTCAGGAAGTGTAGCTAAAGCATCAATAAAATCAGATAAGATTAATATAAACACAGCTTCAAAAGCTGAACTTGAGAGCTTAGATGGGATAGGTGAAAGCCTTGCTAAAAGAATTATCGAATATAGACAAAATAATGGTATATTTCAAGATATAAGGGATATTAAGAAGGTATCAGGAATAGGAGATAAAAAATTTAGTGCGATTAAGGAACATATTTGTTTAAATTGATAGGATATTTAAAATATGGTAACATAAACTATATGATGACAGAAGATGGGGGTGATAACCATGGCTTTAACAAGATTAACAGAAATGAGCAGAACTTCTGGGTGAGCAGCCAAAATAGGTCCTGAGACCTTGGCACAAGTTTTGTGTCATTTGCCTAAAATTGATGACAAGAATCTACTGATTGGGCTAGAAACTTCTGATGATGCAGCAGTATATAAGCTAAATGATAATACAGCTATTATACAAACACTAGACTTTTTTACACCAATTGTAGATGACCCGTACATGTTTGGTCAAATTGCAGCAGCAAATGCTTTAAGTGATGTATATGCAATGGGTGGAGAGCCAATATTAGCAATGAATATTGTGTGTTTTCCTACTTGTCTGTCAATGAATATTCTTACAGAAATATTAAAAGGAGGTGCAGATAAAGTAAAAGAAGCAGGAGCATTGTTAGTAGGAGGACACAGTGTAGATGATAATGAACCAAAATATGGATTATCTGTTACGGGTATTGTATCTCCTGATAAAGTAATAAGTAATAATTTATCAATGCCTGGAGATATGCTTATTCTAACAAAACCATTAGGTACAGGGATTTTAAACACAGCTATAAAAGCAGGAATGCTTTCAGAAGACTTGATACAAAAGGTTATGTTTGTTATGTCAAGTTTAAATAATATTGGTGCAGCAGGAATGAAAATTGCAAGTGTAAACTCTTGTACTGATATTACAGGATTTGGATTTTTAGGACATGCATATGAAATGGCAAAAGCTAGTAATGTTACATTAATTATAAATTCTAATAATATACCAATTATTGAAGGTGCTATAGATTATGCAAATATGGGACTTGTTCCAGCAGGAACTTATAGTAATGAAGCTTATTTAGAAGGTCATGTATTCTTTGATGAGAGTATTTCAACTTATATGAAGGATATTTTATTTGATCCTCAAACGTCAGGAGGATTGCTAATATCCGTTCCTAAAGATAGTCTAAAAGACTTGCTTGACTTTTACGAAAGAAAGCTTATTACAGATTTTGCTGTAGTTGGAGAAGTTGTTAAAAAAGAAGATGTTTATATAAAAGTAAGATAAAGCATCCATTTGGATGCTTTATCTTACTTAACTAAGTTCTTTTTGATTCTTTTCATATTCTTGAGCCATCTTAAAGATTACAGGGCTAAGTGCTAGTAGTGCAATTAAGTTTGGTATTGCCATAAGGCCGTTAAATGCATCTGATAAGTTCCAAACAATATTTAATTTTGCAGTTGCTCCTACAAAACATAGTATAGCCCAAATCCATTTGTAAATTTCAACAGCTTTTACTCCAGCAATATATTCTAAACATTTAGAACCATAATAATACCATCCAAGTATTGTCGAGAATGCAAAGAAAATTAATCCAAAGGAAACGATGAATGCACCAAAACTAGGGAGTGATTCACTAAATGCAGTAGTTGTTAAAGCTGCACCAGTAAGATTGTCTCTAACAGTCATAAGGCCATCACTACCGATAGTAACAATACCAGATACTAGAATAACTAAAGCAGTCATAGTACATACAACTAATGTATCTAAGAAAGAACCAAGTGAACCGATGATACCTTGTTTTACTGGATCATTGTTCTTAGAAGCTGCGTGGGCAATTGGTGCGCTACCAAGACCTGCTTCGTTTGAGAATACACCACGAGCAACTCCCATACGTACCACAGTTCCGATAAAGCCCCCACCAACAGCATTTGCATTAAATGCATTTGAGAATATCATGCTAAAAGCAGTAGGAATCATAGATGTTTTACTAAATAGGATTATTAATGAACCAATAACATAGATTACAGCCATAGCTGGAACAATTTTATCTGTAACCTTTGCTATACTCTTAATACCACCTACAACAACTAATCCTGTAGCAATAGCGATGATGATACCAGATATGATAGGAGAAAGGCCTATAGAAGTATAAAGGGAAGCAGCAACAGAGTTTGCTTGAACCATATTTCCAATACCAAAAGAAGCAATGAATCCAAATAAAGCAAAAGACCATCCTAGCCATTTCCAATTTCCACCATATCGTTCTTCCATACCTTTACTAGCATAGTACATAGGTCCGCCAGATTTTTCA
The DNA here is from genome assembly GCF_008152325.1 of Crassaminicella thermophila. Classification (GTDB taxonomy): domain Bacteria; phylum Bacillota; class Clostridia; order Peptostreptococcales; family Thermotaleaceae; genus Crassaminicella_A; species Crassaminicella_A thermophila. The sequence goes on from NZ_CP042243.1 coordinate 1,364,171, forward strand.
CCTTTTTCATTTGTAATTCTATATTTAATTGCAAGTAATGCTTCACCAAATTTTGTTGCGCCACCAACAGCAGCTGTTATCCACATCCAAAAAACTGCACCGGGTCCACCAACAGCGATAGCTGTTGCAACACCTGCAATATTACCAGTACCAATTGTTGCAGCAAGAGAAGTCATAAGTGCTTGGAAAGGAGTAATATCACCATCATTAGCATGTTCTTTTGAGAAAAGCAATTTAAAAGCATACCCTAGTTTTCTAAATTGAATAACCTTTGTGCCAAGTGTAAGAACAAAACCAGTACCTACCAAAAACACAATCATGATAGGTCCCCATGCAAAACTACCTATCGCACCAATTAAGCTAGATAAACCCTCCATAAAAAACCTCCTTTTTCATTTAGATTTAAATACAATAAACTACATTTTTAATATTGACAACTCAGCACCTCCTTATACTAAAATATTCAACTTAAGAATAGAAAATGAGTGTAAAAAAATAATTTGACTTATATTAATTATAAAATATTGTTATATTCCAATCAATATATAATCAGAAAAATCTAAAAATTATAAAAAATGAAATATATCTTGTATATTTTTTCGTATAAACCATACTAAATTATATGGTATAATTTTAAGTGATTGTAGAGAATAATGGATGTAATGGCAAAAATTAATAATCGGAGTGATAATTATGTCTAAAAAAAGAGATTTATTCGCCCAAATTCCAAAGGTAGATGATTTACTAAATAAAGAGCAAATTAAAAGTTTAGGAGAAAAGGTATCTAGAACTATAATAGTAGAATCTGTAAGAGAAAATATTGACCGAATTAGAAAAAAAATTATAAAGTTAAAAGATTGTGATGTTGATACCTTTAAAATAGATTATGATGAACTTCTTGAAAATATTGTTAATAGCATAAATAATAAAAATATGATAAATTTGAGAAAAGTTATTAATGCAACAGGCGTTGTATTACATACAAATCTAGGACGAGCCTTATTATGTGAATCAATAAAGAAAGATGTGTGGGATGTAGCTAGTAGCTATTCTACATTAGAATTTGATATAAAATCTGGTAAAAGAGGATCTAGATATGCTCATGTTGAAGGTATTCTATCTAAATTGACAGGTGCTGAATCTGCTATGGTTGTTAATAATAATGCAGCTGCGGTGTTACTTGTGCTTGGAACTTTAGCAAAAAATAAAGAAGTAATTGTTTCGAGAGGGCAACTAGTAGAAATTGGAGGGGCATTTAGAGTTCCTGATGTTATGTTGCAAAGCGGTGCAAAGCTTGTTGAAGTAGGAACAACAAATAAAACCCATCTTTTAGATTATGAAGATGCAATAAACGAAGAGACTGCTGCATTATTGAAAGTACATACGAGCAATTATAAGATAATTGGATTTACTCAAGAGGTTGATTTAAAGGATTTGATAGTTTTAGGTAAAAAATACAATATACCGATTATTGAAGATATTGGAAGTGGTACTTTTGTAGATTTTTCACGATTTGGGCTTTGCAAAGAACCGACAGTTCAAGAAAGCATTACAATGGGAGTAGATATTGTAACATTTAGCGGGGATAAATTGCTTGGTGGTCCTCAAGCAGGAATTATTGTTGGTAAAAAGAAGTATATTGATCAGATGAAAAAAAATCCAATTACGAGAGCATTTAGAGTTGACAAACTGACATTGGCAGCTTTAGAAGGAACATTGAGATTATATTTAAATGAAAAAGAAGCTTTAAGAAAAATACCAACTCTTCGTATGTTAACAATAAGTTTAGAAGAAATTAAGCAAAAAGCAGATCTTTTATATAAGCGATTGAATGAAAATATAAAAAATTGTTTCATTGAAAAAATTAATGGTTTTTCTCAAGTCGGAGGAGGTTCAATGCCTTTAGAAAAACTGCCAACGATTTTGATAAGCATTAAGCCAAAATTTCTATCGATTAATAAATTTGAGGAGATGTTAAGAAACAATAAAACACCTATAATAACAAGGATAAGTGAAGATAGAGTATTAATGGATGTTAGAACTATAGATGAAAATGAATTTAATATGATTGTAGAGGGGATAGTTAATATATTAAGCAACTGGGGGTGAATAATTTGAAGCATGTTATTATTGGTACAGCAGGTCATATTGATCATGGAAAAACGACATTGATTAAAGCATTAACTGGAATAGATGCAGATAGATTAATTGAGGAAAAGAAAAGAGGCATCACGATAGAGTTAGGATTTGCCCATTTTGACTTACCAAGTGGAAGAAGAGCGGGTATTGTTGATGTACCAGGCCATGAAAGGTTTATTAAGAATATGCTTGCAGGAGTTGGAGGAATAGATATTGTATTATTGGTTATTGCTGCTGATGAAGGATTTATGCCTCAAACCCAAGAACATTTGGATATCCTATCTATTTTAGAAGTTAAAAAAGGTATTATAGTATTAACAAAAACAGATTTGGTAGATGCTGAGTGGATAACACTTGTAAAAGAAGAAATTAATGAAAAAATAAAAGGTACTTTTCTCGAAAAAGCACCTATCGTTTCTGTATCAGCTATAAATGGAGAAGGATTAGAAGAACTAACAAGATTAATTGATAGTATGACAGAAGAGACAGAAACAAAGGATGTAAATCTTCCTTTTAGAGTACCAATAGACAGGGTTTTTTCAATAGCAGGGTTTGGTACTGTTATTACAGGAACACAGATCGAAGGAACAATAATGGAAGGGGATTTTTTAACTATTTATCCATTAGGAATACAAACAAGAGTTAGAAGCTTACAAGTGCATGGTTATAATGTAAAAAAAACTTATGCAGGACAGAGGGTTGCAATTAATTTAGCAAATATAAAAAAAGATGAAATAAAGAGAGGAGATGTATTGGCTCCGTGCAATTCGATGAAACCAACTATGATGTTGGATGTAAAAGTTAACTTATTAAAAAGTGCAAAAAGAATTTTGGAAAATAGGAGCAGACTAAGGTTATATCATGGTACGAGTGAAATTTTGTGTAGAATTGTGTTATTAGATCGAGAAGAACTAAAACCAGGAGAAAGTTGTTATGCACAACTAAGACTAGAAGAAAAAATTGTTTCAAAAAGAGGGGATCATTTTGTAATAAGGTTTTATTCACCAATGGAGACTATTGGAGGAGGTATTATTTTAGATCCAAATCCTATGAAGCATAAAAGATTTAGAAATGAAATCTTAGGACAGTTAAAGCTTAAAGAAGAAGGAAGACCGGAGCAAATTATTGAGCAATATATAAAACGATTCAGTGATAAATTTGAGACGAGTCGTTTCTTTGCAATGAAGACAGGACTTAGAGAAGAAGTAGTTAATAAAATTATAGATTCTCTTGTGCATGAAAAAGTATTGATAAAATTTTTAGGAAATATTATTGTACACAGATTCTATTTAGAGGAAGTAGAAGAAAAAATAATAAATACTTTAAATAATTATCACAAAAAGAATCCATTAAAATTTGGTATGAGTAAAGAAGAACTTAGAACCAAAGTAACACCTAATATAAAGACAAAATTATATGATGAAATAATTGATTACTTTATTCAGGATAAAACCATAAAGCAGTCTAAAAATGATATTGCACTTTATCATTTTCAGATTGAATATACACCAGAACAAAGAAAAATAAAAAATCAAATAGAGAAGATATATTTAGATAGTGGTTTTAATACTCCATCAATAAAAGAATTTCTGAAAAATGTCAAAAAAGAAAAGGAATATAGTCAAGTTTTACATGCACTTATAGAACGAAATTGTTTAATAAAGCTTAATGAAGATATTCTTATACATGTTCAAAATTATCATAAAGCACTAGAAATAATCAAAAAATTTATTAAGGAGAATGGAGCTATAACCCTTTCACAATTTAGAGATATTTTAGGAACTTCAAGAAAATATGCATTACCATTATTAGAATATTTTGATCAAAACAAAATTACTAAAAGAGTTGGTGAAAAAAGAGTTTTACAATAGCTACCAAAGTGAGGTAGCTTTTTTTAGGAGATACATACTTTTTATAAGGAATAGGAAATTATATTCATAAGAACATATTTTAAAAACGGATATGAATTTATAATAAATTTGAAGAGGTGATTTTATGACGCAGAAATTACTGATTGTAGATGATGAACCTGTTCTTATCAAAGGATTAAAATATAGCTTAGAACAAGAAAAATATATTATAGATACGGCAATAGATGGAGCTGAAGCATTAAACAAGGCATTAGAAAATAAATACGATTTAATTGTTCTAGATTTAATGTTGCCCAAAAATAGACGGTTTAGAAGTATGCAAAAAAATAAGAGAAAAATCAATGGTGCCTATTATTATGCTAACTGCAAAGGGAGATGATTCAAGTAAAATTTTAGGATTAGAATATGGTGCAGATGATTATCTAACCAAGCCATTTAACATATTAGAACTTAAAGCTAGGATAAAAGCAATTTTAAGAAGAGTTGGATTGAGGGAATTAGCTTCTTCTACAAATTTAATAAAAATTGATGATTTTACAATCAATACATTAGGGAGGAAAGTAACGTTAAAGAATCAAGAAATAAACTTAACAGCAAAGGAATTTGACTTATTGTTGCTATTGGCAATGAATCCAAATAAAGTTTACAGTAGAGAAGAACTGTTAGAAACTATTTGGGGATACGAGTACTTTGGAGATTTACGGACTGTTGATGTACATATAAGGAGGTTAAGAGAAAAAATAGAAAAAAATTCTAGTCAGCCAGAGTATATACGAACGAAGTGGGGAGTGGGTTATTATTTTAGATCAAAGAACAAAGTTTATTAGTATTAGGTGGAAATTAGTTTCCACCTATTTACTATTAATTATGCTTACATTATTTTTGATTAGTTTATTTATAAATGAAGTTATTTATAAAAATTATATTGATGAGAAAAAGAGTAGTCTTTTATTACAAGGGAATATTATTGCAGATAGAGTTATTGCTTATCATATAGACATAAATAGAAGTAGGAACGGTATCGATCATATTATAAAAAAATATAGCAAAGAAATAAAATCAAGAGTTATGATTATAAACAAAAAAGGAATAGTGGTGCATGATGCTTATGAAGCATTAAAAGATAGAAAATTAGGACATTGGGAAATAAAGGAAGCTTTAAAAGGTAAAAGTATTGCAAATGAATATAATTTAAAAGAATATGGAAGAACCATGTATGTTACTGTTCCAATAGTATTAAATGATCAAGTGCATGGTGTGGTTTTTATTTCGTCTTCTCTTGAAGATATATATAGAAAAATTCAAAATATTATGAAGAGCTATATGATATTGTCTGTATTATGTGTAGGTATTACTGGATTTATTAGCTTTGTATTTGCTCATGTTATTGCTAATCCAATAGAAAAACTTACAGATAGCATAAAAAAAATGTATAATGGTAATTTAGAACAAAAGGTAGAGATTATAGGAAATGATGAATTAACAAATCTCGCAGGTGCATTTAATATGATGAGTACCAAATTATCTCAAGTAGATAAACAAAGAAAAGAATTTGTTGCTAATGTATCTCATGAATTAAGAACACCTTTGAGTGCAATGAAATTGTTGTCAGAGTCATTATTACATCAAGAAAAGGTAGATCCTAAAACTTATAGAGAATTTTTTAGTGATATCGCTTCGGAAGTAGATAGATTAGACAGGATTATAGAAAGCTTACTAGCATTAGTAGATATAGATAAAGGAAAATTAGAACTAGATTATCAAGTTACATATGTTAATTATTTACTAGAAAAATTAATACGTCCACTAAAACCTTTAGCAGATAAGAAACAAATTGATATAGATTTTGTTAATTTAGAAAAAGTACAAATTCAACTAGATCGAATTAAAATTCAACAAGCTCTAACAAATATTATCAATAATGCTATAAAATATACTCCTGAAGGTGGAAAAATCAAAATATCCCTATATACAGAACATGATGAAGTAATTATAAAGATTCAAGATAATGGCATTGGTATACCTGAGGAGAGTCTACCTTATATATTTGAAAGATTTTATAGAGTTGATAAAGCAAGAGCAAGAAAAACTGGAGGTACCGGATTAGGACTAGCAATAACAAAGCAAATTATAGAACTTCATCAAGGGAAAATAGAAGTAATAAGTCAATTAAATAAAGGAACAACATTTTATATATATTTACCCCAAAATATTGGTTTGAATGGTTAACATTTTATAGGAGGTAGTAATTTGAGAATTCTTTATAAAGTATTAATTTTGTTATTATTAGTTATTGCATTGACATATGCTTTAACAAACATAAGGCATAATGATGATTTTAACAAAAATCAAATACCTATTGCACCAGTACCTGACAAGAGAAGATATGAATTAAAATTATACTTTGGTAATCCTCAAAATGATGCCTTAACTGTCGAAAGACGTGTTATTGTTTCTTCTGAGCAAAGAGAAGAGAAACTAATTGTTGAGGAATTGATAAAAGGTCCTAGAAATAAAATTTTAAATACCTTTATACCTAAGCAAACAAGAATTATTTCAATCAATACAATAGAAGGAATTTGTTATGTAAACTTTTCAAAAGAAATACTAAATAATCCATGGAGAAAAATAAATGAGGATATGATGATCTGGTCTGTTGTAAATTCACTTACAGAGGTTGAATATATTCATGCAGTGCAAATATTAGTCGAAGGCAATAAAGATGTGTTCGAAAAAATTTACTCATTAAAAGAACCTCTCTATAGAAATGAAAAAGTGTTGATGGATAAGGTTATTACACCTATTGATACTTTTACACGATTTATAGAATATTTAAAAACAGATAATTATCAAAAAGCATATAAAATGTTAGATAAATCTAGCAAAGAAAATTTAGATTTTGTAAAGTTTAAATTAATAATAGGTAATTATGCCAAACAAATGAAAAACTACCATATTTATATGTATCAAACTCAAAAATATAGCAGTGGTGTAGTATTAGTAATTAATTTTAGAAAAACAACCATATCTATTTCTGATGAAGAAGATGAAATGATTGAAAAATGGAAGCTTATATATGAAAATGGATTATGGAAAATTGTATTACCTATCTAGAAAAATATAGGTAAAATAAGCTAGATTGAAAATTCTAGCTTATTTTTTAAAATTTTTGAAAAAGAGCATTGTAATATAGTCATTATTATTTTATTATAAAATAGAAAAATATGGGTAATATTGAAACATAGAATCGAAAAAAGAGAGGGTGAAAAATAAGAGATAATACAGTCTAATAAATTTTATATGGAGGTAATTATATGTTAAATTCAATTAACAAGAAAATTGCAATGTTGCTCCTTTTGGTTTTTTCAGTTTTCATTCTTACTATGGGTCAGCTTTTGTATACTTTTAGTTCTTTAAATGATGATGGTGTAGCTATCAATTTATCTGGAAGTCAAAGAATGAGAACTATGCTTTTAAGCAATTATTCTTTAATGTATAAGGATGCTAAAAAAGGAGAAGCAAGTCTTGATATTAAACAGATTAAGGATACTCTTGTAAAGGAATTAAATATGTATAATAAGATTAATGATGCTCTTATAAATGGAGATGCTGATTTGCATATTTCCCAAAATAAGAACAAAAATATTGTTACAGAGTTTAAAAAAATAAAATCAGATATTGAAAAATATGAAGCTAGTATTAGAAATGTGATTAATGATAAGGATTTGGATGCAAATATAAATTATATTTCTTCACATGTTTTATCTTTAAAAGAAAAATTTAATTCAATTGTATTGATGTATCAAAAACAATATGATGATAAGATTTCAAATTTTAAGATTATGTTGTATGTGTATTTAGCAATAGGAATAGTTATTTTGTTTGTTGGAATTAGAGCTGCTAAGAAAATGATTGTTATTCCTATTAAGGAAATTACAGAAAAACTTGGTGAAATTGCATCTAGAGGTGGAGATTTAACTAAAGAGATTGAAGTAAAAAGTAGAGACGAAATTGGCATTCTTGCTAAAAACTTTAATGCATTTCTAAAGAATATTCGAGAAATGGTAGCAATTATTGATTCTACATCAAAGGATATATTTAATTCAATTGATATACTTGTTTCTTCAACTAATGAAGTTGCTCTTACTTCAAACAATCTTTCTACTGTAACTAATGAAATTGCAGTTGGAGCTACTGAGCAGGCGCAAAATGTTTTAGTTACAGCTGAAAACATTGCAGATTTAGGAAATGAAATTAATTCTATTAGAGATTTGTCACTAGATATGAAAGCTTATTCTGAAGAAATTAAAGCTTTAAATGAAAACAATAAAAATAATATGGATATGTTATATTCACATAACCAGGAAAATTATAAAGCTGCAATAGATATTTACTCTGCTATTGAAAAGCTTTATGATAATGCGATTGATATTAGTACAATTACTGAAGTTATCACAAATATTGCTAATCAAACTAATCTGCTAGCATTAAACGCTTCAATTGAGGCTGCAAGAGCTGGTGAACACGGTAGAGGTTTTGCAGTAGTAGCGAATGAAGTAAGTAAATTAGCTGATCAGTCTGAACAGTTTACAAGTAAAATTTCTAAATTAGTTTCAATAATTCAAGAAGATGTTAATAATACGAAAATGCTTATGGAAAAGATTATGGTTCTTACTAAAGAACAGACAAATGCTGTTGAAATTACAAAAAAAGATTTTGAAGTAATTGCAAATTCTTTAGAGAGTATTATAGTTAAAATTGATAATGTAACTGATAAAGTAAAAATTGTTGATAACAATAAAAATAATATTATTGAGTCTGTTGAAAATATTTCAGCTGTGTCTGAGGAAACTGCTGCATCAACTGAAGAAGTTGCTTCATTTTCAGACGAATTTAATGTTTCTGTTGTTGAATTAAACGATATAACAGGTACTCTTAAAGATGCAAGTAAAAATCTTTCTAATTTAATTGGTCAATTTAAATATTAAATTTTAATATGGTTGTAGAAAAACCACTTAAAAATTTTTATAGTTTTAAGTGGTTTTTCTATTTCGCTTTCAAATTATTGTAAAAAAATGCAAAAAAATATCCCTTGACACAAAATATAAATGTGCTATAATGTAGTAGTATCAATGAGTAGAGAATATTTGGGAGTAGATGAGTGCTGGTGTGCTCTCTGGTCTTCAAAACCAGTTTGAGGCGTTAGGAGCGTCTCAGGTGGGTTCGATTCCCACATACTCCCGCCAAATAAAAAAAGCTCTTTGTCAAATAGTGTTGGTGAATAGAATCACAAAGTTAATTATTGGCCGTTTAAAACTGAATAGGTTTTAAACGGCTTTTAAATTTAACAAATAATTATTAAGCTATAGATTTTATCATGGTTTTTATTTGTTATAAAATATATTTAATGAGATTGACTTTAAAAGAGGTTATGGGGGAGAAAATAATGAAAAAAATTTTGATTATAGTATTTATTTTATTTATTATTATGGTTATACAATCATTACCAATTATTATCTTAAAGGATATTGGTATGAAAAAAATACATGGTAATTATGTAAATGTATACTATGATAAAGGTGATGATAAGGGTGGTAGGATTGTATTTAAAGAACTGGAAAATAGCGCGAAAGAAATTGGAAATAAATTAAACTATAAATTTGATTCTAAAATAGTGATTTATGTTTATAAAAATCAATCATTATTACATATTAGAAAATATGGTTTAGCTACACTAGCTATAGCACCAGATTGGTATATAGGTGATAACAAAGGTTCCGTAGTGTTAATGGTTTCACCTCAAGCTAATGTAAAGGGACACAATATAAAGAGCATAATGAGTGCAGCAAAGCATGAACTTGTTCATGTAATTAATTATAGAATTAATCCTAATCTATCGTATTTTATAGATAATGGAGTTGCAACATATTTATCAAAACAAAGTCCTTATAAAAATTTCATTCAATATAATAGAATACCTTCTATAGAGTTTTTGGAGATTAAAGATGAATTAAAATTCGGAAATGCAGGAGGTTATCAGTATTCATATACTTTTATTGAGTTTCTAGATAAAAAATATGGATGGGAAAGTGTGTTTGAATTGATAAAAGGAAATAAATTTTATGTAGAAATATTTTCTAAAACTAAACAGGAAATATATAATGAATGGGTAAAATATTTAAAGGAATATTATTAAATACTATGATTTATAGTATTTAATAATAATGTTAAAGGGCACAATTTTAAATATAATAAAAAAGAAAAAGAGGTAATATTATTGATAAATATGAAGAAATAAAATTGTTAATAGAAAAATTTTGTGATGAAAATTTAAATGAAGAATACAAGGAAATGAGCTTAAAACTTTGTGAAAAACTCAACAAAATGAATCCATCTCCACTTTTAAAAGGAAGAAGCAAATCTTTAGCTTGTGGAATTGTTCATGCTATAGGATTTGTAAATTTTTTATTTGATTCTACGACAAAAATGTTATAGAGGATGTATATGAAGATAATGTAATAGATTTTAATAAATATGCTAAACAAAAAAGAAATAAAAGCAAAAGTGAATTATTAAATGAAGCACAAGAACTATTGTATATGGCATTTGATGAAGAAAACCCTAAAGAAATAATAAAATTAGCTAAAAAAGCACTATAAATATCTAAGGATTGTGCTGATGCATATATACTTTATGCTTTAAATTGGTTAAAAGAAAATTACTATATAAGTTTCATGCCATAATTTATGAGATGAGGTTTATATATTTAAAAAAGATGATGTGTATAAAATTATAAGAATTGGAAATAATCTACTCCTAGATAGATTAGGAGGGATTATATGTGGAGAAGAAGACGCAGAAAAAAATATAAATTTTTTGTTGGGTGTTTAATTCTGCTCTTAATAGGGTTTGTATATGGATATGTTAAAAACGATATACAGCTACTAGATCATATAAGGAATAAAGATCATAAGCAAATAAGGATAGGTGAAATTATTTTAAATCCACCAAGTGATACAGATAACAAAACCCCTAAAAATGTACAGCAAAAAAAGGAAATGTTAGTGATATAGAGACAATTATAAATGACGACAATATTGTAACAGATAATACGCAAATTGTATTTAACACTTATTATAATAAAACGAGAGATATGTTTACTAAAAAGAGTAAACTACCTAGTGAATTAGTAGGAAAAAGTTTTGATGAAGTAAAAACTTATTTAAGAGAAAATTATGGGGAATGGAGAATAAGAGAATGTAATAAATATAAGGTGGAGTTGTATAAGATAACAGATAAAATTCCACCAAACTATTATGTTGCAAAAGAATATAATGGTTACATTGCAATTTTTCGAGTAAATGAAGAAGGAAAGAGTGTATTAATCGAACAAACAGAAATTCCGATTTCTTCATTAAGTGATATGGATTTACAATATATTAAGCAAGGGATTATTAGAAAAGAAAGAGATGAAATTAATCAAATATTAGAAGACTATAGCAGTTAAAATGTACTCATATGGGTACATTTTTATTTTTGTATGATACAATATAAAAGAAATCGAATATTTGTTTGCATATATAAAAAGGAGATGCTATTATGATAATATTAGGAATTGATCCAGGGATTGCTATTTTGGGATATGGGGTAGTTGAATACAAGGGAAATACTTTTAAACCATTAGGTTATGGTGGGATTTTTACTGATGCAAAAGAAGCTATGCCTATGCGGTTAAAAAAGATATATGATGAGCTACAACAAATTATTGATAAATATCATCCAGATGTTGTAGCAATAGAAGAACTCTTTTTTAATAAGAATGTAAAAACTGCTTTGTTAGTTGGACAAGCTAGAGGAGTAGCAATATTAGCTGCTGCTAATAATGAAATTGATATTTACGAATATACCCCATTACAAGTAAAACAGGGGGTTGTTGGATATGGTAGAGCAGATAAAAAACAAGTGCAAGTGATGACAAAAACTTTGTTAAATTTAAAATCTGTACCTAAACCTGATGATGTTGCTGATGCATTAGCGGTAGCTATTTGTCATGCACACTCAGGTGCATTTGGTGGATTATTTAAGATTAAATGATGGAGGATATTATAATGTTTGAATATATAAAAGGAAGTCTAGAGTTTATTGGCAAAGATTATATAGTTGTTGATAATCAAAATATAGGATATAAAATTCACACTTCTAATGCATCTATTGCTGATTTTAAGACGAATTCTGAAAAAGTTACAGTATATACTCAATTGATTGTTCGAGAAGATGATATGAGTATTTTTGGATTTTCTACGAGAGAAGAGTTAAAAATGTTTCAATTATTGACAACTGTAACAGGGATTGGATCAAAGGTAGCATTAGCTATTCTATCCTCTATACCAATTGGAAGGCTCACTGGGATTATTGTTTCAGAAGATGTAAATAGTCTAACAAAAGCACAAGGGGTAGGAAAAAAAACTGCTCAGAGAATTATCTTAGAATTAAAAGACAAGGTAGATTCTAAAATGGCAATCATTGAGCCATCTCTTATTAGTACCCAATTGCTTGATAATGATACTGAAGAAGCAATAAGCGCATTGATGGCTTTAGGATATACTAAAGGAGAAGCAAAAACAACTATAAATAAGGTGAAAGATTCTTGTAATAGCATTGAAGAAATTATTAAGAAAGCATTAGTTTTTCTTTCAAAATAGACTAGAAAGAGGGATTTAAATGTTTAAAGATATTGATGAAAATAGAATTGTAACTACTTCTCTTAGAACGGAAGATCATGATGTAGAGAATAGTCTTAGACCTAAAGTCCTAGGAGATTATATTGGACAGAATAAAGCTAAAGAAAAATTAAAAATTTTTATTGATGCTGCTAAAATGAGAAAAGAATCATTAGATCATGTATTATTATATGGCCCACCTGGACTTGGAAAAACAACATTATCTAACATTATTGCTAATGAAATGGGAGTAAATCTTCGAATTACGTCAGGACCAGCTATTGAAAGACCTGGTGATTTAGCAGCAATACTTACAAATCTTGGAGAAAACGATGTGTTGTTTATAGATGAGATACATAGATTAAACAGAACTGTCGAAGAAATACTATATCCTGCAATGGAAGATTTTGCATTAGATATAATTATAGGTAAAGGACCTAGTGCACGATCAATTCGATTGGACCTATCAAAATTTACATTAATTGGAGCAACGACGCGGGCAGGATTGTTGACATCTCCACTAAGGGATAGGTTTGGTGTAATTTGTAAACTTGAATTATATGATAAAGAAGATCTAAAGAATATTGTTATTAGGGCAGCTTCTATATTAGGAATAAAAATAGATGAGAAAGCGGCAGTTGAAATTGCAAGACGATCAAGGGGGACACCACGTATTGCAAATAGACTCTTAAAAAGAGTAAGAGATTTTGCGCAAGTAAAAGGAAATGGGATGATTACATGCAAAATAGCTAAGGATGCTTTATTTCTTTTAGAAGTGGATTCACTGGGTTTGGATAATGTGGATCGCAATATATTGTTTACAATCGTTCAAAAATTCAATGGTGGGCCAGTAGGATTGGATACATTAGCAGCATCTACAGGAGAAGAAAGAAATACAATCGAAGATGTATATGAACCGTATTTACTTCAATTAGGATTTATTCAAAGAACACCAAAAGGAAGAATTGTGACAAAACTTGCATATGATCATTTAGGAATACCTATGAAGGATTAAATGAGTGCTTTTGATGTAGTCTTTAGGTTAATTATTTTCATTTGTTTCAAGTTTATTACAATTTGCAAGCATATGGAGGATATTTATAATATATGTTGAATTTTGTAATATATTTAAAACTTAACAACACAACTAAGGGAGAGAAAGATGATGATAAATTTTAAAAAGCTTTCTTTTAGGTTTTTATTGCTATTAATTCTAATAATAATTCTACCTTTTCAAGTTAATGCTAATACGCAATCTAAGCTTATAAATCAAGTAAAAATAGGTATTCGATTTGGTGATAGTGCTACGCCCTTAGTTTCAATGTATTCACCTAGCGGTTTAGAGCTAGGGTATTATATTGGAAATGAATTCAAAAGTATGATAAGCTTTATAGAAAATGAGGAAATTATAATTAGAAAAGATAGCTATTTTATGGAGATAAATGGAACATTTATTGAGTATGATTTTGATAGTCAGAGTGATAGCTATAATACAAATATTCAAGGACCTATTCATATTCAAATTGGTGATAAATTTGATAGCTTAGATGAAGCAAATTCTTTTAAAAAATCTCTTCCAGATTTAATGGATAACACCTATATTGTTTATGAGGATGGTTGGAGAGTTTGGATAGGACTTTATAGTAGTTATTCGGATGCAGAAGCTGCATTTTCAAATATTAAAGCTTTAATTTCAAACGCTGAACTAAGAATTATTGCCAAAGATAGTAAAAGAATTCAAGTGTTAAATAAGTCTGGTAAAGTATTGTTTATGTATAATACTTCTAATGAAACTTATCATTTTAGACCAATTCCTCAAAAAGATAATCCTTCAGTAATCCAATTAGATGGGAAAAGTTTTAGAGGAACTATTATTATAAATAGGTATTTAGATAGTGATCTAACAGTAATAAACCAGCTTGATTTAGAAGAATATCTTTATGGTGTTGTACCTAGAGAAATATCAGGTGATTGGCCTTTAGAAGCTCAAAAAGCTCAAGCTGTTGCTGCAAGAAGCTATGCAATTGTTAATTTAAATAGACACAAAGATTATGGTTTTGATTTATGTTCTACTATACATTGCCAAGTATATGGGGGATATAGCAGTGAAAATCCTATAACTAGAAGGGCTGTTGATGAAACAAAAGGTGAGGTTCTAACGTATAATGGAAAAGTTGTTACAGCCTTTTATCATTCAAATAGTGGTGGACATACTGAAGATAGCGAAAGTGTTTGGTCTAATTCGTTGGGATACTTAAGAGGAGTAGAGGATCCATATTCTATTGGTGAACCTAATGATAAATGGACAAAAGTTTACACAAGGGAGCAAATTGAAGAAATTTTAGCATCTAATGGCTTATCAGTAGGAAGATTGGAAAATATAACTGTTGAAGAACGCTCAAAAAATGGAAGGGTTTTAAAAGTAGTGTTTTATGGATCTAAAGGAAATAAAACTTTAGAAAAAGGACAGATAAGAAATATATTTGGTTATAATAATATTAAAAGTACATGGTTTGATATTATGTCTAATGCGGATTCAACTGTAAAAGTGCTATCTGATTTAAATGAGTTGCCACAAGAAATAAGAACTGTAAATAAGTATATTATCACAGCTGAAGGAATTAAAGAAATTGAATTGCAAAATAAATATATGGATAATGGAAATAAAATGAAAGTGATTCCTACTCCAACTGGATCAGATCAATATTTATTTACTGGAAAAGGTTGGGGCCATGGTTTAGGAATGAGTCAATGGGGAGCTAAAAAAATGGCTGAAGAAGGTTTTAAATATAAACAGATATTAACACACTATTATACAGGAACTAAGATAGAGTAAGGAGTTTTAGAGATGAAAACAAGTGATTTTAATTTTTATTTGCCTGAAGAATTAATTGCTCAAACACCTTTAGAAAATAGGGATGAGTCGAGATTAATGGTTTTGGATAAACAAACAGGAGAAATTCAACACAAATTTTTTAAAAATATTATCGAATATTTAAAAAAAGGAGATTGCTTAGTGTTAAATAACACTAGAGTATTGCCTGCTAGATTGTTTGGAGCTAAAGAACATACTGGTGGAAAAGTTGAATTTTTACTATTAAAAAGAATAGATAAAGATAAATGGGAAACTTTAGTTAAACCAGGAAGAAAGGCTAAAATAGGAGATAGAATTGTTTTTGGTGATGGTTTATTAAAAGCAAAGATTGTTGATATTGGACAAGAAGGCTCAAGAATTGTAGAGTTTGAATACAATGGCATATTTGAAGAAATTTTAGATAAGCTTGGAACAATGCCTTTGCCACCATATATTAAGGAAACACTAAAAGAAAAAGAAAGGTATCAAACAGTATATTCAAAATATGAAGGATCTGCTGCGGCACCTACTGCAGGACTTCACTTTACGAATGAACTGCTTCAACAGATTGAAGAAAAAGGAATTAAAATAGTATATATAACATTGCATGTAGGACTAGGAACGTTTAGACCAGTAAAAAGTGAAAATATTTTAGAGCATAAGATGCATTCTGAGTTTTATATGGTGAGCAAAGAAGCAGCAGAAGTAATAAATAATACAAAGGCAAGTGGAGGGAGAATTATTTCGGTAGGAACTACTTCTACTAGAACTTTAGAAAGTATTGCTGATAAAAAAGGTTTTATTCATGAAGGACAGGGATGGACAGATATTTTTATTTATCCTGGGTATGAATTTAAGGTGATAGATGGACTAATTACAAATTTTCATCTTCCAGAGTCTACATTGATTATGTTAGTTAGTGCATTTTGTGGTAAAGATGTTACACTAAATGCTTACAAAGAAGCTGTAAATAATAAATATAGGTTCTTTAGTTTTGGAGATGCAATGTTCATCATTTAGAGATAATGACAAAAATTGTAGGAGGGCTTTGAATGGCAATAAAGTATGAATTAATAAAAGAGTGTAAACAGAGTGGTGCAAGATTGGGGCGTCTTCATACACCTCATGGGATTATAGAGACACCAATATTTATGCCAGTAGGAACACAAGCTACTGTAAAAGCAATGACACCAGAAGAATTGAAAGAAATAAATGCACAAATTATATTAAGCAACACTTATCATTTATATTTAAGACCTGGACATAAGCTTGTAGAGAAAGCTGGCGGGTTACATAAATTTATGAATTGGGACAGACCTATATTAACGGACAGTGGTGGATTTCAGGTTTTTAGCTTAGGAGATTTAAGAAAAATTTCTGAAGAAGGAGTAGAATTTAGATCACATTTAGATGGTTCAAAACATTTTATTAGCCCTGAAAAAGCGATAGAGATAGAAAATGCATTAGGGGCAGATATTATCATGGCATTTGATGAATGTGCACCATATCCTGCAGATAAAAATTATGTAAAGAATTCATTAGAACGAACAACTAGATGGGCTAAAAGATGTAAACAAGCCCATAAAAATCCAGATACACAAGCTTTATTTGGGATTATTCAAGGTGGAATGTATAAAGATTTAAGAGAACAAAGTATTAAAGAAATTGTAGAACTAGATTTTCCTGGATATGCTGTTGGTGGATTGAGTGTAGGAGAGCCAAAACCATTAATGTATGAAGTCTTAGAATATACTACTCCGCTTATGCCAAAGGATAAACCAAGATATCTTATGGGAGTTGGTACCCCAGACTGTTTAATAGAGGGGGTAATAAGAGGAATAGACATGTTTGATTGTGTTTTACCAACTCGAATTGCTAGAAATGGTACAGCTATGACTTCAGTAGGGAAAGTAGTTATAAAAAACGCAAAGTATATAGAAGATTTCGAGCCGTTAGATCCTAATTGTGATTGTTATACTTGTAAAAATTATTCTAGGGCATATTTAAGACATTTATATAAAGCGCAGGAGATATTGTCTGCAAGATTAGTTACATATCACAATCTTTATTTCTTGCTGGAACTTATGAAAAATATCAGAAATGCTATAAAAGAAGATAGATTGCTAGATTTTAGAAAAGAATTTTTTGAAAAGTATGGTTATGAAATATAAACTAATTAAAGGATTTTTTATTTATATGTAGAATACCAAATGTATATCAAAAAAAGGGGAGGCATAGATATATGAATCAATTATCTTCACCGATTTTTATGACTGCTATATTCATTGCAATATTTTATTTCTTGATTATTAGACCACAGAAAAAACGAGAGAAACAAATAAAGGATATGAGAAATAGCTTAAAAGTTGGAGATAATATTTCAACAATAGGTGGTATATACGGTAAAATCATAAAAATAAAAGATGATATGATAATTATAGAAGTTGGAGCTGATAAAACAAAGCTTCAAATTGCAAGATGGGCAGTTGGCAATGTAATAAAAAGTGATGATGTAAAATAAAATTAGGAAAGAAGATGACTATTTGTTATCTTCTTTTTCATTTTTATAAAAAAACAGAAGTACTTTTAATAGTAATATTTATAAAAGTATAGCATAAATATGATATAAGAATTCTGTGGAGGTGAAAGAATGAAATCTAACAGAAATATAGAGTTTAATAATGAAGGGATTATATGGATATATTTAAAAGCAATACTTGTAGCATGTATTTTTGTAATATTGGTATTTGTTTTTATGGCTTTGGTTATTACTTATACAAATGTTTCTGAATCGATCATCCCAATGGCTTCATCTATTGTTATGATTATAAGTTGTTTAATATGTGGACTATATACAGGTGTAAAACAAAAAAGAAAAGGATGGCTAAAAGGTTCATTAGCAGGTTTTATATATGCATTTTTAATCATTATCATGAGTTGGGTATTTATCAAAGATTTTACAATAGGAACAAATGTTTTACTCAAAAGTTTAATTGGTATTGTAGCAGGTGGAATTGGAGGTATGATAGGTGTAAATTTAAAATAAATGACTTTGACAATAACCCCCTTTATGTTATAATTTATTAGAAACTATTTTAGAGGAGGAAGTAGTATGAAATATATAAAGACATTAACAAAAGCGACATTAAAAGAAAGTGCTGCTAAAGGTGGATGTGGAGAGTGTCAAACTTCATGTCAATCAGCATGTAAGACTTCTTGTACAGTTGCTAATCAAGAATGTGAAAATAAATAATACATATTAAAAAACAGTAATATGTTGAAATATTACTGTTTTTTAAATGTATTTTTATAAATATGTTGCAATGGATTTATAATGAAAATATTAATAATTTAAAGGAGGACTAAAAATGATACATAAATTTAAACAAGATGATATAAGAATTGTGTTAGATGTTAATAGTGGAGCTGTGCATGTAATAGATGAAATAGTATATGAAATATTAGACTATTATAAAGAAAAAACAACAGATGAAATTATTGAAAAATTATCTGATAAATATACAAAAAAGCAATTGATTGAAGCAATAGATGAAATTAAAACTCTAGAAAGTGAAGGATTATTGTATACTGAGGATACTTATGTAAATCATCCTGCATTTATTAATAGAAAGCCTGTTGTAAAAGCATTATGTTTACACATAGCACATGATTGTAATATTAGATGTAAATATTGTTTTGCTTCTCAAGGAGATTTTAAAGGGCAAAGAACTCTTATGAGCGAAGAAGTAGGAAAAAAAGCATTAGATTTCCTTATAGAGAATTCTGGGAAAAGAAGAAATCTTGAAGTGGATTTCTTTGGAGGAGAGCCACTGATGAATTTTGAGGTTGTGAAAAAACTAGTTGAATATGGACGAAAAAGAGAAGAAGAAACTGGAAAAAGATTTAGGTTTACAATTACTACAAATGGAGTATTGTTAGATGATGAAAAAATGCAATATATTAATGAAAATATGGATAATGTAGTACTGAGTATAGATGGAAGAAAAGAAGTAAATGATAATATGAGATATACTATTTCTGGTCAAGGAACCTATGATATTATTGTACCTAAGTTTTTAAAGATGGCAAAAATGAGAAATGGGAAAAGTTATTTTGTTAGAGGAACTTTTACAAGAGAAAATTTAGATTTTGCTTCAGACGTATTACATTTAGCAGATTTAGGATTTAAAAATACTTCTGTAGAACCAGTAGTTGCAGAGGCTAATAATGATTATGCAATAAGAGAAGAAGATCTACAGACAATTTATAAACAATATGAAATACTTGCTAAGGAATTTGTGAAAAGAAAAGAAGAAGGAAGAGGTTTTGAATTTTTTCATTTTATGTTAGATTTAACACAAGGACCATGTGTGATAAAAAGATTATCTGGATGTGGAGCAGGAGCTGAGTATTTAGCAATTACACCAGAAGGAGATATTTATCCTTGCCATCAATTTGTAGGAAACGATGATTTTTGTATGGGAAATATAATGGAGGGCAAATTAAATAAACATCTTCAAGTAGATTTTGGAAATGCCCATGTATATAATAAAGAAAAATGTAATAATTGTTGGGCAAAATTTTATTGTAGTGGCGGGTGTCATGCTAATGCTTATAATTTTAATGAGGATATTTATAAACCTTATGAATTAGGTTGTGAAATGGAGAAAAAAAGAATCGAGTGTTCTTTAGTAATTCAAGCAAAATTGTTAAAATAGGAGGAAAAAATATGATTATAGAGTATCAAGGAAAAATACCAGAGATTGATAATAGTTGTTATGTATCTAATAACGCTACTATTATTGGGCAAGTAAGGATAAAAAAAAATGCAAATATATGGTATGGAGCGGTTATTAGAGGTGATGAAAATCATGTGATTATTGGAGAATGTACGAATATACAGGATAATTGTACTATTCATATTGCAAAAGATTATCCAACAATTATTGGAGATTATGTAACTGTAGGACATGGTGCAATTGTTCATGCATGTACAGTGGGTAATTATGTTCTTGTTGGAATGGGTGCAATTTTACTAAACGGTGCTGAAATAGGAGATAATGTAATTATTGCAGCAGGATCTATTGTACCACCAGGCAAAAAAATTCCATCTAATGTATTAGTTATGGGTTCTCCTGCAAAGGTAGTAAGAGAATTAACAGAAGAAGATAGAATAAAGCTAAAGGATTCGGCTATACATTATGTAGAATTAGCTAATGAACATAAAAATAGTAAAAAATAGAAAAATAAATAAGGATATAATTGACCGTATTTTGCACTAGGTATATAATAATTCTATGAGTAGATAAAGGAGGACAAAGGAGTTATGAAGATAAAAAATGCAATTGTCTTATTATTAATTATTGCCATTGTTGCAACAGGAGCTATTGCAGGGATCAATGGTTTTGAAATAGGCAATTTTAAAATAAGACCAATCAAACAAATGTTAAAGCTTGGATTAGATTTAAAAGGTGGCGTGTTTGTAGTTTTAGAAGCACAAACAGATGCTACTGGAGAAGAACTGGACAAGATTATGAATCAAACAAAAGAAGTTATTGAAAGAAGAGTAAATGCTATGGGACTAGCAGAGCCTAATGTCATGAGAGAAGGAGATAAAAGGATAAGAATAGAGTTACCAGGTGTAAAGAATGCACAAGAAGCAATTGATGCTGTAGGAAAAACTGCACAATTGCAATTTATGAATTATAAAGGTGAGGTAATATTAACAGGTGATCAAGTAAAAGATGCTAAAGTAGTATTTGAAAAAAATAGAGGAAATATTCCTTCTGTTTCATTAGAGTTTAATAGTGAGGGAGCAAAAAAATTTCAAATAGCAACTAGAGAAGCTGCTTCTAAACCAAAAGGATCATCAGAAAGAATTATAGCAATTGTTTTAGATGATGAGATTATTTCTGCTCCAGCTGTTAATAATGAAATTCCTAATGGACGAGCTGTTATTCAAGGAAACTTCACATTAGAAGAGGCTTCGCAGCTAGCAGCATTAATTAGAGGAGGAGCTTTGCCAGTTAATTTAATAGAAGTTCAAACTTCTGTAATTGGTCCTACTCTTGGTATGGACTCACTAAACAAAAGTATAAAAGCTGCAGCAATAGGGATTGCTCTAGTATTTATTTTTATGCTTATTTATTATAGAGTACCAGGTTTTATTGCTAGTATTGCACTAATTATTTATATTCTTATTGTCTTATGGATATTAATAGGTTTTGGCGCTGTGCTTACTTTACCAGGAGTTGCAGGTATGATTCTATCTATAGGTATGGCGGTAGATGCAAATGTAATTATTTTTGAAAGAATAAAAGAAGAAATACGAAATGGAAAATCTCTTAGAGCATCTGTAAATTCTGGCTTTTCTAAAGCGTTGACAACAATACTTGATTCAAATGTGACAACATTAATAGCAGGTGTTGTTCTTTATCAATTTGGATCAGGACCTATAAAGGGGTTTGCTGTGACATTAATGATAGGTGTAGCAGCAAGTATGTTTACTGCTGTTATAATAACAAAAACCTTATTAAAAATATTTATGAATATGAACGTTTTTAACAATACAAAATTATATGGGGCATAGAAAGGAAGTGTCATATATGAAGGTTATTGAAAGAAAGAAATTATGGTTTAGTCTTTCTATTGCCATTATTGTTGTTGGATTAATAATGGGAATGATTCAAGGCTTTAATTTAGGAATAGATTTTACTGGTGGAACAATGATGCAGATTAATTTAGGAAAAAGAGTATCAGTTGATGAGATACGAAATATTATATCAAAATTTGATTTGAAAGCAGATATTCTTCATGTAGGAGAAGAAAAACATGAAATTATAATAAAAACGAAAAAAGATTTAAATAATAATCAAAGACAAGAAATATTTAAAGTTTTTAAAGAAAAATATAATCTAAAAGATGAAGATTTAAGACAAGCAGAGCAATTTGGTCCATCTATTGGAAAAGAGATACAAAAAAAAGCATTATTATCAATTGCTATTGCTGCTTTAGGGATGCTTATATATATTACATTTAGATTTGAGTTTAAATTTGGTGTATCAGCTATTATAACATTATTACATGACATTTTTGTAGTACTTGCTATTTATGCTATATTTAGAATACCAATAAATAGCTCATTTATAGCTGCTATGTTAACAATTGTAGGATACTCAATAAATGATACTATTGTTGTTTTTGATAGGATAAGAGAAAATATTAAGTTTATGAAGAAGAAAAATTATGATGATATTGTAGATGCTAGTGTTAATCAAACATTAACAAGATCTATTAATACTTCTTTAACAACACTAATAACAATTACTGCACTATACATCTTGGGAGTAGAATCTATAAAAGAATTTGCATTACCTTTAATAGCAGGAACTATAACAGGAACATATTCTTCTATTTTTATTGCTAGTCCTATATGGACTTCATGGAAAAATTGGGAAGTTAGGAAAGGCAGATATAATGCTAGTTAATAAATTATTGATTTGGAAATGGTGACAATATAAAAGTTGTCACCATTTCTTATAGATAATGTTGTTCTTTTTATATTTCGTATTGAAGTTTGTTATCTATAGTTAAAAAATATCTATGTGATATTAAAGTGTTTTGTTTTTAATACTATTGAATAGGGCTATAATATGTCATATAATAAAGTGTATGCCAAAATTGTATGAAATAAGCACGGTTTTTTGATAATACATAAGTTATATTCATTAATGAATTAAGGGAGGAATCTTGATGAATTTAAAAGATAAAATAAGAATAATACCTGATTTTCCAGAGAAAGGAATCCGTTTTAAGGATATTACAACTCTTTTAAAAGATGGTGAGGCTTTTCGATATACGATTGATAAGTTGGCAGAAGAAATAGGAAATAAAGAATTTGATTTAATTGTAGGGCCAGAATCTAGAGGATTTATTATTGGAACACCTTTAGCATATGCTACTAAAAAAGGTTTTGTACCTGTTAGAAAACCTGGGAAATTGCCTTCAGAAACCATAAAATATGAATATGAATTAGAGTATGGTAGTGATGCTTTAGAAATGCATAAAGATGCCATAAAGCCTGGGCAAAAGGTGATTATTACAGATGATTTGCTTGCTACTGGTGGAACACTACTTTCTACAGTAAAATTAATAGAGCAATTAGGTGGAGAAGTTGTAGGAATATTATGTCTTATTGAATTAACTTATTTAAACGGTAGAGAATTGTTGAAAGGGTATGATGTAAAATCTCTTATTAAGTATGAATAGTGGTTGGATATCCAGCCACTTATTTACTATACATGCATATACATAAAATCTTTTGTATTGTTTAAGAAAATAGTTATGACAATTTTGTCTAGAAGAGTTGTCAAATATTTATTGATTTTTGACAAATGGATGTATTATATACTAGGCTTTTTAATTTATTTGTTATATAATGTATTTAATATTTTAAGGATGTATATAATTTAACTGTTATGAAGTACTAAATAGGGTGATGATATGTTAGAAAAGCTATTAGCACAAATTCAGCAATACAATCCAAATAGTGACTTAAGTTTTATTATCAAAGCGTATAATTTTGCTGAGGCTGCTCATGAAGGACAAGTAAGAAAATCTGGTGAGAAATATTTTGTTCATCCTGTTGAAGTTGCAAAAATATTAGTAGAACTTGAAATGGATGATGCAACGATTGCTGCTGGATTACTTCATGATGTTATTGAAGATACAAAATATAGTTATGATGAAATCAAAAATGAATTTGGTGAAGAAGTGGCTATATTAGTAGAAGGAGTAACAAAGCTTGGGAGATTTTCTTATGAAACAAAAGAAGAAAGACAGGCGGAAAGTCTTAGAAAAATGTTTCTTGCAATGGCAAGGGATATTAGGGTTATAATTATAAAACTAGCAGATCGACTGCATAATATGAGAACATTAAAATATATGAATGAAGAGAAGAAAAAAGAAAAAGCAGAAGAAACTCTTGAAATTTATGCACCAATAGCTCATAGACTAGGAATATCTAAAATAAAATGGGAATTAGAAGATCTATCCTTACGCTATATGGATCCGGAAGGGTACTATGATTTAGTAGATAAGGTAGCAAAAAAAAGACGCGAAAGGGAAGAGTACATTAATCAGGTTATTAAAGAGTTAAGATTGGCACTAGAAAATGTGCATATAAAAGGCGAAATTAATGGTAGATCGAAACATTTTTACAGCATTTATAGAAAAATGGTATATAGACATAAGTCTTTTGAAGAAATTTTTGATTTAACAGCTGTGAGGATTATTGTTGATACTGTAAAGGATTGTTATGGTGTATTAGGAACTGTTCATACTATGTGGAAACCGATTCCAGGAAGATTTAAAGATTATATTGCAATGCCAAAGCCAAATATGTATCAATCTCTTCATACTACTGTGATTGGACCTCATGGAGAACCTTTAGAAATTCAAATTAGAACATGGGACATGCATAGAATAGCAGAGTATGGAATCGCAGCTCATTGGAAGTACAAAGAAGGAAAAACAGGGAAAGATGACCTAGATGACAAATTAAGATGGCTTAGACAGTTACTAGAATGGCAAAGAGATATGAATGATCCTAAAGAATTTATGGAAAACTTGAAAATTGACTTGTTTACAAATGAGGTTTTTGTTTTTACTCCTAAAGGAGATGTAATTGATCTTCCAGCCGGATCAACACCGATTGATTTTGCTTATAAAATTCACTCTGCAATTGGAAATAGTTGTATTGGTGCAAAAGTTGATGGAAGAATTGTGCCGATAGATTATAAATTAAAGAATGGTAATATTGTAGAAATTTTAACATCAAAAAATAGTCATGGTCCTAGTAGAGATTGGCTAAAATTTGTAAAAAGTACCCAAGCAAAAAACAAGATACGTCAGTGGTTTAAAAAAGAAAGAAAAGAAGAAAATATTGAAAAAGGCAGAGACATGCTTGAAAAAGAAATTAAAAGAAATGGATTTGAAGTACATGAACTTGCTAAACCTCAATGGTTAAATATTTTAGTAAAAAAATTAAGGTTTAATAGTATAGATGATTTATATGCAGCAATAGGTTATGGCGGAATTTTATTAAATCAAGTAATTCCAAAACTAAAACAAATGAATAAAGAGTCACAAAAAGATGAAAAAGTAAATAAAAATCTAATAATTACTAAGAACAAACAATATAAACCAAAGCAAATAAGAAAAGACAAACAGGGTGTAAAAGTAAAAGGTATAGATAATATACTTGTGCGATTTGCAAAATGCTGTACACCAGTTCCAGGAGATGAAATTATAGGATTTATTACAAGAGGGCGAGGAGTTACAATCCATAGGTCAGATTGCGTAAATATATTAAAAGAAACTGATTCTATAGATAGGTTTATAGAAGTAGAATGGGATGAAGATAGACAAAAAGCATATGAGACTGAAATTCAAATTATATCTATTGATAGAAAAGGATTATTATCAGAAGTTACAAGTGTTTTATCTGATATAAATTTAACGGTAACAGCAGTGAATGCTAGAACTACTAAGGATAAAATTGCAATTGTTAATTTGACGATAGAAATTACAAATGTACAACAATTAGACAAATTGATAAACAAAATAAAATCAATGCAAGGAGTCATGGATGTGCATAGGGTAACGTCTTAGTTCAATAAGGAGGTATGAGATGAGAGCAGTTATACAAAGAGTGAAGAATGCAAGTGTTAGTGTAGATAACAATATTACTGGTAAGATAAATAAAGGTCTTTTAGTATTATTAGGAGTAGAAGAGGAAGATGGAGAAAAAGATCTGAATTATCTAGCTGAAAAAATTGTAAACTTAAGAATATTTGAAGATGAAAATGATAAGATGAATCTTTCTCTTTTAGATATAGGTGGGGAAATGCTCGTAGTTTCACAGTTTACTTTATTAGGGGACTGTCGTAAAGGAAGAAGGCCTAACTTTATGAATGCAGCTAAACCAGAAAAGGCAAATGATCTTTATGTAAAATTTGTTCAAAAGTGCAAAATATATGGAATAAAAGTAGAAACAGGTGTATTCCAAGCTCATATGGAAGTAAATTTATGTAATGATGGACCAGTTACAATACTAATTGATAGTAAAAAAATTTTTTAGGAGGAGATAAGCATGATTCTAGAAAGAATTCCTGCTGGGATTTATGCTGTTAATTGTTTTGTTTTAGCTTGTAAAGATACAAAAAAAGCTTGTGTTATTGATCCAGGTGGAGATGCTGAAGAAATATTAAATTATATTAAAAAAAATGATTTGGATTTAGCTTTTATTTTACTTACTCATGCTCATGGAGACCATATTGGTGGAATACCAAAGATAAAGGAAAAGATAGATATTCCTGTTTTGGTTCATGAAGATGATGGATATATGCTTAGTGATGGAAATAAAAATTTGTCAAATTTAATGAGTGGTCCAAATGTGGAGATAGTTGCTGATAGATTGCTCAAAGATGGAGAAAGTATTGAACTTGGGAATTTAAAACTTCAAATTATCCATACTCCAGGGCATACTAGAGGAAGTATTTGTATAAAGGTTGATAATATTTTGTTTACAGGGGATACATTATTTGCAAATTCAATTGGAAGAACAGATTTAGAAGGCGGTTCGTTTGAAAAAATAATTGATTCTATTAAGAGAAAATTACTTGTGATGGATGATAATATAAAAGTATTGCCAGGACATGGACCTATGTCAACGATAGGAATAGAGAGATTGAATAATCCATTTATAAATAAGTGATAAAATGTATATCTCTGAAGAGTTATGCTAAGAATAACATAAAGTTTAATTCTTCAGGAGGTTTTTCTATGAAAAAAAAAATAGGGAATTATATAATGAGAAAAAATATTGCTAGATTAACGGAAATTAATTTTCATGATTTTGTTCATATGGTTCAAGCAGGACTTTGTGATGAAGAAATAGCTGAAGAATTAGGTGTTCATAAGAGTTATATTGAGAAGTTAAAAAATGAAATGCAGAAGGATTTTTAATATAAGGTGATAGAAATGATAAATATTTTATTAAAAGGACATGATTTTAGATATGAAGTTGGAGAATTAATAAAAGTTTTTGTTGGATCTGAAAAGATTAAATTTATTGACAGTGAAGCTTTGGTAGATGACCAAAGCTTTTTGTTAGTAAACAGTTTTAATAGAGAATATAATAATTTTTCAGTTAGTACAAAAATTATTAAGAATAATAAAATGATTATAGAAAAAAGTATAAATTGTAAAATAGAAACGGATAATGAATTGAAAATACGCAAATTAATCAAGCGAAATATTAAGCTTTGTATTTATGACGTACTTAGTGATTTTTATAATACTTCGCCTCCTTGGGGAATTCTTACTGGTATAAGACCAACAAAAATTGCTTATGAGTTAATGGAACAGGAATTAGATATAAATCAGATTAAGAAAATATTGAAGGACTATTATAGGATAAGTGAAGAAAAGATAGATTTAGTTACGAAAATAGTACAAATAGAGAAGCCTATTATATCAAAAAATAATGTAGATACAGTTAGTATATATATTAGTATTCCATTTTGTCCAACGAGATGTTTATATTGTTCTTTTCCATCTAATCCATTAGATAAAGGAAAAAACCGTATAGAAGAGTACCTAAAAGCTTTAATTTATGAAATAAAAGAAACTGGAAAAATATTAAAACAGTTTAATAAAAATGTAGAAACTTTATATATTGGAGGTGGTACTCCAACTGCATTGAATGATTTAGAATTAGATATTTTGTTAAAAAAAATTAAAGAATATATTGATTTAAGATGGGTAAAAGAAATAACTGTTGAAGCAGGTAGGCCAGATACAATTACAAAGAAAAAATTGATGGTTTTAAAGAAACATGGTGTAAATAGGATCAGCATTAACCCTCAAACAATGAATCAAAAAACATTAAGTATTATTGGAAGATCGCATGAACCTGAAGATATTGTTAGTGCTTATGAATTAGCAAGACAGATTGGTTTTGATACTATAAACATGGATATTATTATAGGATTGCCTGGTGAAAATTGTAAAATGGTAGAAGAAACTATGAAAAAAATTCAAAGTTTAAATCCAGAAAATCTTACTATACATACTTTAGCAATAAAGAAAACCTCACAGCTAAGAGAGTATATAAAGGATTATGCTTTAGTGAAAGAAGATGAAGTAAAGAAAATGTTAGAGATTACAGATAGATATGCAAAAAAGATGGGACTTATACCATATTATATGTATAGACAGAAATATATGCTTGGAAATCTTGAAAATATTGGATATGCTAAGCCAGGACATGTCTGTATATATAATGTTCAAATTATTGAAGAAAAACAAAGTATTATTGCCTTAGGTGCAGGTGCAGTATCTAAAATATATTATCCATTAGAAAATCGATTAGAAAGAGTACCAAATGTAACAAATTTAGAACAATATATTTCTAGAGTAGAAGAAATGGTGGATAGAAAAAAGAAGGAAATAGTTAATATTTATATATGAAAAAAATTATTAGAAATAAGGTTTAATATTAAAATGTATTACGAACGAAAGTATATTGACAGATAAGAGGTTCTTATTTATAATAATAGACAATTATATATGGTATATGCAATGATAAGGAAGAGTAAATATAATACTATTTTCAGCGAGTTGAGAATTGGTGAGAGCTCAATAATAAAGGTTATATTGAAGACACCTTTGAGCAGATTATCTGAAAATTTAGTAAGGTAATACGTATTTCGGCGTTAACGAAAGAAAGAGGTTTTTCAATTAGGGTGGCACCGCGGGATATATTACTTCTCGTCCCTGTCAATAATAGGGATGGAGAAGTTTTTTGTATTTTTTATAATAACAAAAGGAGGTATGTTTATGCTAACTAAAGCACCAAGAGGAACAAAGGATGTTTTACCATCAGAGGTATATAAATGGCATTATGTAGAAAAAATATTTAGAAGCGTTTGTGACAAATTTGGATATAGAGAAATAAGAACACCAATTTTTGAGCATACAGAATTATTTAAGCGTGGAGTGGGTGAAACTACTGATATTGTTCAAAAGGAAATGTATTCGTTTGAAGATAATGGAGGAAGAAATATTACATTAAAGCCTGAAGGAACTGCTCCAGTAGTAAGATCTTTTATTGAAAATAAACTATATGCAGATGCACAACCAACAAAACTTTACTACATAACACCATGCTTTAGGTATGAAAGACCACAAGCAGGAAGATTGCGAGCATTTCATCAATTTGGTGTTGAAGTTTTTGGAACAACAAATCCTTCTGTTGATGCAGAAGTAATCGGTATAGCTATGGCTTTTTATAAAGAACTTGGAATATCAAATTTGGAACTTAGAATTAATAGTATTGGATGTACTGAATGTAGATCAAAGTATAATCAAATATTAAAAACATACTTAAAAGAGAAGCTACCAAAGCTTTGTAAAACTTGTAATAATCGATATGAACGAAATCCAATGCGCATTATTGACTGTAAGGTAGAAAGTTGTAAAGAACAACTTAAGGATGTACCGTTGATGATTGATTATATATGTGATGAGTGTAAAGAAGATTTTGAAAAATTAAAGGAAAACTTATCGCTTATGGACATAGAGTACATTATAGATCCTAATATAGTAAGAGGACTTGATTATTATACAAAAACAGCCTTTGAGATTGTTTCAAATGAAATAGGAGCACAAGGAACAGTATGCGGAGGCGGTAGATATGATGGATTAGTAGAAGAATTAGGTGGACCTAAAACACCTGGAATAGGTTTTGGAATGGGAATAGAGAGACTTTTATTGACATTAAAAAATAATCAAATAGAAATTCCAAAACCAGAAGGGCTGGATATATTTATAGCAACTATTGGAGAAAGAGGTGCAAAAGAAGCAATAAAATTGCTACATAAGTTAAGATTAGAAGGAATTTCTGCAGACAAAGATCATTTAGAAAGAAGTTTGAAAGCTCAATTTAAATATGCAAATAAATTAGATGCATCCTATACAATTGTAATTGGGGATGACGAATTAGATAAGGACATAGTAACGCTAAAAAATATGAAATCAGGTGAACAAATAGAAATTAATCTTAGCAACATAATAGCAGAACTAAAAAGTAGACTATAATTAGAAACATAGGAGGAAATATTATGGCAGAATCTTTAGGAAATATGAAGAGAACACACATGTGTGGTACATTAAGAACAAGCAATATAGGTAATGAAGTAGTATTAATGGGTTGGGTTCAAAAAAGACGTGACTTAGGAGGACTAATATTTACAGACTTAAGAGACAGATCTGGTATTGCTCAAATTGTATTTGATAAGGATGTTTCAGAAGAGGCATTTATAAAGGCAGAAAAAATTAGAGGAGAATATGTAATAGGGATTAGAGGAAAAGTAAGAAAGAGAGAATCTATAAATCCAAATTTACCAACTGGAGAAATTGAAGTATTTGTTGAAGAGTTAAAAATATTTTCACAAGCAAAAACACCACCTATTTACATTGAAGATGAAGACGAAGTTTCAGAAAATCTGAGATTAAAGTATAGGTATCTTGATTTAAGAAAGCCTAAGATGCAAAAGAATTTAATGTTCAGACACAAAATGGCAAAAATCACCAGAGATTTTCTTGATGAGAATGGTTTTGCTGAAATTGAAACACCGATGCTTACAAAACCTACACCTGAGGGAGCAAGAGATTATCTAGTACCAAGTAGAGTAAATCCAGGAAAATTTTATGCTCTTCCTCAATCACCACAATTGTTTAAGCAGTTATTGATGGTATCTGGTATGGATAGATATTTTCAAATTGTAAAATG
The DNA here is from genome assembly GCF_008152325.1 of Crassaminicella thermophila. Taxonomy (GTDB): domain Bacteria; phylum Bacillota; class Clostridia; order Peptostreptococcales; family Thermotaleaceae; genus Crassaminicella_A; species Crassaminicella_A thermophila. Next base: position 1,395,611 of record NZ_CP042243.1, read on the forward strand.
CTTTAGAGATGAAGATTTAAGAGCAGATAGACAGCCAGAATTTACGCAAATTGATATTGAAATGTCATTTGTGGATATTGATGATGTATTATCCTTAAATGAAAAATTAATCCAAAAAATATTTAAAGAGATGCTAAACGTGGATATTGAGCTTCCGTTGCAAAGGATGTCTTATAAAGAAGCTATGGAAAGATATGGCTCAGATAAACCAGATATTAGATTTGGATTTGAATTAAAGTGTATTAACGATATTGTAAAAAACTGCGAATTCAAAGTATTTAGTGCTACAGTTGAAAATAGCGGAGATGTTCGAGGTATTAATATAAATGGATATGCTGATGCGTTTAGTAGAAAAAATATATCAAAATTAGAAGAATATGTTAAGACTTATGGAGCAAAAGGCTTAGCATGGATAAAAGTTACAAATGAAGGTGTAAATTCTCCAATAGCGAAATTTTTCAGTGATGAAGAAATGAAAAAAATTATTGAAAGATTTCAAGCAAAGGAAGGAGATTTAATACTACTTGTAGCAGATAAGCCAAAGGTTGTATTTGATGCATTGGGCCATTTAAGGGTAGAGATAGCAAAAAAATTAGATATTTTAGATAAAAATGAATATAAACTTCTTTGGATAACAGATTTTCCATTGTTTGAATATGATGAGGAAGAAAAAAGATATGTTGCAAAACATCATCCATTTACTTCACCAATGGAAGAAGATATTGATTTATTGGAAACTGAACCATATAAAGTAAGAGCAAAAGCGTATGATATTGTTCTTAATGGTATAGAAATTGGTGGAGGTAGTATTAGAATCCATGATAGTGAATTGCAGCAGAAAATGTTTAAAGCTTTAGGTTTTTCGCAAGAAGAGGCATGGGAAAAATTTGGATTTTTATTGGAAGCTTTTCAGTATGGAACACCTCCACATGGAGGTATAGCGTATGGATTAGATAGGTTTGTAATGCTACTTACAGGAAATGATAGCATTAGAGAAGTAATTGCATTTCCAAAAACACAAAATGCTTCCTCACCTATGACAGAGGATCCGTCAACTGTAGACAAGAGACAATTAGAAGAATTACATATTCAAATTGTTGAATAAAAAAAAGTATAGAGTGCATTTTGGCACTCTCTTTCTTTCATTATTTGAAATATTTGTTTATTGTATACGAAAAATAGGCTATAATGGATGTAAGAGGTGAATTTTATGATTCAAGTAGGAAAAGTAGTTGAAATTTTAGATAGTAAAAGAGCGAAAGTTTTGATGCGAAAGCATGCTGCGTGTGGAGAATGTGGAGCATGCCAGCATGGGGATGAAAATATGAATCTAAATATTATAGCTGTTAATGAAATAAATGCAGAAGTTGGAGATATAGTTGAAGTAAATATGGAAACACAGAATGTTTTAGGAGCAGCTTTTATTGTTTATGTAATTCCATTATTCGCAATGATTTTAGGTATTGGTATAGGTAGTTATTTATTTAAGAAAATGGGGGTTACAGTAAATTTGGAGATTTATGCAATATGCCTTGGCTTTGTTTTAACTGCTATAGCATATTTAGCTATTAAGTCACGTGAAGGATCTTTTAAAAAGGATAAAAGATATATGCCTGTAATATCAAAAATTTTAGATTAACTCTAATAATAAGCATTTCAAGGGGGGGTAATATGGGAAACGAGAATATTGTAATACTAAGTGCTGATAACTTTGAAGATGAAGTATTAAAGTCTAAGAATCCTGTAGTAGTAGATTTTTATGCTGACTGGTGTGGGCCATGTCAAGTAGTAGGGCCTATTATGGATGAGTTAGCAAATGAGTTAGAAGGAAAAGTGAAAATTTGCAAGGTAAATGTAGATGGGCAGACAGAATTAGCAAGGAAATTTAAAGTAATGAGTATTCCTACCATATTATTTTATAAAAACGGAGAACAAGTAAATAGAGTAACAGGTGCTTCATCAAAAAATGAATTTATGAATCTAATTTATAAAATGCTATAGAGACTCATACCGAGTCTCTAATGTTTTTTCTTTTTGAATAATTGTGTTTTTGCTTTAAAAATCATACGTGTTATTGATGATATGATTAAAATTGCTGCAGCAATACCGCCAGCTACAAATATGGTTTCACTTCCTATAGAAGCAAATCTATTAAAATCTTTTTCAATGACTGCAAGCATGGTATAATACATTCCAGCTCCAGGGACTAAGGGGATAATACCAGGAATAATAAAAACGGTTACTGTTTCTTTAAATATTCTAGCAAATATTTCACTAATGATAGCTACGATACATGCACCTATAGAGGATGCTGCGACGAGTGAATGAAAATATTGGTTTGAATATATAAAAGCCATCCAACCAATAGCACCAACAAATGAGGCCTTAACGATTGCTTTTTTAGGGATATTAAATAATATAGAAAATCCAACGGTTGCTAGAAAAGAAGAAATATATTGTAAAAACATCATAATATACCTCCGAATATGTATAACCAGAAATTCATAACAGTACCTACTCCTACAGCTATTGCTACGGCAATGATAATTGCTTCGCCTGACCTAGCTGTACCAGATAGCAAATCACCAGATATATAATCTCTTACGGCATTTGTTATGGCAACACCAGGAACTAAAATCATAATTGAACTAATAATGATCTTATCAATATTTATTCCTAAGTGTATATTTATTGATAAAATAGCTAATAAAGCAGTAATAGTTCCGCCAATAGCATTTTGAATAAATAAATTTGAATCTAGGTTTTCAACAAATGATACTGCAATATAAACAAAAATGGAGATAAAAAAAGAACAAATAATATCATTGTATGTTGCACCTAATAAGACAGCAAAAAAAGCAGAAGCGATACCAGCACTAATAGCTTTTAATAGTTTTGAATATTTAGGGAGATTATCAATATTTCTTAAAATTTCCATACCTTCTTCAACGGATATATAAGATGTAGCAAGTTTACGAGAAAAATTATTGACTTGAGAAACTTTATTTAAGTCAATGGTTCTTGTTTTTATTCTTTTAATAAACGCATTTGTTTCAGTATCATCATTACTATCAACAGAAATAAAAATACCAGTAGGTGTTACAAAAGATTCTACATATGGAATATGATAAGCCTTGCATATTCGAATAATGGTATCTTCTACTCGATAAGTTTCTGCTCCATTTTTAAGCATGATTTCTCCTGCATAGAGTGCTAGAGTAAGAATATTTTTCTTTTTAGTACGCATGTTTAATCACTCCTTTACAGCAAAACAAAATCAATTATATCAGAATAAAAATTAGGTTACAATATGATATAGATGAAGATTTATTATTTTAAACGTTAACTTTTTATTATTGTTTTAATACAAAGCTTGTAAATTAAAACGATAAAAATTATAATAAAAATAAGAAAGATTTTGAAAAGGATGAATTAATTAGGAAGGGAGATAAAATAATGAATTTTGACCATTTAAAAGGTATAGACATTGATATTTTTAATGCAATTCAAGATGAGATAGGAAGACAGGCAAGCAAAATTGAATTAATTGCATCTGAGAACTTTGTAAGTTATGCTGTGATGGAGGCAATGGGAAGCCAATTAACTAATAAATATGCTGAAGGATATCCTTCTAAACGTTATTATGGTGGTTGTGAATATGTTGATATAGTAGAAGATTTGGCAATAGAGAGATTAAAGAAGCTATTTAGTGCAGAACATGTAAATGTTCAACCTCACTCAGGAGCTAATGCTAATATTGCAGTATATTTTACAGTACTTAATCCTGGAGATACTGTATTAGGGATGAATCTTTCACATGGAGGACACTTAACACATGGAAGTCCTGTAAATATTTCAGGTAAATATTATAATTTTGTGGATTATGGTGTAGATAAGGAAACAGAGACTATTGATTATGAAGAGATTCGTAGAATTGCTAAGGAAGTAAATCCAAAATTAATCGTTGCTGGTGCTAGTGCGTATCCAAGAATAATTGATTTTAAAAAATTTCGAGAAATAGCTGATGAAGTTGGTGCATATTTAATGGTAGATATGGCACATATTGCGGGATTAGTAGCAGCAGGATTTCATCCAAATCCATGTGAATATGCACATTTTGTCACTACAACAACACATAAAACATTAAGAGGTCCTAGAGGTGGAGCAATTCTTTGTAAAAAGGAATTTGCAAAACAAATTGACAAGGCTATATTCCCAGGAACACAGGGGGGCCCACTTATGCATGTTATTGCAGCAAAAGCAGTTAGCTTTAAAGAAGCATTAACAGACGAATTTAAAGTATACCAACAACAAGTTATAAAAAATGCAAAAAAATTATCAGAGGAACTAATAAAAAGAGAATTTCGATTAGTTTCTGGAGGAACAGATAATCATCTAATATTAATTGACTTAAGAAATAAAAATATAACTGGAAAAGAAGCTGAACTATTACTAGACGAAGCTGGTGTAACTGTTAATAAAAATACTATTCCATTTGATCCACAAAGTCCTTTTATAACAAGTGGAATTAGAATTGGTACACCAGCAGTAACAACTAGAGGAATGAAAGAAGAAGATATGATAGATATTGCAGAAATTATTAGAACTGTTATTGATAATCCTAAGAAAATGCAGGATGCAAAAAAAATGGTGGAAAATTTATGTACTAAATTTCCATTATATAAATAAAACATGACGTTATGTCATGTTTTATTTATAGAGGTTTAAAAGATGAAAGGAAGTGTTTTATGGATGTTTATGTTCATGAAATATTAAAAATTATTTTAGAATATGTTGATGAAGGTATACATGCAATAGATAATAAAGGAAAAACAATTCTATATAATCGTGCAATGGCAGAATTAGAAGGTATGGATAAGGATGATGTTTTGGATAAACAGCTTTTAGATGTTTTTCCTACGCTAAATAAAAATAATAGTACATTATTACGCATATTAAGGACGAATGAAAAAATAATAAATCATCCTCAAACTTATTTAAATAACAAGAATAAAGAAATTACTACAATTAACACAACGATACCTATTTTTTTTAATAATAAGAAAGTAGGAGCCTTAGAGATTGCAAAAGATATTACTAAAATTAAGCAATTATCAGATCAAAATATGTCTCTTCAGCTTCAATTATCACAACCAGAGAGTCAAAAAATATTTCTTAAAAAATTCACATTTTCAAGTATTATTGGAAATAATAAAAATTTCTTAAATGCTATCAATTACGCAAAAAAAGCTTCAAAATTTTCATCGAGTGTTTTCATATATGGAGAGACTGGTACAGGAAAAGAATTAGTTGCTCAAAGTATACACAATGCAAGTCAAAGAGCGAATAAACCATTTCTTGCTCAAAACTGTGCAGCAATTCCAGAAACTTTGTTAGAGGGAATTCTTTTTGGAACTGTCAAGGGTAGCTTTACAGGTGCGATTGATAGACCTGGATTATTTGAACAGGCTAATAACGGTACAATTTTTTTAGATGAAATTAATTCAATGGGGTTACAGTTGCAGTCAAAATTATTAAGGGTATTACAGGAGGGTACTGTAAGACGAGTAGGAGGGATAAAAGATATTCCAATAGATGTAAGAGTCATTGCTAGCAGTAATGAAGAACCTTATGAGGCAATTGAAAAAGGTAATTTAAGGAAGGATTTATTTTATAGGATTAATGTCATTCCTATTAATTTACCCCCTTTAAGAGAAAGAAAAGATGATATTGAACTCTTAACCAAACATTTTGTAGATAAATATAATAAAAAACTAAATAAAAAAATAAGAGAGATTGATTTTTACATTTTAGATGCTTTTAAAAATTATAAATGGCCTGGTAATGTGAGAGAATTAGAAAATGTTATAGAAGGTGCAATGAATATTGTTGAAAATGATACTATATTAAGAAGAGAACATTTTTCGCCTCAAGCTAATGCAAAAATTTTTGCATTAGCTCATGAGCGAGATTATGAATTAAAGAATAATTTACCAGATACACTTGCAGATATCGAAAAAAATATTATTCAAAAAGTATTAAAATCTTGTAATCATAATATCTCAAAAGCTGCATTTCTATTAGGTATAAAGAGACAGACATTGCAACATAAATTAAAAAAATATAATATAGTTCAAAAATGAAACTGCAAAAATATTTGCATATACTCGCAAATATTTTTGCAGTTTTATTTTTATAGAAATAAAAGATATATAAAAACAATAGAATAGATGTATAAATATGCAGAATATACAAAAAAGTGACAATAAATGCAAAAAAACTGTGATAAATAAAGACTGAAAGATGGCATAAAAATTGCTTTAATAAATAATGAAAAAAATAAAAATTATTTTGGAGGTGTAATAATATGGAAAATGTAAAGGTTATTATTTATGGTTTAGGTGCAATGGGTAGAGGAATGGCAGAAATGTTATTAAAGAAAAAAGGTGTTGAAATTGTAGGTGTAGTAGGTAGAGGAAAAATGCTAGGTACTAGTATGTATGATTATCTTTCTGTAGAGAGAGGAGACAGACCGGATGTAATAATTAGTACATATGATAAAGTAATCACTGAAAAAGCTGCTGATGTAGTTTTATTATGCACTGATTCTTTTACAAAAAATGCATTTGAAAAAATTAAGTATTGTTTAGAAAATAAAATAAATGTAATATCTAGTGCTGAGGAAATGTCATATCCAAAAGCACAAGAACCAGAACTTGCAAAAGAAATAGATAAAATAGCAAAAGAAAATGGTGTTACTGTATTAGGAACAGGAATTAATCCAGGATTAATGATGGATTTATTGGTTGTTCTCTTAACTGGAGCTTGTGAAGAAGTAGAGCATATTACAGCTAGAAGAGTTAATAGTTTATCACCGTTTGGTCCAGCTGTAATGGAGGAGCAAGGAATAGGTTTAACTGTAGATGCATTTAAAAAAGGTATTGAAGAAGGTACATTAGCTGGACATGTAGGTTTTTGCGAATCAGTAAATATGATTGCGGATGCGATTGGTTGGAAATTAAGTGATAAGGTGAAGCAGACAATGGAACCAATTGTTACAAATGTATATAGAAAATCTCCTTATGCAGAAGTACAACCTGGGGATGTTGCTGGATGTGCTATGAAAGGATACGGATATGTTGATGGTAAGCTAAAAATAGAAATGGATCATCCACAACAAATAGAACCAGAACTAGAAGGGGTTCATACAGGTGATTATATTATTATTAAAGGAAGACCAAATATTAATATGTCTATAAACCCTGAAGTGCCTGGTGGAATAGGAACAATTGCTATGTGTGTAAATATGATTCCTCATGTTATTAATGCAAGAGCGGGTCTAAAGACTATGTTAGATTTACCTGTACCAAGAGCTATTATGGGAGATATGAGAGAGTTAATAGAAAGGTAGGGTATAAAAATGAAAGCGAGTAAGGGAGACTGGGTATTAATTCATAATATTGTTTTATGTTCTAACGAAAGAGCACCACAAGTGCCTGATGATACAAAAAAAGTTCCTCTTGAATCATGGGTAAAAGGTTTTTTACAGCATGATGCAGAAGTTGGAGAGGAAGTGCAAGTGAGAACGATTACAGGAAGATTAGAAAAAGGAAAACTAATAGATGTAAATCCAACCTATAAGCATAATTATGGAAATTTTGTACCAGAGCTTCTTCAAATAGGAATAAAACTTAGAAAAATCCTATATGGAGGTGAAGCAAATGAATAGAGATGTAAGTTACGCAGGGATAATGTCAAGACGTAACGAAATAATGAAAAAAGCTATAGGAATAGATTATAAAGCATTTGAATCAGGTTCTATTGCTTTTGATTACGAAAAAATGATGAGAGAAACGGGATATACGCTTGAAGAAATGCAGAAAATTCAAGGAAATGCAGGGGTTGGAAATACACCTCTTTTAGAATTGAAAAATCTAACAAAACTATCTAGAGAAATAGCACCGAAGGGAAAAGGTGCTAGAATTTTCATAAAAGATGAAGCTGCTAATCCTTCAGGAAGTTTTAAGGCTAGAAGAGCAGCAAATGCAGTTTATCATGCAAAAAGACTAGGATATAAGGGAGTTATTGCAGCTACTAGTGGAAATTATGGTGCTGCTGTAGCAAGTCAAGCAGCAATAAATGGGCTTAAATGTATTATTGTACAGGAATGTTATGACAGTAAAGGTATGGGGCAGCCAGAAATTATTGAGAAAGCTAGAAAATGTGAGGCCTATGGTGCAGAAGTTGTGCAGCTTACTGTTGGACCAGAATTATTCTATACATTTCTAAAGTTATTGGAAGAAACAGGATATTTTAATGCTTCATTATATTCACCTTTTGGTATAGCAGGTGTTGAAACTCTTGGTTATGAAATAGCAATGCAATTTAGAGAAAAAGAAGGTAGAGACCCAGATGTAGTTGTATGTACAAATGCAGGTGGGGGAAATTTAACAGGAACAGCTCGTGGTTTAATAAAAGCAGGTGCAGATGGAGTAGAAGTAGTTGGAGCAAGCGTAAACTTAAAAGGATTACATATGGCTAGTGATATGCAATTTAATAAAAAATCTTTTACAACAGGACATACAGGATTTGGAATCCCTTTTGCTACATGGCCTGATAGATCAGATGTGCCAAGATCAGCAGCACGTCCACTAAGATATATAGATAGATATGTTACTATTACACAAGGAGAAGTATTTTATATGACAGAAGCTCTTGCACAAATTGAAGGATTAGAAAGAGGACCAGCAGGGAATACATCTTTAGCTGCTGCATTTAGTATTGCACAAGAGCTAGATGAAAACCAAATTATTGTTGTGCAGGAAACGGAATATACAGGAGCAGGTAAACATATTCAGCCTCAATTATCTTTTGCAAAAGATAATGGAATACATATAAGATTTGGCAATCCAAATGAAGAGGTTCCAGGAGAAAATATTATATTGCCAGAACATCCCAAATTGATAAAAGCTAAAGATTTAGATTTAGATAAGCTAAAGAGATCATACATTCATCATTGTGTTGAAATATATGAAAAAAAAGAAATTAGTTTAGAGGATTTAGAATTTTTAGTGCAAGATACAAAATCTAGCGTTGAATTTGTAAAAAAAGCTTTAAGTGAAAAAGACGTTATAGTTCTAGAATAAATAAAGGAGTAAGAGTAAATGTAAAGTAAGTTATCAATTTTGCTTACTAATTCTGTTAATTAAATAAGAATGGGGGAGAAATTTTGAAAGCATATTTAAAGAGAGAAGATGATTTTCAAGCTAGAAGAAAGCATCTAGCAAATCTTTCTGATGAAGAATTAAAGAAACGGTTTTGGGAGTTAGCAGAAAAAGCTGTAGATCCTTTACTAGAGCTTGCTAGAACACACACTTCACCATCAATAGAGCGTTCAGTGCTTTTGAGAATGGGATTTTCAAGTTTGGAAGCAAAGCCATTAGTTGAAGGAGCAATTGCTAGAGGACTAATAGGAAAAGGTGTAGGACATATTGTATATAGAATTGCTAAAGAGAAAAATATCCCTCTTAGACAGGCAGGTCTTGAAATGATTGAAGGAAAGCATTGGGACGATGCTGTAGCAATCTTTAGAGGAGGGATTGAGGAATGAAAAAATTGGATATCAATAAAAAATTAGACGTTAGAGAGATTTTAGATGATTTAGAGAACTATAGACCAAAGAGAAGAGGATGGACTTGGAGAGAAAAGATAGATAATCTTCAAATTGGACCACATACATATAATGATTGTTCAAAACCTTTAAAGAATTCTATTGGAATTCCTGCTGCTGTACAATACTTTGATAATTTAGATCCCCAGCCAAAGGAGACTATTACTACAGAAATTGCTTCAGGTAGATTTGAAGATGATATTAGAAGAATGAGAATGGCTGCATGGCATGGTGCAGATCATATGATGGTAATTAGAACTGCTGGTCAATCTCACTTTGATGGTCTTATAGAAGGAACACCACAGGGGATAGGGGGTATTCCTGTTACAAGAAAACAAATTAGGGCACAAAGAAAAGCTATAGATTTAATAGAAGAAGAGGTAGGAAGACCAATAAATTATCATTCATATGTTAGTGGTGTTGCAGGACCTGAAGTAGCAGTTATGTTTGCAGAAGAAGGAGTAAATGGTGCTCATCAAGACCCTCAATATAATGTTCTTTATAGAAATATTAACATGATTAGATCTTTTGTAGATGCAGCAGAATCTAAAAAAGTAATGGCATGGGCAGATATAGCTCAAATTGATGGTGCGCATAATGCTAATGCAACTGCAAGGGATGCTTGGAAAGTCATGCCTGAATTAATTGTCCAACATGCAATAAATGCGATTTTTTCTTATAAAGCTGGTATGAAGAAAGAAAATATCTGTCTTTCAACAGTGCCACCTTCAGCTTCTCCTGTACCTTGTATGAAATATGATCTTCCATATGCTGTAGCATTAAGAGATTTTTTATCTGAATATAAGATGAGAGCACAACAAAACACAAAATATATAACTTCTTCATCAAGGGAAGCTACTGTGACTCATGTTATGAATATGATGATTTCTAAGCTTACAAGGGCTGATATTCAGTCAACAATTACACCTGATGAAGGAAGAAATGTTCCATGGCATATGTATAATATAGAAGCTTGTGATACAGCAAAGCAAACACTTGTAGGATTAGATGGTTTAATGGATATGGTAGAAATTAAGAAGGATGGATATTTACCTAAAAAAGTTAGAGAATTAAAAGAAAGAGCAGTATTGTTTTTAGAAGAACTTATTGAAGTTGGTGGATATTTTGAAGCAGTAGAAAAAGGGTTTTTTGTTGATTCAGGTATGTATCCAGAAAGAAATGGTGATGGCATAGGAAGAAAAATTAATGGTGGGATAGGTGCAGGAACAGTTTTTGAAAGAGATGAAGACTATATGGCACCTGTAACAGCTCATTTTGGTTATAATAATGTTGCCCAGTATGATCCTGATGCGATAGATAATCCATCAAGCTTAATAGGTGGTTGTACTTTTGAAAAACCAGAAAAAATAGTTTATATTGATGAATTAGATGAAAATGATAATGTATATATTCGGTTAGATGAAACTGAAAAGTATAGAAATTCTAATCTTATTAAACCAGAAGTAGAATGGCTAGCTGATGGAACTGTTCAAGTTGAGCTATTTCTCCCAACAAGTAAGAGAATTGCAGAATTTGCTGCATTAGAATTTGCTAAGAAAATGAATCTTTCAGACCCTGAGGTTATACATTCTGAGGTTATGCATCCATCGGAGGGAACAAGAATACAATTAAAAGGGAAACTTGATTTTGATGTTGATATTACTAAATTAGATATTCCTCCAGAAGCTGAAGTGCTTAGTGATGAAGAACTGTGGGCTGAGATTGAAAGAAAACCTATGAAGGTTGTAGCTGCAACTGTTGGAGAAGATGAACACTCTGTTGGACTTCGTGAAGTTATTGATATTAAACATGGAGGTATAGAAAAATGGGGTATAGAAGTTGAGTACCTTGGAACTTCCTGTCCTGTAGAAAAACTTGTAGATGCAGCTATCGAACTTAATGCTGATGCGATTTTAGCATCTACAATTATTAGTCATGATGATATTCACTATAAAAATATGAAAAGAATTCATGAATTGTGTGTAGAAAAAGGAATAAGGGATAAGATTATAATTGCTTGTGGGGGTACACAAGTTACACCTGAAATAGCTGTAAAGCAAGGAGTAGATGCTGGATTTGGCAGAGGATCTAAAGGAATTCATGTGGCTACATTTCTTGTTAAAAAAAGAAAGGAAATGAACAATGAAAGTTGATATTTTAGTTGCTGAGATTGGAAGTACAACTACAGTAATAAATGCTTTTTCAAATATTAATACTGATAATCCAAAATTTTTAGGGCAAGGGCAGGCTCCTACTACGGTATTAGAGGGAGATGTGAATGTTGGCTTACAAGGAGCGATAGAAGATTTAAAAAGAAATTTAGGAATAACTACATTATCCTATAAAGAAATGTTAGCAACAAGTAGTGCAGCAGGTGGACTTAAAATGACTGTTCATGGATTGGTTTATGATATGACAGCACGTGCTGCAAAAGAAGCTGCTTTAGGAGCAGGAGCTATTATTCATAAGGTTACTGGGGGAAAACTAAGAAGAACGGATATAAAGAAAATAAAAGAAATAAAACCCAATCTACTCCTTCTTGCGGGAGGAGTAGATTATGGGGAAAGAGACACAGCGCTTCATAATGCTGAGTTAATTGCTAATGCAGGAATTGATACGCCAATTATTTATGCTGGAAATATTGAAAATCAAGAAGAAATACGTGAGATATTTAAAGATAAGTCCAACAAGTTATATGTAGTAGATAATGTGTATCCTAAAATAGATCAATTAAATATCGAACCTACTAGAAAAGTTATTCAACAAGCCTTTGAAGAACATATTATTCATGCCCCAGGAATGTCAAGAGTAAGACAATTAGTCACAGGACCAATTATTCCAACACCAGGAGCAGTAATGGAAGCATCAAAGGTATTAAAAGAAGCTATTGGAGATTTAATTACTTTAGATGTAGGGGGAGCAACTACTGATCTTCATTCAGTTACAGAAGGCAGTGAGGAAATTAATAGAATTCTTATTAGTCCTGAACCTATTGCAAAAAGGACGGTAGAAGGAGACTTAGGTGTCTATGTGAATGTGAAAAATATTGTTGAAAGAATAGGAAAAGATAAATTAGAAGAAGAAATGGGCTGCGATGTAGATGAATTACTGCAAGATCATAAACCAATACCAGATACACCAAGACTAAAACGATTTGTTGAAATTCTTACAACGGAGGCCGTTTTAACTGCCGTATGTAGGCACGCAGGAAAACTTAGAAATCTATTTGGACCAACTGGCAAAAAAATATTTGCAGAAGGGAAAGACCTTACTAATGTAAAGTGGATTATAGGGACAGGAGGAGCATTGACAAGACTACCTAATAGAATAGAAATTTTAAAAAAAATTGCGATTCAAAATAAAGGAGATTATCTATTGCCTAATAAAGAAGCAAAGATATTGATAGATAATCACTATATTATGGCATCATTAGGTGTGTTGTCAAAAAAATATCCAGAAACAGCTTTATATTTAATGAAGCAAAGCTTAGAAATAGAGTAATGACAGCCGGGGGATATCCCGGCTGTTAATTTAAGGGGAGGGAAAGAATTTGAATATATGTCCTAGAGTCGAAGTTAATTTAAGTAAGATCAGACATAATACAAGAGTGATAACGAAGCTGTGTAGCAAGTTAAATATTCAAGTAGCAGGAGTAACAAAGGTATTTTGTGCTATGCCAGAGATTGTACAGGCAATGATAGATGGTGGCATAGAAATGCTTGCTGATTCAAGAATAGAGAATTTAAAGAAGCTAGATAATTTTAAAATACCAAAGATTCTTTTAAGATTACCTATGAAAAGTCAAGCAATGGAAGTAATTAAATATGCAGATATTAGCCTAAATTCTGAATTAGCTACTATAGAGGAACTTTCACGAGCTGCTCGAAAAGAGAAAAAAATTCATAATATTATCCTTATGATAGATTTAGGAGATTTAAGGGAGGGAGTGTGGAAAGATAAAATATTAGATACAGTAAAGGAGATATTAAAATTAGATCAAATTAAATTAATAGGGATTGGAACTAATTTAACTTGTTACGGAGGTGTAATTCCTGATAATAAAAATTTAGGAATGTTAGTAGAAATATCAAATCAGATAGAAAAAGAATTTAATATTTCTTTAGAAATTATATCAGGAGGAAATTCAAGTAGCTTATATTTGATAGAAAAAGGAGAAATGCCAAAAAAAATAAATCATTTAAGGCTAGGAGAAGCGATTGTATTAGGCAGAGAAACAGCCTATGGACATATCATAAAAAATACATTTAAAGATGCATTCACATTTGTTGCAGAAATCATAGAATTAAAGGAAAAACCTTCTGTACCTATAGGTGAAATTGGTTTAGATGCATTTGGAAATAAACCAACCTTTACAGATAATGGAATTCGAAAAAGAGCTATTCTTGCGGTAGGAAGACAGGATGTATTAGTAGATAATATAACTCCTTTCAATAGAAAAATCAAAATTCTTGGAGCAAGTAGTGATCATTTAATTATTGATGTAACTGATTGTGAAGAAGAATATGCTATTGGAGATGAAATAAGATTTCAAGTTGAATATGGTGCATTACTTCAATTAATGACTTCAGGATATGTGTATAAAGAAATTCAATAACCCATATGATGTGGGTTATTTATATTTGTATATTTAGTTTATTTAAACTATACCATGTCATTTTACTATTTATAAGAATATAATGGTACAAAAAACTAAAATGGAGTTGATAAGTGTGGTAAAAAATAATGAAAAATACGTGATTATTTTTTCATCTAATTATCATGGATATTATATTGAACAACTGTTTAAAAGAAATGAGATTAAGAACACATTAAGGAAAGCACCTATATCCATAGCAAAATCATGTCATTATGCTATTTATATACAAGATAAAGATTTAGAAAAAGCATTAGAATTGTTGAAAAATTCTAGAATATCCCCTCAAGGAATCTATGAAATTATTGAAATATCTGGTTATATAACTTATAAGAAGTTGCATATATAATAAATTTTTCAATAGAAAATAGAAACAGACATACACGAAAGTATGTCTAAAAATATAAAAAATAATCATTAATTATAAATTTTATTAAAACAAGCGTTTAAACAAACTCATATTTTTAAGATTTTCAATTTCTTTTTTTAGTATATTATTTTGTGTATATAATTCTTCAATATCTAATTTTAATTTTTCCAGTTGTGTCTGATAAATTTGTATCTTGTTTAATAAATCTTTATTTTTTAATTCACTTAATTTATAATCTGATAGTATTTTATCATAATCTTTTTTTAGTTTTTCAATATTGTTTTTATAACTCGTATTTTTTTCATTATTTTTATAAATAGTGTTAATGTAATTTTTGTTTTGTAAATTCAATCGTTTTACTTCTTCCTTCAAATAAGAGATATTGCTTTCTAAAGACTTCAAAAGATTATTTTTCATTACTAATTCTTGATTTTTTTTGTATAATTCTAATTTTAACTTTTTTATGGAGTCAATAGATATATTATTTTTGTCTGTGGAGAGTATTTCATTTTTATTTAAATTATTATTTCTTGAAGTCATAGAAAAATTTTGATTTGTTTCCTTATTATATAAGGGATGCTTTGTTACTTGTATAGTTATAGGTGTAATATTAGCTAGACTTTCAGATAAAATATAATTTGCATTATATTTTACAAATGAATTATTAGTAGGTTGAACGATTTTTACTAAATGAATAGAATCAGAGAATAATTTTAATGTTTCAGAATTTGTCCAAGTTGAATAACTGTTTGTAATGTTTGTAGTTTTGGCTGAATAATAAATGTGTTTTTTTGTAATTCCATAACAAATCATTAGGTTATCTTGATAAAAAAATTGATGTCGTATAAATGGAGTATCCATTTCGAAAATTTTTGTTAAATTCGAAGTGGTGTTTTTTTTGCTATTGTAATAAATATATTTTACACAATAGTTTTTTTTATGTTTATCGATCCAACTTATATGGACGAGTCCATCTATATCAATAATGGCATCTAAGTAAAAATAATTCAAAAATATACTATTACATAGAAAAACAGGATGAGTCCATTCATAAGATTTAGTAGTTAAGGTTATCATTAGCAAATCATAAATCATATTATTGTTGCTTAAATATATTAAATATAGGTGAGAATGTATGTCTTTAATGAGTATGTAAGGTTTTATGTTCTTTTTTAAATAAATGCGATTAAGCACCTTTTTTTTCCAATTGTCATTTTCTTTATAGTAAGAAACAATAGACCACAAGTTAGGATCGGATAAGTTATGCCAGCAAAATAAAATGTAAGGAGAATCAAATAGAAATTTAATGCTAATATGTTTAAATATTTCTAAATGAATATCTACTTCATATAATAAATGACTAGTCCATATTTCTCCATCATAATAATAATAAATGAATTTTCCATTGCAGTCTAAAACGATCATACCGATATTGCCATTAGAGTCAATATCAATATCAAATTCTAATATATCATTATTACAAACTTGGATTTTTTCATTGTTAATAAAATAATTAATTCCAATATGTGAATCTGAAGAAAAATGCATAATATCGTTGTTTGTATATAAAAGTATGTTTGTAGTTTTGTTTATAGACATTTATATCACCTACCTTAGTTATATATATTAATAGTAAATCTACTTTATGTTAAATATTTTATGAGTAAATTTTTGATCTTTAATCACCAAAATAGAGGGATATACATAATATACAAGTAGAACAATAACATTAAATGGTTACTTAGAATTATTATTGAAATTATTTTATGAAAGTAAAGGGGGAAAATATATGTATAAGTCAACATCTTGTGGAACTAGTATGTATACTCCAGGAGTAATTCCAGAAGAATTAAGGGAGCAGTTTGGAAATGCATGTGAGTTAGTATGCGTTCAGGTTCCTAAAGTTTATGATTCATGTTTATTAAGAACATGTTTGGTAGGGGATCCCGACAAAGAAAAAACAGAAGATGGAATCTATTTTGATTCTGATTTACGCGTTAGAATAGATTGTAGTGCAGATGGTATAGTTAATCCAAGAGTAATTGGTCTTGTTCCTGGGTCATTTAAAATTATCAGCAAAAAACCTGTTGCTTCAGACCCAGATAGAAAGTTTATTAGTTTCACATATCAATTGAAAATACTATATGACGTAGTATTCGATGATGGTACAGTATCTAGAGATAATGAACTATTACTAAGAAGAAGTGAAACGGTTGGACCTTTATATTGTCCCGATTCAAAAGCAATTATTAGAGAATCAAAAGTAGATCAATCAGGTACAATTCATCCAGCAACAGATGAAGATGATGAAATTGTAAAATTAGAAATTATAGCAAGAGTACTTGATGTTCAAATTGAGAGAGAGTGTACCTGTACTTGCGATCCCTATGATGATGTATGCTATGCAGTCTTTACAGTAGGAATTTATCACATTATTAAATGTGAATTAATAGTACAGCTAGTTATTCCAGCATTTGGATTCTGTCCACCACCACCACCATGTGAAAGAATGGGAGAGGCTTGTGAGCAATTTAATCAAGAATTACCACCAGATTTCTTCCCACCACAACTTGATCAATTTATTACTGGACCTGGAGTATAATACAAATTTACAGAAAAACAGAAGGGGATGTTCTATATTTGAACATCTTCTTCTGTTTTGTATTTAATATGGTAAATATTTGCATAACTTAGAAATAAACTTAGTAAAAATATTATTTTAATAGATTTTTTAATTTTGTCCAAAAATGATTATTTGTGTTTTGAATGTTTATATGAAGTGTTGAAAGTAATTGTATAATTTCGTTCATTTTCCATTCATTTATTTCTAGTTGTTTATTTATATCATTGAGCAATTTATTTACAATATCTTGTTTGTTTTTAATGTCTTCAAGGATATCTGTTGATTTTTGTAATTGGGAATCTATACTTAACATTTCTTTATCTTCGTTTTTTGGGGATTCTTTTGACAAGTTTTTACAAACACAAATCTCTGTACTATTATATGTATTTGTTGAGTTATTTTTAGGTAGTATTACATCTAGTCCAATTATAAAAAATTCATAATTTATTTGTAGTCCATAACTAATAGGCATTTTAAGTTGTGTCCATGATTTATAATTATTTCCGATTATAGAAATTGGAAATAATTTGAGATTATAATTAGATTGAATTTTTTCAGGTTGACTATATGTATTATCTAATAAGTTTATAGTATTTGAAAAATAAGAATTGTTTTGTTTCCATAAAACTTTTAGATTGTTACCGTCTTGAAAAATGAAAGGATGAGTGCTATTAGAGCCTTCATTAGATAATCGTTTGATTTCTGACCAATAGTTTTTAGATGAATTAATTTTAGTATTATGTAGATAGAATATCTCTAGATTATTGTTATAAAATCCGGACCACGTAATATGTGTACCATTTTTACTATCACAAAATATAAATGGATGTGAATTGTCTTGCGAAATATGGCTTACTCTTATAGGCATACTCCATGTATTGTATGTAGTGTTGTATTTACAATAATATATTTGATATTTTTTATCATATAAAGATTTAAAAACAATATGAATATTATGATAAGGATCGATATCTGAATGAAAAGGTAAATCATATTTTTCAGAGATAATATCACATACTTTCTTATTCACCCATGATTCATTATTCCAATAATGGTGTTTTAATGTCCAAAGATTAGAATGAATAATATTTGAAATGGCTATTAATATATGAATTTTGTTATTGACAATAAATAGCTTTAAGTTTTTGAACTTGTAAGATTTTGCATTATATTTTGTTAGACATCTACAATCCCATTTGTTATCTCTATAGATACAATATTTTAAATCACCTAAAGAAGAAATACTAACAAGATGAAATATACCAGAATCATCTATATCTACACAATAATCTATTATATTTTCAGTAATTTTAACCGTTGAGTAGATTTCCTTATTTTTAATGATATTCATATATACGTTTTTGTTTTCCGTGTAAAAATAATATATAAATCCTGACTTGCTATAATGGATATATTGTATATTAGAAGTAAATTCCATTAAAATACACCTCCAGTTTGTATATAGATTTGTCCTATTATAATGTATTTGTAAAAAATAAAAAAATGATATGTAATATAAGTTTTATATAAATTTTTGAAAATTATAATTTATATAAATCTAATATTTAATAATGAAAATAAATTTTAAATCATATGATAGTATGAGAGAGATTATGATAAAAGTACAGTTTGTATAATGCATAAATATATAAAAAGAAAGGGGACATGATAGATGGAGAAGAGTATTTCTCATACTAATCAATCAATACATCGTAAAATTACTGAACCTGCTCCATATTCTACATATGATAGTCATATAAACATACAGACTAATATAAAACAATCCAAACAAGACATGACAGAACCAATATGTATTTTAGCTGATAAGGTTTACTCTTATTGTCAGCAAAGAGATTGTTTTCCAAGGTTTAGGATGGAGACATCAAATAAAGGAGAAGAACTTCAATTCATCGGAATAAATTTCCAAGAAGGATATATATCTGAAGGAACGTTAAAAGTAACACCAATAGGACCTAAAAGACCCAATTTTTCAAGAGTAAAGTTTATCTTAAAAATTCCTTTTACAATAAAATTAAGAAATGCTTCATCTGGTGATATTGTGAGTATGAATGGTTTATTGCCAGATATGATAAAAGATGTTGTTCTATTTATGCCAGAAGCAAGAAATGAATTTAATTACAGAATTGTTGTGGAAACACGTTCAGAAGTTTTAGCACCTCCAGAAATTATTGATAATCATATTGAAATTCCAATAGGAGTATTATCAGTAATTAGAGTGGTTGGAAGGGTTCATTTATTGATACCAGTCTATAGTTTGCAGCTTGAACCACCTGAAGCTGAGAATTTTGAAGAATCTGAAAAATCTATAAGCCAAGAGTTTGATAATCGTCCATTTCCAGATGATTTTTTTCCACCTCAATTTGAAGATTTAGATATTGGTATACAGATGCTTAAGAAAGAATAATCATTATATCTTAAGTTTTAAGTCCTTAAAATTTCAAAAGGGTGATTTAATGAACGTATTATTTCAAATAAGAAAAGATTATTTAAGTAATATTGCAGGAGATAGTATTATAATGCAAAATCTAAAAAAAAATTTAATAAATTTTGGAATAAGGATAGATGTTTGCACTGATACTAAGATAAATCTAAATAAGTATGAAATCGTTCACATTTTTAATACGATAAGAGTACAGGAAAGTTATCAATTTATGAAACATGCAAAAAATAATAATAAAAAAATAGTTTTAACACCAATATACTGGGATTTAAGAAATTATTTTAAAGATACAAAACAGCAAAAAAAACTAGAATCTTGGTATCGTAGTGAAAAAAAGAGGAAATTTTTGTTTGATAATTGTGATATATATTTACCGCATTGCTATAGTGAAGCAGCATTAATTATAAAAAATTACAATACTTCGTCAAAGTATAAATGTATCCCTTATGGGGTAGATGAAAACTTTTCTAATGGAAGTAAGCGTTATCTTATAAATACATATGGAATAGATGATTACATTTTGTGTGTAGGAAGAATCAATTACCAGAAAAATCAGCTTGGTTTAATTAAAGCAATTTCAAAAGAAAAAATACCAATAGTACTAGTAGGTTCTGTTAATGATAAGGATTATCTTAAACAATGTATGAAAGTAAGAAGCGAGAATATATACTTATTAGAAAATATAAAAACATCAGAATTAAATTCAATTTATAAAAGTGCAAGGGTCCATGTGTTACCTAGTTGGCTTGAATACCCAGGCCTTGCAAATCTTGAAGCAGGTATGGCTGGATGTAATGTAGTAACAACAGAGATCGGTTCAACAAAAGAGGTTTTTGGAGAGTTTGTAAGATATTGTAATCCTTATGATAATGAATCCATATACAAAGAAGTTATGGAATCATTTGAAGAAAAAGGAAATGGTTTGTTTAGAGATTTTATTAGAGAAAATTATACATGGAAAAAGGTTGCAAAGAAAATTTTAGAAATTTATTTATCTTTAATATAAAATTCGCATATAGTCAGAACATTTAAGATCATAATGAGGTGATAAGCATTATGTGAAACGATGCTTATCATCTTTTTCAATTTATATATGAAAATTCGTAACAAAATTATCTTTTTACACATAATTTGAATTGAGTAGGTATTATGAAGTTGTACGAGCTGGATTAATACTTAAAAAACCTTAAAGGAGGCGAAAAATGAAAGTCGTAATTTTATGTGGTGGAAAAGGATCAAGAATGAAGGAAATTACAGATGATATACCTAAGCCTTTAGCTATGATTGGAGATAAACCTATATTATGGCATATTATGAAAATTTATTTATATTATGGATTGAATGATTTCGTTTTGTTACTTGGGTATAAAGGAGATAAAATTAAAGAATATTTTATGAACTATTACTGGAAAAATCATAATTTTTTACTAGATAGTGAACAGCAAAGTATACGATTACTGGAAAAACCAGAAAAATGGAAAATTACTTTTATAGATACAGGCATAAATACTATGACAGGAGGAAGAATTAAACAAATACAAAAGTATATTGAAGATGAAACTTTTATGTTAACTTACGGAGATGGTTTAGCAGATATAAACTTAAAAAAATTACTAGATTTTCATAACAGTAAAGGGAAAATTGCTACAGTAACAGGTATAGCAAAGGTAAATCAGTATGGAACTTTACTTGTAGAAAATGATATAGCCAAATCATTTCAAGAAAAACCATATACAAAGGATATAATAAATGGCGGTTTCTTTGTGTTAAATAAAGAGGTTTTTTCATATATAAAAAATGATAGTGATTGCATTTTTGAACAAGAGCCATTAATGAATTTAGCAAAAAATGAACAATTGGCGGTTTATCAACACAAAGGATTTTGGGTAGCTATGGATACGTATAAAGATCTACTAAAGGTGAATGAAATGTGGCAAAATACTAAAGCTCCTTGGAAGGTGTGGTTTAGATGAAAAATACAAATTACTGGCAAGATAGAAATGTTTTTATAACGGGAGCAACAGGATTTTTAGGAAGTTATTTGGCAAAAGAATTGATTGATTTAGGTGCAAACGTTACAGGTTTAGTTAGAGACTGCGTTGCAAATTCAAATGTTTATGAAAATGACTATGCAAATAAAATGAATTGGGTAAGAGGATCTTTAGAGGATTTTTGTGTTTTAGAGAGAGCATTGGCAGAATATGAAATTGATATAGTTTTTCACTTAGCAGCACAAGCCATTGTAGGGATTGCAAATAGAAATCCAGTTTTAACTTTCAAATCCAATATACTAGGTACATGGAATATATTAGATGCCTGTAGACGAAGTCCGTTGATAAAAAGTGTTATTGTTGCATCTACTGATAAAGCTTATGGGGATCAAGAAAGCTTGCCATATAATGAAAGTATGCCTCTACAAGGGAGACATCCTTATGATGTATCTAAAAGTTGTGCTGATTTGATTGCACAATCTTATTATCATACCTATAATTTACCAATATGCATTACACGCTGTGGTAATTTATTTGGAGGAGGAGATCTTAATTTTAATCGTATCATACCGCAGACAATCAAATCTATATTAAACAATGAAGCACCTGTTATTCGAAGTGATGGGACCTTTATAAGAGATTATTTTTATGTTGAAGATGCAGTAAAAGCTTATTTATTATTAGTTGAAAAGATGGAAGAACTTCAGCTATATGGAGAAGCCTTTAATTTTAGCAATGAAACTCAACTAACAGTTTTGGAAATAGTAGATAAAATATTGAAAATTATGGATAGTGATTTAAAACCCATAATTTTGAAGCAGGGAAAAAATGAAATTAAACATCAATATCTTTCAGCTCAAAAAGCAAGAGAAATTTTAAATTGGCAACCTATATTTGATATAGATGAAGGATTATGTAAAACAATTAAATGGTATAAAAGTTATTTTAAACTTTAGTATAGTGAAGAATAATAAAGCACTAGGAGGAAGACAATGAAAAATGGATTTTGTATTATTATGACAAAATATAGATTGTATCAAGGTATAGCTTTATACTATTCTCTAAATACTATTATGAAAAATTTAGAAATATTTATTCTTTGCATAGATGAAGAAACATATGAAATTTTATCAAAACTAAATCTAATAAATACGACTTTAGTCAGTATAGAGGAGATAGAAAATGAAGTTTTATTGAAAAAGAAAATTGAAAGACCATTAAACGCATATTGCTGGACTTTAAAACCAGTATTTTTAGAATATGTAATCAATAAATTTAAAAATATTAACAGAATCACTTATATAGATTCGGATATGTATTTTTTTAATGATCCAAATCCAATTTTTGAAGAAGGTGCTAAGTACTCAGTATTATTGTCTCCACATAATTATACTAGGAGTTTAAAACATCTAGAAAGTATATGTGGAAAATATAACTCTGGATTTATAAGCTTTAAAAAAGATATAGAAGGTTTAAATGCATTAAAATGGTGGAAAGAAAGATGTATTGAATGGTGTTATGATAAGGTTGAAGAAGGTAAGTTTGGAGATCAAAAATATTTAGATAATATACAGTCTATTTTTAACAATACTTATGATATAAAAACGCCTGGTGTAAACATAGGATTTTGGAATCATGGGAGATATAAAACGACAATTATAAATGGAAAAGTATATATTAATAATGTGCAGTTAATATGTTATCATTTTGCAGGACTTAGATTATTAAGTAAAAAAGAAGTTGCTTTTATTATTGGGTTCAAAAAAGAGTTTATTAGAGATATTTATAACCCATATATAAACACACTACAAAATGTAATTTCAAAGGTAAAAGCTATATCAAATTTTAATGGATATTTTATAGATAAAAAACAGGTACAGGGTGCTATTATCCATAGGGTGAATGTTTAAGAGAGGAGAAATTCCTATGAGAAGGTTTCACTTTTCTACCATTGCATCAAATAACTATCTATATAAATTGATTGTAATGTATAAATCCTTAGAGTATTATAATAATGATTTTCATTTACATGTTTTGTGTGTAGATGAAGAAGTTTATAATATACTTTCTAATTTAAAGTTTAAGCATTTAAAATGCTATAAAATATATCATATTCAGGATAAGGATCTGATGAAAGCAAAAGCGAATCGTACACGACAAGAATATGCATGGACATTAAAGCCTGCAATGATGTATTATGTTATGAAAAATTTTTCTAGTGCACAATATTATGCACATATTGATGCTGATATTTGTTTTTACTCGAGTTTAGAAAATATATTTAATGAAAATATTGATGCGTCATTATATTTAACTGACCATAATAATTCGAATAGATTTATGGATACTTACGATGTAACAGGTAGATATAATACTGGTTTTGTTGGTTGTAAGAATAATAATGATGCACTAAGTGCTGTAGTATGGTGGAAAAAACAATGCATAAAGTGGTGTTATAAAGAACCAGATATAAAAGCAAAATTGTTTGGAGATCAAAGATATGTAGAAAGATGGGCTAATCTATTTTCAAATGTGCATATTGTGAACACAAAGGGAGCAAATGTAGCAGTATGGAATATAGATAATTATCATATATCTTATAGAGATGGAGCTATTTATGTGGATGATGATAAGTTAATTTTCTATCATTTTTCAGGTTTAAGCATATATAATTCAAGAGAGTTTAATCTCGCGTGGTTTAAAGGTTTACCTGATTCAGCAGTAAAATTAATATATATACCTTATTTAAACTTGTTATCTGAAGCTATTGAAAATGTTCAAAATATATTTCATAATTTTACAAAAGGATTTACAAGAAAAGGACAAATTCCAGATATTTATTATTATCGACTATAGAAAGTTAAAATGGATCTAATAAAATTTGTATAGATAAAAATAAGTATAGACCTAGATTTATAATAAGATTAACTAGGTGCTATACTTATTTTTGTATGTAGGATGTATACAATACATATTAGATAAAAGTACTTAAAACTAAGAAAAATATTATTGTTGAATGTTGACAAAAATACTTGGGTATAATATACTTAGAATTGAATTCTGAGTAAATCACTTGGGATTTTGAAGGGAGTGATAGAATGAAGCTATCTACCAAAGGAAGATATGGTGTGAAAGCCATGTTTGAATTAGCATTAAGTTATGGTGATGGCCCAATTGCTCTGAATAGTATTGCAGATAAACAAAATCTTTCTGTGCACTATTTAGAACAATTGTTTTCAAATCTTAGAAAAGCAGGTTTGGTAAAGAGTGTTAGAGGAGCACAAGGTGGATATATTCTTGCGCGAAAACCAGAGGATATTACTGTTGGAGATATTATCAGAACTCTTGAAGGGCCACTTGCTCCAGCAGAGTGTGTAATAGAGAATGACTCGAAAGAATGTTATAAGGCAGATTACTGTGTTACAAGAACCATATGGGAAAAAATTCGAGATAGTATAAACAATGTAGTGGATAGTATAACACTACAAGATATGATCAATGATTATAAGAAAATGAATAATAATGATTCATATATGTACTATATATAAACTTCAGGGAGATGATGAAATGAGTAAAAGAGTATATCTTGATTATTCTGCAACAACACCAATGAAAAAAGAAGTATTAGATGAAATGCTACCTTATTTTACAGAGAAATTTGGAAATCCATCTAGTATATATTCTTTTGGTAGAGAAGCAAAACAAGCAGTAGATACAGCAAGAGAAAGAGTAGCAAAATTGATTGGAGCAAAAACTAATGAAATTTATTTTACTGCAGGCGGATCTGAAGCAGATAACTGGGCGATAAAAGGGATTGCTTATGCAAATAAAGATAGAGGAAATCATATTATAACAACAAAAATTGAGCATCATGCAGTACTTCATGTTTGTGAATATTTGGAGAAAAATGGTTTTGATGTGACTTACTTAGATGTAGATAAATATGGATTGATTGATTTAGAAGTATTGAAAAATGCAATTACAGACAAAACAATACTTATTTCTATTATGTTTGCGAATAATGAAATTGGTACAATTCAGCCTATAAAACAAATTGGTCAGATAGCTAAAGAAAGAGGAATAATTTTTCATACAGATGCTGTTCAAGCATTAGGAAATGTAGAAATTGATGTAGATGAATTAAATATTGACTTAATGTCTATGTCTGCTCATAAAATATATGGTCCAAAGGGAATTGGTGCATTGTATATAAGAAAAGGTGTAAAAATACATTCTTTTGTCCATGGGGGAGCACAAGAAAGAAGGAGAAGAGCAGGAACTGAAAATGTTCCAGGAATTGTAGGATTCGGAAAAGCTGCTCTAATGGCTATGGAAAATATGGATCATCACATAAATCATTTAAAAATGTTGAGGGAAAAATTAATAAAAGGTATAATGGAAAAGATAGATTATGTGAGATTAAATGGGCATCCAGAAAAAAGATTACCTGGAAATGTGAATATGGTGTATGAATTTATTGAGGGGGAATCTTTACTATTAAGCTTAGATATGGTTGGTATAGCAGCTTCTAGTGGATCAGCATGTACTTCAGGTTCATTAGATCCATCACATGTTTTAATGGCAATTGGATTACCGCATGAGATTGCACATGGTTCTTTGAGACTAACAATTGGTGATTTTACAACAGAAGAAGATATAGATTATGTGCTAGAACAACTACCTAAAATTGTAGATCGATTAAGACAAATGTCACCATTGTATGAAAACGTAAAGGGAGGACAAAAATAATGTATTCAGAAAAAGTAATGGATCATTTTACTAATCCAAGAAATGTTGGTGAAATAGAAAATGCAGATGGAGTAGGGCAAGTTGGAAATGCTAAATGTGGCGATATTATGAAAATTTATCTAAAAATTGAAAATGATATCATTGAAGATGTGAAATTTAAAACTTTTGGATGTGGATCTGCTATAGCATCGTCAAGTATTGCTACTGAAATGATAAAAGGAAAAACAATTCAAGAAGCATTGGAATTAACAAATAAAGCTGTAGTTGAAGCATTAGGTGGACTTCCAGCTGCAAAAGTACACTGTTCAATTTTGGCAGAACAAGCTGTAAAAGCTGCTTTGCTTGACTATGCACAAAAAAATAATATTGAAATAAAAGGATTAGAGGATTTTAATCCAGACGCAGATCATCATGAGCATCATGATGAAGAAATTGATGAATAAGCCCAGGATTTCCTGGGTTTTATAATTGAATAAAAATTGCATAAAAAAGAAAAAATAAAAGAAGTAGGTGATAAAATGACTTTTTTAGATAAGAAAAAAGTAGTTGTTGGTATGAGTGGTGGAGTAGATAGTTCAGTAGCAGCATATATCTTGCAAAAACAAGGATATGAAGTAATTGGTGTTACAATGCAGGTATGGCCGGATATGGAGGAAGAAGAAGTAGAAAGAGTAGGTGGATGTTGTGGCTTATCAGCAGTTGATGATGCAAGGCGTGTTGCAAATAAACTTGGGATTCCTTTTTATGTAATGAATTTTAAAGACATATTTGAGAAAAAAGTTATAGACTATTTTGTAGATGAATATTTATCAGGAAAGACCCCAAATCCTTGTATTGCATGCAATAAATTTATGAAATTTGATGAATTATTAAGACGTGCGCATAACTTAGGTGCATACTATGTAGCAACAGGACATTATGCAAAAATTGTATATGATGAAAAAATAGATAAATATAAGATAAAAAAATCTAATGCAGTTGCTAAGGATCAAACTTATGCATTATATAACTTTACACAAGAACAATTAAAACATACCTTAATGCCATTAGGAGAATTTTCTTCAAAGGAAGAGGTTCGACAATTAGCATTAGAACTTGGGCTTATAACTGCTTCTAAACCGGATAGTCAAGAAATTTGTTTTGTAAAAGATAATAACTATGGAAAATTTATAGAAGACAGAAAACCTGGGAAAATTGCTCCAGGAGATTTTGTTGATAAAAATGGAAAAGTATTAGGAAAACATAAAGGAATTGTTTATTATACCATTGGGCAAAGAAAAGGATTGGGAATTGCATTAGGAAAGCCAATGTTTGTAGTGGATATTATTCCTGAAAAGAATCAAGTTGTACTAGGAGAAAATGAAGATGTTTTTGGAAGAGAATTGTTAGCTAGTGATGTAAATTTTATTTATTTGAACAGAATAGAAGGCAGTTTACGTGTGAAAGCACAGATTAGATATAATGCAAAACCGGCAGATGCAACAATATATATAGAAAAAGACAACGTAGTACGTGTTGTTTTTGATGATAGTCAAAGAGCAATAACTCCAGGACAGGCTGTAGTATTTTATGATGGAGATTATCTTGTAGGTGGTGGAACTATTACAAAAAAAGTAAGATAATTGAAGTGCACGAATAAGTGCATTTTTTTTTTATAAGGTGGAATGATAACAATACAGCAATTACTTTTAAAGATAAGCGTGGTGTATTTAATGATAAAAATAGGAAAAGATATTGTTGGTTTACCTATAATCTGTTTAGAAAAAGAAAATGAAAATATAGAAATTAAAGATATTATTTGTTGTAAAAAAAGCTTTAGAGTAATTGCTTTTTTAGTTGATGAAGGTGGATATTTTCATCAACCTAAGATTATTTATTTTAAAAATATTAAAAGTATTGGAGAAGATGCAGTTGTTATTCAAAAACAAGAATGTATTAAAAGCACAAAGGAGTATATAGGCAAATTTTATTTGAGAAAAAAGCTTTTAGGATTAAAGGTAATAACAGATACTGGTGATTATGTAGGTAATGTTCAAGATATTTTGATAGAAATTCTAACTGGTAAACTTTTAGGATTGATTTTGACAGAGGGATTATTTGACGATTTAGTGGAAGGAAGGCCAATTTTACCTTTACAAGATTCTTTATATATTAATAAAAATTCTATTATTATTCCTAAAAGTTTAAATACGTCTACTCTTTATAATACTGGAGGATTAAAAAAATTACTTCCACTAGAATAGCTTTAATAATATTTTTATTTAATAGAAAGGAGTTCTAATTATGAAAAATAGATTTATTTCTGGTATGATAGCTGGAAGCGTAATTGGTGCTACAACTGGTATGTATGCATATAAAAGAATGAATCCTAGACAGAGAAGGATGATTATGAGACGAGGTAGAAAAATTGTGAAGAGTGCAGCCAATATGATAGATGTGATTCAATCTATAAATATGTTAAGGTAGTTTAATGAAAAGCAGCTAGTAAAATAGCTGCTTTTCATCAAACTTAGTAAGGATGTGAAGGATATGATAGATGAAGGATTGAATTTATTATATTTTATACAAATGAAACCTATATTTTATATATTTTTAGTACTTATTGTGAGTATAAATATTCTAATATTACTATTATTAGGATTTTCCATATATTACTTAATACATATTGGAAATCAGTATGTTGAAAATATGAAACAACTGAGAATAAAGAAAAAGTATTTTTTCTATTTATTGATTTTTATGATTATATTTTTGTTAATCATTGTGTTATATAATTTTAGAGTAATATTGTGGAAAATTTTTACTCCTGTCATTTGGGCTATTATATTTGCATATTTGCTAAATCCAATAGTTCATTTAATTGATAAAAGAGGAATTTCAAGAACATGGAGTGTTATTGTTGTTTACATCTCAATAATATTAGTAATTATACTAATTTCTATTACTGTAACACCTAAGATTGTAACTGAGACAAGAAAATTAGTGGAGTTATTGCCAAAGTATACAACTGAAGTAGATAATTTTTTAAATAATGTATATATAAAAATTGAACAGTTGGATAATTTTTCTCCACAGTTAACTACTGTAAAAAATATAATAAGAGATCATTTATCAAAAACTCAGTATTATATTGTTGAGACTATAAAAGAAATAACAAGTGAAATATTTAATATGTTTTCACAAATTGTAACATTAGTACTTATACCAATTTTTACTTTTTATTTTTTGAAAGATGCAGATTATTTCAAAAAAAAATTAACATTTATTATTCCGAGAGTATTAAGAAATGAGTTAGTAAATATTTTTAAGGATATACATGTTTTGCTGAACAAGTTTATTAGAGGCCAATTAATCGTAGCAGCTTGTGTTGGTGTATTGAGCATAATTGCATTATTAATAATCAAGGTAAATTTTGCTTTTCTTATTGGAACGATTGCTGGAATTTCAGATATTATACCATATTTTGGGCCTGTTATCGGTGCTATACCTGCGATAGTAGTGGCTTTATTAGATACACCTACTAAGGCTTTGTGGGTAATTATTGCTTTTATAATTATTCAACAAATAGAAAGTGGAATTATTACCCCTAAAATTGTTGGCGAAAGTGTTGGGCTTCACCCTGTTACAGTTATTTTAGCGTTGTTAATAGGAAGTGAGTGGCTTGGAATTGTTGGTTTAATTTTTGCTGTGCCTATCGCAGCAAGTATTAAGATAGTTATGAAGCATATCATAGACATAATTATAAAAACGTAAATAATTATTGAAAATATAGGAATAATATATTTAAATGTTTGACAAATAGTACTAATTTTTATATAATCAACTCAAGTTAATATAGAAAATACAATGATGAAGAGGAGTACATTAACTCAAAATCTATAGAGAGGAAGTTCGCTGGCTGAAAGATTTCCGATTTGAGTTTTTGGAAGCAGCTTCTGAGTATTAACCTTGAAATAGTAGTAGAGGTTAACGGAAGACAACCGTTATAAAGTCAGGTATTGTGCTTAATGAGAGACCAAATTTTTGGTAAGTAGGGTGGTACCGCGAGAAACTCTCGTCCCTATATGTGGGATGGGAGTTTATTTTTATAAAGTAGTAGATGGAGGTTGATATAATGAAAAAGATGGGTTTAAATGAATTGAGAAAGCAATTTCTAGACTTCTTTGAAAGCAAGGAGCATTATATTAGAAAGAGTTATTCATTAGTTCCTGAAAATGACAAGAGCTTATTATTAATAAATGCAGGAATGGCTCCTTTAAAAAATTATTTTATGGGAATAGATACGCCTCCTAAGAAAAGAATGGCAACATGTCAAAAATGCATTCGTACAGGAGATATTGAAAATGTAGGAAAAACAGCAAGACATGCAACTTTTTTTGAAATGCTTGGAAACTTTTCTTTTGGAGACTACTTTAAAAATGAATCTATTCAATGGGGTTGGGAGTTTGTAACAAAGTATTTGAATCTTCCTGCTGATAAATTATGGGTATCCGTATACGAAGAAGATTATGAAGCATATGAAATTTGGAATAAAAAAATAGGAATTTCTCATGAAAAAATTGTAAAACTGGGAAAAGATGATAATTTCTGGGAAATTGGAATTGGGCCGTGTGGACCGTGTTCTGAAATTTATTATGATAGAGGAGAAAAATATGGGTGTGGTAGTCCAAATTGCAAACCGGGTTGTGATTGTGATAGATATATAGAATTTTGGAATCATGTTTTTACACAATTTGATAAAGATGAAAATGGAAACTATAATTCTTTGCCGAATCCTAATATTGATACAGGAATGGGATTAGAAAGGATTGCATGTATTATACAAGATGTTGATTCAATATTTGAAATTGATACAATAAAACACATATTAGATAAAGTAGTTGATATATCAGGTAAAAAATATGGAAAAAATGAAAAAATAGATATATCTATTAGGATTATTACAGATCATATTCGTTCTGTTACATTTATGGTATGTGATGGTATTATGCCAAGTAATGAAGGTAGAGGATATGTACTTAGAAGATTGCTCAGAAGAGCAGCAAGACATGGTAAACTTATTGGTATAGAGGGAGCATTTTTAAATCGATTAGTAGATAGTGTAATAGAAGTATCTGGAGAAGCTTATCCTGAGCTAATAGAAAGACAAGAGTATATTAATAAGGTTATTGCTATTGAGGAAGAAAGATTTCAAGAAACAATAGACCAAGGCAGTGAAATATTAAAAGGATATATTAATGAACTTAAAGAAAAAAATGAAAAAATTTTATTAGGAAAAAATGCTTTTAAATTATATGATACTTATGGATTCCCGTTAGAGCTTACAAAAGAAATATTAGAAGAAGAAAATATGATAGTTGATGAAGATGGTTTTAAGGTTGAGATGGAGAAACAAAGGGAAAGAGCAAGAAATGCTAGACAAAATAATGAGGGAGAAGGTTGGAAAGAAGATATTTATACAAAATTAGACGAGAGTATAAAATCTGAGTTCAAAGGATATGAAGAATATACAATGCCTTCAAAAATTTTAGCTATAGTTAAAGATGGAGAGTTTGTAGAGAAAGCAGAACAAGGAGATAATGTAACTATAATATTAGATGTTACGCCATTTTATCCTGAAGGAGGAGGGCAGTCAGGAGATAGAGGTGTTTTATCTAATGAAACATGCAATATAGAAGTATTAGATTGTAAAAAAGCTAGTAATAATAGAATATTACATGTAGGGAAGGTAATAGAAGGTACAATAGCATTAAATACAGTTGTTAAGTCTGCTATTGATGTGGAAAATAGAATAAATGCTTCAAGAAATCATACAGCTACACATCTTTTGCATGCGGTTTTAAGAAATATAGTGGGACAGCATGTTGAACAATCTGGGTCATTGGTAACTGATGATAGATTGAGATTTGACTTTTCACATTTTAGGCCTTTAACAGAGTCAGAGTTAGAAAAGGTTGAAGAATTGGTAAATAAAAAGGTATTAGAAGGTTTAAGGGTTATAGCTGATGAGATGAGTATACATGATGCTAGAAGAAAAGGAGCAACAGCTTTATTTGGTGAAAAGTATGGGGATATTGTAAGGGTAGTTTCTATTGATGATTTCAGCATGGAATTATGTGGAGGAACACATATAGATAATACAAGTAAAATAGGATTATTTAAGATTATAAGTGAAAGTGGAGTTGCTGCTGGTATTAGAAGAATTGAGGCTATTACAGGGTATAAAGTATATGAATATATAAGAGAACAGGAATTTAAAATAAATGAAATTGCTAAAACTTTAAAGAGTAATCCAAAAGAAGTAGTAACAAAGATAGAAAATATAGTAAATGAGTTGAAAGCTGCACATAGAGAAGTAGAAATACTTAAAAATAAATTAGCAAGTGGAGAAGTAGATCAGATACTAAAAAATGTTGTTGAAATTAATGATATTAAAGTGATAAGATATAAATTAGCTGATTTAGATATGGATAGCTTACGAAAGTTAGGAGATCAATTAAAAGACAAATTAGGATCTGGTCTTATAGTATTAGGAGTGCAGAATGATAGTAAGGTGAATTTTCTTGCTATGGCAACAGAAGATGTAGTAGCAAAAGGGATTCATGCAGGAAACATTATAAAGCATATTGCGAAAATTACAGGTGGTGGTGGTGGTGGGAAACCAACCATGGCACAAGCTGGAGGAAAAGATGCTTCAAAAATTGATGAGGCGCTTGAATATGTAATTCAGTTAGTAAAAGAGCAAGTAAAATAGTATTATGATTTGTGGACGAAGGTTTTTATGTAAACTTTCGTCCACTAAATTCTTTTTAATATTAAAATGGTCATAGTACGTTTATTGAAGGATTATGTATAAATAAAGAGAATATATATATTATAAAAGAAAGGAAGGAGTGTTTAATGATGAATGATAAATCTAATTTTACAATGAAGTTTAGTGTTGATAAAGAAAAAATTAATGAAGCAGAAGAAATTTTAAAAAATGTATACAGATCATTAAAGGAAAAAGGCTATAATCCAATTAATCAACTAGTAGGATATATTCTTTCAGGAGATCCTACCTATATTACTAGTTATAATAATGCAAGAAGTTTAATAAGACAGCTAGAGAGGGATGAATTATTAGAAGAATTATTAAAGAAATATTTAGAAAATAAGTAGGAGAGAGATAAATTGAAAAACAACATATTGAAAATATATACAGCTATTGTTCTAATATTTGTCATACTAACTTCATTCTCATATGCTGATAAAAGTAAAAAAGTGGTTTTGATTGTGATGAATGAGGTAAATTATGAAGATCTCTATAGCATGCGTACCATTCAAAAACTAGTTGATAATGGTGCCATTGCATTGATGAATAATAGAACTTCATCAAAAGAAAATATTTATAAAGCATATGCAACAATAGGGTCAGGAGTAAGAGCTGAAGCTTCATCTAACTCAACGAGTTGTTTTAATCTTAATGATGAAATTAAAGCTATTTATTATAGAAGAACTGGTGTAAATATTCCAAATCAAGGGATTATCAATATAGATATGCCTAGACTCATACGCTTAAATAAAAGTGGACAATATGGAGCAGTTCCCGGAACTTTAGGACAATCTCTTCATGATAAAGGAATGAAAACAGCAGCTATAGGAAATGCAGATACTAAAGATAATCTTATTAGACTTGCACCCATAATTGCTATGGATCATATTGGATATGTAGATTATGGTAATATTGAGCAAGATGCTTTAATAAATGATGAAACATATCCTTTTGGTTTTAAAAGTAATTATTCTAAATTAACAGAAATTTTTCGAGATGTGTATAATAAATCGGAATTAATTGTAATTGATATTGGCGATCTTGGAAGATTAGAAAGGTATAAATCTAATTTATCAGATGAAATGTATTTAGAGCAAAAATCAAAAATTTTAAAAGATGTTGACCACTATATTGAAAATATATTCAATGTTATAAATGAAGATAATACAAGAATTATTCTTGTAACGCCTTATCCATCATCAGTAGATAGAAAGATTGGTAATAAATTAACACCTGTTATATTTTATGGAGATGGAATCAGTAAAGGGATTTTGACTTCAAACACTACAAGAAGAATAGGTATTATTGGTAACGTTGATATTGCCCCATCTATTGCTGAGTATCTTGAAACAAGCATGCAAAATATGAGTGGAAGACCTGTTGGAGTTATTCTGAAAAATAATAATTTTGATTATTTAATGAAATTGAATGAAAGAGTTGTAAATATATCACAAAATAGGTATCCAGTATTATCTGCTTTTGCAGTATTTGAAATATTTGTTTCAATCATAGCATTAATTATGATTTTAATTGAAGATAAGATAAATAAAAGGTTATTTTGCCACTTTAAAAATATTTTATTAAGTACCATGACAGTACCTTTTGTAATGTTAATTTTGCCTATATTTCACGTTCAAAATCTTTTTATAACTTTTGTTATATTGGTTGGATTGACTTTTATAATTACGTATGTTGCTAAAAAAATAAGTAAAAATACATTGGATAGTTTAATTATACTATCTTTTATTACTACATTTGGATTACTTTTAGATATATGTACTAATGCCAACTTAATGAAAAATTCACTTTTAGGGTATGACCCTATTATTGGTGCAAGATATTATGGTATAGGCAATGAGTATATGGGGGTGCTAATTGGTTCAACTCTTGTATTTTCAACAGCTATAATTGACAGGTTCAAACTTAATAAAATATGGGCAATCTTAACTTTTTTGATTACAATATTAATAATAGGGTTTCCAAAGTTAGGAGCAAATGTAGGAGGAACGATTACGGCAGTAGCAGCTTTTGCTTTTACAGCTTTAAGACTATCTAATATTAAAATAAAATTAAAACAGTTTATGCTTATTGGTATATCAGTAGTATTTGTTGTGGCATGCATGGCTTTTATTGATATAAAACTATTAAAAAGCCAATCACATTTAGCAGGAGCAATTCACCAAATCATACAAAGTGGGCCAGGAATTATATTTGTAATTATAAAAAGAAAGATTTCAATGAATTTGAGATTGATTGGAATTACTATATGGAGCAAAGTTTTAATATCGGCTATTATAATATTAGCTACGTTATTTTATAGACCAGTTGGTACAATATATAAATTAACTAATTTATATTCTAATTTATCAATTGGTTGGTCAGGCATTATTATGGCTTGTATAGTAGCATTTTTTGTGAACGATTCGGGTGTTGTTGCTGCAGCAACAGGAATCATATTTTTAGCAATGAGTATGTTGTATCTTACTTTTATTTACTTAAAAGAAAATAGTTAGGAGTATAGTATGGAATATAGAGTATTAGGGAATACAGGAATAAAAGTATCTAGATTATGCTTTGGTGGATTAACCATAGGACCGCTACAAGCAAATTTACCAATTGAAATAGGTGCTCAAATAATTTTAGAAGCTTTTAATAGAGGTGTAAATTTTATTGATACTGCAGAGTTATATGAAACTTATCCATATATTAAAATGGCATTAGAAAATTATAATAAGAATCATATTGTTGTTGCTACAAAATCATATGCTTATGATGAAGAAACTGCTAAGGTAAGCTTATATAAAGCATTAACTGGATTAAATATTGAAAAAATTGACATATTTTTATTGCATGAGCAGGAAAGTGAGCATACATTAAAAGGACATTATGGAGCCTTAAATTACTACTTAAAAATGAAAGAGCAGGGAATAATAAAAGCTGTAGGTATATCTACTCATACCATTAGAGCAGTTGATGTAGCAGCTAAGATGGAAGAAATAGATGTAATTCATCCTATTATTAATAAGACGGGGATAGGAATACAAGATGGTAGTAGAGATGATATGCTAAAAGCTATTAAAAAAGCCTATAAAAATGGAAAAGGTATATACGGAATGAAACCTATTGGAGGAGGGAATTTAATACATTCTGTTGGTGAATGTTTAGACTATGCAATTGGTATAAATGAACTTCATTCCATTGCTGTTGGAATGCAAACAAAAGAAGAAGTTATTGCGAATGTATTAAAATTTAGTGGAGAAAAGATTCCAGACGAAATATTAAATAAGATTTCAACAAAGAAAAGAAAACTTCATATAGATTATTGGTGTGAAAAGTGTGGAAACTGCGTTAAGCATTGCAAACATAAAGCATTAAGTATAGTTAGTAATAAAGTAGTTGTAGATATAGATAAATGTGTCCTTTGTGGGTATTGTAGTAGTTATTGTCCACAATTTTGTATAAAAATTGTATAGAGATGAGGGTCAAAAATGAGAATAATGGGACTAGATGTTGGTGATAAGACGATAGGGGTTGCAGTAAGTGATGCAATGGGATTAACGGCACAAGGAATTGAAACTATCAGAAGAACAAATAAAAAAGCAGATTATAAAAGGCTAGGAGAAATTATACAAGAAAAAGAAGTAACAAAAATTATCGTAGGATTACCTAAAAATATGAATGGTACAATTGGACCACAGGGTGAAAAAGTTCTACAATTTGTAGAAGGACTCAAAAATCGTTTTAATATGGAAATTGTTTTATGGGATGAAAGATTAACAACTGTAGCCGCTGAGAGAGTATTAATAAGTGCTGATGTCAGCAGAAAAAAAAGAAAAAAAGTAATTGATATGATAGCTGCAACTTATATTTTGCAAAGCTATTTAGACTCACAAAATTAATAAAGAGGTGATCATAGTGGAAAATAATAATATAATAACTTTACTTGATGAAGATGGAAAAGAGATGGATTTTGAAATAATTGCAACCTTAAAAGTGAATGATTTTGAATATGCAATTCTTCAACCATTAGATGAAAATGATGATGAAGAGGTAGTGATTTTTAAAATTGTACAAGTAGATAGAGAAGAAGTACTTGAAAATGTTCAAAATGAAGAGGAGCTTAATTTAGTTCTTGAAGCTTATGAAGAATTATTTAATGAAAAGAAAAAATAAAAACTATGGCATTTTTACGTCATAGTTTTTATTCTAATATATAGAAATTATAATATTTACATATAATTATAGAGGGATAAAAATTATATGATAATAAATATCAAATGATACAGATTGAGATTTAGAATTTTTAAAGGGGTGATTCTATGCAAATTATTTGCAAAATATGTGGAAATATTATTAATGATTATAATTGTAAAAGATGTCCAAGGTGTTATGCAATAATAAAGCAAAAACCTAAGTGTGAAGATTGTAAGTTATGTACTTTGAAAATCAAAAATTGCAGGCAATAATAGATACTGATAATTAGAAAAACCAGTTTTTTATCTAGTAATAGAATTACACCTTGACTTTTGTATCCTTAGCAATTAAACTATTCCATGTAAGAGATATTATTAATTGAAAAAGAAGGTGCTAAAATGAAGGAGATTATGGAAAATTTAAAAGATAGATTAAAGGAAAAAGGATATAAGCTTACTCCACAAAGGAGAGCTACTTTAGATACAATCATTGAAAATCAAGGAAAACATTTGAGCACTGAAGAAATCTATGATATGGTTAAGAAAAAATGCCCTGAAATTGGTTTAGCTACAGTTTATAGAACATTACAACTCCTAGATGAGTTAGAGATTATATTAAAGATTAATCTTGATGATGGATGTAGTAGATATGAACTGAATACCCATGAAGACAATCATCAGCACCACCATTTAATATGTGTAAAATGTGGAGAGATCATTGAGGTTGAAGTGGATTTACTGGAAACATTAGAAGAAGAAATTGAAAAAAATTATGATTTTAAAATTAATGATCATAAGGTTAAGTTCTTTGGATATTGTTCTAAGTGTCAATAAATCCTGTATCTAAAAAGTTACAGGATTTTTTTCTCTATTAAGTAATAAAATTTTAGATACTAGTGGTTTACTTATAAAAAAAAAAGTAATAATAAGTATAAAGGGTTATGTATTTTAATTAAAACTTTGTTAAAACTGTTACATATTGCTAACATATATCAAATAAAGTATAATAGATAAGGTGAAATTGTCCGGGGTTATAGATTTAAAATGTAATATCAGGGCGGGTTTATATACAGTAAATATAAGGAGTGTGATAATGTGGCAAGAAAATTAGCAAAAATAAAAGTAATTCCTCTTGGTGGTTTAAATGAAATTGGAAAAAATATGATGGCTTTTGAATATAAAGATGATATTATTGTTGTTGATTGCGGAATGAGTTTTCCAGAGGATGAAATGCTAGGAATTGACATAGTAATTCCAGATATTACATATTTGATAAAGAATAAGGATAAGGTACGAGGTATTGTACTTACACATGGGCATGAAGACCATATAGGTGCATTACCATATGTTTTAAAAAAGCTAAATGTGCCTGTATATGGAACAAAATTAACTCTAGGGTTAGTAGACAATAAACTAAAAGAGCATAAATTATCTTCAAATGTACATATGGAAGTTGTTAAGCCTGGAGATATAATGAAGCTTGGAGAATTTAAAGTAGAATTTATTAGAACAAGTCATTCCATTGCGGATGCAGTTTGCTTAGCAATTCATACTTCTCTTGGAACGATTGTACATACTGGTGATTTCAAAATAGATTTTACCCCTATTGATGGAGAGCCAATAGATTTTCATAGGTTAGCAGAACTAGGAAAAAGAGGAGTACTATTACTTCTAGCGGATAGTACAAATGTTGAAAGACAAGGGTATACAATGTCTGAGAGAACTGTTGGAGTAACCCTAGAAAACATATTTAGAAATGCAAACAAAAGAATTATTGTAGCTACTTTTGCTTCAAATGTTCACAGAGTACAGCAAATTATTGATGCAGCATATAAATTTAATCGAAAAATTTCTGTTTCAGGAAGAAGTATGGTAAATGTAGTAAATGTAGCAATGGATTTAGGATATTTAAATGTTCCAGAAGATATGCTAATAGACATTAATGATATCAATAAATATCCGGATAGCGAAGTTGTTATCATCACTACAGGCAGCCAAGGAGAGCCTATGTCAGCTTTATCCAGAATGGCATCATCAGAACATAAAAAGTTAGAAATACAACCTGGAGATTTGGTTATTCTTTCTGCATCACCAATACCAGGCAATGAAAAAACTGTTGCAAGAGTTGTAAATCTATTATTTGAAAAAGGTGCAAATGTTATTTATGAATCTTTAGCAGATGTTCATGTATCTGGTCATGCATGTCAAGAAGAACTCAAGTTAATGCATTCTTTAATTAAACCAAAGTATTTTATACCAGTACATGGTGAATATAGGCATCTAAAGCAACATGGTCAACTTGCTGAGAGTCTTGGAATGGAAAGTGAAAACATATTTACAATTGAAAATGGGCAGGTTGTAGAGATATCAAAGGAAGGGGCTAAAATTTGTGGAAATGTACCAGCAGGTAATATTCTAGTAGATGGCTTAGGTGTTGGAGATGTGGGGAATATTGTATTAAGAGATAGAAAACATTTATCAGAAGATGGACTTATGGTTGTAGTTGTTACAATTACGAAGGAAAATGGACAAGTAGTTTCGGGACCAGATATTATATCAAGAGGATTTGTTTATGTAAGAGAATCTGAAGTTCTAATGGATGAAGCTAGGGCAGTAGTGAGAAATGCATTACAAATTTGTCAAGCGAATGGAGTAAGAGAATGGGCTGCATTAAAAGCTTCAATAAAAGATAGTCTGAAAGGTTTCTTGTATGAAAAAACTAAGAGAAGTCCAATGATTTTGCCTATCATTATGGAAGTATAATATAAAAGTATGCTGTTGATGCAGCATATTTTTATTTGTGAAAATATGAAAAAGAGGATGATGTTTATATGTTCTAGATTTTAAATAGGTGATTTAGCTGTTAGACAGAACAATAGAACTTAGTTTATAATATAAAAAAGGGATAAAATTATGAAGAGAAAAACACTTATATAACTTAATAAAATGAAAACATTTATTGGAGGTATATGAATGAAATCATCTCTAAAGAATAGAATGATAATATTTATATTTTCTATCGTTATTTTATTAGGTGGATTTAAACTTTATTTTGATAAGCAAGTGGGTCCTGTAAATGCTAATAGTGATAATGAAGTTACGATAGAAATACCTATTGGTGCTTCTACAAATAAAATTGCAAAAATATTAAAAGAAAAGAATGTAGTCAATAATGAATTAGCTTTTCGTATTTTAAGTAAATTATCAAAAACGGATGGTAAAATGCAAGCAGGGATATATTTACTTAAAGTAAATATGTCTGCTAATGAAATTATAAATACTTTAGTAAAGGGAGAAACTATAAAAGATACAGTAAAATTTACTATTCCTGAAGGATTTGAGTTTAATCAAATTGTAGACAGATTGGAAACAAAAGGATTAATCAATAGAGATGAATTTGTGAGAATAGCAAATTATGGAGATTTTGAGTATAAATTCTTAAGAGATGTTCCTAAAGGACAAAATAGACTTGAGGGATATTTGTTTCCTGATACGTATGAAGTTTCTAAAAATGCTTCGGAAAGAGAGATTATTATAAAGATGCTTAATCGTTTTGATGATATTTTTGTTGATACTTATTATAATAGAGCAAAAGAATTAAATATGAGCGTAAATGAGATCGTAACCCTTGCGTCTATAATAGAAAAAGAAGCTAAGCTAAATAAAGAAAGGGCACTTGTATCAAGTGTTTTTTATAATAGAATGAAAAAAGGTATGTATCTTCAATCATGTGCAACAGTTCAATATGTTTTAGATAAAAGAAAAACAAAGCTAAGTTTAAAAGATCTAGAAGTTAATTCTCCTTATAATACTTATAAATATTATGGTTTACCACCAAAGCCAATAGCGTCACCTGGAAAAGCATCTATAGAAGCAGCTTTGTATCCAAAAGATTCTGATTATCTATATTTTGTTGTAGGGAAAAATGGAGAGCATCATTTTAGTAAGACCTATAAAGAGCATTTAAATGCAAAGAATGGTAATTGATTTTAAGGAGAAATTAATACGTAAAGATATTTACGTATTCCTTTTTGTTTATAAAGAATAAAAGGAGTTGTGTATTTTGAGTAATATAGTTAATTATTTGGTTGAAAGATATATAAGGGATACTTTGCCGAAAAATACTGATTTATTAAAAGAAATGGAAGAATTTGCTTTTGAAAATCATGTACCTATTATTCAACCAGAAGTGGCAAAGCTTTTAGAAGTTATTACAAAAATAAATAGAACAAAATCAATTTTAGAAATTGGAACAGCAATAGGGTATTCTGCAATTATCTTAACAAATGCTATGGAGGATGGTAAATTAGTAAGTATTGAAAAACGTTCTGATATGGTGGAAATTGCAACAAACAATATTCATAAGGCTGGATTAAGTGAAAAAATTAAAATTATAGAAGGAAGTGCCGAATATATTTTGCCGGCTTTAAATGAAGAATTTGATCTTATATTTCTTGATGCTGCAAAAGGTCAATATATGAGTTTTTTTTCTGCAAGTATTAATCTTTTAAAAAAAGGTGGCGTACTTGTTTCAGATAATGTATTATACAAGGGAATGGTAGCTTCAAATGAATATGTAGTAAGAAGAAAAAGGACTATTGTAAAGAGAATGAGGACATATTTAGACTATATAATGAATCATCCACATCTTACAACTTCGATATTACCTATAGGAGATGGAGTAGCTATAAGTTACAAGGATTAGGAGGCAAAAAAATGAAGAAAATAGAATTATTAGCACCTGCGGGAGACTTAGAAAAATTAAAAATGGCAATTATATATGGAGCAGATGCTGTATATTTAGGAGGGCAGATTTTTGGGTTAAGAGCTAGTGCAAGAAATTTTTCATTTGAAGATATGAAAAAAGGAATTGATTTTGCTCATGAAAAAGGAAAAAAAGTATATGTTACATTAAATATTATTCCTCACAATGAAGATTTAGAAGAACTGCCAACTTATTTAGAACAATTAAGAAAGTTGAATGTAGATGCCATTATCTTGTCTGATCCTGGTACATTGATGTATGTAAAAGAATTGATGCCAGATATTGAAATTCATTTGAGTACACAAGCAAATACTACAAATTTTATGAGTGCAAAATTTTGGTACAAGCAAGGAGTGAAAAGAATTGTCTTAGCTAGAGAATTGGCTTTGCATGAGATAAGAAAAATAAGGGAAAATATTCCTAAAGATCTTGAATTAGAAGCTTTTGTACATGGTGCAATGTGCATATCATATTCAGGAAGATGCTTACTTAGCAATTATATGGCAAATAGAGATGCAAATAGAGGAGAATGTGCACATCCGTGTAGATGGCAATATTATTTGATGGAAGAGAAAAGACCTGGAGAATACATACCAGTTTTTGAAGACGAAAAAGGTACGTATTTCTTTAATTCGAAAGATTTATGCATGATTGAATACATTCCTGAGCTAATTGAATCTGGAATATCAAGTTTAAAAATAGAAGGAAGAATGAAAAGTGCATATTATGTTGCCAACATAGTAAATGTTTATAGAAAAGCTATTGACACTTATTACGAAATGGGAAGGAATTACAAATTTGATCCTATGTGGATATATGAAATAAAAAAAGCCAGCCATAGGGAATTTACTACTGGTTTTTATTTTGATAAGCCTAGTTATAAAGAACAATTATATGCAAGTAGTTCGTATGTTCGAGAATATGATTTCTTAGGTTTAGTAATAGATTATGATAAAAATACAGGTATTGCTACAATCGAACAACGAAATAGAATTTTTAAGGGAGATATAGTCGAAATAATGGGTCCTAACATGAAAAATTTTGATCAGACTATTGAATACATGTGGAATAGTGATGGAGAAGAAATCAGTGTTGCGCCACATCCTCAACAAATTATTAAAATAAAAATGAATAAACCAGTTGAAAAATACTATATTATTAGAAAGTGTAGGAAGGATGATACTGTTGAGTAAGCCTATTTTAATTGGAATTACAGGAGGAACAGGATCAGGAAAAAGTACAGTTGCAAAGGCTATTTTTGATTGTTTACCAGAAAAAAATATTACAATTATTGAACAAGATTCTTATTATAAAGATCAAAGTCATTTACCAATGGAAAAAAGAGTTAAAACCAATTATGATCACCCTTTAGCTTTTGATATTGAATTGCTGCTGCAACAATTAAAGGATCTTTTAGAAAACAAAGCTATTCAAAAACCGATTTATAATTTTTCAATGCATACAAGAGAGAAAGAAACTATTCTTGTAGAACCTAAAGATATTATAATTTTAGAAGGTATTATGATTTTAGAGGATGAAAGACTTCGAGATTTAATGGATATTAAGATATTTGTAGATACAGATGCAGATGTTAGAATTATCAGAAGAATTACAAGAGATATAAGAGAAAGAGGTAGAACCTTAGAATCAGTAATTGAACAATATTTAAATACAGTTAGACCTGCACATCTTCAATTTATTGAGCCAAATAAAAGATATGCAGATATTATTATTCCAGAGGGTGGTTATAATAAAGTAGCAATAGATATTATGGTTTCAAAAGTAAGATCTATTATATATGAAAAACAAAATAGCAATAGAATGCTGATTGGGTAAAGTATATACCTTCCTAGAATTGGATATTATTATAATATCTAATTTTTCTAAGGAAGGTGTTTTTTTTGGGGTGTAGAGTAGATAGAAAAAACAAAGAACAACAAATTGCAGTATTAGATATATATAAAAAAAGAATCTTTTCAATTGCATTTGTTTTTACAATTATGCTTTTTGGACTTATAGGTAGATTAATATATGTTCAAATAATTAAAGGAAATGATTATTATATAAGGGCTAAAAGTCAATGGATGAAAGAGATACCTATTGGAATTGAAAGAGG
Source organism: Crassaminicella thermophila (assembly GCF_008152325.1). Lineage (GTDB taxonomy): Bacteria > Bacillota > Clostridia > Peptostreptococcales > Thermotaleaceae > Crassaminicella_A > Crassaminicella_A thermophila. Next base: position 1,440,017 of record NZ_CP042243.1, read on the forward strand.
AAAAATCTATGATAGAAATACTGTTTTATTAACCAATAAGCATAAATTTAAGTATTTGATTATCTTTCCAGAATATTTTATAGCATCAGAGAATAATCTTAAAATTATTAGCAATATAACAGGTATTAAATCTGATAAATTAAAATTTAATTACTTAACTAGTAACCGATCTATTAGACTCAAGATAGTTAACAATAATATAGATCTGATTAAAAAGACAACAATGATGAAGGGAGTATTTTCTGTTGAATATAGTGATAGATATGATAAGAATGGCTTAGCATCTCATGTTATAGGTTATATTAATAAGATAGATAATACTGGAGAAAAAGGAATAGAGAAAAGATATGATAAAATTCTTAAAGAAAATCAGTTTTCTAAAATATACGCAATTGTAGATGCTAAAAAAAGAATTATACCAGGCTTAGGGTATAAAAAAATTGATAATGTATTACCAAACAGTAAAAAAAATATAGTTACTACATTGGATTACCGTATACAAAGTATTGCAGAAATGGAATTTGACAAACTTAAAAAAAATGGTAGTGTTGTCATATTAGATGTTAAAAGTGGAGAAATATTAGCAATGGTTAGTAGACCTAATTTCGATCAAAATAATGTTGCAGCGTATTTAAAAAGTAAAAATAAAGAACTTTATAATAGGTCGATCCAAATTGGATATCCACCTGGGTCTATTTTTAAGATAGTTGTTGCAGCAGCGGCGCTTGAAAATCAAATTACAGATATAGATGAAACTTTTTATTGTAAAGGATATGAAAAAATAGGAAAGACTAGAATAAGATGCAGTAGTTTTGATAATGGTGGACATGGAGAATTAAATTTAGAAGAAGCATTTGCTTTATCTTGTAATGCTGCTTTTATTCAATTAGGACAGAAGATAGGTGGAGAAAAAATTATATCAATGGCAAAGAAATTAGGACTGGGTACTTTGACAAACATAGGATTATTAGAAGAAATACCTGGTAGGTTACCAACAAAAGATTATATAAAGGGAGCTGGTATTGGTAATATTTCTATTGGGCAAGGAACATTAGAGGTTACACCATTACAAGTGGCAAAGATGACTTCTATTATTGCTAATAATGGTATTGATAAAGGTGTTTATCTAGTAAAAAAAATAATCGATGATAATGGAAATCTTGTTAAAAAGATCAAAAAAAACAATCCAACTAGAGTGTTAAGTTATAAAACTGCAAAAAAGATTCAATACATGATGGAGAAAGTAGTAACAATAGGTACAGCTAAAAATGCAAGATTAAACGAAATTGGTAGTGTTGCAGGAAAAACAGGTTCATCACAAGCAATATTGCAAGGGAAAGCTACTGTACATGCTTGGTTCACAGGTTACTTTCCTGCAAATAATCCTAAATATGTGATTACTATTATTGTTGAAGATGGTGGTTCTGGATCAAAAGTAGCTGCACCTTTATTTAAAAAAATTGCAAGAGAAATTAATTCATTAAGATAAATCACATTTTTTCTTAAAAGACATGCACAAATTCATTTTTAGACACATATAATTTAGAATGACGTATAATTAGGAGGTGTATACCTAAATGTGGACGACTTTAGTTACTTTATCTGTTATTATAGCAAAACCAGTTTGTATGTTTGTATCTTATATTTCTAGCAATACTTCTTTTCCAAAGCCATTAACACCTGAAGAAGAAAATCACTATTTAGAGCTTTATGAACAAGGAGACGAAGATGCAAAAAACATTCTAGTTGAAAGGAACTTAAGATTGGTTGCACATATAGTTAAAAAATATCACAATACAGGAAGAGAAATAGATGATTTAATTTCAATCGGAACTATTGGATTAATAAAAGCAATAACATCATTCGATAGAAGTAAAGGCACCCGATTAGCTACTTATGCAGCACGCTGTATTGAAAATGAAATTCTTATGACAATCCGTTCAAGTAAGAAAACTAAAAGTGAAGTATCTTTGCAAGATCCTATTGGGATAGACAAAGAAGGCAATGAAATGCCTTCAGTGCTTTATCAACAAGTATTAGATTAATGAGGAAGCTTTGGATAGAGAATCAATGTAAATTCATCATTACGCTGATTCTTTTTTTTGCTATATACAGCATAATAAAGGATGCTTTTCAGTAATATATTCTTCTTTTCTGGATTATTTGTTTTTGAATATAGATCTAGCACTTTTTCTATTTTTAGTATATTAACTTGCTTTCTTTTTTGTCTTTTTAATTCTTTTTTTAGTTCAAATTTTGATTTTTCAATAACATATCTGGTATTATCAATTCTTTCAGTAATATTTTGGAATCTTTTTATATACGTATCAAAGTTATATAATCCACGTTCTAAAAAATCATGTAATCTTTCTTTTTGCTTCTCTAATTCAATTAATTCTCTTTCTAAATGTTTTATTCTTTTTTTATGCAAATTTATAGTCTCAGATATGTTTTGCTCAGCCTTATTTATTAAATTCCATTGAGCTTTATAGTGTTCTAACCATTTGTATAAACCATCAATTAACCTTTGTTCAACATATTTAAGTTTACTACTTTTATTTCCACATTTTTTATAACACATTATATGAGAATCTTTAGTTTTGTAAGGCCGTAGGATCATTGATGCATTGCATTTTTTGCAGTATATTAATCCTGCTAATGGATTTGAAATATTATTTTTTAGCTGATAGGGGACATGATACTTCATTTTTAGAATCTTTTGTGCTTTTTGAAAAGTTTCCATAGAAATTAGCGGTTCATGTTTTCCATCTGCAATGATCCATTCATTTATTGGTCTTTGTCTAGAAACTCTTATTTTATTTGGAGTTGTGGATTTTTTTATCTCTTTTTTTTTCCAGGTAATTTTTCCAGTATATATAGGATTTTTTATAATGTTTAAAACAGAAGAAGGAGTCCAATCTTTATTTGTATATGTTTTGTAATTTAATTGATTTAATTTATTAGCTATTTTATTGCAACCTATTTTATGATTTACATAAAAGTTAAATATCATTTTTACTATATCTGCTTGATTTGGATGAGGTTTTAGTGTTCTGAAATTGTCTTTGTAATGTATCATGTAACCATAAGGAGGAAGAGGAGAAATATAATTACCCTCTTCAACAGAGCGTATTCGACCTGATTGAAGCCTCCGATTAATAATTTTTAATTCTTTTCTAGCCATAAACGCTTCAAATTCACTGTATTCTTCATCAAATTCATCATGTAAGTTATAGATTTTTCTTGGAGTAATTATTTTTGTATTTGCTTTTTTTAGTGTTTCAAGTATTAAACCCTGTTCTTGCATATTTCCTCTCCCAAGTCTATCTATATCCATACATAATACAGCATCATATTTTTTGTTTTCTACTTCCTTTAGCAATTCAAGCATCTTTGGTCTATGCATTAAACTTTCTCCTGATACAATCTCTTCATATATTTTTATAATACATAATTCTTTCTCTTCTGCAAGCTTAAGCAAGGTTTTTTTATGTTTTGCAAGTGTTTCACCTTCACCTCTTGCTTCTGCATCAAGATCGGCACGGGATTTACGCAAATACATACAAACTCGTTTCATTCCAAATCACCTCAAAAATTTTTTATATTATAATTTATGAGTCATATTTATTACTTTAGAATATTATGTAAAAGATTTTGTATTTAAATAGGTTCATGGCATAGTACAAACTGTTATTTTCATAGTTTGTAGTGGAGGTGGTTATATGGAAGAAAAGTATGCAAAAACATATAAGTTTGGAAATACAACCGTTAAGATAGTAGCACCCCCACCGAAAAAGAAGGAGGAAATTGAAAAAATTCTTGTTGAATATCATCAAGCTGGATGGGATATTATTGAAGAATTGCTAGTGAATGGAGAAAATGTAGATATAGTGACATCTTCTATAGAAGAATCGATAGAGTTTTAGTGTATATTATATAAAAATCGTGTCCAGATTTATTTAGACACGATCCAAAGTAAATAAACGATGCAAAATCCTACAATACCAATTAAAAAACTATATAAATTAATATTTTTCTTGTATGAACTTTTTTTCATTATTTATATCCTCCTATGTTTAATTATGATTGTATTTAGAATAAAATGTAGTAATTATAAGATGGTAGATTATTTAAAAAGATAATAAAAAGATTATAACAGAATATATTTAGAAAATATGTAGAAAGCTGTTGTCGTTATTTTTCTATTTACTGGTACTTGTATAAAATTAATTAGATTAATTCTAAATATCTAACGAATAGCATATAAGATAGATAAGTCATTATGGCTGTTACAAAGATGTACTAAATATTTTATTTGTAATTCATTAGTTGGCGTATAAGTAAATACATCAATGCATTTTAATTGAGAATCATAAATGATAATTTTATGTTTGTTTTGAGCTACCCATAAAGGAAAAGTAGTCATCTTATACATCCTTTCTGATAAAATAATTTTAGTTATATAACTAGAGTATATTGATAATATACTGTGAATATGACAAAAAATTTTAAATGGAATGAATCATATAATTGTTGATAAACTGATAAAGGTAATGAAATATCTCTAATGGATATTTTAGGGAGTGAAACGGATGAAGTTTTAGATGAAGTTGAATTAAAAATCCAAGTGAAAAAACTGTATCAAAAAATGACAAATATATTAAGAAATAGAGAAAGAACAGTTATTCAATTAAGATATGGATTGGTAAATGGTGGAAGTAAAACACAAAGAGAAATTGCAAAAATGTTAGGAATTTCACGCTCTTATGTATCTCGAATTGAAAAAAGAGCCATAAAAAAATTGAGTAAGGCATTTCATTGTAATAATGAAACCGATAAAGAAGATAACAAGAATGAATAAATGTTAGCAATTTAGCTAGCATTTTGTTTTTAAAAAATATTTTTAGTAAAAAGCTGTAGAAATATATATTATTATCACTATTTCCTCGGAAATGCAAATAAAATATGAATATTTCCTGATTAAATAGAATGTAAGGTACTTACAAAATGAATCTGGAAAATGTTATAATAAATGGTATAATATTTTATAGTATACAAATATAAAACATTGAAATATTAGGTGATTATGATGAAAAAAATAATTCTGCTAATGATTTTTGTCTGCATAATGAATTTTGGAGGGTGTGCTTTTTTAAATAATATGCACTATATATCAGCAGATAATATATTATCAGATGTAGAAAATGAAAAGCCAGAAGATAAAGTACAAGATCCACTTGAAATAAAAATTTCAGCAGTGGGGGATATTATGGTTCATGGACCTCAACTAAGAGCACAATATAATCAAAATAAAGAAGAATATAATTTTAAAAATAATTTTCAGTTTGTAAAACCGTATATTTCCCAGGCTGATATTGCATTGTGTAATTTAGAAACTACATTTGGTGGAGTAAATAAAGGATATTCAAGTTTTCCAAAATTTAATACACCAGATTCCTTAGGAGAAGCAATAAAAGATGCAGGATTTGATGCAGTAATTACAGCTAATAATCATACTATTGACAGCGGTGGTAAGGGCGTATTTAGAACAATAAAAGAGCTGAAAAAATTAGGATTAGATGTAGTTGGAACCAAAGAAAATGAAGCGTGTGAGAATTTTATAGTCAAAAAAGTAAAAAATGTAAAATTTGGAATCATTGCTTATACCTATGAAACACCAAAATGGGGTAATCATAAGACCTTAAATTCTTTGATTGTTCCAAAAGAAGTAGAAAGTTGTATTAATACTTTTAATTATGCAAATGTAGATGAAGATTTAAAAAAAATGAAGAAAGAAATACAAAGGATGAGAGAGCAAGGTGTAGAAGTTATTATTTTTTATCTTCATTGGGGAAATGAGTATCATAGAGAGCCGAATAAATATCAGAAAAAAATTGCTCAGTATTTAACTGATGTTGGAGTGGATATTATATTTGGAAGTCATCCCCATGTACTCCAGCCTATTGAGTTTATGGAGAATGAGAATAGGAAAAAAAAGACGTTAGTAGTATATTCAATGGGAAATTTTCTATCTAATCAAAGATATGAAATTTTAAAAAATAGATATACAGAAGATGGTATCATATTAAATATTACTTTGCTAAAGGATTTTGAAAAAAATTTAATTACGATAAAAGAAGTAGCATATGTTCCTACATGGGTACACAAATATTTTAAAAATGGTAGAAAAGTATATGAAATTATACCTTTGAATGATGCATTAGATAATCCAACAATATATCATTTACTAAATAAAGATAGTTTATGGAGAGCAAAAAATTCTAAAAATAATACAACAATATTGATTGAATCAGAAACAAATGAAAAAATTTATCAAACACCTCCTATATCTAATGCAGAAAACAACAAAATAACAGGTAATATGTAGAATTATGTTGAGAAATAAATTTGCATAGATTAAGAAGGAATTCACTAAAACATATTGAAATAATAATTGAATCTACTGTGTTAGAGCAAATGATGCATGGATGTATTTGGACGCCTATGCCATGCTGATGTAGTGGCGTAACCGACTAACAATATATATAATATATGTTGTTAGTTCTTTTTAATTCAGAAGAAAGATTTTGGGTTCACAATAGTGTTGAATGAATATAGAAGATGAGGGATGTAGCATGAATAGAAAGAATAAAAGATTAGGAGATTTATTAATTGATGCAAAACTTATTACAAAAGATCAACTTGATCGTGCGCTAAATCTTCAAAAAACAACAGGTAAAAAATTAGGGGAATTATTGATTGCTGAAGGGTTAGTCAATGAAAAACAAATTATTGAAGTATTAGAATTTCAGTTAGGAATACCTCATTTAGATTTAGAAAAATATTTTATTGATCCAGAAATACCAAGACTTATTACTGAAAGATTAGCAAAAAGGCATATATTAATTCCTGTAAGAAAGGAAAAAGATAAATTAATTGTTGCTATGTCTGATCCTTTAAATATTTTTGCTATAGATGATGTGAAAATTGCAACAGGCTTAGAAGTAAGTTTAGCTATAGCAACAAAGGAACAAATTTTAAATGCTATAGAGCAATATTATGGAAGAGAAAGAGCAGAGAAAGCTATAGAGGATTTTAAAAGAGAATATGACATGACAAATATTGAAGATATAGAAAATACTCTACTGGATGACATTGATAATTCACCTACTGTTAGATTGGTTAACTCTATTATCAAGCAGGCGGTTAAATTAAAAGCAAGTGATATTCATTTGGAGCCAACGGAAAAAAATCTTCGTATTCGATTTCGTATTGATGGGGAACTACAAGAAATCATGACTATAGCAAAATCAGCTCATTCATCCATTGTGTCAAGAATAAAAATATTGAGCAATATGGATATTGCAGAAAAAAGAATACCTCAAGATGGGCGAATTGAGATGATTTTTGATGAGAGAGAGATGGATATGCGTATATCTACGCTACCAACAGTACATGGAGAAAAAATAGTTATTCGTATTCTTGACAGAGGGAATTTTATATTTTCTAAAAATCAACTTGGCTTTACAAACAAGAATCTAAATATTTTTGAAAAAATTATAAAAAATCCTTATGGTATAGTTTTAGTAACAGGCCCTACTGGAAGTGGAAAAACTACAACTTTATATGTCGCTTTAAAAGAGCTAAACAAAATTAATAGAAATATTGTTACAATAGAAGATCCTGTTGAATATAGATTAGATGGAATAAGCCAAGTACAGGTTAATAATAAAGCAGGATTATCTTTTACAAGTGGTTTAAGAGCTATCTTAAGACAAGATCCTGATGTAATAATGATAGGAGAGATAAGAGATTCTGAAACAGCTAGAATCGCAGTGCGTGCTGCAATAACTGGACATTTGGTTTTAAGTACTATGCATACAAATGATACTGCATCTACAGTAACAAGATTGGTTGATATGGGAATTGAACCTTATTTAGTATCAGCCTCAGTAGTTGGTATTATTGCACAAAGGCTGGTTAAAAGAATTTGTTTTAACTGTAAAACGACTTATATACCAAATTTTATGGAAAAAACCTTTTTAAATATAGATAATGATGTAACCTTATACAAGGGGAAAGGTTGTAGTGTGTGCAACTACACAGGTTATAAAGGCAGACAAGTAGTGCATGAGATTATGCCAATTAATGAGAAAATAAGATTTTTAATTGATGATAAGGCAGGGATAGATAAAATTAGGAAAGAAGCATGTAATATAGGAATGACATCATTAAAAGAAAATTGCAAACAATTAGTGTTAGAAGGAGTTACTACGATTGATGAATTGATTCGTATTGCATATAGCTTAGAATAGGAGGAAATACATGGATATTACTAATTTACTAAAGATAGCTACTGATAAAAAAGCATCTGATATTCACATTACCGTTGGAACTCCTCCAACAATAAGAGTGAATGGGAATTTGATAAGATGTGGAGATAATCCTCTTTCACAAGATGATACTGAGCTTTTGGTAAAACAAGTATTAAATGAGGAACAAATAAAGAAATTAGATAAAAAAGGTGAATTAGATTTATCTTTTTCTATCATGGGTTTAGGAAGATTTCGAATTAATGCTTTTAAACAAAGAGGAACCTATAGCATAGCATTAAGAGTTGTATCTCTTAAGATTCCAACTATGGAAGAATTAGGATTGCCTCCTGTATTAAGTGAGTTAGCAAGAAAAAAGAAAGGGCTGGTATTAGTAACAGGACCTACTGGAAGTGGAAAATCAACTACCCTCGCTTCTATGATTGATTTGATTAATAACGAAAGATATTGTCATATTTTAACACTTGAAGATCCAATTGAATATATACATAGTCATAATAAAAGTATTGTAAATCAAAGGGAAATTGGTAGCGATTCTACAAGTTTTGCAAATGGACTAAGAGCAGCATTAAGACAAGATCCTGATGTTATTCTAGTAGGAGAGATGAGAGATCTAGAGACTATTAGCATAGCTATAACAGCTGCAGAAACAGGGCACTTAGTATTATCAACATTACATACTTTAGGAACAGCTCAAACTGTAGATCGTATTATTGATGTATTTCCACCACATCAACAACAACAAGTAAGAATACAATTAGCTGCTTCATTAGAAGGAATAATATCTCAACAATTGCTTCCTAAAGCTGATGGAAGTGGAAGAGTTGCAGCATATGAAATAATGGTAGCAACACCAGCTATTAGAAATCTTATAAGAGAAGGAAAGACTCATCAAATTCAGACTTCTGTTCAAACAGGAGCAAGATTTGGAATGCAAACAATGGATAACTCTCTTATGGAATTATATAATAAAGGAATTATTTCAAAAGAAATTCTTTTGTCTTATGCTATTGATAAAGATATGGTAAGACGATTTGTAAGCTTATAAAAATAAAATCACTGAATTTTAAAGAGGTGATAGTGTGCCAGTTTACCGATATAAGGCTGTAACAAATACTGGAGAAAATATTGAAGGAAATTATGATGCTAAAGATAAGAATGAAGTTATTGCTATGCTTAGGCAAAAGAAATATTATCCTGTTAGCATTTCACAAGTAGTTGAAGGTAAGAATATATTTGATTTCTCTATTCTAAGTAGAATAAATACAAAAGATATTGCAGTTTTTTGTAGACAATTCTATACTATGTTAAATGCTGGAGTTCCTATTTTACAATGCCTTAATGTTTTAAGTATACAAAGTGAAAATAAAAAACTTAAAAAAGTTATTAGAAGTGTACAAGTTGATATCCAAAAAGGTGCAACTTTTTCTAATGCCCTTAGAAGCAACAAAAGAATTTTTCCAGAATTATTAATTAATATGATAGAGGCAGGGGAAGTAAGTGGAAATCTAGATGGTATTATGGAAAGAATGGCTGTTCATTATGAAAAGGAAAGTAAAATTAACAATAAGATACAAAAAGCAATGGTTTATCCTATTATTTTAAGTATTTTATGTATATTCGTTATTGTTTTTTTACTAACATTTGTAACACCGATCTTTATTAGTATGTTTGAAAGTGCTAATGTACCATTACCTATTCCTACAAGAATCTTATTATTTATTAGCAATACTATAATACACTATTGGTACATTTATATAATTGTATTTTCTGTTTTACTGTATATGGTTAGTAGATTTATAAACAGTGAGACTGGAAAGTTTTTTATTGATCGGTTAAAATTTAAAATTCCAGTTATAAAAAATACCACAAAAAAAATAGTAACAAGCCGTTTCACAAGAACACTAGCAACCCTGCTTTCTAGTGGGATTCCTTTAATTCAATGTTTAGAAAGTACAAGAAAGGTTGTAGGAAACAAAGTAGTAGAGATTGGTTTGAAAAATGCAATTCAAGAAATCGCTAAAGGAGCAAGCTTGGGAAGTGTTATAAAAAAAATAGGAGTTTTTCCACCAATGGTAATTTCTATGATTGAAATAGGTGAAGAATCAGGGGCATTAGATGATATTTTAGATAAGACAGCAAACTTTTTTGATGAAGAGACAGAAACTGCTTTACAAAAACTAGCAACTATGTTTGAACCATTAATGATTATAGTAATGGCTCTTGTAGTTGGGTTTATTGTATTAGCTATGATGTTGCCATTATTTGATATGATAAGTACTATTGAAATGTAGCTAATTATCAAATTTTATTTGTAAAATTATTTAAAATTTGATTTAAATGAAGGGAGGAGGATATAAATTTATTAGAAATAAAATATAATTTATTTGCGATCATTGGAAAGGGGGGATAAAAAAGCTACATAGCGATCAATTTTTTAGTTAAAAAAGAAGGGAGAAATGTAAAAATGTTAAAAATGTTTAGTAAAAGAATTAATAACAAAAAAGGTTTTACTCTAATTGAATTAATTGTGGTTATTGCTATTTTAGGTATCTTAGGTATGATTGCAGTACCAAAATTTAGTGGTTTCACTGATAAAGCAAAAGAGCAAGCAGATAATACAAGTCTAGCTACAATAAATAATGCTATTAGAATTTATTGTGCAGAAAAAGGTATAGATAATTTAATTGATCAAACTACTGGTAGTGGTAATAATCAAAAAACAATAACTGCTAATTCAACTGTAGATGATATTATTGATTTTTTAAAGATTGAAGGTTTATTAGAAAGTGATGCAAAATTATATGATAGTACAAATTTATCATATGATAGCGATGAAAATATAATAAATTAATTATTATACAAAATTTATTGACTTATTATAAAAATAGGAGGAGAGTCAACGACCTCCTCCTTATATTATTTTTAAGATAGGTGATTTTATGTGCATAGTTAAATTATTTGGATATAAAAAAGATACAGATAGTAGTAAAAAAAATTCAAAAAAAATATATGGTAAAAGAGGATTTACATTAATAGAAATTGTTTTGATCATTGCAATTATAGGCATTTTATCAGCAATAGCAGTTCCTAAGTTTGAAGAATTTATAGAAGTAGCAAAAGTAAGAGCAGATGAATCCAATATTAAAATTTTAAATAACGCTACGAAATATTATGCAGCTTATGAAAATAAAAATTTAACAGATATTTCGGCTGAGGAATTAGGAGTAAATGGAGAAAAACTTGTCCCGAGTTTTTTAGCAAATTCACCAAATCCGCAAAGCAAAGGAATTAAATATTTATGGATTCAGGAGATGGGGATTTGGACACTAAATATGTCTGATTCTGGACAAAGCAATGAAAAATATAAAGGATTATTGGAAAATTTACAAAATGCTATTTATAAAAGAGGCCATTGGACAATTAAAGATGATGTACTTAAAAATAAATATTGGTTTGAAGAACGTATGTTTATTCCTAATGACAATAGTCAATATGAGATTATAGCGAGAGTAAAATTAAGTAGAGATGCAATACTTTTGGGAAATGGATATGGTATTATATTTGAAAGCAAAGTAAAAAATAGCGGAAATAAAATTGAAGATACAGGTTATATATTTCAATTTGATCCTGGTTATAATCATAAATTAATTTTGAGAGAAAGAAAAAATGGTAGTGAAAATGATCCGTTTTTTATCATGGATCCTTCTGAAAAAATGATTAAAAATAGTAGCACTTGGTGGACTGATGAACATGATATTAAGATTATTGTTAAAAAAGTTTTAAATGAATCGAATAAAAAAGAAGTTACCATTTTTGTTGATGATATTTCAATAGGGGAACCTATTTTTATAGATGCTTTAGATGAGGGAGAACAAGGTTATGTTGGATTTAGAACTTGGGGGCCTTCAACTACTGAATTTATCAAACCACAAATTAAAGCTATAGAATAATATCTATAAAAATATAAAATAGATATAAAAATATTGGAGGGATGCCCATGTACATAAAAAATGAAAAGGGAGCTGTACTCTCGTTAATGTTAATTGTTATATTGTTTCTCATAATTTTGGGCACTACTCTTGTTTTTATTAGTATTACAGAAGTAAAACAGGTTGCAAGAGAAGAAAAGAAATTGCAAGCTTATTATATAGCCAAATCAGGAGCAGATGTAGTTGCAGCGTATATTATAAATCCAAAAAATAAGCATAATATCCAAAATTTAAAAGGGAAAGAGTCAGATTCCTTTATATTAGGAGAAGGGTCCTTTGTAGTAAAAGTAAAGGAAGATGAAGACAATACGGATAATATTATTATTGAATCAAAAGGGATAGTAGGTGAAGTTGAAGTTTCTATTAGTTTATCATTAATCAAAAAAGGTGATAGTTATGAACGAGGTATTTGGCAATTAAAGAGGTGAAATTATGAAATTTATTAGGAACAAAAAAGGAGTTACACTAGTAGAAATAATTGTATCTATAGCTATTTTAGGAATTATTTTAACTTCTATTACTACACTTTTTAGTAGTACTTTTACAGGAGTTTTTTCTGCAGGAAAGAAAAGTAAAGCGATTCACAAAGCTCAGATGGAAATGGAACAATACATTGCTACATCAATTCAGACTTCAAATATTAAAGTGAAAAATATCAGTACGAGTAACTATAAAATTGTATTCTCAGGAAACCCACCTATTAAAATTTCAATGAGGGGAAAAGAAATTCAATATCATAATGAAAATAATGATGTGTCATTAACACTTTTTGTGCCTGATAACTAATAATATTATTACGTAAACCAATTTAATAAAAAGGAGGATACAAGTGTTTTATTATAAAGGAAGATATAGATTTACTTTTCAATCCTATGTTGCAAATAAAAAAGGTATAACACTTATAGAGCTTTTACTTGCTTTAGCACTGATCAGTATGATCTTATCAATTAGTTATTCTTTAAATATTTTTGGAATTAAATCTTTTTCAAAAGCATCTTCTCAGGCCAATGTACAGGAAAATGTTCGTTTAGCAGTAGATTTTATTACGCAAGAAACACGGTATGCAACACAGTTAGAAATTTTAGATAATTTAGAAACAATTCCAGAAAAAGCTCAAATTGATGAGGATGAGTATTATATTCTTTTAAATGATCATTCGATAGAATATAGATATAAAGATCATTCAAAAGTTATTGCGAATATTATTGAGAATTTATCTTTTCATAAGGATAAAGATGCAGATAAAATTCTAAGTTTCATAATTGAAGGAAAGGATAAGAAACAAAAATATGATTTGAATTCAAAAGTACTTGCAATAAACTTGACTAAGGAGATTATGACTTCTTCAGAAAACGGTATTGCAATTAAATATAAAAAAACAAAAGAGAAGGAAAATAAAACAGACTATGAAAAATGGAAAAACTGTGTTTTAAGTACTAATTTTTTAGCGGTTGGTAAAAATACAATGATTAAAAAGATAAACACGCCTAATCCAATAATATATGTAAATGGAGATATTTATTTAGATAAGAATTCTCAAATTAGTCTGCCTAAAAATGCAATAATTTATGCAAAAGGAGATATATTTTTAGGACAAAATGCTCAGATTCGTATGGAGGAAAATTCAACTATTTATACAGATGGAAATATTTATATTGGCAAAAACGCATGGATTTATTCAAAAGAAAATACAACAATTTATGCAAAAGGATCTATTGAACTTGAACAAAATTCGCTTATTAAATTGAAAGAAAATTCGAGAATTTTCTCGTGTAATAGAATATATTTAGAAAAAAATGCAACAATTTATTTGTATAGAAATTCAATGATTTATGCAAAAGGAAATATTCATAAGGAAAAAAATGCTTTAGTTTATGGGAAGGAAGTAAATTTTAATTTACCAAATATTTCAATTTCAGATCTTTCAATCCCTCCATTACAGAAAGATGAATGGTATATAGAAAAAAAATACAGTAGTATAATGATTGCCAGAAATAATATGAAATTTTTTGGTTCATATTTTGAACTACCCAAAAACAGGCAGTGTTATAATATAACAATTGTTAGTAAAGGAATGATTGGTATTTCGAAAAATTGCAAAGCTAGTGGAGTACTGTATGCACCAGATGATATAGTTATAATTAACAAAAATTCATTTTTTGATGGTATTGTGATTGCTAATGAGATTTATTTAGATAAAAATGTGCAATTATCACAAGTGCTGGATTATTCAAATGACCTACCATTTTAATGTTTTATAAATTTTTATTCTAGTTTGTTAATAATATTTTACTTAAGGAAGTGAATGCATAATGCAATTTATTATTTTATTATTAGGATTATTAATTGGTTCATTCCTAAATGTATGTATATTTAGAATTCCAAGAGGAGAATCTATTGTTTATCCATCATCCCATTGTCTTAAATGCAATACTCCTTTAAAATCGATAGATTTAGTTCCTGTTTTTAGTTACTTGATTTATAGAGGGAAATGTCGCTATTGCGGTGCAAAACTATCTATACAGTATCCAACAATAGAGCTTATGAATGCAATCATTTATATGTTATTATACTATAAGTTTGGATGTACTTTTGATTTTTTACAATATACTATATTAGCAAGCTTGCTAATAGTGATTAGTTTAATTGACTTTTATCATCAAATTATTCCGGATGGTTTGATTATGTTTGGTCTTATTGTAACTTTTTTGCTTAAAATTCCACTCTTAGTAAAAGATTTTACACTTATATATAATTATTTAATAGGGTTATTATTAGGAGGAGGTTTTTTTTTATTACTTGCTATTATAACAAATGGTGCTATGGGTGGCGGAGATATTAAATTAATGGGATTACTTGGATTGTGGTTAGGATGGAAGTGGATTCTTTTAATTATGTTTTTATCCTTTTTTCTTGGAAGTATTATTTCTATATTATTAATGATTTCAAAGAAAAAAGGACGCAAAGATATGATTCCTTTTGCTCCGTTTATTGGTTTAGCTGTATTAATGACAGTTTGTTACGGGAATGATATAATATATTATTATATGCTTTTTCTTTAATATTTATTAAAGAAGGGAGGTAAAACAGTTGTTTTCAAAAAATGTTTTATCAGTTGATATTGGTACATATAATATAAAAATGGTTGTTGGAAAATACATAAATAATAATGTAATTATTGATAATGTATTTTCTTTACCTACCCCGCCTAATGTTGTTCAAGATGGTCAAATTACAAATATAGATAAGTTAAAAGATATAATTTACGATGCATTAAAGAACAGAAAAATAAAAACTAAAAAAGTTATTTTTACATTAGAAAGTACATCTATTATTACAAGAGAACTATTATTACCTTATGTAAAGGAAAAAGACCTTGAGCAAATGCTTGAATATGAAATACAACAGCAGTTTCCTACTACTTTGGAAGAATATGTGATTCAATATAAAAAACTAGAAGAGGTAGATGAAATAGATTCAAAAAAAATAAGAATATTAGTTGCTACACTTCCTAAAATTATTGCACAAAACTATTTGGAGTTGGTAAAAAAACTAAACTTAAAGCCGATAGCTTTAGATAGTCATTCAAATGCTATTTCTAAGCTGTTCCATAAGAACGTAAAAATTAATGATGAGCAAGTTAGTAAAAATGAAAATGCAATAGAAATAAATATAGATAAAAATGCCTTAGATGAAAATAAGACAATAGCAATTGTTGATTTGGGTTATGAAAATATTAATATAAATATTATAGATGATGGAATTCTTAAATTTAGCCGTCTTTTAACAGTAGGGGGAAAGGAAATTGATATACATATAGCAAATACTTTTAATATTTCGCTAAAGGATGCTGAAAAAAAGAAACGAGAAAATGTAATGTTGTATGATAACATTATTAGGTCATGTGTGAATGATTGGATAGAGGAAATGCAGCGTATTTTCAAGTATTATACCAGTAGAAAACCGGGAAATAAGATTGATAAAATATATCTTTTAGGAGGACAGGCAAATCTAACAGATATTGATCAATATTTTAAAGAAAACTTTTATATACCTATTCAAAAAATTGAGAGAATGAGTAATATAAACTTAGAGCATCTGAAATTAGATT
The DNA here is from genome assembly GCF_008152325.1 of Crassaminicella thermophila. GTDB lineage: Bacteria > Bacillota > Clostridia > Peptostreptococcales > Thermotaleaceae > Crassaminicella_A > Crassaminicella_A thermophila. The sequence continues at coordinate 1,456,453 of NZ_CP042243.1, forward strand.
TTGATATAAAGGTTTATTTAAATGCAATTGGAGCAATTATCAGAAGATAAGTAGGTGTATAACCATGAGGGATTTTAATTTTTTTGAACCATTTTTATCAAACAAGAAAAAAAAGAATAGCAAAAAAATAGCATATCGTGTAGGTGTTTTTATTCTATTAGGTATTTTTATTATTATACCGTTAATGAATCTATACACAATAAGAAAATTAGAGAATGAAGTGGTTGAAACAAATAATACAATGAATACTTCTGAAAATTATGAAGAGAGAAAAGATATAGAGATAAAAGTACAAAAAATTGATGAACTGAAAAAAAAATTGAAAAAGCTAAAAAAAATTGAAACTGATATAAAAGAAAAAGATATAATTAATGATTTCCTAATCTATACAATTCGAGATATGGTTCCAGAAAATTTGTTCTTTGAATCAATTACTATACATCCTGATAATGTAGAAATATGTGGAATAGCAAAAAATAAAATTGCAATTGCAGAGCTCAAACATAATTTTAAAAATATAGATATTTTTAAAAATATATTTATTCCAACTATTTCAGGTAATGAAGGAAGATATGAATTCATGCTTAGTTTTACTATTAAGGATGTGAGCAGAGATGAAACTAACTAAAAGAGAAAAAGTATTAAGTATATTTTTGTCTATTATATTAATAGGCTATGTTTATGTGTACTTTATAATAGGACCGCAAATGACTAAATTGAAAGGATTAAAGAAAGATATACAAACATTTCAATCACAAATTGAGAAAAGTGAGAAAATAGTAGCTTCTAAAGATAGAATAGAAAAAGAATACAACAAATTAAAAGGAGAGGTTTCTCTTATAGAAAAAAAGTTTTTTTCATCAACAGAGCAAGAAAATATTATTGTTTTATTAAATGAAATGTTAAAAGACAGTGCGCTTAAAGTTTCAGCTATAGATTTCTCAGAATTGAAAACAGAAGATGTTAAAGAATATACATTAGATGTCATAACTGTACATCTTCCATTTGAAGGAAGTTATGATGCATTATTAGATTTCATAAAAAAAATTAGAGAATACGAAAAGAAAATTATTGTCAATGGTTTACATATTGAAAATAGCAAGGATGGAAACTTATCTGGCTCTATATATTTGGATTTTTATAGTTTACCGGATAAGGCTAATAATGATTATATGAATGAGTATTTTTCAAATCATGAAAGCGGAAAAGAAAATCCATTTATTCCCTTTGATGGATTTATATGGAGTGATGATCAGTTAGAGGATGAGTATTTGACAGAAGATAATGGACAAGCGTTCATTGCAGAAAAAAAATTTGTGTTAAATAAAGTATTATTAAATGGTTTTGAAAAATTAAATACTTTTTTTGTTGGTACACCTAAAAAAGTATATGGAAAAATATCAAGAGATATAAAAAGTAGAGAAGGAAAATATGCCTTAAAACTAGAATACGATTTTTTAAGGCCTAGAGAGAATAGCCAAGCAAATGTTGTATATGAGGGAAAAAAAGTATTGATTTCAAAACAAGCTGAAAATATTGGAATTTGGGTTTATGCTTTTGAGAAGAGCAATCACAAAATAGGAATTACATTGAAAGATTCAAAAGGGAAGATATATACAGTTCTATTAACAAATCAAATAGATTGGGTAGGTTGGAATAATATTGAGGCAGTTCTTCCTATAGAAATTGCTTATCCAGCTGAAGTGCAAAGAATTTATGTTGAGAGTGTAAATTTTGATAATAAAACAAAAGGAATATTGTTATTTGATAGATTAGAAGTAACTTATCCTAGTGCATTAATTTATAATACTAATAGTTCTAGTAATAAACAATTTACTGTAAATAATACAAAGGATATTGAGTACAAGGTGCAAAGTGGAGACACGATTTTTAGTATTGCAAAAAAATTTTATAACGACTATGAAAAACGTGAGCTTATTAAACAATATAATAATATTTTAGATGTTAAAAATATTTCTGTAGGACAGATTCTTCGTATTCCTAAAGTAAATGTCAATAAAGATAACTCAAAATCATATGAACAAACTTCAAAAGAAAATAATGCTGAAGTAATCTATTATAAGGTACAACCAAATGATACTATTTTTAGTATTAGCAAGAAATTTTATGGAAATTATTCTAAGAGAAATTTGATTATTGAGTATAATCATATAAAGGACCCAACGGATATTAAAGTAGGACAAGTTATATATATACCAAAAATACAATAAGTTATAATTATTAATATAGTTGACTTAATTACAAAGGGGTGCTTTGCTTTGAAAAGAAAACTTATTCTTTATACGATATTATTAATAATTGCTATATCACCTAGCGTGAGCTTTTCATATGATGATGATTATGAGAAAGAAAAAAAAGAAGCCTATGAGGATGGAAAATCTTTTGGAGAAATTACAGGAGAACTATATGGTCAAAAAGATGCTATTAACGACCGAAAAAGTAATTGGGAGCAGGCGTATGATAAGGAGAAAAAGGATCTTAATGATGATTATGGATTAGATGATAAGACTGGAACTTATCGTATAAACTTTAAAAAAGGATTTGAAGATGGATTTAAGCAGGGATATGAAAGAGGATATAGAAATATTAAGAAAGATGCAGATAGTAAAAAGTCTGCAGAAGAGCTTGGATTAGAACATGGAAAGATGTTTGGAGAGATGCTTGGGGAAGTACATGGAAAAAAAGATTATTATTCTGGAAAAACAAATGATTATAGAAGAGATATGCCAACGGATACAATGATAGAAGATGAATATTTTTTAGATAAAGATATAAGAGAATATAGTGAGAATTTTATAAAAGGATATAAAGAAGCATATGAAGAAAGCTATACTTATGCATATAGGATTTCTAATATTGATAATGAAAGATTAACAAGAGAAAGAGGAATTTCTCAAGGAAAAGAAGTAGGAAAAAAAATGGGGGAATTCTATGGAAAAATAGATTATACTGAGAATAAAATAAATGATTGGAAAAGAGCATTGCCATCGGATGAAGAAATTATAATAAAATTTCATCTATCAAAAGAAGAAACTGATTATATAATGGGTTTTTTAGTTGGTTATAAGGACGGTTTTAGAGAAGGATATATAGAAGCTTTTCAAAGTTCAAACATGGATATGGCAGATGAAAATATAAATTATATTAAGATAGGCATGGAAGGAAAAAATATTACTAGTTTAGACCAAAATTTAACATTAGCTATAAAGCCGGGCTCATTTTATAAAGATACTTTTTTTAGTATTCAAAAGAAGGATTTTTTCTCAAATAATTATAATCAACTTTATGAAAAAGTAACAGATATATATGAAATAAAAATTAAAAATAATTTAAACTATATAGAACTTAAAAAACCTATTTCTCTTAGTTTTAAATACTATGGACCTGAAACAGGCGGCATTTACAAGTTAGTTGATAATAAATGGATGTATTTATATAGTACAATAAAAAATAATACAATTACTACTATTATCCCTGCTTCTTCTTATAATGGAGGAATATATGCTGTATTAATTGATGAAAATTATCCAGAATTAAAGGATGTTTATATTAATTGGGCTGGAGAAGAAATATACTCTTACATAAGAAGAAAGTATATATCAGGTTATCCTGATAATACCTTTAGGCCAGAAAATAATGTAACAAGAGGAGAATTTGTAACCATATTAGGACGAGTAAATAATTGGAAATACCCAGTACAAATTACAGATATAAATAAATTTAAAGATGTTGAAAGTTTTGGTGTTTTTAGAGAATCCATAAAAAACGCACTTTCAAGAGGATATATTAATGGATATCCAGATAATACTTTTAGACCTAAGAATTTTATTACTTATCAAGAAATTGAATGGATTATGAAAAAATTACCTGGAAATGAAGATTTTAAATGGGATGATATAGCAGAAAAAATGAAGTATGAAAAATATATTCGTTCAAAAAGTCGCTATGGAAAAGATCATTATATTTCTAGAGCAGAAGTTGTTTATATGTTATATGTTTTACAGCAAGAAGGAGTGCTATAAAATAGATTAGGAGGTAGATAAAACAATTATCTACCTCCTAATCTATTTATTAAAACTATTATAAAATTTTATGCTTATGTCAATAATTTGGTTAGAAATATTCTATAGGGAGGAATAGATTGAATACAAACAATAATGGATTTACTTTGATAGAAATGGTAATAGTTTTGATGATTATAGGAATATTTTCATTAATGGTGTTTCCTGCATATGAAGGATTATATGACAAGATATTACTAGAAACAACAGCAAATAAAATAAAGAGTAGTTTATTATTAGCACAACAACTAAGTTTAAATGAATCAATGTTATATTGTGTTGAGATCATTAATGAAGGAAGAGGTTTTCGTATAAGAGAAGATAAGTTTCAAGGTAAAGTAATATTTGTTGAAAAGCTTAATAAAAAAATAAAATTTGATTTAGTAATACATTGTTATAAGATTACGTATAGCAGAAAAGGCGTACCTAATTATGGGAAGTTTATTATTTCAAATGAGGAAGGTGAAAAAATAAAAATTGAAACACTTATTGGAACAGGAAGAGTACAAATTACAAAAATGTATTAGAAGGGGATAAATGGTAATGGGATAGATAAAAATGGATTTACACTAATAGAAGTACTGATATCTTTACTGATATTAGGTTTAATTGTAATTGTTACGATACCAATTTTGTTTCAAATAAACAAATTAAATCTTATGTTGACAAAGCAATATGATATCAGTAGAGTTGCACAGAAATATATAGAAGAATTAAAATCATCTAATTTAATTATACATGGTGATAGAATATATTCTCTAGATGATCTTTTAAATAAAGAAACAAAGTTTTTTATAGATCAATATGAAGTAAAGATTAGAGCAGAAGAAGTAATTGAACAGGAAAATTTTTTCAGAATAGATATAGAGTTAAGGGACATAAAAAGCAGTTATAAGTATATACTATCAAGTTATATTAGTTCAATAAAAGATACATATTCTTCAACGGAGTGTTATTATGAATTTCCAATAAACAGTAAAGATATAATAAAATAAATTTGGAGGCATTCTTTTGAAAAAGTTGTACGTATGTAAAAAAGGAGTTACTTTAATTGAGGTTATGATATCTATTACGTTATTTTCGATTATTATGATAAGTTTAACAACTTACTTTTTAGGTATAATTAATAATTGTAATAGTCAAATGGAAATATTAAAAATGAAACAGAATGTACGTTTTGCATTAAATCAAATTGATAAGATTTTAAGAGAATGCAATCAACAAGAAATAATCTATTATGATAATATGAAAAAGTTTGAGTTAAAGAATAATAAAGATGATACTGTTTTTGTTGACTTAAGTGGTATTCAGCAGAATAAATTTAATACTATTTTATATTTTAACAAAGATAAGAGACAGTTAAGAATTAACAAAAAAGGTGAGCACAATGTTTTAATAGATTATATAAAAGATATTTCTATTAAAGAAATTATAGATAATAAGTTAATTGAAATTGAAGTGTTTAGTGATAAAATTGATTATTCTGTAAAAATGAGATTAAATTTAAGTGAAAGGTAAAAAAGAAATGAAAATATACTTGTTTAATAAAAATGGATCTATTGCTATGTGTAGTTTTATGATTAGTATTATTTTAATTACTGTTTTAGTTTCTACTTTGACTGTATTTATGCATGACTATTATGCAGTTCAATCTAGTATGGATAGTATAAGAGCCTATTACTTAGCAGAAATTGCAACAGAAAAAGCATTATATGAAATTAAGGGTACAACAGATAGTATTATTACCAAATACTTGACAAAACTAAAGGAGTATAAAATACATTATATTAACAATATTATAAAAGGAGATAATATAGAAGAATATAAACCTCCTGAATTAGATGAGTACTTAAAAGAATTAGTAGAATCTAGTAGTTGTATTACTGAAAATAATCCATTTTCTAATTATTTATGTGATCATTTTTATACTGCAAATATTACATATGATTTAGCAAATAAAAAAATAGATATTGTGAGCAAGGGTGTATATAATGGTGCTAGAAAATTTATACATGCTACAATAAGATTTCCAATTGTATGTGATGATGGAATAGATGAGTATAATATGCCTATGAAAAAAGTTATCCCACTACAACTTGAATCTTATTATCAAACAATCGGTCAATAATTTGATATTTGCTGGATATAATAAGGAAAGAAACAGATAAAAATTCTACTCAAAAGAATAAAATTATGGTATCATATTATAGGGTTATAATCAGAAATCTTTGTCAGTTTGGGTAAAATATATAATTTATTATTGGGGGGATTCCATTGCTTCGTAGGCTTTCTAAACTCAGAGAAATATTAAAGAAAAAGAATTTAGATGCTGCTATTATTTATAAACCTGAAAATAGAAGGTATATAAGTCAGTTTACTGGAACTTCGGGGTATGCATTAATTACAGTAGACAGAGCCTTTCTTATTACAGATTTTAGATATATTGAACAGTCAAGAAAAGAATGCAAAGAATATGAAATTATTGAACACAGCAATAATTATAGCATTTATTCAATCTTAAATGAGTTAAGTATAAATCGTTTGGGATTTGAAGATGATTTTGTTACATACATGCAATACAAAGAATTTAGTGAAAAACTGAATAATATAGAACTAGTTCCCCTTGATGGTGCAATAAATATTTTAAGAAAAATTAAATATGAAGAAGAAATTAACAATATAGAAAAAGCAGCTATAATTGCAGATGAAGCTTTTGGTTATATTTGTGAGTATATAAAACCAGGCATTTCTGAAAAAGATATAGCTCTAGAATTAGAAAATTATATGAAAAGAAAAGGTGCAACAGCTACTTCCTTTACAACTATAGTTGCTTCAGGTGTTAGATCATCCTTGCCTCATGGAGTAGCTTCTGATAAGTTAGTTGAGAAAGGAGACTTTATCACTATTGATTTTGGATGTATATATAATGGATATTGCTCTGATATGACAAGAACAATTGTTCTTGGGAAAGCCAACGATAAGCAAAAGGAAATATATAATATTGTATTAGAAGCACAATTAAGAGCTTTGGATGCTATAAAACCAGGTATTACAGGAATGGATGCCGATAAGATAGCAAGAGATTTTATTAAATCGAAAGGTTATGGCGAAAATTTTGGCCATGGGTTAGGGCATGGTGTTGGACTTGAAATTCATGAAGATCCAAGATTATCGCCTACAGGAAAAGATACTCTACAATCTGGAATGGTTGTTACTGATGAACCTGGGATTTATATTCCTGATTTTGGCGGAGTAAGAATTGAGGATTTAGTAGTTATAACTAAAACTGGAAATAGAGTGTTATCAAAATCACCCAAACAGTTACTTGAGTTATAATGATTTCTAAAAATAGGATAAAAATTTATATTTCATATTGGAGGGATACAAATGATTTATGCTAGTGATTTTAGAAAGGGGATTACATTTGAAATAAATGGAGAACCATTCGTTGTTGTTGATTTTCAACATGTTAAACCAGGTAAAGGAGCTGCTTTTGTTAGAACAAAATATAAAAGTATTTTAACTGGAGCTATTCGTGAAGAGGCTTTCAATCCAAATGATAAATTCCCAAAAGCGCATATTGAAACAAAAGAGATGCAATATTTATATAGCGATGGTGAATTATACTATTTTATGGATAATGAAACTTATGATCAAATTCCTTTGACAAAAGATCAAGTTGAAGATGCAATGTTATATTTAAGAGAAAATGATACTGCTACAGTAAAGTTTTTCAAAGGTAAAGCGTTCCAAGTTGATCCGCCAAATTTTGTTGAATTGTTAGTTACATATACAGAACCAGGGGTAAAAGGTGCAACAGCTACAAATGTAACAAAACCAGCTACATTAGAAACAGGTGCAACAGTACAAGTTCCTATTTTTGTTAATGAAGGTGATAAAATAAAAGTAGATACAAGAACCGGTGAGTATTTATCAAGAGCTTAGGGAATACTACTATAGTAGATTAACCTTAAAAGGAGGCGTTGTACCTTGAATTATCTTTATGAAAGAGTATCATACTTAAGAGGATTAGCTGATGGGATGGAATTAAGTGAAGAATCTAAAGAAGGTAAACTTTTATTAAACATGTTAGATGTATTGGAAGATTTTGCGGATGCTATTAATGAAGTACATGATGATGTTAAAGATTTAGATGATTATGTTGAAACAATTGATGAAGATTTAGCAGCTGTAGAAGATGAAGTATTTGAAGAAATTGACACTGAAGAATTTAATGAAGATGACATTGACTTTATAGAGGTTAAATGTCCTAACTGTAAGGAAATTATTTATCTAGATGAAAACTTATTAAACAACCAAGATGATGAAACAGAAGTAATTTGTCCAAGTTGTCACGAAAAAATTTATATCGAAGAAAACTGTGATCATGATAATTGTTGTTGCAATGATCATAATGAATAACCTGATACGTTTTGTATCAGGTTTTTTTTTATTGTAGAAAAAAATTTAATCATAATATTTGCGTATTCAAAATATTAATGATATAAAGGGGGACATGTTATGAAAGCATCTAATGATAAAAATTTTAAAAGTACAAATTTCCATCAAAATCACATAAAAAGAGAAATATTAGAAGCACTACCGATAAATATTAGAGATATATTTATCAGGCTTCCATCATTCTTAATAGAAGATATTGAAGAAATAAGATTGAGAGTAAATAAACCACTTATGATTAGTGCAGCAAACAAGGATTATTTTGTAGGAAAGAATGGTGAGGTTGCACAAAGCATATCTCAAAGTTATATAGTTACAAAAATGGATATAGAAAAAGCATATCAATTAATTACAGACTATTCTATTTATGCTTTAGAAGAAGAAATACGTAATGGATTTGTGACATTAAAGGGAGGACATAGAGTTGGAATATGTGGAACAACTGTATTGAATAATCATAAAATTAAAACTATAAAAAATATATCTGGATTAAATATTAGAATTTCAAAACAAAAGATTGGTATTTCAGATAAAATAATGCCGTATTTAATCAATGATTATAAATTTTATAATACGTTAATTGTATCACCTCCACAATGCGGTAAAACAACTCTACTAAGAGATATTATAAGAAATTTAGGTAATGGCATGAAATTTCCAAAATTCACTGGATTTAAAGTTGGTGTTGTAGATGAAAGATCAGAAATTTGTGCTATGTATCAGGGTATCCCTCAAAACGATGTAGGAATAAAAACCGATATTCTTGATGCATGTCCTAAAGCGGAAGGTATTATTATGATGATACGTTCTATGTCTCCGCAGATTATAGCTACTGATGAAATCGGTAAAAAAGAAGATGTTGATGCTATAGAAGAAGCTTTAAATGCGGGCATTAAATTAATTACAACAGTACATGGTATGAACTTAGAAGAAATAACCAGACGAGCAAATCTTAATAATTTGTTACTTCAAGGCATTTTTGATAGAATAATTATTCTTTCAAATCAGCCTAGAGTAGGTACTATTAGGATGATCATTGACGGAAAAGACAATAAAGTAATTGCTACTTATCCTACTAATGATAGGAGGAATAATTTTGTTTGTTAAGACTATATTTTCTATTATTATTATTGTAGCAACTGCTGCAATAGGCTATATTTTTTCATATGGATATGTACAAAGGCTACAACAGCTGAAAAATCTATACTTATCTTTTCAATTATTAGAAACAGAAATTATTTACTCATCAAACCCATTGCCTATAGCGATGGAAAGGGTAGGTAAAAAAAGCAATAAATATATATGTAACATATTCAATGATACGTATAAGATCCTCAATAGTAAAATTGGTTATAGTATTGAAGAAGCATGGAATAAAGCCATCAATGATAATTTAATGAAAACATCTTTAAATAATGAGGATAAAGAAATATTGATAGATTTTGGAAAAAATTTAGGATTTACAGATAAAGAAAATCAAATCAAGAATTTTCAATTAGTTTATCTGCAATTACAAAAACAACAAAAAATAGCAGAGCAGTTAAAAATGAAGAACGAAAAGATGTGTAAAAGTTTAGGCGTTTTAATAGGAATAGCAATTGTTATAGTACTTATATAAAAATTTATGTGATGATAAGGAGGATTATAAATGAATGTTAGTGTTGATTTAATTTTTAAAATAGCAGCTATAGGTATATTGGTTTCAGTACTGAATCAAGTTTTAATTCGTTCAGGAAGAGAAGAACAAGCTATGATGACTACTCTTGTTGGTATTGTTGTAGTGTTATTTATGGTAATTCAATTAATTAGTAATTTGTTTACAACAGTAAAAACAATGTTCCAACTATACTAGATAAAGGTGTGATGTAGATGGAAATATTTAAGATTGTTGGTTTAGGGATAATTGCCACAATTTTAACAGTAGTTTTAAAAAATCAAAGACCTGAGATATCCTTACAAATTAGTATTGTTACAGGGATTATTATATTTATTTTCATTATTACAAAATTGGCTTCAGTGTTAGAAGTTCTAAATATGCTAGCAAGAAAAATAGACATTGATTTAGTATATATAACTACAATATTAAAAATTGTTGGTATTGCATATGTAGCAGAATTTGGCGCACAGGTTTGTAGAGATGCTGGAGAAACAGCTATTGCTTCAAAAGTAGAATTTGCAGGGAAAATATTGATAATGGTGCTTGCGATACCAATTTTAATTGCATTATTTAATTTAATTGTAGAATTAATGCCATAGGATGTGAATATGATGAGGAGGCTATTATTGATCATTATTTTTGTGCTAGGATTTTGTATTAACAGTACCTATGCAATAGAGGCTAATAGTAATAAAGATACTATAAGCGATGAACTTATTATGAAACAGCTAGAAAATATAGATATGTCTGTTATAGAAAAAACAATTAAAGATATTAATCGAGAAACTGAAGAGTATTTTCCTAAAATAAGTATGAAAAAACTTATATTTTCATTGATAAAAGGTGAAGAAATTTTAAATCTAAAGGATACATTGAATGGTTTACTTAGATATATATTTAAAGAAACGATAGCAAATTCTGCTTTATTAGCAAAGCTAATTGTTTTATCAGTTATCTGTGCATTTTTAAACAATTTATCTAATGCATTTAAAAGCGAAGCAGTAGGGAAATTAGCTTATACAGCATGTTATCTAGTAATTATTGCAATAGCTATAAAAAGTTTTTCTATTGCTAGCAAAATTGGGATTAATGCAATGAGTGATATGGTGTCCTTTATGCAAGCACTGTTACCAGTATTGTTAACTTTTTTGATGACAATGGGAGGAATAACGACAACAGCTTTGTTTCAACCAATTGTTATTGCATCGGTAAGTATAATAAGTACATTAATGAAGGATATAATTATGCCAATTATATATTTTTCAGCTATTTTATCTATAGTGAACAATTTATCTCCAAAGATACAAGTATCAAGATTAACCTCTTTACTTAGACAAACTTGTATTGTTCTTATAGGCTTTACATTAACCATATTTAGTGGTGTTATTACTATTCAGGGAGTTGCAGCATCTACAACTGATGGCGTTACAATTAGGACAGCAAGATTTGCAGTAGATCGATTTGTTCCTATTATAGGAGGGTTTATATCAGATGCGTTTGATACTATTATAGGATGTTCGTTACTTGTAAAAAATGCTATAGGTGCTCTTGGACTAATAGTACTTGCGATTATTGTTATAATGCCTCTTTTGAAAATTTTGTCATTAATATTTATTTACAAGATCTCTATTTCTGTAATAGAGCCTATTGCAGAAAATCAATTTGTAAGCTGTATAAATGATATAAGTAATGCTATGGTTTTGATATTTGTAACAGTTCTTTCTGTAGCTATTATGTTTTTTCTTACTGTGACAATAATTGTAGGAGCAGGAAATGTAACGCTTATGTTAAGGTAGGTGATGTAGGTGGTTGATTTTTTAAAAACATGGATATTAAATATTATAGCGGTTATTATTTTTATTACTTTTTTAGAGATATTATTACCAAGTAGTAATATGAAAAAATATATAAATATGATTGTGGGATTATTGGTTATGTTAGTAATTATTAGTCCTGTATTAGAACTTGTAAACAGGAATACTAGGATCCAGGAAGAGATTATTAAAACTTCTTCAGATATCGATAGGAAAGCTTTATCTTTAAGTTTAGAACAGTTTGAAGAAGCACAAGAAAAACAAATTATAGCTTTGTACAAGTCAAAATTAGAAAATCACATTAAGGATCAGATTGAGTATAAGCGTAATATAGATGTTTTAAGAATTAATTCTCAAATTGAAGAAAATAGGCAAAGTAAAGAGTTTGGAAATATAAAACAATTAGAGATATTATTAGGTAGTGAAATAAAAAGTCAATCAAAAAATCAAGAAATTAAGCCTGTTTCAAATATTATGATTAATATAAAAACAAAGAAACAGCCATTAAATAGTAAAGAAAGTACAAAAAATAAGCAATATATTATCGAACAAATAAAAGAAAATATTTCCAATTTCTATGGTGTTGATAAAGATAAAATTCGTATAAGCATAAATAAATGAAGGAGGTAAAAAAAATGAATATGAAAATCATTGATAAATTTAAAGCATATATTAATAATAATGGATATAAAAAAGTTGTATATAATCTTATAGCAGTTATTATTATCTGTATAATAGGTTTAATAACTTTGGATACATTTTTTCCAAGATCAGTTAAAAATAGTACCAATACAACAATAAAGGAAAATAATGATGATGTTTGGAAAAGTAATTATCAAGATACAGCAGAAGTTAAACTAAAACAAATACTGAATCAAATAAAAGGAGTTGGAGAAGTTGAGGTAATGATCACATACGAAACCAGTACAGAAGTAGTACCAGCTTTAAATGTAACAAAATCAAGTCAAATAACGGAAGAAAAGGATTCGCAAGGAGGTACGAGAACAACAACACAGAATGATTCAAGTGAAAATGTAGTTATGACAAATCAAAATGACAACCTTGTAGTTATTAAAGAAATTAAACCTCAGATAAGAGGGGTAGTAGTAGTAGCAGAGGGAGCAGGGGATATAAAGATAAAGCTAGAAATTATAGAAGCTGTACGAACAATTTTCCAGATACCAGCACATAAGGTAATGGTATATGAAAAAAAATAGTTTAGGGGGAATACAATATGTTAAAAATAAAAAAAAGAAACATCTTTGTTTTTTCATTAGTGTTAGTACTTTGTTTCATTGGTTATTTAAACTATGCAATCAACAGATATACCCTATTAGAAACGTCTAGCGATTTTGAAAAATATGAAGAGAATAAGCTTGCTGAAGTAAATTTAGAAAATGAAAACAAAGAAATATCAAGTAAAGATATAGAAAGCAACATATGTGTAGAGCAAAATGATGCTACGAAAGAAGTTGTTGTTGTTGATAGTAATAAAAATCAAATAGAAGATATTATTTCAGAAACTAGTCAAAACATTAAAGAGACTATAAGCAATACTAAAAATATAAAGAGAACAAACTATTTTATTGAGTCTAGGCTAAGTATGGACTTAGAAAGAGAAAGAATAATTTCACTATTAAACGAAATTATCAATAATGATAGAACAGATGAAAGTAATAGAAAAGCAGCGAATGATCAAAAAATGAAATTAATTGATATAATGAATAAAGAAAAGATAACAGAAAATTTGATTAAGGCAAAGGGATTTGAAGATGCACTTGTTTTTATTACTGATCAATCTGTGAATGTAATTGTAGAAACTGAAAAACTAATAGATTCTGATGTAGCTAAAATACTAGATATTGTTATGCGAGAGACGAAATTTACAACAGATAATATAAAAATATCAAATATATATTAGTAAGGTTTGTAAATAATAAAGGGTTTTGATATAATGTTCATTAGAAAAAAGTATTTACATATAAGCAGGGGGTATAGACATTGAGTAATAATAATTTAGATGTTGTTGAACATGGGCAAATAAAAATTGCAGATGAAGTTGTTGGTGTTATAGCAGGAATAGCAGCTACAGAAGTGCCAGGTGTTGCAGGTATGAGTGGCGGTATTGGTGGCGGTATCGCAGAAATGTTAGGACGAAAGAATTTATCTAAGGGTGTCAAAGTAGAAGTTGGAGAAAAGGAAGCAGCTGTTGACCTGTACATTATTGTAGAATATGGTATTAAAATACCTGATGTTGCATGGCAGATACAAGAAAGTGTAAAAAAAGCAATAGAAAACATGACAGGGCTTAATGTTGTTGAAGTAAATATCCATGTTCAAGGTGTAAACATGGATAAGGATGAAAAAGAAGAAAATCCTTTAAGAGTAAAATAGATATTTATTTAAACTAACCCTCTGTATTTCAGAGGGTTAGTTTAAATGTTTTTGTGAAAGGAGATTTTCTATGAAATTGATTGATAGATTTTTTATAAGTATTTATACTTTATTAATTGCAATTATATCTATCGTTTTAATATTAGTTCCTATAAACGATTGGATATATAATTGGACAAGTTATTTTTTAGAGCAATATAGACTGGATTTGACAAATGTATTTATTCCTGTATTTTTTCTTATCATTAGTATAAGATTTCTTATCTCAGGAATAAACTCTAAAAAAATTAATACTAATGCAGTAATAAGGCATACAGATTTTGGTGAAGTCAAAATATCAATGCAAGCTATTGAAGGAATGGCACAAAAATCAGCTAAATTGTCACATGGCTTAAGAGATATAAAAGCAACTGCTCAACAAAGAGATGATAGCCTTATTATCATTATTAAAGCATTAGCATTAAGTGATATTAATATTCCTAGCACAGTTATTAATATACAAAAAAATATAAAAGAACATATTGAAGAATCTACAGGAATTATTGTAAAAGAAATCAAAGTAAACATTGATGATATCGCAATACAAAGTAAAAAAAGAGTAGAATAGATTTAGAGGGGTATCATTATGAATAAAGAAAAAATACTTAATATTGCTATTAAAAATTATGGTAAAATTGTAGGTATGCTCTTAGGATTAATCTTTAGTATTTTAATTATTTGGATTGGACTTATAAAAACAATTTTTATATGCTTATGTATATACATAGGATACTTTTTTGGTAGCAAAATAGACAATAAAGAAAATATAATAGAATTTTTAGATAGAATATTGCCTCTAGGAAAATATAAATGAGCTTTACATACTAGTATAAAATTGAGGTAGAATATTTAAAGAATAGATAATATAATGAATAGAATAATAGGAGGAACTTTATGAACAGAAAACTAGCACGAGAGATGACAATGAAATTAATTTTTCAAATGGATATTCATGACGATTTTTCTAATGAAATGATAACTAGATATATTCAAGAGTTACCTGATGATAGTCAAATTTCCTATATAAAAGAACTAATAGAAAAGTTTATTAAAAATAAAGATAAGATTGATGGTATTATTGAAGAAAACTCAAGAGGGTGGAAGTTAAACAGAATTGCGAAAGTTGATCTTACAATTTTAAGACTGGCTATAACAGAAATTTATTATATGGATGATATTCCTAATAGTGTTTCAATTAATGAAGCAGTTGAAATGGCAAAAACATTTAGTACTGAAGAATCAAGCAGTTTTATAAATGGCATATTAGGTAGTATTGTAGAGAAGAAGTGATTACAATGAAGAATTATGTTTTAGGAATTGATACAAGTAACTATACTACTTCTATAGCAGTAATTGATGACCAAGCTAATTTAATATTAGATCATAGAAAAATACTTACTGTTAAAGAGGGAGAGAGGGGGTTAAGACAATCAGATGCCCTCTTTCAGCATATTATGAATATGCCGGTTTTATTTAGTAAGTTATCTGACTTAAATATTGGACACCGTATAAAGACAGTTTCAGTTAGCAGTAGGCCTAGGCCAGTAGAAGGTTCATACATGCCTGTTTTTAGGGCTTCACAGTCATTTGGTAAAATAATTGCAAATACATTGAATTGTGAGTATAAAGAGTTCAGTCACCAAGAAGGCCACATAGAAGCAGCCAAATGGTCTTCAAAGCAAATGTTAGATAGTGAATTTCTTGCTGTCCATGTATCAGGAGGAACTACAGAGATACTTCATGTTAAAAACAATGATAAATTTGGCTATAATATAAATATTTTAGGTGGGACCTTAGATATTAGTGCTGGTCAGTTTATAGACCGTATTGGTGTTAAGTTGGGATTTAGTTTTCCAGCTGGAAAGCGAATGGATGAATTAATTATGGGATCTAAAAACACAGAAATATCTTTGCCAGTATCTGTAAAAGATACTTATATGAGTTTTTCAGGACCAGAAACTGCTGCAAATAAGTTAATACAAGAAAAGTATGATAAAGATATAATAGCTATGGCTGTATTTAAATGTATTGCAAGATCATTAAAGAAAACTATTAAAAACAGTTGTAAAAATACAAGGTTAAAGCAAATTCTACTGACTGGTGGAGTAGCTTCAAGTGAATATATTAGAAGTTATTTGCTTAAACAATTTTCTAGGGAAAACTACAAAATTTATTTTGGTAATAGAAAGTATTGTACTGATAATGCTGTAGGAACAGCATTATTAGCAATAAAAAGATAGATATATAGGAGGGATACTGATGTATGCCAATATATTAGATGGGAGAAAAATTTCTCAAGAAATACGCAAAAATATTATGGATGAAGTGCATAAACTTAAGTTAAATTATGGAATTACGCCAGGTCTTTCTGTGATAATTGTAGGTGATGATGAAGCTTCTCATGTATATGTTTCAATGAAGGAGAAAGCTTGCAAAATGGTTGGATTTCATTCAGAGGTGTATAAACTGCCAAAAGAAACGACACAAGATCAATTAATTAAGCTTATAGATGGGTTAAATCATAATGATAAAATACATGGTATTTTGGTTCAATTACCTTTGCCAGAAGGAATAGATGAAAATCTTATTAACTCTCATATTCTTCCTAGTAAAGATGTTGATGGTTTCCATGCAATAAATACAGGAAATCTTTTGCTAGGAGAAGAAAGCTTTATTCCTTGTACTCCTAGAGGAATTATTGAATTAATAAAAAGAACAGGAGAAGATATTACAGGAAAACATGCAGTTGTTGTTGGAAGAAGTAATATTGTTGGAAAGCCTGTTGGAGTATTATTGTTAAGAGAAAATATGACGGTTACTATTTGTCATTCTAAAACTAAGAATATTGAAGAACATCTAAGAATGGCAGACGTTATTGTAGCTGCTGCAGGCATACCAGAATTAATAAAAGGAAATATGATTAAAAAAGATGCAATTGTAATTGATGCAGGAACTAGAAAAGTAGGAGATAAATTAGTAGGAGACGTTGAATTTAAAGAAGCTTCAAAAGTTGCTTCATGGATCACTCCTGTTCCAGGCGGGGTTGGACCAATGACAATTGCAATGTTATTGGAAAATACATTAAAGGCAGCTAAAAAGAAATGCGAATAAGGGCTTTGAGTGTTTCAGAATTAAATAAGTATATCAAAAAGATATTAAGCAGTGATCCTATATTAAATAATATTGTCTTAAAAGCAGAAATTTCAAACTTAAAAATGCATGGTAGTGGGCATTTATACTTTTCTCTCAAAGATGAAAATAGTAAGATAAATTGTGTTATGTTTAAAGGTAACAATCAAAAAATTAGATTCAATCCAGAAAATGGAATGAAGATAATTGCTAAAGGTTATGTATCTGCTTATGAAAGAGATGGACAATATCAGATGTACATAAATGAAATGGAACCTGATGGCATAGGTGCTTTATATTTAGCATTTGAACAATTAAAATCAAAACTTAAAAAGGAAGGGCTATTTGATCCATCCCGTAAGAAAAAAATTCCTTTTTTTCCTGAGAAAATTGCTGTAATCACTTCTCCTACAGGGGCAGCAATTAAAGATATTATTTCTGTAATAAAAAGAAGAAATAATTATGTAGATATTTATATATTTCCCGTATTTGTACAAGGTGAAATTGCTAGTACACAAATTTCTGAAGCTATTGATAAAATCAATATTCAATTTAAAGATATAGATTTAATTATTGTTGGAAGAGGCGGAGGATCTATTGAGGAATTATGGGCTTTTAATGAAGAAATTGTTGCAAGAAGTATAGCTAAATCAAAAATTCCTATAATCTCTGCTGTAGGACATGAAAGTGATTATACAATTTGTGATTTTGTTGCTGATTTGAGAGCTCCAACGCCTTCAGCTGCAGCTGAATTAGCAGTTCCACAAATACTAGATATTAAAAATTCAATAGATATATTTTATAATAATATGCATACCTATGTTTCTAACTATTTAAAAGAAAAAAGAAATAAACTTGCCTCATTTGACAATATAAAAATGTTTTCATTTGTTCAGAATAAAATTACTGAGGAGCAACAGACACTAGATATGCTACAAAAAGATTTGTTGAATTGTTTACGTTTAAAAGTAGCAGCTTCAAGAACAAGGATTATGGCAAATATTTCAAAATTAGAAGCAATAAATCCACTATCAACAATCTTAAGAGGATATGCTATCGTATTCAATGATGAAAATAAAAAAACAGTAATCTCAGTGGATCAGGTAAATAAAGATGACTATATAAATATTATGTTAACTGACGGAAAAATATCTTGTATAGTCAAAGAAAAGGAAAAGGAGGATCATTTATTTGAATGCTTTTATAAATCTAAAACTCCAAAGTAATGATTCCTTTGAAGTTGCAATAAAAAAACTTGAAGAAATTGTTATGCTACTAGATGAAGGAAAGTTAACTTTAGATGAGACATTGACTCTTTATGAAGAAGGAATTAGAATATATAGATATTGTAATCGTAAACTAGACAATGCAGAACAAAAGATAAGTTTAATGATGAATGAGAATAAAGTACCTTTTGATTTTGCAGAATCAGATGATTTTAAGGGGGAATAGTATGGACTTTAAAATAGAATTACAAAAAAAAGCGGATATAATTGATAAAGCATTAGATAAATATCTTCCAAAGGAAACTAGTCCTCAGAATCTTATTTTTGATGCTATGAGATACAGTGTTTTTGCTGGAGGAAAAAGGTTAAGACCTATTCTTATGACTGCAGCATCTGAATTTGTAGGAGGTAAAATAGATGATATTTTACCATTTGCATGTGCAATTGAAATGATACATACTTACTCATTAATTCATGATGATTTACCTGCTATGGATAATGATGATTATAGAAGAGGAAAATTAACGAATCATAAAGTATATGGTGAAGGGATTGCAATTCTTGCAGGAGATGGTCTTCTAAATTATGCTTTTGAATTAATGATTAAAGATGCACTAGAGGATAATAAAAATTTACAAAGAAAAATTTTAGCTATGAAAGAGATTGCATCTGCTTCTGGGATTTATGGTATGATTGGAGGACAAGTTGTTGATTTGATTAGTGAAAGTAAAAAAATAGATGCAGATACATTAGACTATATTCATAATAATAAAACTGCAGCACTTATTGTTGCATCTATTAGAGCTGGCGCTATAATAGGTGGAGCTGATGAAGAATTATTAAAATGTCTTACTGAATTTGCAAAGAATGTTGGACTTGGTTTTCAAATTACTGATGATATTTTAGACATTGTTGGAGATGAGAAGAAGCTTGGCAAGAAAGTTGGAAGCGATATTGACAATCAAAAGGCAACATATCCGTCAATACATGGTTTAGATGTGTCAATAAAAAAGGTGAATGAGCTATTTAATAAAAGTGTTAAATCTATAGAGCGTTTTGGAGAAAAAGCAGAATTTTTTATTCAATTGTCTGATTATCTTGTAAAAAGGGAATATTAATATGAGGAGGAAGTGAATTGCACTTTTTTCAACAAATTGGCGAAAATGATGTATTATACGCCACTTTATTATCTTGGTTTATAGCACAATTGTTGAAAGTAATTATTACGCTTATAAAAGAGAAGAAAGTTAATTTATATAGATTTGTTGGTTCTGGTGGTATGCCTAGCTCTCATTCTTCTTTAGTTATGGGATTATCAACAGCAATTGGACTAAAGCGAGGATGGAATTCTACTCAATATGCTCTTGCTCTTG
Organism: Crassaminicella thermophila; assembly: GCF_008152325.1. GTDB lineage: Bacteria > Bacillota > Clostridia > Peptostreptococcales > Thermotaleaceae > Crassaminicella_A > Crassaminicella_A thermophila. Next base: position 1,476,625 of record NZ_CP042243.1, read on the forward strand.
CTTTTGCACTAATTGTTATGTATGATGCATCAGGTGTTAGAAGAGCTGTTGGGAAACAGGCAATCATATTGAATAAGATTATAGAGGATAGGCATAAACATAAACCTATTGGTGAAAGAAGACTAAAAGAATTGATAGGTCATACACCTGTTGAAGTTGTTGCAGGGGCACTTTTGGGTATTTTAATTGCAAATATGGTTATTTGACATAAGTATTCATTTATGTTAAAATACAGTTTGCTTTACGAGTGGCGCAGTATTCTAGTCAGTTCTATCATTTCTGAAGGCGGGGCTAAAAATCCGTCAAAGGGCACATCGATGAAGTTCCTGGTATCGGCTGCTGACGCCCAGTTGGGGGTCGATTCTGGGAGTAAGAAGAAGGGGGCGATCCACAATGGCATGTGGGCGATGACCCTCTCTTCGTGGAGACCTAAAAAAAGAATAAATTTCTATTTTTTAGGATAAACCTACAATGTGATGCATTTACTTTTGTGTTACGTGTAGCGTAGCCTGCCTTGAGTGGAATAGGTAGATAAATAGGTACAAACGTTATTTATATGGGCCCATATGAACAACGCTATTGCTATTTGAAACCTATTCTGCAAAAGAGGCTAAGAAATGATGTGACTGTTGAGGAAAACTCCTAGACTGTTCGTAAGAAGCATGCTGAGGATTACAGTGCGGACTAAGTGGTAGTCTAGTCATACTTTTGGTGACAAAGTATAAAGAGATTTAATGGGAAACCTCTGATTTGGCGACAAACCAGTATCTCTTTGGGAAATCCTACTGGACCTAAGCCGTAAAATTTACTCAGCATGTTGCCACTCAAAATATTAAAGGTATTTTGATTAAGCATTAATAATTACACGGGAACTAAATATAGCAATGAAGGTGTTTCCAAATGAGAAAAATAAGAATAAATATAGATGGATATAATATAAAATGGGTAATCATTATAACAATATGGACCTTTTTTCTTGCTGTAGGAATGAGTTTTTCATCAGAAATAGTATTAAAAAATGTCAATATAGTTACAGCATTTATTATTCTTATTATGATTATTTTTATAGGTATAATTTTTGATTTGATTGGAATTGCCGTAGCATCGGCCAGAGAAAAACCATTTCATTCTATGGCAGCAAATAAAATTATAGGTGCAAAATATGCGGTAAAATTAGTGAGAAATGCTGGTCCTGTTTCAAATTTTTGTAATGATGTGATTGGTGATATTTGTGGAATTGTTAGTGGAGCAGCAGCAGCAATTATTATTTTACAAATCCGTAAATTAAGTAATTTAAATATTCCTTATTTAAGTGTTATTTTGAGTGGATTAGTTGCAGCGATTACTGTTGGTGGAAAAGCCATAGGAAAAGAAATTGCTTTAAAAAAATCTAAAGAAATAGTTTTTCGTGTCGGTAAGATACTATATTATGTTTATAATAAATTTGGAATCGATTTCTTACCTAAAAAAAGAAATGTAAGAATCAATCAGAAAGAGAGATGAAATAAGTGAGAGATTTATTATCAAGCATTAAATCTCCTGATATATTAAAGAATGCAAGTGATGAAGAATTAGTATATTTGGCAGAAAATATACGAAAATTTCTCTTAAATAATGTTTCAAAAACAGGAGGTCATTTAGCTTCGAATTTAGGTATAGTAGAATTGACTTTAGCAATTCATAGTGTTTTTGATAGTCCTTATGATCATATTATATGGGATGTAGGCCACCAAGCTTATGTACATAAAATATTAACTGGGAGAAAACATTTATTTCATACGTTAAGAAAACATAATGGTTTAAGTGGTTTTCCTAAAAGGTCAGAGAGTAAACACGATTGTTTTGAAACAGGGCATAGCAGTACTTCTATTTCTGCAGCATTAGGTATAGCTAAAGCTCGTGACTTGAAAGGAAAAAAAAATTCTGTTATTGCAGTAATTGGAGATGGGGCACTAACCGGTGGAATGGCATTTGAAGCATTAAATCATGCTGGACATGCTAATACAGACCTTATTGTTATATTAAATGACAACGAAATGTCTATATCACAAAATGTTGGAGGAATTTCTAGATATTTAAATCGATTAAGAACCGACCCAAAGTATTTTAAAGTGAAAGATGATGTTGAATATATTCTTAATAAAATTCCTGCTGTTGGAAAAGCTATGTACAAAACCGCTGAAAAAGCAAAAGATAGTTTGAAATATTTTTTAGTACCAGGAATTATTTTTGAAGAACTGGGTTTTACCTATATTGGTCCAGTAAATGGGCATGATATAAAAGAATTAAAAGTTGTTTTGCAAAGAGCAAAAAATATTAAAGGGCCGGTTTTTATTCATGTAATTACAAAAAAAGGGAAAGGCTATAAATATGCTGAAAAGAATCCAGATAAGTTTCATGGAATAGGTCCTTTTGATATTGAAAGTGGTAAATTAATTAAAAGTGGTAATAAAAGGGAAAGTTATTCATCTATATTTGGAAAAACACTAGTTAATTTAGCAAAAGAAGATCTAAGAATAGTAGCAATTACAGCAGCAATGCCGTCAGGAACAGGTTTAAATGATTTTGCATCAATTTATCCAGATCGTTTCTTTGATGTTGGAATTGCAGAACAACATGCTGTTACTTTTTCTGCAGGATTAGCTTCTAATGGTTTAAAGCCTGTATTTGCTGTATATTCAACATTTTTACAAAGAGCTTATGATCAAGTTGTTCATGATGTATGTCTGCAAAATTTGCCAGTTGTATTTTGTATAGATAGGAGTGGATTAGTAGGAAATGACGGAGAAACACATCATGGTGTATTTGATATATCATACTTAACACATATACCTAATATAACTATTATGGCTCCTAAAGACGGTACTGAATTGATTGAAATGTTAAAATATGCAGTAAAGTTAAATTCTCCAGTTGCTATTAGATATCCTAGGGGAGAAAGTGACGATTTTACTTTTATTAGCGATAATTATTGTATTGAGGATAGGAAAGCTGAAGTCCTTTTGAGTGGAAAGGATGTATGTATAATTGCTTTTGGAAAAATGGTAAGAACTGCTTATGAAGCAGCTAAAAGATTAAAATCTAAAAATATCCATTGTACAGTGATTAATGCTAGATTTGCAAAACCTTTAGATGAAAAGACAATTTTAGAAGAATGTTCGGATATAAAAAATATTATTACATTAGAAGATAACGTAGTAAAAGGTGGCTTTGGTAGCGAAATACTAGCATTATTATGTAAGAGTAAAAAGAATGATAAAAATATAAAAATATTAGGTCTTCCAGATAAATTTGTTGAACATGGAGATACAGAAGAACTTATGAGATATTATAATCTTGATGTGTATAGTGTAATTGAACATATAAAAGAAATGATAAGTTAATAGGAGAGATTAATATGGGAGAGAAGAAAAGATTAGATATTGTTTTAGTTGAGAGAGGTTTTTTTGACTCCCGTGAAAAAGCAAAAAAATCTATTATGTCAGGTGTAATTTTTGTGAATAATCAAAGAGTAGACAAAGCTGGAACAAACATTCATGTAGATGCAGAAATTGAAATTAAAGGTAAAGTTCTTCCTTATGTAAGTAGAGGAGGATTAAAATTAGAAAAAGCAATAGAGACCTTTAATATTGATTTAAGGAATAAAACAGCATTAGATATAGGTGCATCAACAGGTGGTTTTACAGATTGTATGTTAATAAATGGTGCAAAAAAAGTTTTTGCTATTGATGTTGGTTATGGACAGTTAGCATGGAAATTGAGAAAAGATGAAAGAGTTGTTCCAATGGAAAGAACCAACATTAGATATGTCACAAAAGAAAATATAAATGAAGAAATAGATTTTGCTTCTATTGATGTTTCATTTATATCTTTAAAGCTTGTATTACCGGTTGTGAAAAATTTGGTAAAAGAAAATGGAGAAATAGTTTGCTTAATTAAGCCACAGTTTGAAGCAGGAAGAGAAAAGGTAGGAAAAAAAGGTGTTATAAGAGATATTAATGTTCATAAAGAGGTTATTATTAATATACTCTCTTTTATAGCAGATATAGGTCTTTCTATTAAAGGATTATCTTTTTCACCTATAAAAGGACCTGAAGGAAATATTGAATATTTAGCCTATCTAATAAATAAAGAGATGGATAAAAAGGTTGATATTGAAGGAATGGCTCAAGATATAGTTAATAGTTCGCATAGTACATTAAATAAAAGATAACCAAAGTGGTTATCTATTTATTTGAATAAATATTTATTAAAGAATAAAGGATAAAATTGAATTATGTAGAATATTGAATGTAGAAATAAGTATAATATCGGATAGTTTTTATACATATTTCATATGATAAATAAAAATAATGTTAGGAGGTTAAATATGAAATATGCAAGACATGCTAAAATTTTAGAAATTATTGATAAAAATGAAATAGAAACACAGGAAGACCTGGCTGATGCTTTAAAAAAGAATAATATAAATGTTACGCAAGCTACAGTTTCAAGAGATATAAAAGAATTAAGACTTATAAAAGTTTTAGGAAAGAATGGTAGATATAAATATGCTTCTATGAAACAACAGGAAAGCGCTATCTCTGATAGGTTAGTAAAAATATTTAAGGATTCTATTTTATCAATAGATTGTGCTGGAAATATAATTGTGTTAAAAACGTTAGTAGGAGCAGGACAAGCAGCCTGTGCTGCACTTGATGCGTTAGATATTAAAGAAATAGTAGGTACAATTGCTGGCGATGATACAATTTTTATTCTCGTTCGAGAACAGGAAAAAATCGAAGAAATAGTAGAGAAGTTTAAGAAACTCATGAAATAGAGCGGGGGTATTAAAATGCTCTTAGAGTTAATTATAGAAAATTTTGCATTGATTGAAAAAATAGATATTCGTTTTGGTGGAGGATTAAATATTCTTACTGGTGAAACTGGTGCAGGTAAATCAATTATTATTGATGCAGTAAATATGGCTATTGGTGAAAGAGCAGATAAAAGTTATATTCGAAGAGGTGCTGATAGATCAGTTATTCAAATGGTATTTCGTACTCAAAATAAGTACTTAATAGAACTACTAAAAGAAAAAGGAATTGATTTATATGATGATGATATAATTATTATAACTAGGGAAATTTATAATAATGGAAGAAGTACTTCAAGAATAAACGATAGAGTTGTTACTATATCTTTAGTTAAAGAAATTAGTAAATTTTTAATTGATATACACGGTCAACATGCTCATCAATCTTTACTTTATCCTGAAAATCATATTGATATTTTGGATTCTTTAGCGGAAAAAGAAATATTAAATCTTAAGCAAGAGGTTGCAAATAAATATTATGAACTTAAAGAATTAAAAAATAAATTAGCAAGTTTATGTGGAAATGAATTAGAAAGAGAGCGAAAAAAAGATTTGTTAAGATTTCAGTTAAATGAAATTGACGAGTGCGATCTTAAAATAGGTGAAGACTTAGAGTTAATGTCGCAATATAACCTTTTATCTAATAGCGAGAAAATTTACAATGTTATGTCTGATTCTTATGAAAAAATTTATAGTGGTAATAACAGATATCTATCTATTGTAGATGGAATTGGGAATATTGTTAAAGAACTAGAAGATATTAAAGAATTTGACAATAATATTTATAATATTTATAATATCTTACAAGAATGCTTATATAATATTGAGGATGTTTCTAGAGATATTAGAAATTATAGAGACAATATAGAATTTGATCCATTTTTATTAGAGCAAACTGAAAAACGATTGGATTTGATTAACAATTTAAAAAGAAAATATGGAAATACAATAGAAGAAATTTTATCCTATAGAAATAAAATATTTTTAGAATTAGAAGAAATTGAAAATAGCCAAGACATAATAGAAGCTTTAAAAAATAATATTAACAAATTAACAGAAGAGTATTTTGATTTGGCAAAAAAATTGAGTGATATTAGAAGATCAATAGCAAAAAAATTTGAAACAAAAATAACTCATGAATTAATGGATTTAAATATGAACAAAGTTATTTTTAAAGTAAATTTTATAAATGATAGCACTCAAATAAATGATATTAATTATACAGAAAAAGGTATTGATAGGATTGAATTTTTAATTTCTACAAATGCTGGAGAGCAGCTTAAATCTTTAGCTAAAATAGCTTCTGGTGGAGAAATATCAAGAATTATGTTGGCTTTTAAAACAATTTTAGCTAAATCTGATAATATTCCGACTTTAATTTTTGATGAAATAGATACTGGTATAAGTGGAAGAGCAGCAAATGTTGTTGGTGAGAAGTTAGCAGTTATTTCTAGAACACATCAAATTTTGTGTATAACACATTTACCTCAAATTGCATTAATGGCAGATCATCATTATTATATTGAAAAAAATATACAAGATGATAAAACATCAACATGTATAATTAAATTGTCAGAAGAAGATAGAATTACTGAATTAGGAAGATTATTAGGTGGAATGACAATAACTAACTTAACAATGGAACATGCAAAAGAAATGTTAAGTATAGGCTATAACTTTAAAAATAACTTAAAATAAAAATACAACTTATAAAAAATAGATCTTAAAAGATCTATTTTTTTATTTTTCTGCAAAAATATTAGAAGAATTTTATGGTTAGTAAGATGTTTTTTATGATTCCATTACAATTTTTATATAGAATAATAAAGTAGGAAAAAGGCTAAATTAAATATATATCATAAAAACTTTTATAAAAATATTTATTTGGAGGCGATAAATGACTCATAGGGGAAAATAGGAGTGTGATATTTATTGTATAACAATAAAAACAAACGCCGTTTATTGTTCTTTTTTATTGTAGTATTATTTACTTTTATATATTCTTTTACTCTTAAAGAAATTGTTAATTATCCTAATAAAATTAGAATATTTGAAGATGAAAAACATGTTTTAAATATTAAGTTTCCTTTTCAAATAGATACTAAAAAACTTGATAAAAGTATTTTAGAATTATTATCTCAAAAGGAAAACCATAATTCTAATAGAATCTATATTAATCCAATAAAAACAGGACAAACAAATTTTCAAGTTAAGTTACTAGGAATTATACCAATAAGAAATGTTAAGGTAGATGTAATTCCTAAAATAAAAGTGGTTCCAGGAGGACAATGTATTGGTGTACGATTAAATACAAAAGGTGTTTTAGTTGTTGGACTAGAAGAAATAAAAGGAATAGATGGTAAAAAGCATAATCCTTCACGAGAAGCTGGATTAACTATAGGAGATAGTATACTAGAAATAAATAATATCAAAATAAAAGATGCTCAACATGTGACCAATATAATTAATGCAAACAAAAATACTCAAATTACTTTGAAAGTCAAACGTAGACAAAAAATATTTTATACAAAAATAACTCCAATAAAATCAATTGATGAAGGAGAATATAGAATTGGATTATGGGTTAGGGATAAGACTGCTGGAGTAGGAACATTAACATTTTATCACTCAGATACAATGAAATTTGGAGCATTAGGACATGCAATAACAGATATTGATACGGGCTTGTTATTAACAGTAGACAATGGAGAAATTGTTAAATCTAAAGTAGCTTCAATTCAGCAAGGGAAAAGAGGTAAACCTGGAGAAATAAAGGGAATATTTTATGAAACAAGCAAACCTATAGGAAATTTAGAAAAAAATACACGTTATGGTATTTATGGCAAAGCATATAAACCTATAGAAAATAATATATATAATAAACCAATAGAAATTGCTTATCAAAATGAAATAAAAAAGGGAAAAGCAACCATATTAACTACAATAGATAATAACAAAATAGAAGAATATGAAATTTATATAGAAAAGGTTAATAGACAACGTATGCCGAATACAAAAAGTATGGTTATAAGAATAACAGATAAAAGGCTTTTGAAAAAAAGTGGAGGAATTGTTCAAGGCATGAGTGGTAGTCCTATAATTCAAAATGGAAAGTTGATTGGAGCTGTTACACATGTATTTGTAAATGATCCTTCTAAAGGATATGGTTTATTTATTGAATGGATGATAAAAGAAGCAGGAATAAATATTTATAATAAAAGTCAAATTGCAGAAAGTGTTAATTATTAGACATGACAAGAATGCTCTTATGAGCATTCTTATATTATAGAAGAAATCCAAAAAATTCACAAAGAATACTGTAAAAAAGTATTCTAATGTTTACCAAATTAGAAGGAAATAACGTGGATTTGTCGAATAACTTTTAATAGAATAAAATATAAATAGAAAAGTTTTAGGGGGGTAACTAAGTGAAGAATATTAGAGTTTTGATTGCTGATGATAACAAAGATTTTTGCGACATATTAAGGATTTTTGCGACATATTAAGTGAATATTTAGGAAAGCAAGATGATTTAGAAATTGTTGGCATTGCAAAAGATGGATTAGAAGCTATTGAGTTAGTATCTAAAGAATTACCTGATGTATTAGTTTTAGATATTATTATGCCACATCTTGATGGTTTAGGAGTTCTTGAAAAACTTGCATCTATGAATTTACAAAAATCTCCTAAGGTTATTGTGTTATCAGCTGTAGGACAAGATAAAATTACACAAAGAGCTATTGCATTAGGTGCTGATTATTATGTTGTAAAGCCTTTTGATTTTGAGATATTTATTAAAAGAATACGACAACTTATGGGTAATGTAAAATTTGTGCCAGAGAAAAAAACAGAATTTAGAGATTTGCTAATTAATACATCCCATACAAATCAAATTCAGAGTTTAGAGGCTGAAATTACAAACATAATACATGAAATAGGTGTACCAGCACATATTAAGGGATATTTGTATTTAAGAGAAGCTATTTCAATGGTTGTTGAAAATATTGAAATGCTTAGTGCTGTAACGAAAGAATTATATCCATCTATTGCAAAAAAGTTCAATACAACTCCGAGTAGAGTTGAAAGAGCCATTAGACATGCTATAGAAGTAGCGTGGAGTAGAGGTAAAGTGGATACAATAAATAATTTATTTGGTTATACAGTACATAATGATAAAGGAAAACCTACAAATAGCGAGTTTATTGCAATGGTAGCAGATAAATTAAGAATAGAAAGAGCTGCAGTTTGATATGAAATATTATATATGTATCAGCTTGTTAAGAAATTAACACCAATTTTGTTAAACTAACAAACTTCTATTTAGAACATAAACTGTTTGATTAGAAATCTATAAACACCTCGAATTTATTGGATAATAAATCAATATTTCGGAGGTGTTTTTGTTGTGAAGAAGTATAATAGTTTTAATTATACTAATTTGAGGTTCTTTTTATGAACATTGTAAAAAAATAAATTAAAATATTTACACAAACATATGTTCGATATATAATAAATATATAAGTAGATAGATAAATTATGAAGTAGCATGTTATATCGTTAAGGAAAACGTGCAGGGTAATGCAACTTCCGAGTAGATAAGTGTTTTATGAAATTATATAAAATATAGACATTAATCTTAAAACTTTCTTATAACAACTTTAACCTAGACATAATAGACATTTTAAAATACTTCATACCTAATAAAAAAATATTCAATACAAATTATCAATACACATTGGACATATTATATCGTCAGAAACTAAACATCCACAAAATATACAGATATTAATATCTTCATTTTCAAAATTACTATATATATTTTCATATACTTCAGTCCATTTTAACATTCCAACTTTAAATTTAGACAATTTTATTCCCCCTTTATATAGAACACATTTTTTATATTATATATTCTAGAAATTTTAAATAAAACCTTTATAACTATAACAAAAAACCTGTATTAATTATCAATACAGGTTTTTTGTTATAGTTTTCTAAATACTCCTTTTACTAATCCTAAAATTCTAACATTAGTTGTAATAATAGGATCCATAGAAAGATTTTCTGGTTGCAGTCTTATATAATTTTTTTCTTTATAAAATCTCTTTACAGTAGCTTCATCTTCAATCATGGCTACTACGATATCACCATTATTAGCAATTTGCTGTTGTTTTACAAGTATATAATCTCCATCTAAAATTCCTGCATTTATCATACTATCTCCTTTTACAGTTAACATAAAATATTTACTGTTATCTATAAAATCTAATGGAACAGGAAAAGTATCTTCAATATTTTCTACAGCTAGAATTGGTAATCCTGCAGTAACTTTGCCTACCACAGGTATTTCTATAATTTCTTTTTTATTAGGTATATTTTCGTTATTATCTAATACTTCAATAGCTCTAGGTTTTGTAGGATCTCTTCTAATATAACCATTTTTTTCAAGCTTTGCTAAATGTCCATGTACAGTAGAAGTTGATTTTAAGCCAACAGCAACACATATCTCTCTGACAGAAGGAGGATAGCCTTTAGTATTAACTTCATTTTTTATATAGTTCAGTATTTTTTCTTGCTGTTTTGTTATATCATAAGCCATGAAAAGCACCTCGCAATGTTTTTTAATTAATTATAGCATACAATCATTATTTCATCAAACATCTGTTCGTTTTTTTGCATAAAGTATTTACAGGGAACACATGTTCTGTTAAAATAAAAACATAGAGAACATATGTTCTAAAAGGAGGTATAACAATGAAAATTAATTATTTACGAATAGCAAATAATTTTAGGTTTTTGTGGTTGATAGTAGTAATTTTATTATTTTTATATTTAGGAACAAATATATTTTTTAAAACAAATATAGCTGAAAGAACAAATAAATTAAAATATATTGAAATACAAATAAAATATGGAGATACAATATGGGAATTAGCAAAAAAATTTACACCCAATGATAAAGACATACGAAAAACTATATATGAGATAAGTTTAATTAATAACTTAGATTCATTAGATATATATCCTGGACAAGTTATTAAAATACCTACTGATCAAAACTAAGCTTTATGCTAAAAATAGCCCTATTAAATAGGACTATTTTTTTTATCATATTCTTCAAGCCATTCAAATTTATTTACGATTTCTCTTTTTACATTTTTCTTATGTGCTGCATATAATTGGGTTGTTGTTACATTGTCATGATCAAGCAAATTTTGAACATCATAAATAGAAAAACCATTTTGAATTAATGAAGTTGCAGCAGTAGCTCTTAATTTATGAGGACTATAGCCATTTTCTTTTGTAGTTCCTAATGCAAGAGAAGAATACTTCTTTACTAATTGTCTAATAGACTTTTCAGTCATTCTAGTTTTTTGTAAAGATAGAAAAAGAGCATCTTTATGTTTTTCTGGTACTTGTTCATCAGAAACTCTTTCTAATTGAATATAATCTAATATAACTTTTTCAACAGATTTATTTAAAGGCATATTTACTTCTTTTCCTCTTTTTCTATAAATCTTAAAATCACCTCGACCAAAATTAAAAGAAGAAACATTTAATTGTTGTAATTCTTTTAATCTTAATCCATAAGTAACAAATAATACTAAAATTGCCTTATCTCGTAATTTTGTTTTTTCCCAATATACAAGTTCCTTTTTGGTCAATCCGTTACCGGTCTCTACTATATCAAGCATTTTAGCTACTTCATCAATTTCTAATTTCTTTATTGCATCAGGCTGAGGTTTAGGAAGCCGTATAGGGTTTAGACCATCAGTAATATTTTCTGATATTAATTCATCTCTGAATAAGAATTTAAACAATACAGTTAAAGATGATTTTTTTCTTGCTAAAGAACGGTTATGATTCTCCATAATTATTATAGAATTTTTCTCATTAATTGTATATCTTGTACAATAATCTCCCAAAAATCTATTAATATCTTTTGCTTTTATACAATTAAACTCTTCTAAAGAAATGTCCTTTGTATTTACTGCTTTAGAAATATTTGTTTGTGATATAAGATACTTGCAAAAGAAAAAAATATCTTGTAAATATGCAAATCTCGTTGATAATGCTACACCATTTCTTAAATAAATAAAAAAATCTTTCATAAAAGTTGGTAAATTATTTTCAATTGTTATACATTTTTCTATAATTTCATTTTCTTTTTGTACAATATTATCTGGTTTATCTGATTTATTGTGTACTTTAATTATTCTTTTTTCCATAACCAACTCTCCTAATTAACAAATTTATTTATTTAAATTTTATCATAAAGAGAAAATTTAAATCAATATTCATATTTTAGAATATGTATATTAGGAGATACGGAAGTACACAGCAAAATCAAGTATAATAACTTTATCTACAATGCTGAAAAATTCTATCTAGATATTACTAATACGGAAATATTATGATTATATATTTATGGAGCTTGTAAAAAAACTTTCTGATAAAGAACGTAATATCAATTCTAAGTGTCTATGAAAGAAGAGATATACGTAATGCTATTTTTTCTAATTAAATATATAGAAGAACTCAAGGACAACATAAAAAAAATTAAAGTCCAAACAAAAAGTGCACATGCTTTTTTATCAAATTTTCAAATTACAGATTTAAATTATTATTAAAATTATATGCAAAATAACATTTGTGTCAAAAGTGCACATAGATTGGTGTCAATAGACAACAAGATAACAGTAGAAGAGACTTTTTGCAATATTTTTTGACCAACTATTCCCTAAATATACATTTAAAGAATAGTTGTTTTTTTAATAGCACTTCTTTCTTTTAGCTATATTTAAATTTTTTTAAATGTTGCCAACTCTATTCTTTTTTATAAATAAAATATAAAAAGTCTATTATTATTTAAAGCTCCAAAACTGATTTCAACGATAAACCTTTATAAAAAATATAGATTAACTAACTTTAAATAATGATATATTTCAATTAAAGAATTACATATACCGGATAAATTCTACTATATTTGCATAATTAGAATAAATTTTGCATAAACGACTACATTTTTCGACCATTCACTTGATAATTCATATCAATTGAACACATGGCAAATATTGTATACAAACAACAAAATATAAAGAAATTTGTATAATTCAGAAGATTTATTAAAACAAAATACCTTCCTTATTTAAAATATAGAAGGTATTTTAGTATACATAAAATTATTATAATATACCTAAATCGTATTACAAATAAAAATCTTCTATAGTTTTATCTTTAATATCCTGATTTATCCCTATGTATCGCAAAGTAACACTAGGCGATGAATGATTAAAAATATCTTGTAAAATAGCTACATCTTTATATATTTGATAATGCCAATACCCAAAAGTTTTTCTCAAAGTATGAGTTCCAACTTCGCTAATACCGATTGCATTTGCAGCATTATTTAATATTCTATACGCTTGTACTCTTGATATAGGTTTATTCTTTCCTTTTCTGCTTTGAAACAAATATTCTTCTTCACGCATATTTTTTATATACATTTCAAAATCTTTTCTTAATTGATTATTAATTAAAAACCTCTTTTCTTTTCCTGTTTTCTTTTCTTGGATGCTTATATGTGTTCTATTCCTTACATCCGAAACTTTCAATTTTAATAAATCACTTATTCTCAATCCTGTATTTATACCGGCAACAAAAAGTAAATAATTTTTATATCCTGATTTTAAAAGCTCATTTTTCATATCTTCTATCTTATACTTATCTCTTATGGGTTGTACAATTTTCATTTCTATTCCCCCTTTTTCTACTAAATCTTACTAAATATTATATTACATTGAAAGTTACAACACAATATAATAAGTTACTTTAACATTTTACGTTTTTAAAGATCTGTTGATTTTTCAATATTTCTATTAATTTCACTGATGTAACATAATTTCTATTATGTTACATTGATGGATAGATAGCTCTATTTTTTTACCTAGCATTTCGACAACTTTTTTTAAATAGTAAACTATCTATTTTCAAAAAAAATCTCTTAGAATCGAAATATACGTGCCAAAAATTTAGTAGGCGGTAGATAATTATTTTATCTACCGCCTATACAGATTAATTATTCATATTTTATTTCAAACTAAAATTTAGATAATCAATAGCATTATCTTCCAGTTGCTGAATTGTATATAAATATCTTTGAGCAAGATTTTCATTACTCCAGCCTAATTGTTGTTTTACTTGTTTAGAAGAAGCTCCTTTTTTAAGAGTATATGCTACTAATGTATGCCTTAGATCTCTTGGAGTATACTCACGATCTAACGCTGCTTCTTTACATGCTTTTTTAAGTACCATTCTTATCCATCTTCCTGTTATTTTACTGCCTCTATTATTTAAAAAAACATAGCTATCTTGTGCAATTAAAGATGATAAACTATTTCTATACTTTTGTAAAAGATTCCAAGTATCTTTATGTACTTTAGTATATCTTTTTCCATATTTTGTCGTAAATACAATACCTATATTTCCACGATCGTCAATAACAAATTGATTCCATTTAAGATTTACAGCTTCATTTAAAGTAAGTCCTGATGTAAAAATCAACATTAAAATAGAATAATCCCTCAAATTATATGTTTTTAGTATGGAAATCAATTTATCTAACTCTTCCCAGTTTATAATTCTCTCTTTTGATATATTTCTCGATGCTATAGGTTTTGAAATTTTTTTAAAATGATTATATGATATATAGTTATTTTCTTCTAAATAATTAAAAAAACTATATATTTGGCTATATAACTTTTCAGCAGTAGATATTGCAAGTTTCTTACTAGAAACTCTCATATTAAGATCATTAATATATTTTTTACAATCATAAAAATTTGCTTCAAGAAAATCTTTATCTATAAATTTTACAAAGCTATTTATATCTCTTTTATAATCATTTTTGGTTTTTTCTCTTTCAAGTCTTGATAAAAATGAAAGTAAAATTTTTTCACTAGTTTGCATGTTATAAAACTCCTTTCATTAGATTTATATTAAATATATTATTAAACTAATTGATGTTCTAATATTAAAACTACTCGGAATTACAATACTATAACAAATATTAATCAATTTCATTATATCATTATTGACAAATGGTTATCAAATAAACTTTTATGATCAATCCTCCTTAGTTATTTAAGTTAAAAAAAAAACAAAAATTTAATATTATTTATAAATATATATGGAAATAAAATACATATTATAGTATAATATCTTTTAGTTGAATTAGTAAAACGTTTAACTCAAACAATTTAAGAAAGGAAAAAAAGTATGAACGAGCCACAAAATATTCAAATAAAAATAAAAATTTTACGAGATAAAATGCATGAATTAATTGATGAGAAAGAAAATCTATTAGCTGCTGAAGTAATACATATAAGTCAAATGCTTGATAAAGTGTTAAATTACTATTACCAAGTTAAAAACCAAAATTAATCTACAACTTATTCTGTTTATAAAAATAGTCTATTTCTTATTCCCTTCAATATTTTATAATGTTTATACTTTTTAAGATTGTTGTCAAATAATTTTCTAATATAAGTATCATCTACGAACTTAATCCAATCAGCGCTGTAGTATTTTGAATCTCTTCTTATATTTATTATCCATAATTTTTCTTTACTGTAATTATTTTTTATAATTGTTTTATATAAAATAAAAAGTAATAGGAGCACTGATATTGTAACACATGTCCTTTAATCTACATATCATGTATTAAGAAAGATTGAAAAAGATACAATTTGTAAATCAATTATTAGAAAGGAGGTAAATCTATGCCTGGATTCGGTTGTTTATTTAATAGTCGTGACGAATTATTATTTTTCTTCTTATTATTAGTAGTATTGTTCTGTGGTCCTTACTTGTTTGGTGGTTATGGTTGTTAATAATACAAAAAGAATTGGGATGTTTCCCAATTCTTTTTGTTATTTTTTACATTATAGATAGAAATACTAATTCCCTTCAATAATAATGAATTATAACACTTCAATTGTAATTAACATTTATCATATAAAAGTAATAATATAATAATAAGAATAGATATATATTGTTGATTAACAAGTATCTATTTTAATCAAAAAAGAAAGGAGAATTCAGCAATGTGAGAATACTAATTGCATACGATGGTTCTGAAACTTCAAGAAAAGCACTATTAAAAGGAAAAGAACTAGCAGAAAAGCTCTCTTGTAATGTAACCATATTGTATGTAATTAATGATTTTCTTACCCGCATTTATGACTATACACTTGTATTTAAGGTTGATAAATTTGCTCGTAAAAAGCAAGGAGAGAGAATTTTAACAAAAGGTCTAGAGTATTTTAAAGATTTTAAAAAAAGTGTGAATACTATAATAAAAACGGGTGATCCTGCTACTATTATCGTAGAAACGGCAAAACAAGAAAAAGTAGATATGATTATATTAGGGAGTAAAGGGCTATCAGGAATACAAAAACTATTCATAGGAAGTGTTTCAAATAAAGTTTTGATTCACACTGATATATCCGTATTAATTGTAAAATAAATATATTAAATTAAAATATTATTTTAACCATCAAGAGAAAAAACAAAAATAAGCTCTTGATGGTTACTATTTCTATTCTTCCCATATTGTTATATCTTTAAAAAACCTTTGTCCTTCATTGTTTGCAACGCTTTAATTACTCCATATTTTGCATGTTCATAAGTTAAGCCACCTTGATAGTATACAATATAAGGTTCTTTTATAGGTGCATCAGCACTTAACTCGATAGAAGATCCTTGTACAAAAGCTCCTGCTGCCATAATAACAGGACTATCATATCCAGGCATATCCCAAGGTTCAGGCGTTACAAAAGAGTCTACTGGAGCAGCAGCTTGTACTCCTTGACAAAATGCAATTACCGCTTCAGGACTTTTAAGCTTTATGGATTGTATAATATCACTTCTATCTCCATTAAAACTTGGCGACACTTCATAACCTAATTTTTCGAATAACTTGGCACAAAGGATTGCACCTTTTATTGCCTCACTCACAACATGAGGAGCTATAAACAATCCTTGGAACATACTTCTTGTAAGACCAAAAGTAAGGCCACACTCCTTTCCTACCCCAGGAGAAGTCATTCTATAAGAAATTAATTCAATAAGATTTTTTCTTCCCACTATGTAACCCCCTGTAAGAGCTAATCCTCCACCAGGATTTTTAATCAAAGATCCTGCCATAACATCTACCCCTACCTCAGTAGGTTCTAATATATCTAAAAATTCCCCATAGCAATTATCTACCATAACAATTACATCTGATTTTACATCTTTTGCTGTCTCTACAATATTTTTTATATCTGTTATAGTTAATGCTTTTCTCCAGCTATAGCCTGTTGATCTTTGAATATAAACCATCTTAGTTTTCTTTGTAATGCTTTTTGCTAATAATTCTAAATCTACTTCTCCATTACTTAAAAAGTCAATTTGATTATAGCTTACACCAAATTCCATTAAAGAACCATTATATTCTCCTCTAATTCCAATTACTTCCTCAAGTGTATCATATGGCTTTCCTGTAACAGAAATCATTTCATCACCTGGTCTTAATATACCTGTAAGACAGAGAGTTAGAGCGTGTGTGCCATTTACAATAGTAGGACGTACAATAGCGTCTTCTGTTTTAAAAAGATTTGCGTAAACTTTTTCAATAGCCTCTCTTCCTATATCATTATACCCATATCCTGTATTCCAGTTAAAATGCATGTCACTTATTCTCGTCTCTTGCATTACTTTTAATACTTTATATTGGTTATATTGCTTTAAATCATCAATTTTTTTAAATTCTTCTTGAATTTCATTTTCTGTTTCTAATACTAAATTTAACACTTCATTACTTATATTCATTTGCTCTCTTAAAAATTCTTCTATATTTTTTCGCAATCTTATCACCATCCAATATATAATTCTTTTGTATTTTAACACATTATATCTTTATTATCAATTTGGTTATTACATAATGGACAACTATGGTCATTATAAACATCTTCTCGCATTTTCAATGGTGCATAATAAACTCCTTTTTTATATCCTTCCTTTATTCCTATCCTACGTCCTATAGCATAACCTAATAAAAATATTGATAATATTATGATAGAATAAATACCGTATATCATAAAAACCTCCTTAATTTTACAACTATTTATTTGTTAGAACCTAATTTTGCTAAAAGGTTTATACTAATTTTTTGATAAATAACATTTATTAATATATAACATAAAAGTACAATAATTAATTTGATATAATCAAACATCAATAGAAGTATAATCATAATTAAGCCCATAAGAATAATCTCTATTTTTCCAAACTTGTTTGCAAAATTCTTATATCCATACTTTCTATCAAGTTTCATATCATGAATATCATCAATAAACTGTATTACAATCATTATAAGCATTGATGTAGTAATAGACCTAAAAGAAAACATACAACAATTTATAATAAATATAATAATACTTTCCTGATATCCTTTAAATCCTGTTGACAATTTCATATTTAAATCATGAAACATTCCAACAATATAACAAGAGCTCATTAATGTTACAGCATATTGTACATGTATTGCTGAAGCTATAGAAAAAAAAATAATACTATAAGGTAAAATTGCTTTATCTAATGTATGTATTAATAAATTATTATCTTCATCTAAATAATCATCTAAAAGCTTAATGATTAATCCTATTATAAGGCTAGCAGTTAGTTTCTTGATAATGCTATAATCTACGAGATACATAGCTTTTCACCTCTCCAAAACCTCTCTTTAATAAAGCAGATATAGGAATAATATAATGGTCTGAAAATTCTTTTTGAAGCTGTATAATAGGAGTTTTCCTTTCAAGCAAATCTATTTTATTTCCTAAAATAGCATAACCTTCCTTTATAGCCCCATATTTTATTAATTGATAATCCACTTCACCAATACTTTCTATAACGTTATTATAATTTAGCTTAGAAATATCAATAATATGTAGAATAATATCGCTTTCTCTAAGAGCTCCTAACGTTTGTCCCATAGCTCTTCTTATTTTTACGTCCTTATGTATACCATCAATTAAACCACTACTATCTATAATCTTTATTATTTTTCTCCCTTTTAAAATGGGAATTTCTATCTCTATAGATTGTAAGCAAGTTGTTTTATACGGAACACTTGAAGATAAAATTCGCTTAGCTTCTTCTGTTGAGTATTTTTTTACTTCTACTTTTTCATCATTTTTTATAGACTTAATTTCTATATTTTTAAAACCAAGATACTCTGCAAAATTTAAAATAAATAGCGTCTTACCTGCATTAGGCTTTCCAATAACAAGACAATTTCTCATTAATAATCCCCTACCCCTCTGTAATATCTTCTCTTTTTAGAATCATTAAATCTTCCCGTGTAAAACTTCCTGAATTTTGTAACCTTACTGCTTGTTTTCGGATAGCTCTCTCAATAATATTTCTTACTAATCTTGCATTTCCACTATTCTGTTTATCCTCTAATCTCTTCTGTGATATAATTTTTAATAATTTTGCCTTAGCTGAAATAGAAAGCTTATACTGTCTTTTTTCAAGCATTACTTCAGCAATACGTATTAATTCATCTAAACTATAATCTGGAAATTCAATATGTATAGGAAAACGAGATTTTAATCCAGGATTAGTTTTTAAAAATTTTTCCATTTCTTCCTTATATCCTGCTAATATTAAAATAAGATTTTCTTTATAATCTTCCATCCCTTTTACCATTGCATCTATAGCTTCTTTGCCAAAATCTTTCTCACCCCCTCTAGCTAAAGAGTATGCTTCGTCAATAAACATAATTCCACCTAAAGATTTTTTTATATGTTCTCTTACTTTTACTGCTGTATGACCAATATATTCTCCTACTAAATCAGCTCTTTCAACTTCTACTACATGTCCCCTTTCTAATACTCCCATTGCACAAAAAATTTTTCCTAATAGTCGTGCTACCGTTGTTTTTCCTGTTCCTGGATTACCTTTAAAAATCATATGTAATACCATTGGTTCAGTAGCTAATTGTTCTTCTTTTCGTTTATTTTGAATAGTAATATATGCTTGTATTTCTCTTGAAAGTTTTTTAAC
The DNA here is from genome assembly GCF_008152325.1 of Crassaminicella thermophila. GTDB lineage: Bacteria > Bacillota > Clostridia > Peptostreptococcales > Thermotaleaceae > Crassaminicella_A > Crassaminicella_A thermophila. The sequence goes on from NZ_CP042243.1 coordinate 1,496,594, forward strand.
ACTCTTTAGCCCTATTAAATTATCAAGCTCTTTCATTAAAATTCTTATGTTTTCTTCATTATTTATTTTCTTATTCTCATTTAATTCTCTATTATTTATCATTTTTTGAATAGCATATTCAGTTGTAATTTTACCCTGTTCTAATAAATTAAAAATATCTGAATACTTATTATATCTCATACTTTTCACCTCAAAATAGTTGTTATAATATAATATGCTGTAAGTATATAAATTTTTTCAAAAACAAAAAAATAAGGATAACATTTCTGTTATCCTTATTTTTAAATTTTATTCTTCTTGCTTTTTATTATTAGTTAGCATAAAATTTACAGACTTTAAAGGAGTTATTGTCGAGATAGCATGTTTATATATCATATGTTGCTTACCATCACTATCTAATACAATTGTATAACTATCAAAACCTTTTACAGTTCCCTTTATTTGAAATCCATTAACCAAATATACAGTTATAGAAGTATGTTCTTTTCTTACTTGGTTCAAAAATACATCTTGTAAATTTATTGAATTTTTCATAAATACCCCTCCTATAATATTGAAAAAAGTAGATTACATAAAGTATTCTATATAAAGTTTAATTTTCCTTCAACATATTTTATTATGTCATTTTCCAGTTGAACCTTTGAACTGTATTCATTAAAATTAAACCATTTAATTTTATCATATCTTTTAAACCATGTAATCTGTCTTTTTGCATAACGCCTAGTATCTCTTTTTAAAATTCTTATAGCTTCTTCAAAATCATACATACCTTTTAAGTATTTTATAATTTCTTTGTACCCTAATCCCTTCATCGAAATGTCTTCTTCATTTAAACCCAAGCTTATCAACTTTTTCACTTCTTCAACAAGTCCTTTTTTAATTAATATGTCAACTCTTTTATTGATTCTTTCATATAACTCTTGTCTATCTCTCATTAGTCCAATTAAAACATAATTATAATCTGGATTTTCAACTAAAGCGCTGCGAAAGTCTTTTATACTTTCTCCATTTTCAATAATCTCTAAAGCTCTAATGACTCTTTTTACATTATTAGGATGAATTCTTGCTGCTGCATCAGGATCTCTTTCTTCTAATTTTTTATGCAAATATTCATTTCCATAAGTTTGAACTTCTTTTTCTAGTTTATTTCTAAATTCCCAATTAGAAATAGTTTTTGTAAAGTCTATATCATATATAATTGAATTAACATATAAGCCTGTACCACCTACGATAATAGGAATTTTTCCTTTTTTTAAAATTAAATCAATATATTGTTTAGCCTTTTTTTGGAACTGAACTACAGAAAAATCTTCTCTAGGATCAATTTCATCCATTAAATAATGCGGAATACCTGCACGTTCTTCTAAAGTAGGTTTTGCACTTCCAATATCCATATGCTTATAAATTTGCATAGAATCAGCAGAAATAATCTCTCCATTTAATTTTTGAGCAATATTAATAGATATTTCTGTTTTCCCAACAGCCGTAGGTCCAACTATTATTAAAAGAGGTTTTTTCATGTTATTCCTCCTCTATATTCTTTTAAATTTTCTTTCAATTTCATATTTTGTCATAGATACAATAATCGGTCTGCCATGAGGGCAAGTAAATGGATTCTCAAGCTTAGCTAATTGTTTCATTAGTTCTTTAATTTCTACAAAATCAAGTTTATCTTTTGCTTTAATAGCTTGTTTACAAGCCATTGATATTATTTGTTCGACTTTTATGTCATAGCTATTGTTAATATTTTTTTGAAAATTGTCAACAACTTCCATAAAAAATTCTTTTGCTTCAGGTTCTCCAAATACAACAGGAACAGATCTTAAAATAAATGCATTCATTCCAAATTCTTCTACTTCGAATCCTAGATTATTAAAAATATCAACATTTTTCTTTACTATTTCAAATTCTACAAAAGATACCTCAACTAAAATAGGGGTTAATAATTTTTGACTAACTGCTGATCTTTCTTTATAGCTTTTCAATAAAGTATCATATAAAATCCTTTCATGAGCAGCATGTTGATCTATTAAAAACATAGTTTGATCATCTTGTCCTATTAAGTATGTATTAAAAATTTGTCCTAATATCCTAATATTCATAATTAACTCTGAATTTTTATTGTTTAATTTCTCTTCATTTACAATATTTTTTGTTTTTGTATTTTGATTGAACTCACTAATATTATTTCTGTTTATTTTCTCTTTTTTTTGGGTTGCTTTAACTAACTTGTTTTCAACTTTATTATTTGCATGGTAGGATAATTTATCCTCTAAAACTAAATCTTTCTCATGTTCTTTATTTGGTTTTATCTCACTTATATTTTTAGTATTTTTAATTATAGTATCTGAACATGTAGGTAAATCAATTATTCTTTCCTGATATCCTTCAAGTTGTTTTTTAGATTTTTCAAAACCTATACTTGGGATTAAATTTTCTTCTAACAGTTTACTTCTTAATGTATTAACAACAAAATCCTTAATATATAATTCATCATCAAAGCGTATCTCTGTTTTTGTAGGATGTATATTTACATCGAGCCTATTAGGTGGAATATTTAAATATATAAAGCATATAGGAAATCTGTTCACTTTAACTAATGTTTTATAAGCTTCTTCAATGGCATCACTAATAATTTTATTTTTTACATATCGACCATTTACAAAAAATACTTGTTGCTTCTTATTTCCTCTAGCTATAGTTGGTTTTGAAATATAAGCTTCTATAGATATATCTTTAACTCGATTTGAAACATACATCATATTTTTTGCTATTTCTTTTCCATAAATACTTACAATATTATTTATTACACTACTAGATCCAGAAGTAGTAAATACAATAGTACCATTATTTATGAATCGAAAAGAAATATTAGAATATGCCAATGCAAATTTACTAATCAAGTCACTTATATAACCAGTTTCAACAGCATTAGATTTCATAAATTGATATCTTGCTGGCATATTATAAAACAAATTTTTAATCACAAAAGTGGTTCCTTTAGGACAACCAATTTCTTTACGTTCTATAATTTCTCCTCCATGTATCTCTAAATATGTACCAGTTTTAGAATCTTCAGTCTTTGTTATTAATTCAACTTGAGAAACTGATGCAATACTTGCTAATGCTTCTCCTCTAAAGCCTAATGACAAAATAGAATTCAAGTCATCAGCATCTTTTATCTTACTTGTAGCATGTCTTTCGAAAGCTATTTCTACATCAGATTCATATATTCCTATACCATCATCAGTAATTCTTATATAAGTTTTTCCCCCCTCCTTAATCTCTACAATAATTTTTGAAGCATTAGCATCAATAGCATTCTCTACTAATTCTTTTACAACAGAAACTGGTCTATCAACAACTTCTCCAGCAGCTATTTTATTAGCTATTAACTTATCTAATTTATGAATTCTTTTTAACATATCTTTACACTCCTCTATTTTGAGCTAGTTTAACAAGTTTATATAAATGATTCATAGCTTCCATAGGAGTAATATCTAATATATCTATTTTTTTCAATTCTTCAATAACATCATTATTCTTACCATCAAAAATACTCATTTGTTTTTCATATATTACTTCATTTGTTTTATTTATCGTCGTATCTTCTTTTAAGTTCTTTTTATTAATGTCGTTTTCTTCCAATTGCAAAAGAATCTGTTTTGCTCTAGTTATTACATCATCTATAACTCCAGCTAATTTAGCCACTTGAATACCATAACTTTGATCTGCACTTCCTCTAATAATCTTTCGCAAAAATATAATATCGTCATTACATTCTTCTACAGATATACAATAATTTTTTACTCCATTAAGAATTCCTTCTAATTCTGTTAATTCATGATAATGAGTAGCAAATAATGTTCTAGCACCTAATACCTTCTTTGAGCTTATATATTCAACAACAGCCCAAGCAATACTCAAGCCATCATAAGTACTTGTTCCTCTTCCTATTTCATCTAAAATAATCAAACTTTTCTTTGTAGCATTATTTAAAATATTAGCCAATTCACTCATTTCAACCATAAAAGTACTCTGCCCTCGAGCTAAATCATCAGATGCACCTACTCTTGTAAATATTCTATCTACCACTCCAATAGTTGCTTTATCAGCTGGAACGAAGCATCCTATTTGTGCCATTAGTACAATTAAAGCTACTTGTCTCATATATGTAGATTTTCCTGCCATATTAGGCCCAGTAATAATTGAAAATCTATTTTCATCACCATCTAATAAAGTATCATTTCCTATAAACATATCAAAATCCATAGTTCTCTCAACAACTGGATGTCTTCCATTACAAATATCTATAAGCAAATCGTTATTAATCTTTGGCTTTGTATAACCAAACCTATCACTAACTTCAGCAAAAGATATTAATGCATCTAAAGTTGCAATCGCACGCGCTGTATTCTGTATTTCCTTCGTGAATTTTTTAATTTCATCTCTAATTTGAACAAATATTTGGTATTCTAATTCTACAACCTTATCTTCTGCTCCTAAAATTTTGGATTCAGCTTCTTTTAATTCTGGAGTAATATACCTTTCAGCATTTGCGAGAGTTTGTTTTCTGATGTAATTTTCTGGTACTAAATTTAAATTAGTTTTTGTAACTTCTAAATAATACCCAAAAACCTTATTAAAACCAATTTTTAATGATTTGATTCCTGTTTTAAGTCTTTCGTTATTTTCTAAATTTGCAATCCATTGTTTACTATTTGATATAATTTCTCTTAACTCATCTAGTTCATGATTGTAAAATCTTTTAATAATTCCCCCTTCTTTAATCGTAATTGGAGGGTCATCCATAATTGATTGTTTTATCAGTTCTTTTACTTCTTGAACTAAATTAATTTCATATAATACATTTTTCAATTTTAATGTATTAAAAGAATCTAAAATTTTCTTTACTTTAGGCAATACTTCAAGAGATCCCTTTAGCGCAATAAGATCTCTTGCATTAGCATTTCCATAAGATATTCTTACGACTAAACGTTCTAAATCATATACATTATTTAATAGTTCTTTTAACTCTTCTCTAGCTAAAATATTCTCTTTTAGCTCTTCAACAGCGTCTAATCTTGATTGAATTTCTCCAATATCTTTCAATGGCTCTTCAATCCATTTTTTTAAGATTCTTCCACCCATTGCTGTATTTGTCTTATCTAGTATCCATAACAAAGAACCTTTTCTTTTTTTCTCTCTCATAGTTTCAGTTAATTCTAAATTTCTTCTTGTAGATTTATCCAAAATCATATAAGCATCTGATGAGTAAAAATATATATTGTTTATATGAGAAAGAGAATTTTTTTGTGTTTTTTGTAAATATTCAAATAAAGCTCCTATAGAACACGTGCTATGGTTTTTATCATCTATTCCAAAGCCTTCTATTGCTATTATATTGAAATGCTGTTTAATTTTTTTAATAGCATAATCTTGCTTAAAAGCCCAACTATCAAATACATCAATATAAGGCTTAGAAAGGACTGTATATATTTCTGATTTCAAATCATATCCTAAACATTGCAAAGTATTTATAATTATTTCCTTTGGATTAATTTTGACAATTTCATCTAATAAACAGTTTATAAAATTATCTTTTGTAAACTCAGTTGTTCTTAACTCTCCTGTCGATACATCCGCAAAAGATATTCCTGCTCCATCATCATCAACATATATAGACATGATATAATTATTTTCTTTTTCATCTAACATATATGCATCCATAACTGTACCAGGAGTTATTATTTTAACTACATCTCTTTTTACAATTCCTTTAGATACTGAAGGATCTTCAACCTGTTCACAAATAGCAACCTTATGCCCTTTATCTATTAATTTTGCTATATAATTTTCAGCAGAATGATGTGGTACACCACACATTGGTGCACGTTCTTTAAGTCCACAATCTCTTCCTGTTAATGTTATCTCTAACTCTTTCGAAGCTAAAATAGCATCATCAAAAAACATTTCATAAAAATCACCTAATCTAAAAAATAAAATACAATCTTTATATTTCTCTTTCAAATCTAAATATTGTTTCATCATTGGAGTTAACTTACCCATATAGAAATTTCCTCCCATAAAAAATAATATTACTATTATATCATAAACTATATAAAACCAGGGACATCCCTGGTTTTATATAGTTGTTTTAATTTTATTCAATAAATTCACCATTTAAACTAAATGTTTTTGGTTCAGTAATCTTTACTTTTACTAGTTTCCCTATACACTCTTTAGGCCCAATAAAATTTACAAGTTTATTAGTTCTTGTACGTCCCATAAGTCTATCTTTATTAGTCTTACTTGGCCCTTCTACAAGAACCTCAACTACTTTTCCCTTTAGCAAACTATTCTTTTTAGCAATTATAGGATTTAAAATATCTAACAATCTATTAAAGCGTTCATGTTTTACATTTTCAGGAACTTGATCTACATATGTTGCTGCTGGAGTACCCTCTCTTATAGAATATAAGAAAGTAAATGCAGAATCATATTGAACCTTTTGAATAACATCTAATGTCTCTTTAAAATCTTCTTCTGTTTCTCCAGGAAAACCTACAATAATATCTGTTGTAATACATACATTAGGAACCTCTTTCTTTAAATCCTGTACTAGTTTTAAATAATCTTCTTTAGAATAGTGTCTATTCATTTTCTTAAGTACTCTTGTGCTACCTGATTGAACTGGTAGGTGAATATGTTCACATACTTTTTCACAATCTCTCATAGCTCTTATTAATCTATAAGATAAATCTTTTGGATGTGAAGTCATAAACCTTATTCTCTCTAAGCCCTCGATTTCATTTAATTTATATAAAAGACCAGCAAAATCAATATCTGCATCTAGCGTCTTCCCATAGGAATTAACATTTTGACCTAAAAGAGTCACCTCTTTTGTACCATTCATAACCAATTGCTTAATTTCTCGTATAATATCTTCAGCATTTCTACTTCTTTCTCTTCCGCGAGTATATGGTACAATACAATAGGTACAAAAGTTATTACAACCATACATAATGTTTACAAAAGCTTTTAATTCATATTTTCTTACAGCTGGTATGCCTTCTACAATTTCTCCTTCTTCTTCCCATACCTCTACAATCATATCTTTAGCTTTTTTACAAGTTGCTAATAGTTGAGGAAACCTATGAAGGTTATGGGTCCCAAAAACTAAATCTACGTGATTATATTTTCTCTTAATTTGTTCTACAACATGAGGTTGTTGCATCATGCATCCACAAACGACAATAATCATATCTTTTTTTTCTTTCTTTAATGACTTTAACTGTCCAAGATTTCCATATACTTTTAATTCTGCATTTTCTCTTACACAGCACGTATTATAAATAATCAAATCGGCTTCATACATATTATTAGTTTCTATATATCCCATATTATCGAGCATACCTAACAATTTTTCAGAATCATGCTCATTCATTTGACAACCATAGGTAATAATCATTACTTTTTTTCTTTGTCCAGTTTTTTCTAAGTATTCTTCATTTTCCATTCTAATAATCTCAATATATTCACTTTGTAATGCTAAATCTTTTAATGATACTTGTACTTCTTCTCTTTTACTCAAAATAATTCCTCCTAAATCTATCTGTTAGCATTTATATTCTTTCCAATCTAAACCTTATTATATCAAAAGAATAAAAAAAAAAGAAGTAAAAAAGCCGTTGATCAAATCAACAGCTATAATTTAAATAACACCTCATTATGTTTTCTTTAAGAAAAATTTTTTCCAAAACGAGATTTTTTTTTGATCTAACCTATTAAGCTTTTCTTTCAATTTTGCTACTTCATATGATTTTTCCTTTAATTTCATTTTTAATCTAGCATTTTCACATATAAGAACATCTTTTTCTTTTTTAACAGTATCATTACTTTCAAATTGTTCTTTTCCTTTGATAGTAGCATCTAAATAACTTATAATCTCCTCCTTTGTTTGTTCAAGTTTACAATTTATATTTGAACATATACCATTTATAATATCTGAAGGAGAATTTTTTTCTAAAATAGTTAGATCATTTGAATTACTAATAGCAACTTCTCTCGTTACCGCAATTTCATCTGTAGCAGAAACAATTAACTCAGGAGATTCTAAGATAAGCTTAATCTGTTTATTGGTTAGACCTTTATTTTGAAGTTCTTTTATGTAAATAAATCTTTCTATTTCTTTGTAAGTATAATATCTTCGATTAGAATTAGTCCTTGGTATCTGTAAGTTAAAGTCACTCTCATAGTATCTCAATACATGGGGTTCATAGCCAGTTATTTTACTCACTTCTGAAATAGAATACTTTTTATCTTTATCAATCACATGCATCCCTCCCATCTAATTTATCTATTCTTTATTAGTTATTCAAATCCTTTCTTACATACACAGATTTCTATAGCAAATTCAGACATTTTTTACTATAATTCTAATTTTTATTAAAATGTCTACTTATATTTTGTTAAAAATAATTAAATAAATTTTAGGGAAGGAATTTAAAAAGATCTTTTATATTTTCTTGTAAAAAAAAGTTCTGAAAGAATCTAAATTATATCTTGTAGGAAGAATAATTTGTTCTGTACTACCAACAAATAATATTCCATCATCATTTAACGAATCATAAAACTTTTTATACATCATTTCTTTACATTCTTCAGTAAAATATATCATGACATTTCTGCATACAATTAAATCGCATTTATCTGGGTATGAATCACTTAATAAATTATGTTGACTAAACTTAATATGTTTTTTTATTTCTTCGCTTATTTTGTAAGATTCTCCAATTTTAGTAAAATATTTATTAAGTAAATGCTTTGGCACATTTGCAACGCTTTTAGGAGAATATATGCCTACTTTAGCTTTATTAATAGCTTCATTATCAATATCTGTTGCTAAGATAGTTACATTATTTAAAGACACGCTTTCGCTTAGCGCCATTGCAAGCGAATATGGTTCGTCCCCAGTAGAACAAGCAGCACTCCAAATTTTCAGCCTCTTACTTCTCTTTAATAATAATGGGAAAATTTCATTTTGCAATATTTTCCATTGATTTGGATTCCTAAAGAACTCCGAAACATTTATAGTTAAATAATTAATAAATTCATCAAAAAGCTTTTTATCTTTATTTATTGCAGTATAATAATCTTCATAATTTATAAAATTATTTCTTTTGATTAATGAATCAATTCTTCTTTTCATTTGTCTTTCTTTATAATATGATAAATTAATTCCAGTTTTTTTATAGATCTTTTCTTTGAATTTTTCATAATTGTTCATATTCTATCTCCTTTATGGTTTATAAGTTTTTTCAAATAAAATTATATTTTTCATTTTCTTATAAACATATATAAATATCAAGAAAAAATAAGGAAGATTTATCTTCCTTATTTTTTAGATTCAATAATATCACCTATTGTAGTTGGCTCATCATTATTAATTATTTCTAAATTAGGTTCCTCTATATTTTCAGCTGCTTCTTTTATACTTAAACTTATTCTCTTGTTTTCCTTATTTATATCTAAAATTTTAACTTTTACTTTTAAACCAACATGCACCTCTTCAGATGGCTTTGCAATATGTCTATCGCAGATTTGAGATATATGTACTAATCCATCAATACCAGGGGCAATTTCAACAAAAACACCAAAATCTACCAATTTTACAATTTTACCTTCAACAATATCACCAATATTAAATTTTTCATCTATATTTATCCATGGTTCTGGCGTTGTCTGCTTTAATCCTAATGAAATTTTCTCATTTTCTTTATCAAAATCTAATATAACAACTTTTATCCTATCTCCTATTTTTACAACATCAGATGGATGATTTACTCGTCCCCAAGAAAGATCAGATATATGTACTAATCCATCAATACCTCCTATATCAACAAAAGCACCAAAATTTGTAATTCTCTTCACTTCCCCTTCAACAACACTTCCTTTTTCTATCTTTTCCCATAATAAACGTCTCTTGATTTTATTTTCTTCTTCCATAAGCACTCTATGAGAAAATACCACATTTTTTTTCCTTCTATTTAAATCTATTATCTTTACATTAATTTGTTTGCCAACAAATTCTTGTAAATCACTTACATAACTTGTAGATAATTGAGATGCTGGTATGAATCCTTTAATTTCATTACATATAGCGATAACGCCTCCTTTAATGGCTTGGAGGATTTTAACTTCTACTGTACCTTTTTCTTTAGCTGCTTCTTCTAATATTTCCCAATTTTTTTTCAATGTCAATTCTTTTTTTAGATAAAAGAATATTTCCTTCTCCATCATCTGTTCTTAAAACGTAAGCTTCTATTTCATCTCCCTCTTTAGCAATTTGATGAGGATTAACAAAAGGATCATTTGAAATTTCACTTTTTGGAATGATGCCATCTGATTTATAACCTATATTCACCATAATTTCATCATCCGTTACATGAATTACCGTTCCTTTTACAGTCGTTCCTCTTCGTGGAACTCTTAAAGTATTCTCAATTTCTTCCATCATATCCATCATTGAATTATTTTCTTTTTCCATGTTGTTCATTTTTTCAATAGCCTCCTTAATAATCCAGTCCGGTGTAGATGCTCCGGCTGTTACTCCAATTTTGTTCAAGTTTTTTAGTTGTACTATTGGTAATTCTTCAGCAATTTCAATATGATAAGTATTTGGACAATATTTTTTACTTATTTGTACTAACTTTTGTGTATTTGAACTATGGTATCCACCAATGACAATCATTGCATCCACTTGTTTTGCCACTTCAGCACAAGATTCTTGCCTTTCTTTAGTTGCTGTACAAATGGTATTAAATTTTTTTAGAACCTCTACTTTTTCCTCTAATTTTTTAACGACACTATTCCATAATTCTAATGTAATAGTAGTTTGTGCTACAACACATATTTTTTCACAATTCTTTATTATATCAATATCTTTAAGTTCTTGAACAATATATGCATTATTATTACACCATCCATTTATGCCAATAACTTCTGGATGATTCGGGTTTCCAACGATAACAATACCATAATCTTTATCATAATATTCTTTTACAATTTTTTGTACATTCCTAACAAATGGACATGTAGCATCAATTATTTCAATATTATTTTCATTAGATAAATCATAAATCTTTAGTGAAACTCCATGTGATCTAATAATCATAATATTATCTTTCGCATCCTTAACATTTTTTATTGCTGATATGCCCATAGATTCTAACTTTTCAATTACTTGATCATTATGTATCAAAGGTCCATAAGTATAAACTTTTTTATTGTTAGTATTACCAATAGTATTAATCGTCTTATTCATAGCTTGTTTAACACCAAAGCAAAAACCAGCATTGTTAGCAACAATTATTTTCAATATTATTATACCTCCCATGAATACTTTTATTAAATTCTACATATTATTACAAAACTCCTTCTTTAAATCATAAAATGATTAAAAACTATTATAGAATATTTCTCAAATTATTTCAAATAATATAATATTTCATCGACTACTTCTTGTATGCATTTTCCTGTTGTATCAATTACAATAGCATCTTCTGCTTGTCTAAGAGGTGCAAATTCTCTTTCAGTATCAATTTTATCTCTTTTTTCCATTTCATTTTTTACTTCTTCAAATGTTACATTAAACCCCTTTTCCTTTAATTCAGTAAATCTTCTTTTAGCTCTCTCATCAATAGAGGCTGTTAAAAAAAATTTATAAGTTGCATTAGGAAGTACATATGTACCTATATCTCTTCCATCCATTATAACGTTTTTGTTAGCAGCAATTTTCCTCTGTAACTCCACCATTTTCATCCTTACAAATGAAATTTTAGCTACATGTGAAACAAAGTTACTAACTTCTGGTTTTCTAATTTCCTCTGTAACAAGCTTTCCATCAAGAAAAATATCGTTTCCATCTATATCGATTTTACTATCAGATAAAATTTTTTTTATTTGTTCTTCTTGAACATTCTTTCCATATCTTAGTATCTTCAATGTTATAGCTCTATACATAGCTCCTGTATCAATATATGTCAATTTTTTAGCCTTAGCTATTATTTTTGCAATAGTACTTTTTCCAGCACCTGCAGGACCATCTAAAGCAATACTTATATTTACCATAGCCTCATCCCTCTCTTCCTTCATTCCGTTTTTCAAAAATTTATACGCTAATTCCAGCTAAATAACCAGTAGAAAAAGCAATTTGCAAATTATAACCTCCTGTTAAAGCATCTACATCTAGTATCTCTCCTACAAAAAATACCCCTTTAATTTTCTTTGATTCCATTGTTGATGGATTTATTTCTTTTACATTAATTCCACCAGAAGTAATAATAGCTTCTTTTATTGGTCTCGTCTTTGTAATAGTCATAGGTAAATTTGTCAATAGTTTAACAAGTTGTTTTCTTTCGTTTTTTGTTATCTGGTTAACATATTTATTTTCTGGTATACTAGATAAACGCAAAATTATAGGTATTAATTTCTTAGGAAGCAAATCATTCAGTGAATTTTTAAACTGTTTTTTAGAATATTTTTCAAAATCTCTTATAATTCTCTTTTCTAATGTTTCTTTATCTAAAGCTGGTTTAAGGTTTAATATAGCCTTAATTTTTCCCTTATCCAAAAAATCTTTTATATAGTTACTCATACTTAAAACAATAGGTCCTGAAATTCCATAATGTGTAAAAATCATCTCACCAAATTCAACATGAATTTCTTTATCTTTATATATAGTTTTTAATAAAACATTTTTCAGTGATAATCCTTGTAATTCCTTAGCCCAATCTTCTTCAACCTCGAGAGGAACTAATGCAGGTTTTAACGGAACAATGCTATGTCCTAACATTTTTGCAAATTTATATCCATCTCCAGTAGATCCTGTAGAAGGATAAGACATTCCACCAGTAGCAATAATTACCTTATTACCACTAATGATTGAATTATTATGTAATCTAACTCCTTTGATATCATTATTTTCAATTAGGAGCTCCTTTACTTCACAATTAAATTTAATATCTACATTATAAGTTTTCATATACTTTTCAAGGGCTTTAATTACATCATTAGATTTGTCTGATTTAGGGAAAACTCGGTTGCCTCTTTCAACTTTCGTTAACGTCCCATATTTATGCAATAATTCTATAACATCATAGTTTGTAAAAGTATAAAAAGCACTATATAAAAAATTTTTGTTAGTTGTTACATTATTTAACAGCTCATCAATATCACAATTATTCGTTACATTACATCTACCTTTACCTGTTATGTAGATTTTTTTTCCAAGTTTATCATTTTTCTCTAGTAATATCACTTTTTTTCCTTTTGATGCAGCGGTACCTGCTGCTATCATACCAGCAGCACCACCTCCAACAACTATTACAGTTTCCAATTTTTTATCACCCTTTTACTTTATATTTTCTAAATGTGCAGTATCATTTAATGTAACAATAACAGGCCCATAGTCTCTATATTCGATTAAATTAACACATGTATTATCTTGTCTTATTTTATAAAAGTTTGAAAGGTCTATGTCCATAATCCCTAATATAATAGATTTTATAGTTACTCCATGAGATACAACCATAATGTTTTTTCCCTTATTCTCAGTTATAATATCATTAATTGTTTCAAGTCCTCTTTTTTGAACATCTATTAATTTTTCTCCACCAGGAATATTTGCCTCATGAGGTTTACTTCTCCATACAGTATAATGTTCTAGATAATTTTTTTTAATATTTTCATGAGTTAGTCCTTCCCATTCTCCAAAAGACATTTCTCGCAAACCACTTATTTTCTTAACCTCAGTATTCAATTTCTCCCCAAGTATCACAGCTGTTTCATATGCTCTATCTAGATCACTACTATAAATACAATCTATTTCATAATTTTTCATTCTATTTGCTAAAAGTGTTGCCTGATAGCGTCCTTCTTTGCTTAATGCTACATTTATGCTTCCTTGTGCTCTAGATTCAGTATTCCATTTTGTTTGTCCATGTCTTATTAAATATAATTTCGTCATGAATGCTCTTCCCCCTTTAAAAGATCAAATTTATTATACCATTAAATAAGAGTATTACACTACTTCTAATTATTTTTCCCACTTCATAATTAATATAAAACTTTTTTAAGCAATATAAAAAACTACGTATATACGTAGTTTTTTATATTGCTTAAAATTATTATATAGTATTTTTATTATTATAAACGTTATGTTTTTCCCATATTTTTTCTAGCTTATCAAAGGTACTAGAGATTTCATCTTTCTCCCTCATACCTACAGCAACTAATAATGCATTAATTAAACTTAGAGGGGCAACTAAAGAATCCACAAAAGAAGCCATATTACTCCTTGCAACTAATGTGTAATCTGAAATTGATGCAATTGGTGAAACTTGGCTATCAGTAATTCCTATAACTACAGCACCTTGTTCTTTTGTATAATTTATAGCATTTAAAGTATTTGTAGAATATCTTGGGAAACTAATACCTATAACTAAGTCATCCTTCCCTACTCTTAACATTTGCTCAAAAACATCACTTACTCCTGGTGTTACAATTTTTACATTATCTAATATTAAGTTTAGATAAAAGCCTAAATATTCAGCTAGAGTACTTGAACTTCTTAATCCTATAATATAAATTCTTTTTGCATCAAATATACTATTTACTACATTTTGAAAAACTTCATCGTCTATTTCTTCAATCGTTGCTTTAATATTGTCCATATCTGCTTTTAATACTTTCTTAAGAACAGCGCCTTCATTCGTATAATCTTGTGACATTTCTAATCTTTGAACAGTTGTTAATTTTGTTTTAATTAATTCTTGTAACTCTTTTTGCAATTGAGGGTATCCTTCATACCCTAAAGCATTAGCAAATCTTACAACCGTTGATTCACTAACTCCTACCTTATTGCCTAGCTTTGAAGCAGTCATAAAAGCTGCTTTATCATAATTATTAGTAATGAATTGAGCAATTAATTTCTGTCCTTTACTTAGTCTTGAAAAGCTTTTTTGAATATTTTTTATTAAATCTAAATTTTCATCTCTCATGGAAATTGCCCTTTCTCAATTACACTTACTCTCTAGCCCCAAGTTTATAGCCTTCTTCTAAAGCACGACGATTTAACTCTTCTGTTCCTTTTGGTACTCTATTTAATACTGCTGCTTCAAGTGATTCTCTTGATACAACCTTTAATAATTCGTTAATTGCTCCAATTGCAACAATATTTGCTACCATTGGCTTTCCAACTACTTCACTAGCAGTTTCTAGTATTGGAATTTGAACAACTTTTCCTGCCTTCGTATTCTCAGGAACTTTTACTGTAGAGTCAACTAATAATAATCCTTCTTCTCCAATTAAATCTACATATTTATCACAAGCTACTTGTGTTAAAGATAATAAAAGATCAGCTGTTTGAACTTTTGGAAAATCAATTTCTTCTCTACTAATAATTACTTCTGCTTTACTAGCACCACCACGAGCTTCAGGACCATATGATTGTGATTGAATAGCATTCTTTCCATCCATGATTGCTGCTTCAGCTAGGATTATTCCTCCTAAAATAAGACCTTGCCCACCTGAACCAGTTAATCTTAATTCTATTTGTTTAGACATACTATCTCTCCTTTATAAATCTATCAATTATTTTTTGATACTCTTCAGTATATTCAGGTTCTGTAGTATTTTTAAATTCTCCAATTAAGAATTTCCCTTCAAGTTGCTCTGATGAAAGTTTTTCTGCAACCTTAATATCAACTGCATGATCTCTTTGCCACTTCATAATGTCAACAGCTGTACCTTTTTTATTTTTTCTTCCATAATAAGTAGGACATACACTAACACCTTCAATTAACGAAAAACCTTTATTTTGTATACCTTTCTCAACAAGTTTAACTAATTGATTTGCATGGTAAGCAGTTCCTCTAGCAACATAAGTAGCACCTGCTGATGCTGCTAATTTTGGTATATCAAAAGGTCTATCAATATTTCCATAAGGCGCAGTTGTTCCTAAATCACCGGTAGGTGTCGTAGGTGAATATTGTCCACCTGTCATACCATAAATATTATTGTTGAAAACGATTGTCGTAATGTTAATATTTCTTCTTGCAGCATGAATTAAATGGTTCCCTCCGATTGCTGCCGCATCACCATCACCTGTAATTACAATAACTTCAAGTTCAGGTCTAGCTAATTTTACACCTGTTGCAAACGCTAAAGCTCTACCGTGTGTAGTATGAAGTGTATTAAAATCCATATATCCTGGAGCTCTTGAAGAACAACCGATACCAGAAACAATACATACTTTATCTTTATCTAAACCTAAATTCTCAATTGCTTTTGCTATAGCTCTCATTAAAATTCCATGCCCACATCCTGGACACCAAATATGTGGTAATTTATCCATTCTAAAATAATTTTGTATTAATGTGCTAGCCACTTTAAATTACCTCCTCAATTTTAGATAATATCTCGTCAGGAGTAATAATATCACCATCAACTTTTCCAATATGGAATATATCAGATGAGCCTTTTACCACTCTCTCAACTTCTAAAACTAATTGTCCATAGTTAAGTTCTGCAACGATAATACCTTTTACTTTATCAGCAATTTCTTTTATTTGTTTTTCTGGGAAAGGCCAAATAGTAATTGGTCTAAACATACCTACCTTTAAACCTTTTTCTCTAGCTTTTTTTACTGCACTTTTAGCACTTCTAGCTGTTCCTCCATAAGATAATACAACAACTTCTGCATCTTCCATATATAATTCTTCATAAGTTACAATATCATCAATATTATCTTCAATTTTTTTCATTAGTCTAGTACAAAGTTTATCTGCTACAGCATTACTGTTTGTTGGGAAGCCTGACTCATCATGAACAAGTCCTGTAACATGATATCTAAATCCATCGCCAAATCCTGCCATAGGCGCTACATATTCTCCTTCTTCAACTTTATAAGCTAAATAATCTTTATCATCTTGTGAAGGTTTTTTACGATCAATGATTTCTAATTCACTAGTATCTGGAATTGCAATTCCTTCTCTCATATGACCAACAATTTCATCTAACAAAAGTATCACAGGCGTTCTATATTTTTCTGCAAGATTAAAACACCTAATAGTTAAATCGAAAGTTTCTTTTACTGATGATGGAGATAAAGCAATAACAGGATGATCCCCATGTGTTCCCCATTTAGCTTGCATTACATCACCTTGAGATGGAGAAGTAGGAAGACCTGTACTAGGACCATGTCTTTGCACGTTTACAATAACACATGGTATTTCAGCCATAGCTGCATAACCGATATTTTCTTGTTTTAATGAAAATCCAGGACCACTTGTTGCAGTCATAGCTTTTACACCAGTAAGAGCAGCTCCTATTGTAGCAGCAATACCCCCAATTTCGTCTTCCATTTGAATAAATTTTCCACCTACTCTTGGTAGCTTTTGTGCAGACCCTTCTGCAATTTCTGTTGATGGAGTTATAGGATATCCTCCATAAAAACGCATTCCTGCAGCAATGGCACCTTCTACGCAAGCTTCATTTCCTTGCATTAATTTTATGTTATTTTTCTTCATCTTCCATACCTCCTAGATAAATTGCAAAATCCGGACAGCGTACTTCACATAAACCACATTTAGTACAATTTTCAATATCTACAATCTCGACTTTTTCATTTTTTAAAGCAAGTACTTTTTTAGGGCAAAATTCAACACAAATCCCACAACCCTTACACCAGTTTTGCTTTACTATTAATTTTTTTCCATTCTGGTTTGCCATCATTTTCAACTCCATTCCAAAGTTAATGTTTTCCTCAACCCAATAATAACAAAAAATATGACGAATTGCAATTTTTATTTCATATTTTTAGAAAAATATACAATAATGCAATTTTTCCTTCAAATTGTACGCATGAATTTGATGATACAAGTTCACTATTATTACTGCATACACTCATCCGAGGATACATGCCGTATATAATCTATTTTGATTTTAAAATATAATTCCTCAAAATTCCAAACAAAAAAACTGAAAATGCAATCAACTCGTCATTTTCAGTATCTTTTCATTATCAATTTCTAATATTTATCTAAATGCAACACTCTATCATAAGTCTTTATTTTATTTGAATATTCCATTTTTTCACTTGTTCAATTAAATCAAATTTTGTCAGGTCAAAATGGATTGGTGTGATAGATATACAATTATTTTTTATACTATATATATCAGTTCCTTCATTATTCTTTTCATCAATCACCTCTCCGCCTAACCAATAATAACTCTGTCCTCTTGGATCAATTCTTTCTATAAATGAATTTTTATATTTTCTAACACCTAATGTTGTAACATCTACTCCCTTAATATTCTCTTTTTTACAATTAGGTATATTTATATTTAATAACGTATCTGGTGGTAATGGATTTTTTGATATTATATCTGCTACTATACAACAAAACTCAGCAGCAACATCATAGTTTACATTTTTAAAATCTGCAAGTGACACAGCAACAGCAGGGTATCCTAAAATAGCCCCCTCTATAGCAGCAGAAACAGTACCTGAATAAAGTACATCTGTTCCTAGATTAGGTCCTTTGTTTATTCCTGAAAAAACAATATCTATTTTTTCTTTAACAAGAGCTTCTATAGCAAGTTTTACACAATCTGTTGGTGTACCGCTAACTGCCCATGCATCAAAATCTTTATCAAAAAACTTAATCTTTTCTGCTCTAAGTGGTTCATGCATAGTTATTGCATGTCCTGTTGCACTTCTTTGTCGGTCAGGTGCTACAACATAAATATTACCCATTCTTTTAAGTGAACACGCTAATTTATAAATTCCTTCTGCATAGATACCGTCATCATTCGTTATTAGTATCTTCAAAATAATCCCTCCTTATATAAAAATAAAATTATTACTTAATTATTTTAATAGTAATTTATAATAAAACAAATACTAATATTACTAAATTTCAAAAATGATTTATTGGGAGTGATAAATTTGATCCAAATTGACGACTCAGGAAGCGGCAGCTTAATAGGTGGAACCTGCATTGGAGCTATGAGAAAAGAAACTGAAGAATATGTTTATGACATAATTCCTTTAGAATACTATCATAGTGATAATTTTGAAAAAAAACTATATTTGGATGTAGTAGTCGACATAACAAATTCACTTCTTCAAAAGTTAAAAGTGTCTAAGCATGAAAAAATTGAAGTATGTAGAGGTTATATGTTTGACAAATTAAGGTTATTTTTAAAAGAAAATAAATATAACTTTTCTAGTACAACTATAGGAGAACCTCTCCAGTCTAGAATTGAAAATACATTTGAAGAATATTCAATATCTTTAGGTCTTCCAAATGAATTCTTAAGCTATACTAAATACCCATTTCATTTTCACCGATTACTAAGATGGGTATATGCAGATTATAATAATCGATTTCCCCTTTGTAAAACTGGATGGAAAAGCTGGAAAAAATATGGAAATATCAAATTGAAAGTTGAAACAACTTATATAAAACATTCAAAGTATAAATGCTTAAAATGTTGGAACAAAATAGAAAATGAAAGTTATGTAAAAGTACTTAAATATTATAGTAATAAGCCTAATATAATCTATCTTCATCTTGATTGCTAATAAAACTCCACAATAGGGAGTTTTATTTTTTTATAATTGTAATCAATATTGGAGGCTCTTTTGTTTGATTAATATAATCTACCTTCAATACATGAAATTTATTCTCATCAAGTTTTTCTACATAATGTATAATTTTTTCTTTTTCATCTTCTCCCCCTAGATGCCCATAATAAATGACAATCGTAATAATCCCATTTCTTTTTAATAACTTTAAGCACTTATCAATTGCAACAATTGTAGTTTCAGGTTTTGTAACTATATTACGATCTCCTTTAGGTAAATAGCCTAAATTAAACATTGCTCCACATATTTCATTTGATATATATCTATCAATATTTTCATGTCCATCTTGTATTAGTTTTGAATTATTTATATTATTCTTATCAAGTAATTTTTTTGTATTTAAAATTGCTAAATCTTGTATATCAAAAGATATTACACTTCCCTCTTTTCCAACAGTTTGAGCTAAGAAAAGAGTATCATTTCCATTTCCCATTGTAGCATCAACAACTAAGTCTCCTTCTTTAATAATTGTTCCGATAAAAAACTTAGCTAATTCAGTTGCTCTTTTTAAAGATTTTACATCCATTTAAACACCCCACTTATTTTTTAGATTTGCATGCCTTAAAAAAATAATCTGGTAAAGTTACTTGTAATATCATATTACTTTCTAACATATTTAAATCATCTATATACTCACAATAGTTTTTAACTTCCTTAAAACCAATTTTCTTAAAAAACAAATTACTCTTATCTGTATTTACATAGACCTTTTCTATACCTTTTTTATCTGCTACATTCAAAAGAGCCTTTACTATACCATCTCCTAAGTATTCTCTACGCCTATTTTTTGTTACAATTACAAATTCAATAATAGCAACATTTTTTTTTTGTTTAAATCCTGCAACTGCAACAGGAATTTTATTATCATAAGCAATCATGCAATTTAAGATATATTTCTCTATTTGATCTATATTAAAATTGTTTTCTTTTAAAAATTTTTCTATAACAGGTATTTCATCATAACTAGCTGTTTTAATCTCTAACATTACTTTCAGCTCCTTATCTTATAATATAAATTTGATTATACAAATCCTAAGCTAACAGGATTTTAAATATTTTATTTCTGAATCTGTTAAATATCTCCATTTTCCTTTCTGTAAATTATCCATTGTTATTTTACCAATAGCTATTCTTTTTAATTTTGTAACTGGATGGTTAATCTTATCAAACATCTTTCGAATCTGTCTATTTTTCCCTTCATGGATAATTACCTTTACTAAACATGCTTCTCTTTCTTTTTTTAGTACTTCTATTTGAGCTGGAGCAGTTATATATCCACCTATATCAATTCCTGTCTTAAACATATGCAGTTCTTTATTATTTGGTATCCCTTTAATTTTAGCAATATAAGTTTTTTTCACTTCATGTTTTGGATGAGTAAGTTGATATGATAAGTCTCCATCATTTGTCATAATTAATAATCCAGATGTATCATAATCTAGCCTACCCACAGGATAAATTCTTTCATTAATGTCTTTTACTAAATCAGCTACAGTTGGTCTATTAAATTCATCAGATAATGTAGTTATATAACCTTCTGGTTTATTAAGCATTATATAAACTTTATTTCTTTCTAATTGAATCACTTTATTATCAACTGAAATAACATCTGAAGTTGGATCTACAACTACTCCCATATCTATTATTACTTTTCCATTAACTTTTACCCGTCCTAATTTAATAAGTTCTTCAGCTTTTCTTCTAGATGCAACTCCTGAATGTGCAATGTATTTTTGTAACCTCACAAAAACAGCTCCTTTTCATTAATTAAGTATATTATATATTTTATACTAGCCTCTTTTCAAATATATAATAAATTTACTTTTTGATTTTTAAAATTTCAATTTTTTCATTCTCCTAACACTCTATTTTACAAGATTACACCATTGACGAAAAACATTCAACCCAACACCTAATATAATGAAAGGCAGGAGATTAACTCCTGCTCAGATTATTCTTTATACATTTTATCTATTCTATTTTGAATTTCTTCACTTTCTAAAAAATCATCAAAAGCAATCTCTTTATCAAAAATTCCACTTGATGTTATTTCAATAACTCTATTTGCAATCGTTTGAATAAACTTGTGGTCATGAGATGTGAACAACACCGTTCCTTTAAAAGCTATCAAACCATCATTAACTGCTTGAATAGATTCTAAATCCAAATGATTTGTTGGTTCATCAAGAATTAGTACATTTGCACCAGAAAGCATTAGCTTTGAAAACATACATCGTACCTTTTCTCCACCTGAAAGAACCTTTGCCATCTTCAAAGGTTCATCACCAGAAAACAACATCTTACCTAAAAATCCTCTAATAAAAGATTCTGATTTCTCTTTCGAATATTGTCTTAACCAATCTATCAAATTAAGATTAACATCTTCAAAATACTTTGAATTATCTTTTGGTAAATAAGCTTGTGTAGTAGTAATCCCCCACTTAAATGTGCCCTCATCTGGCTCCATTTCTCCCATTAATATTTTAAACAAAACTGTTTTTGCAATCTCATTTCTTCCAAGGATAATAATTTTATCACCTTTATTTACAGTAAATGAAATATTATTTAAAACTTTTACTCCATCAATAGTTTTACTTATTCCATCAACTGTTAAAATATCTTTTCCAGCTTCTCTTTCAGGGGTAAATCCAACAAATGGATATCGTCTTGATGATGGCTCTATATCTTCTATTGTAATCTTATCTAAAAGTTTTTTTCTTGAAGTAGCTTGCTTTGCTTTTGAAGCATTTGAACTAAATCGTGCAATAAAAGATTGTAACTCTTTAATTTTTTCTTCTTTTTTCTTATTTTGTTCCTTCATTAATTTTAATGCTAATTGACTGGATTCATACCAAAAGTCATAATTACCAACAAATAATTTTGCTTTACCAAAATCAATATCTAACATATGTGTACATACTTTATTTAGAAAATGTCTATCATGTGATACTACTATAACTGTATTTTTATAATCTAATAAAAATTCTTCTAACCAATTTATCGCTTTAAAATCTAAATGGTTAGTAGGTTCATCTAATAAAAGAATATCAGGGTTTCCAAAAAGCGATTGTGCTAATAATACTTTTACTTTTTCAGCTCCCCTTAATTCTTTCATCTTTTTTAAATGTAAATCTTTTTTAATTCCTAAACCCATTAATAATTTCTCTGCATTTACCTCAGCATCCCAACCGTCTAATTCTGCAAATTCAGCTTCGAGTTCTGATGCTTTCATTCCATCTTCTTCATTAAAGTCTTCTTTTTGATAAAGTGCATCCTTTTCTTTCATTATTTCATATAGTCTTTTATGTCCCATAATCACTGTATCTAAAACAATATAATTATCAAATTCAAAATGATTTTGCTTTAGTACTGCTAATCTTTCACCTGGTGTTATAGAAACATATCCTTCATTAGGTTCAATTTCACCAGATAAAATTTTTAAAAATGTTGATTTTCCTGCTCCATTTGCACCTATCACTCCATAGCAATTCCCTGGTGTAAATTTTACATTTACATCTTCAAATAATTTTTTATCTCCAAATCTTAATCCTACACCTGTAACTGTAATCAAATTATTTCGTTATACAACTATTCTGTATAACATCCTCCTTTCAATTTCTTACAAATAAAAAATTGCACAAACTACTGTGCAATTTTTTATTCTACTCTCTCGATTATACACCCTCTTGCATATTTTTTCAAATATTCTAACCTAAATTATTAAAATATGAAATATTTACACTAATCTTTCTTCGAATATATTTAACAAATTTACTCTTTCAATTTTTTTCTTTAGCTTTTCTGTATCTGTAGTATACAAATTCAAGTCTTTCATTCTTTTAAAATAATCTGATCCAGCAAAAGTATATCTTGTCTTTAAGCCTTCTTCTGTTTTAATTTTAGTATTTTCATATGCAATCAAATCACCAATGCACAGATTAACTGGAATTTCTAAAAGTGGTATTCCTTTTATTAAACGAACACTATTATGTCCTGCTAAACTGCCTGTAGCAATAGCTTCCGTATGACCAACAAAAAGTCCTGATTTTTCACCAGCACATAAAAGATTATCAAGTGTATCCACTTTCATTGTATTATCCCTAGGTGCAATAGACAAATACCTTATTGAATTTCCAATTCCACCAGAGTAAGGATCTTCATATCTAGCATTTTCTAAGCCCTCAAATTTTCTTAGTTTTTCTAATGGATAAAAAGGAGCCATCATTTTTGCATGACCTGTATCAAGCAAGATTAAGTTTTCTGCATATTCCTTCAATGCGTATTGTTGACAAACTTTCATATCCAGTTTTTTAATATTTATATCATCTTTTGGAATAGGTAATATAACTACACCTTTTGTATTTAATTCATCTACAATTGATTTACTTAAAGAATCCTTATTTAATTTGCAGGATCCACTAAATGCTCCATAGGATCCATCTTTTCTTTGTCCTAAAATATCCTCAACTCCTGCCTTTTGACTAATGCTTACTCTTGGCCCAAATGAAGGACATCTTAATATACACATAGAGCATCCATTACCATATTTTAAACAATTCCCCATTGGCCCTGTAGATCCTGTTGTTTCAATAAAAACATCACCCTTAACTATTCTGCCATCTTGTAATACAATACCTGTAAGACTTCTATTTGTTAGCTTTACATCTACAGCTCTTGATTTTAATAAGATTTCAATATTCATTTCATTTAATAGTCTTCTTACCATAGGCTCTACTTTACATACATCGTATAAACTTGCGTGCTTATGTCCAGGAAAGTCAATATTTACATGCCTTGATGCTTTATCAGTAATATCAAATAATTCTTTAGCACCTAATAGAATACATTCTTCTGCAGCCGTGTATCTTCCATTATTTCTCATTATACCGCCAACATTTCCTAATCCTAATAATATATCCATTCGCTCTAATATTGTAACCTTAGCACCTGCTTTTTTTGCAGTAATAGCAGCTGCTACACCAGCCCATCCCCCTCCGATTATTACTACTTTAGTCATTGACATTCCTCCCTTCTAATAATTCTTTAACTTCCAACTGACTTTTACACATCTTTATTACATTCCCACCTTTTGTTTTACATGTACAAGAGCCACAAACTCCTTCGCCACAACATATCTTACTATTATTGGTTATTACAAATTTTACACCTTTATTCAATGAATTTATTTCCTTTCTAATAATTCCATGGAATTTATCAGAACCAGCACTATATATAAGATCATATTTTCTTCTCACTAAAATATTTCTAAATTCATTTAATCCTTTTTCTTCTCGTAAATTTAATTGTATCATTTCTATATTAAAATCTTTTATATAATCTTTAATAAAAATCAGCCCAATTTTTCCCGGATCTGTTACAAAAAGTTATCGCATTTTTATTCTTCAATAAATATTTTATTGCAAGTACAGATGGTGCTAAAGCTACCCCTCTTGCTACAACTAAAACATTTTTTTCCTTTGTACTTTTAAGATTTTTTAAACCTAAAACACCATTCCAGTATGGACCTTTAACAAAAATTTCTTTATCACACTCCATCAATGTCTTTGTCTTAATTCCTAATACTTTTACTGCTATATCAATTTCTCCCTTATACTCGTCTGCATTCATAATTGACATAGGCACATTAAAAAAAAGAGGTTTATCTAGCTCTCTAATAAATACATATGACCCTGGTTGTTTTAATTGCCTTGCTAGTGTTTTAGTAACTGCTATTTTAAAAATCATTACATCTTCACTAATATATTTTTTTTCAATAATTTTACCTTTAAATTCCTTTCTCTCATATTTTTTTTTGTTCCCGCACCAATAAAATTCTTGATAAATACATACTCCACTCCAACTACAATCACAAAAACTTTTTCCTTGAAGATGTGCACACATAATACAATCATTAGTTTCAGCTAAGTAACATGGACAGTACTCACTACCAGCATCTATACATTCTACCCTTTCATTGATCAATATAAATCCCTCCAATATTTTGAACATAAAAAACACCCTATTAATAATAGGGTATTTTTTATGTTCAAAATATGTTACACATTTTTTATCTATTTCTTAAAATAAAATCTATAACCTTATCCTTGAAATTTTTTATATCTATATCTTCTCTAGAAACTAAATCAGTAGTGTAAAGCAAATTATCCTTAAGGTATATTTTAACTTTTCCTATCTTCTGCCCCCTTTTTATCGGTGCTTTTAAAATTTCATCTATCTCTACTATTTTTGTAATCTGATTTTTTTCATTAGATGTTAATGGGATAATAACATCCTCCTTAGAAACAACATTCGTACTACACTTTTTCCCATTTTGTACACTAACATTTTTTATAATACTATTCTTTTTTATTACATGAAACGGAGTATATTTTTCAAATGCATAGTCTAATAAACGATACGAGTCTTCAAACCAGTTTGGTGCATTTAACACTACACATATTAGTTGAACACCATTTCTTGTTGCAGATGTAACAAGACATCTCCCTGCTACTTTTGTATAACCAGTTTTAACACCATCTCCACCATTATATTGAGTAAGTGTTTTATTTTTGTTATAAAAATATTTATATCCATCTCTATCAGCTATCCAAAGCTTTGTTTTTACTATTTGATGAAACTCTTTATTCTTTAAGGCTTTTCTTGTAATAAGTGCTAAATCATATGCAGTAGTATAATGATTTTTATGATGAAGTCCGTGAGGATTTACAAAATTTGTATTTCTTGCACCAATTTCCTTTGCTCTTTTATTCATTAATTTAACAAAGCCATCAACTGAACCTGATATATGTGAAGCAATAGCTACAGCTGAATCATTTCCAGATCTTAACATCAACCCATAGATTAAATCTTTCATCGTCAATTTCTCATTATATTTTAGATATATAGACGAACCTTCTACGCCAACTGCATTTTTAGGAACTTTTACCATATCTCCTGGACTCGATTTTTCCAATGCTACTAAAGCCGTCATAATTTTAGTAGTACTTGCCATAGGCCTTTTTTTATTAATATTTTTTTTATAAAGAACTCTTCCTGTTTTTACATCCATTACAATTGCACTACTTGCAGAAATATTAAAATTATCCTCAAAAGCTAATGCTGTATTATTATATAAAATAATCATTAAAATTAAGTATAAAATAATTATTTTCCTTTGTTTCAAATCAATCACTCCATTTAATATTATAACTAGTTCTAGTATTATCTAATTAAATAAAAAAAATACAACTAGATTTGATAATATAAGAAAAGAAGAATAAGGAGTATATAAACTTTTCTCCTTATTCTTCTGCAAGCTTATCTTCTGAATTTTTTTTACTTTTACTTTGATTTTTTTTATCACCCATAGATTGGATTTTATCTAATAACTTAGGCATAAAATTTATCAAATTATCCAACATAGTTGCATTTTGGTCTACTGGTAATAACTTCATTTCACCATTACCAACAACCATAAAAGCAACAGGTTGTACAGAAACACCTGCACCTGTTCCACCAGCAAAAGGTAATTTATCACTTGTGTCAGCATCTTCTTCTTGATTGTTTATTTTTATATTATATTCGCCACCTCCTGAAGCGAATCCAAAAGATACTCTTGATATAGGAATAATCACTGTACCATCAGGTGTTTCAACAGGGTCTCCTACAATTGTATTTACATCTACCATATCTTTTAAACTTTCCATTGTTGTTTTCATTAATGCTTCTATTGGATGATTTGCCATTACCTACACCACCTTTTCTTAAAAATGTATATCCAAACTTAATCGCTGCAATAATAATATAGCCTATTTTAATACTTATTATACAATTAAGAGTTGTCTTAAAAATTTGTTTACCAAACTGTGGAACAACATTTAAAATAATTTTATTGCATTTTACATTATTTTTTATTATTACCATTAGATTCCCTTTTATCATCCAAAAAACACCTGATAATATTGCTGTTACTGCAGCATCTTCTATGCCAAATTCTGTTATCCATAAAAGATAATCTATTTTTATTTTTTTACGAAGATAGTTTACAATATGGAAATACAACTCCCAAAAGTGTTTTAATTTAATTTGAATTCTTTGCATTTCTTTAAAAGTAATGATAGATTCATCTTCTTTTACTAAATTATCATCTTCATTATTTTTAATTTTTGCATCTAACTTTAGAAAAGGAATTCCATTTTTTTTAACATTTAAATCAACAAAAGGTATTTCAATTTTGTACTTGAGTATCCCAAATAATGTTTTGAAACTTAAAATAATTTTATCATTTGTTTTATCTTTCAGGATCTTTATTTGAATTGTTATAGTTGTAAAAAATAATATACAAAAAAATACAAAAACACTCATAATAATATATATATACAAAATATCACCTCTTATCATTAGCACTATAGTATATTTTTTCCATAAGGTATAGAAAATACACACTACAAACATATAAAAAAAACCGATAAATTATTTATCGGTATAATCTAAAGCTTCAAAATCCTCTATCCTAGGTAAATCTTCTAAATTATTAAGCCCAAAAGATTTTAAAAATTTATCAGTAGTGCAATATAGGATAGGACGTCCTATTCTTTCTAATCTTCCGTTTTCAGCTATCAATTCTTTTTCTAAAAGAGTATTAATTGCTTTATCACTTTTTACTCCTCGAATAGCTTCAATTTCTGGCCTAGTGATAGGTTGATTATAT
Source organism: Crassaminicella thermophila (assembly GCF_008152325.1). Taxonomy (GTDB): domain Bacteria; phylum Bacillota; class Clostridia; order Peptostreptococcales; family Thermotaleaceae; genus Crassaminicella_A; species Crassaminicella_A thermophila. The sequence goes on from NZ_CP042243.1 coordinate 1,525,018, forward strand.
GCTATAATTGCCAAAACCTCTAAAGCAGCTTGAGTTAAACCTTTATTTTGAATAGGAGTACATAACTTTTGAATATAATCAAAATATTTACTGTTTGTACATAATTGAAAACAGTTATTTACTTCTATTATTTGAATTCCTCTATCTTGTACCTCATATTCCTTTTTTAAATCTAATAAGCACTTTCTTATAAATTCAGGAGGTAAACTTATTATATCAGCAATAGTTTTAATATTTACTGGATCTCCCCATACAAACAGCATTGCTTCAATAATTGATTTGATTTTTTTTTCATCCATTTTTACTACACCTCATTATTTGCAATGTTTCTTTTTATGATAATATTTCCAAATATTTTATTTTGTTGTACAATAATAAGCTTTAATTTTATCAATTCTAAAAGTGCTAAGAAAGTTACAACAACTTCACTTCTATCAGAAGAATTTATAAATAATTGATCAAAGTCTAGTAAAGTATTTTTACTAATAATTTTTTTTATTTGCTCTATCTTATCTTCTATAGTTATTGCATCTCTTTTTATTTCTGTAATATGTATTCGATTTTTATTTATTCTTTTTCTTTTTTTTAATAACCTATTAAACGCATCTAGAAGGTCTTTAATATCTAGATCTACTAACTCGTTCTTATCATATTTAACAAATTGATCCAATTGTTCTGGATCCTTATAAAAAATTTTCGTATAAATTTCTTCACGTTTTTTGAACTCGATTGCTGCATTCTTAAATTTTTTATATTCAATAAGCCTTTTTACTAAATCTTGCCTTGGATCTTCTTCAACAATGTCCATCTCTAGTTGTTGTTCTTGTTTATTTGGAAGAAGCATTTTAGACTTAATTTCTATAAGCGTAGATGCCATAACTAAAAATTCACTGGTAATTTCTAAATCGAATTTTTTCATATTTTCAATATGCTGAATATACTGTTCTGCGATATCTGCAATAGGAATATTATATATATCTACTTTTGCTTTCTCAATCAAGTGAAACAACAGATCAAAAGGTCCTTCAAAAACTTCAAGTTTTACATTATATGACATTTTTTCACCTGCTTTATACTCTTTTAATATATTTAAAACCATACAACATTATACCACACTTATATATACAGAAAGAACTTATAAAATAAAAAAAGAAGCAACTACATATTATAGTGTAATCACTTCTTTTCGTTTTTTATTTAACAGTTTGAGTAATTATTTTATGAAATATATTTAAAAAAGAAGCAGCTTCCATTCCTTTCTCCGTTAAAATATCAACTCTTCCAATTTCTTGTCCATCTTTTGTTAAAATAATTTCACCCACTTTTTCATTTGCTTTAAAAGGTGCTTTTATATATTTAGGCAATATGATTTCCTTATAGACTTTATTCTCTTCACCTTTTCTTACCAAAGCACTTAAATTATCTTTAGCTACAACATTTATCTTTGTTTCTTTTCCTTTTTCAACTAGTAACTCATCAATAATTTGATTTTTCTTAACTATTGGAACAGCACTATAAGTAGCAAATCCATAATTAAGTAGTTTTTTTGCTTCTGCGAATCTTATTTTTGAAGTAGGACTTCCTAATATTACAGCTATTAGTGTAAGTCCGTTTTTTGTAGCAGAAGCAGATAAGCAATATTTAGCATCTGATGTATATCCTGTCTTTATACCATTTGCACCAGGATAAGTTTTAATGAGCTTATTAGTATTTGTTAACTGAAGATTCGTCTGTCTTTTATTAGGCAATCCTACTTTCATTGTTGACATCCAGATTGTTAAATATTCATGAATCTTAGGATATTTCAATAATTCCTTAGACATTAATGCAATATCATAAGCACTTGTATAATGTCCTTCTTGTGGTAATCCATTTGTATTCATAAACTGTGTATCATTCATTCCAAGTTCTTTTGCTTTTTGATTCATTCTTTTAATAAACATTTCTTCAGTTCCACTTATGTGTTCACCTAGCGCTACACATGCATCATTTGCAGAAGCTACTGAAATACCTTTTATAAGTTCTTCTACTGTTTTTTCTTCACCCGGCTCTAAATAAAGTTGACTTCCTCCCATTGAAGAAGCACGTTCACTAATAAGGACCTTATCATCTAAAGATATTTTTCCTTGATTAATAGCCTCCATCGCAAGTAACATGGTCATTATTTTGGTTACGCTAGCAGGGGGAAGCTTATCATGAATATTTTTTTCAAATATTATTTTTCCGCTTGAAGCATCCATCAAAATTGCAGATTTTGCATTTACATCAAACTCTTGGGCATTTCCAAATATAGAACAATTGCTAAATATTATTACAAAACATATAAAAAAAACAAATATTTTGTCATTTTTTAATCTCATGTAAAGTCCTCCTTGCTTTTTTATTTAGTTTTATCTTTTCCATCAATTACTTTTGTTATACACAAGAGGACAATTATCACATTACATGAAATTATTGATTAAATAACAAAAGAGCCTTTTTAGGCTCTTGGATGTGCTTTATTATAAACTTCTTTTATTTTATTCTTTGTCAGTAGTGTGTAAACTTGTGTCGTTGATATATCTGAATGACCTAACATTTCTTGAACTGATTTTAAATCTGCACCATTTTGAAGTAAATGTGTTGCAAATGAATGTCTTAAAGTATGAGGTGTAATTTTTTTATTAATTTTTGCCTTCTGTGTATACTTCTTTATTATTTTCCAAAATCCCTGTCGTGTTAGTCTGGTTCCATGGTAATTTACAAACAATGACATTTCTATTTTGTCTTTTACTAAATATTGTCGTACTTTATTAATATATTCATCTATAGCTTTTTTTGCTATAGACCCAATAGGAATTATTCTTTCTTTGTTTTGATTACTGCAACATGTAATATATCCCATATCTAAATTCAAATGAGAACAATCAAGGGCTACAAGTTCAGAAACACGTATACCTGTTGCATATAATAACTCTAGCATAGCTTTATCTCTTATTCCTATTTGATTATTATTATCTGGCTGAGCTAACAATAACTCTACTTCTTCTAAGGTTAGAATGTCTGGTAACTTTTTTTCAGATTTAGGAGATTCTAAATGAATAGTTGGATCTTTATCGATAAATTTCTCATTTAATAGAAATTGCGAAAAAGAACGTATAGATGCAAGATTCCTCGAAATAGTCGATGTAGCCTTGCCTAATTTTTGTAAATGCAATAAATAGGTTATAATTGTCGTCTTATTAACCTCTTTTACATCTAATATTTCTCTTCCCTTTAAATAATCTATAAATTGAGAAACATCCCTTTTATAAGATTCCAAGGTGTTTTTTGATAGTTCTTTTTCATAGGCTAAATAATGTATAAAATCATCTAAGTAAACATTCATAAAACTTGTCCCCTTTGTTTTTAAATGCATCTTATAATACTATTCAACAGATATCAAAAAAATCCTTTAATCTTTTTATTATTATTTTATATACCACATTATTAAATAGAAAAAGTTTTCTTGGAAATTATTTTCTTCTGTATAAGGACTTAATACAAACGTACTATTTCCTTTAGGTCTATTATTTCTGTCTTCAATTATTAATATATTAATTAATTTATCAATAATTTGAGGCAATAAAATAGAAAATATTATTAGAATTAATAAAATTTTTATAAATAGTCCAAAACGTTTCACCATTTCATACTCCCCTTAGATATTCTACATATACTTAGAGAGTGCTTTCATAAACACTGGTGTTATATAAGCTTCAATCATACATCCAAATATTATGAATAAGGAAATAAAAGAATTGATAGTACTATACAATATAAACTGTCTAAATGTGTTATCATTACTACTATAGGTTCTATTTTTCCTATTTCTAATGATCATTTTAGAAAAACCAATACCAATTACTCCTATAACGATAATACTTGGTATAATAAATAGATTTTGAGGAAATATAGAAATAAAAGAAAATAAAATTCCTTTAAATCCCAATTGTTCTACTAAGAATCCAACTGTAAAACCAATAATTAGTCCCCTTATTGCTATTAACAATAATATTAATGGCGCTCCTATAACTGTTATACCTAATATCCAAATTAAAGCTGCTGTTTGCAAATTATTTATCAACGATTGCTTCAGTATAGATGATGCATCAATAGATTTATTGCTCAGGACTTGAAAAAAACTTCTCATATAATTTATCAATTCTTGTTTTTGATTATCAGCTAAAGCTTTTACTGTGAATGCACCAGATGAAATTCCTATAATAAAAAACATACATACTATAAAATATATAAAAACATTTCCTTGTATATGCTTAAGCACAATTATTTGGAATCTTTTTATCAAAACAAATCCCCCTTTCTTGCATATATCTTATGTGTTATAAAATATTATGCAAAATAGAGGAATAATATGACTTGTCTATTATATTTTGTCCTATTTTTATAATTTATTATCTTCCCTTTAACAGTAATTTCAAGTAAAAATTAATCCTTTTTCTTTATACAACATTATAAACTTCCTCATTGGAATATTTTAGGACAAGTTTGCATATTATAGTGTAAAAATATTCTTAAAAGGATGGGATAATATGTATAAAGTTATAACACAGAACCAGCTTTATTTAATAGGTAAAGTCTCAGATTTATTAGAAGTTTTAGAAGACCTTTGCAATAAATATACTACTTTAGAATCTCTAATTGAGGATCATTTAAAATCTTAATACCCAATTCACCCGCTAAGCCAGCAGTAATAAAAAAATCTTTATCATTTTGAAAATCTCTACCCATTGTACGCATATTTATTGTTGAATTTTCTAATATCTCTGTTGTCTTTGTTGTATCCATATATAATATTTTATGTTTCTTTTGAATTTCAGTATTATCTATTTGTAAATTAATATACTCTTTTTTACTTTCTTCAAAATTTGGAATACCTACAACAGCACGAGTTTTACTTATTTTACTAAGAACAGTTAACGTATGATGACTTATACCTCTATGCCTCTTTCTAATATCAGCAAAACTTATTCTAGGAACAGCGATAGGAATTCCTCCTAAATCATTTGTTGCATCAATAATATTTCCTTGTTCTATACCACTAAAACCAAATTTAGTGCCTGTTCCAACAATTCCTGGTCCCATTGTCACCACAGCTATATCACATTTAATAATCTCTTTAGCTGCAATAAGCCCATTATAAATATTTACGCAATCTAAATCTCCTCCAAAAGCATTTCCAATAGTTATGGTACTAGCTATTAGTTTTTTTTCTTTTAAATCTTTTATAGTATTGCTTAAATCAATAGGAAGTGCTGCTCCATCAGTCATAATATAAGCAATTTTTATATTTTTGTTATACGTTTTTAAAACTTTTATAATTGGCGGCAGCATACTATGCAAAGTTCCTATTATAACAGGCATACCATTTAAAGACTTAAATTTATTAAAAATATCATGAAATATACTTCCTTGTTCTTCAGCAGCAAATACCTTTATCTGATATGGAGAATACCTTAGTTTCATAATATGCCCACCATTTGTTATATCTTTATTAGGACTATCTAAATTTGATACAACAAAGTGATATCCACCTGTCCCAAGGTTTAAATCTACAGCAGTAGTATTCAATAATAAAGAATCGCCTATTTTTACATCCCCAGTTAATCTATTATAATTAATAGCCTTGTAGTTATGATTATTTATTTCTACCAATATTTCAGTACTATTGATATTACATTTTAATATTTCAAGAACTTTCCCAACTTTAATACCTATCAATTTATCCCCTCTTTTCATAAAAATTTTTCATTATGAAAGAAAAAGGCAGATAAATTATCTACCCATTTCATCAAGATATTTTAATATTTTTACTCGTTGAATAGTCTCCGTTAAAGAATATTTTTCTGTATAAAGATGTATTAAAATTAAAAATCCTAATATAATTGTTCGTACATAAAAACCTGCAGAAATACATGCTATTCCTAATGAAATTCCTAATATATTTGAACCTACATCTCCCATCATAGACTTTGCCTTAAGATCACATGGTAAGTAGGCTAATACTGAACCAAATAATCCAAATAGTAGCAATCGAAATGTTTCAAAAATAGGATTCAAAACTATAACAATACCACTAAACAAAAAACCTTTTAATGCTCTACCAGGACGTAAGTCTAATAAATTTATAAAGTTAGTAAAAAGCGCTATAATTAATGTATTTATAAAAATGTTTAAAAAATCATCAGAAATAATTATACTTATTGTTAATGCAATTAATCCACCAAAAGCTGCTTTAAATCCACCCGTTGTTAATTTAAGCTTTAACATCATCTTAAAATGGCCCTTTAGACCAGTAACATTTCTATTTCCTAGTAAATCATCTAATAGCCCTGCTAATCCCATAGCTAAAGAACCTATCATAAATATTAAGCAAACAATAATATTACTTTTAGATTTCCAGATTAATAAAAAAACGGTCTGTATAGCGATCACCGGAATAAATACCAGCCCCATACCTACAGGAATATTTTCACCATTATAATTACTCCTTACACACCCTGATTCATACAATAGATCCAAAAACATAGGAATCAAAAATTTACTTATAAAAAATCCTACAACAAAATAAGTAAATAATATAAGCATTACTTTATCTCTCCTTTAGATTTTTGGAGTAATGTTAAAAATATTTGGTAAAATTGTTTTCCTCTATGCATAAAACTTTTTATATCTCTTCCTGTCTCTCTATGTGTCATATTTACATCTATTTCTTTAATTCTGAATCCCATATTTATAATATCAATAGTCATTCCTACCTCAACTCCATAATCTGATGGAAAGTCACCTAATTTTTTGAGTACCTTTGATTTAAAAGCTCTCTGTCCAGAAAGTGAAGTATTAATAGTACATCCAGTATAAAATTTCACACCATGTTTTGCTAAATTTTTAACAATTCCAAAACCGCCCTTTTTCTTAGGAGCAGAAAATCTTGCAATTGTAACATCTGCTTCATCTTTTATAATTGGAACAATCAATTTATCAACTTCTGATGCAGTTTTTCCAAGGTCTGCATCTAAAAAAACTACAATGCTACTTTCTTCTAATACTTTTTCTATTCCTAATTTTAAAGCAAATCCTTTCCCTTTATTGTTGTTCAAACGGTATGCTTCTACACCAGTACTACTAACAACATGATAGGTATCATCTTTAGATCCATCATCTAATACCACAATTCTATCTACATATCTTGAACCTTTTATTGCATAAATAGTATCTTTTATTCTATCAGCTTCATTATATGCAGGTACTAAAACAGTAATTGAATTAGACATGCAATCAACTCCTAATCTATAGTTATAAATCCTTCTGGAACTAATGCTTCAGCACTTTCTTTTTCTCCAAAATGACCTTCTCTTCCACTTACTACCATTAACATGGAAATTTTTCCAATGATTGTATCCACATTATCAACAGTAGAAATTCTTAATTTTTTATAATCTGGAATATTTGAATAATCGACACTTAATTTTTCAACCGCCATAACTGGAATATTTGCACCTTTAATACAATTAATAATTGGAACATCTACCTTAGTTAATAAACTTTTTTCTTCATCTATACTTCCTCCTGCTACAATAACATAATCTGTAGGAAATACAAGCTTATCTGTATAATCTATCATTTTTATATCTTTTAAATACTTTATAAACTTCATATCATTACCAGAAACCAGTGCATTACAAAATCTTTTTATTAATTGTACATGCAATTCTTCTTTGGAATCTCCAGTTAATTTAAACTTATTAGATAATTGAATTAATTTTTCTTCATCTGATGTAGAAAAATCTTTGACAATAATATTAGTTACACTATTAACCCCTGCTTTCTTAAAAGCATCTATTATTCCAGAATAATCATAATATTCACTTGTCTCTAATATAACTATATTTAAATCCTTTAACTTATCTTTTACTATTATTGGATAAATAGTATTGATAAACTTTTCATTTTTTTCTTTTTCTGAAGTTAATAATTCTATCTTCTCTTGTAAACTGTCTTGCTTAATCTTAAATTCATCAAATTTACTTTCTAATTGAGCAACAATTTGTTTCTGCTGCTCAACAATTAAATCTTGTCCATCTAACATAATGCCAATAAATATCCCTATTCCAATTGCTAAAAATATTGCAACAATCGTTATTACATAATACTTTAAATTAATTACCAAATGTGATACCTCCCTAAAAATTCCATTGGAAGAACAAATTTTAATTTTATAATAAATAATTTTTAATAATTGTTGCACTGTTGGAGACAATAATCCTACAATAAAAATAGGAATCATAGCTCCAAAGGCTAAACCAGCAAAGTGTTTAAACTTTACGCTTTCTCTGTATAGCTTATTAACACCTTTTGCATCTATAAGTTTTGATCCTACTTTTAATCGAACAAGAAAAGTGCTCGCCATACCTTTTCTACCTTTTTCAAGAAAATCTACCATATTCGAATGCGTACCCACAGCTACAATTAGTTCTGTTTCATTTTCGAATGCTAATAACATTGCAATATCTTCACTTGTTCCTGGAGCTGGAAATATTATACTTTCTAATCCTAGTTCCTTTATTCTTTTTAATCCTGGCGCTTCTCCATTTGGATAAGCATGTACAATTATTTCTTTACATACCCTTAAACATTCATCAGAAACACTATCCATATCACCAACAATAATATCAGGAACATAACCACACTCTATAAGAGCATCTCCACCACCATCAACACCAACTAATATAGGATTAAATTCTTCTATATAAGACCTTATAGCATGTAAATCTTCTTTATAGTTTTTCCCTCTCACAACAACTAGAGTGTGTCTACCTTTAAACTTAGTTTTAACTTTAGGAATTATTAAGTTTCCTAATAGCATATCTTTTTCTTTTTTTGCATATTCTAATGTGTTTTCAATAAATTTGTCTAATTCTTGTTGGAAGTTTATACTTGTTTCTTCTAATTTCATTTTAATTAATTGTTTCGTTAAGATTATTCCACTTCCAATATATTGTCCATTAATAAAAATTTTATTGTCAATAACCTCCAAGAAATCCCCATCATTAATAGCCTTAAAAACTTCAATTCCTACATTATCTAAAATAGGAATACCTGCTTTTTCTATAATCTCAGGCCCAAGATTAGGATATCTACCACTAATTGATTGATTAGCATTAATAATCATACGTGGTTTACACATAACCAAAGAATTCGCAGCTACTTCATCTAAGTCTTTATGGTTAATCACCGCAATTTCTCCAGGATTTAATCTTTTCACAAGTTCTTTAGTTTTCTTATCTATTCTTGCAATTGATTTTACTAACATATATTTCCTCCAATTGCTTTTTCATTAGTATTACTCTAATTTTATAAATAATACCTAAAAGCATCACTTTATAACAATCCCTATTATAACACAATTACTTCACATAATATATATATAGTGATGATTTTTGAATATTATATAAAATTATAATAAAAAAATACCACCTTTCCATCTACTACATAAATAGAAAGGTAGCATTTTTACTTAAATTCTCTTTTATTTTATCTTGGAACAAATAAAGTTGCTTTTTCAGTTCTATCTAATAATTTAAATAAAATATTCTCTTTTTTTCCATTAGCTAGGATCATTGGAATACCATAATTATTAACTTTTCTCGCTGCTTCAATTTTGGTAGCAATTCCTCCTGTTCCAAAAGCATTCACTTCTCCAATTTCAATATTTTCTAATAATTGATCAATATCTGATATTTGTTCTAATAATATTGCATCCTTATGATCTTTTGGATTTTTATTAAATATACCGTCAATATCACTAAACAAAATTAATAAATCTGCATTCCAAATATTTGTTGTAAGTGCTGCTAAAGTATCATTATCCCCAATTTTTATTTCGTCCACACTAACAGTATCATTTTCGTTAATAATTGGTATAACACCTTCATCTACTAAAGTAAATAAAGTGTTTCTAATATTTAAAGTTCTATTAGAATCAGAAAAATCTTCTCTAGTCAAAAGCATTTGTCCAATATGAATATTATATTCACTAAAAACTTTTCTATAAGCATCCATCAATTCTACCTGTCCAATAGCACATAGAGCTTGTTTATAATGAATGTCTTCTTTTCTCATCCACTTACCTATTGTCGCTACTCCTGCAATTCTTGCTCCCGAAGAAACCATAACTATTTGTTTTCCTTGATCTATTAAAAAATTTATTTGTTCGCTTAACTCTTGCAAAAATATCTTATTAACTGTTCCGTCTTCATTAGCTAATGTATTACTGCCAATCTTAATAACAATTTTTTTACTTTTATTTATAATTTCTGAAATCATAATATCCCTCTATTCCCTAATCTGTCCATTTCCAATAATTGTATATTTCACTGTTACCAATTCATTAAGTCCCATTGGCCCACGTGCATGTATTTTTTGTGTGCTAATTCCCATTTCTGCTCCAAAGCCAAATTGTCCACCATCTGTAAATCTAGTAGAAGCATTTACATATACAGCTGCGGCATCTACTTGACGTAAAAACTTATTTGCATTTGTTAAGCTTTCTGTCAAAATTGCTTCTGAATGTTTTGTACCATATTTCCGAATATGAAAAATAGCATCATCAACATTTTCCACTACCTTAACAGCTAAAATATAATCCAAATATTCTTTATACCAATCTTCTTCTATTGCAGAATTAACTGGAATAATCTTTTTTGTCTCTTGACAACCACGTATCTCTACTCGTTCTATTAAACGATCATATAATTTAGGCAAAAACAAGTTAGCTATTTTTTTATGAACTAATACAGTTTCACAAGCATTACAAACTCCTGGACGCTGAACCTTTGCATTTTCAATAATATCTATAGATTTTTTAATATCTGCTGTTTCATCTACAAATATATGACAGTTACCTACACCAGTTTCAATCGTTGGTACTGTAGCATTCTTTACAACAAATTGAATTAAGTCCTTTCCCCCTCTTGGAATAATTACATCTATATATTCATTTAATGTTAGCATTTCTTTTACCACTGATCTATCAATATCATCTATAAATTCAATAACATTTTCAGAAACAGGACTCTTTTTTAAACCTTCTTTAATAGCATATACTAAAGCATTATTAGAATTAATAGATGAAGAACTTCCACGAAGCAAAATGCAATTTCCACTTTTTAACGCAAGAGAAAAAGCATCTACTGTTACATTTGGCCTTGATTCATAAATAATACCAATAACACCTAAAGGTACTGTCATCTTACTTAATGTTAAGCCATTTTCTAAAGTCCATAACTCATTGCTCTTCCATACAGGATCTTTTAATTCAATAATATTGTGAATACCTTCTATCATATCATCAATTCTTTCTTCACTTAAGCATAATCTATCAATTAAGCTTTCTTTCATATTATCTTTCTTTGCTTTTTCAACATCTTTTTTATTTTCTTCTAAAATAAATGCCTTATATTCTTTTAAACTAAGCCCTACTTGATATAAAGCTTCGTTTTTAAGTTTAGTATCCATAGTAGCTAATATTTCTGAAGCTTTGCATAACTTTTTACATTTATCAACTAAAGTCATCTATATCACCCTTTCTTAATAAGATTATCATACAATTTCAAATAATTTAATTCATAAATAAAAAACTCCCATCCCTAAAGGGACGAGAGTATACCCGCGGTACCACCCTAATTAGCAATTAGCTCACTTAAACAATCGTAACGTGATCGCACCCGTAATGACTTAATTCGCCACATGCTCCAGAGTGGGTTCAAAGAGTTAGTTTATAAGACTCTCACCAATGTCTTACTCTCTGTAAAACATCACTCTTTTACTATTCTCCTTCAAAGCATCGATATATTTATTTTAAAATGATTATATCTAAAAATTATATATATGTCAATGTATTAATTCTTAATATTCTATACTTTCAAATCAACTTCTATTCCTAAAAGTTCTTTATTAGATTCTATAATAGGATCAATATGTGCTTCAATGAATTCAGATACTTGTTCAGAAGCTCTTCCTATAAACAATTTAGGATTTGTTAAATTATTAATATCTTCTTTTGAAAGACCAAACGTTTCATCATTTGCTATTCTTATCAATAGATCATTTGCTTTACCTTCTTGCTTTACTACCTTTGCTGCTTCCATAGAATGTACTCTAATTTTTTCATGTAACTCTTGTCTGTCTCCACCTCTTTTTACAGCTTCCATCAAAATATTTTCTGTAGCCATAAAAGGCAATTCATTCATAACATGTTGCTGAATAACTTTTTCATAAACTACCAATCCTGATGATATATTAATGCATATATCAAGTATTGCATCTACTGCTAAAAAGGCTTCTGGTATAGAAATTCTTTTATTCGCTGAATCATCTAAAGTTCTTTCAAACCATTGTGTAGAGGTTGTCATAGCTGTATTCATTGAAGATGCTATTACATATCTAGCAAGAGATGCAACTCTTTCGCTTCTCATAGGATTTCTTTTATAAGCCATAGCTGAAGAACCAATTTGATTAGCCTCAAAAGGTTCTTCAACTTCCTTCAGATGTTGAAGTAATCGTATATCATTTGTCATCTTATGTAGGCTTTGTGCAATTCCACTTAAAACAGAATGTACTTTATAATCTAATTTTCTTGAATATGTTTGTCCCGTTACAGGAAAAGTTTTATCAAATCCTAATTTCTTAGCTACTAATTTATCTAATTCTTTTACTTTTTCATGATTCTCATCAAAAAGTTTTAAAAAACTTGCTTGTGTTCCTGTTGTTCCCTTTACTCCTCTTAATTTGATATTTAACAATAAATTCTCAATATCTTCAAAATCCATAAGAAGATCCATTAACCAAAGGGTAGCTCTCTTCCCTACAGTTGTTAATTGAGCAGGTTGAAAATGTGTGAAACCTAAAGTAGGTAGATCTTTATATTCTTTTGCAAATTTAGAAAGCTTATTCATTAGATTAATTGTTTTTTTTCTAATAATCGTCATTGCTTTCTTTATAATAATAATATCTGTATTATCTCCAACATAGGCACTTGTTGCCCCAAGATGTATAATTGGCTTAGCTTTTGGACATTGTACACCAAAGGCATATACATGTGACATTACATCATGTCTTGTTTCTTTTTCTCTTGCTATTGCAACATCATAATTAATGTTATCGCAAAACTTCTTCATCTCATCTATTTGTTCATCAGATATTTCTAATCCTAATTCTTTTTGAGATTCAGCAAGGGCAATCCAAAGTTTTCTCCAAGTTTTAAATTTTTCATCTGAAGAAAATATTTCTGCCATTTCTTTGCTTGCATATCGCGTAATTAATGGATTTTCATAAACTTTTGCCAATTTTTTTTCTCCTTTCATTCAATATTAATCTAAGCTTATTATATTCTACATATTTCTCCAATATCCTTCATAATTACTTATTTTTCATCTTTATAATTTTATCGTAACTTATGGAAACTTTTCCAATAGCAGGTACTCCATTCACAATCTCATCATGATAGTCTGATCCTCCAGTAACAAAAATATTATGTTTTCTTGCTAATCGTAAATAAATCTTATTATGAAAAGGTAAATGTTTTGTGTGATAAACTTCTATTCCTTCAATACCTTTGTAAATCAAACTTTCTACATTGATTTTTTCATCAATTAATCCTGGATGAGCCAAAACAGGAATACCATTAGCTCTCTTTATAATTTTTATTGCATCATCTACTGTTAGTTTAAATCTTTCAACATAAGCAGCTTTTCCTTTTTGTAATAGTTTTTCGAAAGCTTCTTGTACTGAAGATACATACCCCTTATCAATAAGAACTCGAGCTATATGCGGCCTTCCAATCGATCCTTTTTTTACTTTATCATAAACTTCTAAAAGAGTGATATCATAATTCAACTTTCTTAACTTCTCTATAATTAGTTTTGCTCTTTTAAGTCTATAATTTTTAATATTATTTGTAATTCTTACAATTTCAGAATTCTTATAATCTATAAAATATCCTAATATATGAATTTCAATCTGATTATAAAGTGTACTAAACTCTATCCCCGGGATAATTACAAAATCATTATATTTTTTTGATGCTTCTATAGCTTCTTCAATACCATCTACAGTATCATGATCTGTTATGGATATACCTTTCAACCCCAGCTTTTTTGACCACCTTACAATTTCAGTAGGCGAAAAAATTCCATCAGATGCACTAGTATGAACATGCATATCTATGTTATCCATAAATTCACCCCAATTTTAACTTTAAAGCTATATTATAGTATACGTAAATTTTAAAAACATTATCAAACTCCTATTTCATACAAAAAACCTGCTTTAAAAGCAGGTTTTATGTATACTATCTTGGTTCTACAATTAATTTTATAGCTGTTCTTTCTTCCCCGTCTATTGTTATATCTGTAAAAGCAGGGATGCAAATTAAGTCAACACCACTAGGAGCAACAAATCCTCTCGCTATAGCTACTGCTTTTACTGCTTGATTTAGAGCACCTGCACCAATAGCCTGGATTTCAGCGCCCCCACGTTCTCTTAAAACGCCAGCTAATGCTCCTGCAACAGAATTTGGACTTGATTTTGCTGATACTTTTAATACTTCCATGATTATAGCCCCCTTAAAATTAAGATTAAGATTTGGTTTTATTTAACAAATATATTTTGTTTAATGTATTCTACAAATATACTAAAAATCCTTTTTTTAAATGATAAATTAGAAAATTTTTAAAAATTATATTAAAAAATAAAAGAAGCTAAAGCTTCTTTTATTTTGCATATTCAATAGCTCTTGTTTCTCTTATAACATTGACTTTTATTTGACCAGGATATTCTAATTCATTTTCTATTTTCTTTGTTATTTCACGAGCTAAGTAAATAATGTCTTCATCTGACATTACTTCTGGTTTTACCATAATCCTTATCTCTCTACCTGCTTGAATAGCAAATGATTTCTCTACTCCATCACTTGAATTTGCTATTTCCTCAAGTTTTTGTAAACGTTTAATATATGTTTCAAGTGTTTCTCTTCTTGCACCTGGTCTTGCTGCGGATATGGCATCTGCTGCTGTTACTAATACAGCTTCTACCGTTTGTGGCTCATAATCTCCATGATGAGTAGACATAGCATGTATCACTTCATTAGATTCCTTATATTTTTTAAGCAAATCTATTCCTATGTCTACATGTGTACCTTCAATTTCATGATCCACAGCTTTACCAATATCATGAAGCAATCCTGCTCTTTTTGCTAATTTTACATCAGCACCTAGTTCAGCAGCCATTAAACCTGCTAAATGAGATACTTCTATAGAATGTTTTAAAACGTTTTGGCCATAACTAGTTCTATATTTTAATCTACCTAATAATTTAATTAACTCTGGATGAAGACTGTGAACACCAGTTTCAAATGTAGCTTGCTCACCTTCTTCTTTAATAATATTATTTACTTCTTTTTTTGCTTTCTCTACCATTTCTTCAATTCTTGCTGGATGAATTCTTCCATCAACTATAAGTTTTTCTAGTGCTATTCTTGCTACTTCTCTTCTTATCGGATCAAAACCTGATAATATAACTGCTTCTGGTGTATCATCAATTATTAAATCTATTCCAGTTAATGTTTCTAAAGCTCGTATATTTCTTCCTTCTCTACCAATAATTCTTCCCTTCATTTCATCATTTGGAAGACTTACTACAGACACTGTAGTTTCAGCAACATGATCTGCTGCACATTTCTGGATAGCATAAGATATGATTTCTCTTGCTTTCTTTTCTCCATCCTCTTTAGCTTTTTGCTCAATTTCTTTGATCATCATTGCAGCTTCATGTTTTACTTCTTTTTTTGTATCATTTAAAAGTAATTCTCTGGCTTGTTCAGATGTAAGACCTGATATTCTTTCTAATTCTTCAAGTTGCTTTTGATAAATTCCCTCTATTTGCTCATTTTTCTCAGTTATTTCTTTTATCTTCTTATTTAAAATTTCATCTTTCTTTTCTAAATTATCAACTTTTTTATCTAATGTCTCTTCTTTTTGTTGTAGCCTTCTCTCAAACCTTTGTAACTCATTTCGTCTTTCTCTAATTTCTCTATCAAGTTCATTTCTTAATCGATGAACTTCTTCTTTAGCTTCAAGTAAAATCTCTTTCTTTGCTGTTTCAGCTTGCTTTTGAGCTTCTATAATTATTTCATTTGCTTTTTGCTCTGCATTATTAATTTTACCTTCAGCAATATTTTTTCTAATAAGATAACCTACTCCAATACCTATAATAACGGCTACAATTATCAAAACTATAATATAAATCAGATTAATACATAAACACCTCCCCTACTTAAACGTAACAAAACAACAAAACCGAGAAACCTCGGTTTTTAAATCTTTCACTATGGGTTTATAGAGTAAAAATTTAAAACACTAGCCAGGCCTCTTAATTTATAAACAGATACACCAATATCTGTTATAATTGTATATCTTTTTTAATATACTGTCAAGTTGAACTTCATGATTGAATCTTATCACTTTATTGTAATAATATATTTAAATATTTATTCAAAAAAAACCCTAAAAAGGGTTTTTATATTAACTATCTGCTGTAACAGATTGCGCATTTTCATTTATTAGAGGAAGATTATATTGTTCCCTTATTTTGTTTTCAATTTCTAAACAAATTTCAGGATTTTCAATTAAAAATTGCTTTGCATTTTCTCTTCCTTGCCCCATTTTTTGTTCTTCATAGCTATACCAAGAACCTGCCTTTTTTATGATATCTTTTTTAACAGCACAATCCAATATTCCACCTTCGCGTGAAATTCCAGTTCCATACATTATATCAAATTCAGCTATTTTAAAAGGAGGTGCCACTTTATTTTTTACAACTTTTACTCTCGTTCTGTTTCCTACTATATCCTCACCTTGTTTAATAGATTCAACCCTTCTTACATCTAATCTAACAGAAGCATAAAATTTAAGCGCCCTTCCTCCAGTCGTTGTTTCTGGATTTCCAAACATAACGCCTACTTTTTCTCTTAGTTGGTTAATAAATATTGTAGATGTTTTAGATTTATTTATGACACCAGCAAGTTTTCTTAATGCTTGAGACATAAGTCTTGCTTGCAATCCAACATGACTATCTCCCATATCTCCTTGTATCTCAGCCTTTGGAACAAGTGCTGCAACAGAATCTACAACAATTACATCAATAGCTCCACTTCTAACTAAAGCTTCACATATTTCTAATGCTTGTTCTCCAGTATCTGGTTGTGATACAACCAATTCATCTATATTTACCCCTAAATTTTTTGCATAAACAGGATCTAATGCATGTTCAGCATCTATAAAAGCTGCAACACCACCTTGTTTTTGAGCTTCTGCAATAACATGTAGTGCAACTGTTGTCTTACCTGAAGATTCTGGTCCATATATTTCTATAATTCTACCCCTAGGTATACCCCCTATTCCTATAGCAATATCTAAATCCAATGAACCAGTAGAAATAGATTCAACATTTAATTTAGCTACGTCCTCTCCAAGTTTCATTATAGAACCTTTACCAAATTGTTTTTCTATTTGCCCCATGGCGATTTCCAATGCTTTTCTTTTTCCATCCATGATTATCCAGATGTTATATCTGGTTGTCACCTACCTTTCACAATTATCGAACAAACGTTCTGGTTATAATTATATATTATTCTTTTTATATGGTCAATAATAATATTTTTTATTTTAAAATCAATCTTATCATATTAAGCGCAAGCATTGTTGTGTAATTTCTTATTTTATTTCTATCTCCCCAAATATTATATTTATTACATATAACATTTCCTTCATAAGCTATTGCAATATATACTAAACCTACAGGTTTTTCTTTTGTTCCCCCTGTAGGACCTGCTATACCTGTTACAGCCAAACATAAATCACTCTTAGTTTTTTCTTTAAGCCCTAAAGCCATTTCTTTAGCAGTCTCTTCACTTACTGCACCATATTTTTCTAAAGTATTTAAACTCACACCTAACTCTTGTACTT
Source organism: Crassaminicella thermophila (assembly GCF_008152325.1). Lineage (GTDB taxonomy): Bacteria > Bacillota > Clostridia > Peptostreptococcales > Thermotaleaceae > Crassaminicella_A > Crassaminicella_A thermophila. The sequence goes on from NZ_CP042243.1 coordinate 1,543,080, forward strand.
TTGCTTCGTTGCTATATGTTACAATACTTCTATCTAAGCATTTTGAAATGCCTGAAATAGAAGTTAACTTAGAAGATATTAAACCTCCCGTACACGACTCTGCAAAAGAAATACTACATTCTTTTTCTAATAATTTTTTCGCAACAACTTCAACCAATTCCTCATCATCATAACTATATATATATTGGCTCAATCTATTTTTTATTTCTTTAATTATTAACTCAACACCTCTATTTGCTTCATCTATATTCTCAGCTTTCATAGTAATCCGTACACTAACCTCTCCTTCTTTTGCATAGGTTGCAATAGTTGGATTAGTTTGATTAGATATTAAATCTGTTAACGCAGTTTCAAGAGCTGACTCACCAATACCGAAAAATCTTAAAACTTTGGAATAAATTATACATTCCGATTTAGTCCTTAAATAATCTTTAACATAACTATCAAACATAGCTCTCATTTCTTTTGGTGGTCCTGGTAAAGTTATAATTATTTTTCCATCATTTTCAATGATGAATCCAGGTGCAGTTCCACAATCATTTGGTAAAACTATACTATCTTTCGGTATATATGCTTGTTTTAAATTATTTTTATTCATAGGTCTTTTAATATTTTTAAAATATTTACATATTTTCTCATAAGAAGGTTTATGTAGTTCTAATTTTTTACCTACTACTTTTGCAATTATTTCCTTTGTAAGGTCATCCTGTGTTGGTCCTAAGCCACCTGTTGTAATAATTAAATCAGATTTAGACATAGCATAAGCTAATGTTTCTTTTAGCCTATCACTATTATCTCCAACGGTATAATGGTAATATACATTTAATCCCAATTCATTTAACTGTTGAGATAAATATACTGCATTTGTATTTATAATTTGACCAAATAAAATCTCTGTACCAACACTTATAATTGAACAATTCATAACAAATCTCCTTGTATACTATATTTAGGTTAATAAAGGCAACCTATAATCCTTTATTAGCTGAAAGATTATACAAAAAAGAGTATAATCAAAATATTAGATAGAGTGATGTCGTAGTCTCCTTGAGGTAAGACCTCGTACTTGAAAGACTGACACCTCTGTCTGATAAACAGATTACGAATAAGTTGGATGTTGACTAATAAGTTTAGTACTTCGAATATGCAACAAGGCGGTAACGTTTATCAGATTAGAGGAACTATCTAAAATAAATTTATAGTGGTGATGGAAATGTTTTATTTAGGTATTGATATTGGAAAAAACAATCATGTAGCTTCGCTAATAAATGAAAAAGGAAAAATTATTTTTAAGGCTTTTTCCTTTTCAAATACTACAAATGGTGGTGAAAGCTTAATTACTAAGTTAAACAATTTCATTAGATCTGTTAATGATGTTGAAATAGGTATGGAAGCTACTGGTCACTATTGGTTATCCATTTACTCATTTCTTGTGGAAAAAGGTTTTGTCATTCATGTTGTAAACCCTATCCAAACTGATGGTTGGCGTAAAGGTATTGAAATCAGAAAGCGTAAAACAGATATCATTGATTCTGTTTTAATTGCAGATCTTATTCGTTATGGTGATTTTTCTGGAAACTTCCTTAGCCGATGAAAAATACCATATCACTTCGCAACCTTTCTCGCTTTTAGAAACTATCTCATCAGTTCTATAGGTGACCTTAAACGTAAAAACCATTTGTGTCTTAGACCAAGTTTTTTTCCTGAATATCAATCTATCTTTTTCTGATATTTTTTTGGACAAACATCAAAGGAAATTTTTGCTTCATTTCAGCTCTCCAAGTGATTTTCGAAAAATATTTCATCTGAAAAAGTTAGACAAAGTTTTATCTGAAATCACTATGAAAAAAATTTTGCTACTAATAAAAATCAAACAACTTTCTCGTGTAGCTAAAAAAATTCTTTTTGGTATAAGCTTTTTGTTTAGATAGCTTTTGCTCTTCAATTAAAAACTATTAATTGAGCAGATTAACTTTATTGAAAAGTCAGGTCAAAAGATATAGAAAAAGCAAATAAACACTTTTACTTGATAAAAATCAATTCTCCTATTACTACAATACCTGGTATTGGCAACGTAACAGCTGCAACTATACTTGGCGAAATAGGTGATATCTCAAGATTTTCAAACCCTTCAAAGCTTGTTGCTTATGCTGGAATTGATGCTTCTGTTTCACAATCTGGTGAATATCAAAGTACAAATAACAAAATGAGTAAACGTGGATCGCCCTATCTTAGAAAGGCTCTCTTTAGTGCTGCTTTAGTTACCTCTAACTGTGACCCTGTTTTTAAAGCTTTTTACCAGAAGAAACGTTCAGAAGGAAAACATCACCTAACGGCTATTGGAGCTGTCGCTCGTAAACTTTGCTACACAATTCATGCTATTTTAAAAAATAATTGTCCTTATGAGGTGAGACTACCTAATAACGAGTAATTGATATTATTTCCCATATTTTTACTTATACTTGCCTCACGCAGGTCTTTTTGTCATGCATTTTTATTCACCAATTTAATTAAAATTTTTTCTTTTTTACTATTGACTTTTTATAGTTGGTCTTTCTATACATTTTTAAACAATAAAAAGCAGCTTTGCTGCTTTTTATTGTTTAAATACTTGCCTATTTAAATATAAATAATCTATTCCAGATACAATTGTAAGAATAACTGCTATCCATAACATAATCGTACTAAATGGAAAATCAATCAACGAAAAAGGAAAATTATTTAGTAGTATAGAAATAATAGCAATGATTTGCGCAATTGTCTTTAATTTTCCCCACCAGCTTGCTGCAATAACAATTCCCTCTGAAGCTGCAATAGCCCTTAGAATACTAATTGTATATTCTCTTGAAATAATAACAACCACCATCCAAGCAGGCAGTTTTCCCATCTGAACAAGACAAACCAATGCTGCAGTAACAAGTAGTTTATCAGCTAATGGATCCACAAATTTACCAAATTTGGTTATTTGATTTCTACTTCTAGCAATATATCCATCTAAAGTATCTGTTATGGCAGCAATAGTAAAAATTCCAGCAGCAATATATATTCCATAAGGAATTTTATTTAGTAATACAATCATAAAAACTGGTACCAAAATAATCCTAGCTAGCGTTAATTTATTCGCAAGATTCATCCAATATCTCTCCTATTAAATCATATTCTAACGTATCTGTTATTTTAACTTTTACCAAATCCCCAAAATCAATAGGTTTTTTTGTGTTAAAATAAACAACTCCATCAACTTCTGGTGCATCATATGCGGTCCTACCAATATAAAGACCTTCATCTTCTACTTTTTCTTCTACAAGTATATCATAAATATTACCTATTTTCTCCATATTTTTTTGAAAAGAAATTTCTTTTTGTATATTCATAATTTGGTCATATCTTTCTTCTTTTATCTCTTCTGGAACTTGATCTTCAAACTTAGCAGCTGGAGTATCTTTTTCTTTTGAGTAACTAAATACTCCTAATCTATCAAATTTAACATGTTTAATAAATTCTTTTAGTTCCTCAAACTGTTCATTTGTTTCTCCTGGAAAACCAACAATTAAAGATGTACGTAAATGAATGTCAGATATTTTTTGACGTAATTTATTAATTACATATAAAATATGTTCCTTTGTAGTTTTTCTATTCATTCTTTTTAAAATAAGATTATTACAATGTTGAATTGGTAAATCTAAGTATTTGCAGATTTTATCTTCTTCTTTCATTACATTGATTAATTCATCTGAAACATTATCAGGATAACAATATAAAAGTCTTATCCATTTTAATTCTTCAATCTTACAGAGTTTTCTTAGTAATTCAGCAAGCTTAAATTCTCCATATAAATCAACTCCATATCTTGATGTATCTTGCGCAATAAGAATAATTTCTTTAACACCTTTTTTTACCATATCTTTTGCTTCTTTTAAGATATATTCCATTTTTCTGCTTCTATATGAACCTCGTAATTTAGGAATAATACAATAAGTACAGCAATTATCACACCCTTCTGCAATTTTAAGATATGCTGTATAAGATGGTGTACTTAAAACTCTTGGTAAATCTTCTGAAATTTCAATGTTAATATTGCCAGATTTAACAATCCTTTCACCTTTTAATGTATCATAAATTACTTTTATTATTTCTGGATAATTCCCTGTCCCTATTACTGCATCTACTTCAGGAAGTTCTTTTATTAATTCTTTTGCATATCTTTCTGCTAGACATCCAGATACTACCAACAATTTACAATTACCTTCTTTTTTTAACGTTCCTAATTCAACAATTGTATCAATAGACTCCTGCTTTGCAGCCTCTATAAACCCACAAGTATTTACAATAATAATATCAGCTTCGTATTTATCATTCGTAAGCTGGAAATTATATTGATCTAATAACCCCATCATCACTTCCGAATCTACTAAATTTTTTGCACATCCTAATGACTCAATAGATACTTTCAAATTCATTATTCGAGCTCCCTTCTAGTAATTCTGATATTGTTTAAAAAACTATTTATTATTGGTAATACATCATTTATATCATCATAATCAATTACTATATCATAGTTGTTATATTTTTTAATTGAGTATTTATATAATGGATCATAATAATATTCCATGAGGTATTTTACAACATAAGTGTAATCCTTGGTATCGATCTTTTTTATTAATTTATCCACAGCTTCATTTCCTAATCTTTTTCTTAAATGATTAATTGACTTCATTATTTTAAAATCATTTTCTTCTAAATGAACAACATAGTCCTCTAAAATAATTTTAATCCTATTTTCTAATGTAGTTTTTAATAAAATATGATATCCATTTATCATCCGATTATATACTGCTTCTGGTATCTGAACACTACCTATTCTTTTACTTTCGCTTTCTACAAATATATAATCTTCCTCTGCTTTATATAGAACATTAAATATTAAAGATTCGAACATTTTTTGTGTAGGAGGTTTACCTGAAAAAACAATATTTCCAAAAACAGAACCACTATTTTTTGCGATTTTTTCTAAATTCAATACAGGTTTTCCTATGCATTGCAATTTTTCTAGTATATGTGTTTTTCCTACTCCTGTTAATCCATGAAGCATAACAAATTTGTATCTGTCAATTTTATTTTTTAAAAAATCAATAACATATTTTCTATAATTCTTATACCCACCTGTCAAGCGATATATATTTGATATTTTTAACATACTTAATAAAGTACATACTGATGTACTTCTCATTCCACCACGCCAACAAAATATAACAATATTATCATACTTTTTACTATATTCTTTTATCTTTTTGTAAAGATTCGGCAATTTATTTGATGCAAAATTCAAACCTTCTAGAGTAGCTTCATCTGGACTTTTTTTCCTATAAATTGTACCAATAATTACCCTTTCAGCATCATCTAATATTGGAATATTTACTGATCCTGGAATTGTTCCATCGTCATATTCTGACTGAGATCTTACATCAATAAAAAGTACATTTTTTAATGCTAATGCTTCTTTAATATCTATTACCTTCAACACTTCAATCCCTCTATTTCTTATTATTTTATTGTACTCTTAATATTTTCTAATTCTTCTTTAGACAATAGAACTTGTCTTGGCTTACTCCCAACATGTTGTCCTACTATGTTTCTCTCCTCCATAGCATCAATTAACCTCGCTGCTCTATTATAACCTATTCTAAATCGCCTTTGTAGCATAGAAATTGAAGCTTGCTGTGTATCAACAACAAGTTCAATTGCATCTTTTAATAATTCATCTACTGAATCTTGTTCTTGCAAATAACTACTTTCAAACTTATCAATAATATCTTCTTCATAATTATTAGAAACAGCTTGCTCTTTTACAAATGAAACAACTTTTTCAACTTCCTCATCAGAAATAAAAGCACCTTGTATACGTGTTGGTTTAGCTGCTCCAACAGGATAGAATAACATATCTCCTTTACCCAATAATTTTTCTGCTCCAGCCATATCTAATATAGTTCTAGAATCTGCTTGTGAAGAAACAGAAAAAGCAATGCGTGATGGAATATTCGCTTTTATCACACCCGTAATTACATCTACAGAAGGTCTTTGTGTAGCAACAATTAAGTGTATCCCTGCTGCTCTAGCCATTTGAGCTAATCTACAAATTCCATCTTCTACTTGTCCAGGTGCTACCATCATTAGATCGGCAAGTTCATCAATAATAATAATAATTTTAGGTAATGTTTCTTTTGATTCATTTTTCATTTTTTCATTATAACTGTTGATATCCCTCACACTATTTTCTGCAAAGTATTTATATCTATTAGTCATCTCTTGTACAGCCCAGTTTAATGCACTTGAAGCTTTTTTAGGATCTGTAACAACAGGAATTAAAAGATGTGGAATTCCATTATAATTATTTAATTCTACTACCTTAGGATCTATTAAAAGTAATTTAACTTCTTCAGGAGTAGCCTTATAAAGAATACTTGTAATTAATGTATTTATACATACACTTTTTCCTGATCCTGTAGCTCCAGCAATTAACATATGTGGCATTTTTGCTAAATCAGCTATAATAGGATTTCCAGTAATATCTTTTCCGAGAACAAAAGTTAATTTAGAATTACTATTTACAAATTTATCACTTTCTAATACTTCTTTTATTGTAACAGGTGAAATATTTTCGTTAGGTATTTCTATTCCTACAGCTGCCTTACCTGGAATAGGAGCTTCAATTCTTATATTTGAAGCAGCTAAATTTAAAGCTATATCATCTGATAAACCAACTATTTTGCTAACCTTTACTCCTGGACTAGGTTGAATCTCATATCTTGTTATTGTTGGTCCTTTACTAACTTGAATAACTTTTGCATCTACTCCAAAATTTTCAAGTGTTTCTTCTAATACTTTGGCCTTATGTAAAATTTCCTTTTTATCATCTTTTGTACTTAAGACCGGATTATTTTTTAAAAGATTTAAATCAGGTATTTTATAATCAGATTTAGTAGAATTTTTAATATGTATCTGAATATCTTCTACATCATTTTCATCTTCTGAATCTATTGCCAATTGTTTTTTAGCATCTACTTTATCTTCTTCAATATCATTCATATTTTTAAAATCACTATCAGTCTCTCGAGTAAAATCTAAAATTTTAATTTTTTCCTCTAAATCAACATTGTGCTCTAAGGATTTTACCGTATTTTCTTTTATAATTATAGATTTCTCTTTTTTTGATTTTCGTCTTTCCTCTTTAATATTTGGAATTTGTATAAATTCCATTATAGAATTTTTTATTAAATAAAATAACTTAATAATAATTTTATTGCTTTTTCTTACCAAATCTACTAAAGAAATTCTCGTAATGATTATAAATGAAATTATCATCATTGTAATAATCACAAGGTAACTTCCATTTATGCCCAATAATCTGATACTGATTCCAGCTAATATACTACCTAATAATCCTCCACCTATGCCTTCTATTCCTTGTTCATATACTAATTTAATATTTTGAAAGCTTATTTTAGATGGTATATATTCTGAAGTATAAATTGAATATACTATAACATATCCTATATACATTAAACCAATTGATAATTTAAGTTTTTTATCTGAAAGCTTTCCAATCATGGAAAATATCCCTAATAATATAATAATATATGGTAATAAATGTGCTGGTACAGACAAGAGTCCCATCAAAGCAGACTTTATAAATTTCCCCAATTCCCCTGTCGATTTATTCTGTAAACTAATCAATATTAGTATTCCTATAGATATAATAAACAAAGAAATAATTTCATTTTTTAATTTAGATTTTTGATTTGCTTTATTTTTTTTTCTAGTTTTTCTACCCACAATTATCTCCCCTTTCTATCTTATTAGAAAAAGCACAGATTAACTGTGCCATAAGCTAAATTGCTCTAATTTTTGCCTTATAAGCCTAATTTTATAAAGACAGGTAATCCTTTAGCTTTATTATTTCATCATAATACTTATAATTATCTAAAAAAAATAAAGTGTCAATACATCATATTAACACTTTAACATTGATATTATAACATAAGCATCTAAATTATTCTATTGTAAATTCTTTTGTGTCTGTACTTCATTATTATTAGCCTGTATTTCTATTAATTCCCTCAATTTCCTCATAGCTGCATCTAATCCGCCAACCTCATCAATTAAGCCAATATCTACAGCTTCTTTACCTATTAATATAGTTCCTACATCATTTGCAATTTCATCTGTTTCTGTCATTAAGTCCAAAATAACATCCCTAGGTACTTTAGATGTCCTAGTAATAAACTGAATTATTCTTTCTTGCATTTTTTGAAAATACTTAAAGGTCTGTTGGACACCTATCACTAATCCATTCATTCTTATAGGATGTATAGTCATAGTAGCAGTTTGAGCAATATATGAATAGTCACTAGCTGTGGCTAATGGAACTCCTATACTATGCCCTCCTCCTAAAACAAGTGATACTGTAGGCTTTGATATACTAGCAATTAGCTCTGCAATAGCAAGTCCTGCTTCTACATCTCCCCCAACTGTATTTAAAATAGTAATCATTCCATCTATTTTAGGATTTTCCTCAACTGCTATTAATTGAGGAATAATATGTTCGTATTTTGTTGCTTTGTTTTGTGGAGGAGCTACAGCATGCCCTTCTATATGTCCAATAATAGTTAAATAGTGTATATTACTAGGCATATTAGGAATATTAGGTGTCCCTACATCTTTAATATTTTCTAGCTTTGTATTTAATTTTGTTTCTATCTTCGGAGAAATAGCTGGTTGTTGTTGTATTTCAGAATATACTTCTGTATTTTTATTATTTTTATCATCCATAATTTCACACTCCTATATTCTTTTAAAATTATTCTTTCCAATAAAAAAACTACTATACTATTTGTATAATTTAAAAAAATTTATACAATAAAAATACCCTAAAGAGTAGGCTTTCATTTGTCCACTCAATAGGGTAAATTTTATTTTTTTGAAAGATTAAATTCTTTATGAAGAGCAATAACAGCATTTTTGGTATCAGCATCTTTTACCAAACAAGATATTGTATTATGAGAATCTGAAGTTTGTAATATTTTTATTCCTTGTTTAGATAAAGCCTTTACTATTTTTGCCATAACTCCAGGTATACCTCTCATTTTATGACCAATAACTGTTATTTTACTACAATCATTAACAATTTTATACTTAAAATTATGTTCTTCTAATATTTTTTCAATTTTTTCGATATTTTTTTTATCAATTGTAAACACTTTTTTATCAGTGAAAAAATTTATTAAATCTATACTAATATTATTCTTTGTTAATGCATTCATCAATAATTCATTTGCTTCAATTGAATCTTCAAAATATACATTTACTTGTGCAATATTATTTTTATGTGCAATTGCAGTTAGTATATCATCTTTCGATATATTTTTACTATATCTATCATTATATAACTCTTTATTATGAATAATCGTTCCTGGCCCATCAGATAATGTATTTTTAACCTTTAATGGAATGTTTCCTCTTTTTGCAATTGCTACTGCCCTAGGATGAATAACCTTCGCTCCATCTTCAGCCATTTGATATATTTCATCATAACTTATACTATCTATTACTTTCGCTTCCGATACTAACCTTGGGTCAGCAGTCATAACTCCATCTACATCTGTATATATTTCCACAACACTTGCATTTAAAGCTTCCCCTAATATAGCTGCAGTTGTATCACTACCTCCACGTCCTAAAGTAGTTATATCTTTATTTTCTGTAGCTCCCTGAAATCCTGTTATGACAGGAATGTAGCCTTTCTTCAAAAAATTAATAATATTTGTTGTATCAACTTTTAATACTTCCGCATCTCCATAATTATTATCTGTAATAATTCCTGCTTGATATCCAGTCAAAGCAACTGCCATATATCCCATAGATTTAATAGTATTTGCTAAAATAACAGAAGAAATGATTTCTCCACAAGCCATAATCATATCTAATTCTCTACTTTCATATTCTTTATAAATCGAATTGGCAAAATTAATTAATGTATCTGTTGCATATGGATCTCCACTTCTTCCAATAGCAGATACAACAACAACAGGATATTTTCCTTCTTTTTTCGTACATATTACCTTATTTGCTACTTTTTCCCTACGTTCGTTCGTGGTTACTGAAGTACCACCAAATTTTTGAACAATAATATCCATATTCTTCCCCCTAACCATATATCCACCTATATATTAGCACATATTTACCAATTTTTCTACATTTTTTAAGCATTCCTTATACTATATTATGATATGGTTTATACTTTGGGGATATATATTATAAAAAATTATCTAAAATGAAAATCTCCTCTTGGTAATTCTTTCCTCTTCCAATTCAATAATAATCATGTCATTTCCTATTTTTCTAACACAATCCCATGGAATCTCAATAAAATTTTTATCATGAAATATCGAAAACTGATTTTTTAAATCGGGAACAAGCATAGCTCTTATTTTTCCATTTTTTTCATCTACTAATAAATCAGATTCAGCTAAAACACCGAGTCTTCCTCCATCACTTAAATTTACAATCTCTTTTCCTCCCAATTTACTTAATTTCATATTTATCCCCCTTCTTGCTATATATATTTTATTCTATTTAATACTTAATAATATTATTACAATTTAGACACCTGTATGACCAAATCCACCAGAACCTCTTTCTGTTTCATCAAGAAATTCCACTTGATCCCATGTAACTTTCTCATATTTACAAATTACCATTTGTGCAATTCTATCCTCAGGGTTTATATAAAAATCTTCATCTCCCCAATTTATTAACGGAACCTTAATTTCTCCTCTATAATCACTATCAATTGTTCCTACTCCATTTACTAAACCTATTCCATATTTCACAGCAAGCCCACTTCTTGCTCTAACTTGGGCTTCTAAACCTTCAGGTAACTGAATATATAAACCAGTTGAAACTAAAACTCTTTGTCCTGGTTTTAAAATAATAGGCTCTTTTATATTAGCTCGTAAATCCATTCCTGCCGATCCAATTGTTTCATACTTTGGTAATGATACATTATCTTTTGTTTTAATTTTTATCTTATACATATATTCTCCTCCTTAGTAAAAAAGACATTAGCTTTAGCTAATATCTTAAGATTTTAGAATCGTACTAATATCTGTTTGTTCATCAATTTTACCAACAGCTGAAATCGCTGCATTATTTAAGACAAAAATCATATCAATAACATTATTTATATCTTCCATAGTAACATTATCAATTTTTTGTAGTATTTCTTTTTGTGAATAAATCTTATTTAAAAACAATTCTGATTTGCCAATTCCTAACATTCTGCTGCTTGTACTCTCCAAACCTAAGATATAATTTCCTTTTAATTGTTCTTTAGCTTTTGATAATTCAGTTTTAGTAAGCCCATAATTCTTTATTTTTTTTATTTCACCCTTTATTAATTTCATCACTTCTTTTAGTTGAGAAGGGTTTATGCCAGCATAAATTGTAAAAAGACCAATATTTTTATAAAAAGATGGATAAGAAAATACCGAATATGCTAATCCTTTATCTTCTCTTATATTTTGAAAAAGTCTTGAACTCATACTTCCACCAAAAACAGCATTCATAAGAAGTAAAGGATAGTAATGTTTGCTTGTTAAAGGTATACCTTGTAGCCCTATACATAGATGCAATTGTTCAATATCTTTATATTTAATTGTTGTATTTGCAATAAATTTTGGTTGCTTCTCTAATTCATTTTTATTTTTCTTATTTATGAAATTTTTAAATTTTTCCTCCAACAATTGAAGTAATGCCTCTTCATCAAAGCTTCCAGCTACTGATACAACCATATTTTCGACCGTATAATTGGTTTCAATATAATTTAATAAAGTTTTTTTATCAAAACTATTTACAGTATCACCATTTCCAAGTACTGGTAATCCTAAAGAGTGACCATAAAATACTGTCTTTGATAATAAATCATGAGCATTATCTTCCGGGGAATCTTCATACATATTAATCTCTTCTAATACTACACTTTTTTCTTTTTCTATTTCTGTAGATCTAAAGGTAGAGTTAAATAACATATCTGTTAATACATCAACTGCTACATTAACATGTGCATCTAATACTTTTGCGTAGTAACATGTACATTCTTTACTGGTAAATGCATTTAATTGCCCTCCAATATCATCTATTGATTCAGCAATTTCTTTAGCTGTTCTATTTTTTGTTCCTTTAAACAACATATGCTCGATAAAATGTGTAATACCATTATTTTTAATATTTTCATTAATAGAACCTGTTTTAATCCAAAATCCTAATGATACTGATTTTACATGTGGAATTTTCTCTAAAACAACTCTTACGCCATTACTTAATCTATATTTTTGATACATCTTTTCCTCCTAATTTTATTAGTAAATAACATATAGATATTATAAGTTAGTATTTAATAATAATCAAGAAAAAAGAATTACATGAAAAGCTTAATTTATTTATTAAGTAAGTCCGATATAGTTCCTATCTCTATCCCCTCTTCCTTAATCTTATCTATTAGATATGGTAAAGCTTCCACTGTAGCTGGTTTAGGATGCATTAAAAGTATTGCTCCTGCATGTGGTTTATTCATTACCCTTTTAATAATTATGTCTTTTGTAGATCCTTTTCTCCAATCAATAGTATCTATACTCCATAGTATAGTCTTATAACCAAGCTCTTTTGCAACCTCTAAAGTTGTATCATTATAATCTCCTGATGGTGGTGCAAAATATTTTGGCTTCACACCTAATATATTGTCAATAACTTCTTCTGTTTTCTTAATTTCAATATAATTTTGTCTCTTACTTATTTTGCTATGCATCTTATGACTATAAGCATGATTTCCTATCTCATGTCCTTTACTGTGAATAAGTTTTAATAATTCAACATTATTATATGCCCATCTTCCTGTAACAAAAAAAGTTATTTTTACACCCTTTTCTTCTAAAATATCTAATAATTTTGGAATCTCTTCATTTCCCCAATCTACATTACATGTAAATGCCATCCTTTTTATACTTGGATCTACTTTTCTAATAGGTTCTTCATTCTCTTTTGTAAAAAATGTATTAATACTTTCTTCAGTAAAAAAAATTAAGAGTAATATTATAACAGTACAAATAATCATTAAATTTTTTTTATTTATTATATAAACTCTCATTTTTAAACCTCCTTTCATAGTAGATGCATATTCAAATCTATAATATTTATTCAATAAATTTTGCATTATTTCATTCTAAATATAAAAAAAACATAAACCCTATTGGTTTATGCTTTCTATTCTTTTTGACTAGATTGATCATTATCTAGAACGGCTTTCCTAGACAGATTAATCCTTCCTTGTTTATCAATTTCTATGACTTTTACTAAAACTTCATCTCCTACCTTTAATACATCTTCAACTTTTCCTATTTTTTCTTTAGCAATTTGTGAAATGTGAAGTAATCCTTCTTTACCAGGAAGTATTTCTACAAATGCACCAAAATTAAGAATTTTGACTACTCTCCCCATATATATTTCTCCGACTTCTGCTTCTTTAACAATTCCCTCTATCATCTTCAATGCTTTACTACCTTCTTCTACATTTGCTGCAGTTATAAAAACTCTTCCATCATCTTCTATATCAATTTTTACATTTGTTTCATCAATAATCTTGCTAATTGTCTTTCCTCCTGGTCCGATCACTTCCCTTATCTTTTCAGGATCAATAGTTATGTTAATAATTCTTGGCGCATACGGAGATAGTTCTTGTCTAGGTTCTGAAATTGCTTCACACATTTTATCAAGAATATATAATCTTCCCTTTCTTGCTTGCTCTAATGCTTTTTGCAATATTTCTTTATCAATACCATGTATCTTTATATCCATTTGAATAGCAGTAATACCTTCTTTTGTCCCCGCAACCTTAAAGTCCATATCTCCTAGGAAATCTTCCATTCCTTGAATATCACTCAATATAGTCACTTTGTTCTCTTCTTTTATTAACCCCATTGCTATACCTGCTACTGGCGCTTTAATCGGCACACCTGCATCAAGTAAAGCTAATGTACTTCCACATACAGATGCTTGAGAAGTACTACCATTTGAACTTAATACTTCAGATACAAGTCTAATCGTATAAGGAAACTCTTCTTCTGAAGGTATAACAGGTTCTAATGCTCGTTCAGCTAAAGCTCCATGTCCAATTTCTCTTCTTCCTGGACCTCTTAAAAATCTTGCTTCTCCAACGCTATAAGGAGGAAAATTATAATGATGCATATATCGCTTTGATTCTTCAACTCCTAATCCATCTATAACTTGAGCATCTCCTATAGCTCCTAATGTTGCTACAGTAAGTACCTGAGTTTGTCCTCTAGTAAACAATCCTGTTCCATGAGTTCTAGGTAAAACAGCTACTTCACTTGAAATAGGTCTTATTTCCTCAGCCTTACGATTATCAGGTCTTATCCCTTCTTCTGTAATCATTTGTCTTACTTGCTCTTTTGTAATTTGATATAAAACTTCTCCTACGTCTTTAAGATTTTCAGGATATTTCTCTTCAAAATATTCTAATGTTTCAGTTTTTACCTTCTCCATATTCTCATTTCTTTCAAGTTTGTCCACTGTTTTAATTGCTTGAAGCATTTTTTCAGTAGCAAATTCTCTTACTTCTTTCTCTAAAATTTCATCAACCTTATATAACTCAACTTCTATTTTTTCCTTACCTACCTCTTGAACAATTTCTTCAACAAAACTTACAATTTTTTTTATTTCTTCATGTGCAAACATAATTGCATCAAGCATTATCTTCTCTGAAACTATATTAGCACCTGCCTCTACCATCATAATTGCATCCTTTGTGCCTGAAACTACTAAATGCATCTGACTTTGTTCTCTTTGTTCTAATGTAGGATTTACTACAAATTTTCCATCAACTAATCCAATAACTACTGAACCAGTTGGCCCATCAAAAGGTATGTCTGAAATAGATAAAGCAATAGATGAACCTATCATTGCAACAACATCAGGTGTACAGTCTTGATCTACTGAAAGTACTGTAGCTACTACTTGTACATCGTTTCTAAACCCTTTAGGAAACAACGGTCTAATAGGCCTATCTATCAATCTTGCTGTAAGAATTGCTTTTTCTGTAGGCTTTCCTTCTCTTTTTATGAATCCTCCTGGAATTTTTCCAACAGAGTATAATCTTTCTTCATAATCAACACTTAATGGGAAAAAATCAATGCCTGCTTTTGGCTCAGATGAAGCAACAGCAGTAACTAAAACTACTGTATCACCATATTTAATAAGGGCTGAACCATTTGCTAATTGTGCTACTTTGCCTACTTGCACTTCAAGGGTTCGACCGCCTATAATAGTTTTAAATGTTCTCTCCATCATTTACCTCCTCCTTTATTAATTATTAAAATAATTCGACGTTGTTTATATTATTTCCTACATTTACTCGAAAAATCCTTTATGTAATTTAATAAAACAATAGAGCGGGATATTCCCGCTCAATAATAGTTACTTTCTTAATCCTAATTTCTGAATAATACTTCTATATCTTTCGATATCCTTATTTTTTAGGTAGTTCAATAAATTTCTTCTTTTTCCTACCATTTTTAAAAGCCCACGACGTGAATGATGATCTTTTTTGTGAACTTTTAGGTGCTCATTTAACTCATTAATTCTAGTTGTTAATATAGCAATTTGCACCTCAGGAGAACCTGTATCATTTTCGTGCATCTTATATTCATTGATAACAGATTGCTTTACTTCTTTGTTAATTGACATTACTTTCACCTCCTTTATATATATCCCCAAAAGCCAAGTAATACGTCGGTGATTCGTATTACATAGCATCCGGTTCATCACCATATATGATTGTATCATATTGGTACTTTATTGTAAACAAAAATATTATATGTTGAAAAATTTTTTAGCAAGTTGAACATCTCTATTAATTTGACAAATCAAATCTTGTATTTTTTCATGTTTCATTTCATCTCTAGATTTTTGAAAAAATAAAATTTCAATCTCTTTTCCATATAAATCTCCATCGAATTTAAAAATATGCGTCTCTATACTAATCGGATTCTTTCCTATTGTAGGATTAACCCCTATATTCGTAATACTATAGTACATTTTATTATCAATAATACACTTTGTAAAGTAAACGCCTGAACTTGGTAAAATATAATCTTTATTAACAAAAATATTTGCTGTTGGAAATCCAAACTCTTTTCCTAAGCCTTTTCCATGAATAACATTTCCGACAATTGAATAGTTTCTTCCTAAAAATAGATTAGCTTTTCCTATATCTCCATTACTAATAAATTCTCTAATTTTTGTACTACTGATTACTTCATCCTGAATATTTATAGCCTTTACTATCATAACATCATAAGAATATTTTTCTTTTAAATGATTCAAAAAAGCTGCATCTCCTTGTGCTCTGTAACCAAATCTATAATTAAAACCTACAACAGCATAACTCATTTTAAATTTATCTTTTAAAATCTCTTTTATAAACTTTTCTGGACTTAATGTTCTTTGATAATCATCAAAATCAATAAAAACTGTATAATCAACTCCAAGTTCAGCTAAGAGATGAAACTTTTTTTTATCAGTTATAATTCTTTTTGGAGCACCATTTGAAACAGTTAAATTCCTAGGATGGTTTCGAAAAGTATAAACAACACTTTTCAAATTGCTTTTTTTGCAGACATCTACTAAATTTACAATTAAGGCCTGATGTCCTATATGCACACCATCAAAACTACCTAATGCAATACCTGTATTTGAATCTATTTCTATATTTTCAAGTGAGGTTATAACTTCCATATTATTGCCCCTTTAATAAAAAACTCTGTCAACATCAATATAAAATTCTTTTTTCATTTTTACCTTTCCTAAAGCAATAAACTTATTTTCTACGTATAATCTTACTAAAGTTTCATCAATCAGATTATCATGAGATGCAATATTTTTATAATAAAGATTATTTCCATTTCTCAAATATACTTCAGATTCTTTTTTTACATTTACTCTAGGTATATGTGTAATTGGGTAATCTATTGGAAATAAATAATTTAAATTAATTTCATTAACAGATGCTTCTTTTAGAGTTTCTAATGTTACAGCATCACAAAGACTAAACTTTCCAGTTTTTGTTCTTAATAGAAAAGACATGTATGCACCACAATTTAGTGCATTGCCAATATCTTCACATAAAGTTCTAATATAAGTACCTTTTGAACAAAGTACATCAAAAAGAATAACATTTTCATTTATTTGAATAATATCAAGCTCATAAATAAATATTTTTCTTGATTTTCTCTCAATTTCTTTTCCTTCACGAGCTAGTTCGTATAATTTTTTTCCCTTATATTTTAAAGCTGAATACATAGGGGGTATTTGATATATTTCCCCCTTAAAAGAATCAAATACATCTAAAATATCCTTCTCTGTAACATTTACTGTACGTGTATTTATAACTTTTCCCCATTTATCTTGTGTATCTGTATTGCTACCTAATACCATTTCACATCTATATTTTTTCTTATCATTTAAAAGATATTGACTTATTTTAGTTGCGGCTCCAACGCAAATTGGCAATACTCCAGCTGCCATTGGATCTAAAGTTCCTGTATGCCCAACTTTTTTTATGTTTAATTTTTTTCTGATGAAATTTACAACATCATGAGAAGTCATATGTGGAGGTTTTAAAACATTAATAATTCCTTTCAAACTAATCACCTACAAATAATTATCTATTATCTTTACAATATTTCTTTTTGCTTCTTCTATACTGCTATAGATCGTGCATCCAGAAGCTTTTTTATGTCCTCCTCCATCAAATACTTTTGCAACCTTACTCACATCAACATCATATTTAGCTCTAAATCCAACTTTTATCTGGTTTTTTGACACTTCTTTTAATAAAACCCCTACTTCCACGCCATCAATATCTCTAGCAAATTCAATAAAATTATCTGCATCTTCTATTTTAGCTTTATTTTCCTCCAACATGTCTTTTGTAATTGATAAAATAGCTAATTTTCCTTCAAAATAAAATTCAAGAGTATTCAAAGCTGCAGATAACAATCTTACTTTATGTATTGGTTTTTTTTGGTATATTTCTGTAGTTATACGGTTAAGATCTATATTTTTCTCAAGTAATTCAGCAGCTATTCTATGAGTTTTAGGAGAAGTATTATCATATTTAAAACTTCCAGTATCTGTTGATAAAGCTGTATATATACAAGTAGCAATATCCTTTGTAATAGGAACTTCTAAAGCCTTAATAATAGAATATACAAGTTCTCCTGTAGCTGCAGCTTTTGAATCAACATAATTATACATAGCAAAATTAGTATTTGTAACATGATGATCAATATTTAAGCTACTTTTCACTTGATCGACATACTTTCTCCTATCTCCTAGTCTATCAGTATCACTACAATCTATAGATACGACTAAATCTAAAACTATCTCTTCATCTAAATCATAACAAATATTGTAAGGCATAAGAAATTCAATATTATACGGAATATCATCCTCTATCAATACATAAGGATTTTTCCCTAATTTTTTTAATGCTAAATACAAAGCTATCGATGAACCAATCGTATCTCCATCAGGAATAATATGAGGAAGCAAAAGAATATTGTGTGCTTTATAAAAAAGCTCAGCAATTTCTTTTGGATTATTTATTTTCTGTATTTTCATCTAAATTTTCCTTTTTATTTATTTTATTGATTAAATTTGAAATATAGATCCCCTTCTCTATAGAAACATCCATTTTAAATATAGGTTCAGGTGTATATCTTAACTTCAAATTTTTTCCCATTTCTTTTCTTATAAATCCTGAAGCCTTCTTTAATGCCATAAGTGTATTTTCCTTTTCTTCTTCAGATCCATATACACTAACAAAAATATTTGCATATCTCAAATCTCTTGTTACTTCAACATCAACAATGCTTGTCAGGGTTGAAATACGAGGATCTTTCAATTCATTTAATATTAAATTACTGATGATTTTTTTTATCTCTTCACTAATTCTATTTGTTCTTTGATAAACCATACAAAAACCACCTTTCTTTGGTAGTTATTATCCTCTTTTAACTTCCTCAATAATATATGCTTCTATAATATCTCCTTCTTTGATATCATTATAATTTTCAAGTCCTATTCCACATTCATACCCTGTAGCTACTTCTTTTACATCATCTTTAAATCTTTTTAATGATGAAATTGCACCTTCAAATATTACAATACCATCTCTAACTAATCTTACTTTTGCATTTCTTATAACTTTTCCTTCTAAAACATATGCTCCACCAATAGTTCCTACTCCTGGAACTTTAAAAGTTGCTCTTATTTCAACTTTTCCTAATACAACTTCTTTGTATTCTGGATCAAGCATTCCTTTCATAGCAGCTTCTACATCCTCTATTGCTTCATATATAATTCTATATGTTCTTAAATCTACATTTTCTCTTTTTGCTAGATTTGTTACTGTCGATGAAGGTCTTACATTAAATCCTATAATAATAGCATTTGAAGCAGAAGCAAGCATTATGTCAGATTCAGTAATCGTCCCAACACCGCCATGTATTACTTTTACTTTAACTTCATCATTGCTTAGTTTTACTAATGATTGTTTAACAGCTTCTACAGATCCTTGAACATCTGCTTTTACTATAATGTTTAATTCCTTTACTTCTCCTTCTTTTATATGCTTAAACAAATCTTCTAAAGATACTTTTGCAGTTGCATTTAAGCTTTCTTCTCTAATTTTAGCACGTCTTTTTTCAACAATTTGTCGAGCTATTTTATCTTCCTTTACTGCATTAAATTTATCTCCTGCTTCTGGCGCATCTGATAAACCTAGAATTTCAACAGCTGTTGATGGCCCTGCTTTTTTTATATTCTTTCCCTTACTATTTAACATAGCTCTAACACGACCATAAGATGCCCCAGCTACAATAGGATCTCCTACTTTTAATGTTCCATTTTGAACAAGAATAGTAGCTACTGGTCCTCTACTTTTATCTAATTTTGCTTCAATTACTGTTCCTGTAGCAAGCTTATTTGGATTTGCCTTTAACTCTTGCATTTCTGCAACAAGCAAAATCATTTCCAATAAATTGTCAATTCCTTCTCCTTTTAATGCAGAAACAGGAACACAAATAGTATCTCCACCCCATTCTTCAATTAAAACACCATTTTCTGACAATTCTTGTTTTACTCTGTCTGGATTAGCATTTGGTTTATCTATTTTATTTAAAGCTACAATCATTGGAACATTTGCTGCTTTTGCATGACTAATTGCTTCTAATGTTTGTGGCATAACACCATCATCTGCTGCAACAACTAAAATAGCAATATCTGTTACGCTAGCCCCTCTGGCTCTCATAGATGTAAAGGCTTCATGTCCTGGCGTATCTAAAAATACAATTTTTTTACCATTTACTTCTACTTCTGATGCTCCAATATGTTGTGTTATACCACCAGCTTCTCTTGCAGTAACATTTGTATTTCTTATTGCATCAAGTAGTGAAGTTTTTCCATGATCTACATGTCCCATTACAGTAATTACTGGTGGTCTCTCTTTTAAATCCTCTGGTTTATCAGGTGTCTGTTCTAAACCTAATTCAACTTCTTCCTTTTCCTCTTCCTTCTCAATTTCAATTCCAAAATCTAATGCAATTGAAGCTGCCGTATCAAAATCGATTTGTTGATTTGCTGAAGCAAAAACTCCTAAACCAATCAATTTAGTAATTACTTCTGATACGCTCTTTTCAATTTTTTCTGAAAACTCTTGTACAGTAATAGTATCAGGCATTATAATGATTTTTTTATCTGCTTGTAATTCTACTTCATCAGAATTATTCTTATTTTTTTTCTGTTTCGTATTTTTTTTATCTATTTGTTTTTTATCTTCAATTTCTTCTTTAGGTTCTTCATAATAAAGTTCTTTCATTATTTCTACCGTATCTTCATCTAACGTGCTCATGTGATTTGTTACAGCAATATCAAGTTCTTCTAATTTACCAATTAGTTCTTTACTAGAAATTCCTAATTCTTTAGCTAATTGATATACTCTAACTTTTGACATGTTCGTTCACCCCCTAAATTATTTGGACAATTATTTTATTCCTTAATAAGGGAAAAAATTTTCTTTGCAAATTCTTTGTCCTTAATGCCATAAACCGCTCTGTTTGTTTTACCAATAGCATGTGACAACTCATTCTTGTTTCCATATATTACAAAATTAATATTTCTATACATTGTCATATCCTTAAACTTCTTTTTTGTATTATTTGATGCATCCTCTGCAACTATGACTAAATTTATGGCATTCTTTTTAATATAAGCTGTACATGTATCCTCACCAGTCACTAAATTGCCAGAACGCTGAGCTAATCCTAAAAATGAGAAAACTTTATCATTCATTTTTTATTAACTCCTCTTGTAACTGATTGTAAATCTCTTCATTAACTTCCTGTTGAAAAGCCTTATTTAAGGCTTTCTTTTTATGCATTTTTTTGAAACATTCAACATCATTACATATGTAAGCTCCTCTACCATGAGCTTTTCCAGTCATATCAAGTTTAATCTCTCCATCTTTTGACTTTACAATTCTAATAAGTTCTTTTTTAGGTTTTTGACTCATACATCCAATACACTGTCTTAGGGGTATTTTTCTTTTTTTCATTATAGAATACCTCCTATTCTTGTTCTTGTATCAAATCTTCACTATGCTCTTGATATTGTGATTCACTCTTAATATCGATTTTCCAATTTGTTAATTTTGCTGCTAATCTTGCATTTTGGCCTTCCTTGCCTATTGCTAAAGATAGTTGATAATCAGGAACAACTACTAATGCTGTTTTTTCACTTTCATTTACAATTACTTTTAAAACCTTTGAAGGACTTAAAGCACTTGCAATGAGTTCTTCAGGATCATCACTCCATTTTATTATATCAATTTTTTCTCCTTTTAGTTCATCTACAATTGCTTGCACTCTAGTCCCTTTATGACCTACACAAGCTCCTACAGGATCAACATTTTCATCATGAGAATATACTGAAATCTTACTTCTAGAACCTGCTTCCCTAGCAATACTTTTAAGTTCTACAATTCCATCATGAATCTCAGGAACTTCTAATTCAAATAATCGTTTTACTAGACCTGGATGTGTTCTTGAAACAAGTATTTGTGGTCCTTTCGTTGTCTTTTTTACTTCAACAATATAAGTTTTTATTCTATCATTATGCTTGTATACTTCTCCAGGGATTTGTTCGGATGGGGTTAAAATTGCTTCTGTTCTTCCTAGATTAATAAAAACATTTCCTTTACTAATTCTTTGAACAATACCCGTAACAATTTCACTTTCTCTATTTATAAATTCATCGTAGATTATTCCTCTTTCTGCTTCTCTAATTCTTTGTACAACTACTTGTTTGGCTGTTTGTGCAGCAATTCTACCGAAATTCTTAGGTGTAACTTCCTTTTCAACAACATCTCCAATTTCATAGTTACTATCTATTTCCTTTGCATCTTTAAGACTAATTTCCAACAATTCATTTTCTACTGTTTCAACAATATTTTTTACTGAAAATACTCGTACTTCCCCACACTCTCTATTTATGTAAACTTTGACATTTTGAGCAGTTCCATAATTTCTTTTATATGCAGAAATTAGAGCAGCTTCAATTGCATCAATTAAAATATCCTTTGAAATGCCCTTTTCCTTTTCAATTTGATCTAAAGCTTCAATAAAATCTCCATTCATTATAATACACCTCCTTATTAAATTATAACAGCAAGTCTAACTATAGATATTTTCTTCCTAGAGATTTCTATCTCTTCCCCATCAACTTTTAAAACTACACATCCATCCTTTAATCCTACTAACTCACCTTCTATTATTTTTTTTCCATCATAAGGCTGATATAGATGAACTTCAATAATTCTTCCTTTGAATTTTTCAAAATCTCTTTCCTTCTTTAATGGCCTATCCAAGCCAGGCGAAGAAACTTCTAAAAAATAGTTTTGTGAAATTGGATCTAATTCATCCAGCTTTTCACTTAAAAACTCACTCACATTTTGGCAATCATCCAAACTTATACCTTCTTCTTTATCAATATATACCCTTAAAAACCAATTTTGTCCTTCCTTTATAAATTCAACATCTACCAATTCTATTTGATTATCATTAACATAAGGTGTAACTATCTCTTCTACAATATCCGTAACACGTTTTTTAGCCAAATTTATCCCTCCTTTTATCTCTAAATTTTAAAATCTTAATTTGATTATATATACATATTCTTTCGAAAAAATACATTCATTATTCTTTCTACAATAACAGCAAAGAGTGGGCTCTGTCCCACTCTTTTTACAAAATATTATATATCTATCGTAAAAATTATAGCATAATCAAAATAAATATGCAACTCTAAAATAGTGAAAGCTGGTTTGTTTCAGGTAATCCATTAAGACAACCATGATTCTTTAAATTTTCAATAACAGTTTTTGTAACTTTTGCTCTTTCTCTTATATCCTCAATAGATATGAATTCTCCATCTCTTCTACTTTGACAAATACTTCTAGCTGCATTTTCTCCTACCCCTTGAAGTGCCCTAAGTGGTGGTAGAAGATTATTCCCTGAAATAATAAATCTATCAGAATCTGATTCATAAATATCCACAGGTAAAAAACCAAACCCTCTGCAATACATTTCATAAACTACTTCTAATACAGTTAGTAAATCTTTCTCCTTTTGTGATAAAGTATTTCCTAGTTCTTCTAATTCTTTTATTTTATTTTTTACAGTCTCTTTTCCTTTCACAACTAATTCAGCATCAAAATCTGAAGCCTTTGTTGTAAAGTACGTTGCATAAAAAGCTAATGGATAATGAACTTTAAAATAAGCAATTCTAAAAGACATCATAACATAAGCAACGGCATGAGCCTTAGGAAACATGTACTTAATTTTATTACATGAATCAATATACCACTGAGGAACATTATTTTCTTTCATCATTTTTTCATCCTCAGGAGTTAATCCTTTTCCTTTTCTTACCTTTTCCATTATCTTAAAAGATGCTTTAGGAGGTAACCCTTTATATATTAAATAGTTCATAATGTCATCTCTAGTTGAAATAACATCTTTTAGAGGAGCAATATTCTGCCTAACCAGATCTTGTGCATTATTCAACCAAACATCAGTCCCGTGAGATAATCCACTTATACGCACTAATTCAGCAAAAGTAGTAGGCTTAGTATCTACTAACATCTGTCGAACAAATTTCGTTCCAAACTCTGGAATACCTAAACTTCCTACTTCACAATCAAAATCATCATCTATAATGTTTAAAGGCTCTAAACTTGTAAATATCTTAACTGTTTCTGGATCATCCAAAGGAATTTTTGTTGGATCAACCGCTGTAATGTCTTGTAACATCCTAATAATAGTAGGCACATCGTGTCCTAAAATATCGAGTTTTAATATTCTACCACTAATAGAGTGATAGTCAAAATGGGTTGTAATGACACCTGAAGAACTATCATTAGCAGGATATTGTATAGGTGTAAAATCAAAAACATCTTTATAATTCGGTACTACCATAACCCCTCCAGGATGTTGTCCAGTAGTTCTTTTTACTCCTGTACATCCACGTGCAAGTCTCTCAATTTCTCTATTATTTATTATCATTTGTTTTTCTTCAAAATATTTTTTCACAAATCCATATGCAGTTTTCTCTGCTATGGTTCCAATAGTACCTGCTCTATATACATAACCTTCTCCAAACAATACTTCTGTATATTTATGAGCGTTAGGTTGATATTCTCCTGCAAAATTTAGGTCTATATCTGGCTCTTTATCTCCTTCAAAACCAAGAAAAACTTCAAAAGGAATATCATGTCCATCTTTTGCATATTCTTCATTACATAAAGGACATTTTTTATCTGGTAAGTCTGCACCACTTCCAATTGAACCATCTGTAATAAATTCTGAATTCTTACAATTTGGACAAATATAGTGTGGTGGTAATGGATTTACTTCCGTAATATCACTCATAGTAGCAACAAAAGATGAACCAACAGAACCCCTTGACCCTACAAGATATCCATCCTCTAATGATTTTGTTACAAGCTTTTGAGAAATAATATACATTACAGCATAGCCATTACTAATAATAGAATTAAGTTCTCTATCTAATCTTTTTTGAACAATCTCAGGTAATGGATTTCCATATATTCTAGTTGCCTTTTCATAACACATATTCCTTAAATCATCATCTGCACCTTCAATTACTGGTGGATATGTTTCTTCTGGAATAGGTTTAATTTCTTCTATCATACAGGCAATTTTATTTGGATTGTTAACAACTACATCTATAGCATTATCTTTTCCTAAATATCCAAATTCTTCCAACATTTCATCTGTCGTCTTTAAATATAGAGGCGCTTGTTCATCTGCATCACTAAATCCTTGCCCAGCCATTAATATTCTTCTATAAACTTCATCTTGTGGATCTAAAAAATGTACGTCTCCAGTTGCTACTACAGGTTTATTGAATTTTTTTCCTAAATTAACAATCTGCTCATTAATTTCTCTTAATTCTTCAGCACTTTTTACTAATCCTTTATCTATTAAAAATTTATTATTGCTTACAGGTTGTATTTCTAAATAATCATAGTATTTTATAATGTTCTCAATATCTCTCTTTGATTTGTTATTAATTATACTTCTATACAATTCTCCAGCTTCGCACGCAGTACCTATAATTAACCCCTCTCTCATTTGTGAAAGTAATGATTTTGGAATTCTTGGCCTTTTGTAAAAATGTTCCAAATGAGAAACTGAAATGATTTTATATAAGTTTTTTAATCCTGTATAATTTTTAACTAATATAATTACATGATACGTGTCTAACTTTTTTATATCTACAGATTTTGAATATAAATCATTTAATTCATTCAATTTCTCAATGCCTTTTTCTTCTAGCATTGTTAAAAATTTTATAAAAATATTTGCTGTTGCCTCAGCATCATCAACAGCCCTATGATGATTTTTTAATTCTACGCCAAGTTCTTTAGCAATAATATTCAATCTATATTTTTTCAAATTTGGTAGCAAAATCTTTGATAAACGCAATGTATCTACAATTGGATTAGTAAAAGTCAGTCCTAATCGATTACAATTTTCTTTGATAAACGATGTATCAAAACCAGCATTATGGGCAACAACAGGAACATCTTCTATAAATTTTAAAAATTTCGGTAAAATTTCTTCAATATTGGGCTCATTTTTTACCATACTATCAGTAATACCAGTTAATTCAACAATCTTTGATGGTATAGGAATTTCAGGATTTACCAATGCAGTAAAACGGTCTATAATATCACCATTCTTTATTTTAACTGCTCCAATTTCTGTTATTTTATCATTTTTACTAGATAATCCAGTTGTTTCTATATCAAATACAACATAGCATTGATTAATACTTTTGTTATTATTCCCTATTACAATAGGTTCTCCATCATTTACCAAATAACCTTCTACACCATAAATCACTTTTATTCCATTTTTTTTTGCAGCATCCATAGCTTCAGGAAAAGCTTGAACTACACCATGATCAGTTATCGCAATAGCAGGGTGCCCCCATTGAGCTGCTCTCTTTATAATAGCTGCTGCAGAAGATACCCCATCCATAGAACTCATTTGTGTATGAGTGTGTAATTCTACTCTCTTATTTAAAGCACTATCTATTCTAAGTTTTATATCTTCTTTCATAATATCTTTTGCCATAATAACTAATTCTCTTGAAAATGAATCGTATCTAGCTTCTCCTCTTACCTTAATATATTTGCCCTTGTTTAAATTTTGACTTAATGTATCAAGTTGTTCTTTCTTTGCAAAAATTTTAACTGCAATAGATCCTTTATAATCCGTTACACTTAGCACAAACAGGTTTTTTCCATTTTTTAATTCCTTACATTCAACATCAAATATTTCACCCTTAATAGATACAACCCCTGACTCTTCATTAATATTTGGAATAGGTATTATAGGATCATTGAATTTTTTACCTATTATTATTTCTCCGTTTCTAGTATCCTGTATTGATTTTTTTGTTTGTATTTTATCAATATTATTTTTTGTATTTTGAAATATATCTTGAACAAGCGATTGTATCTCAATTTCTTTCTCTTTTAAGTACATGCCTTTATCATCACAATTTAATTCCTTTAAGCTCTCAATAACTACCCTTATATTTTGGTTAAACTCTGACTTAATCATTTTTTGTATAAATATATCAATTTTTTTTTCTTTTAAATTCTCTACTCCTATAGAACTTTCAACTCTAATCAATAAAGTTTCATTTTCTAATTCGTAGTTTACATTTTTAAGCCAACCTAATGATGCTGGCATTATTTTGCTTAAAGTATAAATAATATTTCCCCAATAAATAGAAATATTTTTTTCATTAAGCTTAATAGTATTATATGAAATTTCAAAATTTATTTCCTTTATAAAAGGAATATTTTTTTTCAGATCTTTTTTTAAATCATCCAAAATAATATTATTCACAATCTTGTTAGAAACTAACATGAAACTTAATTTTTTCTTTTCCTTATGATATTTTATTTTCTCAACAACTGGGTCTATAGCTAATGTAATATTTGGAGCAAAACTACTCATTATTTTGCTTAACAAACAATTCACATGTATCCCCCTTTCATTTGATATATATTATGCGTTCTGTTGTGTGAAAGAGGATTTACATTTTTAAAATTTCTTCCAGTAGTGCTTCTTCTATTCTATCTTCTTTTATTTTTTTTATGATTTTTCCTTTCTTAAACAATAGTGCAGATGATTTTCCTCCAGCAATTCCTATGTCTGCTTCTTTTGCTTCTCCAGGCCCATTTACTGCACAGCCCATAATAGCAACAGATAAAGGTTTATCTATACTCTCAAGTTTTCTTTCTATACTATTCGCTAAATGTATTAAATCAATTTGACATCTACCACAAGTTGGACAAGATATAATTTTTATACCTTTGTTTCTTATTCCTATAGATTTTAAAATTTCTTTACCTAACTTTACTTCTTCGACTGGATCTCCTGTTAGTGAAACTCTTAAAGTATCCCCTATCCCATCTAATAATAGTGAACCTATTCCTATACAGGATTTTATTGTCCCACCTCTTATAGTACCTGCTTCCGTTATACCAATATGAAGTGGATACTCTACCTTATTTGAAATTAATCTATAGGCTTCTATAGTTAATTTTATATCTGATGCTTTTAAAGAAATAATAATATCTTCAAAGTTTAAGTTTTCAAGAATAGCTACATGTTCTAATGCACTTTCAACCATAGCTTCAGGTGTAATACCTCCGTATTTATCAAAAATTTTTTTATCAATAGACCCTGCGTTTACACCTATCCTTATTGGAATGCCTCGTTCTTTTGCTTTTATGACAACTTTTCTTACTCGCTCAGGATCCCCTATATTTCCTGGATTTAATCTTAATTTATCAATTCCACTTTCTATAGACTGTAGTGCCAATCTATAATCAAAATGTATATCTGCTACAATAGGAATTGACGTTTTTAATTTAATTTCTCTAATTGCATCTGCAGCCTCTAAATCCAGCACTGCTACTCTTACAATTTCACAACCAGCTTCTTCTAAACGTTTAATCTGCTCAACAGTCCGCTTAATATCTCTTGTATCTGTATTTGTCATGGATTGAACTGTAATAGGAAAATTTCCTCCAATTTTTACATCTTTGCATGAAACTACTTTTGTTTTTTTTCTGCGTATTTTCATTTTTACACCAACCTTAAAATCCATAAAATCTTATAATATCTTTATATACCATAAACAACATCAAACCAACTAATAATATAAATCCTGTCAAGTGAATAAATCCTTCTTTTTCTGGATCAAGAGGTTTACCAATTAAACCTTCAATAACTAGAAAAAATAACCTCCCTCCATCTAATGCTGGAATAGGTAATAAATTAACCATTCCTAAGTTTATACTTATCAATGCAGCTAATGATAACACGCTATATATGTTTGTCTTAGCAGCTTCTCCAACTAAATAAATAATCCCTACTGGACCTACAACATCTTTAGTAGAAGCTTTTCCTCCAAAAAGCTTTTTAAAGAAATCTAACATACCATCCATCACATATATCATTCTATCAAAACTAGTTATAATAGATTTTGTGAAAGATTTCTTAAATTTAGGAGTAATACCAATAATAGCTTGCTTTGTTTCTTCTTTAATAACTGGCTTAATATAAACATTTTTTTCAGTTTCATCACTTATTAAAGTTATATGAAGCTTTTTATCTTTATTTGAATGAATAGTTTTCACAATTTCTTCCCAACTATTAATTTCCTCACCATTAATTGCAACAATTCTATCTCCCGGCTCAATTCCTGCCATTTGTGCAGGAAGATTTGGTGTAACTTCACTAATTATAGTAGTTGGAAATCCTATCATATAAAATATAATTGTAAACAAAAGAATTGCCAAAACAAAATTCATAAATGGCCCTGCTATAATCACTAGAATTCTAGCCCATAATGGTTTGTTATTAAAGCTTCTTTCGTCTTCTGAAGCCTCATCTTCACCTTCCATCTTAACATAACCACCCATAGGGAAAATCCTGATTGAATACTCTGTTTCTTTACCTTTTACTTTAAATATTCTAGGTCCCATTCCTATTGCAAATTCATGCACTTTAATCCCTACAAGTTTAGCAATACTAAAATGACCAAATTCATGAAATACTACTAAAAGACCAAAAATTAGTAAAGCAACCAATATTGTTCCCATATTTACACCGCCTTAAAGGAGAATATTTTTTACAAAATTTCTTGTCCATTTATCAATATCAATAATTTTATCTATATCAAGCTTATATTCCACATCATGCTTTTCTAGGATAAATTCAATTGTCTTTGGTATATCATAAAATCCTATTTTCCCCTGTATGAAAAGCTCAACAAGTTCTTCATTTGCTGCATTTAAAACCGTTGGTAAACTTCCACCTACTCTCAATGCCTCATATGCAAGTTTTAAACAAGGAAAAGTATTTAAATCTGGCTTTTCAAATGTTAATGATGAAATTTCTAATAAATCTAATTTTTTATAGTTATTTATAATCCTGTCAGGATATGTAAGTGCAAACTGGATAGGAATTCTCATATCTGGATAACCCATTTGAGCAATAATAGAACTATCTTTATACTCTAGCATTGAATGAATAATACTTTGAGGGTGTATAACAACCTCAATTTTGTTTATATCTAAATCAAACAACCATTTTGCCTCAATTACCTCAAGTCCTTTATTCATAAGCGTAGCTGAATCAATACTTATTTTTTTACCCATATTCCACTTAGGATGCTTTAATGCTTCTGTAGCTGTTACATTTTTTAATTGATCCTTATTAAATCCTCTAAAAGGTCCCCCTGAAGCTGTTAATATAATTCTTTCAATATCTTTCAAGGTATATCCCATCATACATTGAAATATTGCACTATGTTCACTGTCTACTGGAAGAATAGAAATACCATTTTTTTTAGCTTCTTTCATAACAATTTCTCCAGCAGTTACTAAAGTTTCTTTATTAGCTAGAGCAATATTTTTTTTGCATTGTATCGCCTTAATTGTAGGAATTAATCCTATCATTCCTACTACTGATGTAACAATTAAATCTGCATTTTCTAAAGTTGCTATTGTAACTAATCCATCTATTCCATGAAAAACGTTTGTTTTTGAATTCCCTATTCTTTTCTTAAGTTCTAAAGCCTTTTTTTCGTTCATAACTGCTACTGCTTCTGGTTTAAATTCTTTTATTTGCTGCTCAAGTAGATCAATATTATTATTCGCACTCAGTCCAACTACATTAAACTTTTCTTTATTATTGCGAACAACATCAAGTGTTTGCGTTCCTATTGAACCTGTAGATCCTAATATACTAATATTTTTCATAAGATCATCCTTTCAAAGGTATTTAAAAAATATCAAAGTACAAAAAGGCATAACTGCCTTTTTCAAAAAATATTAACTACTTTATAAATAAAACAATATAATAATATACTGCTGGTGCAGTAAAAAGTATACTATCAAATCTATCTAAAATGCCTCCATGCCCTGGCATTATTTTTCCAAAGTCTTTAATTCCAGTATATCTTTTAAAAATCGATGCTGTTAAATCTCCAAGTTGACCTAGAATACTTCCTAAAAAACCAATTAGTATACAATGATACAAAATTTCAGGTACAACATAATAAGCAAATATACTACTTATAATAACGCTACCTAATATACCTCCAATAGCACCTTCTACAGTTTTTTTAGGGCTAATCTTAGGACAAAGCTTTCTAGACCCCAAAAAATAACCAGTAAAATACGCAAAAGTATCTGTTGCCCATGCAACAATAAATATCATCCATATTAGTTGGCTATATTTATAATGATGTGCAATAAAAACAATATGATACATAAAAAATACTATGTAATATGTTCCCATAGCTGTAATACTTAATGATAAAATATCAAACTCTTTTTTAAATAAGTTACTTATTAAAATCAATAACATGTTAATAAAAAACCAAACCATAATCATTTCTATCGTAATAGATTTTAAATTGATAATAAACATAAAAATAATACTAAATACGCTAATGGACATTGATGGAAAAATATCCATGTTTTTAAAAGCATTATAAAATTCACTTATAGCTATTAATGCTAATATAGCTATAGATATATCAAGAATAATACCTTTTTTCATAACAACAAACAAAAACAATGGCACAGCAAGTACAGCAGATATAATTCTTATGCGCATCATTGTCACCGCCTTTATTTAATTCCCCCAAATCTTCTATCTCTGTTTTGATAATCAATAATTGCTTTTATCAAACATTTTCGATCGAAATCTGGCCAAAAAATATCAGAGAACCAAAATTCACTATAAGCAATTTGCCAAAGTAAGAAATTACTAATCCTCAATTCACCGCTTGGTCTAATTACTAGATCTGGGTCTGGTATTTCTTTAGTATATAAAAATTTCGAAAAAATATCTTCATTAATTTCATTAATATTTATTTTATCATTTTTTACTTCTTGACAAATGTTTTTAACTGCATTAATTATCTCATCTCTTGCACCATAATTTAATGCAATATTTACTACTAAACCATCATTATTTTTTGTCAATTCAATCGCAGAATAAATTTCTGCTTGCGCTGCTTGTGGAAGTCTACTAATATCTCCTATAGTTTTTATTTTTACATTATTTTTATGTAATTCACTAATTTCTTTTCTTAAATAGTAGATTAACAACTGCATTAAAGCTGATACTTCTTCTGTTGGCCTTTTCCAATTTTCTGTAGAAAAAGCATACAAAGTTAAAAATTGAATACCAAGTTCTGATGATACTTTAATAATTTCCCTTAAAGCCTCAACCCCAGCCTTATGTCCTGCCGTTCTTGGCAGTCCTCTCTTTTTTGCCCATCTGCCATTTCCATCCATAATAATTGCAATATGTTTAGGTAAATTATTTAAATCTAGCCCTCTTTCATCAACTGTATTATTTCCTTTAGAAAAAAAATTTTTCATAGATTTCATTTCATAATTCCTCCGCTTATTCTGACTAAAAGAAATATTTTTAAACCCCCTAATATATCGGGGGCTTAAAAATAGCTAACTATTAATTCAATATATTTATCAATATTTTCCTGCTTAATTACTCTACATTCACCTGCTTCTTCCAACATCTTAGGTGATTGAGTTTTTTTTATGGATATTTGAATCTCTGAAAGCTTACATAAATTAATCGCTTTTTCTAATGGAAATCCAACTACATCAGGTACTATTTTCAAATATTATACCTCCATCATTTCTTTTTCCTTTTTGCTGATTAATTCATCTATAATTTCAATAGATTTATTAGTCATATTTTGTACTTCATCTTCTGCTTTTTTTAAATCGTCCTCAGTTATTTCACCATTTTTTTGCATTTTTTTCAATTTATCGTTTGCGTTTCTTCTCTCATTTCTTATAGCTACTTTTGCTGTTTCTCCAGTCTTTTTTACAACTTTTATTAATTCTTTTCTTCTTTCTTCAGTTAATTGTGGTATTGCAAGTCTAATTATTTTACCATCATTTGATGGATTAATACCTAAATCTGATTGCGTTATAGCTTTTTCAATTGCTTGAATAGCTGTATTATCATAAGGTTGTATCGTTAATAATCTAGGCTCCGGTGCAGAGATATTTGCTATTTGTTTTAATGGCGTAGGTGTTCCATAATATTCTACCATAATTTTATCTAGTAATGCTGGATTTGCTCTTCCTGCTCGAATAGTACTAAGGTCTTCTTTAAAAACTCTTATAGTTTTTTGCATTTTTTCCTCTAATTCTTTATGTACTTGCATATGCATAATTTATACCTCCTTTACCAATGTACCAATTTTTTCTCCTAAAATTACTTTTTTAATATTTTCAGGCTGACTTAAGCCAAATACAACTATCGGAATTTTGTTATCCATGCATAATGAAGTCGCTGTAGAATCCATTACTCCTAAACCCCTATTTAACACATCAATATAGGTCAACTCATCAAATTTTTTAGCATCTGCATTTACATTTGGATCTGAATCGTACACACCGTCTACTTTTTTTGCTAAAAGAATTACTTCAGCTTCAATTTCAGCTGCACGTAAAGCTGCTGTTGTATCAGTAGAAAAATATGGGTTTCCTGTTCCAGCAGCAAAAATAACAACTCTACCTTTTTCCAAATGTCTTACAGCTTTTCTTCTTATATAAGGTTCAGCTATTTGTCTCATTTCAATTGCTGTTTGAACACGAGTTAAAATATTAATACTTTCAAGAGCATCTTGCAAGGCCAATGCATTAATAACTGTTGCTAACATTCCCATGTAGTCAGCTGTTGTTCTATCCATACCTTTGCCACTTCGACCTCTCCAAAAATTTCCTCCTCCAACTACAATAGAAACTTCAACTCCTAAGTCTGAAATTTCTTTAACTTGTGCTGCAATTGCATCAAGAGTCTTTTCATCTAAACCAAAACCTCTTTCTCCAGCTAAAGCTTCCCCACTTAATTTTAATATGACTCTTTTATATTTAGGCCTCACGATTAATAACCTCCGTTTTTATTATTCTACATTTCTGCTAAAAAACCTTTAAAATTATTTTAGGTGATTTTAAAAAAGAGAACACTCATTGTGTTCTCTATGTTTAATTGTTATATTAGCTATTTATTAATTTGTTTAGCCACTTCTTCTGCAAAGTTTTCTTCTTTTTTCTCTAAACCTTCGCCTACTTCAAATCTTGCATATCTTCTTATAGAAATATTTTCTCCAATTTTAGCAATTTTTTCATTTAGTAACTCTTGGATTGTAATATCTGGATTTTTGATGAATTGTTGTTCTAATAAACATACTTCTTTATAGAACTTTTCAATTCTTCCTTCTACCATCTTATCTACTATTTTTTCAGGCTTTCCTTCATTTAAAGCTTGCTGTCTTAAAATTTCTTTTTCTTTTTCAATAATTTCTTTTGGAACATCTTCTCTTCTTATGTACTGTGGATTTGAAGCTGCAATTTGCATAGCTACATCTTTAACAAATTGTTTGAATTCATCATTTTTTGCAACAAAATCAGTCTCACTATTAACTTCGACTAATACACCTATTCTTCCTCCGTGTATATAAGATTCTACAAGACCCTCTGCTGCAATTCTTCCTGCTTTCTTAGCAGCTTTTGCTAATCCTTTTTCTCTCAAAACTTCAACTGCTTTTTCCATATCTCCATTTGCCTCTGTTAAAGCTTTTTTACAGTCCATCATTCCAGCACTAGTTTTTTCTCTTAGTTCTTTCACCATTGCTGCTGTAATAGTCATATAATTGCCTCCTCACGTAGATTAAGTATATTAGAATGGGTAAGAGAAGGAAGGAAATCAAATTCCTTCTTAACCCTTACCCTTTATAATTATTCTTCCATTTGTTCGCCTTGTTTACCTTCGATAATCGCATCCGCTATTTTAGCAGTAATTAATTTAACCGCCCTGATAGCATCATCATTAGCAGGGATTACATAATCTACTTCATCTGGATCACAGTTTGTATCTACAATACCTACTACAGGTATTCCTAATCTTTGTGCTTCTTTAACTGCGATTCTTTCTTTTCTTGGATCTACTACAAAGATTGCTCCTGGAAGCTCATCCATTTCTTTAATTCCACCTAAGAATTTTTCAAGTTTTTCTTGCTCATGCTTAAGCTTGATTACTTCTTTCTTAGGAAGAACATCAAACATACCTTCTTCTTCCATTCTCGTTAACTCGTTAAGACGATCAATTCTTTTTCTAATCGTCTTAAAGTTTGTAAGCATACCTCCAAGCCATCTTTGATTTACATAGTACATTCCACTTCTTTTTGCTTCTTGCTCAATTGATTCTTGAGCTTGTTTTTTTGTACCTACAAATAGAATTGTCTTATTGCTCTCAGCAACCTCTTTTACAAAAGCATAAGCTTCTTCTATTTTTTTTACTGTTTTTTGTAGATCTATAATATAGATCCCATTTCTTTCTGTGAAAATGTACTCTGCCATTTTAGGATTCCATCTTCTAGTTTGATGTCCAAAGTGTACCCCTGCTTCTAATAATTGTTTCATTGAAATAACTGACATTTCCTTCACCTCCCTGGTTTTTTCCTCCACTCTGTTCATCTTTTTAAAAAACCTTACGGCACCATTTTAAAAATTCCAGAGTGTGTGTGATCAATCACCTTATGTAGTATAACATAGTATACATAAGTTTTGCAATAATAAATTTTATATATTACATACAAAAATATTATTTCCATTTATGTACTGAATATACTACCTTGTTAAAATTAAATATATAAAGAATATTAATCCTTTATATAATCTCCTTTTACAATTCTGTTTAAAATCATTTCTTCCGAATCTTCTAAATTAAATTTATATTTTCCCCATCTAAGACTATTCTCTAATCCTTTCATATATACTTTTTTTAAAAACTCTTTTTCAGATGATATTAGATTATTTTGTTTTAAAACTTTTGCCACATCTTCACTTGTATAACCCCTATGAATATTAATTATTATCTCATTATTAGATTTTATATTATTATTTTCAGAATCAATTTTACTATTATCTGTTTTATCAAAATATTCAGCAGGATCAATCATACCTATTTTTTTTGCTTCTGATTTTATATATTCTTTACTAAATGCAAGCTTATTTGTTTTTGGTTTTATAATATTCAAACCTGATGACAATACAAATCCTATACCAATACCTAGCAAGATTCCTATTAATACATCTTTTTTCAAACCATCACCTCTTTTTAAGGTTGCATATTAATTGTATCTCTCCAATTCCTTTATCAAGCTTCTTAGCGATTTGAGCAGGTGAATATCCTTTATCCAATAAACAGAAAATCTTTTTTATATTTTCATCATTCTTGTTGTTTTCTATTTCTAGATATTCATCCTTATGTACTTCATAAA
Organism: Crassaminicella thermophila; assembly: GCF_008152325.1. Taxonomy (GTDB): domain Bacteria; phylum Bacillota; class Clostridia; order Peptostreptococcales; family Thermotaleaceae; genus Crassaminicella_A; species Crassaminicella_A thermophila. Next base: position 1,579,716 of record NZ_CP042243.1, read on the forward strand.
ATACATTGTTTTTTTGTTTTTTTTCTTCTATATCTCTTATTATTGATAAATATTCCTCAATTCTTCGATCAACAGTTTGAAGTACCTTGTAAATATCATTAGTTTTTCTGTCTAAACAATCAACTGTACTTTCACTTATAATTTTCAATTCTTCTATTACTTTTTCAGCCAAATCAATACTATCTAACAATTTAGCTTCTTTATCTTTAGCTATTTGCAAATCAATATAAGATTGAGAAGCTTTATTTTTTTTCAATAATAAAATAGCTACTAACACAATAATAATTCCTATAAAAAAAAGAATATAATTTATCATATCTAATCACCAAATTTTTAGATTTTAATATCAATATTTGATCCAATTTTAGTTGAAATTTTTTTACCTTTTTCTTTTTTATCACTTTGTTTTTTTACATTTGATTTTTTATTATGCCTCTCTTTTTTATTATCTTGATTATCTTTTATATGTGGATTCTCTTTATTTTCAAATTTATTGACTCTATTTAATCGGTGCTCTACATTTATCTTATCTTGCTGGATTAAATGTTCCTGTTCAGTTTTTACTTTATTATCAAATACATGCTTTTCACGTGATAATTGCTGTGTTTTTGAAACGAGTATTTGAAAATCTATAGGTTTTATAGACATATCCATCATCTCCCATTATTTTCCCACATATGGTATTTTCAAATCCTCAATAAATTTATTTTTCTCTAAAATTGATCTAATTTTATCTATATCAACGTTATTAATACCGTTTTTTTCTAGATTTTCAACAATTTCTTTTATAATTATAGGCCTTCCAATTTATTTTTTGGGGATAAATTAAGAGAAAACTATTCTTTCCTTGGAATAATATTTAAAATAGTTTTTCCTTCTACAATGATTGATTTTCTCTCCATAAATCCCCCATTATTCTATTTATAAAAGTTTTTCAAGCTTACTTTTTAATTTTATAATTGCTTTTGTATGTAATTGAGAAATTCTAGATTCTGAAACTCCTAAAATAGTAGAAATTTCTTTATATGTTAACTCCGAATAATAATAAAGACTAATAATCTTTTTTTCTTTTTCTGGTAATTCATTTACTAAATCTAGTAAAATTTTCTTAATTTCTTCTTGGTCTAAAAATGCTTGAGGTTCAATATTTATATCATCATCTATAATAGTGAAATTTGCATTATTTAAAATTTTTTCTTCTAATGAAATAACTGAAAAAGAATGTACTTCTGCTATCAGAGTACTTAATTCATTTAGTGATATGTTTAATTCTAAAGCAACTTCTTCATCTTTTGCACTTCTTCCCAATTTATTCTCTATTGATTTATAAGCGTCCTCTATTTTTTTATATTTTTGTCTAACAGACCTAGGTATCCAATCAAGTGCCCTAAGTTGATCAATAATTGATCCTCTAATTCTAATACATGCATAAGTTTCAAATTTTACATTCTTTGACGGATCGAATTTATCTATTGCATCTAATAAACCAAAAATACCATAGCTAACCAAATCATCAAATTCGATATTATTTCCATAATTAACATATAAACGCCCAGCTATAATTTTAACTAAATCAATATACTTTATAATCAATTGTTCTTTAATCTTTTTATCTCCTGTTTTAATATATTTTTCCCATAAGTACATGTTAGACATCATATCTCCCCCTATGATTTATTATTTTCATCTACTTTGGTAAATACTGCTACTTTTTGTTGTTCTAAATCTAGGGGGGAAAAGCTAACATCTTCTTCATTAATATCAGTCCCAGTTTCAATTTCTTTAGAAGAAACAACCATATCTATTTTACTCACATTACTTAACATTTCTTTAGCTTTTACAATTTGATGAATACAAATTTTAGAACCAAAAAATATAATCAAATAAAATACACTTGTTCGCTTTAAAAATACACTAAAATCCATATTATGAACCATAGCTATAATTGTACTAACAAATATACAAACGATAAGAATTACATATGGTATAGATTGCATAATTTTCATAGAATATAGCTCCATTCATATTTGTTTCGTACCTCTACCTATTGTTTTTACAATGATCATACCTGAATTTGCATAAAGTTCTATTGTTCTACCAAAGTTACCACCAGTATCTTCTGCTATTATTGGTATCTTTAATTCTTTTAATATCTTTTTTGCAGCAATTGTATTTCTTTCACCAATTTTCATGATATCATTTTTATTTGCAAAAGCAAACATTTGTGCTCCCCCTGCCAATTTACTTACCAATCTACCTTTAATAGCCCCAACCTTTAAAACTTCTTCTAACAATAAGACAATAGCTGTATCTGCAAATTTAGCTGGATTTGTATTGTTTCTTATTGCTTTGCTTGAAGGTAGCATAATATGTGCAAGACCAGCTACTTTTGTAATGGGGTCATACAAAGTAACCCCTACACATGAACCTAAACCTAATGTAGTTAAAACACCTTCACCCTTTGTAACGTTTAAATCTGCCATGCCTACTTTAATAATTTGTGACATTATTCTAGTACTCCTAAACTTTTTAGCAATACATCAAAAGAATCTACATCAGGTATTAAGAAAAAGAATCCTTTTATATCATTGTCTCCTTCATTAAATTCAGTTTCAATCACCAAAACTTTATCTCCGACTTGACCATATTGAATAATAGGTACGCTCAATATAGCTCCAGCCATATCCATTGACAAGGAAGGCACAGAAATCTTCATATTTAATCCTGTTAAAGTTGTTAAAGATGAAATATATGCACTAGAAAGAATATTTCCTATTTCTTTCAAAGCCGACTGTTCAATTTCATCTAAAGCTTTAGTCTTATTTTCCTTAAATAATAACATATTAGCTAACAGTTTAGATGAATCCATTGTTAACATAAACATTATATTTCCTGTCAAATCTCCATCTACATGAAAATATACTCCACATATAGGTACATCTGCTCCTCCTAACAGCTCCACGACTTCATTAAATTCCAATATTTCAACTTTCGGCACATTCATATCTATTTTTCTATTGAGCATTACTGCAAGAGCAGTCGTAGCATTACCAGCACCAATATTGCCTACCTCTTTTAAAACATCTAACTGCATATTATTCATTTCTTCTATAGAAATTCCCATATTCATCCCACCTTAAATTCTCTGGTTCTCATCATTAATAGCTGTATTTCCTAAAATTTTTTTTAAGTCAAGTAAAATAATAATCCTTTCTCCATCTTTACCAATACCTTTAACATAATCATTTTTCATATTCTCTTTAATATTTGAAACATCATCAATAGATTCAAGATCCAATTGCAAAACTTCAGAAGATGAATCTACTAATAATCCTACAATCATATCTTCAACAGAAACAATAATGATTCTTGATTCATCATTTATTTCTACCTGTGGTAAATTAAACCTTTTTCTTAAATTAATTACTGGTACTACTTCCCCTCTTAAATTGATAACTCCTTCTACATAATAATGGGCATAAGGAACTCTCGTTATATCCATAACTTTCTCAATTGTTTCAACATAAAGGATATTAACTCCATAAGACTCATTATCAAGTTTAAATAATACGTATTGATTATCTGTTGCAGTTACCTTTTCAGACATTATATCTTCTCTCCTTTTTAATAAGTTTTAAGATTAGAAAAGGGAATTTGTATCAACAATTAGTGCAACTTGTCCATTTCCTAAAATAGTAGCTCCAGCAATAGCCTTAATACCTGACAAAAACTTTCCTAAAGATTTTATTACAATCTCTTGTTGTCCTATTAGACTATCTACTATAAATCCAGCTGTCTTATCTCCTTTTTTTACTACAACTACAATTAAATCTTCTGCATCCATATTTTTTGAACTAACATCTAATATTTTATTCATTCTTAATATCGGTAATGTTATATTTCTATATAATACTACTTCCTGATCTTGAATTTTTCTTATTTTTGTTTGCTTTATTGTTATAATTTCTTTTATTGAATTGAGAGGAATAGCATATTTTTCAGCACCGACATTTACTAGCAAAGCTTGGATAATAGCAAGCGTTAATGGTAATCTTATTGTAAATGTACTACCATATTTAGAAGTTTTTACTTCAACAATCCCTCCAAGGGATTCTATTTTTGTCTTTACAACATCTAAGCCTACGCCTCTTCCCGAAATATCAGATATTTTATCAGCTGTACTAAACCCAGATCTAAACAATAAATTCACAGCTTCTTTTTCATCCATATTTTCTACTTGTTCTTCTGTAACAAGACCTTTTTGAATAGCTTTTGATTTTACTTTTTCAATGTTAATGCCTTGTCCATCATCTTCTACCTCGATTACCACACTATTTCCATCTGGATAAGCAATAAGTTTAACTGTACCTATTTCAGGCTTTCCATTCTTTTTCCTTGTTTCTGGATCTTCTATTCCATGATCTATTGAATTTCTTATAAGATGAATCAGTGGATCGCCTATCTCATCAATAACAGTTCTATCTACTTCCGTTTCTTCACCTGACATAACCAATGTTATTTCTTTACCCAACTCTTTTGAAAGATCTCTTACCATCCTTGGAAATCTATTAAATACTCTCTCAATAGGAACCATTCTAACTTTCATCACTGCATCATGTAGACTTGTAGTTATTCTTCCGAGATATTCTATAGCATCATTCATATTATGTTTTTTCTCTGAATCTCCAATTTCTTCTAGCCTAGATCTTGTAATTATCAACTCACTTACTAGATTCATTAAATTATCTAGTCGATCAATATCTACTCTAACTGTTTTTCCTAGCTTTGGTTTTTTTGCTTTACTAGCAGATTTTTCATTTACTTTCTTTTTACTATCAAGCTCTTGATTTTCCTCTATATTAACTTCCATATCTTTCGTTTGTATCGTATAATCATTAGTATCAATTTCATCAATCAATACTTTTTCTACCTCAGATATATTTATTATTTTTTTTCTTATTGTTTCTTTATCAAGTTTAGAGATAATAATTAATTCAAAACTATCATCAAATTTTTCATCTTCAATGTCTTCTACTGAAGGTTTTGATTTTATTATTTCACAATCTTTTTCAAGGGTATTAAAAATAATAAATGCTCTAGCTGATTTCAGCATACAATTTGAATTTAAGTCGATTTGCATTTTGTAACAATTATATCCTTGTTCTGCTGCCTTTATAGCAATATTCTTTGCAAATTCTTCAACTTCTATATTAATAGATTGATTATTAGATATAATATCATTGTCTAAATTATCATTAGAAGTAATTTGATTTTTATTATCTTTATTCATAATGTCATTTAATTTTTTTATTAAATAGTCAGATTCAAACTCTCCTTCATTACCTGAATTGGCAATTTCATTAATATATCCCTCTAACATATCAAGGCATTCAAATAAAAGATCAACGATATTTTCTGATAACTCTAATTCATTGCTTCTTAATAATTGAAGTACATTTTCCATCTCATGAGTAAGATTGGCAACTTTTGTATATCCCATAGTTCCAGACATTCCCTTTAAAGTATGGGCTATCCTGAAAATTTCATGTACTAATTCTATATCTTTGTGGTTATTCTCTAAATCTAGTAAGCTTTGGTTCATATTTTGTAAATGCTCTTTTGACTCTTCAATAAAAATCTCCAAATACTGATTCATATCCATATTTCCTACACCCCCACGATTTTTGTAATAGTTGCCGCAATGTCCTGTATAGGTACAACTTCATCAATACACCCTAATTTAATAGCAGACTTTGGCATACCGTATACAACACACGTTTCTTCATCTTGGGCTATTGTATAACCATTTTGCAATTTTATATTTTTCATTCCCTCAGCACCATCTGATCCCATTCCTGTCATAATCACTCCGATCAAATTATTTAGCTTTAACTGTGCTAGAGAATTCATCATTACATCTACTGAAGGTCTATGACCAGAAACTGGAGTATCTTTTGTAAGTTTAATTTTATGTTTATTTGCAGTCTTTATTATTTTCAAATGATATCCTCCAGGAGCAATATATGCATATCCTGGTAACAAAATCTCATTATCCTCTGCTTCTTTTACATTAATCTGTGATAAATTATTTAATCTATCAGCTAAAGATTTTGTAAAACCTGCAGGCATATGCTGCACAATTAAAATACTTGCAGCAATGTTTTTAGGCAAATAAGGTATTACATGTTGTAATGCCCTTGGCCCACCAGTTGAAGTGCCTATTGCAACAATTTTTTTGATTTGAGAATTTTCCCTAGATACTACATTAAAACTTGATATACGCTTAACATCATTAAAATTATTAATATTGTTTAAATTTACATTTACTTTAGAAGCCATTTTAATCTTTTCTATAAGCTGTTTTTTTATATCATCATTATTCATTTTAAAAATATTTTTAGGCTTTGTAATAAAGTCTACAGCTCCTAATTCTAAAGCATTTAATGTAGCATCAGCTCCTTCTTTTGTTAAACTACTAAGCATTACTACAGGCAAAGGTGATTGTTTCATTATAATTTTTAAAGCTGTTATTCCATCCATAATGGGCATTTCTACATCCATAGTTACTATATCTGGAGATAAATCTTTTATTTTTTTAACAGCTTCTTCTCCATTTCTAGCTGTATCAATAACATTCAATTCGTCATCTAAATTAATTAAATCTGTAATTACTTTTCGCATAAAAGCAGAATCATCAACTACTAAAACGTTTATCTTTCTCATCTAAATCAATCCTTTTTTTCTCATTTTTCTTTGATATTCAAAAATAAAGGATATTATTTCTTCTCTTACTTTCTCACTAATATCTTTAAAAACTATCCCTATCTCAAAGTTATAATTAGATTCTTCATATTGTGAACATCTTAAAATTTCTCCTTGAACATTAATCGGTTGATCATTATTTTCAATTTTTATTTGCACAAAACTTCCAACTTTTAACTCCTCTTTACTGATTACTCTTAAACCTCCACCACTAATATCTTTTGTCAAAGCATAAATAGTTTTTTCGTTTCCATCTTCAATAGTTCTTATTTGTGTATTTAATAATATTTCTAGTCTATAAAATTCTCTTCTTTGTACTCTAAAAATTTCGCCAATTCTTTTTACCTTCAAATAAGAAATATCTGAGACATTTTTTCTACCTATTATCTTTGCCTTAAATCCATATACTCCCAAGCTCTTTTTAGAATAACTAATTTTTATTATCTCCCCAACAGAAATAGGTATAATAACATTTTGGAATATTGGAGTAGCAATAAGCATAGAATAATCATCAATTTTATCTATAATTTGGCTTACTAATTTCTTATTTTCAGAAATTATTTTGTTATCTAGCAGATCTATATTAATTTTATCTCCAATATCAGGTAGATCTGTTTTTCTCATAAACAAACCCTACTTTCATTCCTTTTCAGTAATAACTTTTAAATTGGTTTTTTATATCTATAAATAAATTTATGAATAAATCTTTTTAATCCACTGACTTCAAAAGTATTTGAATTAGATTCATTCACAAGTTTAGAAGCAATCATTTCTACACCTTTACTAACTAAACTATTTGGATAACTCAATAGAAACGGTTTTTGTAATTTTACAGATTTTGATACTAAATTATCATCATATAAAACCCCTAATTTTTGCAAGTTTATATTTAAAAATCTTTTTGCTGCCATATCTAATTTATTAAAAATATCTAATCCTTCCTGATTATTTTCAGCTCGATTGATTAATACTCTTATTATTTTTTCTTTATCATTTAATACTATATTTTTAAGCACTGCATACGCATCTGTAATAGACGTAGGTTCAGGTGTAGTAACTAAAATTATCTCACTAGCAGCTTCTATAAAAGATAACACGGAATGATTAATTCCTGCACCAGTATCTATTAAAATAAAATCCGTATCTTTACCAAGAAGTCTAAGGTTACTAATAAGGTTATTTATTTGTTCTTCGGTCAAATCAACTAATTCCTTTAGTCCTGAACCTCCAGATATTAATTTTATCCCTTCAGGCCCTTCTATAATTATTTCTTCTAAAGTTTTCTCGTTTCTAATAACATGTGCTAATGTATATTTAGGTATTAATCCTAAAATAACATCAACATTTGCCAGACCCAAATCAGCATCCAAAATTGTAACTTTATAGCCAAGTTTAATTAATGCTAGTCCTAAATTAATAGTAAAATTTGATTTCCCAACACCACCTTTTCCACTAGTAACAGTTATAACCCTAGTATGTTCATTCGCTGTATCCCTTTCAGAAAATATAACATTGCTTTCGTTCCTATTTTGTTTTTTTATATTTTTAACAATCTCCCTAAGCTTTTTTGCTTGATCATTCATGTAATTCACCTACAATTATATCTGCTATTTTTTCAGGATTTGCAACCTCTATATCGTCTGGAACGCTTTGTCCCGTTGTAACATAAGAAAGATTTTTTCCTGTTAATATTTTCGTATTTAGTATATTTCCAATAGCACTTGTTTCATCTAATTTGGTAAATAATAGGTGATAATCCTTCATAAACTTATAAGCTTCAATTATACTTTTTGTATCTTTATATCCAGTTGCAGCACTAATCACTAAGAAAACATCTGGATTTTGTATATAACTTATAAGTTTTTTTATTTCTTCTAATTGGTCTAGGGCTCTATGATTCCGTCCTGCTGTATCTATTAAAATAATATCTTTATCTTTATAGCTTTCAATAGCAGCTCCAATTTCTTCAGGTTCGTATATCACTTTTATTGGAATACCTAAAATTTCGCTATAAGTTCGTAATTGCTCAACTGCAGCAATTCTATAAGTATCAGCAGTAATAAAACCAACAGATTTATTATTTGCTATAGACAGCTTTGCAGCTAGTTTAGCTAGGGTTGTTGTTTTCCCAACACCAGTAGGTCCTACAAAAACTATTCTTTTTTGTTCTACTATGTTTTCATTGATTGGACTAATATCTCCTAGATATTCTCGAATAATAATTTTTATTGCTTTGTTTATTGCTTCTTCATTTTCACTAGAGAAACTCATTTGTTTTTTTGCTATATTCATAATTTTATCTACTACGCTTTTTTCTACATTATTATCTAAAAGATGATTATAATATTTTTCAAATAGTTCAGATCTTCTAAATTCATTTTTCTTATCTGTACTTTCCATCTTATTAATAAAATTATTTAACATGTTTTGAATATTACCTACTTGGTATTGCAATTCTTCAATCTTATTAGCTTCGCTATGATTCTCTATTATTCTTTTTTCATTTTGCATATTTGTTTTTTTTTCAGTGTTTTCCTCTATAGCTGCAACCATTTCTATAAGCGGCCTTTTAAAAAAACCTGTTATACCAGGTCGCTTAATTTTTCTAGAATGTAAAATAACAGCATTTGCTCCAAGCTCCATCTTTACTTTTAACATAGCTTCCTGTGTATTATTTGCTATATATCTTTTCACCTTCATACTACGCACTCACCACCCCAACTGATTGTACTTCAACTTTTGAATCAATCTCATTATATGATAAAACAATTAACTCAGGAGCTAATTGTTCTGTTAATTTTTTAAAATAGAACCTTACTAGTGGAGAAGTTAATATGATTGGCTGTTCACCTATAGATATTAATTTTTCAACTTGTTGTGCCAAATTATTTAAAATCTTTTGGGTAACAATTGGATCTAAATTCAAATAAGATCCGTGTTCCGATTGCTGGATCGCTTCAATAATATTTTGTTCAAGGCTTTGTTCAAGTGTAATAACTTTTGCTTTCTTTCCATCAATAAACTGTTTTGTAATTGCTCTTGAAAGAGATTGTCTTACATATTCTGTTAACATATCTGTATCTTTTGTTATTGTTCCATAATCAGCAAGCGTTTCTAAAATTGTAACCATATCTCTTATTGAAATACCCTCTCTTAATAAATTTGACAATACTTTTTGAACTTCACCAATTGACATGATTTGTGGAATAAGTTCATCTACTAAAGCTTCATGATGCTCCTTTAAGTTGTCTAATAGAGTCTTTACTTCTTGTCTACCCAATAATTCGTGTGAATGTCTCTTAATAATCTCAGTAAGGTGAGTAGATATTACTGAAGAAGGATCAACAACTGTATATCCAAATATTTCAGCTTTTTCTCTTTCTTCTTCTTCTATCCATTTTGCTGGTAATCCAAACGCAGGTTCAACTGTATCAATACCATTTATATTTCCTTCAGCATTACCTGGATTCATAGCCAAGTAATGATCAAACACAATATTCCCCTCAGCTACCTCTACCCCCTTTATCTTAATAACATATTGATTAGATTCTAACTGAATATTATCTCTTAATCTTATCATTGGTACAATCATACCAAGTTCTAGTGCACATTGCCTTCTAATCATTACCAATCTATCAAACAAATCTCCACCCTGCTTTGGATCAGCAAGAGGAATTATACCATATCCAAATTCTAATTCAATTGGATCCACCTGAAGTAGTGGTAAAACATTTTCTGGTTTTCTAATTTCTTCAACTTCTGTATCTTCTGTTATTACCTCTTCTTGAACAATACTTTGTTTAATAGATTTTCTAAGTAAAAATCCTAAATATAAAAACATTGCACTTAATATAAAATAAGGAATACTCGGTAGAGGAGTTAATCCTAAAAACAACAACACTCCAGAAATAATAAACATAATTTTAGGTTGTCTAAATAATTGCTTTATTACATCATTCCCCAAATCAGAATCAGAAGCGGCTCTAGTTACTACAATACCAGTTGCTACTGAAATTAATAAAGCGGGGATCTGACTCACTAAACCGTCACCAACAGTTAATAGAGTATATTTTTGTAAAGCCTCCATAAAGCCTAGTCCCTTACCAATCATTCCTAACGCAAAACCTGCTGTAATGTTAATAACAGTTATAATAATCCCTGCTATAGAATCACCTTTTACGAATTTACTAGCTCCATCCATAGATCCATAAAAGTCTGCTTCTCTTTGTATTAGCATTCTTCTTTCACGTGCTTCTGTTTCACTTATTAACCCAGAATTTAAATCTGCATCAATTGCCATTTGTTTTCCTGGCATTGCATCTAATGTAAATCTTGCAGCTACTTCTGATACCCTTTCAGCTCCTTTTGTAATTACCATAAATTGTATTATGATAATGATTAAAAATATAATAAAACCAACAACTGCATTTCCACCAATAACAAATTGACCAAATGCCTCAATCACATGACCAGCATTTCCTTTAGAAAGAATATATCTTGTTGTTGAAATATTTAATGATAATCTAAATAATGTAGTTAATAGTAGCATAGATGGAAAAATTGAAAACTGTAGAGGTTCTTTATTGTATATTGAAATCAATAAAATAAGCAAAGATAATGATATATTAAGGCTTAATAATACATCTAAAACAGTTAAAGGAATTGGTATAATTATTATCATAACGACAGCAATAACTGCAAGTGATACAACAATATCACCAAATTTCATTCTTTATTCCTCCTAATAAATATTTTTTATTCTGTATACATAAGCTAAAACCTCTGCAACTGCTTGATAAAGATCTGGAGGAATATAATCTCCTATATCAACAGCAAAATAAATTCCACGAGCCAACATTTTATTTTCAATAATTATAACGTTATTTTCCTTAGCTACTTCTTTAATTTTTTGTGCAATAAGGTCTTTTCCTTTTGCTAAAACAACTGGTGCATCTTCAAGTTTACTATCATACCTTATTGCAACAGCATAATGGGTTGGATTTGTAATAATAACATCAGCTTTTGGAACATCTTGCATCATTCTACTCATTGACATTTGACGTTGTTTTTCCTTAATTTTTGACCTTACCTGTGGATCTCCTTCAGTTTGTTTGTATTCTTCCTTTATTTCCTGTTTTGACATTCTTAGATCTTTTTCATATTCCCATTTCTGATAATAATAATCCAGTATGGCTAATATAATAAGAACAATAGCTGCTCGTAAACCAATATTTACTGTAATATTTCCTAAATACCCAACAATTTGAAGAATGTCCATATCTAAAATATTGATCATATTCTTTGACTGCTTCATTACATAACTAAACGTTATATATCCTACAGCAGAAAGTTTTACAAGAGATTTAAAAAATTCTATTAAAGGCTTTAAAGAAAAGAATTTCTTAAAGCCATTGATTGGATTGATTCTACTAAATTTAGGGAATAAAGATTTTGTTGTAAACAAAATACCTACTTGCATATAACTACAAATCAAACCAACAACAAAAGCAGTGCCTACAATTGGTACTACCATTTTCCCTAACAAAATAACCGTTAAAATAAACAATTTGTGAATTTCATTTGCTGTAAATAAATTTTCAGAATTTTTCATTCCTAAAAAAATATTTTTTGTAAATACAGTAATATTTCGATAATAATAACTTCCCATTAATCGCATGACATAAAAGGTAAATAGCAAGATTAGAGCTGAATTTATTTCTCTACTTTGTAAAACTTGACCTTCTTCTCTTGCTTTTTTTCTTTTTTTTGGAGTTGCTTTTTCAGTTTTTTCACCAGCAAAAGCTTGTAAATTTATTCTTAAAAAAAACATGCTCTCATCCTTTTGCCATAAAATTCACAAATTCATAAAGATTTTGGATCATATCATTAAATATATTTTGAAAAATACTAACATACAAAGGCAGTACCAATATAATAATCATCAGTCCTACTCCTATTTTAAGTGGCATTCCTACCACAAAAACATTCATTTGTGGCATGGTTCTGGCCAGTATTCCAAGTAATATATTGGTTATAAAAACTGAAATTAAAATTGGTGCACTCATTTTAAATGCAATATTAAAAGTAGTAATTAAAATTTCTATTAATTTTTTAACCATTAACATATTCATACTTAAACTTCCAAGAGCAATATTATTAAAACTATATTTTAATGCATAAATTAAAGTATGATGACCATTTATCGATAAAAATACCAACATTGCCATGATATAAAACATACTTCCAGTTATTGGAACTTGTGTATTGTCTTGTGGGTTCATCACAGTAGCCATAGTAAAACCTATTTGCATATCAACAATACTTCCTGTCAAATAAATTAAACTAAAAAAAAGATAACATACAAATCCTATCAGGATCCCTGTAAGCAATTCTTTCATACTTGTCAGTAGTAATAAATAAAAATTATTATTTACTAGATCTGCCTGTATTTTAATCACTGGAAAAAGAATGATAGCAAAAATCAAAGAAAATCCTATCTTTATAAAGATTGGTATGTTCTTGTGGTTGAAAAAAGGGGCAGAAATAAAAATACCTATAATTCTAGCAAAGACTAAAATAAAAACATCAACATTATTATATAATTGGGATATTATTTCCACATTAGCTCACCCAATCTATTGTATAAAATTATTTAAATTCATGAATAATCCTTCAGTATAATTCAAAATCCTGTTCAAAATCCATGGTCCAAAAATAATAATAGCAACCAACACTGATAATATCTTAGGAACAAAAGCAAGCGTTTGCTCTTGTATTTGTGTTGTAGCTTGAAAAACACTAACTGCCAAACCAACAATAAGTCCTAATACAAGCATTGGTGCTGATAATAATATTACATTTAGCATAGCTTGTTGAAGTAAATCAATAATTTGTCCTTCACTCATTTATTACACCTCTATTTAAATCCCATAATTAAAGATTTGATTATAAGGTTCCAACCATCTACTAGTATAAATAACAGGATCTTAAATGGCAATGAAATCATAACTGGCGGTAACATCATCATTCCCATTGACATAAGTGTACTTGCAACAACCATATCGATTACCACAAATGGAATAAATAATATATAGCCAATTTGAAATCCTGTTTTTAATTCACTAATAATAAAAGCTGGAATTAATGCTTTAGATGGAATATCTTCAAGACGTTTTGGCCTCTCACTCCCTGATATATCAATAAAAAGTGCTAAATCCTTTTCTCTTGTTTGCTTAAACATAAAACTTCTAATTGGTTTCATAGCATTATCTAAAGCTTCTTCTACAGAAATCTGTTTATTTAAATATGGTTGTATTGCTTTTTCATTTATTTCTGAACCTATTGGTGCCATTATAAAAAAAGTAAGAAAAAGAGCTAACCCAATAAGCACTTGATTAGGAGGTGTTGTTTGGGTAGCAATAGCTTTTCGTATAAATGATAATACAATAATAATTCTAGTAAAACATGTCATCATCATTAATATAGATGGCGCTAAGGCTAGTATAGTCAATAAAAATATTATCTCTAAGCTATTTGCTACCTCCGTTGGGTTTGTTGCTTTATCTATATTTATACCAATTTTTGGTATAGGAATTTTGGGTTCAGCAAAACAATTAGAAAATGAAAGAGCTAACAGAAATATCGTCAAGAGAATTATCAAGCAACTTCTTTTTACACCTTTTTTTCTCATTTTTTTTCGTCCTTATCTTTATAATATTCATTTTTTCTCCTCATTTTCTTTAATTTATTCATTATAGAAACTTTATTTATAGATGCTTCTTCTATGTACTTATCTAAATAGACATCAAAAGTATCATTGCTTTTTTCTAGCTGTGTACTTTTTATATTAAGTTTTATACTATCTTCATTTACTTTATCTATAAGCTCAATGCTTTGCTTTCCAACAGCTATAACATAATAAACTGTTCCAATATTAATCAAATATATAGATTTATCAATACCTAGAGGTATTTTTTCAATAATCTTAATATTTTTACCTTTGATCAACACAGCACCATTTTTAGCAATTAGCTTTGTTACTATATATGCTAATATTAGAATAAAAAAGAAAACTCCAATAACACTTATATAGTATTGAGTATCTGGTATAATGACAATTTCCCCTTTCAACTTACCCTAACACTTTTTTTACAGCTTCTACAACTCTATCTGCTTGAAAAGGCTTGACAATAAAATCTCCTGCTCCTGCTTGTATTGCTTCAATAACCATAGCTTGTTGTCCCATAGCTGAACACATAATGATTTTTGCTCCAGGATTTAACTTTTTTATTTCTCTAACAGCTTGTATCCCATCCACCTCAGGCATAGTAATATCCATAATAACTAATTCAGGGTTTAACTCCTTATATTTTTCAATTGCTTTTGCACCATTTTCAGCTTCTCCTACAACCTCAAATCCATATTTTGTAAGAACATCTTTAATCATCATTCTCATAAATGCAGCATCATCAACTACTAAAATTCCTTTTGCCATAATTATTCCTCCCTTTTATTTAATTCTATTTTATTTTTTTGTAGGATTAATAATATCTGTTATACGAATACCATAATTCTCATCAATTACAACTACTTCACCCTTAGCCATAAATTTTCCATTTACCAATATATCTAAGGGTTCACCTACTAATTTATCTAACTCTATAACAGTTCCTGGTGAAAACTCTAAAATTTCACTTATTTTTTTAATGGTTCTTCCTAACTCTACAGTAATTTCTAATGGAACATCTCTAATTAAACTAATATTTTCCTTTTCCTTATTTGAATATGTTTCGTCAAACGATTGAAATTGAACAGGTTGTACATTTACAGGCGTTTGCCTAGGCATACTCATAGGTTCTGTTATAGAAGAATTTTTTGTATAACTATTATCTAAATACTGATCACTATTTTGATTATTTTGTTCTTCCTTAATTTCAAAAATCTCATTATTATTTGATTGATTTTTTTCACTAATAGAATCATTATTTGTATAATTACTAGAACTACTACTAAATAATTTATTTACTAATTCTTTAGCAAAATCAATAGGCATAATTTGCATAATTTCACTATCAATAAGATTTCCAACTACCATCTTAAAAGCAACTTTAACAATTTTATCATTGCTATTAAGAGATTCTAAAGCTTCTAATCCAGTTGAAAAGTTCATAGACATAGTTTTTGGAGGATTAATATCTATTTTACTATGAAACATTTCAGACAGAGAAGTAGCAGAAGATCCTACCATTTGATTCATAGCTTCGCCAATAGCACTTAAATGTAATTCTGTTAATTCTCCAGAAGTATTTGTTCCATCTCCTCCCATCATTAGATCTGTAATAACCTTTACATCATCTTCTTGTAACACCAATAGATTTGTACCTTCTATACCTTCTTTATATTTAACCTCTACAACAACAAATGGAACTGTATATTGTTTTGCTAACTCATTCATTGTTAATATGGAAACCTTTGGTGTTGTAATAGTAACTTTTTGCCCTAAAAGAGTAAATAGAGTTGTTGCCGCAGTACCCATACTAATATTCCCTATTTCCCCTAACGCATCTTTTTCATTGTCGTCTAGTTCTTCTCCTATATCCTGAGAAATCTGCGAGGTTCCTTTTAGCAAAGCATCTATCTCTTCTTGAGAAAGCATATCGCTCATCTTATTCATCTCCCCTCTCTATAATACCTTCTATTTGTACAGCCATCTTTTTCTTTTTTGTCCCAGGTCTTCCATAATATTTAAGCTTATTTCCAACAAATAGCTTTATATGATCATTAACTAATGTATCCAATTGAATAACATCTCCAACCTGAAGGTCAAGAAAATCCCTGACAGTTATATTCGCTTTCCCTAAAACGGCTCTAACTGTTACTTTTGTTTTTTCTACTCTTTTAGAAATTATTTCTTCATCCTCAGAAGTTCGCTCTTTATTTATGCTAGTAAACCAAAATTTTGTGTTTAACTTTGGTAGTATTGGCTCAATTACAATATGAGGTATGCATAAATTTACCATTCCTTCAACTTCTCCAATTTTAATATTTAACGTTATTAATGCAATTGTTTCATTTGGTGAAACAATTTGAGCAAATTGAGAATTTGTTTCTATCTTTTCTAGCTTTGGTTCAATTTCTACTACATTTTCCCATGGTTCTTTCAAAAGTTTAATGATTTGCTTAATAAGTTTTCTTAATAAGGATATTTCTATTTCTGTAAAGTTTCGCTTTTCTTCTATAGGTTTCCCATTTCCTCCCAAAATTCTATCAATCATCACAAAAGCAATATCAGAGGTCACATCTAAAATAATTTGACCATCTAACGGAGAAAAGTCAACAATACCTAGTACTGCTGGATTAGATATAGAATTGGTAAATTCATAATTAGATAGCTGTTCTACACTTAGCACCTCAACATGTACCAAACTTCTTAGATAGCCAGATAAGAAGGTATTTAACAATCGAGAAAAATTTTCATGAATAATTTGGAGTGTACGCAATTGATCCTTTGCAAATTTATCTGGCCTTCTAAAATCATATTTTTTAACTTTTATTTCATCTGTTTCTGCTTTTATTTCTTGAGCATCTAATTCTCCAGTTGCTAAAGCTTGTATTAGGGCGTCTATCTCACTTTGCGATAATACATCAGACAATTACGTTTCCTCCCTTTATTGGATAATAAATTCTATAAAGTACACATCTATAATATCTTCAGAAGGTAAAACTAATTTTATGGATTTTAGTATCTCCTTTCGAAGAGCCTGCTGTCCCTCATCTCCTGATAATTGTACTTCACTTTTACTCCTTAATAATTCTAATATATTATTTGTTATTTCAGATCTTTTACTATTTAACTTTTCTGTCAATTTTTCATCACTTATTTCTACATCTAAGTTGACTTTTAAAATTTTTCTACTATCCTTCACATTTGCATATAATTCACCTATAGAATAGATATATGTTTTTATTTCCTTAGGTTCTTGATTAACTTTTTTTTGCGCTACAAAATAAAATGTAACGCCTACAACTAATGCTGTTATAATAAATCCTATTATACTATATAACACAACTTTTTTTACTGTCATTTTTCTACGCCCCTTTTGAGCATTTTAATAATAAGGTTCAGATTTTACAAATTCAGAACGAAGTATAACAATGTCTACTCTTCTATTCTTTGCTTTATTTTCAAATGTGTCATTTGGTGCTACTGGATGATACTGACTATATCCTGATGCAGATAATCTATTTGCCTTTATCCCTGCTTCTTCAATCAAAAATCTTACAACATTTGAAGCCCTCGTAACTGAAAGTTCCCAATTCGTAGGAAATTTTTTTGAATTTATAATAGGATCAGAATCTGTGTGCCCTTCAACTCTTATGTATTTCGTTATAAATTCATCTTGTTTTAATAAATCAGCAATAAATTTCAATGTCTTTTTTGCAGCCGGTTTTAATGCTGCATATCCTGAATCGAAAAGTACATTATCCTTAAATCTAAGTAATAATCCTCTAGTATCAAGATCTACTAATATTTGTTCTTCCATTCCATTTTCATTTATGTATTCTTCCATCTGCTCTTTTAATTTTTTAAAATCCTCCAACTCTTCTAGTTGCTTTGTAGTTTTGTCTTCATTTAATGCATCTTCTATATATTGCACCTCTTCAAGTGTTTTTCCTCCTTCTAAAACACCTAAAGAACCTTGGAAAGATTGAATAACAGCAGAAAATTTTCTCAAATCAATTGTTGAAAAAGCAAACAACAATACAAAAAAACATAATAACAAAGTCATTAAATCACTAAAAGTTGTCATCCATTCAGGTGCACCTGCTTTTGCTTCTTCTTGTTTTCTTTTTCTACTCATATTAAGCCTCTACACCCTCTCTTTGATCATCTTCAGAGGTTTTTCTTTGCTTTGGAGGAAGGAATGATTTTAGTTTTACTTCAATTATTCTAGGATTTTCACCAGCTTGTATTGATAAAAGACCCTCTACCATAAGTTCTTTAATCAATATTTCTTCTCTACTTCTAATTTTTAGTTTAGCAGCTATAGGTATAAATATTAAGTTTGCTAATACTGCTCCATAAAATGTAGTTATCAACGCAACTGACATTTTAGGACCTACAGTAGAAGGATCCTCTAAAGTCTTAAGCATGTTAATAAGCCCTATAAGAGTACCAACCATACCAAAAGCTGGTGCTAAACTGCCTAATGTATCAAATATACTTCTTCCTTCTCCATGTCTTTCTTCTATAAATGACAATTCGGTTTCCAATATGTTCCTGACTAATTCAGGATCTGTTCCATCAACAATTAACATAACGCCTTTTTGTAAAAATTCATCATTTATATTTTCAGCTGCCTCTTCAAGGGCTAAGAGACCCTCTCTTCTTGCTATATTAGCAATTTCAATAATATTATCAATTACCTCAGTAGGATTTAAACTTTTAGTAGTAAAAGCCTTTTTTACAATTACTAAAGAATCCTTAACCTTATTTAATGGATATGCTACAAGGGTACCTGCAATAGTTCCTCCTATTACAATAACAATTGAAGGCAAATTATAAAAGGTTAAGACACTTCCATCAATCATTATACCACCTATTACAAACGCTATTCCTACAACGATTCCCAATATTGTTGCTAAATCCAAAGACTACACCTCATTTCTAGTAAGATTTTGTAAAATTGTCGAATGAGAATAGATTTTTCTCTTATATTGTATGATTTTATCGATGATTTGGTCAATAGATTCTAAAACAATTATTTTTTTGCCCGTTGTAAGGGTTATAACGGTATCAGGTGTAGTCTCAATATGTTCAATTAAATCACTATTTATAACGCACTTTTTTCCATTTAATTTTGATACAGTAATCATGCAAACCATCCTTTAAATTCCGGGCTAAAAGCCCGGATAGTTATTATCTCTTTAAATTTACCAATTCTTGTAACATTTCATCTGTTGTTGTAATAACTCTTGAATTCGCTTGGAATCCTCTTTGTGTTGTAATCATATTAGTAAATTCTCTTCCTAAATCGACATTTGACATTTCAAGGCTTCCTGGATTTAGTTCAGCAAATCCATTTGAAGCTGGAAGGCCAATCGAAGGTATTCCTGAATTTCTAGTTTCCATATACATATTTGACTCTGTTTTTTGAAGTCCTGCAGGATTACTAAAATTAGCTAATCCAATTCTTCCTAAAACTCTTCTTTGACCATTAGAAAAAGTACCCACAATTTCACCATTAGAAGCAATTGAATATCCTGTAAGAGCCCCTTGTTTATATCCTTTTATTTTTGTAGCATCTGCATTTGACGTATCTGCAAACTGAGTCAGTTTGTTAAAGTTCATTTCAAAGGTTAATGCATCTGCCCCTTTTGTTAAATCTTTTCCTATCGTAAAACTCATTTTTGAATCACCTATTACTTTTCCATTTTTGTCAAATTTGAGTTCAAAGGAATTTCCACCATTATAGCTAAATCCATCAGCACTTGTATTTGCAGCACCATCAGTATCATATGTATTTGTATCACCATTTTTAAGCATAGCTCCATCACTATTTAAATAAAAGGCATCTACTAACCAAGTGCTTTCTCCAGAGCTAGTATCCACAGTTTTCTTAGCAAATACCAGTTTAATTTGATGAACATTACCAAAATCATCAAATACCTCTACTGTTGTTTCCCTTCCAAGAGCAGTACTTAAATCTTGATTCTTTTGTGTATAAACTGGTTTCCCAGTTGCTTTTGAAAGTTCTGAATCAAAATTATATATGGCATCTTCTCCTGAAGCACCTATGACTTTTGCTCCTGATTTTAATTTTTCTAATTCTTTTGTATTTGAATTTAGGTTTCCAGTAAATGTAACAATGTCCTCTCCTGGTATTGGCGGATCTGAAGGTCTTGTTGCCTGCGGAGGATATATTGCAGACTTATCTATTTTAATCCCTTCTATGTTACTTTTTAAGCGACCTGTATCATCAGCCATATATCCTAATACCTTATATCCAGTTTGAGTACATAGATTTCCATAATCATCTACTATAAAATTTCCTGCTCTAGTATAATATCTATTTAAATAATTAGGATCATCTGAAACCATGAAAAAACCTTCTCCATTTATCATTAAATCTGTCGGGTTATCCGTTCTTTCAACGGCTCCTCTAGTTTGAATTACATCTATCCCTCCAATATCTGCTCCAAGACCTATCTGCATTGGATTTGTTCCTCCACGGCCACTATCGCCTGCTCCTGCTCCTTTTATGGTTTGATTAAAAGTTTCTTTAAACGTTACTCTAGAACTTTTAAAAGCTACTGTATTTACATTGGCAATGTTATTACCAATAACATCCATCTTCATTTGGTGAGCACTCAATCCTGCTACAGCTGAAAACATTGAACGCATCATTTTTTATTACCCCCTCTTATTTACTGTAATATATCTTCTCTGTCATTCAAAGATATATAGCCTCCTAGCAGGTCCAGCTATATAATTACAGCACCATCAATATTTGTAAAAACATTTTCTTTTAAATTCTCATCAAGAGCTACTGTAATAATAGTTTTATTTTTCACACTCGCTACAAACGCCTTATTATTCATAAGTATAAGTGTCTCTTTAATTCCCTTTTGATCCGCCTTATTTAAAGCTTGATTTATTTTTATTAGTTCTTTTTTATCTAATTTTATTTTTCTAGCTTCTAGTCTCTGTATTGCATGTTTTGAAAATTTTATATCTTTCAATGTAATATGATCTATTACTTCTGCAAAAGACTTTGACTGACTTATATTTTTAGAAGATATTTTAGGAGTAGCGGTCTTTATACCATGAATCATTATTTTATTCATTTTCATCTCCTCCTGAAATTCCTCTTCCTTCTCTTTCTTCTGATTTTATGCCATATGATTCTAAAGCTTTACTGATATTTATCAATTCATTAAGCATTTCTTTATTAAGATTGTAATTCATTTGATTAACAGTTAATATAGCATCATTGTTATTTTTAATTTCACTCGTTAAATCTTCCATTGATTTATTTAAATTTTGCATTTGCTCTAAACTACTAAATTGAGCCATCTGTGAGATAAATTCTTTATCTTCCATAGGGTTTAAAGGATCTTGATATTTTAACTGTGTTACAAGAAGCTTTAAAAATTGATCTTTTCCCAATTTTCCGTTTTTTGTAAATTTTGCTTCTTCTTTTTGCTTTTCCTCTTTTTTATTAATAGGTTTGTATGTAAGTTTATCATAATAATCCCCTATACCTCCAGCTCCCTTTACTGACATAATTCTCACCCCCTATCCTAAATGATTTATTGTTGAATTTCTATCGCTTATTTCATCTATAGTTCCTATAAATATTGATTGTTCATATTCTGCTTTATTTAAAGCTATTTTCCCTGTATGCTTCTTTTTAAATTTCATAAAGCTTTGTTGTTCCTTAAAGCTAGAATCTTGTCCAACACTTACATTAAGCTCCTGAATACCAAATCCTTTTTCATTCAGTGCATCTTTTAATAAATTAAAATTTGATTCTAAAACTTCCTTTACAGCTTGATTCTCAGCTACAATATTTGCAACAACAATCCCTCTTTCTACTACTATTTTCATAGATAATTTTCCTAAATGATCGGGCTTCAATTGAAGTGTCATTTCAGAAGCTCTATCACCTATTAAAACCTGCGCTTTTTCAACAACTTGTCCTAAAATATTATAGAAATTCGGCTTATTTTGATTTGTTATCTCCGTCTTAATGCTTTCCATTATAGGTATATTTTTTTGCGTGATGTATTGTACATTCACATCTTTAATAGATTCATCACTGATTAAAACTTTCTGATTCTTACTTGCAAAAAATCCATTTTTTGTATCTTTTTCTTTATTATAAAACATATTTGTTTCATTTTCTGTGTTTGAGTCCGTTTTATTATGTATATTTGAAAATACTTCACTTTTATCAATATTTTCAGTTTTATTTTCATTATCATTAGTATTTAGTTCTGTTAAATTAATTTTTGGTAGTTCACTCGGTAGTATATCTGTGGCTTCATTTTTATTTATTGTTAACAAGTCTTTAATTTTAGAAAATACAATTTCAAAATCTTCTGTCTGTACTTTAATATTTTCATCTTCAAGTAATATTTTAAAATCGTTTAGCAAACCAAGAAGCTCTTTGTTCGATGATATACTTTGAGATGCATTATCTATAGCAGATAATAATTGTACTTTAAGTTCTTCATAAGTAAATTCTTCATCATTTTGACATTCATCATTTTTATAATTTTTATTTGATTCATTTATACAGTTATATAAAAAAGCAATTAGGTTTATAATATCTTCTGTTACATCTTCTGCTCTGGCATCCTTGTCATTTAAGCTTGTATCCTTTTTTTCTATTGACTCACTTTGAATATTTTTTTCTTCATTTGTAATAGTATTACTTAATTTTTCTAATCCATCTTCTTTAATCTCTTCCACTTTTTTATTCAATATATCATCAAAACTTTGGTTATTATTATCTTCTGAAGAATTCTTTTTATTATTTATTTGTTGCATACTATTCAATTGCTGACTAGTACTTATTATTAATGGATTCACTTCTTCACCTCCTTTCTTCTATGGTAAAGCCAATTTCTTTGAAATTTCAGAAGCTAAATTTTTATCTATAGTTGTAAGTACATCTGCTACAGTTTTCTCCTTTAACTTTTTTAAAATACTTATTGCAATATCTTGATCAGAAATAACTATTTGATCACCATTATCAAAAGTATATTTTTTGGGTGTACTTCGACTTTTAAATAATTTTGTAATCATATTACCAATTTCCCTAGATTCCATTTTTCCGAAAACTTTTACAAGATCATCAATCTCTTTATTATATTCTCGATATACTTTTACAGCATTCATTATATCTGGAGTCAATAAATCATTTCCTTTTGCTAGCATTTCATCTATCTTCATTTGTTCTAAAAGTCTATAAGTAAAATCTTTATCTTCAACTTTAGAAAGAACTTGAGCTGCTTGTATCATATTCATATTTCTATATATGATTGAAAGTTCATTTAGCTTATATTTTTTGTCGTTCCCAATATCACTTAATAATTTATCAGCCCTTTCAGAATTATATATATTTGCAATATTTATTAATTCCTTTTCTCTATCATTAATTTTACTTAATATCTTTTTCATTTTTTTTCTTTTCTCATTAGACTCATAATTTGATAAAAGTCTTAATGCTACTTCTTTATCTAAGTTTTTTAAAATTTTTGCAGCAAACTCCTCTTTCATTTGTTCTATAATTAAACCCATTTCTTTATAAGAAACTATTTCATTCAATAAATTATTTTTAATTTCATCAATTGCATTTACCAATGAAATATTTTCATAATATTTTGCCTTGTCTTGCAATTTCTTTATTTGATCATGTTTCATCTGTTCTAATGTAGATACTAAAATATCTTTTTTAATAGAATTTTGTCGTACACGCTCAAATATTTTATTAGTTTGTTTTGCATCCATTTGTGTCATAATCTTTATTAAGTCTAGATATAATTTCTCATCTTCTTTTTGAATAATCGTCAATTTATCTGAAGCACTTTCAATATCTAACCCTACTAAGTACTTTGCAACTTCTCTTTTCTGCTCCTCCCTTTCTTCTCTTGTTGGATAACTTTCAAAATACATTCCAATTGGACCTGCTATATTACTTAAATATTTGTTTGCAATGAACTTAAAATCTTCATTTGTAAAATATATTATACTCATAATCATAACAGGAATAGTAGTAAAAACAATCAAAACTATTAATACTATTTTTCCTATACCCATCTTTTTTGTTTCTTTATCAACTGCTTTAGAATTTGCCATTATTACCCCCTAATTGCTCTTGTAATTCTTAAAAGTTACTAGTTGATCTATAAGACTATCTTCTTCTTTTTTCTCTATATAATGAAAATTTTCTCTTTCTTTTTCCTTAAGCTTTTCAAATATCCGTTTTTCTTTAGACGCTTTCATTAATTCCATTCTACATTTATTAACTTCATCTTTACATACTTCAATAACTTCTATCTGTTTTCTTATTTCCCTTTTTAAATTCATTAAAAATAAATCATGCATTCTTAAATATCCAATATCTACGCCTTTTTTTACATTCAAATTTATACTTTCCTGATATTTTTTTTTATTATCTTCCAATATATCTAATTGCTTCTTTGCCTCTTCAAATTTAATTTGTGCTTCATTTAACTTTCTTTTTATTATATCTTCATATTTCTCTTTCACTTCTAGTAGATTTTGGTATCTAAAGCGAAATCTTCGCAACAGAAACACCTCTATTTTATTATATTTTTCATTTGCTCAACTGCATCATTGTAATCAAATTTATCATGGATTCCTTGTTTTAAATAACTGTTTAGTTCATCTATCATACTAATTGCATTGTCAATTTTAGGATTACTTCCTTTTACATAAGCACCTATGTTTATAATGTCCTCAGCTTCTTTGTAAACAGCTAGCATGTTTTTAAACTTATCTGAAAGTTTTCTATGCTCATCATCTACAATATTTGGCATTACTCTACTAACACTTGCAAGTACATCTATAGCAGGATAGTGATTCTTATTAGCTAATTTCCTAGATAAAACAATATGCCCATCTAATATACCCCTAACTGTATCTGTAATAGGTTCATTTAAATCATCTCCATCTACAAGAACAGTATATAAAGCTGTAATAGAACCTTTATCTGAATTTCCAGATCGTTCAAGTAGCTTCGGTAAAGCTGCAAAAACTGAAGGAGTATACCCCTTTGTAACAGGTGGTTCCCCAACTGCTAACCCAACTTCTCTTTGTGCCATAGAAAATCTCGTTAATGAATCCATAAGCAACATGACATTTTTTCCAATATCTCTAAAATATTCAGCAATAGCAGTTGCAATTAATGCTCCTTTCATTCTTACTAATGCTGGTTGATCAGAAGTTGCCACTACTAGTATAGATCTTTTTAATCCTTCCTCCTTAAGATCATTTTCTATAAATTCTCTAACCTCTCTTCCTCTCTCCCCAATTAAAGCTATCACATTTACATCTGCTTGAGTATTTCGAGCAATCATTCCCATCAGTGTACTTTTTCCTACACCACTACCTGCAAATATTCCAATTCTTTGTCCTACACCACAGGTTAATAATCCATCAATAGCTTTAACTCCTAATGATAAAACCTTTTCAATTTTTTTTCTTTTTAGAGGATTAGGTGGTTGATTGTTTACAGAATATTTTTTTGTATTATTAAATCTGCCCATATCATCTATAGGGTTTCCTAGTCCATCTAGTATACGGCCAAGTAACTCTTCTCCAACATTTACAGTAAGCATATCCCCTGTTGCAATAACTTTACTACCTGGTCCTATACCATCCATTTCGCCAAGTGGCATTAGTAATACTTTTTCATTTTTAAATCCAACAACTTCAGCTTTTATTGGAATTGTACCTTTCAACGGATAAATATAGCAAAGTTCTCCCAATTTTACAGCTGGTCCTAATGATTCTATTGTTAATCCTATAACTTGAGAAACTTTCCCGCTATATTTGATCAGATTCGCATTTTTAAGTGCATATTTATATTTAGCTAAGCTAAGCATTCTTAATGTCTCACTCGCTCTCTAATATTTCATAGAATAAAGATTTAATCTGATTAAATTGCGTTTCTATGCTTGAATCAATGCTCCCAGAAGCTGTATCAATAACACAACTCCCTTTTTTAAGAGATGGGTCTTGCTTAATATTTATTTCATCAACATTTTCTACTAAGCATAGTATTTTATCTTTTACATTAATTGCATATTCATAATCATCTGGACTGACCCTTATAACCAATGACTCTGTATAAGCACATTTGCTTAATCCTGATTTTACAAGTCCAATTATCGTTTCGTAAGAATCTTCAGTTTTTGTATTTAATATTTTTTCTACAACATTAATAACAAGCTCTATGCTTTCCTTTTCCAATTCTTTTACCATATTTTCTTTTGTTTTTAACAATTCCTTTTTTATATCTAAAGCTTCTTTTATAAGCACATCTGCTTCCTTTTTACCAGCTTCATATCCCTCTGATTTTCCTAATAGAAATCCATCTTTTTTTGCATTTTCATATATTTGTTTTGCATCTTCATAAGCATCACTAATGATTCTTTGTACTTGTGTTTCAGCCTCTTCTATCTTTTTATTCATTACTTCTTCGATTTCTAACATTTTTTCTTTATAAATATCTTCATAAGAAACTTCCTCTTGTATATGTTTTTTTTCATTTATTTCTAACGAATCTTCTAAGGATACTTTTTCTATTCCTATTTCCTTTTTATCTCCTACTTTTACAAAAGAGGATTTAACAATTCTAGACAATTATTTCATCCCCTCCTCCACGAGATATAACAATTTCACCTGCTTCTTCAAGTTTCCTAATAGTATTAACGATTTTCTGTTGTGCTTCTTCAACATCTCTTAGTCGTACAGGCCCCATAAATTCCATGTCTTCCTTGATCATTTCTGCCATTCGTTTTGACATATTGCTAAATATAATGTCCTGAACTTCTTCAGTAGCACCTTTTAATGCTACAGCTAATTCATTATTATCTACATCACGTATAAACCTTTGAATAGATGTACTATCTAATGCAGCAATATCTTCAAATACAAACATTCTCTTCTTAATCTCTTCTGCTAATTCAACATCTTCAATCTCAAGAGTTTCCATAATAAACTTCTCCGTTCCTCTATCAACTGAATTAAGCAAATCAACAATTGTTTGTATTCCTCCTGCTGAAGTGTAATCTTGGGTAACCATAGAAGATAATTTACTTTCTAAAATGTTCTCAATTTCTTTAATTATCTCTGGAGAAGTTCTATCCATAGTAGCGATACGTTTTGCTACTTCTGCTTGCTTGTTTTGTGGTAAAGCAGATAATATTTGTCCTGACTGTTGTGGACTTAAATAAGAAAGTATTAGCGCAATAGTTTGTGGATGTTCATTTTGAATAAAATTTAACAATTGACCTGCATCTGCTTTTCTTACAAAATCGAATGGTCTAACTTGTAAAGAAGCAGTTAACTTATTAACTATATCAAAAGCTTTTTGTGCTCCTAACGCTTTTTCTAAAATTTCTTTTGCATAGTTAATGCCTCCTTCAGAAATGTATTCTTGAGCTAAGCAAATTTGATAAAACTCTTCTAACACTTTTTCCTTCTCTTCAGGTGAAATTTTTCTCATATTTGCAATTTCTAATGTTAATTCCTCAATTTCCTCCTCTTGAAGGTGCTTAAAAATTTGGGCTGATTTATCTGGCCCTAAGGATATCAATAATACTGCTGCCTTTTCTTTTCCGCTCAATTCCATTTTACGCACCATATACTACACTCCTAATCTTCGTTTATCCATGATTTCAATAATTGTGCTACTACTTCAGCATTTTTATCAACAAACTTATCTATTTGTTTTTTATAGCCTGACTTTTCATTTGGTTCAAGTTCAATTTCTCCTATCTCTTCTTCTATTGTTGAAATAGGATCTTGCAATATATCATCCATTTCTCTTTTTCTACGTCTTAAATGATAAATACTGTATCCTATAGCACCAATAAGCAAGGCACCTAATACACCTAAAGACCATAATGGTATATTGCCAATAGCTCTAGAAGATTCAGTAGTATCCTTTATACTTGCAATCTGATCAGCCAAAGTTGTATCAAATTCTCTTGCCATTACTTCAACAACTTTCGTATCTAAACCAGCTGATGCAGAAACAAGATTAATAATTTCTTCTTTATGCTCATCTGTTAGTTCTTGATTTGGTAACACTTTTGTATTAATTAAAACTGCAACTGTTATATCTTTTATCTGTCCTTGTGCTTTTACTAATTTCTTATTAATTTCATTTAATTCGTAATTAATAGTTTTACTTGCTTTATCATACTTAGACACACTGTCACTATTCTCGACATACTGTGTAATATCATCAGTATTAGAATCTGTTCCAGGAATTCCACCTTCATTACTATTAGTTACCTGTTCTTTTAGATCACTCATACTTCTAATAAGTCCATTCATCTCATCCTTAATAGGAGGTGAGAATTCCTTAATATCAGTAACTTCACTATCAAAATCAAGCTTCACATTAACCATAACTGCTACGTTTCCTAGACCATAAACAGTCGTAAGAAATTGTGTTATACTCTCTTGTAATTGCCTTTGTACTTGTTGTTGTAATCCTAATTGAGTAGACGCATCAAACGTATCGTTATTTAACTGCTTATTAAGCAATTTTCCTTTATTATCAACTACTGATATATTTTCAGGTTCTAGACCTTTTACTCCATTTGCTATAAGCATAACAATTCCATTTACCTGATCCTTTGAAAGATTTGCTCCCTTTTCTAATTCAACAAATACAGACGCTTTTGACTCTTGATCTTTTATCAAAAAATTTGTATCATCAGCTACACTCAAATTTACCATTGCTGTCTTTATTCCATCAATTTCTTCTATCGTTCTAGCTAAAGCATTCATTTGTGCAATTAAATATCTTTTTTTTCTTTCCTCATTAGTCATTGTTAAACTGCTACTATTAATAATTTGGTCATAAGAAAAACTTTCCTTTGGTAAACCAGCTACAGCTAATTTCGCTTTTGCCTTATTCTTGTATTCCTTTGGTACTAATATCGTTGTTCCTAGTTCATCATCTTTCCATGGTATTCCCATTTCATCAAGTTTTGCTGTTACTTCTCCAATATCCTTTGGTGTTAACTCACTAAACAAAGCTACATACTCAGGCTTCGAAGTAAAATGTAGTAATAATGCCATACTAATTATAACTAATAGCCCACTGATACCAATTTTAATTTTTTGAGATTTATTAAGTCCTTTATAAAATTCATTTAGTTGTGCTTTCATCTGTTCTAGCGTACTGCCCATTTAGTCACCTCATTCCATAGTCCTACTGTCATTTTATACTTGTAACCTCATTATCTCTTTATAGGCATCTAGAACTTTATTTTTTACTTCTATCGTAAACTGTAAAGCAATTTCTGATTTTTCAGCGGCTATCATCACCTCATGTATATTATCAATCTGTCCAAGTGCAGAAAGCATGTTAAGTCTTTGTGAATCTAATTCATATTCGTTTACCTTCTTTATCGCATCTTTCAAAAAAGTGGAAAAATCTCTTTCTTCCTTCTTTCCTTTGTTATTAAATATATTTGTTGAAGTGTTTATGATATTGCTTATCTTCATGTATAAATCCTCCATTTATTATACTATCTACCTATTTCAAGCGCTTTCATTGCCATGCTTTTTGTAGCATTCATAGCTGTAACATTTGCTTCATAAGCTCTTGTTGCTGAAATCATATTAATCATTTCACTAACAATATCTACATTAGGCATTTGCACATACCCATCTTTATCTGCATCAGGATGTCCTGGATCATATACTTTTTTAAATGGTGTTTTATCTTCCTCAATAGCAACAACCTCAACACCACCTCCAATTTTACTTCTTCTTTTTACATTTTCTAATATTTGTGAAAAATTAGCATTAGCTTGCTTAAAAATTGGAACCTGCCGGCGATATGGTGTACCATTGCTAGTCCTAGTTGTATTAGCATTTGCGATGTTTTTAGATATAATATCCATTCTTAATCTTTCAGCAGTTAATCCTGAAGCACTTACGTTAATTGAGTTAAATATACTCATACAAACTACCTCCCATCTTTAACAACAAGTTTAAGTTTTCGCAAATTTTGAGAGACAATTTGACTTAACATATTAAATCTTATTGTATTCTTTGATAGATTTGCCATTTCCACATCAATATTCACATTGTTTCCATCTTTTCTATACTTGCTTTTTCTATCTTTTATAACAGTTGGCTCTATATCATCAATGTCTATTTCTAATGGCAAATGTTTTTTGTGCGTTAATTTAACTTCTATACGGTCGTTAGATATCCTTTCAGCTAAAATAGATTCAAACTTAACTATGCTTCTTTTAAATTTTGGGGTATTTACATTAGCTATATTATTAGATATAACCTCGTTTCTAAGCCAAGAAGCATTCATTGACTTTTCTAGTATATTAATATGTTTAAACGACTTATCTAAAATGTTCATATTCTCCTCCTAAATCGCATATATAAAGCTAGTATTCTAAATTTAATTTGCTAGATTCTTATTAAAGCTTCTTTTTCTAATTTTCTATATTTCGACATAAGTTTATATATTCCTTCCTAATTCTTCTTTTTTCAATATTATTTCAGTATAAAATTCCATTTTTTGATCTTTTTACTATAATTATAATGCATTCTAAATAAATTTGCATATTTTTTTACATAATTAGGTAATCAGTACTAAATCAGTTTTATTTGTTTTCATAATTATTTTATTGCAACCTGCATAATTTTTATATATTTAAAATAAAAAAGCACCTATAATTTTATAGATGCCTTTAAAATTTTAAGATTTTCATCTAACTAAAAAAGCGACCACAATGTCACTTTTTTAGTTAAGAATAAATCTTATCTTTTAAGTTTTTCTAGCTCTTCTATTAACTTATCATTCAAAATCTTAATATGTGTTCCTTTCATACCTAGTGATCTTGATTCAATAACACCTGCACTTTCAAACTTTCTTAATGCATTAACAATAACAGATCTTGTTATTCCAACTCTATCTGCAATTTTACTAGCTACCAACAACCCTTCGCTTCCTTCAAGTTCATCAAAAATATGTTCAACTGCTTCTAATTCTGAATAAGAAAGTGTTCCAATAGCCATTTGTACAACAGCTTTTTTTCTTGCTTCTTCTTCAATTTCTTCACTTTTTGCTCTAAGTATTTCCATCCCTACAATAGTAGCACTATATTCAGCTAAAACTAAATCTTCATCTACAAACTCTTTGTCATGTCTAGATAATATTAGTGTCCCTAATCTCTGCCCACTTCCATTTATTGGAACGATTGTAACTAATTTATTTACACTTTCAACATCGTATTTAAATATCTCGAGTAGCTCATCTCCTGTAATATTATATTTTGTGTCAGTAATTTTTAATAATTGCTCATTATATTCATCAGGAAATTTTTGATTCCCAGTATCAGTATCAGTGATAATAGGATTTTCTGAATCATCTATTAAGTGAATACCTAAAACCTTTCCTTTTTTACTTGCAACATATACATTAGAATCTAACACATCACTTAAAGTTTTACATAACTCCCCAAAAGAAACAGGTACGTTCCCAGATTGTTGAAGTATTTTGTTCAACTTTCTTGTTTTATCCAATAGTGTAGTACTCATTTGAATCCTCCTTGTATAATTTTTCTTATAGTATAAATTTATTTAAATCTTGATTAAGGATTTTATCATTTAATTTATTTTTTACATAATCCCTATCAATAATAACTTCATCTTCTTTCAATTCTGTAATTTCAAAAGATATATCTTCAAGCAACTTTTCTAAAACAGTATGCAATCTTCTTGCACCTATATTCTCAGTTTGCTCATTTATCAAATATGCAATATTTGCTATTTCATCTATAGCATCTTCATTAAAATGAATTTTTATCCCTTCTGTTTCTAATAACAATTTATATTGCTTAATCAATGCATTTTCTGGTGCTACTAATATTTCTTTAAAGTTTTCTTTTGAAAGACTTTCTAATTGAACCCTTATAGGAAATCTACCTTGAAGTTCTGGAATAAGATCAGAAATTTTAGAAACATGAAATGCACCAGCACCTATAAATAATATATGATCTGTTTTTACGGGACCATATTTAGTATTAACAGTACTTCCTTCAACTATAGGAAGTATATCTCTTTGTACTCCTTCCCTAGAAATATCAATACTTCCTTTGTAATCACTGCTAGCTATTTTATCAATTTCATCGATAAAAATAATCCCATTTTGCTCTGCATTATATATAGCTTCATTAATAATCTCATCCATATCTAAAAGTTTTTGTGCTTCTTGTTCTAATAATATCCTCCTAGCTTCTTTCAAAGGTACTTTTCTTTTTTTTATTTTCGGAGGTAAAATCCCTCCCAAAATATCGTTGATATTTATATTCATTTCTTCATTTCCCAATCCTGAAAAAAGCTCTATTGTAGATGAACTATTATCTTCTACTTCGATTTCAACAATCTCATTTTCTAATAACCCTGTTCTTAGTTTATCTCTTATTTTCTCTCTTTTTAATTTTGCTGATGCTAATTCTTCTTCATAGTTAATATCTTGATTATAATTAGAATTTACATTTCCAAAAAAAGCTTCTAACGGATTTTTAAATGTATTATTTTTTTCAGGTAATGGCACAAGAATATCTAACAACTTATCCTCTATTGAACTTTCTGCTATTTTATATTTTTCCTCTATTCTAGTATTTTTAGTCATTCTAATAGAAGTTTCAACCAAATCTCTTACCATAGACTCGACGTCTCTACCTACATAACCTACTTCTGTAAATTTCGTTGCTTCTACTTTTTACAAAAGGAGCAGCGATCAATTTAGCTAATCTTCTTGCAATTTCAGTCTTTCCAACCCCTGTAGGTCCAATCATCAATATATTTTTTGGCTTAATTTCTTCTTTAAAATAATCAGGTAGTAGACTTCTTCGATATCTATTCCGCAAAGCTACTGCAACAGATTTTTTTGCATTCTTTTGTCCAACTATATATTTATCTAGTTCACTAACAATTTTTCTCGGAGTAAGATCTTTCATCGTATCACTCCTTTAAAGGGTTTCAATAGATATATGAGTATTAGTAAAAACACATATAGAAGATGCAATATTTAAAGCTTCACTAACGATATCTTTTGCAGACATATTTGTATTTTTATATAAAGCTTTTGCTGCTGCCAAAGCATAGGATCCTCCAGATCCTATTGCTATCACACCATCATCAGGCTCTATCACTTCACCATTACCTGATATAACCAAAATACTTTCTTTATCAATTACTATCATCATAGCTTCTAATTTTTTTAAAAATTTATCTTGTCTCCATTCCTGAGCAAGTTCAACAGCAGCACGTTTTAAATGTCCACTATGTTGCTCTAATTTTGCCTCAAATTTTTCTGTTAAAGTAAATGCATCCGCTACAGAACCTGCAAAACCAACTAGTACTTTTCCTCTATATAATTTTCTTACTTTCTTTGCTGTATGCTTTATTATAGTTTTCTCTCCAAATGTAACCTGCCCATCTCCTCCAATAGCTATATCATTATTCCTTTTTACAGCTACAATTGTTGTACCGTGAAACATTGTTTCACCTCCAAAATACTTCTCAACAAACCATGTGAAATGTTATCATATTTTCTTAATTTATTCAATATGAAATTTTAAAAATTATAAAATTTTCGATTTATCATACCTTTTCTTCAACTCTTTTATATTTACACTCTTTATTTGAGCACTGTATAATGGTATCATTTTTTCTATTCTTCTTTACAAGTAGAGATCCACATGTTGGACATTTTTCAGAAATAGGTCTATTCCATACCATAAAATTACATTGAGGAAAATTACCACATCCATAAAACAATCTTCCTTTTTTTGATCTTCTTTCTACTATATCTCCTCCACAGAGTGGACATTCTACGCCAATCTTTTTTACAAATGGCCTTGTATGCTGACATTCTGGATAAGCAGAACAAGCTAAAAACTTTCCATACTTACCATATTTAATTACCATATTCTTCTGGCATACTTCACATATTTCATCCGTTTCTTCTTCAACTAATTCTATTTTTTTTATTTCTTCTTCTGCATGTTTTAGTGTTTGACTAAATGGTTTATAAAAAGTATCAATTACTTCAACCCATTCTAATTTATCTTCTTCTATTTTATCTAACTGCTCTTCAAGATCTGCTGTAAAATGTTCATCTACTATATCTGGAAAATATGTTTTTAATAAATCAGTTACAATAATTCCTAATTCAGTAGGTTTCAATGATTTGTTCTCTCTTTCAACATAGCCTCTACTTAATATTGTAGATATAATAGGCGCATATGTACTTGGTCTTCCTATATTCTTTTCTTCTAACTCCTTTACTAATGAAGCTTCTGTAAATCTTGGTGGCGGCTGGGTAAAATGCTGCTTAGGTTCTATATTTTTCAAATCTAACTTTTGTCCTTTTACAACCTGAGGTATTTCATTATCTGAAACTTTTACATATGAATAAACCTTTAAAAAACCATCAAAAACCAGCTTCGCACCTGATGCTTTGAATAATAAACCATTATTTGTTATATCTAGCGAATAAGTATCATAAACAGCACTTTTCATTTGGCTTGCTAGGAAACGTTCCCAAATTAGCTTATATAATTTATACTGATCCCTTTTTAAAGACGTTTTAATTTTATCAGGATTTCTATCTATTGAAGTTGGTCTGATAGCTTCATGAGCATCTTGTGCCTCTTTCTTTGTTTTATATATTTTTTCATCATCAATATATTCACTTGAATAATTTTGTATAATATATTGTTTAGCACTTTTCTTTGCTTCATCAGAAACTCTAGTCGAATCTGTTCTTATGTATGTAATTAAACCTACAGACCCTTCTCCTTCGATATCTATTCCTTCATATAATTGTTGTGCTATACTCATAGTCTTTTTCGTTGTAAAACCTAGTCTATTTGCTGCTTCTTGTTGTAGTGTACTAGTAGTAAAAGGAGGATAAGGATTCTTTTTCTTCTCTTTTCTTTTAATATCAGATATAATAAAAAATCCATCCTTTAATTTTTCTAAAATATCTTCTACAGAATTTTTATTATACAAATCTATTTTTTTATCAACACTACCATAGAATTTCGCTTCAAAGCTTTCATTTTTATCTTCAACAGTTAAAAATACTATTATACTCCAATATTCCTCTGGTATAAAATTTTCAATTTCTTTTTCTCTATCACATATAATTTTCGTAGCAACAGATTGAACCCTACCTGCACTTAATCCCTTTCTAATTTTTCTCCAAAGTAGGGGACTAATACTATACCCAACTAATCTATCTAACACACGTCTTGCTTGTTGCGCATCTACTAGATTCTTATTAATTTTCCTAGGAATTTTTACTGCATTTTTTATTGCCTCTTTAGTAATTTCATGAAATTCAATTCTACATTTTTCTTCTTCAATAGATAAAATATTGGCTAAATGCCAAGAAATAGCTTCACCCTCTCTATCAGGGTCAGTGGCTAATAGTACTTTTTTTGCTTTTTTTACTTCCTTCTTTAATTCTTTAATAACAGGACCTTTTCCCCTAATTGTTATATAATAAGGTTTATAATTATTATCAATATCTATTCCCATTTTGCTTTTTGGTAAATCTCTTACATGCCCAACAGAAGCAACAACTTTATAATTTTTGCCTAAAAACTTTCCGATTGTTTTAGCTTTGGCAGGAGATTCTACTATAACTAATGATTTTGCCACAATTTCACCCCCATTTTTTGAAGCAATAGTAATTATATCAGAAAGCTTTTCAAATTTCAAAATATTAATCGTAAAATCACTTTGCTATTAGCAAATTTCCAGGTAACTGTTCAACTAATCCTTTTAGCTGTAATATTGTAATAATACTACTAATGTTACTAATATTCCATCTTAGTTCTTTGAAAAGCAATTCAATATGTATTGGCTGATTAGCTAATATTGCCTTATAAACTTCAGACTCTGTATCGCTAAGTTGAATCAATTCTTTATTGTTATCTTCATCTACCTTCATATTAAGTTCTTCAAGAACATCATCTATATCTGTCACTAACTTTGCACCATCTTGAATTAATTTATTAGTTCCCATACTTAAACTACTGTTTATATTCCCAGGTACAGCAAATACTTCTCGCCCTTGATCTAATGCAAATTCTGCTGTAATCAAAGAACCACTATTTATATTTGCTTCTATTACAATTACTCCTTTTGATATACCACTAATAATTCTATTCCTTGCTGGAAAATTTATAGGTAAAGGCTTAGTTCCTACTCCATATTCAGACAATATTGCCCCATTTTTTTCAATTTCTTTCATTAAGTTGTGATTTGATTTTGGATAACAAATATCCAGACCACATCCTAATATAGCAATTGTTCTGCCTCCATTTTCTAGAGCTCCTTTATGCGCCATAGTATCAATACCATAAGCCATTCCACTAACAACAGTTATTCCTTTCTTTGCTAAGTCACTAGCAAACTTATAAGCTACATATTTTCCATAAGCTGAAGCCTTTCTAGCTCCTACTATAGCAATAGCATTCATATCTCTACTTAATATATTTCCTTTTTTAAATAATATAAAAGGGGGATCATATATATGTTTTAAATTTTCTGGATATTCTTTGTCTTCTCTATCTAAAATATCTATATTATATTTTCTTGTATTATTAATTTGTTCAAGTATTTTTTTTGAATCTCTGTTATTTATAATGTTATGAACAATATTATGATTTATTCCTTTAAGTTTCAATAGCTCATCAGCAGATGCTTTATATACATATTCTGCACTTTTAAAATATTTCAATAAATTTTCTAAAGTTTTATTTCCCACACCTTTTATACTTTTTAACCAAATTAAATAGTCTTTTTCATGCATTTTATTCACCTTTAATTATACATCCCAAAATTTTCTATCAAGGTTTCTATATTGAATAGCTTCTGCAATATGTGGTACTAAAATCTGTGGACTATTTTCTAAATCTGCAATAGTCCTACTAAGTTTAATTATTCTATTATATGCTCTAGCACTCAATCCTAACTTATGAAAAGCATCCTCTAGCAACCTTTTTTCTTCAGAGCCTATTTTACAATACTTTTTCATTAATTGAGGAGAAAGCTGAGAATTAAATAAAATATTGCATTTTTTATACCTTTCTAGCTGTATTTTTCTTGCTTTGTCAACATCTAATTTCATTTGAGTAGAAGTTTTCCATGTCTTTTCTTTTGTTAACTCATCATACTTTACTGGAAAGACCTCAATATGCATATCAATTCTATCTAATAATGGCCCAGAAATTTTAGATAAATATTTTTTAATTTGCATTGGTGAACAAGTACACTGATGCAATGAATCTCCATAGTGTCCACATGGACATGGATTCATACTCGCTACTAATATAAATTTAGATGGATATGTTAATGTTGTATTTACTCTAGAAATAGTAACAAATTCATCTTCCATAGGCTGTCTTAATATCTCTAATACACTTCGTTGAAATTCAGGAAGCTCATCTAAAAACAAAACACCATAATGGGCTAATGATACTTCTCCTGGCTTTGGCTTTCTACCTCCACCTACTAAAGCAACACTAGATATAGTATGGTGTGGAGATCTAAAAGGCCTTTCCTTTACTAAAGATGCTTGGTTAGATAATTCTCCTGCAACACTATATATTTTTGTAACTTCCAATTTTTCTTCGTATGTCATATCAGGAAGAATAGTTGGAAATCTACGTGCTAACATGGTTTTTCCTGAACCAGGTGGCCCTATCATTAAAATATTATGACCTCCTGCAGCAGCAATCTGAAATGCTCTTTTTACCATTTCTTGTCCAACTACATCTCCAAAATCTATATCATAACTACTAATCACTTGATTTGAGCTTTTTTGATTAGATTTATAAGGAACTACTACAAAATTTCCTTGAAAATATTTTAT
The DNA here is from genome assembly GCF_008152325.1 of Crassaminicella thermophila. Taxonomy (GTDB): domain Bacteria; phylum Bacillota; class Clostridia; order Peptostreptococcales; family Thermotaleaceae; genus Crassaminicella_A; species Crassaminicella_A thermophila. Next base: position 1,618,175 of record NZ_CP042243.1, read on the forward strand.
AATATCTATCAAACTATCAAATGGATAAATTTCTATATCTTCAATCATTGCAGCTTCTTCTGCATTCCATTTAGGCAATATTATTTTTTTTATTCCTTGATTCCTTAATGCAATCACAAGTGGTAATGCTCCTGTTACTCTATTTAGGCTCCCATTTAATGACAATTCTCCAATAAAAGCAAATTTTTCAATATCTGTATTTTCTATCTGACCAGATGCTTGCAATATTCCTAAAGCCATAGGTAAATCAAAATGTGTCCCTTCTTTTTTTGTGTTTGCAGGAGCTAAATTTATAGTAATCCTTTTCATCGGAAACTCAAGCCCAGAATTTTTTATTGCAGATCTAACTCTCTCTTTTGATTCTTTAACAGCCATATCTGGAAGTCCAACTATATTTAAAGCTGGCAATCCATTGGATATATCTACTTCTACTTCTGTGATACTACCATCTAATCCATTTAAAATACAACTTAAGACCCTAGATAGCAACCAAATACCTCCTTTTATAAACCGTTCTTATTTAATGATTATTACATTATTTACTGTATTATATTCTTAATATGATTTACTTTAGGAGATATTGGAGAAGAAATGATTATTTCAATAGCATCAAATCGAAAATTACAATCTTTTAAATTGGAAATTTGAATATAATATTGTCCTGATTTTAACAGATGATTTTTCTTAGTAGTATTAATTGCTTCTATAGGCCTCCCAAAAGATAAGCTACTTCTTGTTTTAACCTCAACAAATATATATGTATCATTTTTATATGCAATAATATCTATCTCTCCGAATCTACATTTAAAGTTTGATTTTATAATCCTATAGTGTTTTTTTTGTAAATATTCTGATGCAATCTTTTCTCCTAAAACACCTAAATTTCTTCTACTGCTATTCACCACAATTTTCTCCTCTCGTATTTAAACAATTATTCTATTTTTTATGTTATTATTTTATTGTGTATTTTATCATTATTTAAATTTTTTATACAAATATAATTAAAGTATATCATATTGTTTGAATTTTCGAAAATTTTTGTTATGATTTTATGTTTATTTTAAAAGATAATTTGATTATGTTAGTTCATTTTTATATTACTACTCGGAATATATTTGCTAATTTATACTAATATTTTACAAAAATAACATAACCAAAATCAAATTTTGGCTATGTTATTAACTCTTATTTATTAAGTTTAGCTTCTTTTGTATCTAATTGAATAATAAAAGTCAAAATTTCTGCAACTACTTGATATAACTCAGGTGGTATTTCTTCTCCAATAGCTAAATTATTTAACTGCTTTACCAGCTTTTCATCCTTATAAGTCGGAATATCTAATTCTAATGCTATTTCTTTGATCTTCTCTGCAATATATCCTTCTCCTTTTGCAATAACAACAGGTGCTTTATTTTCGTTTTGTTCATATTTTAATGCCGCTGCTATTTTTTTCTTTTTTTCCATATATTCACACCTTTAAATTAATAGTATTAATTTCATTTAAATTTTCATCATTAAAATCAAATACAATATTTCTATCTTCTACAACTGCATACCTCATATTTATTTGCTCATATCCTAATAAAATTAATGCATCTTTTAAATATTTTTCAAACTTAGATATCTTTTTTTGAATTTTTTCTGTAGTCACTTTAAAATTGCAAATAATATTCTTTTCTTTTATTTCAATTAAAACTTTTACTTTATCCATGTTTTTAGTATTTATTTCCACAAGTATTTTTACATCTTTTGGATCTATCTTTTTTTTATTTCTATCCTTTTTTGATATTAATAAATCTAAGTTTTTCTTTTCATCATTTAGCACTATCGGAATTTGCATATAAGTTTGAAACTCATTTAACTTATTTATAAAATCTAAGCTGTTTTTTAAGTTTGTTATACTATTTAGAATTTGATTCCTTTCCTTTGAATCTATATTTTCAACAACTTGTTTTATAAGTTCAATTTTTATATGCATTTCTTTAATCACTTCTTGAGGTTTAAAAGTTTTTTTAAAAATCATATTCTTTATTTTTAATGATAACGCTTCAACCCCTTTTGCTAGATGCATTGTTTGATCATTTTTATAGAGAAGATTTATTAATTCTTCTGTTTGCTTTGTGACTGTAAAATCTTTCATAAGCAAATTATTTAAATTAGTGATATTAGATATATTTATAGTAAGTTTATTCTTTAACAAAAAAATAATTTTTTCAAAATTGACATTTTTTATATTTATATTTTTAAAATTTGTTTGTTTATTTGAATTTTTTAAATCTCCAGAATCAAATTCAACTTTTAACAAATTTTTTAAAACTTTACGAATATCATCATTTAATATTTTTTCGTTAATCTCTATAGCTTTAGAATTAAACAAAGTTTCTACTCTTTCAAAGTCTACTTTTGAATTTGCAATCTTTATTATATTCTCCTTGCTTACAGGTATTTTATTGACAATCAACTTCTTTACTAGTTCAATTTTTTCTTTTTCTGGCTTTATATCAAATTCTTTTAATATACTTATTATTTTTCTCTCTGTTGTCTCATCTTTATTTAAACGTTCCTGTATTGGTTGAATGATTAATTGATTTTCATTGATTTCTTTTACTCGAAATTGTACAACTTGATTTTCATTATAATTCATTGGAAAAGTTGTTTTAGCATACAATAGTTTCCCATTACCTAATTCAATAATTAATCCATCATTTTTTACTTTATTAATTTTGGTCTTAATAAGCTGTCCAATTTTTAATGATGTAAAATCCTGATTATTATTTTCTAAAGCCTTAAAACTTTGTTTTGAAAGATTAATCTTCATTTTCTATATCACCCATTATATTTTTTAAAAATGATTTTCTATGTATTTGAGATATACCATAATTCTCAATGTTTTTATAATGCTCTTTAGTTCCATACCCTTTATGATTGATAAAACCATATTGAGGATATATTTTATGGAACCTATCCATAATTTTATCTCTTGTTACCTTTGCTACAATAGAAGCTGCTGCGATTGATATACTTTTACTATCTCCTTGCATGATTGCACTCTGTTTAATATTTATATCGGTTAATTTTACTGCATCAATTAACAAATATTGAGGCAATATAGAAAGTTTCTGAACTGCTTTTTTCATTGCCAGTTTTGTTGCATTTAATATATTTATCTCATCTATTTTTTTATTATCTACTATTCCAATTCCAATACTTAAAGCTTTTCTTGTAATAATATCAAAAATTTCTTCTCTTTTTCTTAGGGATATTTTTTTTGAATCATTTATTCCTTCTATAAATAAATTCTGTGGTAAAATAACTGCTGCTGCTACTACAGGCCCTGCAAGAGGTCCTCTTCCTACTTCATCGATTCCTGCAACTACTTTATATCCAATATCTATCAACTGATTTTCAAACTTCCATAAATTTTGTACCCTTTTCTTTTCACTTAGAAATTTTTCATATCTTTTTTCTAATTTTCTTCCTAACTTTTTAACAGATTGCCTTCCATCCCTTTCTAACAAAGAAATGTATGTACTATATTCTTCTACATTTATTTTATTTATAAATTCATTTATTTCTTTTACGCTAAAATTTTTAAAATCCATTTATCATTTTCCTTTCAAGTTGTATTTATTCTTATTGTATCATAAAAAATAGAAAGCACTATTCTTCTATAGTGCTTTCTAAATCATCTGGTGATTCTAACGTAATTTTTCCTATTTTACCACTTCTAAACTCGTCTATTACTACATTTGCTACTCTTGTATAGTCAATTCTTCCTCCTGAAATAATACATCCTCTATTCTTAGCTATATTATCCATATTCTTTAATCCATCATCTTCTATATTGCTTAATTTATATCTTTGTTTCATATATGTAGGGTATTTCTCACATAGATATTCAATAAGCCTTAATGCTATTGTTTCAATATCTAAAATTTCATCTTTTATTGAACCTGTAAAAGCTAACTTTAAACCCACATTTTGATCCTCGAATTTTGGCCATAAAATACCTGGAGTATCTAACAACTCAATATTCCCCTTTAATCTTACCCACTGTTTACCTCTTGTGACACCCGGTTTATCACCTGTTTTTGCGCTTTTCTTTCCAGTCAATCTATTAATAATAGACGACTTTCCAACATTCGGTATACCTACAATCATTGCCCTTACTGGTCTTTTACGCAATCCTTTTTTTATTCTTTCATCCATCTTTTCTTTTACAGCACTATGTATCTCTGACATAAGTTTATCTAACCCTGTACCGCTTAGAGAATTTATTGCAATTGCATTTACCCCAAGTTTTTTAAAATATTTTATCCATTTATTCGTATCATTAGGATTTGCTAAATCACTTTTATTTAAAACAATTATCCTAGGCTTATTCACAACAATTTCATCTATTTGAGGATTTCTACTACTAATAGGAACCCTAGCATCTAATAATTCTATTACTACATCTACTAATTTCAAATTTTTTTGTATTAATTCTTTTGTTTTTTTCATATGCCCTGGATACCAATTTATTTGTTGCATATTTATCACCACTCAATTTATCTAATTTTTTTGAAGTTTTTTATAGGCCATATTACATAACAACATTTCCCTTCTACTAACTCTAAAGGAATAAATCCTACATCTTTAAATCTACTATCTTTACTATTGTTTCTATTATCTCCAAGAACGAAAATTGTATTTTCTGGAACTACTCTTTTACGAAAATCATCTGATGTTTTATTTAAAACATACGATTCTTTGATTATATGATCATTTATGAGCAAATTTCCATTAATAATTTCAATTGTATCTCCTTCTGTTGCCACAACTCTTTTTACCATTTTATATTTTATATCATATGGACACTTAAAAAGTATAATATCTCCTTTTTGAGGCTTACTTATAATATACGCAAATTTATTTACAATTAATCTTTCATTATCTTCAAGAGTAGGAAACATAGAATTACCATTAATTTTTATACACTCAAAAATTAAAATTTTAACAATTGCCACAAAGATAATTGTAATAATTATAGTTCCCAGCAATTTAATTAATTTGTTTTTCATGGTTTTTCACTCCATGATAATTAGTTATATATATTAATAAAGGGACTGATTCCAGTCCCTTTACAATTAAAATTTCTTTTCTTTAATTTTTGCTGCTTTACCTCTTAATTCACGAATGTAGTTAAGTTTTGCTCTTCTAACTTTACCTCTTCTAACTACTTCGATTTTCTCGATTTTTGGTGAATGTAATGGTAAGGTTCTCTCTACACCAACACCGTAAGAAATTCTTCTAACAGTAAAAGTTTCTCTAGCTCCACCATTTTGTCTTTTTAAGACAAAACCCTCGAAAACCTGAATTCTTTCTCTATTTCCTTCTTTAATTTTTAAGTGTACTTTAACAGTATCACCAACATTAAAATCAGGAATATCTGTCTTTAATTGCTCTTGCTCAATAGCTTTAATTATATCCATGGTTGCCCCTCCTTCCTTCATAGACGTTCTTGTCATATTTAATGACAGCGGACCGTCCGTATTGCCAGATATGATTATATCATAATATAATCTTTAACACAACAAGAATTATTTCATTTTTTATACATATTTATACTTTTTAAATAAAATTTTAATAATTATTCTTTATACGATTCCACTATAGTTTTAATTTTTTCTATTTTTCCGATTTCCTTTACATTAAAATTATTAGTATGAATGTGTTCTTTTCCTACAATAAAAATTTTAATTTCTGTTACTTTTTCTAATTCTCTTATAAATCTATTTCCTTCTGCTTCTAAAACTTCCATAACAGAAGGAGATAATTCTATTAATATAGCTTCAGCATTTGTATGCACAGCTGTTCTTTTTACTTCTTTTTCTAAGCTTTGAATAACTGTATATTCAGATAATACTTTTCCAGTACCTTCACAATAAGGACATTTTTTTTGCATAATAGACCCTATTCGTCCTCTTATTTTTTTTCTAGTCATTTCTAATAATCCCAATTGTGTTATTCCTAATACATTTGTTTTTGTTCTATCTTTTTGTAATGCTTTTTCCAACACATTTAATACTTCTTTTTCGCCTTTTTGATCATTCATATCTATAAAATCAACAATAATAATACCTCCAATATCACGCAACCTCATCTGTTTGGCAATTTCCTCTGCTGCCTCTTTATTTATTTTTAAAACAGTATCTTCTAAGTCAATACTTCCTACATATTTACCTGTATTTACATCTATAACAGTAAAAGCTTCTGTCTGATCTATAACAAGATATCCTCCACTTTTTAACCACACTTTTCTTGATAATGCATTCTTAATCATACTTTCTATATTATAATAGTCAAAAATATTCATATCTATATCAAAATACTCTACTCTTTCCTTTAAGTTAGGTGCTATAAGTTCTACTAACTCTGTAACACTATTATATTTTTCTTTATCATTAATAACAAATTTATGAATATCTCTAGTAAACATATCTCTAATCGTTCTATGTATCAAATCCAAATCTCTATGAATAATCCTTGGTGCAAATCCTAAGTTTTTTTCTTTATCAATCTTTTGCCATAATTTTAATAGAAACTTTAAATCTTCTTTTAATTCTTTTTCTTCTTTCCCTTCTCCAGCAGTTCTCACAATAATCCCCATATTATTTGGTTTTAACCCTTCAATTAGATTTCTTAAACGTTCTCTTTCATCTTCATTACTAATTCTTCTAGAAATTCCTATATAGTCTACATATGGCATTATAACTAAGTACCTTCCAGGCAAAGTTATATGGGTTGTAACTCTCGCTCCTTTTGTGCCTATAGGTTCCTTAACTACTTGTACAATAACTTCTTGTCCATTTTTAATAACATCTTTTATAGAAATTCTTCTGTCACTAGCCATTTCATGTGATATAGCATCTTTTACAAATAAAAATGCATTTTTATCAAGTCCAATATCTACAAAAGCTGCTTGCATACCTGGTAAAACATTTGTAACTCGCCCTTTATAGATATTCCCTACTGTCCTTTTATTATTTTCTCTCTCAATGTATAATTCTACTAATTCTTTGTCTTCCAACAAAGCAACACGTGTTTGGTTTAAGCTGGAATCGACTATGATTTCGTTCATTCCAATAATCCCCCTAAATCTATGAATTTACCTAGTTATCTCAAACGGTGTTACTAGTTCTCCGTCTATAACTCCATATAACTCCAATCTATGAATTCTAATTTTTTGCAACAATATAGGTATTTCTGTTTTTTCTATTAATTTTTCTATTACTACTTCAGGTTTTAAATTTCCCTTACTTCCTGTTGCTACAATCATACTAAAGATACATTGTAAATGATCTTTACTTACAAATTCTAAATTTTTAATAAGGGGTCTTATGTTTATTTCCTTCTTTTTTTCTTTATTTTTTTTCTTGATTATTTTATGCATCAGTATTTCTTCATTTCTCATAAAGTTTAATATTTCTCTTCTTAATAATTCTTCACTTACATCATTTTTTAGTGAACATCTTACCATGTATTTTGACTGCTCTACAATAGCCATAAGTGCTTTACTTTTTACATCTATATATTTACACTTTATAATTTTAATTCCGTCAGGTAGTTGTTCATTTATTCTATTCTTTAAAATAGATAAATCTATTTTTTCCTGTATCTCTATATCTATATATTCTCCATCACTTGATACCCCTAGAGCTAAAGCCGTAGCAAATGAAATCTTAGGATGAGGATTAAATCCTTGTGTAAAAGCTATTGGTATATTTGCTCTTCTTAATACTCTCTCTACCATTCTTACTAAATCTAGATGAGAAATAAATATCATATAACCATTTTTACTAAATCTCATTCTTACTTTATACATTACATACACCACCTGAAAATGCTTGATTAATTCCACAACCTGTACAACTTATTCTACAATCATGTGTTAATATTTCTTGCTTTGCTTTTTCATTTTCTTTTATTAAGAATTTTTTTGTAATACCTATATTAATAAAATCCCATGGTAATATTTCATCATATTCTCTCTTTCTATTAGCGTAAAAATGAGGATCTACTTTACTTTCTTTGAAAGCTTCCATCCATTTTTCATATTGAAAATGATCTCTCCATCCATCAAATTTACATCCATTTTCCCATGCTTTAATTAGTACCTTTCCAACTCTTCTATCTCCTCTTGCAAAAACAGCTTCTAAGAAACTTGTTTTTGTATCATGATAATTATATTTGATGTTTTTATGTTTAAATTTGCTCTTTAAATACTCTTGTTTTTCTTTAAGAACATCGATAGTATCCTGTGGTTGCCACTGAAAAGGAGTGAAACCTTTTGGTACAAAATTTGATGTACTAACTGTAACATTTAATCCTCTAGCTCTCTTCTCTTTTGGTATACTATAAAAAGTTTCAACAACTTTATAAGCAAGATCAACAATCCCATCTAAATCTTCATAAGTTTCTGTTGGTAGTCCAATCATAAAATAAAGTTTTACATTATTCCATCCAAGAGAAAATGCATTTTTTACTGTTTCAATCAAATCTTTTTCTGTTATGCCCTTATTAATAACATCTCTTAATCTCTGTGATCCAGCTTCTGGAGCAAATGTTAATCCTGTTTTTCGTACTTTTTGAATTTCTTCAATAACTTCTAATGGAAATTTATCTAATCTTAAAGATGGTAAAGATAATCCAATCTTTTTATTACCATACTCATCTATTAGATATCTGATTAATTCATTGATTTTCGAATAATCACTTGTACTTAATGATGCTAGTGATAATTCATTATAACCAGTAGTTTTAATCAATTCATGTGCTAATTCTTTTATTTTATCAATTGATCTTTCACGAATAGGTCTATATAACATGCCTGCTTGACAAAATCTACAACCTCTTGTACAGCCCCTAAAAATTTCCACCATAGCACGATCATGTACAACATCAATAAAAGGAACGATTACTTTCTTAGGATAAAACACACAATCTAATTCTTTAATAATTCTTTTAGATATCTCCTTTGGATAACTTTCTTTTTTAGGAACAAACTCTTTTATCGTGTTATCATCGTTGTATTTTACTTCATAAAAGGAAGGTATATAAACCCCATCTAAATCAACAATCATCTCTAAGAATTCTTTCTTTGTAGCACTACGTTCTTTCCATTCTTTATACTTCTCTATTATTTCAAATATAACTTCCTCTGCTTCTCCTAACACAAAAATATCTACTATGTCAGCAAGAGGCTCAGGATTATATGCACATGGTCCTCCTGCAATAATAAAAGGATATCTTTCTTGTCTATCCTTACTTCTTATAGGAATATGCCCTAACTTAAGTATATTTAACAAATTTGTATAACTTAATTCATATTGAAGCGTAAATCCTATAAAATCTAGATCTCCTATAGGGCTATGTGTTTCTAATGTAAATAATGGTATATTCTTTTCTTTTAAAGCTAATTCCATATCTATCCAAGGTGAAAAAATTCTTTCACAAAATATCTCATCATTTTCATTTAATATATTATATAATATATGCATCCCTAAGTGAGACATACCTACTTCATATATATCTGGAAACGCAAAACCATATCGTATTTTAATAGTATCTAAAGATTTCTTTACCGAGTTAATTTCACTACCTATATATCTTGCAGGCTTCTCAACCTCAAATAGCAGCTCCTCTAAATCCAATTTGTTCATCTTTTGTCCTCCTAGTTCATGTTTCTATCTCTTTTCTATTATTTGTATACACTCGAACTTAAATACAATATTTTGTACTAAAGATTTCGCATTACTATTCTACCATTTTACCCACTCTTTAACAACTTTTCTAAGGAAGCATTTAATCCATATTTTACTAGTCCATTTAATACATCATTTTCTGTTAATACACCTATTATCTTACAATCAGCATCCATTACTGTAACTATATGATATTTTCTTGGCACAAATTGGTTCATAACATCCTTTATTGGTGTATTTTTTACTGCTATTAAATATTTTGTATTCAATACACCATTACACAATAAATGTTGTCTTTTTTGAGTTACTTCTTTTATAAAAATAAAAGCTGCCATCTTATACTCTTTATGTGCCGCTATATATAAAAAGATGGCTAATAATAATATATATATATTAAATTTATTGTATTTAACAGCATAACATCCATATAAAAACAATACACAGCTAATCACTTTCGATAAGATCACTACAAATTTAGTTGATTTCTTAAAACCAATAAAATATGCAAGATAGGCTCTACCTATTCTTCCTCCATCTAGAGGAAGAATAGGTAACAAATTGAAAATTCCAATACTTAAATTTGAATATATAAAAAAAAGAAATTTCTCATTAGATAATTGAAAAATATTTAATATATAATATCCTAAGAATACCATTATCAAATTTAAAATTGGTCCAGATATTGCAATCATTATTTCATGTTGTGGATTTATAGCAATATCTGCTTCCATTCTTACGACTCCTCCAAACGGAAAAATCTCAATACTGTTAATCTTATATCCCAATAAATTTCCCATATAAACATGAGCTCCTTCATGGAGTAATATAACAAAAAAGGCGATAACTAAATACTTAATATAACCAAACACAAAAAATACTACAAAAAAAATACATAAGAACATATTCATCTTTATATCTACTTCACATAATCGCATCAGCCTCATTCATTTATCACCTTTTATATTAAAGTATCTTCCTATCAAAAGGAATATATTTTGTAGGATCAACAACTTTTCCTTCCTTCCAAAGTTCAAAATGTAAATAAGTGTTTTCATTTTTATTTGGCTTATAAATAGTAGCAATTTCTTCTCCTTTTTTTACTATTTGCCCTTTTTTTACTTTTACATGTGAACAATTAGCATAAAAAGATACCATATTGTTCTTATGTTTTACTTTTATGTATTTTCCTAAACTTTTTCCTTCCCCAATTTGTATAATTTCCCCATCTGCAACTGATACAATACTTTCATCCTTATTAACTAATATATCTACTCCTCTTTGAAACGTTTTTATATTTAATATTGGATCCCTACTTTCTCCATAATTGGATATAATCTCTCCTTTTAAAGGTACTATGAATTTTATGCTTGAATTTGTTTCCTTTGAAAAAGCATTAAATACATTTGTAACTTTATTATGCATTTTGGGTATTTCTTTTACATACACCATTATTTGTTTAATAGATTTTTTTAAATTTATTTCTTTCGTAAGAGAAATTTTAATTACATCTTTTGTTTTATTTGTAATTGGCGAATTTATATTTTTTATAAAAATGACTAGTAGTACGATCAATATGCATAGTACAATTTGCTTTAAAGTTCTTTTATAAAATTGACTTCCTCTATTATTATAATTTTTTCTTTTAACATGATTAGATATCTTTTGTCTATTTGAGTTTATTTTTCTATACAATTTGTTCATAATTACCCTCCTTATGTAGATTATAATATAATATATTTTACAGGAAGGTTAATTATTACAACAAAGGACTAAAGCAAAAATTGCTTTAGTCCTTATCTACTCAAAATTCTTATTTACTAATCTTCATATTTTTGTACAAACTCTCTCCATTGAAATTCCCCTCTTTCCATGGCACGAAGTAGAATTTCAGCAGTAGCTACATTCGTTGCTACAGGTATCTTATAAACGTCACACAATCTTAACAATGCTAAAATATCAGGCTCATGAGGTTGTGCTGTTAATGGATCTCTTAAAAAAATTACTAAATCCACATTATTTACAGCAATTTCTGCTCCGATTTGCTGATCTCCACCTAATGGACCAGATCGAAATCTTTTAACATTAAGTCCTGTAGCATCTTGAATGAGTTTACCAGTAGTACCAGTAGCCATCAAATTATACTTTGCAAGTGTGCCCTTATAGGCTATTGTGAAATTAATCATACTCTCTTTTTTCTTGTCATGTGCTATCAGTGCAATATTCATTTTCATCTTCTCCTCACCCATTTAAAAATTTATTTTTTGCCTTCTCATCCCTACATTAAGAGCGATACCAATTGCAATCATATTGGTCACGAGTGAACTTCCACCATAACTCAAAAAAGGAAGAGTAACTCCAGTTACAGGCATTACCCCCATAGTCATTCCTATATTTTCAAATATTTGAAATGCAAACATAGAGGTAATACCTACAACAACTAATGAACCATATACATCTTTTGCTTTTTGGGAAATTTTTATCATTCTATAAAGAAATATAAAATATAAAATTAAAATAATTAACCCACCTACAAATCCAAATTCTTCTCCAAGCACTGCAAAAATAAAATCTGATTCTTGTACTGGTAAAAAGTTATAGTTATTTTGTGTTCCTTGATACAAGCCTTTCCCTAGTAGTTGCCCTGAACCAATTGCAATTTTCGATTGCATAACATGATAATTTCCCGGCAAACTAACATCTGAAGGATGTAGGAACGCATCTATTCTTATCCTTTGATGTGGAGCTAAAAATTTATATACAATAGGTAATGAAATAATGCCTGCTAATACTCCTTTTCCTATTATCTTGTAATTGAGACCTGATACAAAAGTCATTCCTAAAACAATTACAACAAATACTAATGCATTACCTAGATCTGGTTCTTTTAAAACCAAAAGTATTGGTACAGCTACATATATCCCTACAGGAATCAAATCTTTTATAGTATCTAATTTGTTCTGTTTATCTTCAAGAAATTTAGCAAAGGAAAGTATAAAAGCAATTTTTACAATTTCAGATGGTTGGACATCTATAGGTCCTAAATTAATCCAGCTTCTTGCACCAAATTGAACCTTTCCTATTCCTGGCAAATATACAGATAATAACAATATAATTGATCCTATATAAATCCCCTTTTGAAATCTAGCAAAAGTATTATAGTCTATAAATAATATAAAAATAATAGCAAAAATTCCTAGTAAAAAAGCAATTGCTTGTACTTTTACTTGTCTAGTTAATCCCTTTTGAGTAATATGTGTCGCACTACTAATCATTATTAAACTAATAACAAAAAGCAACAGTACAATAATAATCAAAATTATATCTATATGTTTAAACAATTTTTTATCTATCATCTATACACCTCTTTTAATTTGCCTAATTAAAATTATATCATATTCAGCAAAATACTCTCAACAATAATCAACTTTTTCTGATAAAACTATCCATATGATAGTATATTTTTTATAATTGTTAGTTGTTTTTACAAAATAAAAAAACCGAAATTTTTTCGGTTTTTTTATTTTGATTTCATTTTTTTAATAGGAATATTCGCCATCAACGCAGGAACCATTGTATTATCTGTACTTCTCTTTGTCTTAGAAATCTTAATATCTAATCCATCTTCATCAATCTCCATATAATCAGAAATAACCTTAATAATATCCCCCTTAACCATTTCTAAAAAATGCGGAGAACAATTTGTCCGATCATGAACAAGAACAAGTTTTAATCTTTCTTTTGCTACATTTTTACTTGAGGAGTCTTCTTTACTAAAAAATTTAAATATATCCATCATGTCTCTCCCCTTTCATGCTTATTTCATTCCGAATAACCTTTTAAGTTTTGACACAAAGCCATCTTGCCCATCTAATTCAAGGAATGGAACTTCTTCTCCCAAAATTCTATTTGTAATATTTCTATATGCTTTGCCAGCCATTGATCCATTTTCTGTTACAGCAGGCTCTCCTTTATTCGTTGAAATAACAATAAATTCATCATCTGGAACTACTCCTAAAAGATCTATAGCTAGTATATCTATCATATCTTCAATATTCATCATATCTCCCTTTTTAACCATATCTATTCTTACTCTATTAATAATTAATTTCGGATCTCTTAATTCAGCTGCCTCAAGCAATCCTATAATTCGATCAGCATCTCTTACAGCAGAAATTTCTGGTGTAGTAACTACAACTGCTTTATCTGCTCCTGCTATTGCATTTTTAAATCCTTGTTCAATTCCAGCTGGACAATCAACTAAAACATAATCAAATATTTCTTTTAATTCATTACAAAGTTTTTGCATCTGTTCTGGTTTAACAGCATTTTTATCTTTTGTTTGAGCAGCTGGTAATAAAAACAAACCACTATATCTTTTGTCTTTAATAAGTGCTTGTCTTAATCTACAAACACCTTCTACTACATCAACAATATCATATACAATTCTATTTTCTAAACCCATCACTACATCCAAATTTCTAAGACCAATATCTGCATCCACAACCACAACCTTTTTACCTTCAAGCGCTAATCCAGTTCCAATATTTGCAGTTGTTGTTGTCTTGCCAACTCCACCTTTTCCTGATGTTATTACTATTACTTCGCCCATTTTTATTCCCTCCATCATCACTATTTCATTACATATAAAATTAATTACTTATTTGGCAAATATGGTTCAATCACTACAACACCTTTTTTAATTTTTGCAAGCTCAGGCCCTATAGGTTTAATTTGCTCATTATCTGGTGATCTTGCAATAATGTCAGCTATTCTTAATTGTGTTGGTTGTAGGCTATAAGCAGCAACAAAAGCATTTTCATTGCCACTTGAACCAGCGTGAGCTAAACCTCTTAACGCTCCCATTATCAATATGTTCCCTTCAGCCATTACTTCAGCCCCTGGATTTACGTCCCCAATAATAACAACATTCCCATCAAACTTTATTCTTTGCCCAGAACGAATTGTTGCTCGAATAAACTTTGTATTGCCCTCTTCTATTCCCTCAAAAACCCCTTTTTCCTCTTTTATATCATTTGTCTTTAATTTTCCCTCATTTTTTTCAACCATAATCATACCAAATCTTGAGCTAATAATCTCTTTAATTTCATCTTTCTCTTTTTGTGTAAGTATTTTGCCTTGAATGCTAACAACTTTTGCACCTGCAAAAAAACGCTTAGCTGATTCAAGTTTCTTTATTAGCTGTTCTCTTAATTTTACATAATCTGAATCTCTGTTAAAATAAATTGAAATTCCTTCTTTGCTGCCTTTGAAAGCAACACAATTCTCTTCGTACATCCAGTGACTACCTCCAAATTATTACAAATAAATCTTAAATCTAAATATTTTATTCTTCAAAACATATTCAAATCCTCTTTTTTTTGAAAAAAATACACTTACAAATTCGCTTAATTTGTAAGTGTATTTTTAAAATTAATTTTATCGTATTCTTTATTTAAACCTAAATATTCTGCAATAATTTCTCGAGCAACAGGAGCTGCATAACCTCCATGTCCACCTTGAAAAATTAGCGACACAACAGCAATTTGAGGATTATCACTTGGCGCAAACGATACAAACCAAGCAAAGTTATCATAATCATCTTTATATCGATCCAAAGTTGTATCTGTAATTTTACCATGACTTAATTCTTTTATGGCCTTTCTCATTGCTAAACCTTCGTTTTTATATTTATGCTTATATTCTTTTGCTTTCTTTTCTACATCATGCCAACTCATATAAGGAGCAATCCATTTTAAATATTTTTTTAAATATTCAACTTCATCCTTTGGCTGAATTTTTCCAGATTTTTGAGCTGTACCAGTTTTTGCTGCCACTTTAACAGGAAATTTCTTAAAAATAGTTCTTGCAGTACCATGATCTCCCTGAGTAACTTGCTCCATGCCACGTTTTATGTGTACTAGATTTTTATAATTTTTTAAAAGGATTCTTTCTTTATTATGCTCTCCATTATATTCAGACACTTCATAATTTCCTATTTTTTTTACAATGCTAATTTTATTATTATATCCTTCATTAGCAATAGTAGCAATATACCTAGCCACTTGTAAAGGTGTATATGCATGCTGTCCTTGTCCAATAGAAAGGTTAAAAGTATCACCTTTTGTCCACTTTGCTTGATTAAAATAACTAAACTTTACTAAATCAACCAAAGCTTCCACTTTTTCTTCTTTTACACCTAATTTACTAACTCTATTTATCAATTTACCTCTAGATGGATTCTCTTCAATCCAATTTACAATTTTTTCAATTTCATTTTCTAAAGCTTCTTTATCTGATAAGATCTCTGGTTTAAAATATTCTTTACAATTAGATTTTAATTTTCTTCTTAATAAACTTTTAGTTACTTCCATTTTCTTATTAGGACTTGGAACCCCATAAGCACTCTCGTTGATTTCAATCCCCGTAGGTTCTCCTAATCCAAACTTTTTTGCATACTCTAGTATTTTATCTACATCCATAGAAATATTTAGTGGTTTATTTTTATAATAATCCCAACCTGTTGAAACATCGAAAAAGTAATAATTTACAGATTCTTCTAAAGCTTTGTACAAATCCACCCAACCATGTGATCTCTTATACTCATTCCACATCCAACTTCCAAAGGTTCTTCCTCCTAATTTAATATATCCACCATCATATAATTTTCTATTTGGATCTAATCCCTGTTCTATAGCTGCAAGTCCTGTTATCATTTTAAATACAGATCCAGGCTGTACAGCAGTTTTTGTAGCAACATTATAAAGAGGTACTGGTGATAAAGGATCTCTTGGATTATCATCCTGAACAGCCTTCCAATCCTTTGATGAAATACCTGTAGCAAATAAATTTGGATTAAAAGACGGATAATTAGCTAAAGCTAACACTTCTCCTGTATTTACATCCAACGCTACAACTGCACCTGATGTTGCATGTTTAAATGCTTCCCTATATTTATAATCCCCCCATTTACTTTTGAATGTTCCACCTATCTGAATTTGTTTTAATGCCTGTTCCAAAGCTTCTTCAGCAACTTTTTGAAGCTTTGCATCTATTGAAAGATATACATTTTCTCCTTTTTCAGGTTTTTCTTCTCTTAATACATTCACAAGTCTCCCATAAACATCAACTTCAACATATTTTGCTCCATCTTTTCCTTTTAATTTTTTTTCATAAGCTCTTTCTATTCCATCTTTTCCTATCAAATCATTCGATGAATATCCTAGCTCCTTTGTAAACTTTTCCTTTTCACTATCTGATATTTTCCCTAAATATCCAATAATATGAGATGCAAGATTGTTATTAGGATAATAACGGATAGGTTCTACTTCTATATTTACACCAGGCAATTCCATACTTTTTTCTTCTATAGCTGCAACAGTTTTTGCTGACACATTTAATGCTATTTTTACAGGCTGATATTGTCTATATCCCTGTTCTTTCAATTCATGCCTTATAACTAATATTTTCCTAGCATCTTCTTTTGAATAATAATCTGGTATTTTAAATTTTTCTCTTAAAGCCAAAAAAGCATCTTTTGCATCTAAATCTTCATTCAAATTATATTTTTTGAGGAAATTTTTTTTCTTCATCTGAGGTATGAATTTCATAGTTTTTACCGAAATAGGTGGGTATACTCCATGTATACTCTGCATTTCCTTTTGAGCCTCATACACATTTAAGTTAGGATCTATATTTAATTGTTCCCTTAGTAAATTAAAAACTTCTTTAGGATCTTTTGTATTGTTTATTCCTTGTTTAGTAAGCCACTCTTCTATTTCTTTATCAAAAGTATAGTAAAATTGATCCCCTTCAAATTTGATAGGAAAATTATCATGGAATTCTTCTCCATTATTTATTAGAATATTCAATAGCTTTACAGATACTTCATTAATCTTTTCATCAATTAATTCATTTTTCATAATTTGAACTGTAAAACTTGGCTTATTTATAGCAATAGGTCTGCCATATCTATCCCTTATCTCCCCTCGTGGAGCTGAAATAGGTATTTTCTTTATTCTTATTGCTTCTGCCATTTGTTTATATTTCTCACCTTCTACCACAGTTAAGTCAATAAGTCTTAATAAAAGTATAAAAATAAAAGCTGTAAAAAATATAATAATTTGATTATGCCTATCTTTTAATTTTTCTATCATAACAATCACCCTGTCTTGGATTTTATGTAGGAGCGCTTATTAAAATTATATAATAGTTTATAAATTAATATAGACAAAATTGAATTGTAAATAATTTCCAGCATCGCAATTCTTCTAAATATAAAAAACAAACTTACTTGATTATATGTCATATACATAATTACATAATATATTAAATGATATATTGCCGTGGAAATAACAACAAAAAATACTGGTGTTAAATAATTATCTTTATATATGTTTTTTTCAAAAACTCCAGTATTATAGCCTATTAACAAATATATCAATGCATTAGCTCCTATCATACTTCCTAGTAAAATATCCTGCAATAAACCTGTAAAAAAACCTATCAAAGCACCTCGTTTTTTTCCCCATAAAATTGAAAATGCTACAACAATAATCAAAGAAGTATTCGGTAATATTCCTAATATCCTAAAGTGCTGTAAAAGAGTAGATTGTATTAAAAAATTTATAATTATAATTAATAAAACAATAAAAAAATTCATACCTGTATCTCCTTTAACTTAACTTTTCAGGTATTATTATAAATACTTTGTCTATTTTTTTAAAGTTAACCGCAGGTTTAACTATAATCGTTTTTAAAAGCTCATCTTTCTTCTTTATTACTTCTTTCACTTCTCCAATAAGTATTCCCTTTTCAAACATACTAAGTCCCGAAGTAATAAGTTTATCTCCTACTAAAACTTCTGCTTCTGGATCAATTAAATATCCAGTTAAATCTGCTTTTACACTTCCTCTAATTACACCAATATATTGGTTGCTTCGTAGCACCTGAAAACTTACAGAACTTTTATTGTCTATAATAGTAACTACCTTAGACCAATTATCCCCTACTTCATAAACCCTTCCAATTAAACCATCTCCATTTAATACTGTACTATTTTTTATAATTCCATGTTTTTTTCCTACATCAATAGTAAATATATTAAACCAATTTCCAGTATCTTTACCAGTAACATTTGCTGTTATATAATTTCTTTTATTATTCTCCTTTACATAATTTAAAGCATCCTGTAAATGTCTTAATTCATTCAATTCATCTTTAGTAAGTGATAATTCTATTAATTTTTGATTTAAATCTTGTACTTCTTTTTTTAGTAATTTATTCTCTTTTGCAATAGATCTAAATTTAAACAAAGAACGAATCGCTTCCTCAATTCCCTGACCACTTTTATATAATACTTTTTGTACTGGTGTAATCACTTTGCCAATTAAATTTTCAGGCATTGATACTCTTGCTCTTCCTCCTATAGTAATTCCAATTGTAATAATGAGAATGATAGTAACAAATGTTACTATCATCATACCTCCTCTTCTTATCATTTTTTTCATATGAATTCACCACTTTATCTAAATTTCTTTGAAGAAATCAATACTCTCTTTAAGGTTTCAATTTCTTCAATAGTCTTTCCTGTTCCTAATGCAACACAATCTAAAGCTTCTTCTGCAATATGAACAGGCATACCCGTTTCCTTTCGAACTAATTTATCAAACCCGTCTAAGAGAGCACCCCCACCTGTTAACATAATTCCTTGTTCCATAATATCTGAAGCTAATTCTGGAGGAGTTTTTTCCAAGGTATATTTTATTGCTTCAATTATAACATTTATTGGTTCATGTAAAGCTTCTAATATCTCTGTAGAAGATATAGTTAACGTTTTAGGTAAACCTGAAACCAAATCCCTTCCTCTTATAGCCATTTTTTCTTCCTTTGTCTTAGGAAATGCAGAACCAACATTTACTTTTATTTCTTCAGCAGTTCTTTCCCCAATCATAAGACTATATTCCTTCTTTATATAATGAACAATAGATTCATCTAATTCATCTCCACCAACTCTAACTGATTTACTTGTTACAATTCCTCCTAAAGAAATAATAGCTATTTCTGTAGTACCTCCTCCAATATCTACAACCATACTTCCTGTGGGTTCTTCTACAGGTAGTCCTGCTCCTATAGCAGCAGCCATTGGTTCTTCTATTAGATATGCTTCTTTTGCTCCAGCTTGAAGTGCTGCTTCTTCAACAGATCTTCTCTCAACTTCTGTTACTCCAGATGGTACTCCTACTACAACCCGAGGTGCAAAAAATAATGATTTCTTAGGGTAAGCTCTTTTAATAAAATATTTTAACATACTTTGTGTTATATCAAAGTCAGCTATTACACCATCCTTCAAAGGTCTAATAGCAATAATGTTTCCTGGTGTCCTACCTATCATTTGCTTTGCCTCTTGACCTACAGCAAGTACTTCTTTCGTATCTTCCTGTATAGCAACTACAGAAGGTTCCCTTACTACAATTCCTCTACCTCTTACATAAACTAATGTATTTGCTGTTCCTAAATCTATTCCCATATCCTTTGAAAACATTTTAAATAATGCCATATTATACTGCTCCTCCCTATAATTGCTTTATATCATCGAAATTTCTTTTAAACTTATATAGATTCCATCACCTATTATAATGTGATCTAAGATTTCAATACCAATAATTTTTCCTGCTTCTATCAACCTTTGTGTTATTTTTATATCTTCATTACTAGGCTTTGGATTTCCACTAGGATGATTATGAATAAGAACTAGAGAAGCTGCACTTTTTCTTATTGCTCTTACAAATACTTCTCTTGGATGCACTAAAGAACTATTCAAACTTCCAATTGAAATATTTTCTATGGAGATTATCTCATTTTTTGTATTAAGAAGCATTATTTTAAAATACTCCTTTTTATAATATCTCATCTCTTCCATAAATATTTTAACAATATCTCTTGGAGAGTTAATGTTTATTTTGGCTTTTGCACTACTCATAGCTAATCTTTTGCCAAGCTCAATTGCAGCTACAACTTGGCAAGCTTTTGCTACGCCAATTCCTTTTATCTGACTTAATTCTTCAATCGTACAATCTGCCAAATATCTCAATCCATCATCACTAGCCGATAGTATCCTTTGTGATAAATCAATAGCAGAAGTTTCTTTCGTTCCAGTCCTAATTAAAATAGCTAAAAGTTCTGCATTAGATAAAGCATTTGCACCAGACATTAATAATTTTTCCCTAGGTCTTTCACTTTCAGCCATATCTTTAATAGAAACATGATAATCCTTACTCACTGCTTTATCACACCTTAAATTAAACAATTTCAATATCAAAATGATCACTTAATATACTTTGTATTCTTGATATTGGTAATCCAACTACATTAAAATAATCTCCTTGAATCCATTCTACAATAGCAGCACCTTTTCCTTGAATAGCATATGATCCTGCCTTATCCCAAACTTCTCCTGTATCAATATACCTTTTGATAAAGTCATCTGTCAACTGTTTAAATTTTACTTTCGTCTTTTCATAACTTACAAATTTGTTATAACTATGGGCTTGTACTATTGCAAAACCTGTAATTACATAATGAATATCATTTTGAAGAAGCTTTAACATTTTAAACGCATCTTCATAATCTTTTGGTTTTCCTAAAATCCCATTTTTTACCACTATCGTATCTGCTGCAATAATAATATCACCATTATTGCATTTTTCCTCAACAGCTGCTACCTTTTCAAATGCCAATGCCATAGCTATTTGTTCAGGTTTCTCATCTTCATGTATTTTTTCTTCAATATGAGCTATTTCAATCTCAAAAGGCACATTAAAACTCTCAAATATTTCCTTTCGTCTCGGAGAACCAGATGCTAATATTATTTTATTCAAATTATTCACCTACAATCTACTAAAAATAAATATTGCCAATATAATTCCTATAATACTAGCCACATTAAAGTTAAACATTAATCCTAATGTTAACTTGATTACCTCAAGATCAATAGTAAAGGGCTGAAATCCTATAAGCTTACTATATCCTAATATACCAATACTACCTTTGAAAAATTCTCCTATCAAACCACCTATTACAACACCCACAAATAACAACAAAAGCAAAACCCATGTATTCCTACCTCTATTTCTCATGAAATTCCTCCTAAGCATCTCTTATTCTAACGCATTAATTTCTATTTTCTTTAAATGGTTTGAGGTATATATACCAGTTAAGCCAACAAAATATCCTGTAAAGAGACTCATTAACATCATAAATGGTAAATACGTAAATATCAAAAAATTATTAATCATAATGCTAGCAACAGTAAGCTGTGCAATATTGTGCGATATTGCCCCAAAAATACTAACCCCAATCAAACTAAATTTTTCAGAAAAATACTTATAAACAATCCACATAATTATTGTACTGAATATAGAACCTGATAAACTGTAAAATATTCCAGTCACTGCACCTGTAACAAGGGTTGCCATAAAACATCTTAATGTCCCTACAATTATAGCATGTTTAAACCCAAATACAGTCATAGTTACTAAATTTACAATATTAGCTAACCCAAGCTTAGCACCAGGTATCCCACTTACAGGTAAAGGTATAAAAGATTCTAATATATTCAATGCAATTCCAATAACAGTAATTAATGATAGATAGATTATTCTTTTAGTTTTCATAATGTTTTCCTTTCCCTAGTAGCTAACACCATCTAATTCAGATTTTTTCGACACTATTTTTATAGACACTCTATTTGGAAGACATATACTAGTCTGATTGACTTTTGTTATTTTTCCCATTTTTACACATAATTGATCTTTACAGTTTGATTCTAAAAATCTAGCACCTTCACCGTCTACTTCTATCACATTATGTCCATAAATTGTATCTATTTCTATCTTCCTCGAAGAATTCGAATGATCTAGTGCTATCTTTTTATACTCTTTTCCATCTACTTCAATAACTACATACAATTGATCCGTATTAAAAGTCATCAGTTTTGTCCAATAAATTCCAGATAGGGCAAAAAAAATAACAAAAATAATTAATGCTTTATCCCATTTTGTCATACCATCAGCTCACATATCTTATTCTTATTTTTCCAAAGAATGTATATAATTATACTTTCTACCTATTATTATGTTTACAAATACTCATTTAATAATATAATTTAAGTTTAACATTTTGATATATCCAATACAAGTAGTAAATTATATGATATATAATAAAAGAACATGTACTAAGCACATGTTCTTTTATTTCATTATAATTGTTTTTTTAGGGCATTTTGCTTCACAAGCTCCACAACCAATACATTTATCCTCTAATACTTTGTGTACTTGTTTTAATTCACCTTCGATTGCATCGACTGGACATTGCTTTGCACAAATTGTACATCCTATACAGTTATCAGCAATAATTTCTGCTTTCTTTCTTTTTTCAAAATTTGCATAAATTGCTCCAGTAGGACATTTTTCAGCACAAAGCATACAGTTTGTACATTTGTCATAATTAATTTTCGCAAGATTATCTGAGAATTCCATAGCATCAAAAGGACAAGCTTTAACACATAATTGACATCCGATACACCCTACATTACATTTTTCTTTAACAGCTTTTCCTTTTTCCTTATTGTTACAATCTACTACTACATCTTGCTCATAAGGAACAAAATCTATTACATTCTTTGGACAAGCTTCAATACACTTTCCACAACCAGTACATCGTTCAGGAATAATTTTTGCAATCTTTCCATCCGTTATTTCGATTGCATTAAATTGACATACATCTACACAAGTTCCAAGACCTAAACAACCATAAGCACAACTTTTGCTTCCTCCAGCAACCATTGCTGCTGCTTTACAATCTTGAATTCCATAGTAATCAAATTTTTCTTTGCAATTTGAACTGTCTCCGCTACATAAAACTCTTGCTACCTTTTTAACATCATCTCCTGCTTCAACACCCATAATCTTAGCAATCTTTTGAGCACATTCGCTTCCTCCAACAGGACATCCATTAACCGGAGCTTTTCCTTCTACAACTGCATTAGCAAAACCATTACAGCCTGGATATCCACATCCACCACAGTTTGCACCTGGTAACACTTCTCCGATTTCTGTTACTCTTGGATCAACTTCTACAGCAAATTTTTGAGAAGCATAAGCCAATCCTGCCCCAAATAGTAGCCCCATTCCTCCTAGACTGACA
Source organism: Crassaminicella thermophila (assembly GCF_008152325.1). Lineage (GTDB taxonomy): Bacteria > Bacillota > Clostridia > Peptostreptococcales > Thermotaleaceae > Crassaminicella_A > Crassaminicella_A thermophila. Next base: position 1,642,123 of record NZ_CP042243.1, read on the forward strand.
ACAGGACCCATTATTGTTGAAATATCCATATTCTATCCCTCCTATTTACACAAGTCCGGCAAATCCTAAAAATGCAATCGACATTAAACTAGCCGTAATTAATGCGATTGGAAAGCCTTTAAACAATTCTGGTACATCTGCAATTTCAAGTCTTTCTCTAATTCCTGCAAATAGGATGATTGCCAAAGAAAATCCTACTGCTGCTCCAATAGCATTTACAATTGTTTCAATTAAATTATAATTAGATTGAATATTTAAAAGAGTTAAACCAAGTACAGCACAGTTTGTCGTAATAAGTGGTAAATATACCCCTAATGCTTGGTATAATGTTGGACTCATCTTTTGGATAACCATTTCAACAAACTGAACTAATGATGCAATAACTAAAATAAAAGCTATTGTCTGTAAGTATCCTAGTTTAAACGGATCTAATATTAAATGTTGAATCATATACGTAATAATAGATGCTATGGTCATAACAAATGTAACGGCCATTCCCATTCCCGTAGCAGTCTCAACTTGTTTTGATACTCCTAAAAATGGACAAATTCCTAAAAATCTTGATAACACAAAGTTATTTACAAGTATACTACTAACAAGTATAACAAATAATCCTCCTATAGACATATTCTTTCCCTCCTTTTATTTTATTCTGCCCTTTTAGATTGAATAAGGTTTAAAAGAGCAAGTAGCAATCCTAAAGCAAGAAACGCACCAGGAGGAAGAATCATAATTAAAGCTGGCTGGAATGATGCTCCGAATAGAACTTTTCCAAATATTGAACCTGCTCCTAATATTTCTCTAACACTTCCTAGTATTGTAAGTGCGATAGTAAATCCTAATCCCATACCAATTCCATCTACAGCAGACCCTATTACAGAATTTTTTGATGCAAAAGCTTCTGCTCTTCCTAAAATAATACAGTTAACAACAATAAGTGGAATGAACAATCCTAACGCTTTATCGAGTGCAGGAACGAATGCCTTAAGCATTAGTCCTACAACTGTAACGAATGTCGCAATAATAACTATAAAAGCTGGTATACGAATTTTGCTCGGTATAGACTTTTTAAATAACGAAATTGCCACGTTAGATCCTATTAATACTGCAGTGGTTGCTAGTCCCATACCAATACCATTGATTGCTGAAGTAGTAACAGCAAGTGTTGGACACATTCCTAGCATTTGTACAAATATCGGGTTGTCAAATAGAATTCCCGCCATTAAAATTTTGCCTAACTTCATTTTGTCACCCCCAAAACTATTTTAACTTTTCGTTAAATAACTTTATTGCACTATTTACCCCAGCTGTTACTGCTTTTGAAGTAATAGTAGCTCCTGAAATTGCCAAAATCTCATTATCTTTTGGCTCTCCTGATTTAATAACTTCTAAATCTTTTTGTGTACTTTTTCCATTGTATTGATCTTTAAACTCTCCTGATGCTTTCGCTCCTAATCCTGGAGTTTCTTGATGGTTTCCTATACTTACACCTTTAATTACATTATCCGTGCTTATTCCTATCATTACTTCAACAGGTCCACCATAACCACTAGGATTTGTCTTAATCGTATATCCGACAGTTTCTCCATTTTTTATTCCTCTATATACTTCAATAACATTATCATAATTTTCATAAATATCTTTTTCTACTTCCTCAAAGTCAGTAGCATCTGGAAGTACAGTTTGGCGAGCTTCTTTATTTGCTTGAATCATTTGCTGCTTGATAGGTTCTTTTGTAATATCATTTGTATACGCAAGAATCATTGCTGCCACAGCTGTTATAAATAAAAGAATTATTCCTAATTTTCCTATCTCTTTCATTTATTTCACCTCCCCAAAAACTCTTGGACTTGTATATTTATCAATAAGTGGTACAGCCACGTTCATTAAAAGTATTGAGTAAGATACCCCTTCTGGATATCCTCCATAAAGCCTAATAATACTTGTTAAAATACCACATCCTAATGCAAATATTACTTGTCCTTTTGGTGTTACAGGTGATGAAGCATAATCTGTTGCCATATAGATTGCACCAATCATTAAACCTCCTGCAAATACTTGATAAATCATAAATTGAATACTAAATCCACCTAAAATAAATGTTAATACTGCAACTGTAGCAATATATATTATTGGTACTCTTGGAGTAATTACCCCTCTATATACAAGATAAATTCCACCAATAATTAATAATATAGCAGAAGTTTCTCCAATACATCCACCTATATTTCCAATTATCAAATCTGCAAGAGATGGTAATTGTTCCCCAGCAGCTTCCCCTCCAAGTATTGCTAATGGTGTTGCTGTACTTACTGCATCAGCACCAGGTTTTACCCAAGCTGTCATTTGTACTGGCCATGAAGCTAAAAGCATTGCACGTGCTGCTAAAGCTGGATTCATAAAATTATGTCCTAATCCTCCAAACACTTGCTTTACAATAGCAATAGCAAACACTGATCCTATTACTGGAATCCACCAAGGTGCACTTGCTGGTATGTTAAATGCTAATAACAGCCCAGTAACTACAGCACTCCAATCATTAATTGTCACAGGTTTTTTACAAATTTTTTGTATCAAAGCTTCTGTTACTACTGCAGCAATTACAGCAGCAAGAATTATTTTTACAGCACCAATTCTAAAGAAGTATACTCCTGCTAAAGTTGCAGGAAGTAGTGCGATTACTACATCTCGCATTATTCTATTTACTGATTCATCTGCCCTTATGTGGGGAGACGAAGACACAATAAGTCTATTGTCCATATTCTTATTCCCTCCCATTACTTAGTCTTTCTTTTTTTTGCAATAATTTCTCGCTTAGCAACCCTAATTGACTGAAGTAGTGGTCTCTTGGAAGGACAGATAAACGAACAAGAACCACATTCTATACAGTCAAGTGCATGATATTTTTCAGCTGTCTCATACATATTTCTCAAAGAGTAAGCACTTATATATAATGGCTGTAAAAAAGCTGGGCAAATATCAACACATTTACCACATCTAATACACGCCTTTGGCTCTGGTAATCTTGCTTCTTCAGGCGTAAATACTAATATACCTGATGTACCCTTTGTTGAAGGTATTTCGTCAGTATGTTGAGAAAGCCCCATCATAGGTCCACCTAGTATTATTTTTCCTGGATTTCCATTATATCCTCCACATTGCTCAACAATTTCTTTAATATAAGTACCTACCTTAATTAATAAATTTTTAGGTTCCTTAATTCCTTTTCCCGTAATTGTACAAATTCTTTCTATTAAAGGCATTCCTGTCTTAATAGCTTTTGCAACAGCTGAAGCAGTTGCAACATTGTTTACAATAACACCTGCATCCATTGGAAGTCCTCCAGATGGAACCTCTCTCTTTGTACAAGCATAAATTAACTGTTTTTCTGCTCCTTGAGGATATTTAGTTTTTAGTCCTACTACTTTTATTTCTTTATACCCTTTTGAAGCATTTTTCATACTTTCTATAGCATCTGGCTTATTGTCTTCTATTCCTATATAAGCTTTTGAAACATTTACTACTTTCATCATAGCTCTTAATCCATAAACAATACTTTCTGGATCTTCTAACATAAGTCTGTGATCAGCAGTTAAATATGGTTCACATTCAGCTCCATTTAAAATAATTGTATCAATCTTTTTCTCAGGTGGTGGAGAAAGCTTTACATGAGTAGGAAAAGTAGCACCTCCCATACCTACAATACCTGCTTCTTTAATAATATCTAATATTTGCTTTCCTGATAAATTTTCTATATCTCCTTTTGGTTTAACACTTTCATGAACTTCGTTTAAACCATCAGCTTCAATTACAATGCATTCTACCTCACCTGTTGGTGTTAGCATGCGTGCTATCTGTTTTACTTCACCTGAAACACTACTATGTACAGGCGTTGAAACAAAAGCCTTTGCTTCCCCTATTTTTTGTCCTATCTTCACCTTATCTCCAACTTTTACTAAAGGTTCACACGGTGCTCCAATATGCTGTTGAAGCGGTATTGCAACACGATCTGGCTCTTTTGCTTTTTCTACTTTAAATCTTTCTGTTGCTTCCTTATAGTGAGGAGGATGTACACCTCCTCTAAAGGATAAAAGATTCATTTATATTCACCCCTTATTTTATAAATTAGTTATTTTGTTTATGGCTATAGCCAATGATGCTACATTTTTCACTATATTTTTTATGGAAAAGTATGTATTCCCCACACAATTATACCGTATTGTATATTGTATAATTGTATAAACATTAATAAAATATATACTAATTCATATATCCATAAAAAATATAGCTCATTAAATATTATTTATCATCACATTAATTATATATTAACTTCTATGCTTAAAAAAGTCAATCTAACTTACGATATATGGATTCAATTTGCAATTATATTAATATAATAACTTTCTTGAAAAAACTTTCTTTTCTTACTACTCGAAATTTTATTATTTTATCAAAAAAAAATAAAATTGCAAGTTGCAATTTTATTTTTACTATTTTGGTTGATTTTTAATTTCTTTGTTTTTATATAATTCCTTTATTCCATCAATAATATAATTTTTCATCCAATCTATCACTGCTACATCATTTAATGGCATTCCTCCTAGAACCTTTCTTATTTCTCTAGTATCAAAAATAAATTCACATTCATTGAAAGTATGTTTATAAACATAATCAATTTTTTCATTTGCCATAATAATTGTAATTATTGTATCAACCATATTTCCTAAGGGAGCACGATCAATATGGTCTCTTTCAAAACTAGCAAATATTTCTGTTCCTTTTCCTAACTCCGATTGAATATAAAATCTTCCATTACATCTCTCTGCAGCAGCCTTAAATAAAGATATTCCCAATCCTACTTTTCTTGTTTTTCTCGTAGTCACAAATGGATTTATTACTTTCTCTAATAAATCTTTATTCATTCCAATGCCATTATCGATAATTTTTATATTTATAAAATTTTCTTTTTCATTTTCTTCAATAATAATTTGAATAAATGTAGCTTTAGCTGTAATACTATTTTGTACAATATCTAATATATGAAGAGATAATTCTTTCACCCCTAAAAACCCTCCATCTTTATATCATTTTAATGCTTCAAAAATACTATCTATATTTTTCGTTGCTACTTCAATATAACTTTCTCGTTCTAGTATATCCCATAAATAATGTGCATCTGAACTTTGAATAATTTGATATTTATTAAGATTCTTATGCTTTTCTAAGAATTTATTAATATTGCAATTCTTAGAAACTTCTAGAGTCCTTATCTGTAACTCATTAGGAATAAACCCTAAATTCCCTATCAAACTATATGAACTTCTATCAATATGGGCTGGTATAACAATTCCATTTAATTTATTAATTTCATAAAAAACTTCATTTAAAGTAATATTAACAGAAGCTATTAGCATTTTATTGTTTTCGCTTATTATTCTATCTTGTGCATCAAACAATAGTTGTCTTCCAAAAATTTCAGGTATATTCTCTTTATTTGGTAATTTATTATATACTAATTTTTGAAAAATGATTGCAGATTCTATATCTTTAAATAAACAAATAAGATGTACTTCTTCTTTAGTTTGGAGCTCTATACCAGGTATAATAATAATATCTTTATTTTGTGCTACCTGCATACAAGCCTTGCAATTTTCTACACTATTGTGATCTGTTATAGCTATGGCATCTAATCCCTTTAAGACACTCATATTGACAATATTATTAGGCGTCATATCTTCATCGGCACAAGGCGATAGAGCTGTGTGAATATGAAAGTCTATAGCAATTTTCATACTATTATAACCCTAAATCATGAAGTATGCAGAATATTCCATAACTATTTAAATCTGTACTTATAATCGGAATATTTTCTTCATTAGCCTTATTGATTGTATCCATATCTACATCTATTGACTCAGGAATAATTATACAGCTAATCTCAAGTAAACTAGCCACTGCTACAATATTCATATGAGTCTGAACTGTAATCCAAGCATCTCCAGCTTTTGCATTTGCCATAACCCAACTTAATAAATCACAACAATACACCCCTTTAATTTCTTTAGAGATCGTTTGATTATCTGTCAATAATTTAAAATTCTCTTTTTTAATTAAATCATTTACCTTCATCGTTTTCCCTCCTAATTGATATATATCTTCATTTTAAGTATTGTTGACTCTCCTTCTTTTGATTGTATATAAAATTCGTCACTATATCGTTTCATATTTGGAAGTCCCATACCTGCTCCAAATCCTAACTCTCTTACCCTATTAGAAGCTGTGGAATATCCTTCTTCCATAGCACGATCAATATTTTTAATACCTGGTCCTTTGTCCTTAGCAATAATTTGAATACTATCAGGACTAATAAAAACAGTGATTTTTCCACCTGCAGAATGTATAACTATATTCATCTCTGCTTCATACGTAACAATTGCTGCCTTTTTTATTATTTTTGAATCTATGCCTAATTGCCTAAGAACTTTTTTAATATTGCTTGATGCCTCCCCTGCTCTAGAAAAATCATCTTTTATAACCTCATATTCTAATTTAATACTATTTTTTATTTGTTCATTCTCCATAAAGTTTACTCTCCTCCTCTGATAGGAATACCTTTAAGACCATTGTTATACAATATTCCACAAGCAGTATATAAAATATGATTTGTACTAAGTAATATAATATTATTTTTTTTAGCAAGTTCAATAACTTCCTTATCAGGTTTTTTCCCTCGAACAAAAACAATCACATTAATATCTACCATCTCTGCAGTTCTAATCACTTGTGGATTTATAAGTCCTGTGAGTAATAATGTCTTTCCATTTATAAAAGCCAATACATCACTCATTAAGTCACAACCAAAAGCAGCTTCTACTTTTATATCATCTAACAAATGCTCTCCTGTTAAACATTCAGCCTCTAAAATACTCATTATTTCATTAATTTTCATTAAAATCCCCCTCAATATTCATTCTTAGCAGCAAAATTTGAATATTGGAACAATTCATTCATGAGTGCATTCTGTATTGCTACAATTGGCTTTTCATCATCTTTTAAAACACCTTCTAACATTTGTTCAAAGTTTTCTACTATTTCAATAAATTCATTATGGATTTGCTGCATATGCTTAGATGGGACCTTTACCTTCATTTTAGCTTTTATATCTTTTAAATTGTCTATGTTTTTAAGTACTAAGATGTTACGTTGATCTATATCTAAGGAATTTTCCTCTGAACTTTTTATGATTTCAGATACATCCTTAAATATTTTAATTAACCTTGCATTTTGATCTCCTAGCAACATTGTATATTGAGAATCTTCTTTTCCATATTTTATTGCTCTAGTAGGAATATTTATTTTTACAACAAAAGCTTCATTATATTCCTTTTTAATCCTTGGTAAAAGCATATCTATGCTTTCCCTATCTAACATTGAAATTGTTAATACTTTATATCCATCATTATACCAAAGATAAGATCCCATTTTTTTTGTATTTAATTCATCAATCAAGATTTGTGCATTCTCCTTAGTAGTAAAGCTTCCTACTTGAATACTAAATATATCCATACCTTTCAATTCAAATGTATTTGCATAAGCTTCTTGTAATACTTGATTATTAAAATCTTTATTTCCTGAATTTGATACTTTTGGATTGGATGTATACTCTTTAGTTATTATTTTATTTTGAAAAAGATTTGGCAAAATTACATATTTTGTACCTAAATACCCTAGCATAATAGAAATGCCTGGCAATAATAATACAAATATAATAATAAAGCTAAACTTCTTTCCCTTACTTTCTTTCCTAGTTTTTACCCTAGATTGTCTCACTCTAACCCCCCCTAAAATATTTCTTTCATTTGTATTAGTTAATACGGATATAAAATAATCCTATAAAAGGTATTTCTTTATCATATTAATTTTATTATATTTTCTACAGCCCTATCATCTTTTCCTTTTACATAGCAAAATAATTCCAAACCTTTTTTAAAACTTCTCAATAAAAATATTTTATCGTATTCAGAATATTACACATCTAAAATTATTATATTTTAATTATAAACTAATTCATCTAATAATCCGATATAAATTGTTTAACATTTATATTTAAAAGAGTTGTTTAAATAAATAATAATCCCATACATAAAAAACCCTACTATGAATAAGTAGGGTTTTATAAAACTCTTCTAGCTGTAACATATGTTCTTTTATAATATCCTTCTGTTAAATCTGATATAACAACTTTTTTTGCTTTTTTGCCAGAGGAAGCATGAATAAATTGTCCATTTCCTATATATATTCCTACGTGGCTTATTTTTCCATTATTAACTCCATTTGTATCAAAAAATACTAAATCCCCTGCCCTTAAATCACTTTTTGAAACTTTTTTTCCTATCCTTACCTGATTACTTGATGTTCTTGGAATCTTTATACCTATATTATGATATACATACGATGTAAAGCCTGAACAATCAAAACGATTCGGCCCACTAGCACCATATACATACTTTTTTCCTAATAAATTTTTTGCAATAGTAACCACTTTAATCCCTAAAGAAGACCTATTCATAGACCTTGATATAGGTTTATTATTCAATAAAATCTTAACATAATCTTTATATATCCAACCAGTTTTATTATTTTGTGTAATTACATTGTACCACCCATTTTTATAGTTTTTCACCTTTACATACGTATCTAATGGTAAAGTTGTTATAATTCCTCCATTATCAGATGGACTTCTTCTTAAATTTACGTTACTAGCAGTTATTTTCGCTTTCTTGTAATTTGGCTTTATCGTTATATAGTCTGAATATACCCAACCCTTGCTTCCATCATCAAATATTATATGATACCAATTAGCATTTTTTTCAAAAACTGTTACCTCAAATTTAACGGGTAGCTTCTTTATGATATCCGAATTTATACAGGGCTGTTCTCTAACATTTAAACAATCTACATTTACAATGCCTTTTTTTATTAATTCTTTTTCATTGTCTATAATAGCAATTAATTGATTATGTACCCATCCAATTTCTTTATTATTTAACGCAACTGCATACCACTCTCCATTATTATTTACAATATGAACGTAATCTCCAAGTTTTAAAGTATTTAAAACCATAGATTCTATTTTAGGTTCTTTTCTAACATTCACATCATTAGCAATAACTACTCCTTTTACAGCATCTTCTCCATAGGCAAAAGTAAATATTCCTAACACACATACACAAAAAATCACTATAGTAAAAGTTCGCTTGAAAAATTTTATCATTATATAGCCCCCTGTTTATTACTATTCATCACACGATTGTATTTAATTATTTTGTCCCGTATATATCATATTATACTTTAAATAACGTTCTACAAAAAAAATAAAAATCCTTCTTCTTTTATAAAATTCAATAAAACAAAAAACTACTCACACTGAGTAGTTAATCATTGATTTTGGTGCGGATGGCGGGATTTGAACCCGCACGAGCGGTGCTCACTACCCCCTCAAGATAGCGTGTCTGCCTGTTCCACCACATCCGCATTATTATATTTTATTTTTACAAATACACCTTTATAGTATAAATCTATTTTTGTATATTGTCAAGAAATCATTCAATATAATCAGTATTATTTTGGATTATCACCTATATACCACTTTTCTATACTGTTAAATATATTAAAAGGTACTGGCATAATATCCCCTTTTACATGCTTTTTTACTATTATTGAACGATTTTTAAAATATAAACCAAAATACGGTAAGTCATTAACAAATAAATTTTGTATCTGTTTATATTTTTCTTTTTTTACAGATATATTTTTTGTTACTAATACTTCATCTAACAATTTATCCATATTAGGATTTTTATAACCTATAAAATTTGTATTCCCTATATATTCTGAATGGAGAGCAAACCTTAAATTAAAAGCATTTGATAATTTCCATCCCCCAAGAACAAGATCAAATTTATTTGCCAATATTTTCTTTTTGTATTCTTCCCAGTCTACTTTATTAATAACCACATCTATTCCAATTTCACTAAGTTGTGATGCTATAAATTTTGCAGTCTTTACTCTTTGAGGGTTATCATTATTTACAAGTAGCCTTAATCTTAATTCCTTTCCACTTTCATTCTCTAGCCATTTATCATTATCCCTATTTTCCCAACTAGATTCTGCTAATAATTTTTTCGCCAGTAACAAATCTTTTCCATATTTTTTTTCTTCCTCACAATAAAAATATGCTTCTGGATAAATCGGAACATCTACTATAGTAGCATGTCCTAAATATACTTCGTCTACAATTTTATGCCTATCTATACTATATGCTAATGCTTTTCTTATATTTTCATCATTAAGTATATCTTTGTTAAAATTAAAAGCTAAAAACTCGAAATACTGTGTTACATATTCATAAATTTTTAATGACTTATCCTCACTATATTTTTCCCAATCAAAATTTGTTGCTTCTGCTATATCAACTTCATTTGCTTCAACAGAAGTTAATGCTGCTTCTTTATCTGGAACTCTTTTAGCAAGTATTGATGTAATATATGGCTTATCTCCCCAATAATCATCATTTACAACTAATTTAATAGTTTTAAACTTATCATATAAATCAACCTTATAAGGCCCTGTTCCAATTGGAACAATATTAACAGCATCATATACTGCCTTACTATTTAAAAATTGATGCTTAGGAATAATTGGAAATGTAAACATTTCAACAGAAGAATCTATTGCCTCATCAAATTCAATGCTTATTTTATGAGAATTTATAATTTTGATATTCTTTATATGCTTAACATATACACTAAAAATAGATTTTTTACCCTGGGTATCCATTTTGAGCGTATCTATTGTAAACTTTACATCTTCCGCAGAAAATAACTTTCCATCATGCCATCTTACATCATCTCTTAATTGAAATGTCCATTCTTTTCCATTTTCTGACACGTTCCATTTTTTAGCTAAGGCTGGCTGAGGAAATAATTTCTCATCCAACCTTATTAGTCCATCATAAATAAGCTTATTTAAATAATAAACACTTTTATTATCATTAATAATCGGATTTAACATATCAAGCTGTGTTACTGGAATTCTTAATTCCCCGCCAACTATAGGCTCCCCCATCTGTAAAGATTTATTTACATTTGGTTTTGTATCTACATTTCTAGATATGCATCCTGATAACATAGAAAACACAAACAAAAAACATACATAGTAAAAAATCTTTTTTTCCCTTTTCACACAAATACCTCCAAGAAACCCCTTAAAGAATTCGTTTCAATTTCTTATTTTCCACAAGCCCAGGAATTCTTCCTCTTTTTGCAACGGGTTTTCCATTTACTTCTTTTATATCCATAGTCATATCAATAGCAGGAGCTCCTGAAATATAACTGCCTACTCCAAAAGAATCAGCACCAGCTTCAGATAATAGGCTAATCTTCTCTGGAGTAAGTCCTCCTGATACAAATATTTTTTTACATGATTATATCCATGAATATCTAGCTTACTTCTTAACTCTCTAACAAGATGTGGTGTAACTCCACCTCTCTCGCTTGGTGTATCTAATCGAATACCATACAGCTTTTCTCCTAGTTCCTTAGCAATTCTTAAACTTTCCTCAACCTCATCTTTAAAAGTATCCACCAAAACAATTCTTTTATGAGACTCTGGGGTAACTTCATTATAAACTTTTGCAATGTCTAGTGTGTCTCCAGCAATCAACATAGCTGCATGTGGGAGTGTTCCAGATGCTTCTATACTCATTAATTTCGCAGCTAATACACAACTTGCTCCACTTGCTCCACCAATTACAGCTGCTCTTTCCATGACAGAAGCAACTGCTGGATGAACATGTCTCGCTCCAAAGCACAAGAAAGGCTTACCGTTACAAGCTTCTTTCACTCTTCTAGATGCTGTAGCCCATCCACTAGCACTTGCTAAACTTCCTAACATAGCTGTCTCAAATACTCCAAATTCATTATATGGTCCTTTAATTCTTACTAATGTTTCCTTAGCTTCAAAGGTTTCTCCTTCATCTAAAGCCCATACCTGAACCTCTTTATCCTTTAACATATTTTTAACCTCTTCAATGCCCACAAACACACCTGATTTTCTAGCAAAAATTTCAGCTGTTACAACCTGTTTATCTAAATTCATGTATCTTAAAATATCCATCGTCCTTAGAAAATATACATCAGTCGTTAGACCAGATAATATTTCATCATGATTACTTGAGTGCATTGCCCTTTCTTCGTTAATTTTTATGTCTTTAATGTCCTCAAGGCTTGTCATTTGCTTCATTTAATCACATTCCTTTCTATCTTTTCATAAATATTTCTGTTATGTAAATTATAAAATATGCAATACCTGAACCTATAAGAGGTCCTACAGGATATCCTTTAAAAATTACAATTCCAAATATTGTCCCCATCACAACAGAAGTAACTATAGAAGGCTCTATTTCAAGTAAGTATCCTCCACGTGCTCCAAATATGGCCACAAGCACTCCCGCAATTATTCCTATGAAACCTTTATAAGTTTTAAAACTATTTAACATAGAAATAACATCTAATTCTCCTAAGGCAAACGGAGCTAATATACCCATCATCAGTATAATAACACCAAGTTTTAATCCATATTTATCTAAAAATATCAATATGGAATGAGAAAAATTTCTAAACTCTTCTCCCATTTGACTCAATAGTAAAAAGAATATTAAAGCACTTACAGATAGAGCCAGCGCGTTATTTTTTCCTACCATAGCTAAAACTAGTAAAATTAATAAAGTGATACTTCCTAAATATTCTTGACTCATCTTTACTCTCCTATAAAAAATAATATTATTTTTCACATTTTTGCTATTTGTAGGATTATTATGCCACTATCATTATAAATGACTTAGAAGCTTTATTCAATAAAATCCTTACATTGCTTATATAAATATATAGATAACAAGTAACATCCTGTTATCTATATATAATTCTATAAACTTTATAGCTTTTCATAACTTTTTGAACATATTTCTTTGTTTCTGCAAAGGGAATATCTTTCAATGTTTTGCCATCTAAACTATATCTAGGATCTTGAAGCCATTTACTTACATTGCCACTTCCCCCATTATATGCAGCAAGCATTAACAATAAATTTCCATCAAATTCATCTCTTAGTTTATCTAAATACCAACATCCTATTTTTATGTTAATCTCAGGAATAAATAAGCTTTTTTCATCATAATTATCAATGCTTAATTCTTCTGAAGCCCATTTTCCAGTAATAGGAGATATTTGCATAAGCCCTCGTGCATTTTTTGAAGACTTTGCTTTCGCATTAAATTTACTTTCTGTTCTTATAATAGCAGCAACAAGATGTGGATCTAAACAATATTCATTAGCATAGGTATTAATAATCTCACGATAATATATTGGATACATAATCTTTAGTAGCCAATTTATATTATTCAGAGCTATTCCAATCATCATTACTATAACACTTATCACAAGTAATTTTTTATACTTTTTCAAATCGATTAAAATCAAAGATCTCCCTCCGTAGGCTTAAGGATCTAATCTATTTAACTGCTTTTCTATTTGATTTTTCAAATAAGCAATATCTAAATTATTGTTTATAATCACATCAGCATATTTCTTTTTTTGTCCTGTAGACATCTGCGCTTTCACTCTATCAATTGCATCCTCAATACAAATTTTATCTCTTTCCATTAGCCGACTTAGTTGTATCTTTTCATCAGCTACAACCAACCAAACTTCATCAACAAGCTTATACATATTCATTTCAATAAGTAAAGCTGCGTCTACTATTATAACAGGATATGTAGAATTTTTTCTATACATATCTATTCTATTTATAATTTCTTCCATTATTCTTTTATGCATTATAGCATTTAATTTTTCTAATTGTTTTTTATCTGAAAAAACAATTTTCCCTAAATATTTTCTATTTAAACTTCCATCTTCATTAATAACCGCTTTCCCAAAAGTATTCTTAATTTCATTTAAAGCAGGCTTACCTAGCTCTACAATTTCTCTAGCAATAATATCTGCATCAATAACAGGAATACCGAATTGCTTTAATATATTTGAAGCAGTACTTTTACCAGAAGCAATCCCCCCTGTAAGTCCAATAACTTTCATCAATATCTTCCTTTCATTATTTCGTCTCGTACCAGTCTTTTCCAATTTTCATATCAACTTTTAGTGGGACATCTAATTTTAATGCATTTTCCATTTCAGTTTTTACAATATCTTTTACCTCTTCTAACTCATCTTTATGAACCTCAACAATTAACTCATCATGCACTTGCAAAATTAATTTTGATTTTAAATTTCTACTTGTTAACTCTTGATATACTTTTACCATAGCAATTTTAATAATATCTGCAGCACTTCCTTGAATAGGTGTATTCATAGCCGTTCTTTCACCAAAAGAACGTAAATTATAATTTTTAGATTTCAATTCTGGAATATATCTTCTTCTATTCAAAATGGTCTTAACATATCCTTTTTCTTTGCCTTCTATAATAACATTGTCCATATATTTTTTAACACCTTTGTACTTATCAAAATATTCGTCTATATATTTTTGAGCCTCTTTCTTCGTTATATGAAGATTTTCTGATAACCCATAATCACTTATACCATATATAATTCCAAAATTAACAGCCTTTGCTCTGCTTCTCTGAATACTTGTTACTTCATCTATTGATACATCAAAAACTTTTGAAGCAGTTGCTGTGTGAATATCTAGTCCTTCATGAAATGCCTCCATTAAATTGGGATCACAAGAAATATGAGCTAAAACCCTTAATTCTATCTGTGAATAATCTGCATCTAATAATAAATATTCCTCATTTGTTGGTACAAATACTTTTCGTATTTCTCTTCCAATATCTAATTTAATAGGTATATTTTGTAGATTAGGTTCTGTACTGCTAATTCTTCCAGTGGATGTAACTGTTTGATTAAAGCTTGAATGAATTTTATTGGTTGTATGATTAATCACAGCAATCAATCCATCAATATATGTAGATTTTAACTTTACCATTTGTCTATATTCTATAATCTTAGGAATAATATTATGTTTATCATATAATTTTTGTAAAACTTCAATATTTGTAGAATAACCTGTTTTAGTTTTTTTTATAGGTGGCAAGCCTAGTTTATCAAACAATATTTCTCCCAATTGTTTCGTTGAATTAATATTAAATTCTTCTTTAGCTTCACTAAATATTTGACTTGTCAAATTATTTATTTTTTCATCTAAAACTTCTCCTAATTTTTTGAGTTTTTCTTTATCAATCATAAATCCCTGAAATTCCATGTCTGCCAATACTTCTACTAAAGGTAGTTCTACTTCATAATACAATTTTTCTAAATCATACTCTTTTAATTTTTGTTCAAAAATTTCCTTTATATTTTTCACTGAACTACATACACAAAAACCGTATTCTATTAATTTTTCTATAGGAACTTCATAAAAACTTATTCTTTTTTTTCCTTTTCCTAATATATCATCTTCCCTTAAAATATTTTCATTTAAATATTCATAGGCTATATCATAAATATCGTAAGATTTTCTCGTTGGTTCAATTAGATATAATGCAATAGCTGAATCAAATGATATCCCCTTTAGAAAAATGTTATATCTTTTTAATGCAAGTATATCTTTCTTTAATTGATGCCCGTATTTTTTTATGTTCATATCTTCAAAAATATCCTTTAATACATCAACCATCTCTTTACAATTCTGTATGTGTATAAAATAACTTTCATCATCTATAAGCATATGTATACCTATAATCATATCATTTCTGACATCTTTCCCGTCACTAAATATTTTAAAATATATTTCTTTATTGTTTTTTATCATCTGCTTTAATTGTTTGATCTCTTCTATTGAATGAATAACATTTGTTTTTATATTATTTTTTTGTTTTATTAAATCTTTATTATTTATTTGTAATTTATTCATCAATTTACGAAATTCTAATCTATTAAATATTTCTAATAATTTGTCTGTATCTGGTTCTTTCATTTCAAATTCTTCTAAGGACATTTCTACAGGTACATCAACCATAATTGTTGCCAGTTTCTTACTTAAAACAGCTTGTTGTGCATATTCTTCTAATTTGTTACGTAATTTAATGCTAGACACTTTATCTATATTACTTAATAAATTTTCTATACTATTAAACTCTTTTATCAATTTAGTCCCAGTTTTTTCACCAATGCCAGGAACACCAGGAATATTATCAGATTTATCCCCCATAAGCCCTTTTAAATCAATAAATTGCTTCGGAGTAACACCATATTTTTCAAAAACACCTTTTTCATCATATTCTTCTAACTCACTTATTCCTTTTTTAGTTATTAATACTTTCGTTTTATCTGAAGCAAGTTGAAGTGCGTCTTTATCTCCTGTAATAACAATAGGTCTTATATTTTGCTTTTCACAAAACTTTACAATAGTTCCAATCAAATCATCTGCTTCAAAACCATCAATCTCTACTCTATGAATTCTATATGCATCTAAAACTTCTTTTAAGATCGGTAACTGTTCTGCCAGTTCAGGAGGCATTTTTTTTCTTCCAGCCTTATATTCGTCAAAGGCTTTGTGTCTAAAGGTCGGTGCCTTTTTATCAAATGCTACAGTAATATAATCTGGCTTATAATCCTCAAAAATTTTATATAACACATTTACAAATCCATAAATAGCATTTGTATGTATTCCATCTTTTGTAGTTAATTGAGGCAATGCATAAAAAGTTCTATTAATAAGACTATTCCCATCTATAATAATAATTTTTTTATCTTCCAAAGTAATCCTCTCCTTATAAATTCATCTAAAACCTATTTATATGCTATCCAAAATAAAAAAACGTAACCATTACTATATTCTTAACTATTTTATAAATTCCTCCTACAAAAAACAAGCCTTAATCATAGGCTTGTTCAAATCTATACATCTTTTGATTTTTTAATAAGATACCATATAATAGGAAATCCTATAAAACCTATTAATAATATTATAGGCAATATACTTGAAAATAAAATTAAACATTTCTCAAAAAAATTCATCATATTATTTACCGTTCTTATAAAAGCTTTTTTTCCTTTATCTAATATATTATTATTAACTGGCTGAATCTTCTTATCCTTCGGAGCAATTTCATTAAGATATATATCAATTCTAGAAAGACTTACTAAATTATCCCATTCTTTAATATTTCCTGTCATTCTATCAATCTGTCCACGAACTCTCGTTAGTTCTCGCTCTACTTCTAGTATATCTTTCACATTATTTGCTTTATTCATAATCTCTTTTAGTCTTTTTTCTTGAATTTTAAGATTCTCCAATTCATGAACAACATCTTTATACTGCTTAGTAATATCTTCTCCTTTTATGCCAAAGTTTTTAACTATTCCTAATGCTTTTATTTTCTCAATAATATTCATAAATTCTTTTTTAGGTACACGTATCGTTATACTTCCTGTTTTTAAAGACTCTTCTGGTTTTTGGGAAACATATTCTTTATATTTAGTATTTGAATGCTCAATATATCCTCCTATAGATTCTGTCATATTTATAATATTATTAAATTTCTCATCATAATCTTCTATATCTATATAAACAAAAGCATTTTTAATGACTTTTCTTCCACTTGATTTTTGCTCTTCTATTTTTTGTACTGCATTAATTTTAGGAGTACTATCAAATATTTCTACTTCTTGTGTTTTAACACTAGGTTCCATCATACTTTCATTTTCAAAAGCTTTAGGTATACCCCTTATTTTATTCATACTTATTTCTTCTTTTGTTCCCATATCTATACTATTGAAAGCTGAAATTGAAATAATAAATACAACAAATATAGCTGCAATAGAAGTAAATATTTTCCATTTTATCTTTTTATTCTTTTTTGTTAATGGAACTACTTTTTCATCATTTAAATTTTTATTTTCTTCATCCAATTTTACTAACGCTTCATGCAAACCATCTTCAAAGTTTTGTGGTAAATCAATCATGGGAAGTTCTTTGCACATTTGAATATTAGTCATTAAAACTTCATATTCTTTATTACATTTAGGACATTCTTTCAAATGCCTATCTATCATTTTCTTTGTATGATCATCTAACATATCATCTATATAAAGAGATATTAATTCTTCCATTTCAGTGCATCTCATATTATCCCTCCTTTCTATATTTTGACGTAATTCTTATCATAAAGTTCCCTATTCTTTTCTATTTCGAATTTTAATGCCTTCCTTGCCCTACTAATTCTTGATTTTATTGTTCCTTCAGAACAATCTAATATTTTACTAATCTGTTCATAGGAAAACCCTTTAATATCTCTTAAAACAATCACCGTTTTATAATGTTCTGACAAGCAATTTATTGCCTCTTGAATATTTCTTTGATGTTCTCTTCTTTCAACAATTATTTCTGGGATATTTCTCTCATCTGGTAAATCTCTAAGTATTTTTCCATCTTCTGTATCTATCTGATGATCATAAGAATAGGTTTTTTGTGATTTTCTTTTTCTTAATACATCTAAACAAGTATTTGTTACGATTTTATACAACCATGTAGAAAAACCACTTTCCCCTTTAAATTTATTTAATGACTTATACGTTTTAATAAAAGCATCTTGTGTTGCATCTTTTGCATCTTCTATATTTCCTAGCATTCTATAAGCAATATTAAATGCCAGTTTTTGATGTTCTTTTATTAAAGTCTCAAAACTTTCTATATCTCCCTGCTTACTTTTCTTAATCAAGATTTTCTCAATCTCTTTCACATTCTTCCCTCCCTTCTTATTAGAACATATCCTACTCATTAGACGAAAAAAACTCTCATATAGTTCCATATTTTTAGAATCAAATATTATTATATCTATTTTTTCTTAAGTAATAAATAAAAAGTGACGTCACTATAACGTCACTTTTTGTAATCCTCTTTTTTTATTATCTATCTCAAGTATTGCAGGTACGTATAATTCTATTCTCCTATCAACATTTTCTATTCAACTTCTGCTACACGAATATTTTTTTGAATATTGTATGGATGAAAGAATGATTCAATAATATTTTGCTCTCGATCATATACCACAGTTGCATGATGCATAAAGTTATTTCTTAAATAGTAACGTAAATCAATAGATTTTAATATAATATTATCTAGCTCTTCTAATTTCATTACATGATAAATAGGTGTAAACTCTCTAAAATATTTTCCTATTTTTGTTTCCTTAAACATTTGAACAATTTCTTCACTTGCTTTTTTAAATTTTTTTCTTTCTAAAATCTTTTTGTTGAAAATATTTACTTGTCCTACAAGGTTATGACTCTTTGTGTTTACAATAAAATCCCATTTATGAAATGCCATAAGAGCTGGCAATATATTTATGTCTATGATTTTATATCCATGTTTATAATGTGATTTTACAATACCTTCTGCATATTTTTTCATCATCCATCTTACCCCTAGGTAGAAAAAGAAACTTATCAAAATCATTACATAAAAAATAGTTGACTTATATTTTATAAAAATTAACAGAAAACATAGTACTGTAATAATAGGATCATATAGCATAAGTATACCTACCATTAATTTTTTCTTTGAAAAAGGCATAAATAGCTTTGCTCCATATGAATTTAAAATATCAAATGCAGTATGAGATAAACAACCAATAAAAGTCCATAAAAATACTTGAAAGAAATTTAGATCAGCAAAAAATAAGGATAAACCTGTTGTAATAATTGCTGCAAGTCCTAAAAGAACAGGTATAGAGTGGGATATTCCTCGATGATGCTTTAAATAAGTGTAGTCTCCCTTTATCTTTGCAACAATATCAATATCTGGAGACATAGCTCCAATAGCACATCCTAAGGAAATAGGATTACTAATAGTTACTGGATCTCCACTAAAAGCAGATATTGCAAGACCAATAACTCCATGAGTAACTGGATCCATTAATTTCACCACCATTTTTCATTTTATATCATAAACTTAGTTTACCATAATTTTTTTCTGTCATCAATAAATTTCCTATAATTTCAATTTAAACAAAATCATATAATCTCCATTTTGAAAATTTGTTATCTCTTTTTTGAAAATAATAGTTGCATTTTCTTCATATTTATGATAATATTAATTTTGTCACGAGCCGAAGTGGTGGAATTGGCAGACGCGCCGGACTCAAAATCCGGTGGGGGCGACTCCGTGTGGGTTCGAGTCCCACCTTCGGCACCAATAAAAAAAGTGGTTTGTATCTAACAGCATACAAACCACTTTTTTTTATTTATTTTTTTATCGGAAATAAAATCCCTCTTCTTCTTCTCTTAAGATATTCTTCTATATTGCTTACTCTTTCTTCTAAGTTTTTTATATTTTCTTGTAGCCTTTCAATCTCTCTTAAATAAACTTCTTCATTATTTGTTTTATTTTCACTTGCTTCTTTAACTTCCACTATATACTCCTCCTCTTTTTTTTTAATACTTTTTAAAGGAATTTTAACCGCCTCTTCAAGCATGCCAAATCCAATTAAAGAAAATTCTGGATACCCTTTACCAAAAGCATGATTAAATTGGTAGTTCATATTTACATTTTCATCATTTGTAATAAATTTATATCTAAAGAAATTTTCCTCTTTAGATTTTTTCCACAAATATGGACCATTCCAATTCAATCCATCATCTATTGTAAAACTACTAACAATTTGATCATATTCTGTCCACACATTCCAAAGCTTATCTTTACACTTTATAAATGTAGGATAAGAACAATTCGATGGATTTGATAATATCTTTTCTAATATTTTTATTGCCTTATTATTCTCTAGTTTATATTTTTCATATTTTATAACAAGGTTTCCTTCGAAATATTCTGAATAAGTCAAATGTATAATTTGAGAATTTTCCATAAAAATATCTAAATATAATTTATTAGATGAACTTAAAGTAAGTTGTATGGTATCTTCCCATTGAATATTTTTTGTATCAAATTCCTTTATATATATTTGTTCCTGATCATTTATTAAATCATAAAATCCTATGATCAATTTATTTCCATTTTTTATAATCTGAAATGGATTTAATAGATTCTTTCTTTGTATATCTTGTAACACAATACTTTTCCACTCTTGTTCATCATAATAATGGTGATATATCCTATAGACCATATCATTTTCATTTGCAGGTACACAATAAATAATATGTACTTTCTGATTATGTACAACCATATTTAAATTAAATATTTTTAATATATTACTTCCTCCTAAAAGATTTTTATGCCAAAAACCATTCATACAAGACATAAGTACCATTTTACCATCTTCTCTTTGGTATACAAAATATACTTGGTCTTGTTCATCTATTCCTGCATCAAATTCTAATGTACAATCTTCAACAAGTATATCTTCGTCAAATTTTTTTAAATACTTATCAAAATATGTAAAAATAATTTTTCCATCATTCCATCTAAAATTATATAGATTTCCTAACTGATCATGAATTAAAATGTTTCTTTGATTTGCAAAGGACATATTCTCACCATCCCAATTACAAATTAATCTTTACAACTTATTTTAAAAAAATTCCCTTTTCCTACTATCATATTTAATAATGAAGGAATATATGACAAATCTCTATCAGAAGTGTAACAGAAAATTTTCTAATGAATATACTAGCAGTGAGAAAAGCTTTTTCTATAAAAAGAAAATAAAAAGGGGGTTACGACCATGACATGTAATAATAATTCGCCACAACTAGATCTTACCCTTCCTGATAGATGTTGTACCGCTAATACAGGCTGTGAATTTGATGGAACGCTTAGAAGGGTGAAAGCTGAACCTATATATGTACAAAAGGTTTATGATGCTGCATTATTTAACTTGCAGGGACTAAGAACTATTGCAGGTCAAGAATTCAAACCTGATTTAGGAAAAGGCGCAAGAATTATAAGAGTTTTAGATATCAGATGTAAAAAATTCTTTAATCCATCTGATATTAATGATGAAAGAAACTTAATTGTACGACCCACAACAACTATATCCGGAGCTGAATTTGTGGAAGACGGTAAAGGAAACCCTGTTACTGTAATTGGCCCTGATGGAACTGCATCAGAAAAAATTCTATATGCAGATACGAGAGATTGTGATGAAGAAGGTAAGGGCACACCTATATTTGGTACACAAAACATCGAAATTACTGGAAATGTAGTTGTAGAAATTGATGTGTTATTCACAGATGATTGTGACAAAAAATGTAGAGCAACATTATCTGCCAATGTTCCAATTGCTAGACCTAATACACCACTTCTTCTAACAAATTTCTTTGAACTATGTATGCCATCTGTTTTTAATACTGCATTCCTTCCACGTTTTACTGAATTTTGTAATATAAATTGTGAGACACGGTTAGCTACAAACAGCATTATGCGAGACATAATAATTGATCCAGAAACTGGCGAAGTAAAAGTAAATCTTATTATTGCTTTATGTGTAACTTGTGAAAAGAAAATTGTTGTTCCAGTTCAACTTTGTGTTCTATCAACTGGATTCCCTGTACTTTCAGCCGAAACAGCTCCAATATGCTCTACCTTCCCGCAATTATTCCCTGATCAAATAGACAGTAAATGTCCATGCAGATGTGCAGAAGAAGCTGAAGCAACAGAAAAATGTGAAGAATAATAATATAATTACAATAAAAAAACACTTCTTGTTGAAGTGTTTTTTTATTTATTATGCGAGCAAGTATATAAGCCGAGTTCTATATATATTGAAACCCATACTCCTATTTTCCATGAAAACATTGAGATAACTTAATAGTAAAGATTAGTGTTTTTAGCCATTTTGCTTGAAAACACAAAACTTTTCTTCTGAATATGTTTAAATGCAAAAACCAGAGTTATTTTTAATGTTTTCTATCTAGTTTAAAACCATAATTTAGGAGGGGAATAGTGTGATTATTGATTTATGCTATCAAGAGTTTTTAGATAATCTGATATCAGAAGAAAATGTTTCTAGTTCAACCATAAAAAGTTATAAAACAGATTTTAAAGTATTGAAATCATTCCTACTTAAAAATAATATCAAACCTTTATTAGATAATATTGCTACACCTGTATTAAGAAGGTATATCTCGTATCTAAAAATCCAAAAAGGTTATAGGACAAATACCATAAGAAGAAAAATTCATTCACTTTCTTCTTTTTTAAATATCTTCTAGAAACTGAATACATTGATAAAAACCCTATGCTACCTATACATGCTCCAAAGGAAGAACAAAAATTACCTATTTACTTAACTGAACATGATTTGAAACTACTGCTACAAACCCCTAAAAAATATGCTCGTTTTGAAAATCATATACTAAGAGATACTGCTCTGTTAAAAATGTTCATCTTTACAGGAGCAAGTCGTAGTGAGGTTTTATCAATGAATTGGGAGGACATTGATTTTGGAAAACAGATTATCACTATTCGTAAAGGTAAAGGAGAAAAAGAAAGGATTGTTCCACTTCATGAAAATCTATCTTGCGACTTATGGGAATATCTCCAAACTAGATTACCTTTAAGTAATCAAGCAATTTTCATTTCTTACTTAGGAAATAGAATGAGTGTTAGCAATTTCCAAACCTTATTTAAGGGATATGTAAAAAAGGTAGGATTAGAGGACAAAGGATATACTATACATAAATGTCGTCATTCTTTTGCTAGTTTACTTCATCAAAATGGAGTTGACTTATTGTCAATCAAGGAACTGTTGGGGCATGAAAACCTCAATTCCACGAAGATTTACACTCATACAAATGTTACTCATTTAAATAGGTAAGTCCATAAGTTTCCTTTATCACCATAAAATAGAAGACCTCTATCTTTGAAATAATAGAGGCTTCTTTCATTAATACTATGATAAGTTTATATCGTCTATTAAACCATAAGGTACACTTTTAGTGCCATCACCATCAAATTCTTTAATGATATATTCTTTACTTAAGAAATCAGGATATCCATTATTAACTATTATTAATTGTATATCTTCTTCAAATTGCTCAGAAAGGTTAACAAGACTTCTTACTACTGAGTTGAAAATTTCTTCATCTTTAAATAGTTCATCACTATCATTGCTACTTGCTCCTAGATTACTTCGTGGAGAGTCAATCATAAGTACGCCTAAATGATTATTATCATTCTGTATACCTAAGATTAGTATTGCTAGATAATATGCTACTGTAATTAATGTTACTGCACCGAGACTTCCTAAATCGCTGTATAATCTATCTCTAACATAAGGAAGATATTTGCGACTATCTATATATGCATTGCTTAATTTAGGAAATTTAAATTCACTGAGTATATTACTAAATAGCTCGGACAGTTCGTTTATAACTTCATTTTTATCTTTTTTATTGTCCTCCATATCTTTTATTTTATTGTTTATAGCTTTTATCGTTTCATTCTTATCACTATATTCTATTTTTAAGCTATTGAGTTTTTCTATTAGTCTATAATTCTTCTCAAGTTGGAAAATTTCTTTGCTTAAAGCTCCTATTTCGTAATTTAATTGTTCTACTTTTTCAATCAGTGGATTTACATATCCTTTATGTAAGTGGATAAGCTCCATTTCATATTCCGATAGTTTTTCTATCATTTTACTCTTTTGTTGTTCTATATCGTTGAGATTATTATTTTCTTCTTCAATATAATTTAATAACTTCCCTAATTTTTTTGATAATTTCCTTTTCTCGTGTTTAAATGCTAAAATTTCTTCCCCTGAAAGGTGTATATCTTCGCTACCACAAAGAACACATCCATTTTTTTTCATGTCTATAGGTTGTAAGCAGGAAGGACAGCTTGAGTATTCATATTTGTTTAACATATAATGTCCTTCAACAATATACTCTAACCTTTCTATTTCTGTATTATATTGATTTCTCAATAACATCAACTTTTTTAAGTATTGATTTTGTTCAAAAATGTTCTTTTCAATTTTTGCTATTTCATTTTTGAGATTTAATATTTTATTTTGTAATTTCAGCGTGTTTTCCTTATCATAAGTATCATTTTCTTGCTTTATATTACATAGTTCTTGGATTTTATCTTCTCTCTCATTTTCTAATTTACCTTTTTCCTCTATAAAAGATACCAAATCTACAATTTCTACACTCTCTAAAAATTCTCTAATACCTCTTAACTTTATCTCAAGCTCCATGAGTTCTTCCTTCTTCAATTTAAGGCTAGCTTTTAAATCTTGTAATAGTTCATCATAGATATTAAAAATAATCTCAAAAGTAGGTTTTCTTTTTATGTCATAATACCATATTTTCTCTCCCATTATGTTTTCATTATCTATTTCTATCTGTTTTAAATATGAATACTTAAATAAATCTCTGAAACTAAAGTCTTGGTTTACAATCTTAATATTAGACAAATTTATTCTGTCTAACAGAAAAGCAGATAAAGATTTGGGATTACTCGGTCCATCAACCTCTAGTAGAGTAAACTCCTTTGAATAATCAGCTTTTATATCATCCCACTGGTAAACTTTCACTTTTTTATTAAAATCGAATAGTTGTCGTTGAATTTTATATCTCTTATTTTCTATTAGTATTTCTAATTCTACGCAGGTGCAACTCTGTCCTATTTCTATATAATCTTTATGTTTTTTACTTCCTAAAGCATAGTTTATCATCTCTAAAATGGTTGTCTTACCTGTAGAAGTCGGTCCTGATATATAATTTAGACCTTTATTAAAAACAACCTCATAATCTTTTCTTGTTCCAACCAATGTTAGTTTTAATATTCTCATTTTACTTCCCATAATTATCACCCTCTAAATCTATTTTGTATACTTACCTTCTCCATTATTTTATTTTCAATTGTTGTATCACTTAATTTAGAAATTTCCTCCTTTATAATCGTTGCAACTTTGTCTAACTTATGTTTATAACTTGACTCTAGTAAATTAATTAAATCTTTACCTTCACTTGTGGATAGATAAAAAAATTTATTTTCTTCTAATCGTCTTACTATTAATCTTTTCGAAATTAGATAGTTTAATATTTTCAGATATTCACTTTGGTTAGGCTTCCAATGATAATATGAATAATATTCAAAGAAATCAATATCTTGAAGGGTTTCTATATTATTGTTCTCTAATATAGTATTTGGAAACTTCATAATGAAATCATAAAGCATTATTTTATCTATAGTTAACTTAAATGTTTTTCTATACTTAAATTTAGATATAACAATTAATACTCTAATAGAGTCCATGACTAAATTACTAACTATAGTTCTATTATCTCTTTCCATAACCTACTCCTTCTCCTTAATATATTCCTCTAATCGCTCAATATAGTTTTTAACCCATCCAACTTTACAATCATTGGCTAGTTGATGTAAAATACCTTTCTTAGCTAACAAAGAAATATCCTCTCTAGCTTTTAAAGTGGTACTATCAAGGTCCTCTATTCTTTCATATACATTAGCTAATAGATTTATGCCACTTTCTGTATCTGTATATCTAATATATTGAGTATTCCAAACACTATGAATTTTTTTGCCTAAATTTCTGAACATCTTAATATCATCTTTATTATCTTTACTTTCAATAGAAGCTTTTACTATCTCTGCATTAAAGAACTCTCTCTGGCAATTATCATGTTCATGTATTTTCGCTGACTCCAGTTTTTTTATAAACATACAATCTGTATAATCAATTTCGTCTATGTCATCTAGTTCATATATTTCTTCTTCATAATACTTCTTAGTTTCCCCTAAATATTCTCTTATTTGTTCTAATAATATACTTAACTCATCGTCAAAGTTATAACTATATAAATTATGCTTTTTCAATTCACTTAATAAATAACTTCCATCTCTTAAAATAATTTTAACCCTATATTCAGTCTCCATTTTTGTTTTCCAATTCCACCACCACTTAGTTTCATCAATAGTTAATATATTTGGTATACATAGATACCAGTTATTAACTTTATATTGGTCTGAATTAACCGCAGTTTTAAACGACTCCCTAATTTGAGATTTTTGACTATCTCCAATCCCATCTAAAAAGTATTTACACTGATACACTTCAATTGTCTCTTCGAAGTTGCCTATGTAAATGTCTATCCCACCATCACCTCTAGAAACCTTAATAGAATGAGCATCCTGATATTTATGCTGATATAATTCTACACAGATAGACTCAAAGATATCTCTAGCCCCTGCTTCTCCATACTTATCTCTTAAATAACGAAAATCTCTCTGCAATTCTACTTCCCCCTATTGATTATATAAAATCTTATTTGACTATAATTTTAAAGTCCATTATTTGCTAATAAACATAAAGTTCTATACTTTCATAAAAATTCCTCTTTAATTAGATATATTTTTACATAATATTACAACGTTTTATATACCATCTACAGTAACTCTTTCACATGTACAAGAGCAAGGTCTATGTAGACCTTGCTTTCCTCTAAAATTATATTTATCTATAGATAGAGTATATTGAATAAGTTCAAGTTTATAGTTTAAAGTAAACATATGATATAAGTGATACGATAAGAATGGTTCTTTCCATTGTTAGTTGATTTCATTTTATAAGTAGAATATAATTTAATAATTATATCCTAAAGAAAAGAGATTATTAAAATGAATACCTTAATAAAATTATTAGATGAGAAATTAGAATACATTAAACATGAAATAACTGATGATACTATTAAAATTTGGGTAGAATCTAATCGACTTGAAGTAATTTGTACTTACTGTAATACCCCAACTTCAAAAGTTCATTCTAGATATGAGAGAAGTTTTCAAGATTTACCCCTGCAAGGGAAAAAAGTTGTAATAATTATTAATAACAGAAAAATGTTTTGTAATAATCCAAATTGTAATCATAAAACATTTGCAGAAACCTATGATTTTTTATCTCATAAAGGCAAAAAATCAAAACGTTTAGAAGATGAAATAATTAATATATATATGAATGTAAGTTCAATAACAGCATCAAATATATTAAGCAGACATGTTGCAAAAGTAGCTAAAAGTACTGTATGCAATCTCTTTAAAAAAAGAAACGAAAATAAAAAGAAAACCCAATGCCTTAAAGCATTGAGTTTCCATGATAAATATACGAGCAAGTCTATAAGCCGAGTTCTGTATTTGATAGCCATCTATCTAGGTCTACTGTTGCCAGTAAACTCAAGCGACCTACCACGGGACACGACGGGCCGCCGCTATATAGTCCCTACTTGGTCTTGCTCCGGGTGGGGTTTACATAGCCAACTAGTCGCCTAGTTGCTGGTGAGCTCTTACCTCACCTTTCCATCCTTACCAAATAAATTGGCGGTTTATTTCTGTTGCACTTTCCTTAGAGTCGCCTCCACTGGGTATTACCCAGCACCCTTGCCCT
Source organism: Crassaminicella thermophila (assembly GCF_008152325.1). GTDB lineage: Bacteria > Bacillota > Clostridia > Peptostreptococcales > Thermotaleaceae > Crassaminicella_A > Crassaminicella_A thermophila. The sequence continues at coordinate 1,670,567 of NZ_CP042243.1, forward strand.
ATGGAGCTCGGACTTTCCTCGTTCGTGTAATCACGATCCGCGACTATCTGACTTACTCGAAATATTTAATTTTAACGACAAGATATATGTTATCATAAAATAGTTTTTTTGTCAAAATCCAATTATTGTAAAATACTCTTTTCATTACCCCTCACTTTTACAATATAGAATCCTTCCACAATTCGTACAAGTTATAATCTCTTGTTTTCTTAATTTTGTAATCATCATAATAGGTACATCCATATGACAACCTGTACAGATATCTGATTGAATAAATGCAACAGGTTTTCTTTTCTTAGATTTTATGTCCATATATATTTGTATGTTCTTTTTGTTTATTTTTTTTAATATTTCTTCTTTCTCTAAAATTTTTTCTTTAATTCTTTTTTCCATATCACTCTTTCTTATTTTTCTGTCCATTAGCATTTTTTTTATCATACTACCCATCTTACACATTTTCATGTATATCTGTTTAATTTCTTCCTCCATCTTTTCTACTTCCTCCATCATTACAAGAATATCTGTATCTATTACCCCCATTTCTTTTTCTATTTCTTCTTGTTCATTTAAAAGCAGTTCTAATTGCTTTGCTTCGTTAATTCTTCCACTATATAACTTATCTTTTACTGACTTTCTCTTATACTCAATATCTTGATTTTCCTTTTCAAGTTTTCTTAATTCATATTTTTTGTCTTGAATTTCCCTGATTTTTGTTTCATATATGTTTTTTATTTTTTTATGTTCTTGAATTTTATCACCAATTTCTTTTGATTTAATAATATCTTTTAATATTTTTTCATATTTTTCTAATGCACTTTCAGCTTCTTGGAGTTTACATAAATAATATACTTGATCCATAATATCCCACCTTCATTTTATTAGAATTTAATATCAAAAAAAGAATAGGTTAAACCTATTCTTATAGTAATTGAAAAGGATTTATATTAGATCCTAAAAACACTTCTAGATCATAATTGTTTTCCTTAATCATTTTTTTCAGATTATTCAATAATGGTTCACACACTAAATTTTCTGTTTCAAAATGGCCTGCATCAATCACTGCAATCCCTAACCCAATAGCATATTGAGCATCATGGTATTTTACATCTCCTGTAATATAACAATCACATCCTTTTTTATACGCATCATAAATAAACTCTGCACCACTGCCAGTACATAAACCAATTTTTTGTATTTTTTTATTTATATCTCCTACAAATCTAATAGACTTCATTTTAAGTTTTGACTTTATCTCTTCGCAAAATACAGACAATGTCATAGGTTTCATTAATTTTCCTACTCTTCCTAAACCATGCTTATCTGTTTGATTATATAAAGGAATAATATCATATGCTACTTCTTCATAAGGATGAGCCTCTAACATTTTCTTTATAGCGTTGTTTAATTTTTCTTTTGCAACAATTGTTTCTAGCTTATATTCTGATACTTTTTCTATTTTTCCTTTACTGCCAATGAAAGGATTTGTTCCTTCTAAAGGTTTAAAAGTACCGATCCCTTCCGTTTGAAATGTACAATAACTATAATTCCCTATATGCCCTGCTTCAGCACTACATATAGCATCTCTTACATCTTCTACATGAGATTTTGGTACATAGACAACAAGCTTATAATATTTTTCTTTATCAATTTTTATTAAAGGTTGTGTATCTACTATATTTAATAGTTCAGCTAAAACATCATTTGTACCCCCATATACAATATCTAAATTGGTATGGACACAATAAAGAACAATATCATGCTTTATTAATCTATAAATCATATTTCCAATTTCATTATTTGTTCTAACATTTTTAATTGCTTTAAATATTAATGGATGGTGACAAATAATCATATCTATATTTTTAGTTATAGCTTCATCAATAACTTTTTGCGTTACTTCTAAACATACCAGTATACGATTAACATTTTTATTGTAATCACCTATTTGAAACCCTACATTATCCCAGTTTTCAGCTAAATATGGAGGTGCTATAGTTTCTATAATATTTATCACTCTACTTAATTTTTCACCCATTTCAACACCTCTTCTAATTTTTTTATCTTCTCTTTACATTCTTCAAGCTTACGTACCGCTCTTTCTGTTTCTTGCCCCATTAAATTATTCATAATATCCTTTTGTTTCTTTATATGTTTATTTATAAAAGATTCTAATAAAGGATCTTTATTTTCTATTAGTTTTTCACCTACTTCAAAATAGATATCATCATCAATCTTTTGTTTTCCATGTTCTACAACTATTATCTCATAAATTCTATGGTCTTCGCAAACTAATCTTTCATCTATAATTTTAAAATTATTAAACACTAACCATTTCCTTAATTCATCTTGTGCTACCATAGGCTGCAAAATAAATCTATTAACAGATTTTGTTACATCTAAATGCTCCGCTAATATATCACGAATAAGTAGTCCTCCCATTCCTGCTATAATAACTGTATCCACTTCATAAGGTTTAATTGGTTCAAGCCCATTTCCTAATCTTGTTTCAATATATGCTTCTAATGCATATGCTTTTATGTTTTTTTGCGCAGTCTCAATAGGTCCTTTATTTACATCTGTAGCAATTACCTTTTTAGCTAAGTTATTTTTTATTAAATAAACAGGAATATACCCATGGTCAGTTCCAACATCAGCCACAATAGATCCATTTTTCACTAAGTTTGCAATCATTAATAATCTCGGGGTTAATTTCATAATAAAATCCCTCCTCTATATTTAGTTTAGTAAATCTACTTAATACTATGTAGTATGGCTTTATCGTATTTATCATTATCTCCTTTTTAAAATAAGATAACCAAAAGTTTACTACATATTTTTTTTCATTCATACAAAACTAAAATTAAGGAGGTATTTTTATGAATGAAAAAAAAATTAAAAACAACAGCCATAATACTCCTATTGAAAAATTAGTTCATTTTAAATGGGGTGGCACCACTTCTCAGTGGGAAGAAGAAGCTACCCAAATAATGAACTATTTACAAGACCAATTAGATGAAAAAGAAACAAAAGAAGAAAAGGAAAGAAAAATACAATATGGAAACAAGAAACAAAGATGGTAAATATTATATTTTTTTCTGCAATTATAAAGATTCGCATACATGCGAATCTTTATTCTAAATAATCTTTTAATTTTTTACTTCTACTAGGATGTCTAAGCTTTCTTAAAGCTTTCGCTTCTATCTGTCTTATTCTTTCTCTAGTTACATCAAATTTCTTTCCAACTTCTTCCAGTGTCCTTGCCCTACCATCATCTAAACCAAATCTTAATCTAAGTACCTTTTGCTCTCTTGGTGTTAATGTATCTAAAACTTCAACTAACTGTTCTTTAAGCATTGAAAAAGCAGCAGCTTCAGCAGGTGCTGGTGCATCCTCATCTGGAATAAAATCTCCAAGATGACTATCTTCCTCTTCTCCAATAGGGGTCTCTAAAGATACTGGTTCTTGAGCAATTTTTAATATATCTCTTACTTTCTCTTCAGGAAGATCCATCTCTTTTGCAATCTCATCAGGCTTAGGTTCTCGTCCTAATTCTTGAAGCAATTGTCTCGATACCCTTATTAACTTATTAATTGTTTCTACCATATGCACTGGAATTCTTATAGTTCTTGCCTGATCTGCTATAGCTCTTGTAATTGCTTGCCTTATCCACCAGGTAGCATAAGTACTAAACTTATATCCTTTTCGCCAATCAAATTTTTCAACAGCTTTAATTAGACCTAGATTCCCTTCTTGAATTAAGTCTAAAAACAACATGCCTCTTCCAACATATCTCTTTGCAATACTTACAACAAGTCTTAAATTTGCCTCACATAATCGTCTCTTAGCTTCTTCGTCTCCATTTTCCATTCTTTTCGCTAATTCTATCTCTTCTGTAGCTGAAAGTAATGGTACTTTTCCAATTTCCTTAAGATACATTCTAACTGGATCATCTATATTAATCCCTTTTGGGATTGAAAGATCTAAATCTATAACCTCTTCAGTTTCTGGTATATCTTCAATAGGTTCTTCTTTTTCACCTACAATATCGATTCCCATTGCAGCTAAATTATCATAAACTTCCTCAATCTGCTCCTTATCTAGATCTATCTCTTCTAAGGTATCCATAATCTCATTGTACGTTAACATACCTCTTTTTTTACCTTTTTCAATAAGGTTCTTTACCGACTGGACTTTTTTATTTTGACTTTTCTTGCTCATTTAAACTCCCCTCCTTTCTAGAAGTGTTACATTTTTTTTAGTTCTTTTAGTAACTTCTCGTAATTTATACATAACTCTCTTATCCTCACTATCTGCTCTTCAGTTTTATTTTCTAATTTTTCCAATTTTTCTAATTCATCTTCTATATCTATTTTCATTTTCATTAATTTATGCTTTTGCATACTATTTATATAATCAATTAGAGCCTTGTCAATATTTTCTCTAGGCACAATACTATGCTTAATTTTGTGTAATATTGAAATTTCATCTATACTCAATTGATTTAAAAGTTCTTTTATATCAACAAAATCATTTTCTTCATATAACTCGTAAACAAATTTTGCTATTTTACTATTTGTTTTATCTATAAAATCTTTATAAGTAATAGTTGTTTTTATTTTATTGAAAATTTCCTTATTTGTTATAATTAATTTTAATAAACATCTTTCTGCTTCCAAATACCCAATTTTTTCAGTTGGTTTTAAAGGTTGTATGTTATATTTATTAGTATACCTATCATGTTTACTTCTATACTTACTCGTATTAAGTATAGACTTTTTTTCAATATTTCTTTTATTATACATATTATTTCCATAAATTTCCGACTTTATAGCTTCAATGGAAATTTGTGATTCTGATGCAATTTTTTTTATATAAGCATCTACTTCTACAGGACTTTTTAACTCTTTTAATATTTTCGTAATAGACTTTACAAATTTAACTCTGCCTTCAATCGTTTTTAAGTCATTTTCTTTTTTTGATAACATAATTTTATAATCAATTAAAGACAATGCATTATCTACTTCTTTTAGAAAAGCATCTTTTCCTTTTTTTATAACAAACTCATCCGGATCTTTTCCTTCTGATAAGCATACAACCTTCACTTGACATCCTGCTTCTCTTAAAATATCAAGACCCCTTAATGTAGCTGCTTGTCCTGCTGTATCTGAATCATATGCAATAACAATTTCATCAGCATACCTTTTTAACAAATTTGCTTGATTCTTTGTAAGAGCTGTTCCTAATGATGCTGTAACATTTTTTATACCATTTTGATAAAGTGAAATTACATCCATATAACCTTCTACCACAATTATTTGCTTTTTATTGCTTACTTCATTTTTTGCAAGATTTAACCCAAATAAATTATTTCCTTTATTAAAAATAGGAGTTTCAGGAGAGTTTATATACTTCGGATTATTATCTCCTATGATCCTTCCTCCAAAACCAATAACCTTCCCTGTAGTATTTATTATAGGAAACATAACTCTATTCCTAAATCTATCATAATACCCGTCCTTGTTTTTTCGTTCTGAGACTAGGCCTGCTCTATATATTAGCTTTTGATCATATCCTTTACTTAATAGATAACTATTTAAGCTTTCCCAATGATCTTTAGCATATCCTAATCCAAATTTCTTTATAGTCTGGATAGTTAATCCTCTTTTCAACAGATACTTTAGACCATTATTTTCTTTTTTTAACAAATTTCTATAATAAAACAAAGCTGCTTCCCTATTTATTCCATATAATTTATTTTTTCGATATATTTCTTCATTTTCCTGCTTGGACGTAGAAATTTCATCATAATTTATTCCAACCCACTCAGCCATCAAACGAACAGCATCAATAAAATCTAAATTTTCAATCTTCATTACAAAATTGATTACGTCTCCTGATTCTCCACATCCAAAACAATGATACAATTGCTTCTCATTTGATACCATAAAAGAAGGAGTCTTTTCATTGTGAAAAGGGCATAACCCCTTATAATTGTGCCCACTTTTTTTTAATTGCACATATTTTGAAATGATATCTACAATATCATTTTGTGTCTTTATTTTCTCAATTAATTCTTCGTTAAAATGAATACTCATATCACTCACCTATACAATCTTTTATTATTGTTTCTCCATATTTATTAAATTTCCTCCTTTGTGTAAAATTTAATCATAAACTATATATTAGAATTATATAGGGACTGCTTAATTACTTTGTTCAAACTCTTCACAAATTGAATCTCATCCTTTTTGCTATGTTTAGAAAACCCCTTAATCTTACCTCCTTTTCTTCTTATTTTCATGTTCATATATCTTCTAAACATAAGGTTATCTATATTGTCTAAAGTATAAATAAGTCCTCGATTAGATAAACAAAAAACTTTTTTCATTAACAACACGGATGCTAGTCCATAATCATCAGATACAACAATATCATTTTTTTTAGCCATATTTATTATAGCCATATCTACTGCTTGACTTATATTATCTACAACTATATATTTAATCCCCGACTCTTGTTTTGGTATATGACATATACTTACTACAATCACAACTTTGATATTATATTTTGATGCATGATCAACAATTAATCCTTTTACAGAACAAGCATCACCATCTACATATATTGTCATTTATATACCACCTTTTTTACCCATGAAACACAATATTCGACATAAGAACCTTTAATCCTCCTTTAATTATCACAAAACTAAAATACATAATTTTCAGAACTATCATTTCCATACATGTGGTACATAAATTTCTAGATATTTATTAATTAGATATCTATCAGTCATCCCTGCTATATAATCCTTTACAACTTCTTCTAAGCCGAATTCTTCTATTTTCATCATCTCATAAGGTATTTTTTCTTTATTTTTTATAAAAAAATAATAAAGTTGTTCTATTATATATTGTGCCTTTTCTTCTTCCTTTTTAGCCTTTTTGTTTACATATACATTTTCAAACATGAATTTTCTTAATTTATTTGTAAAAAAACTTTTTTCTTCGCTCATTTGAATCTCTTTTTTTTCATAGCTATTTTTTATCACATCTGTAACCATTGTATTAATTCTTTCACTATATGTGTTCCCTAATATTTTTAAACAATCTTTTGGTAAATCATTATAACTCAAAATGTTTGCTCTTATTGCATCATCAATATCATGATTAATATATGCAATTCTATCACTAAGTTTTACAATTTGTCCCTCTAAGGTAGACGGTTTATTTCTTCCCGTATGATTAACAATACCATCTCTTACTTCAAATGTTAAATTTAATCCAATTCCAACTTTACCTTTTTCAAGATATTTTACCACTCTTAAGCTTTGCTCATTATGCTTAAAACCATTTGCATGGATTTTATTTAGTATCTTTTCTCCACTATGTCCAAATGGGGTATGCCCAAGATCATGACCTAGAGCAATAGCTTCTGTTAAATCCTCATTTAGTAGCAGGCTTCTAGCTATGGTTCGAGAAATCTGTGAAACTTCTAAAGTATGTGTAAGTCTCGTTCTATAATGATCTCCTTCTGGAAAAAGAAACACCTGTGTTTTATGCTTGAGTCTTCTGAAGGCTTTAGAATGCAAAATTCTATCTCTATCTCTTTGATATTCTGTTCGAATCGCACATTTTTCTTCATGTACTTCTCTTCCTTTTGTTTGAATTGACTTTGCAGCATAAGGTGAAAGTCTTTCTACTTCATTTTTCTCAGTTATTTCTCTAAATACCATTTTATACCCCTCTTTTTATAAAATAAGCTATTTAATAATTATATATACCACACCATTTATTTTATTCCTCTATTCGAATATAAAAAAAGGCGTGGAATATCCACACCTTTTTATTTATTTTGTATAGCACAACGTGCTGCTGCTAATCTTGCTATAGGTACTCTATATGGAGAACAAGAAACATAATTCAAACCAATTTTGTGGCAGAAATTAATTGATTCTGGGTCTCCTCCATGCTCCCCACAAATTCCTAACTTAATATCCGGTCTTGATTTTTTTCCTAAATCAACAGCAATTTCCATTAATTTCCCAACCCCTATTTGATCTAATCTTTGGAAAGGATCTTTTTCGAATATTTCTTTCTTCCTGTATTCACCAATAAATTTTCCAGCATCATCCCTTGAAAAAGCATAGGTCATTTGTGTCAAGTCATTTGTTCCAAAAGAAAAGAATTCTGCATGTCTTGCTATAGCATCAGCCGTTAATGCTGCTCTTGGTACTTCTATCATTGTACCAATTTTATATTCAATTTTTATTTCACTCTCATTTATAATTTCATTTGCAGTATTTGTAATAAGTTCTTTTAAAATCTTTAACTCTTTTTCATGTCCAATAAGCGGCACCATAATTTCTGGTTTAATATCTATATTTTTCTCTTTCTTCACTTCGATTGCAGCCATTATAATAGCTTTTACTTGCATTTTATATATTTCTGGATAAGTAATTGCTAATCTACATCCTCTATGCCCAAGCATTGGATTAAATTCTTTTAATTCTTCAACTGTATCTTTTAAAACCTTATATTCTACACCTATTTGTTCTGATAATGTCTTAATATCTTCATCATTATGTGGTAAAAATTCATGTAAAGGTGGATCTAGTAGTCTCACAGTTACAGGTCTTTCTCCCATTGCTTCAAATATTCCTATAAAATCTTTCTTTTGAAATGGTAGTAATTTATCTAGTGCAGTCATTCTTTCTTCTAAACTTTTCGCTATAATCATTTGCCTTACAACAGGAATTCTTTCTTCATCAAAAAACATATGCTCCGTTCTACAAAGACCAATTCCTTCTGCTCCAAACTTTACAGCAGTATATGCATCTTTTGGTGTATCTGCATTTGCTCTAATCTTTAGTGTTCTAATCTCATCTGCCCAATTCATTAATTTTCCAAAGTTACCTGTTAATTCAGGCTCTTTTGTTGGAATACTTCCAGCATAGACACTACCTGTATTTCCATCTAAAGAAATATAATCTCCTTCTTTAAAGATTTTATTATCTATTTTAAAAACTTTATTTATTTCATCAACTTTTATTTCTCCACATCCTGCTACACAGCACTTTCCCATTCCTCTTGCAACAACTGCAGCGTGAGAAGTCATACCTCCTCTTGCTGTAAGAATTCCTTGTGCTGCAACCATTCCTTCAATATCTTCAGGAGAAGTTTCTAATCTTACTAATATAGCTTTTTCTCCTTCACTAGCTGCTTTTACTACATCATTCGCACTAAAATATATTCTACCTGTTGCTGCACCTGGTGAAGCAGGTAAGCCTTGTGTAATTTTTTCTGCTACTTTAATTGCTGCCTCTTCAAATGTAGGATGTAGCAACTGATCTAATTGAGTTGGTTCTACTCTCATTATTGCTGTTTCTTTATCAATAATTCCTTCTTTTACCATATCAACAGCTATATTAATAGCTGCAGATGCTGTTCTTTTTCCAGTTCTTGTTTGTAAAAGATATAAATTTCCTTTTTCTATTGTAAACTCAATATCTTGCATATCTTTATAATGATTTTCTAATAGGTTAGCCACATTCACAAATTGTTCATATACTTTAGCCATAGTATTTTTTAACTGAGCAATAGGTTTAGGAGTTCTAATGCCTGCTACAACATCTTCTCCTTGTGCGTTCATTAAGAATTCACCAAACAATTTTTTCTCTCCAGTAGCTGGATTTCTTGTAAATGCTACCCCTGTTCCAGATGTTTCTCCCATGTTTCCAAAAACCATAGATTGCACATTTACTGCTGTTCCTAAGTGGCTTGGGATATCATTAAGTTGTCTATAAACAATAGCTCTAGAATTATTCCATGAATCAAACACAGCTCGAACTGCCATTAATAATTGCTCTTTTGGCTCTTGTGGAAAATCTTTTCTTGTTTCTTTTTTAACAAGATTTTTATACGCTTTAATAATACTTTTTAGGTTATTTACTGTTAAATCAGTATCTAGTTCAATTTTATTCGTTTCTTTTTCTTTTTCTAAAATATGGTCAAATTTATACTTTGGAATACTTAAAACTACATCACTAAACATTTGAATAAATCTTCTATAACTATCATAAGCAAATCTTTCATTTCTAGTTACTAATGCTAGCCCCATTACAGATTGATCATTTAATCCTAAATTTAAAATTGTATCCATCATTCCTGGCATAGAAATAACCGCACCTGATCTTACTGATACTAATAATGGATTTTTCGTATCTCCAAACTTTTTGTGAATCTTTTCTTCTAAAATATACAAATGCTCAAAAATTTGATTCACTACAGTTTCAGCAATTTTTTTCCCATCTTCATAATATTTATTACAAGCTTCTGTTGTAATAGTAAATCCCGGCGGAACAGGTAACCCAATTTTAGTCATTTCTGCTAAATTTGCACCCTTGCCCCCTAATAAAGATTTCATTTCCTTATTCCCTTCATGAAATGCATATACATATTTTTTCATGCCCCCAAACTCCTTTCATAAAAGCATAATTATTTTATGTTAACACCTGAGTGTTTTGTTTTATAATTTCTAAAATTATACTTGCACTCTCTTCTATAGCTTTACTTGATACATCAATAATTGGACATCCAAGTCTTTTCATAATCCCTTCAGCATAATCTAATTCAGAAAGTATTCTATCCATACTTGCATAATTTGCTTCATTCTTTAATCCAAGAGCTTTTAATCTTTCTTGTCTTATTTCATTTAGCTTAATAGGATTTGTAGTTAATCCTATTATTTTTTGAGGAGCAATTTTAAATAACTCTTCTGGTACAGGTACTTCTGGTACTAATGGTACATTTGCCACTTTTATATTTTTATGTGCAAGATACATACTAAGTGGTGTTTTCGAAGTTCTAGAAATACCTATTAATACAATATCTGCTTTTTTTAACCCTCTAGGATCTTTTCCATCATCATATTTTACTGCAAACTCAATGGCTTCGATTTTTTTAAAGTATTTTTCATCTAGTTTTCTTATTAATCCAGGTTCATTTTTAGGTTTATCTCCTAAAACTTTTTCTAGAGATTTTATGATCGGTGTCATAATATCTATAGCTAAAATATTATGCTTTTGTGCTGCTTCTCTTAATTTTTTTCTTAATGAAGGGATTACCATTGTAAATACAATCATAGAATTTTCATTTTTTGCTTCATTTATAATTTCAATAATTTGTTCTTCTTCTGATATGTATGGAAATCTTCTTATTTCGCAATCTTTACATACAAATTGACTTATAGCTGCTTTTACTACTTGTTCTCCTGTTTCTCCTATAGAATCAGAAATTACATATACAACTAGTCTGCGATTCATCCTTATGCGCCCCCTTTTCCATTATTGCCTTCCAAGTTCAACTAACAATTTCGTTATATTTGTCTTGGATACTTTTCCTACTACTTTATAATATTCTCTTCCTTCTGTTTCAACCTTTTCTACTACTGGAAGACTGTCTACTTCATGTTCAATGATTTTAATCGCAGCTTCTAGCACAGTTTCATCTGAATACGTCATAACAATATTTGGCATTCTGGTCATAATTAAACCTACTGGTACTTTATTTATATCTGTTCCTCCCATAATATTTCTTAGAAAATCTTTTCTAGATACAACACCTGCGAGATAACCATTAGATACGATAAACATTGTTCCAACATCTTCAAGAAATAATGTTACAATTGCATCGTAAAGAGTAGTTTGTTCTTCAACTACAACAGGTATACCTTTTATATCCTTAACTTTTATACTATGAATCCGCTCAGAAATTAGATTAACAGGTTTATTTCCAGAATAAAGATACCCAACCTTTGGTCTTGCATCTAAAACACCTGTCATTGTAAGTATTGCTAAATCAGGCCTTAGTGTAGCCCTAGTAACTTTCAGTATTTTTGCAATTTGCTCACTTGTTATTGGTTCATGTTCCTTTACAATATCAATAATTTTTTGTTGTCTTTCTGTAAATTCTATAGTTATCACCTCTTTTATAGAAATTAATATGTTATACTATTTATATATTATGTTATATTATATAATACATTGTAACAAAGATTGAATAATTTTACTATAATTTTTTCATTTTTTTTGTAAAAAATTTTATACACCTATCATCAATTGATAAATATTTTTAATGCTTAAATAAACATATATAAAAAACAATAGAGGAAAAATCTTATTTTCTCCTCTATTGTCTCCTTCAAACAAATTCATTATACGATTAAAAATCGATTCTTTCTTCAATATATCTTTCTAAATCTTCAATCTTTACTCTTTCCTGCTGCATTGTATCTCTATATCTTATAGTAACAGTATTATCTTCTAAAGTATCAAAATCATAAGTTATACAAAATGGTGTACCAATTTCATCTTGTCTTCTATAACGCTTCCCTATGCTACCAGAAACATCATAATCAACCATGAATTTCTTAGATAATCTTGCATATAATTTTTCAGCACCTTCACTTAATTTCTTTGTTAAAGGTAATATACAAGCTTTATATGGTGATAATGCTGGATGAAGTTTTAGAACAGTTCTACTGCTACCATCTTCTAGTGTTTCTTCTTCATAAGCATCTACTAAGAAAGCTAATGTTACTCTGTCTACTCCAAGAGATGGTTCTATACAGTATGGTATATACTTTTCATTTGTTACTGGATCTTGATAGCTTAAATCAACTCCAGAATGTTCTTTATGCTGTTTTAAGTCAAAATCAGTTCTGTCTGCTATTCCCCAAAGCTCACCCCAACCAAATGGGAACTTATATTCAATATCTGTTGTAGCATTACTATAGTGAGATAGTTCTTCTTTTTCGTGATCTCTTAATTTTATGTTCTCAGGTTTCATATTTAAATCTAACAGCCATTTTTTACAAAAATCCTTCCAATAATTAAACCATTCTAAATCTTCTCCAGGTTTACAGAAAAACTCGAGCTCCATTTGTTCAAACTCACGCGTTCTGAAAGTAAAGTTTCCAGGTGTTATCTCATTTCTAAAAGATTTTCCAATTTGTCCTATACCAAAAGGAATCTTTTTTCTTGAAGTTCTTGCTACATTTTTAAAATTTACAAAAATTCCTTGTGCTGTTTCTGGTCTTAAATATATTTCTGCTTTTGAATCTTCTGTTACTCCTTGGTAAGTTTTAAACATAAGATTAAATTGTCTAATATTGGTATAGTCTACAACCCCACATTCAGGGCATTTTATATTTTTTTCATTAATAAAATTCTCCATTTTCTCATTAGACCAACCATCTACTGTTATTTCCATTCCTTCATTTTCTTTTAGATAATCTTCAATTAGTTTATCTGCTCTAAATCTTGCTTTACATTGTTTACAATCTAATAATGGATCATTAAATCCTCCAACATGTCCAGAAGCTACCCATGTTTGTGGATTCATTAAAATTGCTGAATCTAATCCTACATTGTAAGGACATTCTTGAATAAATTTCTTCCACCAAGCTTTTTTTACATTATTCTTAAGTTCTACTCCTAAAGGCCCATAATCCCAAGTATTTGCTAATCCTCCATAAATTTCTGATCCAGGAAATATAAATCCTCTTCCTTTGGCCAAAGCTACGATTTTATCCATTGTCTTTTCTGTAGTCATTTTCAGTCCTCCTCTTTATCTATTATAAAAATATAAAGCCTTTCGTCCCTAACACAAGGGACGAAAGGCTTTCCTTCCGCGGTTCCACCCTAGTTGGTACAAAAGTACCCACTTTCAATAGTACGCTCTAGAGTGCCTTTCACCAAAGTATTATATCGGATTCCCAGCAACACCGACTCTCTTTAATAATTTTCTTTGATTACTCTTCTCTTTCATCGCGATCATCTATATTTTTTTATGATTCTACCATATTGTTCTAATAATGTAAAGATTAAATTTTATTCTTCTTCATCTTTCCTTAGATCTACTTTTTCATCTTCTTTATCTATATTGGCCTTGCTTTTATATCCATTTACTTTTAATTTTACATTGTCCAAAGTATCTCCTGCTGCATTTTTCATATTTTCTAAAGCTTCTTCTGCCATTCCATTTATATCAACAATCTCTCCATCAGTTTTTACGATTTCAATTCTACACTTTGTAACTAAAGCAGCTAAAACACCAACCATAGCAGCTGGTGGAGATAAAACTGCACCTAAAGCTCCAGCAGTTACTGGTATGTTCATAATTACTTCTCCATCTCTTTTTAAAACAATTTTTGTAACGTTTCCTTTTTTAACTATATCTCTTAATCTATCTAATACTTCATTACCCATGCCTGAAATATTGTCAGTCCATTTCATATTTTGTTTTTCTTCAATATAAATAATCGCATCAATTACATTTCCATTCGTAGATTCTAATGCTTCTTTTGCTTCCTTATAACTTACACCTGTTCTATCTCTTACTTGATCCACTTTTTCTAAAGAAATTTCCATATTAACACCACCTTAACGTTTTTTATTGTTATAATGATTCTAACAATTCTAGACTCTTAAATTTATCTTTATCTACATGTGTATGTATATATTGTTTCACAATTTTATTTAATTCTTTCAAAATATTTGGCTTAATTTTTAATCTTGATATTTGCGTTAAATCTGTATCCATTAAATACTTCATAACGTTTATGGTAACGTTTGAAATCTGCAACGCATAAGGATCTATTCCAAAGCAATCCTTACATAATAAGCCACCCTCCCTTGAACTAAATTTAAACTTTCCAGTATTTAAATTTGCACAATGAACACATATATCTATTTCAGGTTTATATCCAGCATACATCAAAAGCTTTAACTCATATGCTTTTATTATAGTATCATATTCTTTATCCATATTAGAAATAATACTTAAACACTTTATCAACGTATGAAACAAACGATTGTTTGTCTGCCCTTCTGTAATAATGCTTTCTGTTAATTCTAATATATATGAAGCATAGGTCAGTTTTATAACATTTTCTCTTAATTTATAAAAGGAATGCTTCAAGTCTACCTGAGAAATTTGGTATAAATCTCTTCCTTTAAACAATACAAACTCACCATAACAAAATGGTTGTGTACCAACTGAATATTTTCCTCTAGGTCTTTTAGATCCTTTCGCTACTGCTTGTATTTTTCCAACTTTCTTTGCGAATAATGTAACAATGGCATCACTTTCCCCAAATTTTCTTTGCTTTAAGACCACTGCATTAGTCTTTAAAAGCATTTTATCACCTCAAAATAGTGTTTTTCTACATTGTCATTTTCCTTTTTTTATCTGTTTCTACCATTATTTTAAGATTTTTATAATATAAATAAATATTTATATCTCCAGTAATAAAAAACAAATTCCACAATATTTTTTCTAACACCCTATTATCACCTCTCTAAAATCATTTCATATATTATTGTTTTCTCTAATAGGGTGTTTGTATACATTGTAAATTTTGTTATTATTTTATAACTTATATCCTAAAGTATTTAATATATTTTCTTGATCTCTCCAGTCTTCTTTTACCTTAACCCATAATTCTAAGAAAACTTTTGAACCTAAAAGATTTTCTATATCTTGTCTTGCACTTTTTCCTACTCCTTTTAACTTTCTTCCATTTTTCCCTATAATAATTCCCTTATGAGATTTCTTTTCACAATATATAGTTGCACTAATATCAACAATATCTTTTTCTTTTCTTTTTTTCATACTTAAAACCTCTACAGCCACACCATGCGGTACCTCTTCATGCAAATAATGCAACAGTTTCTCACGAATAATCTCACTAACAATAACCTTTTCTGGTTGATCAGTAATCATATCTGCTGGAAAGTATTGTGGTCCCTCTGGAAGCAACTCTACAATTTTTTCTATAAGCTTTTGAACGTTTTTATTTTCAAGTGCAGATATAGCTACAATATCATGCAATATTTCATGCTGATTGTACATATTATATATTTTCTCAAATTTTTCTGGAGGAATTTTATCCATCTTATTAATAACAAGAATAATTGGTGTTTTAATATTTTTGAGTATTTCTAGAATATATTTATCCCCTGGTCCCATATCAGCTGTATCATCTACTACTAGTAAAATAACATCTACTTCATTTAATGTTTGCTGGGCAGATTTTAGCATATATTCACCCAACTTATTTTTTGGCTTATGCATACCAGGAGTATCTAAAAAAATAATCTGGAAGTCTTCTTCCGTATAAATAGTTTGTATTTTGTTTCTAGTTGTCTGTGGCTTATCAGACATAATTGCTATTTTTTCTCCAATAATTTGATTCATAAGTGTTGATTTTCCTACATTAGGTCTTCCAATGATTGTTACAAATCCTGATTTAAATTTCATCTATTAACCTTCTTTCTATATTTTATTAAAATATTAAACTTCCCTTATTTACTCCATTATTAATTCGAAATTTGATGGAATTACCTCTATCCAAGTAACTCCTGGATTTAATCTTATCTCTTCTCCATCCTCATAGAAAAATTTTGTAATAGCTCTTCTAGATTTTTTCTCCCAAGTTATTTTTCTTATTTCCCCTCCTGTAATAAAAAAACCTTCACCTTTTCCTACCAATGCTATTTCTCTTCTTCCTTCACTATCAATGACTTTTGTTTTTGCTTTTTGAATAATTATATTTTTTGCAGTCAAATGCACTTTTGATACTTCGTCTAGATGTGGCTTGTCATTTATATATCTATAGTATACATTATCTTTTTCTTTATATCGGAAATTAGGTTTATAATTTTTAGAGTATGGAATTTGAATATATGTTAAATGGTTTCCATGTATTGTTTTATCTTCTTTATTAAACAATAAAGTTTGGTAATTTGCACTTTCTTTATAATGACTTTGTTTCGCCGCTTTCCTAACAGCAGCAGCACTAGTATATTCATTATGTGGCCTTGACTTATGATTTTTTCTCCAAAATATATCTTTTCCTCTAGACTGTGCACTAATATCTGCTATTCTTAAATTTTTAATATCTTTTAGCGCCTGTGGACTCCCTCCATCATGCACATACAAAGCATCAAATTCCATTGCTTTGTCAATAAAATAAGGTCTAGCACTTCTTACAGGTCCTATCAACTTTGGCTCATTGATTAAAAATACTGCCATATATCTTGTAATCCAACCTTCTGCTAGAATTTCATAAACAATTTCTGCTTGATCTAATCCAGCTTGTGGTCGAGCTTTTATTTGATTATCAAGCATAACTGCAAAAGGTCTTTTATTTATATTTTCTTTTTGTGTGTAGATCCCACTAATAGGAGATTGTACCCCTTTACTTTTTATCTCTTTTATTTTTGTCTCCTCATTATCTAATATTTCTTTGTTATCATCTTGATTATTCGTAATTATTTTAGATTCTTGTTCTAATACTACAGGCTTTTCTTTTTTAATGCAACCTCCTACAAAGAAAGTAGCCATAAAAATAGTCAATATAAACATTATCAGCTTGCAATTTCTTACCATGTCCCCCTCATCCTTTCATATTTTATTTTTTTCGCTCAGGAAGTAGAATTCCACCAGAAACTACCAGCTTAATAGCTGACTCAACAGATATATCTAATGGTATAATATCTTTCGTAGATACCATTATAAACATGCCTGATGTAGGATTAGGTGTAGTAGGAACAAATATACTTTTCATATTCTCCCCAACCTTTTCTGATACTTCATTTGGTACATCTGCTGTAATAAAACCTATTGTATATATTCCTTTTGATGGATACTGAACAAGTACAGTACTCTTAAAATCTCCCTTTTGTTTCATACAAAAGGCATCTATTAATTTCTTAATAGATAAATATATTGTATTTACTAGAGGAATTCTACTCATAGTTTTCTCAATTAAACAAATTATTTCTTTCCCTAAATAATTCGTTGCAAAAATACCTGTAGCAAAAATAATACTAATAGTTAATATAAATCCTATTCCTATAATACGAAAGCCAATTATTTTTTCTATAGGTACTCGAAATATAGAATCTACTATATTAAAAAGCCACGCAATTAAAGATATTGTTCCTACAATAGGAATTAAAACTAATAATCCGGTTATAAAAATCCTTCTTACCGTTTTCATGGATACATCATTTCCTCCATTACTCTGTTATAATCTTTTGTATTTCTAACTGTTTAATTCTTCTATTTTGTACATTTAAAACTTTAATTTTTAAATCATCTAGTAAAATTTCATCACCTTTAACAGGAATTCTTCCAAGTAAATTAAAAACAAATCCCCCTATAGAATCGTATTTTTCCTCTGGCAAGTTTACAGCTAATACTTCATTAATTTCCTCAATAGATGCTTTTGCATTTACAATTAAAGAATTCTCTCCTGACTGCTCTATCAAATCAATCTCATTATCATATTCATCTAAAATATCGCCAACGATTTCCTCTAAAATATCTTCTATTGTAACGAGTCCTAATGTTCCACCATATTCATCTAAAACAATTGCTATATGTACTTTCTCTTTTTGCATCTCTTTTAATAAATCACTAACTTTTTTACTTTCAGGCACGTAATATGCTTCTCTTATTAATTTTAAAATATCAAATTTTAGCTCATTCTTGTTTTTAGAGTATACTAATAAATCTTTTGCATACAAAATGCCAATAACATTATCTACTGTATCCTTAATAACAGGAATTCTAGAATAACCATAATCTATTACAACATTTAATGCTTCTTCTAAAGTAGTTTCTTCTTCAATATATATCATATCAATTCTAGGTACCATAACTTCTGTTACTTCAATATCTCCTATTTCAAAAATACTATTAATCATTTCTCTTTCATCTCTCTCAATAATCCCTGCTTCTTCCCCTACATCTACTAAAGTCATAATTTCTTCTTCAGAAACCAACACTTTATTTTTTGTCATATCTACACCAAATAATTTTACAATAAAATTTGTAATAACTGTTAATACCTTTAATATTGGATATAGCACAAATGATAAAATTTCTAGTGGTCTTCCTAGCTTTAAAGCCACTCTTTCAGGAAAATAAGAAGAATATGTTTTTGGAGTTATTTCCCCAAAAACTAATATTAATATAGTCATAACAACTGTAACAAACGTAGTTGCATTTTTTCCAGAAATATATTTAAATGTAAGCTCCGTAGCTATGGCTGTCGCAGCAATATTTACAATATTATTTCCAATTAATATAGTCGATAAAATTTTCGGAGTACTATTCATAAGCCTTTCCAAAACTTCTGCATCTTTTGTCCCTTTGTTTTTAAGTTGTTTGATTTTAATGATGTTCATTGAAGTCAAAGCCGTTTCAGCACTAGAAAAAAGTCCTGACAAAATTAGCAATGTGATTAACAAAATCAATTTTATAACTTCATCATATGCAAACAAAATAATTCCTCCCAATACCTTCTAGACTGGCTAAAAGGGAAGTAGTCAATTCTACTCCCCCTAATAAATAATTTGAAAAATAAATATCGTAATAAA
This sequence comes from Crassaminicella thermophila, assembly GCF_008152325.1. Lineage (GTDB taxonomy): Bacteria > Bacillota > Clostridia > Peptostreptococcales > Thermotaleaceae > Crassaminicella_A > Crassaminicella_A thermophila. The sequence goes on from NZ_CP042243.1 coordinate 1,690,017, forward strand.
TATACCTAAAATAGCTCCAATCGTGACCTCAAAAAAATTATGAATTCCTGCTTCAATTCTACTTTGTGCAACTAGTATTGCTAAAAGTAAGCATAGTGAAGTAACCAATGTATTTTCAGATATAAAAGCTATAGAGGTAAGAATTGAAAATGCAATAGCTGTATGCCCACTAGGCATTCCTCCTCTTAAAGGAGTTCCTTCTCCAATATATGCTTTTATACTAATAACAATAAAAATTACAATTAGCAAACTAATAAATGTAGTATGAATAGGCATTTTTCTTACTTTATGCAAAACTATTTCTATAGCCCAATTAAATTTATCAAAAAATATAATGTAAGCAACAACAATCGCATTCAAAGCAGATATAAATACTGCTCCTGCAGCTACGTTTTTTGAGATTTTTGCCAATTCATGGTACTGATCTGTAATTAAATCTATAGCTGCTTCAATAGCAGTATTTATCATTTCAGCAATAATAACTAAAGCTATTGTAAAAAATAGCACTAAAATTTCAAGTTTAGATAAGTCAAAGAACAAACTTAAAAATAATACAAGTACTGCCATTGTAAAATGTATTCTCATATTTCGTTGGGTTTTTAAGGTATAGATAATTCCATCAATCGCATAATTAAAACTATCTATTAATTTTCTTACTTTCATTCTTATTCTCTTAATATACCCATTTCTTTTAAAACTTCTTCTTCTTTTTGTCTCATTATTTTTCTATTTTCTTCTGTATCATGATCATACCCAAACAAATGAAACATACTATGGACAGTTAGAAACAGTACTTCTCTTTCAAAAGAATGACAAAACTCTATAGATTGTTCTTTTGCTTTTTCTAAAGAAATTACAATATCCCCTAAACAAGTATGTTCATTAATTTCTTTTATATTTTCATATTGTGGAAAAGATAATACATCTGTAGACTTATCCACCCCTCTATAAGTTTTATTTAATTCATGGATTTCTTTATTGTCAACAAAAGATACACTTACTTCTACATCCTTACATACTCCTTCTTTTTGTAAGCATAAATCAATAGCTTTTATAATTAAGTTTTCAATTTCTCTATCATATTCTATTACTGTTTGTCGATTATCTATCATTACTTCCATTTATTCAACCACCTCTTCCTTTTTTATATTAAGTTCTGGATATTCTATTCTCTCATGGAATATTCCCATTAAAACTGTTATAAAAGATGATGCTATTTTTTCTAAATCTTTTAAAGTTATATCACATTCGTCTAATTGATGATCATTAAGCTTATCTTCAATAATTTTATCTATTAACTTTTTTATTTTTTCACTATTTGGTTCTGGCATACTTCTTACAGCTGCTTCTATAGAGTCAGCAAGCATTACAATAGCAGCTTCTCTTGATTGAGGTCTTGTCCCATTATAACGAAAATCTTTTTCATCTACTTCTTTATTTTTTTCATCATTTATTGCTTTATGATAAAAGTATTTTACTAAAGTATTGCCATGATGTTGCTCAATAATATCAATAATTTCTTGAGGCAACTTATATTTTTTTGCAATTTCTATTCCATCATCCACATGACTTGTTATAATCATAGCACTCAAACTTGCAGTGATCTTATCATGAGGATTTTCACTAGTCAATTGATTTTCTTTAAATAAATAGGGTCTTTTTAACTTGCCTATATCATGATAAAAAGCACTTACTCTAGCAAACAGTCCATTAGCCCCTATAGCATCAGCTGCTGCTTCACTTAAATTTCCTACAATAATGCTATGATGATATGTCCCTGGTGCCTCTAACAAAAGTTTTTTAAGTATTGGATGGTTTGGATTTGATAATTCTAATAATTTTAATGGGGTTAAAATATGAAAAGCAGATTCCCATAATGGTAAAGATCCTATTGTTAGTATGGCACAAAATATTCCATTTAATATTCCATAAAAACTGTCCGTTAACACTTTAGATAGTTCATAATGATTTATTAAGCCTAACCCAATTATGATCATCATATTACAAATACTCACAATTAACCCAGATAAAAAAATATTTGATCTCTGATGGGTATGTGTAACACTAAATGCACCTACTGTTCCACCTATAAGGCTTGTAATAAAAAATCCAATATTATTACCACTACTTAATGTAAGTAGCACTGTCATAATCAAATTAACAGCTATAGCCAATCTCGAATCAATTAAAATTCCTATTAACATAGCTGATGCTGCTACAGGTGTAGCATAACATGAAATTTTATAAGTTGTTTTAGATAATAAATAAACAGATAAAAATATAATAAATATAAGATAAAGTTTTGATAAAGATGTAAGAATATCTCTATTAAATACATAAATATATGCAATTAACAAAACTTCAGCAATGATTACTAAAATAGCTATCCCAAAATATAGAGAATAATCTTTATTTCCCTGCTGCTTTGTAATTCCAGCATCTTTTAAAAGCTTCAATTGCTCCTCGGTTATAATATCCCCTTTATTTACAATAATGCTTCCCTTTTTTACTATAACTTTTTCAACAGCATTTTTCGCCTCATCAATTTTTTGTCGTGTTGTTTCAACATCCAAAAAACGATTAGGTTTAATAGATGTATTTACTATTTTTATTCCTAATAATTTAATTTTGTCTGAAAATTCTTTAAGTCCTTTAAAGTAATTTTCAATTGCTATTTTTTCTTTTTCTAATTCTTCTAATTTGATACCTGTAGACATAACTTGTGTAATAATTTCATATATATAACTTTCAATATTTTTTAGTTCCTTTTCTGAAGCTACAAGCATTAATGATAATTCTTTTTCACTTAAATTTAACTCATTTTTTTTTATTAATAAAGACAATTTTTCTTCATTTGTAATATCTTGTAAATTGCGAATCTGATAAGCATTTTTAAAGAATTTTTCAATTTTTTTCTTTATATCAATCTGAATTGTTGGATCAATTTTCTCCCTAGGTTCCACAGACTTAATAGCTTTTTCTATAAGCCTGTTTGTTGCAATTTTATTTTCTATATCTCTAGGAGCTCTTAGATCTGCAGGGGATTTTTGTCCTACTTGTAATTCATATTTTTCTGGTGCAAGACTTGTGAGCATACTAATAAAAATCAAAAGAAAAAAAATACTTGTAAGCATAATTTTATTTACCAGTTTTTTACGAAAAAATCTTATTACTACCATATTGTTTATCTTATGCACCATATGTGTAAAAAGAGTCATATAAGTTTCCCCCTAGTTTATCTATCTTTTCCTATGCTTATTCTTTTTATCCACAACCTCTTTATTTTTTTCATACATATCATAGGCTTTTATAATCCTTTGTACCAATGAATGCCTTACTACATCATTTTCATTGAAAAATACAAAACCTATTCCTTCTACATCAGATAGAATCTTTATTGCCTGCTTTAAACCTGATTCTTTCCCCTTTGGTAAATCTATTTGTGTTATATCTCCAGTTACAATAGCTTTTGAGCCCACACCTAGTCTTGTTAAGAACATTTTCATTTGTTCTTTTGTTGTATTCTGAGCTTCATCTAAAATAATAAAAGAATCATTTAATGTTCTACCTCTCATATATGCTAATGGAGCTACTTCTATCATTCCTCTTTCCTTATATTTTAAGAATGTTTCTCCTCCTAAAATATCATACAAAGCATCATAAAGCGGTCTTAAATAAGGATCTACTTTTTCCTGTAAATCTCCAGGCAAAAAACCTAAGCTTTCACCAGCTTCCACAGCAGGTCTTGTAAGAATAATCCTACTTACTTCTTTATTTTTAAAAGAACTTACTGCCATAGCCATAGCTAAATAGGTCTTACCTGTTCCTGCAGGCCCAATACCAAATACTACATCATTATTTTTTATACTTTCAGTATACTTTTTTTGTCCTAAAGTCTTAGGTTTTATTTGTTTTCCTTTAGAACTTATACAAATTACATCTTCTAATAACCCTTGAATTTTATCTTCCTGTCCTTCTTGAAGAAGTTTTATAGAATAATTTATTTTCTGACTATCTAATGTTTCACCTGACTCTAATATTTGAATAAGTCTATATATAAGTTTTTCTGTAATCTCGGCTTCTTTTGGACTTCCAATAATTACAATTTCTCCCTTTCTAGATACAATATTAACATTAAATGTATTTTCAATAATTTTAATATTCGCATCAAAATTACCAAATAACTCTTTCGTATAATCAATTTCATTCATGCTAATTCTTTTTTCTATTATTTTTTCTTCCAATCAAAGATCCTCCTTAAGATTAATTTATAGTTGAAATTCTTTGCTTTTTCCCTATTTGTTCTAATGCTTCAATGGTTAATTTTGCCCTTATAATATTTCCTTCTTGATAAAATTTTATATCTTTATTTAATATCTTTACATTTTTAGGCATCTTCTTAACTAGATTAACCATCATTCTTTCTTGTAATGCTTTTTTTGCAGTGCTTTTATCAATTATTTCTTTTTTTTCAATGGCTTCATAGTATTCTTCAATAATAATTTCGACAGGAATTTTAATATTCCTCCAACCAGTAAAACTTTTATTCCTCTTCTCAATTATAACATTATTATATGGTATTTCTCCTAAACTTGATATAATTTGATTATTTCCAATTTTTATAATTTTTCTTTCAACTTTATTTCCTGTTTTTACTTTTTTTATTCTTACTAAGCTAATTTTATCATTCTCTTCATAATAGGTCTTTGCAAACACATCTCCTAATGCATGTACATATCTTGTTTCAAGTCCTTCTCTTTGGATCACTCCTGTTATTAGTATTTGTCCTTTCTTTACAATATCCCCTTTTTGTACAAGTGCATCACCATTCTTTGCAATTATTTTCTCGATTACCCCTTTTTTTATAGCAACAATATCACATGGAATATCTTTTGGAATCTTTTTTGGCGGATCTACTTTTTCTACAACTTCTATAATTGCTTTTGTTCCTTGTATTTGAATTCCAACCCAAGCTAAGTTTTTTAATTCTATCATCATATTATTTTCTATATCGGAAATATCTAACTTATACTTAAAAACACCACGATATAGACCTAATGTATTAAGATGTTCTTTTATTTCTTCTTTTGATATATCTTGATTTCCAATTATTTCAATATCCCATATAAAAGAAGTAGCAAATACAATAATAAATATAGAAATAATAAATCCAATAATAAACATTTTTCTTGCACTAATTTTATGCATAAAAAAAGGATAGCCTATTTTTTGACTGATTTTTACTCTGCACCCTGCTCTTTTTACAATATGTCTAAGTTCTTTATATCCTTTTAACCCTATCTTTGCTTCAAGAGTTGTATAGTCTATTCGAACAATATCCCAAAGATATATTCCCTTTGCAATAGCAAAATTAATAAACTTTTCTAATGCTAACCCCTCAATTTTAATTACAACATAACCTCTAAAAAAATTCCATAGCTTTACAATAAGCACGTCCCTCCCTCCTTATCCTATAAACTCAACATTCTCAATATTTCCACATATAATAATTTCTTCTGTTATAATTGTTTTAATAGATAGATCTTTTCCTGTTATTCTAATTACACCACTTTTTGTATTAACTCTTATTTTAAGCTTAGAATACTCAATAATCCCTTTATGATTTTCTATATATAGTTGTAAATTTCCTAATAAAGTAATCCTAGGAAGATCTAACATAATATCTTTGGGAAGTTCTAATAATTCAGCCACACTTTCTTTAATCTCTTTAGTTCTGCTTTTCATAAGGACACTCCCCCTTCATATATAGTAAGTTTATGCATTGGAATAATACTGTATTACTCTATTTTAAATGTACTCTTTTCTAATATTTTTAACTTAAAAAAGCTATGGAAATTATTCCCATAGCTTTTTATCTCCTTAAAGATTTTGGTTTTCCTAATACCTCTGACATAATAATACCATTAAATAAATTTCTTTCATTTAATAAAACATTTTTCTTTATTCGTTTACTATCTTTTATCACATATTCTGTTTCGCTTTTAATTTTTTCTCTTTTTATCTCCTTCTTATATTCCTTATTTATTTCTATTTTAGATTTACAAATTTCATTTTGATTCGTATTTTTCTCTTCTAAAACCATATTTTCATTTTTTTCATCAGATATATACTTTGTTTTCTTTAATTCATTTACATGTGAGAAATCTTTTTCTATTCTTTTCTCTTTTTTTGGCTTTTTAACTTCATCTTTTTTATTAAAATTTTTTATTTTTCCTATCAACGTAATAATTAATATTAAAATTGGCAGAATATCTTCCATAATATCCATAATCTCACATCCTTTAAACTGCCAAGCATCATTTTTTACTTACTTCTTCTCATTTTAATTCACATCATCTTCTTTATTAATTTTTGATATAGTCTTTCTCATATTTGTATCTGCCATAATATTTTGCATATGATAGTAATCCATTACACCGAGTTTTCCCTCTCTTAAAGCTTGAGCCATAGCTTTAGGTACTTCAGCTTCAGCTTCAACAACTTTTGCACGCATTTCTTGAACAGCAGCAACCATCTCTTGTTCCCTTGCTACAGCCATAGCACGCCTTTCTTCTGCCTTTGCTTGAGCAATCCTCTTATCCGCTTCAGCCTGATCTGTTTGAAGTTGTGCACCAATATTTCTTCCTATATCCACATCTGCAATATCAATAGATAAAATTTCAAAAGCTGTACCTGCATCTAATCCTTTTAATAAAACTGTTTTTGAAATCAAATCTGGATTTTCTAATACTTCTTTATGTGTAGCTGCAGAACCAACAGTAGTAACAATTCCTTCTCCAACTCTAGCTATAATTGTTTCTTCCCCAGCTCCTCCAACAAGTCTCTCAATATTTGCTCTTACCGTTACTCTTGCTTTTACCATTACTTCTATTCCATCTTTTGCAACTGCTGAAACTTTTGGAGTCTCTATTACTTTAGGATTAACACTTACCTGAACTGCACTCAAAACTTCCCTACCTGCTAAATCAATTGCTGCTGCTCTTTCAAATTCTAAAGCTATATCAGCCCTTTGTGCTGCAACAAGTGCATCTACTACACTATTTACATTTCCTCCTGCAAGATAATGGGCTTCTAATTTATCAATATCTAAATTTAATCCTGCTTTTGTAGCTTTAATAAGCGGATTTACAATTCTTGATGGAGATACTCGTCTAAATCTCATACCAATTAAAGTAAAAAATCCAATTTTCACACCTGAAAAATATGCTGTAATCCATAATCCTACAGGTATAAAACTCAAAAGTAATCCTAATAACATAAGTACAACAATAGCTAAAATTCCAAAACCAATAATAGATGACATATTCATAACCTCCTAACTAATTTTTTTCACTATAATTTTTCTTCCTTCTACTTTCATAACCTTTATTTTTGTATTAATTTCTATATATTCACCTTCAGTTACAACATCTATTCTTATATCATTAACGACTGCAATTCCAGCAGGGCGTAAAGGCGTAACAGTTATACCTTCTAATCCTAGTAAAAATTTGTTTTCTTTAGTAGATATAAAACCTTTTTCTTTTCTTAATTCAGTTCCAAGAACAATTTTATCAAAATATCTATTTTTAGGTCCATATTTTAGTAGTAGTATAGCTACAATAATTGTTAGAATAAAAGCAATTGCTAAAGATGTAACCCCAAGAATAATAGAGTCTGAAGATACAATTATACTAACAATTATACACAAAATCCCACCAATTCCTGGTGCACCAAATCCTGGTGCGACAGCTTCTATTAATAACAGCGTTATACCCACAATAAAAATCAAAATAATCCCAAAGTTTGCATTACCTGCTAACATGCTTCCACCAAAAAAAATAGTAAAAGCAATTAAACCGATTGTACCCCCAATACCAAAACCAGGTGTAAGAAATTCTACTATTAATCCAATAAATCCTATACTTAATATAATAGGAAGAAATACAGAACTAGTAACTCCTTGTGCTAACATCATTTTAAAATCTGGTTTGATATTAATAATATTCGTATATTCAATATCAAATTCATTTAGTATATCATCATAATCATTTGATATAAAATCAATAAATCCTAGCTCTTTTGCTTCTTTTGTTGTTAAGTTTAATAATTCACCCTCTTTCGTTATATATCTATCTGGATTGTTAGGATCTTTTATTTCTATTCGTCTGTCTGCCATAGATTCAATCAACCTTGATTCTCTTCCTCTTTGCTCAGAAGTTGTTCTTAGTTCCCCTTTCCAGTAAGAAATATTTTTCTCAGTATATGGAATAGTTTCAGCAGAACCAATAGTACTTCCATTGTTCATAACAATATGTTCTGATGCAATAGTAATTAAGACTCCTGCAGATTCTGCTTTATTATTTACAAAAGAAATAGTACATAAAGGTGTTTTCATAATAGCATCTCTTATTTGGGTAGCTTGGTTAATCATTCCTCCTAATGTATCAATTTCAAATATAATTGCTACAGAATGAGGATCATTTTCTGCATCATTAATTGCACTTTTTACAAATTTAGTAACCGCTGGATTAATTTCTCCCTTTATAGGAATAACATATACATTTTTTTCATTTTCAGCATAAACATATATACTAGACAATATGCTAAAAATTATAATAAAAAATAGAATAATAGATTTTATATAACATCTTCTCAAATAATCACCTCCCTTAGAGATTTCAACTCAATTATCTTTTGATATTACTATAATAGTATATTACTTTTTTTTACTTTAGAAAACAATTTTTGGAAAATTTAACGTAAAAAATGACCTAAGTTATACTTAGGTCATTTTACTGTAGATATTGCTTAACAATTTTATTCACAATTTTGCCATCAGCTCTACCTTTCACTTTTGGCATAATAGCTGACATAACTTTCCCCATATCTTTCATACTATTTGCTCCAACTTCTTGAATCGTTTGACTAACAATTTCTGAGACTTCTTCCTCTGTTAACTGTTGTGGCAAATAGTCCATCAAAATATCTATTTCAGCCTTTGCTTCATTTACCAAGTCATCTCTTTTTCCCTTAGCAAATTCTTCAATAGCATCTTTTTTTTGCTTTACTTGTTTTGCTATGATATCTAAAATTTCTTCATCATGAAGTTCAACTCTATTATCAATTTCATATTGCTTGATGGCAGATCTTACCATTGTTATAACAGATTTTTTAATTTTATTCTTCTCTTTCATAGCCTCTTTTAAATCAGCCATTAATCTCTCTTTGAGGGACATATGTCACACCTCTTTTTTTATTAGAATTTTTTCTTTCTTCTTGCAGCCTCAGCTTTTTTCTTACGTCTTACACTAGGCTTTTCGTAATGCTCTCTTTTTCTTATTTCTGATAAAACGCCAGCTTTAGCACATGAGCGCTTGAATCTGCGAAGAGCACTTTCAAGAGTTTCGCTTTCCCCAATTCTTATCTCTGTTGACATAGTTCTCCCTCCCTCCGCTAGCAAACTTGTGCTGTGCTCATTGGAACACCAAATAAAATCATTTAGAAATCCATATTAGCACTATGTTATTATACATGAAAATTATCATTTATGCAACTTTTTTTAACCTGGAGGCCATTGAAGTTGTCTTCCTCCTAAAAGGTGAAAATGTATATGATTTACAGTCTGTCCACCTAATTCTCCACAATTATTTACAACTCTATAACCATCTTCTAAACCCAATTCTTTAGCAATATTTTTTATAGAAAGAAGAATATGGCCTAAAAGTTCCTTATGTTCTTCATAAATATGATCAATAGATTGTATGTGCTTTTTTGGAATAACAATAACATGTGTAGGAGCTTGAGGCTCTATATCATGAAAAGCCATTATGTCGTCATCTTCATATACAACTTTCGATGGAATTTCCTTTGAGACAATCTTGCAAAAAATACAATCAGCCATTTCATTCACCTCCTTTTAAAAACTACAAACACCTACCAATTTCATATTCAACAGAAGTTAAAAAAATCCTTCTTAATAGAAAAATTATCCTTATATTTCACTTACTAATTTTCCTATAACTACTTCTCCTGATATTTTTTCTAATTCTACTTTTAAAAGTTTTCCTTCTAAATTCTTTTTTGCTTTACATAATACACGTATATAGTTGTCTGTTAATCCTTCATAATAACCTTTCATATCATTACTCTCAATTTCAAAAAGAACGCCTCTTATTGTTGAAACAAATTTTTTATTATATGATATTAAACTTTCTTTTGCTAAATTTATTAATTTTTCACTTCGAATATTCTTAATCTTAGAAGGTACCTGGTTCTCAAACTTAGCTGCTGGTGTTCCCCTTCTTGGAGAATATTTAAACACATGTATCTGGCTAAAGCCAATTTCTTGAACAAATTTCATTGTGTTCTCAAATTCTTCCTCTGTCTCTCCAGGAAATCCTACCATAATATCTGTGGTAATTGATACTTCAGGCATATATTTTCTTAATCTATCTACAATCTTTTTGTATTCACTAGTAGTATATTTTCTATTCATTCTCTTAAGAGTCTCATCGCATCCACTTTGTAAAGATAAATGAAAATGTTGGCATACTTTTTTCATTTTTAATAATTCTATAATAAATTCTTCTGTCATGATGGTTGGTTCAATAGAACTTAGTCTAATTCGTTCTATTCCCTCAACCTCATGTACTCCATAAATTACATCTAATAAAGAAGTATTTTTTAAATCTTTGCCATAGGATGCTACATGAATCCCAGTAAGTACAACTTCTTTGAAACCATTATCCGCTAGACGCCTTACTTCCCTTACAATGTCTTCTAATTTTCTACTTCGAATAGGCCCTCTAGCATATGGAATAATACAATACGTACAATATTGATTACACCCCTCTTGAATTTTAAGAAAAGCTCTCGTTTTTCCTTTTACTTCTCCTATGGTCATTTCTTCAAATTCTTGAATTTCCATAATATTTCCAACTGCATTAATAATGTCATTTTCCTCTTGGGCTTTTTCTACATATTCAACAATTTTTTTTCTGTCATTTGTTCCTAAGACTATATTTACACCCTCAATAGCAGATACTTCTTCAGGTGCCGTTTGTGAATAGCATCCTACAACTGCTATAATAGCATTTGGATTCTCTCTTTTTGCCCTACGAATAAATTGTCTTGATTTTCTATCTCCTAAGTTTGTAACTGTACAAGTATTGATTACATATACATCAGCATTTGACTCACTATTCACAATTTCATAGCCAGCTTTTTCAAAAATTTCTCCCATAGCCTCTGTTTCATATTGATTAACTTTGCAACCAAGGGTATAAAATGCTACTTTCTTCATCTATATGCCTCCTAAATCACCTATCTCATACATCAATATACTTAATGCTACAAAACCTGCAGTCTCTGTTCTTAATATTCTAGGCCCTAAAGTAATAGGCAAAGTCCCTTTTTCTTGTGCTCCTATAATCTCACTTTTTTCAAATCCACCTTCAGGACCAATAATAATAGCTATTTTTTTATAATCCTTATTCTTTTTTATAAGCCTTTTTAAACCTGTATTTTTTTCCTGCTCATATGGTATGATACTTAAATCATACTCTGATAACAACTTTAGCATTTCTTTAAATGGAATAGGATTTCCTATATTAGGAATAATCCCTCTTTTACATTGCTTTGCAGCAGCCTCTGCAACTTTTTGCCATCTTTCAATTTTTTTTGCCTCTGCTTTTTTATCCTTTATCTGAACAATTGTACGTTCTGTAATTATTGGAACAATTTTATGAATTCCTAATTCTGTGCACTTTTGTATAATAATATCCATTTTGCTTGACTTTGGTATCCCTTGAAAAAGAGTAATATCAACTTTTGGTTCAGTCTTAGCTACCTTTTTCTCTAGTATGTTTAATCTAATTTCTGACTTTAATAATGAAGATATTTTTCCAATATATTCATTTTTATTTCCATCACAAACCTCTATACAATCTCCCTCAGTAAGTCGTAATACTTTCTTAATGTGTTTTACATCTTCTATATCATTAATAATAATTTGTGCTTCTTCCTCTGAAATATTTTTTTCATCTACGAAAAATCTATTCATTTTTTATCGTCACCCTTTGGTTTAGAAACAACTACTGCCCATTCACCCATCTTATCAATGTTTATAACTTCCATTTTGTGTTTCTCTAAAGCTTTTACTACTTCATCGATTTTTTCATGAATAATACCAGAAGCTATAAAAATACCATCTTTTTTTATAAACTCTCTAATATAAGAAGATAAATAAATAATCACATCCGCAATAATGTTTGCAACAACAATATCAGCTTGTCCTGTAATAACATCCATCAGATTTCCATGCTTAATCTCTACATTATCATCCACACCATTTTCCACTACATTTCTCTTTGAAGCTTCAACAGCTACCTCATCTAAATCAACACCGATTACTTTTTTTGCTCCAAGTTTTGATGATACAATAGAAAGGATTCCACTTCCACAACCTATATCAAAAACTACATGATTTTCTTTTATGTATTTTTCTAAATTCTTTATACACATCATCGTTGTTTCATGGGTTCCTGTTCCAAATGCCATACCTGGATCTAGCTCTATAACAATCTCACCAGATGATGGTATATAGTCTTCCCAAGTAGGTTTTATAACCACCTTATCCCCAATTTTTTTAGGTTTATAATATTTTTTCCATGCATTTGCCCAATCTTCTTCATAAACTTCTGTTGTTGTCACTTCTCCTAACCCTTTATCTAGGTTATACTGTGGTATTTTTTCTACACTTTGTTTAATCAGTTCTATCTTATCTATTAAATCTTCACTTTCCGGAAGATATCCTTTAACAATAGCTCCTTCATAATCAGTTTCCAAAACTGATTCATCAACATAATCCCAATCCCCTAGCTCCTTTTCTTTAAAGATTGGATCATTAGGATCTTCTATAGCTACTCCTCCAACACCTACATCATACAAAATATTTGCTACTGCTTCAACAGCCTCCGTAGTCGTTTTAATTTTTACTTCTATCCATTTCATATACAAAACCTCCGTAGCTTTTAACTTTATGTGTATTATACCCTAGAACATATATATTTACCAGAAATTTATTAAAGATAAACCCGCCTGTTATAGAATTAAGCACCTAGTAATTACTAGGTGCTTAAGTTAAATCCCAAAAACATCCTTTACTTTATCAAAGAAAGTCTTTCTTTGTTCATGTACATCTTCTCCCATTACGTCAGCAAATTCTCTAAGTAGTTCTTTTTGTTTATCATTAAGCTTTTTAGGAACTTCTACAATAACTTTTACGTATTGATCTCCTCTTCCATAGCCTCTTAAGTTTGGTATTCCTTTTCCCTTTATCCTAAAGATAGTCCCACTCTGAGTACCTTCTGGAATCTTATACTTAATTCTTCCATCTATCGTTGGGACAACTAACTCGTCTCCTAGTGCTGCCTGTACAAAAGTAATCGGTATCTCACAGATTACATCATTTCCATCTCTTTTAAATATTTCATGAGGTTTTACCCTTAAAACGATGTATAAATCTCCTGCTGGACCACCTTTTTGTCCTGGCTCCCCTTCCCCTCTTAAAGGAATAACAGAACCAGTATCTACTCCTGCTGGAATTTTTATTTGAATTTTTCTCTTTTTCAATTCTTTTCCAGTCCCATTACATTTCAAGCAAGGACTCTCAATAATACTACCTTCTCCATTACATACATCACAAGTTTTTACGTTTACAAATTGCCCAAGTGGTGTTCTTGTTGCATAGCGTATCTCACCTGTCCCATTACATTTACTACATGTCTTTTTACTTGTTCCAGGCTTAGCTCCTGTACCATTACATACTGAACAGTTTTCATGTCTTGAAACGCTTACTTCCTTTTCTACTCCAAAAGCAGCTTCTTCAAAAGTTATAGCTAGCTCATATTTTAAGTCAGCACCCTTTTGAGGGCCTGCTTTTCTTCTAGAACTAAATCCACCACCAAACATATCGAATATATCGCCAAATATATCTTCAAATCCACCAAATCCAGATGCACCTCCAAATCCACCTTGAGCATTTGGATCTACACCTGCATGACCAAATTGATCGTATCTAGCTCTCTTATTTTTGATCACTTAAAACTTCATAGGCTTCATTTACTTCTTTGAATTTTTCTTCTGCTTTTTTATCCCCTGGATTTCTATCAGGATGATATTTCATAGCTAATTTTCTATATGCTCTTTTTATAGCTTGATCATCAGCCCCTCTATCTACACCTAATACCTCATAGTAATCTCTTTTGGACACTCTTCTCACCGCCTTTCTCTCAGGTTTTGTGAGAGTCACAAACTATATCAATTATATGAAAAATATAAGATTTTCGCAAGCCTTTTTACATTCACAAGGCACCCCTGTGGGTGCCTTATTCATCTTTATTTATCATCATCAACAACTTCATAATCTGCATCTACTACATTGTCATCTTTTTGATTTGCTGTATTTTGTCCCTCAGCAGCTGCTTGTTCATACATCTTTTGAGATAATACATGAAAAGCACTTGTTAATTCTTCTGTAGCTTTCTTTATTTCTTCCGTATTATCTCCTTCTAATGCTTTTTTAAGAGCTTCTAATTTTGATTCAACATTAGATTTATCCTCAGCACTAATTTTATCTCCTACTTCTTTTAATGCTTTTTCTGTTTCATAAACCATAGTATCTGCTTTATTTTTTGCTTCTATTGCTTCTTTTCGTTTTTTATCTTCCTCTGCAAATTTTTCAGCTTCTTTTATTTTTTTCTCAATTTCTTCATCACTTAAATTTGTTGAAGCAGTTATTGTAATCTTTTGCTCTTTACCAGTTCCCTTATCTTTTGCACTAACATTTACAATACCATTTGCATCAATATCAAAAGTTACTTCAATCTGAGGAACTCCTCTTGGTGCTGGCATAATCCCAGTAAGCTGGAATCTACCTAATGTAGTATTGTCAGCAGCCATTTGTCTTTCTCCTTGAAGCACATGAATATCAACTGCTGTTTGATTATCTGCTGCTGTAGAGAAAATTTGGCTCTTTCTTGTTGGAATTGTTGTATTTCTTTCAATAAGTTTTGTAAACACTCCTCCAAGTGTTTCAATTCCTAATGATAATGGTGTAACATCTAGTAGTAATACATCTTTTACTTCTCCTGTTAATACTCCAGCTTGTATTGCAGCACCAATTGCTACACATTCATCTGGATTTACACCTTTATAAGGGTCTTTTCCTGTAAGTTTCTTTACTGCTTCTTGTACTGCTGGTATTCTTGTTGAACCTCCAACTAGAATAACTTTATCTATATCTGCTGCTGTTAAATTTGCATCACTTAATGCTTTTCTTGTTGGCTCCATTGTAGCTTCCACTAAGTGAGCAGATAATTGATTAAACTTAGCTCTTGTTAAATCAATATTTAAATGTAGTGGACCTTCTGCTGTAGCTGTAATAAATGGAAGATTAATATTTGCTGTTTGCGTACTTGATAACTCTTTTTTTGCCTTTTCAGCAGCTTCTTTCAATCTTTGTAATGACATTTTATCTTTTCTTAAATCTACACCATGTTCTTTTTGGAATGATTCAGCTAAGAAATCTATGATTACCTGGTCAAAATCATCTCCACCAAGATGGTTGTTTCCATGAGTCGCTAATACCTCAAATACTCCATCCCCTAATTCTAATATAGAAACGTCAAATGTACCTCCACCTAAGTCAAATACCATTATTTTTTGATGCTCATTTTCTTTATCAAGTCCATATGCTAATGATGCTGCTGTTGGTTCATTGATAATTCTTTTTACTTCAAGACCTGCAATCTTTCCAGCATCTTTTGTAGCCTGTCTTTGACTATCTGTAAAATATGCAGGAACAGTAATAACTGCCTCTGTAACTTTTTCTCCTAAGTAACTCTCAGCATCTGCTTTTAACTTCATAAGAATCATTGCTGAAATATCTTGTGGAGTATACTCTTTCCCATCAATAATTTCCTTATGGTTAGTTCCCATATGTCTTTTTATAGAAATAATTGTTCTGTCTGGATTTGTAATCGCTTGTCTTTTTGCTGTTTCTCCAACAAGTCTTTCTCCATTCTTTGTAAATGCAACAACAGATGGTGTTGTTCTATTTCCTTCCGCATTTGGAATTACAACCGGTTCTCCACCTTCTAAAACTGCAACACATGAGTTAGTTGTTCCTAAGTCAATACCAATTACTTTACCCATTGTACAATTTCCTCCTTCATCTATATATAAATTTTTTATCTTACTACTTTTACCATACTTGGTCGAATAACCTTCCCATTTAATGTATATCCTTTTTGGAATACATCAAGGATTGTATTGCTTTCTTGTTGATCACTCTCTTCTTGCATAACTGCATGATGAAAATTCGGATCAAATTCTTTACCTAAAGCATCAATTTCTTCTACACCATTTTTTTTGAATATATCTAAAAATTGCTTTAGAATCATTTTAACACCTTCAGCAAATGACTCATCATTTGCTTCATCACTATGAGAAGTCACAGCTCTTTCTAAATTATCTACAATTGGAAGTAAATCCATTATCAATTTTTCATTTGCAAACTGATAAATATCGCTTTTTTCTTTTTCTACTCTCTTTTTAAAATTTTGAAAATCTGCAGTCATTCTCAAATATTTGTTGTTTAATTCTTCATTTTCTTCTTCAAGCTTTTTTAATTTCATGCTAAGCTCATGTAATTGTTCATCTTCTACTTGTTCACTAATTTCTTCTTTCGTAGCATCTAAATTACTTTTTACTTCATCATCTTTCATTTTTTCAAAATTTGTATCTTCCATTATTTTCACCTACCTATAATTACTTATATCATCTTTATGTAATTACTATCTATATCAAAACAAAAGACATAGATATAGTGCAAAATAAACTATCTTGCACCATATCCATATTCTTTTTTAACGATTATTTAGCAAATCTGTCAAATTTTTTGTCACATAATCTACAACAGAAACAATATGTTCATAATTCATTCTTGTAGGTCCAATAACACCTATCTTGCCTACAATCATTCCATTTACTTTATATGTTGCTGTTACTAAGCTACAATCCTGCATTTCCTCATGCTTGTTTTCTTTACCAATAGTAACATCTATATCGTCCTTGCTATTTATTAATAAATCCATTATATGTTCTTTTTTGTCTAACATTTCCATAAAATCTCTTGCTTTTTCGATATTATGATACTCAGGCAAATTAAAAATATTCGTAACTCCATCTAAATATAATTGAACATTTACCATTTCTTCTAAAGTACTTATTAAAACAGGAGTTATTGTATCAATCAATGTATGAAACATGTTCATTTCCCTTTTTATATCTTCTACCTTTTGACATGTAATGTCACCAATAGTCAAACCCTTAAGCTTCATATTTAATATTTTGTTAATAATCATTAAATTATCATATGTGTACTTTTCATTCATTCTTAAAATTGCATTTCTTACAACTCCAGACTCTGATACAGTTACCAAAAGTACACTTTCATCATCAATAGGCACTAATTGAACAGACTTTAATTTGCTTTGTTCAAACTGTGGCGACAAAACAACAGATGTTAGTTTTGTCATTTGTGACAAAATTTTAGAAGTAGTTGCAATGATTTGCTCAAGCTCTCCTACACTTTGAATAAAACTTTTCTTTATGATATCCTTCTGTTTTTGAGCTAGTTTATCAATAATCATCAAGCTATCTACATATAGTCGATAACCCTTATCTGAAGGAATTCTTCCAGCAGAAGTGTGTGGTTGCTTTAAATACCCCATTTCTTCTAAATCTGCCATTTCGTTTCTTATAGTAGCAGCACTGATGCCTAAATCATATTTTTTCATTAAAGTTCTTGACCCAACAGGCTCAGCTGTAGAAATAAAATCCTTTATTATGGCCTGTAGAATTTTTAATTTTCTATCTCCCAGTTCCATAATATCACTCCCACTTGTTAGCACTCTCACTTGATGAGTGCTAAACTATTCTGATTTAAAATTATCACTAATAAAACCATTTGTCAATAACCTTTTTTTATTTTTAATCTAATAAAAAAGCTACAAAAACATGATTAGATAAATCTATTCCCTTTCTTGTTAATCGTATAACTTGATCGTCTACCTGCAATAACCCCTTTTCTTTTAAATCACAAATTTCATTAGAATACACTTTTAAAGGACTTATACCAAATTTTTTTGTAAATTTTTTAATACTTATTCCTTTCATCATTCTCAAACCGAGAAACATAGTTTCTGCAATTTCATCCTTTATTGAAATTTCTTCCTTATGCACACATATATTTTTTTTATCGATATTCTCTATATAATCTTTTAAATCTGTTGTGTTTGAATAGCGTATCTTATTTAGGTACGAATGAGCTCCCAAACCTAAACCAATATATTCTTCATTTTCCCAATATATCTTATTGTGAATACATTCTTGACCTTCCTTTGCAAAATTAGATATTTCATAATGTTTATATCCATTTTCTAATAGGTAATCTATCGTAAAATGATACATTTTTCTATCCTTTTCTTCATCAGGTAAATGTAGTTCTCCCTTTTTATACAACTGATTGAATACAGTTCCTTCTTCAATTTTTAAACTGTAAGCTGAAATATGTTCAGGTTTTAATGTTACAACATTTCTTAATGTCTCTTGCCAATGATTTATGCTTTGATTAGGAAGAGCAAACATAATATCTATATTTATATTTTTAAATCCTATTTCTCTTGCTAATAAATAGTTTCTAACAAATTCCTTACTATTGTGCACTCTTCCTAATTTTTTTAAAAGAAAATCCTGCCATGCTTGAAGCCCTATACTCAATCTATTGATGTTATGATTTAAATAATAACTAATTTTTTCTTTATTTAAAGTTCCAGGATTACTCTCTATTGAAAATTCTAAATCCTCTTTTAAATTAAAATTTGAATGTATACCATTTATTATTTTATCCATTTTATTAATAGAAATAATAGAAGGTGTTCCTCCACCTATAAATATAGATTTTATTTTACATTTTCTCAATTTTTCCTCATATATTTTCATTTCCTTTATTAATGCATCAATATATTTAGAAATCATCTCCTCTGTAGCACTAAAAGAACAAAAATCACAATATAAACACTTTTGAGCACAAAATGGTATATGAATATACATACCTATCTCTTTCATATTATCACCTCTATTGAAAGAAAATAGCCACCTATTTGGTGACTATTTATTATCATCATATTTTAATACAGCCATAAAAGCTTCTTGAGGAACTTCCACTGACCCTAATTGTCTCATACGTTTCTTACCTTCCTTTTGTTTCTCAAGAAGTTTCTTCTTTCTTGATATATCTCCACCATAACATTTTGCCAATACATCTTTTCTCATAGCTTTAATAGTCTCTCTAGCAATAACCTTAGAACCTATAGCAGCTTGAATAGGAATAGCGAACATGTGGCGTGGAATCACATCTTTTAGTTTTTCACAAACAACCCTTCCCCTACTTTCAGCTTTGCTTTCATGTACAATCATTGAAAAAGCATCTATTACTTCTTTATTTAATAATATATCCATTTTTACAAGTTTAGACCTTTGATATCCTTTGAATTCATAATCTAGTGAACCATATCCTCTTGTTTTAGATTTTAATGCATCAAAGAAATCATAAACTACCTCATTTAATGGAAGTTCGTAATGAAGCGATACCCTTTTTTCATCTAGATATTCCATATTCTTCATTATACCTCTTCGATCTTGACATAACTCCATAACATTTCCAACATATTCATTTGGCAACATAATTTGAGCATCTACAATAGGTTCTTCCATAAATTGTATTTCTTGGCTTGGAGGTAAATTTGTTGGATTTTGAACCATTAGTACCTCTCCATTTGTTTTAGTCACTCTGTATATAACACTTGGAGAAGTTGTAATCAAATCCAAATTAAATTCTCTTTCTAATCTTTCTTGAATAATTTCCATATGCAAAAGACCTAAAAAACCACATCTGAATCCAAATCCTAAAGCATTTGAAGTTTCTGGTTCGAATTCTAATGCTGCGTCATTTACTTGTAATTTTTCTAAAGCGTCTCTTACATTTTCATATTTTTCCCCTTCTGCTGGATATATACCACAATACACCATAGGCACTACCTTTTTATATCCTGGTAGAGGTTCTTTCGCAGGATTTGATGCAGAAGTAATAGTATCCCCGACCTGTGTATCTTTTACATTTTTTATACTAGCTGTTATATATCCAACTTCTCCAGCTTTAAGCTCATCAACAGCCATTGGCCTTGGAATAAATACACCTACTTCATTTACTTCAAACTTTTTACCAGTAGCCATCATTAAAATCTTATCTCCTGGTCTTACAGTTCCTTCCTTTACTCGCACATAAGCTATAACACCTTTATAACTATCATAATAAGAATCAAAAATCAACGCCTTTAATGGAGCATCTTCATCTCCAGTTGGTGCAGGAACTTTTTTTACAATAGCTTCTAAAACGTCTTCAATATTCAAACCTTCTTTTGCTGATACAAGTGGAGCATCACTAGCATCTATTCCAATAATTTCTTCTATTTCATTTTTAATTTCATCTGGTCTAGCACTAGGCAAATCAATCTTATTAATAACAGGTATTATCTCCAAATTTTGATCAAGAGCCAAATACACATTTGCTAATGTTTGTGCTTCAACTCCCTGTGCTGCATCTACTACTAACACAGCACCTTCACAAGCAGCCAAGCTTCTTGATACCTCATAAGTAAAGTCTACATGTCCTGGTGTATCAATTAGATTTAATATATATTCTTCACCTTTATTATTTTTATAGATTAAACGAGTTGTTTGAAGTTTTATAGTAATGCCACGTTCTCTCTCTAAATCCATGCTGTCTAATATTTGATTTTTCATCTCTCTTTGAGTGAGTAAACCTGTCTTTTCAATCAATCTATCAGCAAGGGTAGATTTTCCATGATCAATATGGGCAATAATACTAAAATTACGTATCTTTTGTTGACGATTACTGCTCATTCCTACTCCTCCTCTATACACTTTCCGATAATCTTTACCATTATATCATAATTCATTCCTATCGTATAGAGTCCTCATATTTAAAAAATAAATAACCAGGCTAGTAGCCCGGTCGTTTATTTTTTATTAACACCTCTACAAAACCATTGATTTCGTTTTTAACATATCTGTATGTATCATAAATTTTTTGTTCATCTATATAGAATTTATCTCCACAAAAACTTATTTCATACATTCTTTCATTTATTTTATTAAATCCAAAAACTTTAGGTTCTTTAAGCATCATCATAGAGCGAAAAGAGTTATCTACAATCCAAATACCGCTTATTAATAAAAAAATTAAAAACAGAATACAAATAAATCTGCTCTTTATTCTTTTTTTGTTGCTTTTTTTTATATTTTTTTCTAATTTTTTTCTTTCAACTCTACTCAATTTTATCACCAGTACTATTTTAGCCTATAAATAAATTTCTTATACAGTTTCCGATCCTATTAATTATTCTTTTATATCCTTTATAACACGATCTAAAATTTCAGCTAAATATTTAGTAGTTCGCACTGCCTCCTCTATATAATTGGCAGTATTCCCCACTTCTATAAGAGCATAGTAATCTGAATTAAACTCATTGAATTTATATGGTTTTGTTATAGTTTTTTTTGCCAATCCTGGGTAATATTCATCACATTTTGCTTTTATATATTCTGCTAATACTAATAGTTTTTCTGCATTTTCATTCTCTGTACCTACAACAATACTAAATTTTGCTACTTTTTTTCCATCTATAATTACATAGCTTTTCTCTCTAGCAGTATCATTTTTAGGTGCTGCATCTCTATGTATATCAAAAATTATTTTTAAAGAAGTATTCTTCTTTAAATTTGCACGTAAAGTTTCTAATGATCTTACATAAGATCGTTGATATGATGGATAATCATGAAGTGTATCATTATGTATTACCTTATAACCTCTACTTGTTAATTCCTTTGTTAGCGCATCTCCTACTGCTCTAACCGTATATTTTCTATTAAGAGAATGGAAATTCCCTACAGATTCTGGCATGTATGATTCTGTTGCATGGGTATGATATATAAATATTGTAGGTTTATTGATATCTAGTTTTACTTTATTTGGCATTTTTATTGACGAGCTCACAATCTGTATTGATTCTAAAGCTTTATTTGATTGATTGTTTACGCCTTTATGATTTACTTCTTTCATATTACTTGATTCTATAGCTTCATTTTGATGATCTTTAATTTCAACATCCTCTTTTATATCCGGCAGCTTTTGAACAAAATCCATAGTGCTTTTTGATTCATTATTTAAAAGATAATAATCATCCATTTCTGCCATGTCGTCATCAGCTTCTTTTAGCATAGATATCTCTGCTTTAAATAATGTTTTTGGATCTTCATAATCAAAGTTTACTAATTTTCCTAAAGCAAGCTTCATGATTTCTTTATAATGACTTTTTCCATATTCTTTCTCATAGTTTACTTCCATAATCGGTATAGTTTTGTTTATAAAAAGTATAAGTAGATTATCACTCATATATTTTTTTGTATCTGCTTGTACAAAATTTTTTCTCTTTTCTATGCCGTTAGCTTTTGCAACCATATCCTTAGTATCCAAAATCAATATTTGAAATGATAAAATACACATTATACATGTTACAAAAATCCCTATCCACTTATAATACCTTTTTATATCAATCACCTTAACTTTCACCAATCCATGCACCTCTCTTCATTTTCTTTTGTTTTTTATCTATACGATAAAATTATATGAGAGGCTCTTTGAATATATGATTGACTTATTGTAAATATCTATTTACATCTTTCAAATCTATTCCAGGATGTAGGGCTATATTTAATGCATTAGCAATAACTTGTGATATATTTGTTATAATAACATCAATATCTTTCGTTGTAACAATTACGTTAGCTCCATAAGGATCTAATACTTCTTTTATCAAACTATATTTGTCTTCATCAGACATTCCTCTTAATAACTTATAAAATTCAGATTCCTTTGATGCTTGATCAGATAAAGCATCCACTACTAATTTTATTGTATCATTTGCTAAAGTAGCTGCATCTACAACAGTAGGTACACCAATAGCAATAACAGGCACCCCTAAAGTATGTTGACTTAATTCTTTTCGTTTATTTCCAATGCCTGAACCTGGGTTAATACCCGTTGTTGATATTTGTATTGTCGTATGAACTCTTTGCATTCTTCTTGAAGCTAATGCATCAATAGCTACAACCAAGTCCGGCTTTGTTTTTTCTACAATCCCTCGAATAATCTCTACTGTTTCTATACCAGTAGTTCCCATAACACCTGGTGATATAGCACTTACAGGTCTCATTGTTGGATCATCAGTCTTTTTATACATTTCAAAAAAATGTCTTGTAACAAATACTTTTGAAACTACCTGTGGCCCTAATGCATCTGGCGTTATATCCCAGTTTCCAAGTCCAACAATAAGTGTTTTGAAATTACTTTTATTTGGTATAAGATTTACTAATTCTTTTGCTAATAATTGGCTCAACGCATCTTTTACATCTGCATCAGCCTTTTTTAAACTAGGAGATTCAATCGTAATATAGCTACCTTCTGGTTTCCCCATTATTTTACTGCCTTCTTGATTTAAGACCTTTACATGTGTAATCGTAGCAAATTCTTGCTTTTTTTGTTCTACCTCAACGCCAGGAATTTCTTGCTGTGTATTCTCTTTGTATAATTCTCTAATTTCTAAAGCTAAATCAGAACGTATTTGAAACATTATTTGCACCTCCTATTTTTATATTCTTAACTTTTTTTGCAATTTTATGTAAATAAAACAAATAATAAAAAATTATAAAAAAAATGCATAAACATAAGCTTTTATGGAAATAAAACAATTAGTAGTTTTTCCCTTGCTTTTTCGTAATAATCATGATAGAATAACTTTTGTTGAATTGGATACAAGGGGGTGAACAGGTTGGCTAATATTAAATCTGCTAAAAAAAGAATCAAAGTTATAGAAGTAAAAACAGCTAGAAACAGAAGAATTAAATCTGCTGTTAAAACTGCTATAAGAAGATTCGAAGAAGCTCTAACTGCAGGTAACTTAGAAGAAGCAAAAGCTAAGTTTCGTTTTGCTGAAAAGAAAATCATGCAAGCTGCTGCTAAAGGAACTATCCACAAAAATGCTGCTTCAAGAAAGGTAGCAAAATTAGCAAGCAAATTAAACAAAGCAATGTAGTAAATTTATTCAATCAACCGTCAGTTATTCCCCATAAACATAAAAGCGTACAATGTACGCTTTTTTATTGTTTTAGGAATCTCTTATTTTGCAAACTGAGCAATTAATAATTCTATAGCCATTCTTTGATCAATCCTTCCCTTTTTTATACTTTCATCTGTCAAAAGACATTGTTCTAGTGCTTTTTTTAATATATCAACATTAAAATTTAAAGCTTGCTTTAAATATTTTTTTACAACAAATTGCTTAAGTCCTAATTTTGGTCCTATTGCCACTGGCGTGTAGCCCTGTTTTTCCATTAACTTTATTTGGAATAAATATCGAAATTGTCTTGTAATCATATATAAAATCTTTATTTCTGATTCTCCTTCCATCAACATATCACTTAAAATAGAAAGGGCTTTCTCACTATTTTTTGTTCCTATAGACTCTACTAAGCTGAATATATTATTTTCTATAGATTTAGGTGCAAGCAATTCAATATCTTGCGTTGTTATTAAATTTCTGTCTCCAACATAACTACACAATTTATTTATTTCATTATCTAAATCTTTTAAGCTTTTTGTTGAATTTTTTTCTAAATAGCCAGTAATATCTAAGAAAAAAGATATCTCTTGCTTTCTAACTTGTTTATTGTATTTTGCAAAAGTTCTTTCAATCCACTTATAAATATCTTTTTCAACTAACTTATCAAATTCTACAACTTTACCATACTTATTAATCATCTTTATTATTTTTTTTCTTTTATCAATTTCATTTGTTACTATAAAAAATAAATGTGTTGTACTTGGTATATTTCCAAAGTATTTAATAAGACTTTCTTCTTCTTGATCACTTATATTTTTTCTTTTCCCAAAAAAACATTCTAAATCCTTAATTAAAACCATCCTTTTTTCTCCCATAAAAGGAAGAGTTTCACAAGCATTAATTATCATATCAACATTTGTTTCTTTTCCATCTATAAATTGGAAATTAAGATCTTCAAAAGCTTTATCTATCATTTTCTGCTTAATTTTATCAATTGTATTTTCTATAAGATAATATTCCTTCCCATAGAACAAATATAGATTATCTAGGCAATCATTCTTTAAATCCTTTAATACATCTTTATATGTCATCTATAACCTCCATAACAAATTTAATTTTTTTCGTTCTCTATCATTTTTTTGATTTTTATCTTTTCACCACAAAAATATAAGCTTACAGCACCATTTTTATCATTTCTAAATACAATTATATGATTCTTTTTAAATCTATTTAATACTTCTTTATGTGGATGTCCAAAATAATTTTTTCCAACCTGTATAATAGCAATTTTAGGACTTATTAGTTTAATAAACTCCTCTGTACTTGAACTATTACTTCCATGGTGTGCTACTTTTAATACATCTATAGAAAGATTTGGATAACTTTTAACAATTTTCTTTTCTGCTTCGGCTTCTATATCCCCAGTAAATAATATATTCTTATCTTTATACGTCATAAGTATAACCAGCGAATTATTATTAATATCATCTCCACCATCCATAATTAATTCACGGCTTGGATTAAGAATTCTTAAAACCAAATCATCTTCAACTATAATTTTATCATCCTTAATTCCTTTATATATTTTTGTTCCTTGATGAATACATTTTTCCTTTAATAACTTTAAATCTTCTGACTGGTAAAAATCTGTCCCCATAACCAAAGTATCTACTTTTAAATGATCCAATACACTTAATAACCCCTGTATATGATCTTTATGGATATGAGACAATATAATCATATCAAATCTTTTAATGCCATTCTTTAATAAACAAGGAACTAATACATCTTCACCTACATCTATCATTTTTTTAGAACTTCCACCACCATCAATTAGTATATTTTTATTTCTAGGTGTTCTGATCAAAATGCAATCTCCTTGACCAACATCTATAAACACAATTTCCATTTTATTAGGAATTATGTATGAAACTATATTTATAACTACATACAAGCCTATAATAATAAATATTGCATTTTTTTTATTGATAGAAAATATTTTATCTTCTTCAATCGTCAAAAATATAAAAAATAAATAATAAATAATAATGAAAAAAAAGCTTGGCGAAATCACTTCAATGCTAGAAAAAGGTATTTTTTCTATAAAATAAGACAATACCATAATCACTTTTATGAAAAAAAGAACAACAAAGCCTAAAATTGATGCAAAGCGCAAGCTAATTAATCCGATTAAAATTATACAAATCCCCAACGGCACAAGTAAACTCATAATCATAACAACAGGCACATTTACAATAAATGCTCCTAAAGATATGTAATTAAAATGGTATCCTACAATAGGAATAATCCCTATTTGTGCAGCTACAGATACAGCTAAAATTTCTCTGAAAGGATTTGGAACTATTACTAATCTTTTTAAAATTTCTTTATAAAAAATAATAATAGATAACGCTGCTATAAAAGAAAGTTGAAAACCAATATTCATTAAATATATAGGATTTATAACTAAAATTATAAAACCTATAGTAAAAATAGCAGATATTGAATCATATCTTCTATTAACTAAAGGTGCAAATATAAATACTGTTACCATCAAAGTAGCTCTCAAAACAGAAGGCGCATATCCAGTAATAATAACATAAAAACAAAAAATCACCAATATTATAAATGTTTTTATAGATATCAAAAACCCTTTTAGCAATCTATTTAAAAACATATAAACAATTCCAATATGTAGACCTGAAACTGCCAAAATATGTGCTATTCCTGCCTTTCTAAAAACTTTATAAGTTTTTACATCCAACCTATCTTTATCTCCAAAAATAATTCCTAGAAGAATATTTCCTTCTTTATTTGGCATAATATTGTAAATTACATTTGAAATTTTATTTTTTATAATATTAGCAATCCTTAAGACAAATGAAATATTCCCTTTCCCAATTATATCTAATTTATCAGCAGCATATAAAATACCATAAATCCTTTTATTTTTCAAATACATCTGATAATCAAACATTTTTGGATTTCTTCTTTTTTGTGGTTCTAAAAGGATTCCATAAATACCAACTCTTTTTCCCATCACCATTCCTAATTTATTATGTTTTTGTCTGAATTTTATAATAATTTTATCAGATATTCTATAACTTTTACTATTAACAATAACATTTACCACTTTCAAGGTTAATTGTGGCTTATCTTTATTAGAAACATTAATCACGTCTCCAACAACATATACATTATTGTTAAAAAATTGTTTTAGCTGTCCTTCATATTCACTATTCAATTTAAAATTTAATGCTCCAAATAGTAAAATGAATACAAACAAAATAACAACTATCCATTTTCTCCTACATATAAAAAATCCAATCATAACAATTATACAGAAAACATACATTATTACTTTATAAGATATAGAAAGTTTGTATTGTAAAAAAATTCCTAATGCATAAAATATACTTATTCCACAAATAGGTCTTCTCACTATTTTCACATACCCTTCCTTATTCTAATAAAATATTCTTTCCATAAAATGTACATTTTTTCCTTATTTATAGAAAAAAGACATATTCCAATGAAATATGCCTTTTACTAAAAGATTTTAATATTTTCATTCTCTTTCACTTCTTAAATGATTTGGCCTATATCTCCCTGTTGTATGATCATTTTTCTCATACATTAAGTCTGCTTCAATATTTATACTATGATTACTTTTATCATGTTTTATTTCTACATTCTCGACTCTTGCATCATCTTGATGATAATTTAAATACTGCCATAAAATATCTCTTGCATTTTCTACACTTACATTTCTATCATATATTGTTAAGTATTCTTTCTCTGGAACTTCAAGATACAATTTATACTTACCGCTTAATTTTACTCTTCTTTCACTAATGCTATTTAGCATAAAATCCCTTCCTTTCTCTTCTTTATATATCATTATCATTCCCTTTTTGTAAAAAAGGTTACAGAAAGATATTTTCCATTATATGGATTTTTAATTTCGTTATTAAAAAAATGAGGCTTCTATCTCTAGAAACCTCATTTTATCGAAAATTTTCTTTTAGTTTTTGAAACAAATTTATTTTTTCTAGTGCAATCACTAAAGGTGCAGCCAATATAGCACCACCAACTGCTTGTGTGATATTCCCTAATACACCTAATATAGCTGTATTAAAGCCATATAATACACTTTCATAAGCTAAATAGCCAACTACCATTACTCCTCCTCCTGCTAAAACTGAACAAGCAAAAAAAACAATTTTTTTTACACTTGAAGTATCTGATTTTACCAATCTATTATAGATATATGCTACAATAAAAGCATCTAATCCTTTTATAACAAAAGTAGCAGGTGCATAAATACCATATCCAGAAAAAACATCTGCAAGCATAGACCCCATTGCTGCAGCTAAACTTCCTGCTACAGGTCCTAATAACACTCCACTAAGATATACCATACTATCTCCAATATGAATATAACCTTTTGTTGGCGTTGGCACCTGTATCAACATTGTTCCTACTAATACCAAAGCAGCCATTAATCCTGAAATAGTCAATTGTTTTACATTACATTTATGCATTGTATTGTTCCTCCTTCAAATTACACCTATATGTACCTTATTAGTTTTATTATAGCACTGAATTGTACCTATTGTAAATATAAAAAACAGAACAATTGTATCGCTTCAATTGTTCTGTTTTTTTATTATTTATTGTCATTTTGTTTTAAATATCCATTCATACCCCTATAACTAAACAAACGAGATGGTAACTTTCCTTTATCAACAGCTAATTCTTTTCCCATTTCATTTTTCATTTTTAAAAAAGCTTCTCTTGCCTTCGGATTTATAGGTATTTTATCCATAACTGATTCACCTCATATTATAGTATATTTATACTTCTAACTATTATTTTTTACAATCACTAATATTACATTCAAGGTAATTTCAGGTGAAATCATTATTGAATAAAATAAGCCAACGGAAAAATCCATTGACTAGTTCTAAAAGACATATTGTTTTCTTTTTAGTTCAACAATCGCATCATGAACAGGTTGATATTCTGGAATCAATCTTCTAGCTTTATATAAATACCATTTTGCTTTTTCTAATCTAGCAGTATGAAGGTAAATTAGCCCTAAATTATGATATCCATATCCATTTTGCGGATATAACTCTATAACTTTTTTGGCATAATATTCTGCTTTCTCATATTCTTTAAGATCATATCCGTATAATTTAGATACATTTAATAAAACTATAGGATCTGTATGATTATATTTTAAAATTTTTTCATAAAATTCAATAGACTTTTTTACTTCACCCACTTGAGCATAGCAAATCCCTAAACCATAATATATATCTTGTTTTACCTCACAAATATCTTCAGAGTTTATATCAAGAGCCTTTTTATAACAAATTATAGCTCCTTTATCTTCTCCAATTTGACAAAATATATCTCCTAATAATTTCCAATAAACTGATGCATTAGGATATTTCTCAATATATTTTGTTAAATATTCCAAAGCAATATCAAATCGTTCGCTATTTACATACCCAATGAGTAAATTATTAATAAGATATTCATCATCTGAATTTATCTGAAGACCTTGCTTGCATATGTTTATTGCTTCTTCATCTAAACCATTAAGGAGTAAAAAATTACTCATATTCAAATAAGCTTCCGATGAATCTGGCTGTAAACTAGCTTGAACTTTCAAACATCGAATACTTTTTATACAATTCGCCCTTTTCTTCATAAGCATAAGCTAAATCTTCAAATACATAATATCGTTTATATTTTTTTAGAAAAAAAGGATTGTTTTTATATATACACATAAAAACAGCTTTTGCAATATCAATCCTACCTTCTTTGAAATGATTTTTCCCTTCCTTCAAAAAGTTTTTCCATGCATCTGAATCTGTTCCTTCATTAATTAAATTGTATTTTTGTATCCACAGTTCTTCCATTTCTCTTTGAGGAATTAATTTCATCGGAAAAAATACATGCTGTTCAATCCAAAAATGCGGTATTATATCATAAATCTTATTTTTTATCAATTTACCAGCACTCTCATCATTTAATTCTATTTTAACCCAATATCCAGAAGTTTTTTTATATTTACTTTTAAATTTAATGCTTTTTATCCCTGGAATAGACAAATATTGAAAGTTTTCATCCTGCATCATTTCCTTCAAATTAAAAACTTTCTTAACATAATAATTTCTTAAATTTTCTGTAGGAAAAAAAATATTTATTACATTCAAGCATATAGCCTCCTTTCATTATAAGGGACTATATAATGTCTAAGTAAATCCATAAACTTTAGCCCTTGTGTATTTCAATATATAATATTCTAACCTTATTATTTCGTGATTAAAAAGTATTTATTTCCCTAAATTTCTCTTATGAAAATCTTCTATTATTCGTATTTCTGTGCTTGTTAAATTGTATACATTATATAATGTCTTGTCTACTAGTTCCTGAAGTTTTGGATCCTCTCCCCGATTAATCATTTGTTCAACAAATGAAGTAATCTTATTGCATGTATCTTCATCTATATTCCACATTATTGGTAAATTTTTCAATGGGTTTGCATACAATTCTAAATAATCACCTTTTCTTTTACCGCGATTATATAACCAAAAATACATTATTTTAGAGTTCAAAATACCTAACAACAAATTCCAATTTATCTTTCTTCTCTTTGCTGTAATAAAATATACATCAGCACTTGCATACCATGAAGAATTATTTAGTGCAAATTTATTTTCTTTAGCTCTATGAGGAACTACAATTTTTGTATTTTCAAATATTTCTTGTTTTCGAGGCCATTGTAATGCATACCAAGGTCTAATGCCTCGTATCGTTTCTCTTCTTTTCTCTAAAATTTCTTTATATTTAGATAAATGCTCTAAAATTCTATTATCTAACTCTGTTTCTGTAAATATTTTATCTGAAATGTATAATAGATATTTTGAAGCCTCATTACTACAAAAATATCTTTGTATATCGCTATTTTTATACATAGGTTTTATATATGGTAATTCTAAAAAACCTAATTCATTTACTTCCTTTTCAGATAAAACAAATATCCCTTGATATAATATTATATTCTTTTCTTTTGCATATTCCAAGGATATTTTTTTCTCAAGTATATCTTTCGTTATTTTATCTGCTCCACTAACAACCCCTTGATTAATATTACATAATTCTTTTAATGTGTATTGACTATTTTCATATATTTTTTTTAGAATATAATCATATTGATTATTTTCTTGTATCAAAATATGTCCATTTGGACCATATAAGTTTTGTTGCCTTGGTAACGTATATTGATATATTTTTTTTGTTCTCTTTTTGTTTTCCCGTAGGAGTTCATGCATTTCTTCCTTATCAATATCTCTTTCTTTAATGTATTTAATTTTTACTGATTGTGTTTGATCTGCTCCTTTTGATAGAAAAAATAAGATATTATGTTGCCCTTTTGCAGATTTGAAAATTTCATAATCG
Organism: Crassaminicella thermophila; assembly: GCF_008152325.1. Taxonomy (GTDB): domain Bacteria; phylum Bacillota; class Clostridia; order Peptostreptococcales; family Thermotaleaceae; genus Crassaminicella_A; species Crassaminicella_A thermophila. The sequence goes on from NZ_CP042243.1 coordinate 1,721,822, forward strand.
TTAAAATTTACAATATCAATAAATGTAGCATTATTTCTTAAAAACTTTCTTAGTTTTGCCGCTCCATCCGCTGTTATAAAATAATTTGTAGTAATATAAGATAATATCCCATTTTCTTTTAAAATTTCTAATGCTTTATAGATGAAAAAATAAAAATAATCCATTTTTCCTTCATAGTATTTTTTACCAAAATGAGTACCTTTTATTTTATCAAATATATGTTTATTTCCTTTCTCCCCTAAATAGGGTGGATTCCCTATTACAATATCAAATCCACCCTCATCTTTTATTACTTTTTTAAATGTATCCTTTTCAAAAATCATTTCATCCATCAAGCTATTCCCTGCTTTTATATTCAAACAAATTTTGTCTGTATATTGGCTTTTATCAGTTCCATAAGTCAAAGATAATAAAACCATTTTTGCAATCTTTATCGGTTTTTCTTGAATATCTATCCCAAATAAATTATTTTCAATAATATATTTTTTTATCATAAAATCATTTATTTTTTTTCTCTGCATTTTATAAATAATTTTCTTATATTTAAATAATTTTTCAAAATAGCGAATAAGAAATAATCCTGTACCACAAGCTATATCAACAATTCTTATACTATCCATTTTTTCTAAAATTATCTTAAGTTGTACCTGATTTAATACTTTATTTTCATGAAAACATCTCCATAATAAAGTTTCTGTATATCCTGTTTCTCTTGATAAATAAATTTCTAGAGATCTTTCAACCATATAATCAATAATATAATATGGTGTATAAAAACTACCCGTTTTTTCTCTATTAGTTGATGATAAAAAATTTTCATACAACTGACTAAAAATTGTAAAATTAAAATCTTCTATATCTACATTTTCACTCCACTTACTTCTTTTTTTTACAAAATCTTTTATTTGCATTCCCATCAAATTTAAAAGTTCTATTCCATACTTTTTTGCAAAAAATATTTTACATATCTCTAACATTACATCAGATCTATGGCTTTCTAAATCCTCTGTCTCTTTTACATATTCATTAAATACTTTTAACCATTTATGATTTTGCATATTATCTCCACCCAAAATATAATTGTAAAGGCATCCATCTTTGGACGCCTTTATCTTACATACAATAAACCAATTAATAATCTGATAAATTCCTATCTGTTTACTTTAACACTTATTTTGTTATGTACTTTATTCTATTTCCTAATTCTAAATAAACAATATTATATTTATCAAAAACCTTTTTTAAAGCTTGTCTCCTAATTTGCCCTATGATGAAATATTTCTCTAAATATTCATTTGCCTTCATTAAACTTTTAATATCATTATTTTCTAGGGCAAATTTTTTTTCTAACATAATATCTCTCATAATTTTCATTTCATCTAAAAATAAATAATTATTTTCTAACATATACTCATTCGTTTGTACCTTTGCTAAGTCAAGCATTATAGAGTCTATAGTTTCTATATTTTCTTTTAATAAATAAATATCTTCTTTATTCTTATAAAGTGTTTTATTCACTAAATCAACATTTTCATTTACCAATAAATAAAATTTATCTTCTAACGGCTGAATTGTTTTTAGATATATAAAAATTTTCTTTTTAGGACTTCCATTAAATATATTATTGTAAATATTTTTTATAATAACATTATTCATAGCCGTATCTTTTTCTGAAAAATAAATAAAACCCATAATTGTTAAAATAATTAATATAACATAAACAGAAAATTTATTTAATAACCTACTTCTTTTATAACTTTCTTTTGAAGGTATTTGCTTATGATTAAACATATTCCTTCTCACCTTCTAACTTTTTCGTTTTTTTATTATTTCTATATATTCTCTCGAATTCCTTCATAATCTTTTCATTTTTATATTCACTAGAATAATAACTAGTTTCTTTTCTCAAATAAAAAATCTCCTTTCTGGTTTGAATTTTATTGTTAATTCTTGCCAGAAAAGAGAAATTATTTTTGCTTAATTACTCTTCTTTAAATACATACCATCTCCAACTTTTTTTACACCATCAATTTGTTGAATCAATTTATCAACAATCAAGTCCATGTCTTTATAGTCTATGTCTACACCCTTTTTCTTTAAATATTTCATAATTGTAACTAGACGAATAGGATAATCACAAGGATTTTTAAAATATGGATGTTTCTCAATCTTCTTCTTTATACTTTTTTCATCAATATCAAAAATGTGAATTACATTCTCAAAATCCATATTTCCCTCTAATTTACTTATAAAATAATCGATCTGATTTGTTGGTTTATTGTACTGCTTTAAAAGTTTCTTAAAATCCTTAAGGAATTTTAATTCATCTATTACATGTTCATCAGATGTATTTAGCTCTAAATAGATATCTTCACTACACGAGTCTACGAGGTCTGATAGTGATATTTGCATAAAGCTTTCTTATCCCCCTTCAAACTTTATTTTTGTTCATCATAGTTATATACCATTTTATATATTTTATACTTACCTGTCAAATTTTTAAAACCTCATTTAATTTATTTTTCCCTTTTTAGCATACAACAAATAGTTCTACCATTCACCGTAGGCACACTAGAAACTAATTCCCAACCTTCATCTCCTAATTTATTAAGTTCTTCTTCATCTTCTTTACTAAGTACTAAGTTTGTTACACCTTTTGCTCTTAAATTTATAATTTTATATTCCCATTTTTTCAATTTATACCCCTCCACATTACTTCTAAACTAAATCATCTAATCTTACAATTTCATCTTTATAATATTTTACTGAATCCTCTAATATTGATTCAATAATTTTTTTAGCTTTTATCCTATCTTTTTCTGAAGTACATTCTAATTCTATTTTATTATTTTCTAACACAATCTCAGCTAATAATTCACCTTCGCTAAATAATTTAAAATAATAACTTCCATCTTCTTCAATGTCTAATTTGATCTCTTTATATCTTAGTAAAGTTTCCTTGATATTTTTTAAATCTTTTATAAGATATGTACTCTGCCATACATTATAGCTTTCCTCATTTTCTGTTTCATAGGTTACATCCATAATAATTGCTATATATTTTTGCAATAAAAGACTATTATTTTTCAAGAATTTTTCTAACGTAGCATATTGATTTTTCTCTTTATATCCTTCATATTGAACAATAATATTTCTTTCAATAGTATTTTTAAAAATAGCTGGTATATATATACTATCACCAATAAATTTATATTCGTTTAAAAATTCTATCATCCTACCAAGAATTAAATCTTTCTTATTTATTTCCTTACAATCCATATCTACCCAAAACTCTGTCTTTGTAAATATATCTTTTAGCTTTACTTTATTTTCTTTTATTTCTTTTACTTCATACAAACTAATAAAAGACTCTATTTTTTTCTTAATCCATTCACGTTCTTCATCTGATAATTGATTTTTCGTAGCATTATAATATTTCTCAATAAATGACTTGCCATCTTTCATTTTATAATCATATATTAGCCAAGAATTAAAATCTATCATAATTTGAGCTTTTTCCAAATTATTATAAAAATATTCTTTAGCCTCTTCAATCTCTTTCGTAAATTCATGTTTTAGTAGAAACTTTAGCACATTTTCTTCTATTCTCATATCTAAATTTTCTAAATTCATAAACTTCTCTCCTTTTACACTATGAATCTATAGGCTTTAACTTATATATTATACTATTATTATATCCTATTCTCTACTGCAAAAATTTTTTTAAATCATAAAACCAGGCTTCGCCCGGTTTTATAATAACTGCTCTAGCTCTTCTAAATTTAAAATATATGAAAGAGCAGGCGCAACTTTATAAAATTTATCCAATCGCATGTCTTCTCTTTGTTCTAACGAATAAATTAATTTAAAGATAGAAACTACATCCTCTTTACTTAAAGTTGCAAAATCTAGCCCTGAAAGATTATGACATATAATAGCTGCTAATTCATCATCAATTTCAAATATATCATAATCACTTTGTTTAAATATTTTCCTTATCTTATTATCCGTATCCTTTTGTAAATCCTTGATTGCAATATCATATAATATATTAAATTTTTCAGAGATATTTTTTACTAATTTTTTCCATTTTTCAATTCCATTTTTATTCATTTTCATATAGCATAATCCACTATCTTCAATATATCTTAACAAGATAAGTTTTGCACAATGATTTAAGCAAGATTTATATAAAAATAGTTTACACCATTTTTCATCATCTATGTCCATATTTAAACGATTATCTATTTTCATTTTTTTTAATATACCCCTATTTTCATATTCATATTTTATCAAAAAAACTTGAATAAATTCTAAAATTCCATCATAAATCTGTTTCACTTTGTCCATAAATGCTTCCTCCTTAATATTCCTCTTAATATATATTATTCTGCCTGTCTATATTTGTGTTTTTACAATTGGATTATAATTTTCTATATGAATAGAATAGTGTATAATAAAAATAAAATATTTTATTAAGTAAGGAGGATCCATTTGACAAAAATCATCGTACTATCTGACTATAGTAAACATAGACCTAAAAAAAATTTTAAAAATAAAACTATAAATGATCCTATATGCTTTTATGAATTAAATGATGGCATTAAAAAATTAGCCTACAAGTATATGGATACTATTATTCGTAATATTCAAGACAATTTTTTGCATACTCATTACCAAAAAATAACATCACTCAATAAAAAAAAGAAAAATCTTTTCAAAGATTTCTATATACCTAAATATTTAAATGTAAATAGTCCTTTTTCAATATGTCATAATATAAAACTTATTCGTGGACATCATTTAAAAGCTATATCTGAAAACGATTGGTATAACATTACAGATATGATTATTCGTATCTGTACAATAACATACTATGATTTATGTAAAGAAGAAGTACAACCTATTGATCTTGCTCATCAATATAGGTGGACAAGTATATATTTTGAATAGTTTACAAAGAGACATCTATGAAAATAGACGTCTCTTTTTTCGTTTTTTGATCATTCATATTCAAATAATTGGTTCAGACTTCTGTAACAATATCATATATTTAAATGAGGTGATATAAATGCTAAAAAATCTATTGACTATCCTGCTTATTATACTCTTTTTGCTTATGTCTTTTACATTAAATACTTTTTTAAATAATAATCACTACATAACAACTTTTAAATCTTACATAGTATCTGAACTTAAAATTTCAAACGAACTATTAAAAAATTATTTGAGTGATGATCAAAACCTTCGTAAAGAAGCTTCTAAATCAATTATACTTACTACTTTAAAAAATTTAAATTATGAACAATGGATTGAATATATCGACTACATTAATTTGTTACTATTTAAATCCAATGTATTACCTTCTAATAATGATGAATTAATAGTTGCACTTAATCTATCAAAGGACTTAGCTGTAGTAGCAATATATACACCTATTAATGGTGAATATGTATTCACAAGTAAGATTGAAAACCTCCTGCCTATACAAAATATAAGATTTTTACAAGCACCCGGATTAGACTATAATTTTATAATAACTGATCAATTATTAGATGAAAAATTAGGAGCGTTTTTTTTAGAAGAATTTATAGAAATTTTTCTATATCTTGATGAAGATTTTAAAAGCGTCTGGAAAAAAACTAAATATAAGGATGAAATCTATAATGCTTCTTGGTTAAACCCTAAAGCTCCTAATAATGAATGGATAAAAATTATTGAAAACAACGACATAAAGTTTAAAAAAAATAATACTGTAAATATTGATGTTTTCATAAATAGACAAAAGTTTAAAGCATTCAAAAAAATTTTTCCTATTGACGAAGATTTCAAACTTGAAAAAGAGATTATTGCACATGAGAATTATTATTGGAGTCCTAAATACGAAAGATTTATAATGAATGAAGGAATAATCAAAAACTCTACCACTCCAATTGCAATTATTGATGATACAAAGCATTGGCTAGAAGCTTTTTTAGGCTTTCACTCAAACAACTATAAAATCATAACAAAAGATAAAAAAATATATTATATAAACAAACAATTTGTTTTTACAAAATAATATCTTTAATATAAGAAGATGACTCCATCTTCTTTCTTTTTGCAGGAGTTTATTCTTATATGTAGAAAATAATTGTTATAAGGAAAAATTTGAAAGGATTGATTTTATTGACAAAAAAATTATTTTTTAAAAATGTTTATCTTAAAGAGTTTACTGCAAACATTATTTCAAAAGAAGAAATAGAAGGAGAATTTCATATTGTACTAGATCAAACTGCCTTTTATCCAGAAGGAGGAGGACAGCCTTGCGATACAGGAACTATTGACTCACTTAAAGTATGCTATGTATATGAAAAAGATAATAAAATCTATCATATAGTAGACAAAAAACCTACAAAGTTAAATAATGTAAAATGTACAATCGACTGGGAAAAACGTTTTGATCATATGCAACAGCATCTAGGCCAACATATTTTGTCTGCTTGTTTTGAAGAATTATTCGATGCAGAAACAGTAGGTTTTCATTTAGGAACAGCTTTCGTAACAATAGATGTTACCTTAAGTGATCTATCAAATGATCAAGCCCAGAAGGTCGAATATCTTGCTAATCAAGTTGTATTTAACAATCTTCGTGTTAATCAATTATATCCAAACCCTTCAAAGCTTTCAGAGCTTCCTTTAAGAAAACCTCCTAAAGTAGATAAAAATATTCGAATCATTGAAATAGATCAATTTGATTTTTCTCCTTGTGGTGGAACACATCCATCTTACACTGGAGAAGTTGGTTTAATCAAAATTAGAAAATGGGAAAAAATTCGCAACAATATTCGTATTGAATTTGTATGTGGTAATCGTGCCCTTAAAGATTTTACTTGGAAAAATGATTATATTTATAAAATAGCTAATCTTTTATCTATAAAAGATCTAGACGTATTAAATGGTATTGAAAAAATTTATTCCAACTATCATTCACAACAAAAAGAAATAAAAAAACTAAAAGAACAACTTCTAAATTATGAAGCATTTGCATTATACCAAGAAGCTGATATACATAAAGAAATAAAAATTATTTATAAAATTTATGATAATAGGGATTTTAACGAACTTAGAACATTAGCTACAAAAATAATTTCTAAACCAAATGCCATTGTTTTATTCGGTGCAAGAAATAAAAAAGCTCAAATGATTTTAAGCTCTTCAAAACAAATTGAAATCAATATGAATGAAATATTTAAAAAAGTGTGTATAATCTTTAATGGTAAAGGAGGTGGTAATAATCATAATGCCCAAGGGGGTGGAGATAATTTATCAAAACTTGAAGATGCATTGAAAGAAGCTAAAAATATTATTATAAACCAGTATATATAATATTTTTTAATATTACCAAAAAAAGAAAAGTGTTTAGAAAACACTTTTCTTTTTTCTACCCTATATATGCTTGGAAAATAACCTTACTCACAATTATTTATTATATAAAAAATAAACATATACTACAATAATATTTTAAAATTTTTATCTGTTTTTCGACATTTTTTTGCTTTTTCCTACATTATTTATCTCCTGTACATCTTCAATATTTATTTTAGGGAAAACAACTTCTTTATTAAAATCATAATATCTATACTTGCCTTCTGTATATGTATTTGTATTCATTCCATTCATATTCATAGAAATGTTTTGAATAATTTCCATTTTATCAAAAATCTTAGTTTCTTTGTTAACATATAACTTATAACTTACTTTAATATCCATTTTTTCAAGCATTTCTTGAATAAGAGCTTTTATTTTTGCTTGGTCTTCTTCAGAATTTAGCTCAGAATCACCTTTAGCTTTTCCTAATTTGCCATAGTATTCAAATGTTTTATTTACAATATCTTTACATAACTTTTTAAATGTCTTATTAGCTAAATCAATATTAATTACATAGTACTCTTTTCCATCAATTATTGCATCTTTATCAAAGTAAGCAAACATTCCATACAGTTCCATTTGCTTTTGAGATATACCTACACTTGCCATATCATTATTACCTAATAATTTTTGGATTTCTTTCATCATTGGATTAGTATCTATTTTTACCCATTTTTCAGCTGAGTCATTCTTCATGTACATGATACCATCTTCCATGAATACTTCAGAAGTCTTTTCAGTAGAAATTTGATTTTCTTCTAACCCTATACTTTTAGTTTTTGATTTTACATATACCTTTTGTGGTTTCTTAAACATTCCCTCTTGATTGATTATCATATTAATAGTTTGTTCAACTTGTTTATCCTCAATTACCCCTACTACTTTTGTTTTGATGTCCATAACACCATCAAACTTATATGTATCAAATTCATTCATCTTTTCATTTGCCATATCCAGCATTTCTGCTGCTGTCATTCCTTCACGAGTTAATTGTTTGATAAACTCTTCTTCTGTTTGTGCCATAGCTATATTCGTTAATAATACAACAAAACTAACTACTAAAAGCACAATCTTCCACTTTCTCTTCATAAATCTCTCCTCCATTTTTTGTGAATTTAAAACATATATTTATTATACATTTTATATTAAATAAAACAACAAATATAATATATCTAACTTACTGAATATATATCTGAAAACTCAATATTTATACTTTCTATATGATCTTCCTTACTATAATTATTATCTATTTTTATATCTGATTCTGGCAATACTTTTGCAGGAATTTCTATAATAAATTCACTTCCTTTACCATACTCACTTTTAACACTAATCTTTCCCCCATGCATTTCAACAAGAGCTTTAACAAGAGATAGACCTATACCACTTCCTTCTTTTTTTCTAGATAGAGATTTGTCTATTTGCATAAATCTTTCAAAAATTGTATCTATTTTATCTTTAGGAATACCTTTCCCATTATCCTTAATAGAAATTACAACTTTTTCTTTTTTATCATATATTTTTACTACTATACTTCCACCAGGTTTTGTAAATTTTATAGAATTTGAAAGAAGATTAAGTATTATCCTTTCGATTTTATCTGCATCACAAGCTATAATTTTTTCTTCTACTTCTGTATCAAAGATAAGATTGAGCTCATTACGCTTTATATACTCTAAAATGGATAATGAAATCGTTTCTACAATATGTACAATATTATGGTTTTGCAAATCAATTTCAAAATAACCAGAATCAATTTTCGTTATATCAATCAAATTATTTACCAGTCTCAATAGCCGATAGCAATTTTGTTTCATAATCTTTATATGTTTATCCATATAATTTTGTTTACATAGCTCAAATAACTGTATAGTACTAAAAATTAAATTCAACGGAGTTTTAAATTCATGAGATATATTTGCAAAAAACTCCGTCTGTAATTTATTGTACTGAATTGTTTCATTAGCTTTAAGAAGTTCTTCATTTGTTTTTTTTAGTTGTTCATTACTTTTTTTTAGCTCATCATGTAAATTCTTTAACTGTAGATGCGTTTTCACTCTCGAAATTAATTCTACTTCATGGAAAGGTTTATTGATATAATCTACTGCACCTACTTCAAATCCCTTTGCAATATCTTCAATTCTTGACTGACTTGTCAGAAAAATTATAGGAATATCTTTTATTTTGCTGTCATTCTTTAATATTTGACATGTCTCATATCCATCCATTCCTGGCATCACAATATCTAGTAATATAAGATCTGGCCTTTCTTTTTTCACATATTCAATAACCTCATTTCCACTTGTCACTAAGACTGGTTCATATCCATTATTTTTTATTACATCTTCAATAATCCGAAGATTTAGCATACTATCATCTGCAATTAATATTTTAGGTTTTATAGAGTTATCCATTTTTCATTTCCTCCAAATCTTAAAATACAAACCTTTACAGTATCTATTTTTCTATAATCTATTTTAAATAAAAGTGGTTAAAAATTTTGTAATATTATGTCGTAAAAAAAGTTTTTTTATAATATTTTAGAACAACAAAAAAGACTATGGTTTAATAACATTTTATTTATAACAAAAATTAAGTATAATAATAGAATAATAGAAAATATACATAAGGGGGTAACCATGTTTAAAGATATATGTAAAAATTGTAAAAATAAATTGTGTGCAGGTACTGTAAATATATTTTCAAACCTTTCTAAAAATGATTTGATGAAAATCGTTTTTAAAACTGGTCATCAAACTTACAACAAAGGTGATACACTCTTTTATGAAGGAGAAAAAGCTAATAAACTATTTGTAATAAATGAAGGTAAAGTCAAATTATTTAAATATACAAAAGATGGAAAAGAACAAATACTACACATCCTTTCATCTGGAGATTTTTTTGGTGAATTAAACTTGTTTAAAGAAGGGGAATATAGTTTTAATGCTAAAGCATTAGAACCTGTAAAGCTTTGTACCCTAACAAAGGAAGCTATGAAAGAAATTGTTATGGAAAAACCAGAAATTGCTTTAAAAATCTTAGAGGAAATCGGTGAACGCCTAACGAAACTTGAAACCTTAGCGCAAAATCTTGCTACAAATGATGTGGATGTAAGAATTGCAAGTTTAATATTGGAATTAAAAGAAAAACACGGAAAAGAAACCTCTGAAGGAATTGTAATTTCTCTTCCTCTTACAAGACAAGACATGTCTAATTATACTGGTGTTGCAAGAGAAACAATCAGTAGAAAACTAAAGAAATTTGAAGAAGAACAGATTATAAAGCTTGTTGGAAATAAAAAGTTAATTTTAATAAATGAAGAAAAATTACTAGAATATGTTTAAATTATCATGAATAAGCCCTCTATAATAATTTCATAACTATTATAGAGGGCTTCATTAGTATCTAAGCAACCTTTTTATTCTCTTTTGGAATAATAATTTTCTTTCCTTTTTTTCTCCACTCTGCGAATTCAGAAACAGCAGTGAAAAGTACATCTGTTGATGAGTTAAGTGCAGTTTCACAAGAATCTTGAATAACCCCTACAACAAAACCCACACCAACTACTTGCATTGCTACATCATTTGGAATACCAAATAAACTACATGCAAGAGGTATTAATAGTAACGATCCTCCAGCTACTCCAGAAGCTCCACAAGCACTTACTGCTGATAATACGCTAAGGATTAATGCTGTAGCAATATCAACTTCAATATTTAATGTGTTAACTGCTGCAAGTGTCAATACAGAAATTGTAATAGCTGCACCAGCCATATTTACAGTAGCACCTAGTGGAATTGATACTGAGTAAGTATCCTTATCTAAACCTAGTTTTTCACACAAGGTCATATTCACTGGAATATTTGCAGCTGAACTACGTGTAAAGAATGCTGTAATACCACTATCCTTCAAGCACTTTAATACAAGTGGATATGGATTTTGACGAATCATGACATAAGTAATTATTGGATTTACAACTAATGCCATAAAGAACATAGCTCCTACTAATACAGCAAGTAAATGTCCGTAGTCTAATAAAGACTCCATACCATGTGCAGCAACTGTATTAAATACTAGACCCATAATACCTAGTGGTGCAAAGTTAATTACCCATTTTACAATTTGAGATAACGCATCTGAAAAATTGCTAATCATCGTTTTCGTAGTTTCAGGTGCCTTTTTTAATGCAAGGCCAAGAAGCAATGCCCAAGTTAAAATACCAATGTAGTTAGCATTATAAAGAGCTTTTACTGGATTATCAACTATATTCATCAATAATGACCTTAACACCTCAACAACTCCTCCTGGAGGCGAAAAGTTCTCAGCCCCTGCTACAAGTGTTAATTTTACTGGGAACATAAAACTTGCTATAACTGCAATAAGTCCTGCTGAAAATGTTCCTAAAAGGTAAAGAACTATAATTGATTTCATATTAGTTTTTTGTCCACTCTTATGTTGAGCAATAGCAGACATTACTAAGAAGAATACCAATATAGGTGCAACTGCTTTTAAAGCACCTACAAACAATGAACCAAAAATAGAAATTGATTTTGCTCCCTCTGGAACTATATTAGCTAAAATAATACCTACGATCAAACCTATAATGATTCGTTTGACCAAACTCAATTGATTCCATTGCTTTAATAACTTTGACATTTTCTTTTTCCTCCTTATTATTTATTGTAGATAAATGCAAATAAATTACAAACTTCATAATTGTCAAGTTAAATATTTTTAAAAATTAATATATTAATAAAAGTTTACTATAATTTTTGTTAAATTACAAGAAATTTCAATTTTCTACATATTTACATTTCATCAAATTATACCTAAAATCAGTTTTTTCATGCCATTAAACTTAATACCTTTAAAACCTAGTTATTACTAAAAATTAACATAAATAAAAATGAGAATTCTTTTAATTTAAAAGAATTCTCATTTTTATATCTCAAAATTCCATTAATTTTCTATCTCATTAGCATACTTTAATATTCTCTGCAAAATTTCTCCTCTAAAATTATCTATTGCTTTAAAATTCATGTTTGGAATATAAGATTTTTCAAGATCATCATGCTCTTTCTTTGCTTTTGCTATATTTGCAATACCAGAGTTTATTAATTTTTCTACAAAAGCATTATCTTCCTTTAAAATTTCTTCATTAGCAGCTAAAATTTCTTTATCCATAAAATCATCAAATTTTATCTTTTTATAATTAGTATTTGCATACTTACCACTCGTTGTAATAGCTATATTTAATTTTGGTATAATTATAGTTTCTATATTTTTTTCATCTAATGCTTCATGATATACCTCTACATTTAATCCTTTTTTTATAGCTTCGTCTACAATTTGTTCTATATAATTTGAAATTCCTTTTACATAAGAACCTTCCATATAGTATATTGTCTTAATCTTTCCAACAATCGTTGCATAATAATCTACTAATCCTTTAGGCGTTAATGCACTTCCAAATAAATGTCTAACTTTTCCTTCTTGTTTTGAGTAAGTCACTTTACCTAATATTTCTTTTTTTAGTTCCCTCACACTTTGATTAAATTTTCCTTTATCTAGTGCTTCTTCATAAATTACTTCCATATCATCCCTTATGGATTTTGCTGCAGCAAAGAATTTATATGCCCTTTTGAATAATTTTCCAATTTTTTGAGTAATTTCTACAACTTCACTTCTATTCGCTCTTATCCCATTTTCATTCCAAAACTCTCCAAAATTAAGAATTTCATCTATAGCTCCTGGATGTTTAGGATCAACTACATGTGGTGCTGTACCATCAATAATAGCAATCTTAAGAGCAGGTATTACTACCCCATCTAACGAATCATTATCTGATGAACATTGATGGAACTCTACATCATATCCCTTCTCCACCATTTGATAACCTATTTTTTTCATGAATGATGATTTTCCTACTCCAGGACCCCCTTTAATAACAAATAATCTTTTTGCATCTGTACCAATAATGTTATCATAATAAGAATAAAATCCCTTTGCTGTATTTCCTCCTGGAAAAACTTTTTTGATTTCTCCTTTTTTACTCATAAATATAACTCCTTTCTAATGATTCTCATTTAAGATTTACTATCATTTTATTTTGAAAAATATTTTTTGTGCTTGTATCTTAAAAAATATGATTATCATATTATATGATTTTTTTTTATACTCATTCAATAAAATTATAAAAATAATTGTGAAATGCTTTATTTTGCTATAAAATAATTTTAGTAAATCTAGTTAGGAGGCTATTATGAATAAAATTAAAAAAAATATAATATTCATTGCCACAGTAGCTTTATTTGGTGAAATATATTTTTATCCCTTTCATTCATCTCTTAGATTCTCAGCAGGAATTATTGCATTAAACTTAATTATGCTTATTGATGAAGATATTTCTCCCTTCTCTATATCTTTTTTTTCTGGCATAGCAGTATTTCTAGTAAGAAGTCTCTTTCGTATTTTCTTTTCTTCTATGCCTTTTGGAGAAATTATTGCACTACATTTTCCATCCATCTTTTACTACATCATTTATGGCGCAATTACTCAACTTACACATATTCGAAAACACAAAAACCAATTTATTACTCCAATCGTTCTTTTAGCATTTACGGATACAATAAGCAACATATTTGAAATTTTTTCAAGAAATCAATTAGTCTCCTTACAAATTATTCAGTTAATGATCCTCGTTGGCATCGCAAGAAGTATCATTGCTTACTTCATTTATCTAGTCTATAAAAAACAAGAATTATTTTTATTAACACGTGAACATCAAAAGCGATATAGTCAGTTAAATATATTAATTGCTGACATCCAAGCAGAAATGTTTTATTTAAAAAAATCGACCCATGATATTGAACAAGTAATGGGTAAAAGTTACCAATTATATGAAGAATATAAGTGTGATAAAGTATTAAAAGAAAAAATATTAGATATTGCTCGGGAAATACACGAAATTAAAAAAGACTATTACAGAGTTTTAAGTGGCTTTGAAAGCTTCTTAAAAACATTTGAAAAAAATGGTACAATGATGTTATCTGATATGCTTGTAATTATTCGTGGTAATACCTGTCGATATCTTAAAGAAAATGGTAAAGATATATCTATAGACTTTGATTTTAAAAATGATTTTCAACTTCAAAAATATTATCATTTGTTCACAATTTTAAATAATCTAATAATAAATGCTATTGATGCTTGTAAAGCTATGGGACGTATTAAAGTTACACAAGAAAGTGATATGAATAATGTTATCTTTTATGTAAAAGACAATGGCGAAGGAATAGATAAAGATATTTTACCATATATATTTAATCCTGGATTTACAACAAAATATGATGAAAAATCAGGTAAGCCTTCTACTGGTATAGGGCTTTCCCATGTAAAAAACATTGTTACAGAATTACAAGGTAATATTGAAGTAAAGTCAAAGTTAAATGAAGGTACCATTTTTAAAGTAATTGTACCTAAAAATTCATTGGTAAGGTGATAATTTATGGCAAATACTTTTTTAATTATTGATGACGATATTAACATTAGAAAAATGTTAAAACATTTAATTATAAAGAATAACCTCGGTAAAGTTTTAGAAGAATTAGATAGCGGAGAACACGCTACAGAAGAAATTATTTTCTACAATCCGGATATCGTTCTTATTGACTTTTTACTGCCTATAAAAGATGGCATTGAAATTATTACGTCTACAAGATCCCTTGGTTATAAAGGAAAATTCATCATGATTTCTCAAGTAGAAGATGAACATATGATTGCTAAAGCTTATGAAAACGGAATTGTTTTTTTTATTGATAAACCTATTAATATGATTGAAGCATTAAATGTTATTAAAGGAGTATGTCACAATATAGATCTTGAAAAATCAGTTAATCTTATTAAAAATGCTGTATTTAATATTGAAAAATCACAAAATGTTACATCTTCACCAAGTATATATGATCAAATCATTAACATTCTTACAGATATTGGTATTTTAGGAGAATCTGGCAGTAAAGATTTAGTGAATGTTATTGAAAAAGTCATATCTTTTAAGAAAAATAATTTCTCCTCATCATACCAATTACAAGATATTTATCGACAAATTGCTTATGAAGAAAATTGCACAAAAAATACTCACATAAATGCAAGGACAATTGAACAAAGAATCAGAAGAACCATTCTTAAAGCATTAGAAAATATTGCTGCATTGGGTAATGATGATGATTATAATAGTAAATTTATTGAATACAGTACAAGATTATTTGACTTAAAGCAAGTAAAACAAGAAATAAAACATATTAATAATCCTAGAGAAGATAGGGGCAAAATCAATATAAAAAAATTTATCGAGGGAATTATTTCTAAACTGAATTTTTAGAATAATGAAGTGTATTTTGCATCATTTATAAAGAGAATGAATTGTAAAAATTTTAATTGTAACATCTAGTTGTAATTCGTCGATTTTTGTAGCATACCTATTATAATATATTTGTAAACGCTTTCATGAAAATATTTTATAGGAGGTATTATTATGGTATTACAACTAGACATGATTCAATCAGTAGCACTTGCAGTTGTCGTTTTATTACTAGGACAATTTATAAGAAAAAAAGCTAGCTTTTTAGAAAGGTTCTGTATTCCAGCACCTGTTATAGGTGGATTAATTTTCGCAATACTAGCTTTAATATTAAAACAGACTGGGATAATAGAATTTCAAATGGATACAACCCTTCAAAAAGTTTTAATGACTGCATTTTTTACGACAGTTGGTTTTACTGCCAGCCTTAAATTATTAAAAAAAGGTGGCGTTCAAGTTTTCTTATTTTTAATTATCGCAGTAGTTCTTGTATCTCTTCAAAATATTGTTGGTGTCAGCCTTGCAAAGGTTTTCCACTTAAATTCTCTTTTAGGTCTTTCAACAGGTTCTGTTCCTATGACTGGTGGTCATGGAACAAGCGGAGCATTTGCACCTTTATTTGAGAAAGCAGGTGCAGTTGGTGCTACAACTGTAGCGATGGCTTCTGCAACATTTGGTTTAATTACAGGTAGTATGTTAGGTGGTCCAATCGCAAAAAGATTAATTGAAAAACACAATCTTTTAGATAAAAATATGAAAAAATCAGAAGCAACACAAGAAGCTGCAGTAACAACAGAAGCAACAAAAGAGTTAATTCCAGGTAACTTCTCATTAGCTGCATTCCAAATTATTATTGCTATGGGATTAGGTACAATTATTTCTACCTTACTTCAAAAAACAGGTATGACATTCCCTCCTTACATAGGAGCTATGTTTGCAGCAGCTATTATGAGAAATATATCTGATATTACAAATGCATATAAAACACCAAGTGTTGAAATTGATTTGTTAGGAAATATTTCATTATCTCTTTTCTTGTCAATGGCATTAATGGGATTAAAACTATG
The DNA here is from genome assembly GCF_008152325.1 of Crassaminicella thermophila. Classification (GTDB taxonomy): domain Bacteria; phylum Bacillota; class Clostridia; order Peptostreptococcales; family Thermotaleaceae; genus Crassaminicella_A; species Crassaminicella_A thermophila. The sequence goes on from NZ_CP042243.1 coordinate 1,738,661, forward strand.
GCAACTTGCAGATTTAGCAGTTCCAATGATTGTTATGTTAATTGCACAAACAGTGCTTATGGCAGCATTTGCATATTTCGTAACATTTAATGTAATGGGAAGAGACTATCAAGCAGCAGTTTTAGCTGGTGGACACTGTGGTTTTGGTATGGGTGCTACACCAAATGCAATTGCAAATATGGAAGCTATTTCAAGTAATTTTGGTCCAGCACCAGCTGCATTCTTCATCATCCCATTAGTAGGAAGCTTGTTTATAGACTTCTTCAATGCCGGTATAATTACTGCTTTCATGAATATATTCCACTAAAACAAACGATGGACTAAGCTCCATCGTTTATTTTTTATTTCAAAATTTTTTTGTAATGAACGTTCTTTTTATTTTTCATTTTTTGGTTCTTTCTATTGCAATACAGTATGGTTTAAATATACTATGGAAATACTATTTTAGAGGTGATAATATGAAAACCATTAAAAAACATATCCTGTTTTTGATAATTCTTTGTATCGTTTTTTCCACTGCATCATGTACAAAAAAAAGCCAGAAACCTAAAACAAAATCAGAAGATGAACCAAAACCTTTACCTAAAGTAATCGAAGAAATAGAAAAAGATACATTAAAAATTATGAATCAAGCAGACATGGTACCATATTTCCAAAGAGTAATTGTGGAGAAAAAGAAAATAGAAGAAAAAGAAAAAATGGAAAAAATGCAAATGGAAATGGCTAAAAAAAATAAAGATGAAGACAAGAAAGATCAAGCATCTGGTGAGCAAGAGAAAGAAAAACCTAAACCTATGACCATTGAAGAAAGTATACTTACAGATTTACTCAAACAAGAAAAAACTGCTTCTGATAAAGATCAAACAAAACCTCCAAAGGATATTACAGAAACATGGAAAAATATAAACACAACTATCATAGGCATTCATAATAAATGGAACGTTTTAGAACCTCAGTTAACAGAAGAGAACGTTCCACCAGATATTATTTCAGGTTTTGAAGAAACATTAGATGCATTGACAAAATATGGAATTGATAAAAATTATTTTAGCACTATCAATACTGCCAATAATCTTACATCATATTTTCCAAAGTTTATGCCTTATTTTAAAAAAGAAATTCCTCCAACAGTATATACATTAAAATATCTTACAAGAAATGTAGTGCTAAATGCTGCTATGAATGATTATGATTCTGCACAAAAAAGTTTAAATAAAATCAAAGAACAAGGTCAAAGCATTAAGTCCGACCTCATAGAAAAAAAAGCAAAACCTACAGCAGATAAATTTGATGCATCCGTAATCAACTTACAAAAGTCTATTGACAAAAAAGACCTTAACCTCATTAGAATTAATGCTAGTATTGTTATGAAAAACATCATACTCATGATGGATGACTTATCTAAATCTATGCAGTAAAAAAGCATCATATGCAATTATGATGCTTTTTTACATAAAAAAACAGGAACGACAGAGAAAGGTCTTTAAGATTCTTGTCGTTTAAAAAATCGGACTAAATCCTTTTACTTCGCTTTCCCTATCGTCCTGTACAATAATATTATTTACCGAAAAAATAATATTATTCATTAGATATCTTTTCTTAAAAAACTGAAGGGGCTTCAGGCATTCTTCTCTTATGCTCTGAACGCTTATGTAACCTTTCAATAATTTCTTTATCTCTTTGCGGAATATCTTTTCCTTCAAGTAAATCATCCACCATATCATAAGTTGTACCCATTTCCTTCTCATCTGTCTGCCCTTCCCAAAGCCCTGCTGATGGAGGTCTATCTATAACACTTTGAGGAACACCAAGATACCTTGCCCATTCATATACTTCTCTCTTTCTTAAATTTGCAATAGGTAAAATGTCTACCCCGCCATCTCCATACTTTGTAAAATATCCTGTATATACTTCAGCTGCATTATCTGTTCCTACAACAAGATAATTAAGGGAATTTGCAACACAATAAATTGTACTCATTCGTAATCTTGCTCTTAAATTTGCATCACTTAATCTTAAATTGTTACTCTCATTTATCATATCTTTATCTTTCATCGCATTTAAAACATCACTATATAATCTATCATGCACTTCACTCAATTCAATTTCAATATGTTTTATTCCACAACCTTTTGCAACCTTAAGAGCATCTTCTCTATCCTTTGGATTACTTTTACAAGGAAGAATAACTCCTATAGAATTATCTGGAAATGCTTTCTTTATTAAATAAGAAACAAGTGCAGAATCTATTCCTCCAGATATTCCTACTACTAATCCTTTTGTATTAGATTCTTCTACCTTTTCTCTTAACCAATTTACAGTTAAATCAATTTTTTCTTTTATACTTCTGTTCATATAACTCTTTCCTTTCTTTTATTGTTGGATATTATTATACCACAAAAAGTTTTTATATATAAAGGCATAGTTTTTACACTATGCCTTAAAATAAATACTATTCAAAATCAAACAATGGTGTACTTAAATATCTTTCCCCATAACTTGGCACAATCACAACGATTTTCTTCCCTTTACCAAGCTCTTTTGCCTTTTTTATTGCTCCATAAATAGCAGCTCCTGAAGATATTCCTACCAATATACCTTCTTCAACTGCAATTTTTCTTGCTGTTTCCATTGCATCCTCGTCTTCTATTTTTATGATTTCATCAATAATTTTTGTATTGAGAATATTCGGAATAAAGCCTGCTCCAATTCCTTGAATTTTGTGTGGTCCAGATTTTTCTCCAGAAAGCACAGCAGAATTTTTTGGTTCAATCGCTACAACTTTTACATCCTTAATTTGTTTTTTTATCATTTCACCAATTCCTGTAATCGTTCCCCCTGTACCTACTCCAGCTATTAACATATCAAATTGATTATCCATTTGCTCAAGTATCTCTAGTGCCGTCGTATTTTTATGTGCTTCTGGATTTGCTCGGTTTTCAAATTGTTGTGGCATAAAATAAGACGGATTATTTCTTACAATTTCATTAGCCTTTTCAATAGCTCCTTTCATGCCTATAGCACCATCAGTAAGTACTATCTCTGCCCCAAAAGCTTTTAATAATTTTCTTCTTTCAATACTCATAGTATCCGGCATAACCAAAATAACTTTATACCCTTTAGCAGCTCCAATCATTGCAAGACCTATTCCAGTATTTCCACTTGTTGGTTCTACAATGACAGAGCCTTTTTTTAATTTTCCTTCCTTCTCAGCTGTTTCAATCATGTTTAAAGCAATTCGATCTTTTACACTGCTTCCAGGATTAAAAAATTCTAATTTAAGGTATACTTCTGCATCTTCTTTTCCAACTAATTTATTTAACTTTACCATAGGTGTATTTCCTATTAATTCTACAATACTATTCGCTATTTTCATAGTACCCCTCCAATTCATACTTTTTCTATCGGAATTTATGTATTTATTTTATAATATATTATAAAATCCGTCAATAGACTTATAAATTATTTTCTATGGATCACACTATATATTAAAGGTAACAATTTATTTATTCCTATTACAAATAATTATTATTCAGGTGAAATAATGAAAAAAAAAATGTTTACTTTAAAATTTATATTATTAGGTTTTATTGCAGGCTTGATTAATGGTTTATTAGGATCTGGTGGAGGAACTATTTTAGTCCCAGGAATGTTTTTTTTGCTAGATATAGAAGAACACAAAGCACATGCTACTGCTATATCTGTAATACTACCACTTGCCCTTGTTAGTGCCTTTATATATATAAAGCATGGTGTTATTGTTTGGAATATAACATTTAAAATTATGATTGGTGGCATACTAGGAGGATATATTGGAGCAAACCTTTTATCAAAAATACCAGGAAATTTACTTAGAAAAATTTTCGCTATTTTTATGATCATTGCTGCTATAAGGATGGTGTTCTAATGAATTTAGTACTTATTGGTTTGTTATCAGGAATAATTGGGGGAATGGGGATTGGCGGAGGAACCATTCTAATCCCTGCACTTATCCTATTTACATCCCTTACACAGCAACAAGCTCAAGGTGTAAACTTATTATCTTTTGTACCAGTTGCTTTTATTGCACTCATTACTCATCTAAAAAATAAAAATGTTAAAACATCTATTTCTCTACCTTTAATAGGTTTAGGCCTTTTAGGTTCTATTTTAGGTTCATTCCTTGCTGTAAATATCTCATCTGATATACTTAGAAAGTTTTTTGGTATCTTCCTCTTTTTTATGGGACTTTATGAATTTTTCTATAAAGATAAAAGACGTACCAAATAGTACGACTTTTATTACAATGATTCTTTCATGATAACACCATCTAATTCATTAAGATATAATGTATCTTCAACAGATATTTCAGCCTTTGCACTTGTTAAGTTATTAATTAATTTAATAAAATTATCACTACGATCTACTGGAGAATAAATATACATATTTACAGCATCATCAAACACTGTATCCTTTAATAAATAGCCTGCACTTAATATTTCATTTTGAACTTTTCCAAGTATAGAATAATCTATTCTTATTTTTATTAAATCATGCAATACTTTCTCAATAATTTTTCCTTCCTTTAATGCAAGTTTTGCTGTTTGAGTATAAGCACGAACAAGTCCTCCTGTACCTAATTTTATTCCACCAAAATATCTTGTAACAACAATAGCAACATTTTTAATTGCTTCTTTTTTTAACATATCTAGTATAGGTACTCCAGCTGTTCCAGCTGGTTCTCCATCATCACTATATCTTTGTATTTCATTATTTTTTCCAATTATATAAACTGGAACATTATGTGTTGCTGTTTTATGAATCAATTTTATTTCTTCAATAAATTTAGTCGCCTCTTCCTCATTTTCTACAGGCTTTACATATCCAATAAACCTTGATTTCTCAATAACATGTTCTACTTCAGCATATTCTAGAATTGTTCTATATCTTTTCATACCCTTACCTCCCTCAAGCAATAGAAGAGTAGTTAAAACTACTCTTCTATTATTATACCATTATTTCCTGGGAAGCTACTTCTTTATATTTTCTATATGCAAGATTGACCAAAGATCGATCTTGATTATGTGTAATCATATCTAAAGCTTCACTGATATGATAAAAACCTATATCTTTATATTCTAGCTCATCATTCAATTTACATTTCTCATCTAATGCTCTCATTAAATACCATATTATTTCATTACAAACTGGCTTTTGTCTTGATATAGAAAAAAATTCGTAACAAGTTTCTCCAACAGAAGAGACAATTTCAGCTTCAATACCCGCTTCTTCTTTTACACGGTTTAAAGCAACATCTCTTGAGAGATTCCCATTACGAATTACACCCTTTGGTAATACCCATTCATCTTTTTCATTTTTCAAAAGTAGCACCTTCTCATCGAAAAATACAACGCCACCAGCACAATTTCTAAAAAGCATGGGGCATTCCTCCCTTCGTATTGTATATTATTATAATATACCAAACATCTTTATTTTTCAATAATATTTCGAATTTTTAAAATTTTTATTTTTAGTTTTTTATAAATAGTTATTATTTCTTTTTACTCATAAGAAGAATACTACTTTATATAATAATTGAAATATTTTTCACACATACTAATTAAAACAGCTTTGGAGGTGATTTTTCTGCATATAATATATCATTGTGTAGGAGGCTGTCATTCATCTTGTACGGCTGCTGCAATTCATCTAAACATGTTACCAATGAACCATACTCCAAGTAAATATGATTTATTAAATATACCTTTTTTTGACTCTTTAGAAAAAACAGATATGGGAAAAATTATTTATAGAGGTACAGATGAATTTGGTAATAAGATATATACACTTGGTAGACAGTTTGTACCTCATATTATTATCCCATCTATAAAAGATATGTGGCAGGTATTAGAACAAAGAGAAGAAGATCTTCTAATAGTCAATACGCTTCACTGTGTAAATTTTCTTATGAGAATTGGAGGGTTATCATCTAGAAGATTAAAATGGATTCAATTTGGAAGACCTATTGTTGCACATGGTACTATATTAGCATATAAAAATATTGTAAAATTAGTTGAGGAGACAAAGAAAATTCTTAATTAAGAATTTTCAAGTCTCCTCTCAATATTACAAATAGCTTCTTGAAATGCCCTTTTCACATATTCTTTTTCTTTTGGATTACAAATAAGACTTTTAATCTTTTTAATCGATTTTTTGTTTCCTAATTTCCCCAACGCTTTTGCAGCATATTGTCTTACCTGTGGTTTTGAATCTAATAAAGCCCTATGTAGATATTCTATGCTATCTGCATCACCTATTTTATTTATTGCTGAACACACCATTCTCCTAACATTTCCATGGGGATGTTGAATATCTTGATAAATAATAGGAATAAGTTTTTGTATCCCTAACTCACCTATAATCCAAATAACAATCATTTTATCATCAGGATTATTAATATAATTGTAGCGTTTATATATCTCTCTTACCAAGATTTTTTTATCTTTCATTTTTATACTAGAGAGCATTTCATATCTTTTAGATTTTGTAGCTTCTAACATTTTGTCTAAAATCGATTTTTCTTCTGTACTGACAGAAAAAATCTCTGACTTTGCTAAGATTAATTGCTTCTTTACTTTCTCAACAGTCATATTTCTAATACTAGCAATAAGGTCAATCCCTTTTCCTTCTTTATACAAAAGATAAGTTATCATATAATCTTTTTTTATATTTATGTCATCCCATGATAAACTTAATCTCTTTTGTTGCATGTTCTTACTCCATTTCATTTAAAATCATATAATTTTTATATTTATTATAATCTGCTAAAGCTAGATATGTTTCAATCAAAACACCATTTTCTTTATAAACACACTTATCCATTTTTGTCTTATCGCATAAGTATGATACAATATCCCCTCGATCATAGGGTAAAAGAAGTATTGCCTTTTTCATATCAGCAAATATTTTTTCTTTTATTTTACATAACAACCTATCTATACCAATTTCTTCTAATGCTGAAATATGAATAATATCTTCTCCAGAAGGAATGTGTATATTCTCGATCTTATCTATTTTATTAAATACTAGAATCATCCTTTTATCTTTTACATTTAATTCCCCTAATACTTTATTTGTAACTTTCATCTGCATCTCATAATCTTGATTTGTAGCATCTACAACATGAAGAAGCAAATCAGCATACTCAACTTCCTCAAGAGTAGCTTTAAAAGCCTCCACCAATGCATGTGGTAGCTTACTAACAAATCCTACTGTATCAATTAAAATAAATTCTTCTTTACTTGGGAGTGCAATTTTTCTATGGGCAGTATCTAATGTAGCAAACAACATATCTTCTACATATACTTCTTTATCTTCTTGTAAAGATCCTGTCTTTGATATAAGTTTATTCATTAATGTAGATTTACCAGCATTCGTATAACCTACTAACGCTACAACTGGAATTTCATTTTTCTTTCTCTGTTTTCTCTGAATCTCTCGATTTTTTTTGATTTCCTTTAATTGACACTTTATATCCGTAATTCTATTTAAAATATGTCTTCGATCAAGCTCTAATTTTTTTTCTCCTGGTCCTCTAGTTCCGATTCCTGCACCTGTTCTAGATAAAGATTTCCCTAGTCCAACCAGTCTTGGTAATCTATACTGAAGCTGAGCTAATTCAACCTGCAATTTCCCTTCCTTTGATTGTGCTCTTTGTGCAAAAATATCTAGAATCAATGTAGTTCTATCAATGATAGTTCTTTCTATTGATTCTTCTAAATTTCTAATTTGAGCTCCAGAAAGCTCATCATTAAATATCACCAAATTAGCATCTAATTCATCACAAAGAATTTTAATTTCTTCAACCTTACCTTTCCCTATATAAAAGGCTGAATCAATTTTTTGCTTGTTCTGTATAATTGTGTTTATAACTTTTGCTCCTGCAGCTTTTGCTAACTCCTCTAGCTCTTTTAAAGAATTTTCAATTGTAGTAATCTCATTTTTACTACCTGTACTTAATCCAACCAATATAGCTCTTTGTTCTACAAATTCAATAATTTCATTATTTTCATTAAATTGCATATTATCACCAACCTTAACGAATACTATCATGTTTATTATACGCTAAAATAAATAAAATTCACTATTAAATTTATACTTTTTTACAATAAAAAAGATCGGTTTTAAACCGATCTTTTTCTTACAATAATGAACGTATAAACACTAAAAGAATAGCTACTGGACCAACATACTTCACAAGAAATGCCCAAGCTCCAGATAACTTGAACTCTAAATTCCCATCATTTGTAGCTTCCTTAATCGCATTATCTGTACCCCAAATCCATCCTACAAAAATACATAATAGTAATCCTCCTAATGGAAGTAAGATATTACTTGATACAAAATCAAAAGTATCAAAGAATCCTTTTCCAGGAAGTAAAGTTATATCTGACCAAGGACCTAATGATAATGAACATGGAATACCAATTAAGAATATTACTACTCCTAGCACAATTGTAGTAACCTTACGATTCATTTTCCATTCATCTACTACATATGCAACACATACTTCAAGTAGTGAAATAGAAGAAGATAAAGCTGCAAATAAAACTAATACAAAGAACATTACAGCAAAAAGTGAACCTAAAGGCATCTGTGCAAATACTGCAGGAAATGTAATAAATATAAGTCCAGGTCCTGCTGATGGCTCAAAACCAAAAGCAAAAACTGCTGGTAATACTGCAAGTCCTGCAAGCAAAGCAACTCCAGTATCAATAAGCGGAATAATTGTAGCACTTTGTGGTATATTAGTATCTTTACTTAAATAACTACCATAAGTAATCATACATCCCATACCTAAACTTAGTGAGAAGAATACTTGTCCTAACGCATCAAGTATAACACCTATCGTTATTTTTGAAAAATCAGGAACTAAAAGATACTTAATTCCTTCAACAGCACCTGGTAGTGTCATTGAACGAATAGCAAGTATAATAATCATAATAAAAAGTGCTGGCATCATAATCTTACTTGATTTTTCAATTCCTCCACCAATTCCACCAAATACAATTAATAATGTAGCTAACATAAATAGTCCATGATAAAATATTGGAACAGTTGTCCCAGATATTAATTCTCCAAACATACCACCTAAAACCTCAGCATCTGATACATTTAAAGCACCTGTTAGTGACTTAACAATATAGTTGATTACCCATCCACCAACAACACTATAGAATGAAAGAATCAAAAATCCAGCTAAAACTCCAAGTCCACCAACCCATGCCCAATTTTTACGTATTTTTCTATAAGCACCTATTGCATTTAATTGAGTATGTCTACCTAAAACAATTTCAGCTAACATTAATGTAAAACCAACAAGGAATAAAATTATAAAATATACCAATACAAAAGCGCCTCCACCGTTTTTACCGGCCATATAAGGGAACTTCCATAAGTTTCCTAGTCCTACCGCTGAACCTGCTGCTGCTAATATAAAACCTATTTTAGACCCCCACTGTTCTCTGTCTTGATTTTGATTAATATTCGCCATACTCTTCCTCCTTTAAGTAATTTTAAAATTGCTTATTTTATTTTATTTCCACCCCCCATTATCTTTATCATATGGAAAATTTAAAAAATTAAACATAAAAAAAATATTATATCATCGACATATTTCGACTTGTTTTTTTATTATAGTATACACGACGAAATTTTTCAATATGCAATTATATATTTTATATTGAAAAAATATATAATTATCTGATTTTTAAGAGCAAGAACTTTTTATAGAGATGATTTTTGTCGAATTTTATATTAATGATATTTTAGCATACACAAACTGTAATGTAAACACTTTTCTTTTAATTCGAAATATTTGGAATTTTATTTTGTCGGTAAAATAACCACCTATTATAGTATCATTCTATAATAGGTGGCATTTTAATTTATTGTGATATATCATTAGGAACAACATTCAAAACCTCATCCTTAGGCACAAAAATATAGTTTTGTGGCACTTTACCAACGATAATTGTTTCTGCAATAGGTACAGCTGTTTCAACCATTGTCGCCTTAGAAGAAAAAGGAACTATAATTCTTACTTGTGTTTTAACAACTAGATATATTTTATGTCTTGTTTGATTTATCCCTGATTCCTCAAATTCTGTTTTAAAATTCACACTCACCATTCCAATAGGGGTAACATTAATTTGAATTTTAGGACCATATTTTGCTAAAAGTTGACTCTTAAATACAGTTCCTAATGGAACCCTTACAGATGAAGCCTTTATTTGTTTAATGTTATCTTGAACAGATAATGCAACCTCTGATGCTAATTTGTTCATCATCATTGTATTTGCTTGCATCATCGTAACACTGCCTTCATTATCTGTTCTTATAAAAATTAAATCTTGATATTTTATATCTTGTGAAACTGTTGCATTTACAGATTCGTTAATAGCTCGAGTAGCAATTTCTCTTGCTTTAACCTCAGCTATCGCTATAAATGCAGGCTTTATTTTCTGATCAACTAGTAAGAATCCATAAATAAGTACTAAAAAAGTGATTAATATACTAATAAATGCTTTTAAGCTACTTTTCATTTTTCTATGGTGATATCTCCTATAACGCAAAAAAACACCCCCTTCTTATATTAATATGTTTCATAGGGGTAATTTAGTGATTGCATTTTTACTTTTTCTTTACCTATCATACCAAAATAACGCTGTTTGTTTCTATCCAAAACTTCCATCTATATACTGCTTAGTTCTTATGTCTTTAGGACTCTCAAACAATTCTTCCGTCTTTCCATATTCTACGATTTCTCCATTTAACATAAAAGCTGTATAATCAGCAATTCTCTTTGCCTGAGAAAGATTATGGGTAACAATGATAATAGTATATATATCAGAAAGCTTCATCAGCATTTCTTCAATATTTGCAGTATTTTTTATATCCAAAGCTGAACAAGGTTCATCTAATAATAATATTTCTGGTTCAACAGTCAATGCTCTAGCAATACAAAGACGTTGTTGCTGTCCTCCCGAAAGTTTTGTTGCTTTCATCTTTAAATCATGTTTTACCTCTTCATAAAGACCAGCAATCTTTAATTTTTCTTCTACAATAAGTTTTAATTGTTTTTTATCCTTTATTCCATAATAAACAGGAGCATAAGTCATATTTTCATATATTGACAATGGAAAAGGAGTAGGACTTTGGAATACCATTCCTATTTTTTCACGTACTTGTTCCTTATCCATGTCCCTTATATTTTTCCCATTTAATAGTATTGCACCATGAATTGTTGAATTTTTTTCCTCTTCTATCATTCTATTTAGGCTTTTAATAAAAGTAGACTTTCCACATCCAGAAGGACCTATAATTGCTGTAATCTTTTTTTCTTCAATTTTCATATTTATATTTTTAATAATTTTCTTATTATCAAAATCCACAGATAAATTTTTGATCTTAAGAATAGCACCCATTCTATATCCCCTTCCTAAAAAACCCTACTAACATACTAAAACTATTCAAAATTAAGAGAAATAATAATAATATAGAAGCTGTTTTATATGCATTTTCTATCGATATCCCTTCTCCTATTAATATATATAAGTGATATGGCAAAAGCCATTGCAGGAGAAAGTAAACTATTAGGGACAGGTGCATAAACAACACCTCCTGTAAACATTATAGGAGCTGTTGCACCCATAGCAAAACCTCCTGCTAAAGCTATAGAAGATAGAATCTCACTAAAACACATGGGTATTATAACTTTAAAAAAAGTATATGATTTTGAAATACCTAAAGCATAAGAAGCATATACTAAATCTTTATTGATTTCCTCTAGTATTTTTTCCACTCTTACTTCTATAAATGGAAAAATCATGATACCTAAAACAATCCCACCAGATAATAACGATATTCCTAAATTTAAATGAACAACTAAGAAAGTATATCCAAATAACCCCAAAACAATTGATGGAATACCTGCTGTAGATTGAATGACAATATGAATAATTCCATATATTTTTTTATTGCTACAATAAAAATTAAGATATAAAGCTGTCGCTATAGCAATCATACTAGCAAAAAAACAAGCAATTACTGTAAAGTAAATACTTCCTATAATAGCAGGAAATATTCCTCCCTCTGTTCCAATAGGAAACCCCTTTGGCATATAAAATAAAAACTTATAATTTAATCCATGTATACCCTTATAAAAAATATAGATATTAATGTATAAAACTAAAACTATAAGTATTATTCCGCTTATTATACTCCATAGTTTTATTCCTATATGTCTTTTATTTTTTTTCATACTATTGTTCACTTCCTTAACTACATATAAACATAAATCATAAATCTATATTCTTTATTATATAGTGAAAAATCATGTTTATAAAAAAAAGAATCATCATCAATACAAAGCCTGCAGCAAATAAAGCATGATAATGAAGACTATCTACCTCAGCTCCCCCCATCTCCAATGCAATAAGAGCTGATATAGTTTGGGCTTTTCCAAAAAGCTTTGGTAAAACTGGACTATTTCCTATAACCATCATGACAGCCATAGTCTCTCCCATTGCCCTTCCTAAAGCTAAAATACTTCCAGCAAAAATACTTTTTTTAGATGCAGGTAAAATCAGATAACGAATCATATGCCATTTAGATACACCCAAGCCTTCTGACATAATTTTATATTGCTTGCTAATTCTGATCATTGATTCATCACATGTAGAAATAATATAAGGAAGAATCATAATAGAAAGTAATATTCCTCCTGCTAAGACAGATTCTCCAGATGAAAAATCAAAATTAACTTCAAAGAATTTTACAAGTACCAATAATCCAATCAATCCATAAATAACAGATGGAATGCCTGCTAATATATCAATAGCAGGCTTTAATATTTTTCTTATTTTTTCACTTAAAACGCTAGATAAGAATATTGCAGATCCTACACCAATAGGAAGAGCTATTATAATCGCTAATAAAGATACATAAATACTTGCTAAAATCATTGGAAATATCGATATACTTTGGGGTTCCCCTAAAGGATTCCATTCCATTTTAAATAAAAAATCTAATAACGAAACTTTCTTAAAAACAGGTATACTTTCTTTTATAATAAATATAATAATAAAGCTAAGCATAATGATAGAAAAGAAAGTAAGTAATTTTATAATAATAGCAAATATTTTTTCAAATTTCCTATGCATATATTCACATCCTCAAAAATCATAAAAATGAATAAATAAAATTCAGAAGGAAATCCTTCTGAATTTTATTTATTTTGCAGGAACAAATCCCATTTTCTCAACTATTTTCATACCTTCCTCTGATAGAAGAAAATCTATAAAAGCTTTTTCTTGTGGTAATAGCTCTCCTTTTTTTATTACTAAAAGAGGTCTAGAAATTTTGTAATCACCACTTATAATATTTTCCTTTGTTGGAGATACTCCATCTACATCTAATGGAATAATTTTTCCAGTATTTTGATTTACCATTCCATAAGATGCATATCCAATTGCGTTTTTATTTTCCATGATTTTTGTAACTAATGCACCCATTGAAGGAGCTTGGATAGCATCTTCTCTAACTTTTTTATCACCCATAACCTTCTTTTGGAATACTTTATGAGCACCTCCACCTAAGTCTCTTGTGACAATAACAATTTCTTCATGTGCCAAACTACTATCTAATTCATCCCAATATTTATATTCTCCAGAAAAAATCTTTTGAATTTCTTCTGTGGATAAGCTCTTTTTCACTTCATATACTTTATTTTCTGGATTTACAGATATAGTTAAGGCATCTAACCCTATTTTAAATTCTTTATATCCCTCTATTTTCCCTTTTTCTTCATCAGAAACAGATCTTGAAACCATTCCAAAATCACTACTTCCATCTATAACCGCCTTTACTCCTGCTGAAGAACCTCCTGCTGAAACAAATATATCTAAGCTTTTATTTGGAAAATCTTTATCTACTTTATCCCAAGTTTTATATTTTTCAATAAAATTAGTAGAAATCTTTGCAATTACAGGAGCCAGCGTAGAAGATCCTTTAAATAATATTTGTGACTTAAATTCATTATTTGAAGCCTCTTCATTACTATTTACTTTGCTACCACATCCAGTAAGTACAAGACTCAAAAGTAAAGCTATAATAGTAATAATACTTAGTAATTTTTTCATTTATACAACCCCTTTTCCATAGTTTATAATTTCCCTTACTACAGTATAGCATACTAAAATTACTCCTATCATTTATTCTATCTATACGAAAAAAAATATTATTAATTTTATCTATAGTTCTTATTTTATACATTAAAAAATACTCTTTATTTTTTAATTCCAAAATGTGTTTCAACCATTATTAGAAAAATTTCCCCAGCATATTTAATATACTGGGGAATTTATTGATTATCTTTATTAAAATACCTCAATCAACTTTCTTTTAGTTTATTATAATAAAATTTTTCAAAATCTTCATTAGACATAGGCTTGCCAAAAAAATATCCTTGCATTTCATCACAATCATTTTGTTTTAAGAACTCAACCTGTTCTTTCGTTTCTACACCTTCAGCAACAACTCCTAATTCAAGACTTTTTCCTAAAGCTAACACTGTTGAAGCAATGATTGAATTCCCTTTTTTTCCATCGATCTTACTTACAAAAGACTTATCAATTTTTAGTTTGTTTATCGCAAAGCTATTTAATTGACTCAAAGAAGAGTATCCAGTGCCAAAGTCATCTATAGAAAACTTGACTCCCATATCTTTTAGTTCGTTAATCATCTTAAGGGTATGCTCTATATTCTTCATAGCTATACTTTCTGTAATTTCTAACTCTAAATATTTCGGCTCTAATCCTGTTTCCTCTAATATTTTTGAGACCATTTTAGTTAAATCTTGTAATTCAAATTGACGTGCTGAAAGATTAACTGCTACAGTTAAGGGAGGTAATCCGGCATTTTGTAAGGCTTTATTTTGAGCACAAGCAGTACGCAATACCCATTCACCTATAGGTACAATCAATCCTGTTTCTTCAGCTAAGGGAATAAATTTTTGTGGAGGCACCAATCCCCATTTAGGATGCTGCCAACGTATCAAAGCTTCCATTCCAATTATTTTTTCAGTTTTCGTATTTACTTTTGGTTGATAATAAACTACAAATTCTTTATATTCTAAAGCACGACGCAAACTATTTTCTAGTGCTAATCGTTCAAGAGCTTTATCATTTAAAGATGATGTATATAACTGAAAATTATTTTTCCCTTTTTCTTTTGCTCTATACATAGCAACGTCAGCATTTGTCAATAAAGTTTCATCATCTTCACCATCATCAGGATAAATAGCAACACCAATACTAATAGTAATATAAAGCTCATGATTGTCAATTATTAAGGGCTGTCTAATTCCTTCAAGAATTTTATTAGCAATTTTAGCAACCTTTTCCTCATGCTTTATTCCTTGTAATAAAATTACAAACTCATCCCCGCCTAGGCGAGCAACCGTATCATCTTCACCTATACAACTTTTTAATCTTCCAGCTATTTCTTTTAATAATTTATCTCCTGTATCATGACCAAGCGTATCATTAATGAGCTTAAACCTGTCTAAATCAAGATACATTACAGCTAGCTTCTGATTCGTATGTTTCGCATGAGAAATCTCAAAAGTTATACGTTCTTTTAACAAAAGTCGATTTGGTAGATCTGTTAACGAGTCGTAAAAAGCTTGATATTTAATCATTTCTTCATACTGTTTTCGTTCTGTAATGTCTCTAAGCATCAAAGTAAAAAAACACTTTTCTTCTACATAAAACTTGCTTATTGTAAGGTCAATAGGTAATGTAGAATGATCCTTTCGATGCCCAATTATTTCCTTGTTCATATCCATTAATTTAGCATTGTTATTAAAGTTATCACAATAATTAAAGTTTGGAATAAGCACACAAATGTTTTTTCCTATTATTTCACTAGACAAATATCCAAAAATTTGTTCAGTTGCAGGATTTATATATTTTATAATCCCATCAATATCTATAGTAATAATTCCTTCGTTTGCATGATCTATTATGGAACGGGCAAATGCTTCACTTTGATTTAGTGTTATCTCCATATGTCTTGCATGTAATAAACGTTTTAAACGCTGGCGTAAAACAGCCCAATTAATAGGTTTACTAATATAATCAGTTGCTCCAGCCTCAAAGGCTAAATTTACAGAATTTTCATCTTCCAAAGAGGTAATCATAATCACAGGAGTATTCTTTCCATCAGGTAATTTCTGTAATTGTGCACAAGCATTAACACCATCGATTCCTGGCATTACAAAATCCATCAAAACAATATCTGGTTTTATTTCTTTAAAAATATAAAGTGCCTCTATTCCATTTTTAGCTTCAATAACATCATAACCTTCATTTTTCAAAAATTGCCGAAAGGTAGCACGCATTAATTTTGAGTCATCTACCACTAGAATTACAGATTTTCTTTTTTCAAATATTTTTTCAATCATAATTTTTTCTTTCGATTATCTCCCTTCTGCTTTTCTATATGCATAGTAAAATCGTTTTATTTGCTTCCTTATTTTTATAACAATTTATTATTATAACATTATATAATAAATCTTTATAGTTTTGTGTCAATTTATGTAGAATTTTCATTTATATAGTAGCTCTAACTTCTTTATAAAAATAGCACCCAATCTTGGATGCTATTTTTATAGTAAAATTTAAATATTTTATTCTATTTTTCTTCAGCAATCATTTGCCCCATCAATACACCCATAACAGATGCCATCATTAAACCTCTTGTCCAACCACTTGAATCTCCTAAACAATGTAGTCGTTTTATATTTGTTTCAAAATTTTGATCTAAATTTATTTTATTGCTATAAAACTTTATTTCTGGACCATATAATAATGTTTCTCTACTTGCAAAACCAGGCACCACTGTATTCATTGCCTTAATAAAGTTTAAAATATTCATCATAGGTCTATAAGGAATAGCAGATGTTACATCTCCAGCTATAGCATCAGGCAGTGTAGGTTTTACATTTGACTGGTCTAATTCATGCTGCCAAGTTCTCTTTCCATCTAATATATCTCCATATCTTTGTACCAATATTTTACCATTTCCTAGCATATTTACTAATTCTGCTACTTTCTTCCCGTATTGGATCGGTTGATTAAATGGTTGTGAAAAATTATGTGAGCTTAATATAGCCAAATTTGTATTCTCAGATTTTTTATCTTTATACGAATGTCCATTCACTATTGCTAAATCATTATCGTAATTTTCTTGACTAACAAAGCCTCCTGGATTTTGACAAAAAGTCCTAACTTTATTCCTAAATGGCTCTGGATATCCTATAAGCTTTGATTCATAAAGCACATTATTAACTTTTTCCATAATTTCATTCCTTACTTCAACACGTACACCAATATCCACAGTTCCAGCACTATGATTGATTCCATGTTTTACACACATATCCTTCAGCCAATCTGCCCCTTTTCTACCTGTGGCAATAATGATTTTATTTCCATATAGTATTTCTTCATTTTCTTTAGTTTGTGAGTTCGCTATTTTTACTCCCTTCGCTACTCCTTCTTCAATAACAATATCTTTTACAACTGTATTAAATTTTATTTCTACACCTGACTTTATAAGATAATTTTGTATTTTAAAATATATTTCCTGTGCTTTTTCTGTTCCTAGATGCCTAATAGGACAGTCAACTAATTTAAGCCCTGCTTCTATAGCTTTTCTTCTAATCTCTTTAATAGCATCATTGTTTTCTAACCCTTCTACTTTTGGATCTGCTCCAAATTCTAGATAAATCTTATCCGTATAATTAATCAAATCCTGTGCTTTACTGCTTCCAATTAAACTTGGCAACTCTCCTCCCACCTCATAGCTTAAAGACAATTTTCCATCTGAAAAAGCGCCTGCACCTGAAAAGCCTGTTGTAATATGACAATATGGTTTACATGAAACACATACCTCTGTTTCTTCTTTAGGACAATGTCTTTTCTCTATACTTCTTCCTTTTTCAATAATTAAGACTTTTTTACTAGATTTTTGCCTAATAAGTTCTAATGCCGTAAAAATTCCTGATGGACCAGCGCCTACCACTATTACATCATACTTCAAAATAATCATCTCCCTAAAAAAATCATTAATTATTCTTCCCTCATACAATTTTTATTATTTTAACATCTAAAAAACTTGATTTTATTCGTTTATTACCGAATATTATCTATAATAAATCGAATTATCTTTAGTTTATCAGCTTTTACATAACCTATTGTAAAGAGGGAAAATTAAGATTAAAATCATAAAGATTACCTTGAAAATAAGCACATAACACTTATAGTCTACAACTATTTACGGTAGTTCGGTAGAAACATCCAGCCCCTATTGCTAGATTTATACAAGTGAACAATAATCGTTTATTTATATCAATAGTTCGTCTTTCAATGAAATTATAACGTATGTTATAAAAACTTTCAACACTTTTTACATTAATCAATAAAACTATATTTTATACTAATCTTATATAAATACAGAATGGAAATCTCTAAAATAGAGATTTCCATTTCGTCTATAAATAAAAAACAATTAAATAAATCGATGATAATATAATTGAAACTATCATAAGTGGAAAACCAACCTTCATATATTCAGCAAAAGATAATTTATTACATCGTCTTTCTAATATACCTGCAACTATAACATTAGCAGAAGCTCCAACTAAAGTTCCATTTCCTCCAAGACAAGCACCTAAAGCTAATGCCCACCATAATGGAACTAAATTGACATCTGAAATTACTTCTAAATTTTTAATTAAGGGAATCATAGTAGCAACAAACGGTATATTATCCAGAAAAGAAGATGCTATTGCAGATAACCACAATATTAACATTGTTGTAACGAATGTATTTCCTTTTGTTAATTTAATTAATTTTGTTGCCATAAATTTTATGACTCCAACTTCTTCTAAAGCTCCAACCAAAATAAATAATGCAGCAAAGAAAAATATAGTTGGCCACTCTACTTCTAATAATATTTCTTCTGGCTCAATATTACTTATTAGTAGCAAAATTGCTGCACCAAACATAGCAATTGTAGCAGATTCAAAACCTAAAATTTGATGTACAGTAAAACCAATCATTGTTAAAATCAAAACACTTATACTTTTTATTAATAAAACTTTGTCTTTTATAGCTTTTTCTTCACTTAAAGATGCTATTTTTCTTTTATTCTCTTCATTAACTTTCAAACTATTTCTAAATATAAGCTTTAACAAAAATAATGTGATGATAAATATTACTAAAACAACAGGGAAAAGGTTCACAATAAAGTCTATAAAACCCAAGTTAGTTGCTCCACCAATCATTATATTAGGTGGATCTCCTATAAGTGTAGTAGTTCCACCAATATTAGCAGCTAATATTTCCGGAATTAAAAACGGAATTGGATTTACATTTAATGTATCTGTTATTACTAATGTTACTGGAGCAATAAGTAAAATAGTAGTCACATTATCTAATAAGGCTGAAGAAAGAGCTGTAATAACTGAAAACAAAAGAATAATTCTCCATGGATCTCCATTTGATTTTTTTGCTGTTCTAATAGCTAAAT
This sequence comes from Crassaminicella thermophila, assembly GCF_008152325.1. Taxonomy (GTDB): domain Bacteria; phylum Bacillota; class Clostridia; order Peptostreptococcales; family Thermotaleaceae; genus Crassaminicella_A; species Crassaminicella_A thermophila. The sequence continues at coordinate 1,758,293 of NZ_CP042243.1, forward strand.
ATTGAAATATCCCTGTTCTTTTTAAAATATTAACGATTATCATCATACCGATCAATAACCCTAAAGTATTAAAATCAATCACTTCAAAAGCAAAATCTTGAGAGATAACTTTGAAAATTAACATAAGCACAGCTCCTAAGAGAGCAACCGCAGTTCTGTTAATTTTTTCTGATACTATAGCTCCATAAGTTAATGTAAATATTATGAGTGCAATAGTTAAATGATTGTGTAACATAGTCTTCATCTCCTAAATAAAATAATCTAATATTTCTATTTTACTACATAAGAAAACATATTCAAAACTTATAATATTGCATTTATTTTGATTTATCTTCATTTTACATGAATTGATATAGATTTTATTATTCATTCTTAAAATTTTTCTTGTTTGTTTAATATTTCTGCAAATTGTAAATTTTTTGTTTTTATCAATCTTACCTATTACCAAATTTAAATATTTATGTTAGAATCTTATTAAAGCTAATTAAAAGTGAGGTGTTCGGTATGAGAAAGTATGTAAATGCTGAAGCAAGCCAACATGATATGAAACTCATACAATTAGGCGCAAAGGTTGAACAGGTTAATAGCAAAATGTGTTATGTAAAATTTAATGTTGGAGGAATCGAATTAGTATACGTATATAATATTAATAAAAAAGGTAAATATTTTTTAGAAAGAATCAAGCCTTATCCTTTACCACTAAGAGTATTTGAATGTGAATCAGATGTTGTTGAACTTATTAAAATAGATTTAGAACAATTTAAAAGCGCAGTCAATAGTCGAAATATTAATACATTTATTGAAATAAATAGTAAATTAAATAGGACTATAAAACAATTTGAAGATTTATTTCTATACTATAATATACCCAAAATTGAAATGGAAATTATCATGAAAAAAATAGATGAAATTCAAGACGAAATTCAAAAAGCAAAAAATATGAGTCAAAGGATTTATTTTTCTAAAGACCCTGAAAACCTATAATAAAACTATACAATTGATAATCTATTATAAGAAAGAAGGATGTTCCATTGAAAATAATTAACAAAGCAAGCATTTTAATAATATTGCTTACGCTGATAATTACTACTATATCTCTAATTAATAACAATTCTAGAAATATAACTTTTGAAAATAATATTTTATATGATGAAGCTAAATTCTATGGAATAGGTTTTAACTTTAATAATTTGAATCTACAAAATCGTAATAACAAATTTCATAATAACCTTGCTATAACCCAAGCTAAATTTTGGGGAATTCCAATGGATATTTTAAGAAATAACTAAACAATACTGAAATGTAAATAGATTCTCCTTTCTGGCAAGAATTAATAATATTCAAGCCAGAAAGGAGTTTTTTTTTGAAATAATTATTTACCTTATTAGGAAAGATATATTAAGGTATTATTTTTTCATAGAAACCTACATTTTTATATGAGGTGATAAAATGGCTAAAATTATAAAAGCAGATGGCATGAATAAATGTATAGGCTGTTATTCTTGTATGCTGAGTTGTTCTTGCATAAATTATAAGCATCATTCTTTAGAAAAAAGCGCTATCAAAATTAAAACAAGTGGAGGATTAAGTGGTAAATTTACAAGTACGGTTTGTGTAGCTTGCAAAGATGAAAGAGCTTGCCTAGAAAGCTGCCCATCAAAAGCTTTAGAAAAAAGAAGTGGTGGTGGAGTTATATTAAATGAAGAAGTGTGTATTGGATGTAAAAAATGCGTATCTGCGTGTATAGTCGGTGCTATTTCCTTTGATGAAGAATCTAAAAAACCTATTATTTGTAAGCATTGTGGTATTTGTACTAAATTTTGCCCTCATGCATGTTTAAGAATGGAGGAAGTAGATGATGATTTATAAAAATTATATAAGCGTTTTATATATTGATTTATCAAGTAAAAAAATAAGCGTAAAACACAGACAAGATCTATGTGAATATTTAGGTGGAGTAGGCGTTGCTTCAAAACTTTTAGAAGAAAATATAAAACCTCAGTTACATCCATTAGATGAAAATCAACCTATTATATTTGCTATTGGAGCAGCATCTTCAATATTTCCTGTTATTACAAAAACTGTTGCTATGTTTTATTCTCCTTTAACAATGGAACTTGGTGAAAGCTACGCAGGTGGAAGAATGGCTATGACTCTTCTTTTTGCAGGTTATGATGCAGTTGTTATTACTGGAAAAAGCAAAAAGCCAACTTATTTAACCATAAAAAGTAATAATATAGCTTTTAAAGATGCTAGAGCTTTATGGGGACTTTGTACAGATGAAACTGGAAGAATTATTAGAGAAAGAGAATCTGGAGAAGGAAAAAGAAGTATACTTCGAATTGGTCCTGCAGGTGAAAATCTTTCAAGCTTTGCAAATGTATGTGTAGATACATACAGACATTTTGGACGTCTTGGACTTGGAGCCCTATTTGGTAGTAAAAATCTAAAAGCTATCGTAACAATTGGTGATCAAAGTATTCAAATTGAAAACTTTAAAGAATACTTTAAAGTTTATAAAGAAATATATAAAAAAGTTACAGAAACAAAATTAATGAAAAAATATCATGATCTTGGCACTTCTGTAAATGTTTTACCTATGAACAAAATCGGTTCATTCCCTACAAGAAATTTAACAGAAAACCATTTTGAATATGCAGAAAATATATCTGGAGAAAAATTTGCCCAAAAAAATCTTATAAGAAAAATGGCTTGTACAAGCTGTCCAGTAGGTTGTATACATATAGGCCAGTTTAGAAGAGAATTCGATGAAGGTTATGAATTTGAATCGGTAAATGTTGCCTATGATTATGAATTGATATTTGCATTAGGTAGTTATTTAGGAATAAATACAACGGATGCTATTTTAGAACTTATAGAGAAAGTCGAACAAATGGGATTTGATGCTATTTCTACGGGTGTTGTATTAGGGTGGGCTACTGAAAGTTATAAAAAAGGACTTATTACCAATGACCATACTATAATTCCTCTTAAATATGGCCATGTAAAAAATTATATAAAAGCAGTTGAATATATGGCAGCAAATACGAATGAATTTTATAAAATTTTATCAAAAGGTTCTTATAAAGCTTCTCAAAAATATGGAGGAATGGATTTTGCTGTTCAATTTGCAGGGAATGAAACTCCTGGATATCATACAGGATATGGTTCTATCGTTGGACATACTGTTGGAGCTAGACATTCTCATTTATGTAACGCTGGTTATTCCATAGATCAATCAATGGAAGAATTTGATAAAGAAAAGCTTATTGAAATGATCTTTTATGAGGAAAGAGAAAGATGTATATTAAATTCCCTTATTATTTGCTTATTTGCAAGAAAAGTATATGATAAAAATACAATTCTTCTTGCATTAAATACTATTGGTTATAATTTAACTGAAAATGATCTAACTACTATCGCAGATAAAATTTATAAAACAAAATTAAAAATTAAGAAAATGCTTAAGTTTGATTTAAAAAATATAAAATTGCCAAAAAGAATTTTTCAAACCCCTTCTGCTAATGGAAAAATTGATGAAAATTTAGCTTACGAGCTTATAAATCTATATAATAAAAAGTTAGAAGCATATTTGAATACTGACCTCTAGAAATCTTTAATAAAATTCCCTTGTAATCTTGTATAACTGGGCTCTGCTTAGATCTACATTGACCTAAGCAGAGATGTTTTTTTTTTACAAAAATCACCTATTATCTTTTGTATTTTATCTCTTGGCAATTTTATATTTATGCATTATAATAGACGAGTATTGTCGCATAAATATTCACAGTAAAGGAGTAAAACTATGGAAAAACCAATAAATTTTAATTATTCATCAACTAACTTACTAAAATTTATCATACCATCATTAATAGGCACTCTGCTTTTCATGACGCCCATTTTATATCATGGAGAAGTTACAATTCCTATTGCAATACTTTCTAATTTTGTTTTAAAGCATCTTAACAATCTATTACCAGCAATTATGACAGGAATTATATGTATTACTTTTTTAGGTACAATTATTACAAAACTATTTAAACCTCAAATGATTTTAAACAGTAAGTTTTTAAATACATTATTTAATGTATCTCCATTATGGTTTAGTTCTCGTATTCTAGGTACTATATTTGCAATTTCTACATTTTACAAGATAGGTCCTGAGTGGATCTGGTCAGAAAATACAGGTGGTCTTTTATTAAATGATTTACTTCCTATTTTATTTGCAGTGTTTCTTTTTGCAGGTATGTTTATACCATTATTATTAGATTTTGGATTGTTAGAATTTTTCGGTGCTTTGCTTACAAAAATAATGCGTCCTATTTTTACTTTGCCTGGACGTTCTTCAATAGACTGTATTGCATCTTGGCTTGGAGATGGAACAATCGGCGTACTTCTTACAAGCAAGCAATATGAGGACGGTTATTATACAAAAAGAGAAGCAGCTGTTATTGGGACAACCTTCTCAGCCGTTTCAATAACTTTCAGCCTTGTAGTAATTTCTCAAGTGAATCTTGGACACATGTTTGTTCCATTTTATTTAACGATTCTTTTAGCTGGAATAACAGCAGCAATGATAACACCACGTATACCACCCCTATCAAAAAAACCTGACACATATTTTAACAATGTGAAAAAAGATGATTCAGAAGCAATTCCAAAAAACTATTCTTCTTTTAAATGGGGTCTAGAAAAAGCAGTAGAAAAAGCTAGTAAAAATGATAATCCTATGAACTTCATAAAACAAGGAGTTCAAAATATTCTTGATATGTGGCTAGGAGTAGCACCTGTAGTTATGGCTATGGGAACACTTGCACTAGTTTTTGCTGAGTATACTCCTATATTCAAATGGTTAGGATTACCTTTTATCCCTTTATTAAAACTTTTACAAGTACCAGAAGCAAAAGAAGCTTCCCAAACACTTGTTGTAGGGTTTGCAGATATGTTCCTTCCTTCAGTTATAGGAACTTCTATTAAAAGTGAGCTAACTCGATTTGTTATAGCATGCGTTTCTGTTACTCAGCTTATTTACATGTCTGAAGTTGGTGGATTACTTTTAGGTTCAAAGATCCCTGTTTCTATAAAAGACTTAATCATTATATTTATTGAACGTACTCTCATTACGCTGCCAATAATTGTGTTTATGGCACATATAATATTTTAATAAATATCCCCTGCTTTTTTTATCTGAAAGCAGGGGATTTATAATTAAAAATATTATTTAATCTAACTTCTTTTTAAATCTTACTGACTTTACATAGAATCATTTCATTTGATTCATCTATTTTTTTATCTTAATTTTTAATATTTCTTCTCCATTATTAAAATTCTTATCTAAACTTTCTACTTTATCCATATTCGTTATAACAATTGGCGTAATGGTATCCTTTCCTGAGTTTTTTATATATGCTAAATTAACTTCAATAATTCCTGTTCCTTTTTTCACTTTACTTCCGACTTCTACAAGTCTTTTGAATCCTTCTCCTTTTAAATCTACTGTATCTATACCTATGTGAACCAATATTTCTAATCCTTCTTCTGTAGTTATACCAAAAGCATGATTCGTAGGAAAAATTTGAGTAATCTTTCCATCACAAGGAGCAACAGCAATATTGTTTTTTGGTTTTACTGCAACTCCATCTCCAAGTAACTTATTTGAGAAAGCTTGGTCACTTACTGTCGTTATATCTCGAATTTCTCCTTCAAAGGGTGATCTTATACTAAATACTTTATTTTTTCTGAACATATTAAACATGATACATCCTCCTATAAATACACTTCATTAATTTTTTCTAAGTTTAATTTAGATGCAGCTTCCTTATCCACTATAAACATTACATCTGGATGCAGTTGTAATACAGATGCTGGAAGTTTAGGAGTTATTTTTCCATAGATAGCCCCATAAATAGCATCTGCTTTTTCTTTTCCACTAGCTAAAAGAAGTATTTTTCTAGCATGCATGATAGTTTTTATCCCCATACTAATTGCTTTAGTAGGAACATCTTCCATAGAATCAAAAAATCTTGAATTATCATTTATAGTCTGTTCATCTAAATTAACCATATGCGTAAGTGCTTCAAATTTTATATCTGGCTCATTAAATCCTATATGTCCATTTCTACCTATTCCTAAAACTTGTAAGTCTATTCCTCCACACTGTCTTATCTTTCTTTCATACTCTAAAGATTCTTGATAGATATCTTTCGCCATACCATTTGGTATATTTACGCTTTCTTTACTAATATTTATAAATTTAAAAAAGTTCTCATGCATATAATAATAATAACTTTGTTTATTTTCCTTATCTAAGCCATAATATTCGTCTAAATTAAAAGTTTTAACTTGCTCAAAATCAATATGTCCATCTTTATAAGTTTTGACAAGATATTTATACATACCTAAAGGTGTAGCTCCTGTAGCAAGTCCTAAGATACTATCAGGCTTTAAAATTATCTGACTAGCTACAATATTAGCCGCTTTTTTACTCATCTCATCATAATCATCAACACAAATAATTCTCATTAGTTTCTCACCTCATATACAGCATTTCCTTCTACTATGGTTTTTAAAATATTTATATTTTTATCGAAAATAACTAAATCTGCTACCTTCCCTTTTTCTATACTTCCTAGTTTATCATCTATATTGATAGCCCTTGCTTGATTTAAGCTAACCATATTTACGATTTCATTCAATTTATAATCCGTATAATCCCTTATGTTTCTTACAGCTTCATTTAACTTTAGTATGCTTCCTGCTAAAGTACCATCCTCAAGTCTTGCACTCTTTTCATCTACAACTACTCTTTGTCCTCCTAATTCATATTCTCCACATTTCATACATCCTGCTCTCATTGAATCTGTAACTAAAATAATTCTATGCTTTTTATTTATATCTATAAAAGCTTGAAAAAAACCTTTATGAACATGAATCGTATCTGCTATTAGCTCACAATATACATCTTTTGAGAATACTGCTCCGACAACACCAGGGTTTCTATGATGAAATCCTGTCATGGCATTAAATGTATGTGTAATATACGTAACACCTCTTTCTATCGCTTTTAATGCTTCTTCAAAAGTAGCATTTGTATGACCCATAGAAAGTCTTATATTTTTATGTTTTTTCATGCTTTCTATAAATTCATAGTTAAGATCTTCTTCTGGTGCAAAGGTTATAATTCTTAAAATATCTAAATAGGGTTTTATTAATTCATAATCAGGTTTTATGATATATTTTTCATTTTGAGCACCTTTGTATTTTTTACTTATAAAAGGACCTTCCATATGAACACCTTGAATTTTTGCCCCTTCTAAATTCTTATCCATACAATTTTTTATGTTTTCTAAAGCACTTATGATAGAATATTTAGACATGGTCATTGTAGTTGGCAAAAAAGATGTTACTCCCGTTTTAGCTATGGATTTTGAAATATTATTTAGTGCTTCAAAATTAGCATCCATTATGTCAAACCCTGCAGATCCATGAATATGCAAATCTATAAAACCAGGCGATATATAATTATTTCTTGCATCCACCACTTCTTCAATACTATCTATTTTTTTTAATTCCTCCTTCTTGACTATATCTATTATTTCTTTATTATACAAAAGTACAAATCCCTCTAAGATAACATCTTCTAAAATGATTTTTCCATTTATAATGGCTTTCATAAAAACATCTCCTAAAAGTTTTAATCATAAATTAGGAACCTGAAGAAGCTATTATAATAGCTTCTTCATTTTTGTAGATAAAATCTCTACCTTTGTTCCCACAATAACTTGCATGTTCTTATCATTAATTTTTAATACGCCTGATGCTCCTAGACGCTTTAGTTTATCTTCATCAACAGCAGCAGTATCTCTTAGTGTAAGTCTAAGCCTAGTTATACAAGAATCTAATTCTATTATATTTGTTTTTCCTCCTAAAGCCTTTAAATACTCACTAGCTAGATAATCCATACTATCTTCCTTGCTTAAATGAACTGAAGTATTTTCCTCTTTATCTTCTCTTCCTGGAGTTTTAATATCAAATTTTTTAATTGCAAATAAAAATACAAAATAGTATACAGCCCCAAATGCCAATCCTATAGGTATTAAAAGCCACCCTTTCGTTGCTAAATTCATATTTATTACATAATCTATTGCTCCCCCAGAAAAACCGAAACCATGAAGTATACCTAGCTTATAAGTCACTGCCATAGATATCCCTGTTAATATTGCATGAATAACATATAAAGCTGGTGCTATAAACATAAACATAAATTCTAATGGTTCAGTAATACCAGTTAAGAAAGCTGTAAAAGCGACTGACCCTAAAACACCTGCTACAGACTTTTTATTTTCCTTCTTAGCTGTAGTATACATAGCTAAAGCTGCCGCTGGAAGACCAAACATCATTACAGGGAAAAATCCAGTCATAAATATTCCTGCATTTGGATCTCCTGCAAAAAACCTATTTAAATCTCCTGTTACACCATTGTATTCTCCAAATATAAACCAAACTATACTGTTCATGATATGATGAAGACCTGTTGGAATCAATAATCTGTTTAATAGTCCATATACAAATAATCCAGCTTCACCTGCTCCTATTATCCAATTTCCTATAGAATCAATTATATTTTGAACATAAGGCCAACCATGACCAAACACAAATCCTAAAGCGATACAAGCTAAAGCAGTTATGATTGGAACAAAACGCTTTCCACTAAAGAAACCTAAATAATCAGGAAGCTTAATATTATGATACTTATTATAAAGATTACCTGCTAAAATACCTGCAATCATACCTGCTAAAACACCCATATTAATATCCCCATTTATAGATTTTGCACAAGAATCTAAAATAAAATATCCTACAGCACCAGCAAGACCTGCTGCTCCTTGATTATCTTTTGCAAAGCCTATTGCTACACCTATTGCAAATAGAATTGGTAGATTTCCAAAAATAGATTCCCCTGCTGCTGTTATAAATGGTAATCCCCATAAAACACCTAGTCTTAAAAGTATGGCTACAACAGGCATTACAGCTATCGGTAGCATTAAAGATTTTCCTAACTTTTGTAACTTACCAAAAATATTACTACTCATAATAATTCCTCCTTTTTTTTCATAAGATTATTTATTATATAACAAAAGGCATAAACCAATAGACGGAAACACTCTTTTTTCCATCTAGTAGGTTTACGCCTGATGAATCAGTAACACACCTAATTTATCATTTAGTTTTCAATCTTTCTATATGAATTGCCATATAACCAAGTTCCTGCTCTGGAACTTCTAATTCATACTCTTCTTCTATTTTTATCTTGATTTTTTTGATTATTTCAAAAGAATCCTTAAACTGCTCCTTTATATTCTCTAAAAGAGGATTTTCTATACATATATTATTTTTTATTCTATCTAAAGCACCTTGCAAATGGTTTATTAGTCTTTTATAATTAAAATCTGTCTTATTTAAATTAATCTTTAGTCCATCTTCAATTATTTCAATTATCTCATTTAAAATTCTAGCATTTTTCATGGTTTCTTTTACATTGATATTTTTCCTAGCAGACTGAAGGTGCATTGCTATAAAGCCTATCTCTCCATAGCCTAAATCTACATTTAAAATCTCCTTTATCATTTGTATTCCTTTAGAAGCAATCTCAAATTCATCTGGATATAAAATTTTAATTTCATCAATAAACGGATTGATTATTTCAAGGCCTGATTTTACACGCTCAATTGCAAAGCCTATATGATCTGTTAATAAAATATGAATATGTGTATTTAAATCTCCTAATTTCATTTCTGCCATATCTATAATTTTTTCACTTATTTCTATAATCTTACAATCTATTTGCTTTACTAATCTAAAATATTCATTTTTTACATTTTCATCATAAGCAACAAAAGATCTTTCTATTTTATCTTCTGAAATATACACCTTCTTATTTTCCTTTTTTCCAAAACCTATACCTGTACCCATAAGTATAGTATCTTCTTTATTTTTAAAATCATAAGCTAATATAATGTTATTATTTAATATCTTTAATATTCTAAAATTCTTTTTGTTCAATATGATCCCTCCCGTATAGACTATGAAAACAAAAAAGACGCAAACTTATATGCAAATACAATCGCTTTTGTATTTGTATATAGGTTTACGCCTGCTTTGCAGTAACACACCTAACTTATCATTTAGTTTTTATAGATAAATGATAACACAATAAGAAAACGTTTGTCAAGCATACTTTTTATAGAAATTATATGTATATATGTATTCATTATCCTATTTTTATTCATATATAAGCCTAATATTAATCATCGTTAAAAACACGCTATATTCCTATTTTCCTAGATTCAGCATAACTAAAAAACAATTCTCAATCATACTTTTTGAGAATTGTCTTTTAACAAAATATAACTTATTTACTCAATCCTTTCTCAATTATCTGAATATAGCTTTTTATAGTAGGATCTTCATAAGGTACTCCATCATACCATGGCTTTTTATAGTTAGTTTTGTCTGAAAAATATCTAGACTTTATAATAAGCTCTGGTCGATATTCAAAATGCAATATATCAAAATGACCCCATTTTCCTCCCCATATAAAATTATTTTTCTCAAATATCTTAACAATTTCCTTTGGATAAGAAGCTAATCTCTTTTGACCATCTTCACGCGAAGCCCATTTCCAATAATCTTTTTTATCTCTTTTAAGATCAATAGCTATTCCAAAGGCATGAGGACTTAATCGATTAGTTCCTGCAATATAACGATAGTTAAAAGTCCCGCTTGTTGGAAATACAAAAGAATAAATATCTTTCCGCTTCTTCATCAATATCATAAGTTCTTTCATAACTTTTTGTAAGGAATCAGCAGCATTATTTTTTCGATTAAATGGGTAATATTTATAACCTACCTTCACTCCTACAAGATTAGACTTTATTTGTTCTTTTGAATTACCATAAACCTCTTTTAGTAATCCATAAACTCTTATACGACCTGGATTTAAAGTTTTTCTCATTAAATTTTTAATAGAATAAATAGGATAAATCTGCTGCATCATGTCTTGTAAATCTGGATTGGATAACTTCTCGTTAAGATTCTTCCTCCTTTTATCATCGTAAAGAATTCTCTTTCCTGATTTCGTTACTATATATATTTTGTTATCTTTTTCCCTTTCTACATCTTTAATATATTCTGGATATGCCATCATTAATGATAAAAGATCTTGTTTCATGATTATATTATATATCCTGTTACGCTCATCCATAGATGTAATATTTTGCAATGATTCTTTTTGTATACACCCTGTAAATAAAACTATACACATCAACATTATAATCATCTTCTTCATAATTTCTTGCATCCCTTCTGTTTATTCTTATTATCCTATTTATTATATGCAAAATATTACATAAAAAATCTATCTTCGACACTTGACTTTTTTATTAAAATTTTTATAATTATATTATTGAAATAAATTTTATTTACTAAAAACAACTTTATTCTAAAATAAATTACTATTTTAAAACCATATTAGAAAAGAGGAATGATATTGGCAAAACAAACACAAAAAAAACTAAAATTATATGGGTTTAATAACTTAACAAAAACATTAAGCTTTAATATTTATGATATTTGTTATACAAAAACAGAAGAAGAACGCAAAAAATATATTGAGTATATTGATGAACAATACAATGCTGATAGACTAACCAAAATTTTAACCAATGTCACAGAAATAATAGGTGCAAGTGTTTTAAATGTTGCAAAACAAGATTATGATCCACAAGGAGCAAGTGTAACTTTATTAATCTCTGAAGAAGAAGTTCCTTTATATGTGCTTGATCCTTCATGTAACAGAGGCATCATAAGTCCGATTCGCAAAAGTGTTGTAGGCCATTTAGATAAAAGTCATGTAACAGTTCATACTTACCCTGAAACCCATCCACAAAATAATATCAGTACATTTAGGGTAGATATTGATGTTTCTACTTGTGGTACCATTTCTCCTATAAATGCATTAAATTATCTAATTGATAGCTTTGATTCAGATATTATTACCATTGATTATAGAGTAAGAGGTTTCACAAGAGATATTGATGGTAGAAAGCATTTTATCGATCATAAAATTAACTCTATCCAAAATTACATTGATAAAAAAACAATTGATCGATATAGTCTAATCGATATGAATATCTATCAATCTAATATATTTCACACAAAAATGAAACTAAAAGATATTAAACTAGATAACTATTTATTTGAAATAAGTGAAGAAGATTTAACAGAAGAAGAACGAAAAGATATTATTCAGAAACTAGATAAAGAAATGACAGAAATATTTTATGGAAAAAATATTCCAAATGTATAATTTTTTAGAAAAGGGACTCAGAAAATATCTGATTCCCTTTTTTTCAGAGATATTCTATGATAATAATCTTTCTACCCTATAAATCTGGGTTTGCATAATTTTATTGAACTTTTTCTTTTATTTTAATACCCTCTTCTAAGTCTTTATATGGAGATAATACAATCTTTTCTCCTTCATTCAATCCTGATACAATCTCTGTCCTATCTTCTCCTTCTACTCCAACTTTAACTTTCTTCAAAATAGCTGTATTGTTTTCAATAGCAAATACATAATTCCCATCTTTATACGTAAAAATTGAACGATCAGGAACGAATAATACGTCTTGTTTCGTCCATAGAATAATTTTTACATCTACTTCATATCCTACTTTTAATTTAGATAGATCTACATTATTTTCAGTAAAATCTATTTCAACTTTTACTCTCTTTTGTTCTATTCCTAAATCAGATGATTTGCTGAATGCTTTTGGATGGATTTTGCTTACGTAACCCTTGCCTTGAAAATTTAAATCATCACTATATATCATTACAGGCATTCCTTCTTGAATATTCCCTATTTCACTAACTAATATATCTGTCTCTAAATATAATTTATCTACATCTCCTATTTCTAAAATTTTAGTTCCTGGCTGCATATATTGTCCTTCTTTTGAATAAATTTCTAAAACAACCCCATCTACAGGAGCCTTAATCATCTTATCTTCTCTATTCTTCTTCAAAAGATCTATTTGATATTTTAGTTCCTCAATCTGTCCTTCATATTGTTTCTTAATATGATTAGAAACCCCTTTTTCTAAAAGAGCTAATTCATTTTCTGCAATCTTTAAGGATTGTTCCTTTAAAGAAAGTTCCTTTAAAGTGCGCTTATACGTATCAAAGCTTACTGCTCCTTTTTCATAAAGCTTTTTATAATTCTCTGCATTCCTTTTTGCCTCTTCTAAATTCACTTTTGCAGAAGTAACCTTTGCCTTCATTTGATTAATTTTTTCTTTATCTGCAGGTTTTATAGCTTCCTCAAAAGCAGCCAGTAAACTTTTAAGCTTTGCCTCTAACCCCTTAATTTGAATATCTATTTCCTTAGTATCTGATTTCGCTAGTAAATCTCCCTTTTTTATAAGATCTCCTACTTCTACATTGATTTCCTTCATTTCATTTGTTCCTTTTGCATAGACTACTCTTTGATTTCTTGATTTTACAATAGCCATCTCATCAACATACGCTGATATATCCCCTCTTTTTACGGTAAAAATTTCTGCTTCAATTGTTTTTGCATCATTACCCATATATACCATGATACTTATTACAACAATTATAATTACTATAATAATTTTTTTCTTCATCATTACACTCCTTTACGAAATTCTGTTTTTTAAAGCTTCCATAAAGTCTAACCCATTTATTTTTCTTAAAGTAAATAGCTGAGACAAACTTACAAAAACAATTGTAAATATACCTGCAAATACATAAGTACTCAGCGCTACATCCGTATCTAATGTATATAACTCCGTATTAAAAGCCTGCATGATCGAATAAACCATATATTTTCCAATCGGTATGCCCATAATAATTCCTAAAATAGTCATTATTCCATTTTCTTTAGAAATAATTCTATAGATTTCTTTCTTCGTAAATCCTAATACCCTTAAGGATGAAAATTCTAATCTTCTTTCAGAAATGCTCATTACCGTAGCATTATAGACGATTGCAAATCCTAATATTCCTGCAAACAAAATCATAATCCCAATTGAAAAAATAGTTAATTTCAAGAACTGTTTAAAAACATTTCTTGAATCTTCTAAAGACTTTATAGAAGTTATATTTTTGGCATTTTCCAACTTTTCCTTTACGTTATCATTAGTATCTAAATATACGCCTGTTATTAATTTTTTGTCTAATAACTTTGTATTCATTTGTTGTATATTCATATATGCATTGATCCCTAAACTTTGCTTAATAATCTCTTTTACCTCTACATATATGTCTTCTCTATCCGGAATAAACGTTTTAATTTTTACCTGTTCTCCCTTTTTTACCCCTAAATATCGTGCTAAATTTTCAGATAATACAATTCCTTTTTTAGGAATATCTATCTTTTTGTTCTTTAGGTTCACAAAATAATAAAATTCTGTATTTTTTTTAAGTCCAATCACAGTTACTACCTTAGATTTCCATCCATAAACAATTTCAAATGGATATTCTATTTTAGGTTCAATCTTATCTGTCTCAACTATATGGGTAATATCATTGATCACTTTCATATGCATAGGTCTGCTAAAATTTATATTATAGTCCATTCTTTGAAACGTACCATAGTGTGTATGAAATATTTTTATAAACAAATGATTTTGATGAAGGGGTATTAAAGTAATAGCATAAGTTAAAGCAATTCCAAATGTAATAAATACAAACCTTTTTTTATTCCTAAAAATATCCCTCAATACTATTTTCCAACTAAAAGAAATTCTTTCCCATAATATGATGATCTTTTCTAACCAAATACTTTTTCCAACCTTAGGTGCTTCCGGACGCATAGATTCAGCTGGTAAAATATTGAGTACTTTTCTTGCTCCTAATAATCCTGAAATAATACAAAAAACTGATGAGATAAAAACAGCTAAAAACATATATCTATAATAAAAATTTATCTTTAACATAGGTATATTGTAAAATTGAATATACAATTTTGTCATATATCCTGATAAAACCATCCCAAAAACTGTTCCAATAATCGCACCAATAATGCCAATCATCAAGGCATATTTAGTATAATGAAAAATAATTTGAACATTATTAAACCCTAGGGCCTTTAATACACCAATCGCCATTCTATCGTTTTTTACAGTTTTTGATACCATAACACCAATAATAATAGCTGCTACGCCTAAAAATACTAAAGGGATAGTATTTGATGATTTTTTCAATTGACTAATTTCCTCAGAGATCATTCTATTACTTAGTTGCTCCTCTTTTGTTATAATTCTTTTTACTCCATATCTCTTTAATATCTTTTCTAATTTTTTCTTTATTTTCTCTACATCATATTCAGATTTAGCCTGTATAACAATTTCATTGTAACTATCTTCAAACCCAAAACTCTGTTGTGCAAACTTATTTGAAACAAACAAGACACCAAACTTCCCTGGTTCAGGTAAAAGACTTTGTTCATCCTCCATCAAATAAATATATTCAGGACTTGCTACGATTCCTTTTACTTTAAGATTATACTCTTTTCCATCTATTTGAAGTTTTAGTATTTGATTTAGCTTAATTTTTCTTGCCTTAGCAAACTGCTCAAGAACCATTACATCTTTAATTTCACTGCTTATATATGCACCTTCCTTCATAAAAAGAGAATTAATAGTTTCATCTTTATCAGGTATGGATATTACTCTTACATTTACCTTCTCCTTTTCATTTTCAACCTTTAATGGAACATCAAATACAACTCTTCCTGCTACCCTTTTTATTCCATTTATATTTTCTAGATTTTTTACATCCTTTTGGGGAATTTTCACTACTTTCACATAAATATCTGCAAAATTTGTAACATGATAATAATCCTTTAAGGTCCTTCCCATATTAATGGCTGCTGCACTTAGAGCAGTATAAAACATAAGTCCTACGATAACTAATGCTGTTATGGCTAGAAACTGTCCCTTTGATTTTTTCATAAACCTTAAAAGCCTCACATCTAATTTATGCATTACCACTCAATCCTTTCAGGGGATACAAGATTTAGATTAATTTTATTTTCAATAATTTTGCCGCTTCTCATTCTAATAACTCGATCAGCCATATTAGCTATAGATGCATTGTGCGTTATAACAATGGTTGTTTTTTTGTATTCCTTATTAATCTTACTTAAAAGAGATAATATAGAAATACCTGTCTTAAAATCCAATGCTCCTGTTGGTTCATCACACAAAAGCAATAAAGGATTTTTCGCTACAGCTCTTGCTATTGCAACTCTTTGTTGTTCCCCCCCACTCAATTGCGATGGAAAATGGTATTTCCTATCACAAAGTCCAATATCCTCTAAAATATGATCTATATTCAATGGATTTTTACATATTTCTGTAGCTAGTTCGACATTTTCTCTAGCAGTTAAATTTGCCATTAGATTATAAAATTGAAATACAAACCCAATTTTATTTCTCCTATACATAGTCAATCTCTTTTCATCAAATGCTGTAATTTCTTCATCTTCTAAGAATACTTGCCCAGCTGTAGGTTTATCCATCCCTCCTAAAATATTTAATAAGGTACTTTTTCCTGAACCACTAGGCCCTAAAATAACAACAAATTCTCCTTTATATATTTCAAAAGTAATATCTTGTAAAGCTTTTACTTTAACTTCACCCATTTGATAATATTTGCTTAGCTTATTTATCCTCATTAAAACTTCTTTCTTCATTGATTCACCCCTTATCTAGCTTGTCCATATGAAATAAATTTCTTAAAAATCTTTATATTATTTTACTTTCATTATAACTTTATTTTCATCATATTAAAAATATCCATCGTATATTCTATATAAAACAAAACACCCTTCATATATAAATATGATTCAAAGGGTGATTTAACCATACATTCTATTTATTTTTTCAAGCAATGCATATTTTCATCTGCTGAAAACATTGCTAGATTGTACAAAAATAAAACTTCTTTGATCTTATGATCTTTGATATAGTTATAAACATCCATCTTATAATATCTTAAATCGATTACGTGAATCTCTTCATAGTGATTCACTAAAAATGGAATAAAACAGTGGGCATAAGAATCTTTAATAATTGCTATCTTCTTATTGTTTTTTACACTTGTTTTTATTTTTACTAAAGAATGGTTTCCATCTAAAAACATGGCATACTTATCTTTCTTATCTAAATGCTTAAATTCATATAACGTATCCGTATACTCATTATCGTCTAAATAAAATACCTCATATTTTATATCAAATAGGGGTTTGAAAATTTCAATAGAATCTGGAACAATATGTCTGTTATTAGCTTTTGAATAAAGAGTACCATAAAATGCATCACTAACCATTTCCGAATGAAAATCATTCATACCATATGGTTTTATTCCTAAATAGTTTGATAATACTTCATATGCATAATAAGCACCTCGCATTGTCCAATGGTGATCTGTTCTAAAATAAATGTATTCATCTTTTTTATCCTTTAATCTATCATATACGTCTATAAATGTTACTCTTTGATTGATATTTTTCTTTATATATTTTATACTATTTAATTGATTGTATGGACTTGAAAAGATGGGTAATTTATCCTCATATATTTTTACTGAATTAGGAACGACTAACAGGTACATTGATATATTTGGCAACTTATTAGCAAATATATTTATACTCTCTATATTCTTCCTTAGTTGTTCATTCGCTTTTTTGTAATCTTCTAGCAAATATCCATCTTTACCAAAGTAAATCCCATTATTCTTTCCTCTTTTTGATAATCGTTCCATATCTGATTTGATAGATACCCAAAAGTTTTTAAACACAAATTGATCTGAAACGTATATCTCGAACCTTTCTGTGAACCTGCCTGAAATTATATTTTTTATTTTAAACTTTGGTAGCTGTGCTAACATACGATTCTCCGATTCTGAAAAACTATTATCAGGTGTTATTAGATTTAGAACAAATATTCCAAATAAAAATGTTATAAACATTATGGTCATGATTTTATTTTTTGGTTGCGTCATTTAAAACCACTTCCTTAGAACCTAAAATATAAAAATGGATTATATGCCTCATCTACTAGATAAGCAGTAGATAAAAACAATATAACAAAATATAGAATAGGTATTACAATATTTTCATAAAATCTCTTTTTATTCCCTTTTAAATGCTTTTGTATAAAATTAGATCTGTTTTTTATGAAAGGGGTTGAACCAATCATCAATACAATGAATAAAAGTATATGGCTATATAGATAATAGATGAATTTAGAATCTAGTAAATTTACATCATAAAATCCAAACATGACCCTAAAATAATCCAATGCTTTCGAGAAATCATCAAATACAAACCATACCCATCCTATCATTAATAAGAAAGCAACATAAACATGTCGGATTGGCCTACATAGCCCTTCTAATATCTTTAATAATCCTGCTTTCTCAATAGCAATAATTATTCCAAAATATAGACCCCAAACAACAAAGTTCCAGCTTGCTCCATGCCAAAGTCCCGTTAAAAACCACACGATAAATAAATTTCTATACATTTTGATTTTGCTTACTTTATTTCCGCCTAATGGAATATATACATAATCTTTAAACCAAGTACTTAAAGAAATATGCCATCTTCTCCAAAACTCCGTAATACTTTGAGATATATATGGATAATGAAAGTTTTCTAAAAAATCAAATCCAAACATCTTACCAAGTCCAATAGACATATCTGAATAACCACTAAAATCAAAATATATTTGAAATGCAAAAGCAATAATTCCTAGCCATGCTGTAAATACACTCATGTCAATCATACTTGTACTTTGTATTTCACTCCATAGCAAACCAATATTGTTAGCTAATAAAACTTTCTTTCCTAACCCTATAATAAATCTTCTTACCCCTTCAGCAAATTGATCGATATTTTCTTTTCGATGATTCATTTGCTTTGCTATCGTTTTATATCTTACAATGGGCCCTGCAATTAATTGAGGAAATAGCATCACATAGGTTGCTAATGCAATTGGACTTTTTTGTACAGGAGCTTGTCTTTGATACACATCAATGGTATATGACATAGTTTGAAATGTGTAAAATGAAATACCAATTGGAAGTGATAAATTAGGTGATATAAAACTTGTGTTTAGTAAATGATTTATATTTTCTATAAAAAAATCTGCATATTTAAAAAATGCCAATAAACTTAAATTTATTAGTATGGAAGATAATACAATAAGTCTTGCCTTTTGATCTTTGTGTCTATATCTTTCTATTAATCGTCCATGTATATAATCAACAATAGATGAAAATATCATCAAAAAAATATAAACAGGCTCTCCCCATGCATAAAATACAAAACTAACCATCAGTAAAATTACATTCTTTATTTTATGAGGCGATATAAAATAAACAAATAATGTTATAGGTAAAAATACGAATAAAAACACTAAGCTGCTAAAAACCATCCTTACAACACTTCCTATTATTTAATCTATAACGAACATTTCACAAAATGAAAAGGTACGAAAAACGTACCTTTTCATTATTTTAAAGCATTATCAAATATTTCTTCCATTTTTTCAGCATCCTCAGAAATCGCTAAAAATATATATTTCCCTTCTACTTTTAGTATATGATTTTTTACAATTTCATAATTTTTAGGAACATAGTTTTCAAAAGCTTTTAATTGCTGCTGAACATGTTTTTCAAATCCTTCTTTTATAACGGATGCTTTTGATGGATCTTTTACTTTTATCACAGCTACTTCTTCTGCAGAAAGATTGATCATTGGATATCTTATAATTCCTTCTTCAACATCTTCTAAATTAATACCATAGCTTGCAATAACTTGTTTGTCAAACTCAGACAATTCTTGATTGGTTAAATTTAATTTTGCTAAACTAGAAACACTTTCAATTTCTTTTTCAATATTCATCATAATCTCTTTTACTGCTACATTAGGCTCTTGTTTGCCACATCCAACTAATGAAATAATTACTAGTACAATTATTGCTACACTTAAACTTTTCTTCACTTCTTTCTCCTCCCTATTTTTATAAATTAATTTTGTTTATTAACAACACTTATTTAGACGCAGTAATTTTTGAAAAGTTCCATACAAATAAAAATTATATTTTGGTAATCAATATTAGAAAATGATAAAATTATATTATTTCCAAAAAAATAAAAGCTTTGAATCATAAACTTATTCAAAGCCTTTTAATTTTATCTAAAAATATTCTATTTAACTTCTTTTATCATATTAATAAAGTATTCATGAAAAGTGGTATCATCTGTCAATTCAGGATGAAAAGAAGTTGCAATCATATTTTTCTGACGTGCCGCTACAATGTTTCCATCAACCCTATGCAGCATATCAACCTTTTCATCCATATCAACAATATATGGAGCTCTAATAAATACCATAGGAATTTCCTTTTCAGATATTCCTTTAATTACTTCTTTTGTAACAAAGCTATCTAGTTGAGACCCATATGCATTTCGTCTTACCTTGATATCCATAACTTTCAGATGAGCATCTTCATCACCATCTAACTCTTTAGCAAGAAGAATCATTCCTGCACATGTTCCCCATACAGGTAGCCCATTGTTTATTTTATCTACTAACACTTCTTTGATTTGAAAATCATTAAGTAGTTTCCCCATTGCTGTGCTTTCCCCACCAGGTAATATAATTCCATCAAGATTCTCTAGCTGTTCAGCTTTTCTTATCTCAATAGCTTCATGCCCTAGTGATTGGATTATTTTTATATGTTCTTTAAATGCACCTTGAAGTGCTAAAACACCTATCTTTTTCATCCTAGTACCCTCTATTCGCCATTCTTTCTTCTTTATCTATTGAATATACATTAATTCCAACCATTGCTTCTCCAAGGTTCTCTGATACTTCAGCTAATATCTTTGGATCATTAAAATGTGTAACAGCTTTCACTATTGCAGCAGCTCTTTTTCTTGGATCTCCAGATTTAAAGATTCCAGAACCAACAAATACACCATCACAACCAAGCTGCATCATCATCGCAGCATCAGCAGGAGTAGCAATCCCACCTGCCGCAAAGTTTACAACAGGAAGTTTTCCATATTCATGAACATACTCCACTAAATGAATAGGCGCTTGTAGTTCTTTTGCTGCATTCATTAATTCTTCTTTAGATAGACCTTGAATTCTTCTGATTTCAGCATTCATCATTCTCATATGTTTAACAGCTTCAATCACATCACCTGTTCCAGGCTCCCCTTTAGTTCTAATCATTGAAGCCCCTTCTCCAATTCTTCTTAAAGCTTCACCTAGATTTTTAGCGCCACAAACAAAAGGAACTTTGAAAGCTTTTTTGTCAATATGAAGAGTTGGGTCAGCAGGTGTTAAAACTTCACTTTCATCTATATAATCTATTTCTAAAGCTTCAAGTATTTGTGCTTCTACAAAATGGCCTATTCTTACCTTTGCCATAACAGGAATAGAAACAGCTTCTTTAATCCCTTTAATCATTTGTGGATCTGAAGCTCTTGCAACACCACCATGTTTTCTAATATCAGCAGGAACCCTTTCAAGAGCCATAACAGCACAAGCGCCTGCTTCTTCAGCAATCTTTGCTTCTTCAGGAGTCGTTACATCCATAATTACTCCACCCTTTAGCATTTGAGCAAGATTTTTATTTAATTCGTATCTATTGTCCATTACAATTCCCCCTTATTTTTATAATTGTATGGGTATTATTATAATTGTACCTCTCATCTTGCTATATATTATGGCACATTTATTATAATTTATCAATACTTTTTTGAAAATTGTATCGTTTTATATCGATTCAATATTACATAGTCCAACAAAATAACCCGACAACTATTTGCCGGGTTGTAAATTAGAATCTATTTATTCCATCTTTTGTAACAATTCCTTTAATCAGTTGTTTTGCTTTTATTTCCTCTTTTACAATCTCATAAGCATCAAAAATCATTTTTGTAGCTATCTCTTGTTTTTCTCCGTCATTTGCATATATTGTAGCAATCGCTTCTCCTTTTTTTACAAAATCTCCAATTTTCTTGTGAAGAACAATTCCTACAGATAAATCAATCTCACTTTCTTTTGTTTCTCTACCTGCACCTAATACTAGGGCAGCTCTTCCTATATCATCAGCTTTTATTCCTTTTACATATCCTTCTTCATTAGATATAACAGATTCTACAATACTTGGTGCAGGCATTAGGGATGGATCATCAACAAACTTTGGATCTCCCCCTTGCGCTTTGACAAGTTCTTTTAATTTTTCAAGCCCTTTACCAGAATCTATAATATCCTCAAGAATTTTTCTTGCTTCTTTTACATCTTTAGCTTTATCTCCTAATACAAGCATATAAGATCCAAGTGTTAAACAAAGTTCTGTAAGATCCTTTGGCCCTTTACCTTTTAATGTTTCAATAGCTTCCTTCACTTCTAATGCATTACCCACAGCAAATCCTAATGGTTGGTCCATATCAGTTATTACTGCAACTGTATTTCTTCCAACATGGGTTCCTATGTCAACCATCTCTTTTGCAAGTTCAAAAGAATCATCTTCTTTTTTCATAAATGCACCACTACCTGTTTTTACATCGAGAACAATTGCATCTGCTCCAGAAGCTATTTTTTTGCTCATAATACTACTAGCAATTAATGACATATTATCCACTGTTGCTGTGACATCTCGAAGTGCATAAAGTTTCTTATCTGCTGGAGCTAAGTTTGCTGTTTGACCAGCAATGGCAATTTTTCTTTCATTTACATTTTGTATAAACTTTTCAATTGGCAGATTTACTGAAAATCCTTCAAAAGATTCTAATTTATCAATTGTTCCTCCAGTATGACCAAGGCCCCTACCAGACATTTTTGCAACAGGTACACCTGCAGCAGCAACTATAGGACCAACAATTAAAGTAGTTGTATCACCAACACCACCTGTACTATGTTTATCTACTTTTTTTCCTTCAATTCCTGATAAATCAATTACTTCTCCACTATTTACCATGGCTTTCGTAAGATCAGCAGTTTCTCTTTTATTCATTTTTTGAAAGTAAATAGCCATCATTAACGCAGAAACTTGATAATCTGGAATTTCGCCTTTTGTATATCCATCAACAAAAAAATTAATTTCTTCTGTTGAAAGTTCTTCTCCATTTCTTTTTTTCATAATTAAATCATACATTCTCATATTTCTCACCTCATAAGCAAAATTATTTTAAGTTTTCTGGTCCAAAGCTGTGTGGCAATAATTCTTTTAACGTATATTCCTTATATTCATCTTCAGATTTTGCAACAATTACTACAATATCTTCACCAAACTCCCTTATTGTTTGTCTACAAACACCACAAGGATAAGTCCATTCTGAATCTCCTGTTATGGCAATAGCAATAAATTTTCTTTCTCCTTCAGAAACAGCTTTGCATATAGCTGTTCTTTCAGCACAAATAGTAGGTGTGTATGATGCAGACTCTATATTGCAACCTGTATATATTTTACCATTATCTGTTAATAACGCAGCCCCCACATGAAATCCAGAATAAGGAGCATAAGCATTCTTCTTAGCTTCTAATGCTTTTTTAACAAGATTTTTTTTATCCATACTTACCTCCTAAATAATGAGTCTTTAATCCTTTACCCAATTTTAGAAAATGTTTTCCTTATACATAATTTGCTGGATCATTTAATATCCAGCATTTGTATCTTTTCTCCCTTCAACAATAGCTATAGATGCACTCGCTCCAATTCTATTAGCTCCAGCATTAATAACAGCTTCAGCATCTTCTCTCGTTCTTACGCCACCTGATGCCTTAACTCCCATATCAGCTCCTACAGTCTCTCTCATAAGTTTGATGTCTTCAACAGTCGCTCCACCTGTTGAAAAGCCTGTTGAAGTTTTTACAAAATCAGCACCAGCTTCTTTAGAAATTTCACATATCTTTACTTTTTCTTCTTCATTTAACAAACAAGTTTCTATAATTACTTTTACTAGAGCCTTTCCTTTTGCTGCATCCACTACAGCTTTAATATCCTCTTTCACTACATCGTATTTTTTAGATTTTAAAGCACCAATATTAATAACCATGTCTATTTCCTGAGCACCATTTTCTATTGCTTGTTTTGTTTCAAAAGCTTTTACTTCTTTTGTTGTAGCACCTAATGGAAAACCTACAACTACACAAGTTTTTACATTCGTTCCTTCTAGTTCTTTTCTTACAAGTGAAGTATAGTATGGGTTTACACATACTGAAGCAAATCCATATTGTTTCGCTTCCATACAAACTTGTTTTATTTGTTCTTCTGTTGCTTGTGGCTTTAATATGGTATGGTCTATAAAGGCTTGAATTTTCATTCTTAACATCTCCTCTTTTTTATAATTTTATTTATATAGGTTTATTTTTATTAACTCGGCTTCAAATTATGTAACCGGTTACAACTTTTTTAATTTAAATATGAATATGTAAAATATTCACATTTATTTTTCTATATATTTCTCTGATCCCTTTAAAACAATATCTGGTAAAAGAGTAATTCTTCTTATTTCTCTACTTTTTTTATTTTTCAAACTATCAATAAGCATTTTCATTCCTGTTCTACCTAATTCTATAGTAGGACCATTAATAAAACTAATATTCATTCCTATAATATTTAATACTTCAAGCTTATCAAAACCTATAATTGCCATATCATTTGGAATATGAATTTTTTCTTCTCGAAATGCTTTTATACATCCTAAAATCATTATATTACTACTTACAAAAATAGCAGTAGGTTTATCCTTCATCTTTAGTATTTTTTTAGTAGCTTCATAAGCTTTTTCATGCTGATAATCGCCATGAAATATATATTCATCATTTATAGGGATATTATAAATCTTTAATGCCTTTTTATATCCAATCAATCTATCTTTTGCAGGCCTAGAGTTCATCCTCCCAGTAATAATTGCTATTTTTCTATGCCCCGCTTTAATAAGAGCTTCTGTTCCTTCATAAGCTCCTTTTATATGATCTACAAAAACACCACTAAAATTAGCATATTTTACGTGTCCATCTACTAATATAATAGGAATTCCAAAATTCTCAAGAGTTCTTAAATACTCACTGTTAAATTCAGTCTCAGCAGAAGTTGGTGTTATAATAATTCCTTGAATTCTCTGCTCTTTTAAAAGTTTAAGGGCTTTTAATTCCTTTTCCATATTTTCATCTGTATCACAAAGAATAATATTTAAATTATGCTCATCAGCTATTTGGCTAATTCCTTTAATAATTTCCCCAAAAAACGGGTTGTTTATCTCTGGAACTATAACACCTATTGTATTTGTTTTACTTGTGGATAAGCTTCTCGCTATAGCACTAGGAGTATAGTTTAATTCTTTGATTGCTTTTAAAACTTTTTGTCTCGTTTCATCTTTTACATATCCTGAATCATTTAAAACTCTCGATACAGTTGCACGGGATACTCCTGCTTCCTTGGCAATATCATTTATTGTAACTGCCATTTTCGTTCCTCCTTATTCTTTTGAGAAACCGTTTGCACAAACATAAAAAAAAACTATTTATATATTTATAATACTCATTAATTTAGATATGATACCGGTTTCATACAGTAACTATACTACATTTTTCTTCTAATTTCAATATATATTTTAAAAAATAGAATAGGTGATATATGGAAATCCCATATATCACTAAATAAATATTACCATATTTTTTCATATTTTGTCCACTTGTAGAGAGCTTCACTCAGATCGTTTTATCAACTTAAAATTCGAATCCGTTAGTGTAAAATACTCAACTAATCCAGAAGTTACATATACTTCAAAATCCTTCGTAATAAAAATAGCCTCTGTATCTTCTAATCTTTCTATAAGCTTTATCCCCTTATTCAGGCCTAATGAAAAAACTGATGTAGATAATGCATCAGCATCAATAGATTTATTTGTAATTATTGAAACTCCTGCTAAATTATTTTCAACAGGATATCCTGTATTTGGGTCTAATATATGATGATAACGTCTACCATCTTCTTCAAAAAACCTCTCGTATATTCCTGAAGTAACAACCGTTTTATTTGCAACGTTCACAAATCCTATAGAATCTCCCCTTTGAGAAAAAGGATTTTGGATCCCTATCTTCCATAGACTTCCATCTGGTTTATTTCCATAAGCAAATACGTTACCACCTAAATTTATAATGGCATGTTTTATATTTTTTTTCTTAAAAATCTTTACAATTTCATCAGATGCATATCCCTTTGCTATACCTCCTAAGTCTAAAATCATACCTTCTTTCTTTAGCATAACACTTTTTTCCGATTCATTTAAAATAACATTATTATAGTTTACCAAATTCTTTTTTATGTGAATATCTTCTTTAGGCGGTACGTGAGCAGATTCTGTTCCAATATTCCAAAGCTTTACAAGAGGTCCAATAGAAATATCAAATCTCCCCTTAGCAAGTTTTGAAAAATATTTTCCCTTCTTTATTACATAATAAGTATCATCAGATACCTTAACAAAATCCTTTCCAGCTTTTGAATTAATATTTATAACTTCACTATTTTCCCTGTTAATTGTCATTTTATTCTCTATTTCTCTAAGTCTGTCAAACACCTTATGAAATACTTCATCTGAAGCATTATCGAAAATTTGAATTGTAACTATCGTCCCTAAAACAAATTCTGTTTTTGAAACTGGTTTATTTTTTGAATTTATTGAACATCCTGAACTTATTATCAAAATAAATATTACACCAATTAGAAAAGTAATTGTTCTTTTTCTATTTGTCATTTAAATTCCTCCATTTAAATATGCCTATCTATTATACCATATAAAGTTAAAGCTTTGGAGATAAATCTCTTAAATTAATGATTATAAAGCAACAACCAACCTCCAATTAATATAAGCATAGCACCAGGTATTTTTTCTTTAATATTTTCTTTAAAAAATATATAAGAAAAAATCATAGTAATAATCATTGAAACTTGGGTAACCGGCTCTGCTATACTCAGTTCCATATGATTTAGAGCTATTAACAAAAAAAGATATGCAAAACCATTAATGGCACCACTAATAATAGAGATAATTTTTTTATTATGAAATACATGATAAATATAATTTTGCTTCTTTTTTATCAATAAAAATATGCCTATATTTAATGAAATAAAAAAATATAAAATAGTAGAATATAATATGGGAGAAGCAGCTATATAAAAATATGTATCTAGTATTCTTC
Source organism: Crassaminicella thermophila (assembly GCF_008152325.1). Classification (GTDB taxonomy): domain Bacteria; phylum Bacillota; class Clostridia; order Peptostreptococcales; family Thermotaleaceae; genus Crassaminicella_A; species Crassaminicella_A thermophila. Next base: position 1,785,606 of record NZ_CP042243.1, read on the forward strand.
CTAAAGATTGTAATACAACAAACAAAAGCATGAATCTACAAGATTGATCATTCAAAATAAATAAAATAGATTTTAAGGGTGATCCAATCCTTTTTAGTATAGATAATCCAGCAATCATAATTATCACACCAACCACTTTAGTAATGGTTATACTTTCCCCTAAAAATATAAATGATAATAGCATCAAAAATAATGAATTTAAACTATGAATTGGTGTTACTAAAGAAACTTCTCCTATAGCTAAGGCGTTCACATAAGCAACAAAACCTACAGCATATACCAAACTGCTTATATAACACGGTATAATAAATTTAAAATTGTCTACTTCTATAAAAAAATTAAATGGCAGTAAAAATAAACCTCCTATAAAAAAAAACAAAAAACTAGCAGCAATATTGCTATAACTGTCCCCTTCATCATTTCCTAATAACCTTACAACAATTCTTTCAACAGACATCAAAAGTATTCGCAAAATCAAAGCAATATAAGATATAATCATTTTTGTCCCCCTCGTTTTCTAAATGGTTCATCTTTTTATATTCTTACCTCCATATTTATCATAAGTTATTCATTTTATTATGACAATTATTTTTTTTTAATCTTTTTATTGTTACTACCTTATCAAAATACTTTTTATTGTAGGATACACGAATAATAGGTGTATGATTGTTCCATTTTGCATTTAGTATTTCCACGACCTTACCTTTACAAATTTCTTCTCCTAATCTTCCTACTAATTTAACAATGTCATCTTTTTGGGGAAGATGAAGAAATTCATAGGGAAAAGAAATAAGCGCTTCTTCTTCAGAATAATTCAAATGTTTAATATAAATAGCCAGTCCTGGACAAGCAGCTACACATATTCCGCATCCAATACATTTTTCAAAATGAATACGAGGCAAGTTTGTAATGGGTTTTCCTATAGTAATAGCCCCCGTAGGACATGACTTTTCACAAGGATTGCATGGAATTTCTTCAATGCATTCAATTACAGCTATTGGACCTTTTTCAAAATCTTTTCTCTTTGGGAATGACGGTAATTTTTTCAATTCGTCCAAAGAAGGAGCTCCATAATTTTTTAAATATTCATTTTTCACCTTATTAACCTCCTACCTATATTTATAATATATTCCTTTGCTTCTTTTCTTTTTTTGCCAAAAGAACCAAGTCTTAATGCATCTAATCTATCCCATACTTCTTTTATGCGCTTAATTTTCTCTCCTTTTCTTAAAAAACCCAAAGATGCTGCTGCATGAATTCCTGCAAGCCTTCCTTCATCCATAGCTGTACTTGCTTCTTCTACACCAGCAATATCTCCTGCCACATAAATTCCTTTCACTGTAGTTTCCATATACTCGTTATGAATAGGAATATGACCTCCTAAGTTTTTAACATATACAAACTCACATCCAACAATCCAAGCTAATTCTGTAATAGGTGTTAATCCTGTAGCAATACATACTGTATCTACACTTAAAATTTTTTCTGTCCCTTTTATGTATTTCCAATTTTTATCTAATTTTACAGTCTTTATAACTTCTATATATTTCTTACCTACTGCCTCCTTAATAGTACAAGAAGTATAAAAAGGAACACCTAATCTTGAAAGCTTCGCTGTATGAACACCATAAGCACCTAAATATGGACCTGCTTCTAAGATAGCGATAACATCTGCTCCTGCCTGTAGTAACTGATAAGCAGTAATTACCCCAACATTTCCTGAACCTAGCATTACAACTCTTTTTCCTGGAAGTACTCTATGTAAATTCATCATAGTTTGAACAGCTCCAGCACCCATAACTCCAGGAAGCGTCCAACCTGGAAAACTTATAGGTTTTTCCATAGCTCCTGTAGCTAATATAATTCTATCAGCTTTTATATGGATAGATTTTTTTCCATTTTGGATAGCCCAAATATTTTTATCTTTATCAATTCCTAAAACCTCTGTTTTTAAAGAAACTTCAATATTTAATTTCTTTGCTTCTTCTAATAATTTTCTCCCAATATCAAAACCACGAACCCCTGCTAGATGTTCTTTTGATCCAAAAAATTTATGAATTTGTTTAAAAAGCTGTCCCCCTGGTTTTAAATTTTCATCTAATAATAAAACTTTAGCACCTAGCTTTGCAGCTTCTATAGAAGCACATAATCCTGCAGGCCCTGCACCAATAACTACTATCAATTTATTCATAATCCTTTCCTTCCTTCCATTTTCCTAACCCATACTGAGTTTCAATAATCATACCTTCTTCTACAGGAGTTATACATGTTCTTACATTAGGCTGTCCATTTACAATCATAATGCAATCGGTACATTTTCCAATTCCACAAAATACCCCTCTTGGTTTATCTAGCTTCTTTGTATATCTAAAAATATGAATACCATTTGCCCAAAGAGCCGCTGCAATCATTTCTCCTTCGTAAGCATACATTTCTTTACCATCAACCATAATCTTTACTTTTTTTCTTTTTCCAATTTCTCCAAGTATTGGATGTTGCATAATTCTAGTCATTTTCATCATTCCTTAAGATTCCCATTTTAAATGGTCTAACAGGCTGTCTGTAAGTAGATGGCTCTATATTTTCAGGTTTTTTTCCTGTTTTTTCAGCTAGTATTTTTTCAACCAATTTTCTGCATATTCTTCCTTGACATAAACCCATACCTGCTCTAGTCCATTTTTTAATTTCATTCATTGTAGTAGCTCCATTTTTTATAGTTTCCTCTATTTCATCCCGTGTTACTTCCTCACACCTACAAATTATTTCTTTTTCCACCTTACTCCCTCCCATTTTCTTTATTATGAACTGATTACATTCACCAAACAAAGGTATGATGCAAAACATCATACCTTTTCCTTTTTAAATCTATTAAGCCTTAACACATTAATATCGTAATAAATTTTTTCACCATTTATAAACTTAGCCATTAATTTTCCTGTAATAGGAGCAAGAGCAATACCATCTCCTTCATGACCTGCAGCAACAAAATATCCTTTTTTATCTGCTACTTCATCTAAGATAGGTTTTCCATCAGGAGTAGCAGGTCTTAATCCAGCAAAAGAGCGAATAATATGCACTTTTTTTAATATTGGAAAATAATATATTCCTTGATTAATTATTATTTTTAAAGCTTCATAGGTAGTTTTTTTATTATATCCCTCAAACTCCCGTGTGCTCCCTATTAAATAATTTCCAGAAGCAGTCTGGCTAATTGAAAATCCCACTCCTAGTTTACTATCTTCTTCCTCTTGAAATAATTCAGGCTTTATTTTTCTGACAATATATCTAGCACTCCATCCATTCGTCTCCCCTATTTTTGGTATCTTCTCTGTTACAATAATTTGCCCTCTTTTCGGAATAATAGGAATATTAATCCCTATAAGGTTTCCTACTTCTGAAGCCCAAGCTCCAGCAGTATTTACTATATACTGTGTGTCTACATACTCTCCATTATAAAAATACACTCTCCAATGATCTTTCTTTTGATCCATTTTCGTAATAATTCCTTTTTTAAATTCCAATCCTAAGGCTATGCTTCTTATCATTAATCCTCTCATAACATGCAAAGGATTTACTTGTGAATCCATTTTACAAAATGTAGATGCAATAATTTTTTTATTTATATAAGGTTGTTTCTTTAAAACATCTTTTCTATCCAAAATCTCTACATTTACACCATACTGCTTTTGTTTCTTAACAAATGCTTCTATTATTTTAAGTTCTTGTTCATTTTCAATAAACACCATTCCACCATTATTCTGAAATTCTATATCTACCTTTAGTTCCTTTCTTAATCCTTTATACATTTCTAAACTCTCAAGTGTCATTTCCAGTAATATACCTGGTTCTTTAGATTGAAGTAAAATCATTTCATCACATGATCCAGAAGCCCCATTTCCTATCTCATTTTTTTCTATTAGCAAAACTCTTTTTCCTGCTTTTACTAAATAATATGCAGTAGATAATCCAACAATTCCTCCTCCTATCACAACAACATGGAAATTTTTTTTCATAGCAGACCTTCCTTACATAATATACATCCTATAGATTTTAGATATATTATTCATAATATGTAGCTTAAATTAACTTGGTTCTTAAAAATATAAAAATAACCCTTTCAGCTATTAAAAAAATAGAGTGTATTTTGTTATAATCTTGTTAAAACTATAATTTTGAAATCATAACATAAAAGGAGGACTTTACTTGGAAAAATTAAGAAAAAAACTGCATAAAATAGATAATCGAGGATATAAAGCCTATAAAGACCTTGAAGGTACATATAAAGTAGAAAATTTTTTTCTTCATATTGATCATATACAAGCCGATCCATTTGCTAATCCATCTCGTATTAGAGTTGAAATACCAAATCATATTACAAAATTTGAAAAAGATTGGTATAAATTAAAATCTAGAAAAATTGCATTTGAAGATTTTTTTGCTAGAGAATTAGCAAAAATAATCAAATCTTATTCCATAAATAAAAATGGATCTGGAAAGAGTGGATTAATTTTAATCGATAAACCTGGTCAAGAAATACTTCCAAGAACTGCTGTTAAAATTACTGATCAAAAAATAGAATTTCGTTTATCCATTGGACTTCCTGCAAGAGGCAGAAAAATATTAGGAAATCAAGCTTTAAAACTTCTTTGTGATCATATTCCATACATAATAAAAAAAGCTATCTTCACATTCGATAAAAACGCTTTACTAAAGCATTTAAAATTAACTGATCAACAAGAAGCTATTCGCAAGTATTTAGATGAATATGGCTATATTTGTTTTATAGGAAATAACTCTATCTTACCAAGAAAAAGTGGTATAAGTAATAAACCATTAAAAAATAATCAGGTCATCCCTTTTAAATCTCCATCTTCTTTAGAAATTGAAATACCTATCCCTCATAGTCAGCCAATACGAGGCATGGCTATTCCTAAAGGAATAACTCTTATTGTTGGAGGTGGATATCACGGAAAAAGTACATTGCTAAAAGCAATAGAAAGAGGAGTTTATAATCACATATCTGGTGATGGCCGTGAATATGTCATTACTAATCCTACAGCTTTCAAAGTAAGAGCCGAAGATGGAAGAAGAATAGAAAAAGTAAATATATCCCCATTTATAAACAGACTTCCCTTTGATAAAGATACGACTCGATTTTCTACAGAAGATGCTAGTGGTAGTACTTCTCAAGCAGCAAATATTATTGAAGCTTTAGAGGCAGGAAGTAAGGTTTTACTTATAGATGAAGACACAAGCGCTACAAATTTTATGATTCGTGATGGACGAATGCAAGCATTAGTTGGAAAAGAAAAAGAACCTATTACGCCTTTTATAGATAAAGTCAAACAGCTATATAAAGATTTACGAGTATCTACCATCTTAGTTATTGGTGGATCAGGAGATTATTTTGATGTAGCAGACAATATAATTATGATGCATGAATATAAGCCTAAAGATGTAACAAAAAAAGCTAAGGAAATTTCGAAAAGCTTTAAAAATATTCGTATAGCAGAAGGTGGAGAAAAATTTGGTGAGATTACAAAGCGTATCATAAAACAACAAAGTTTCAATGCTTATCGTGGTAGGAAAGAAAAAGTAGATGCAAAGGGACTAACTACCATTGTTTATGGAACAAACAATATTGATCTTTCCTTTTTAGAACAATTAGTAGATCCTAGTCAAACCCGTGCTATTGCAAATATGATAAAATATCTATCTAAAAAATTAGTAGATGACACAACTATACTCCCTATTCTTATAGACAAATTATATGAACATATCGAAGAAAAAGGGCTAGAAGTGATTTCACCATACTATAAAAAACATCCAGGTGATTTGGCTCTTCCTCGTAAATTAGAGTTCTCTGCAGCTATTAATCGCCTTCGTACTCTTCAAGTAAAGTAATGATTGTATTAATTTATTCACCAAGGAAGGATAAAAATTATAATAATAAAACCGTTATCCAAATTAAGATAACGGTTCTATTATTTTCTATAATTCAACTTGTTCTAGGTAATAACCATAAATTTCTTCAAAAGAAAAACCTAACAGCTCCCCTAGATTTATAAATCTAGCAAATAATCTAATATAAATAGATAATGCATAAACAAAATCATCTTGTAAAATGGCATGCTTTAAGTCCTTTATATCATCAAAAATATATGAAAAGATCTTTATAATACTATCCTCTTTTTTCACTGCATTAATAGCATCTCCATTGATAATATTAAAATGGTGTACATTTCCTATAGAAAGTAAAAACTTCATAGCATCAATATATCTGATCATTAATTTTTCCTTTGGAATATTTTCTTTTATTCTAGAATATTTATAGCACTTTGTAAGATTTGCAATCTCACTAGTTTTTACTTGAAGTGCTAAAAATCTTAAATCAAAAACATTTTCTTTTCCTAATATATCTTCCTCTATGTCAGAAAACTGCTTTATATTATTTTCAATAATCTCTTGTATTTTAAATAGCTCATTTAATTCCATAAAAATGCCTCCTTAATCAGCTTTATTATATGTTAGTGTTAGTACCAGGTAATAATACCTCATATAATATTATAGCTTAATATTTGAATTTGTAAAGCAAATTATTTTAGGAACAACTCCTTTTCTAATTAAATAATTCTATTTATTTTTCAATTATCGACATTTTTTGCAACACAAGCTATATTGATTATGCTATAATATAGCAGAACATACGTTTCGTATTTCATAAAAAAGGATGGTTTTAAAAAATGACTGGTAAATCTCATATGTTATTTGGTTCTGTAGCTAGCTTATACTTATTACCAAAATTGGGTTATGAACCAAATATTACTACAACTGCTGCCGCTATAATCGGTTCTTTGATTCCTGATATGGATCATCCAAAAGCGAAAATAAATCAAAAATTTCTTCCAATGAATAATAGATTTGGAAAGATATTATTTTATTGTGGCATTGGAGGTTTTTTACTTTATAAATATGGATTTGAAAATCGATTAACTTTTACAATAGCCATTTTACTAATTATGATTGGCTTTTCCCATCATAGAGGTTTTACCCATAGTATTTTAGGCACATTTATCATTTCTTCTATTGTTTTTTTTGTTCTTAAAAACACTATACATTACTCAATCATTTTATCTTTTATATTAGGATTAATATCCCATATTATTGGAGATTGGATGACAATCGCTGGTATTGAACTATTTTATCCCATCTCTACTAAAAGATATCGATTTGTATTGACTATTTCTTCTGGAAAAATGGCAGAACCTATTATTGGCATGTTTTTTATCTATTTAATTATTCGATTTTATATAAAAAACGATTTATCTATGCATTGGCTCTATAGCTTACTAAGTTTAATAAATTAAACAAAAAGCACTTTTCTTAAAATCTTAAGAAAAGTGCTTTTTGTTGTCTGAAATCATTATTTAACTTTATTTAATAGGGCATTTAATAATACTCCTATAATTGCTGCAAAGCTTAAACCTGATATTTTTACTGTTGATGTTACAGGTATTCCTATTGATATACCAAAATGCTTCTCAATATAACTTGCACCAAGCCCTAGTATCAAAACAGATGACATAATCACTATATTCTTTATATTAAATGTTACTTTGCTGTTTTTAATTGTTTTTACACCTATTAATGAAATCATACTAAAAAGCATTAAGCTTATACCACCCATTACAGGTACTGGAATTGTTCTTAACAAACCACCAATTTTTGCAACAAATCCTAGCAAAATTGCAAATACTGCTGCTAATCTTAGAATAGAAGGATCATAATTTTTTGTAATCGCAAGTACTCCTGTATTTTCACCATAAGTAGTATTTGCTGGTCCTCCAATAAATCCTGCAAATAAGGTAGCTAGTCCATCCCCTAAAAGGGTACGATTTAAACCTGGATCTTCAATAAAATTTTTCCCTACAACTTGTCCATTTGTTGTAATATCTCCTATGTGCTCCATAAAAACTGCAAGTACAACTGGAGCAATAATTGCTATAGCTCCTAATTCAAACTTTGGAAATGTAAAGTTTGGCATAGCCAATACAGGTGTTTCTTTCATTATACTCATATCAACAATTCCTATTTTGAATGAAACCAAATATCCAACTACTACACCAATTAAAATTGAAAGTTGTTTTAAAAACCCCTTGCCTTTTAGTGTAATTGCTAATGCAGTAAATAGTGTTATTCCTGCAACTATAAAATTATTTTTTGCCATGCCATATGCTACCGGAACAAGATTTAGACCAATTACTATAATCATTGGCCCCACTACTTGTGCAGGCAAGAATTTTTTTATCTTTTCAACTCCTATTTTCTTTATTATAAAAGACATCGCTACATATAATAGTCCTGCAATAATAATTCCACCTTGGGCATATGTTAAATCTCCATTATACATTTCTTTTACAGTAAGAATAACTGGTATGAATGCAAATGATGATCCCAAAAATACAGGTACCTTTCCTTTTGTAACAAGATGAAATAATAATGTTCCTATCCCTGCAGCTACTAATGCCACAGATGTATTAAGCCCTGTAAGCATAGGAACTAAAACAGTTGCTCCAAACATTGCTACTAAATGCTGTAATGCTAACACCACTTTTTTTATTGATTCAAACCCTATTACATTTTTTGTTTCTACATTAGATTTTGCTATCATATTTTCTGACATAAAAAAACCTCCTTTTTTTTATAAGGAGAAGATCTATTACACTTCTCCCTTCTCAGCCTCTCAGGACCGAATTAAAAGGCAACTTAATTCAACCTATAAAAAAACTTCTTGCCTACTGACAAGAAGTTTTATACATGCATAAAAATATTAAAGATTTTTAATCTACATCTTGTCAGCCTCTCAGGACTGAATTAAAGATTTATATTTAATTCTACATGATTATAGCATCTTTTTTTATAGAAAGCAACATAAACTTCAAAAAAGTTATACTCCTTAACTCTATTTTTTCCTCAAATAGATAGGGACATTTTTTTATAAAAATGTTATAATAAACAAAAAACTTTGTAATAGAAAGGGTAATGGTATGGATACTTTCAATCAATTTGTAAAATATGTTCAATTAGATGAAGAAAAGCGTATTTTAATTTCTTTACAAAATCAATTTGAATCCTATTTACAAGACAGCAAAATAAAATCTATGGTAAAAGAAGCTGCTAAATCAATATTAAAAGATGATTTTGTTCAACTTGAAATTGGTAAAAATATTTGTAGAGTTACTGTAAAAGCAGGAACTGAAGAAAAAAATTTAGAACTTGTAAAATCAGAACTTGTAAAAGGCCTTGAAATGGCAATGGCTTTCTTAGCACAAATGCATAATATTAAAAACCAATAAAGCTTGACTGTTTAAGTTAAGCTTTATTTATTCATAAATTTTATTCATAAATCGCATTTCTACAAAATATTTTTTATCCTTTATAACTATAAAGTGCTTACTATAATCCATTTCAAAATTTACAATGGCAGAATGTATATCTATATTTCTTAATAAATGAATAGTACAAGTATTATGCTCTCCTAACGTACAAAATCTTATTATGATACCTTTTACCATAGAAAATTGCAATCTGGTATCTAAATAATCTATTTCATGATCTAAATATAAATTGAGTGTTCTATCTTCTATAGGAATAAATAGATCTATATCGTACTTATCTTCTCTAACTGTTCTTATTTCAAAATCATGTTCAATACAAAAGTTTCCTTTTTTATATTTCATAATTGTGTATCCTCCTATAGTTTGGAATAAATTACATTTTCAAAACCAAAAGATCTCTGTTAAAATCATATAATGATAATAGCAAAATATTATAATCATAACAATTTATCTATTATTTTAACCCAATTGCTTGATTCTTTAATTGTAATTAACAACCTGTTAGTCATATGATATAATTATTTGTAGCTATATCCAAGTATCTTCTTACTTTTTTCTTTCTATTTTAGGAGGGGATTTACTTTGACAGAGAATAACGAACAAAAAACTAGAAAATCAAAGAAAAAAAAGAAAATAAGTATCATTAGAATACTCATTCTCATTATTTTGCTCGCTGGATTTATTGGAGCTGGTGTAATTGGTGGATGGGCTTTTGCCATAATCAAATCTGCTGAGCCAATAAACCCTAGCAATATGTACTCATTACTTGATGAAAACTCTTTTATTTACGATAGCAAAGGAAAGCTAATAGAAAAAGTGGAAAGTGATGGTTTAAGAACTATTGTTAAATATGATAAAATTCCACAAAACCTAATAAATGCTTTCATTGCCATTGAAGATCAAGATTTTTTCACACATAAAGGAATTAATCCTAAAAGAATTATTAAAGCCTTATGGGAAGATATTAAAGCTGGCGCTCCCGTACAAGGAGCAAGCACAATTACCCAACAGTTAGTAAAAAATCTATATTTAACAAATGAAAAAAGTATTGAAAGAAAAATTAAAGAAGTTTATTATGCCTTTCAGCTTGAACAAAAGCTTACAAAAGAACAGATTCTTGAAGCTTATCTAAATACTGTATATTTAGGTAGTGGAGCTAAAGGTGTACAAGCTGCTGCATATACTTATTTTTCAAAAGATGTTAGTGAATTGGATCTAGCAGAATGTGCACAAATTGCAGGTATTACAAAAAATCCTTCTAAATATTCACCATTAAAAACACTTAAAAAAGAAGATGTTACATCTAACCATTTTATTATTGATGATGATGATGAAACTTATACAATTGTCTATAATGAAAAATCTAAAGCTAGGCAAGAATTAGTATTAAAAATGATGAAAAATGAAAATATGATTACAGAAGAAGAATATAATCTAGCAATAAATGAAGATATAAAAGCTAATTTAAAACCTGGAAAAAAACAAGTTTATGGAATTTCTTCATTTTTTACAGACAAAGTAAAAAGTGATGTAATTGAAGCACTTATGCAGGAATTAGGTAAAACAGAAGAAGAAGCAGAAGATATGCTTTATAACCAAGGACTTAGAATTTACAGTACAATAGATTTAAGAATACAAAAAATATTAGAAAATGCTTATGAAGACAGTAAAAATTTCCCTAATTTAATTGCTAGAAAAAATAGCGCAGGGAATATTTTAAGCAAAAATAGAAGATCTATTTTGTTATATAAATATACAAATCTTGTAAATAATAAAGAACAATTCGTAATTCCTAAAGGAGATTACAAATATGATCAAGTAGGAAATTTGATTCTTTTTAAAGGTAGACGATTAAATTTTACTCCCCTATATGAAAATGGGCAAATTAAGACAATTCAAATTTCAATAAAAGATGCATATAAACAAAATAGTGCTAAAGAAATTTTAATCCATAAGGGTGGAAGTATAAAAATTTCAAGTGAATACAAAAAATATGATTCTAAAAAAAATATAATTATTAGTAAAGAATTCTTAGCTAAAAATCCACAATTTTTCTTAAAAGATACAAATGGCAATCTATTAATTGCTAAAGAAAATTATTCTATTAGTAATACAGGCGTTGTGCAACCTCAATCAGCAATGGTTATAATAGATCAGCATACAGGTGAAATTAAGGCCCTTGTAGGAGGCCGAGAAGTGAAGGGAAGAAGATTATATAATAGAGCGATTAATCCTAGACAACCTGGTTCTTCTATCAAACCTATCGCTGTTTATACACCTGCTATTGATAATGGTTGGACAGCTGCTGATATTATAGATGACGTTCCTCACTACGATCGTAATGGTAAACTCTGGCCTAAAAACTGGTATAGAGATAGATTTTGGGGATTATCTACCCTTCGAGAAGGTGTTCAATGGTCTATGAATGTTATGGCTGTAAAAATTGCCGAACAGATAGGCATTGAATCTTCTATAGATTATCTTAAAAAGATGGGGATTACAACTATAAAAGAAAAAGGACGATACAATGATAAAAACCTTGCAGCTATGGCCCTTGGAGGAATGACACAAGGAATTAGTCCATTAGAAATGACTGCAGCATATGGTTCTTTAGCAAATGATGGTATATATATAAAACCTAAGTCATTCATAAAAGTTACCGATAGAGAAGGAAACATTATATTGGAAAATAAAAGTTATAAAAATCGTGTTGTAAGTCCTGAAGCTGCCTTTATCTTGACAGATATGATGAAAAGCGTTGTTACTGCAGGAACAGGAACATATGCAAAATTAGACAATACAAACTCAAAAATTCCTGTAGCAGGAAAAACTGGTACTACTTCAGATAACTATGATGCTTGGTTTGTTGGTTATACCCCTTACTATGTTGGTGCTGTATGGATTGGAAATGACGTTCATATGGAATTAAGTAGTGGTAGTAAAATGAGTGCAAAGCTTTGGAGTACAGTTATGAAAAAAGTCCATGAAGGACTACCACCTAAAAACTTTATAAAACCTGAAAATGTAATTTCTGTTTTAATAGATACAGAATCTGGAAAACTCCCTACAGACCTTAGCAAACGTGACCCTAGAGGTACTGTACGATATGAATATTTTATTAAAGGTACAGAACCAAAAGAATTTGATGATGTTCACGTTGAATTGGAAATAGATACAAGTACAAATAAGCTTGCTACACCAAACTGTCCTCCAACATTAGTAGAAAAGCGTGTATTCATAAAAAGGCCTATACCATATGATCCAGCACAAAATAATGGGATAGTTCCTAAAGATTATATTTATGAAGCACCTACTGAATATTGTGATATTCATAAAGATAATGGAAATATAATAGAATTTCCTTCTATTCCTCAAAATAATCCTTTTGAGAATGAAGATGCTTCACTAGAAAATGAAACTATTACAGAAGATCCTACAGATGTTGAAGATATAAATTAAATGAAAAGAAGGCTTAAAAAGAGCCTTCTTTTTATTCTGGTGTTTCATCCTTAGGAGGTGAAGAATCTTTATCTATTGTTCTTAAAAAACCAGGTCGATATCTTATTTCTGGTATAGGTTTACGGAATAATACAGTTGCTAATCCTCTTTTATCAAAAGGAATTAACGGCCATAAATAACTTACTCCCCCTAATGATTTTGTTGTAAGCAAAATAATAAATACAAATATTATTGATGCAAAAAATCCTATTGTTTTAAATAGTCCAGTAGATATTAGTAAAATCAACCTAAAAATTCTTATAGCCATAGAAAATTCAATACTTGGTGTAGCAAACATACCTATACCTGCAATAGCCATATAAAGTACTGTCTCTGGAATAAACCATCCAACTTTAACAGCAAACTCACTAAGTACTAAGCCACCTATTATACCTAAAGATGTAGTTAATGCATTCGGTGTATGTATGGATGCAATTCTTAAAATATCAATTCCTAATTCTAAAATAATAAACTGTATAAATAAAGGAATTTTCCCAATCTCTTTTGGTCCAATAAATTTCAACCAACTAGGAAGAATTCCTTTATAGTGTACTAAAAGTAGCCATAATGGTGGTAAAATAAAAGATAGAAACATAGCAACTAACCTTATCCATCTCATATAAGTTCCTACTGCTGGATTTTGATAATAATCCTCTGCATGTTGTGTAAAGTGAAATATCGTTACAGGTAAAATCATTACACTAGGCGTTGTATCTACGATTACAATAATATGCCCTTCAAACAAATGTGCTGCCGCCACATCTGCTCTCTCTGTATATCTTGCTTGTGGCAATGGATTCCAATTTCTCCCTAGAATAAACTCTTCTAAACTCTTTTCAGCCATTTCTAAAGAATCGGTATCGATTTGATCTAATTTATCTTTTATATCCTGTACTAGTTTAGGATTTGCAATATCTTCTATATATCCTACTACAACATCCGTTTGAGATCTCCTCCCTACTGTTTTTATCTCAAATCTCAATTTTGGATCTCTCACTCTTCTTCTTATCAGTGCTGTATTAAAAACAATTGTTTCTGTTAATCCATCTCTTGCTCCTCTTGTTACTCTTTCTAGATCTGGCTCTTCTGGCCCTCTTGCAGGATACGTTCTTACATCAAGTATAAGTGCTTCTTCTTCTCCATCTATTAAAATAGCCAACGCACCTGATAATACCATTAATTTTATTTTGTCAATTTCCTTTGTTGTCTCAACCTCTAAATATGGAATTTTGTTTTCCATAAGCTTATGAATAATATCTCTTCTAAAATCTTTTGGATCTATATTTTGAAGAATCTGCATTACAAATAACATAATGTCATCTTTTGCAAAACCATCAATAAACAGCAAAGAAGCATTCTTATTTGCTACTTTAATTTCTCTATTTACAACATCAAAACTTTTAGATATGCCTAATTCTTCATCTAGAATTTTTAGATTTTCTTCTAGTTTCTTTTTTATTTCCATTAAAATACCCTCTCCTACTTAATATTTCCTCCATAGCTTTTGTAATAATAGGGGCCCCTATTTCACAGTCATCTTTTCCTTCCATTTTTCCTATATCTCCAATTCCTATGACTAATGGAACATTACATTTATCAATAATATCTACTGTATCTCCATACAACACTTTTCCTTTTTTTGGTAACCCCTCTTTGTCTACTGAATTATTAATAATTTCACCATCACAAGTTATTGAAAAATCTACCTTAGTTCCTGCTACCCCTGGCGTATTTGACGCTACAGCAATTACTCCCAAAACATCTATATCAGGATGATTCACGATTTCATATAAGGCTAATTCTCCAGCTCCCGTATGTGATGACCCTTTGTCATCTACCATCACTACAACAGGATCATGTTTTGCACTTTTAATTAGCTCTACAATTTCTATTCCACTCATAGGTGTAGGGTTCCCTCCAGAACGGGATATGCATCTTCCACCAATATTTGTCACTGCCCTTTGAACCGCTCTTTGTGCTACAGAATCACCATCTGTAACCAAAATTACCCTTCTCTTCTTAGTCATATTTACGTTCCTTTCTAAAGTAATTACTTTTTAGATTTTGGATTAAAAATAAGTGCCATTATATAGCCAAAAACTACTGCTGCAGCAACCCCACCTGCACCAGCCTCTACTCCGCCTGTAAAGGCTCCTAATATGCCGCTAGACTTTGTTGCTTTTATTGCTCCTTTTGCCAAAGAATATCCAAATCCTAATATAGGAACAGTAGCACCAGCTCCTCCAAATTCTACAATAGGCTCATATATGCCCAAAGCTGTCAATATTACTCCTAATGTAACAAATAAAACAAGTACATGCGCAGGTGTTAACCTTGTTCCATCCATTAGGAGCTGTCCAATAACACAAATAATCCCTCCAACAATAAATGCACGAATATAATCCATATAAAGCCTCCTAATCATTCACATATTTGTTATTGTCACAGCATGTGCAATCCCTGGTATGGATTGTCCTTGTTGACTGCTTGTAGTTGATAATAATGCACCTGTTGATACAAGTAAAACCCTATTTAAATTCTTTTTAATCATTTCTTTATATATATATCCACAAAATACAGAAGCAGAGCATCCACAACCACTTCCTCCTGCATGTGTATCTTGTGCTTGATTATCAAATATTAATAATCCACAATCATTATATACTTTTGCTATATTATATCCTCTATCAAATACCATTTCTTCAGTAATTTCTTTTCCTATAGCCCCTAAATCTCCTGTTACAATCAAATCATAATGCTCAGGTCTAAATCCTGTATCTTTAAAATGAGTAACGATTGTATCTACTGCCGCTGGTGCCATAGCAGCTCCCATATTGTTTGGATCCTTTATGCCTAAATCTATAACTTTTCCAGTAGTTACATAAGTAATTTTAGGTCCTTGTCCATAAGCTGATAATATAGCAGCGCCTGAACCAGTCACAGTCCACTGAGAGGTTAAAGGCCTTTGATTTCCATGCTCTAATGGAAATCTATACTGTCTTTCAGCTGAACTAAAGTGACTAGATGTAACAGCAACTAAATAATCTGCATATCCACCATCTATTAGCATTGCTCCTAGGCTTAATGATTCAGTCATAGTAGAACACGCACCATATAGTCCAAAAAATGGTATCCCTAAGTCACGAGCAGCAAATGAAGTAGACATCAATTGATTTAGTAAATCACCTGAAAGCATGTATTCCATGTCAGTAATATTTTTATCTGCTTTATATATTGCCTTCTTCACTGACTCTCTTAGCATCTTACTTTCTGCTAATTCCCAGCTATTTTCTCCATATAAATCATCTTCTAAAATAGTATCAAAATAATCTTTTAAAGGTCCTTCACCTTCTTTTGGCCCTACTGTTGCTGATGTAGCAATAATATATGGAGGATTTTTAAATTTTACGGTTTGCTTTCCTAATTTTTTTATTGCCAAAAGTATCAGCCTCCCTATTTACCAAGAAAAAAATATATTAAACCTACGATAACAGAACTTGTAAAACCATAAACCAACACTGGTCCTGCAAGAATAAACATTTTTGCCCCAATTCCAAATATATATCCTTCTCTTTTAAACTCCATAGCTGGAGCTACAATGGAGTTTGCAAAACCTGTAATAGGGATTATGGAACCTCCTCCTGCTCTCTTTCCTAATTTATCATAAATACCTAATCCGGTTAAGAAAGCTCCTATAAAAATTAAAATAATTGCATTAGCTGTAGCTGCTTCATCTTGATTAAGACCCATATTTTTTAAAGTATTGATTATAAACTGGCCAAACATGCAAATTATACCGCCAACAAAAAATGCCCATACTGAATTTTTTAAATACTTTGGTTTCGGACTCTTTTGTTTCACATATTGACTGTATTTGTATTTTTTATTTAAGCTTTCCTTTTTTTTATTTTCCATATACTTCTTCCTTTCATTATTTTTTAATTTGATCTAAAATTGCTTTTACATCTCCATTTAATATGCTTTCTTCAATACAAATACTTTCAATTAATTGTCTTTTTTCTTTGTCTTCTAATTTATCTAATAACATAAAGTTTGGTTGAATACAGTTATGATATTTTTTTTTCATTCTTTTTATTCCTTTCTATTTATTTACAAAAATCCAATAGATTAAAGATCCAGTAATTTTTCCTCCTGCTATTGCAATCAGTATATACTTCACATAATCATTTAATTGAAAACGATTAACAATAACTGGAATAACATTTGTTACCTCTGTTAATGCTGAAGCTAGTAATCCAATAAAAGTACCCATTAAAAATCCTATACATATAATCATTATTTTTCCTACGTATATATTAAATCCTAAAAAAGCTACTAATGATAATATTGTAGTCGTCATGACAATTGTAATCTCATATACTCTTATATATGATTCTGTGTTTGTAAGCTGAGCAAGTCTAGGAACAATATCTAATATTGTTAAAAAAGCGATCATAGCAGTTCCTACGCTGAATCCTTCAGCAAGTCCAGCAAAAGCAGCAAAAAATTTCAGCAGCATATCCCTTCACCTGCAATCTTTACTCTTTTTCCTTTGTGTTCTTCTGGTTTTTTAAAATATATTCATCCATGCTTTTTCTGTATGAAGCCATTTCTACTTCCATTGGGCTTGGCTCATTTCTAAACTTTTTCGGCAATATATGATTAAAAAACACTGCCATACCTAGACCAATTCCTAATGAATAGGGAATTTGAAGAATCAGAGGTCTGTTTTCTTCTATTCCAGTAATCATTTTATAAATTTTTTTATGAGCTTGATCCATATTTACATCTGCATGAAAATTCATAAGGGCTAGACCAGATCCAACAAAAAGAACTACACACACACTTATTAGTTTGAATAATAACCACAGTTTACTTTCTTTTTTTCTTTTATAAATAATTTTTACTAAGGTTTCAGCTTCTCCTATAGGGAAAATTTTTATATTAGGATACTTATATGAGATTTTTTCCATAATCGTTAAAATAGAAACCACAATATGTTCTTTAGTATCCTTAGGAATTTCTAAAACTTCTATATTCAAAATCTCCATTTTTATAGTATCATCAGCTAATATAACAGCCACATCTCTAACAAAAACTTTACTCCCTGGTATAGCATTATAGCCATCTTTCATTTGTATATAAATATCTTTTGATGAAATCATCTCTTCACACCCTTATATTCTGAAGAGTTGAAGAATACTTAAAAACCAACTTTGCTTTTGTATATTTACTTGTTTTAGGTCTATTGGTATATAAAAAAAAGGAAGTACAAACAATCATTAAAAGAACGATAATCAAAAAAAATGACTTATTTTTATTTAACAGCATACAATCACCTCTTAAAAATCTTTACTTTTATTATTCTCCATTTCCTTAACGAAAATTCTTTAAATTTCAAGCATAAACTTTTGCAAACAAAAAAGACATGACTTTTACCATGTCTTCTCTAATAATTCTTTCATTTGTCTTAATATCTTTTTTTCTATTCGTGAAACCTGAACTTGAGAAATTCCTAGCATTTGTGCAATTTCCGTTTGGGTTTTGTCTTTAAAATATCTTAATATAATAATCGTTCTTTCTCTTGCTTTTAGCTTTGAAAGAATTTCTATCAACGCAATCCTATCAAGTACTTCCCCTTCATCTTCTGTATTAGTTTCACTAATTTTGTCAATTAAATGAACAGGAGAGCCATCATCTTGATGTATCACATCATACAAATAATCTGGTTGAATATTTGAATCTAGTGCCATTACAATCTCTTCTTTTGGTATATCTAATTTATCAGACAATTCCTGCAGTGTAGGTTCTCTTCCATACTTTTTGATTAAGGATTCTTTCATACTTTTTACCCGTGCTGCGGTTTGTTTTAAAGAACGACTTACTTTTATCATTCCATCATCTCGTAAAAACCTTTTAATTTCGCCTATAATCATTGGAACTGCATAAGTTGAAAATCTTACATCATAGCTAAAGTCAAATTTTTCTATCGCTTTTACTAATCCAATACATCCTAGCTGATATAAATCTTCTTTATCATATCCTCTATTAATAAACCTTTTTAAAACACTTCTTACCAATCCTAAATTATGTCCTACCAAAATATTTTTAGCTTCTATATCCCCCTCTTGTGCTTTTTTTATAAGCTCTATAGTCTCTTCATGCTCAAGTAATTTGTTTTGTTCCTCAGATAATGCATTCATTCCCATAGCATCTACCCCTTAATCTTCATAGCGTCCAAATCTTTTTACCATCCTTATCTTTGTACCACTATCCTTTTGTGACTCAATTTCTAATTCATCCATAAAAGTTTCCATTACTGTAAATCCCATTCCAGATCTTTCTAACTCTGGCTTTGAAGTATATAAAGGTTGTCTTGCCATTTCTATATCTTCAATACCTTTTCCCTCATCTTCAACAACAATTTCTATTGTATGATCATTTATACTACACTCAATTCGTACAATACCCTCTCGACCATCATAACCATGAATAATTGCATTTGTAACAGCCTCTGATACAGCAGTTTTTACATCAGCTAATTCTTCTATAGTTGGATCTAACTGTGAGGCAAAAGAAGCTACTACAATTCTAGCAAAAGCCTCGTTTTGTGATTTGCTCATAAACTCTAATTTCATATGATTTTTGTTTGTCAATATCCTCACCCCTTATAATCTTTCTAATGCCTCTTTTTTATTCTCAAATTTCTTAACAATATTAAATAATCCTGACATTTTAAAAATTCTTTCCACTCGATTGTTCATATTAATTACTGCAGCTTGTCCTCCTAATTTCTGTACCTTTTTATATCTTCCTATTACAACACCAATACCAGAACTATCCATAAAATGCATATCCTCTAAGTCAAAAATAATATTTTTAACATTATTATTATCGATTTCTTTATCTATTTCATCTCTAATCTCTTCTGCTGTATGATGATCTAATTCACCATTTAGCTTAATAACTAAGTTGTTATAAATTGTTTCAAAGTGAATGCGCATACAACCCCTCCTCAAGCTTATTTATGTTTATTAAGTATTCTTTAATCTATTCCTTTTTTCCTTTGATGAAAATTGACTAGTTTTGTAATATATCTGAATTTTTTATTTGAGAAAAAATATAGTGACGATTAAAATAATAATCGTCACTATTAAAGAAATCTACTATAATTTTTTACTCTTCTACAGATACTTCAATTACTTCCATTCCTTTTACAGCTTCTTCAATTAATTTTTCAACATCTAAATTACTTTCAGATTGAAGTATTTTATCAAGCCTTGGTTTTGTAACAGGTCTCTTAGGTAAAAATACTGTACAACAGTCTTCATATGGCAAAATAGAAGTTTCATAAGTATTTATTTTTTTTGCAATATCCATAATATCAACTTTATCTAAAGCAATAAGGGGTCTAAATACAGGAATATTTACTGCATTATTTGTTACCGTAAGACCCTGAATTGTCTGACTTGCTACTTGTCCTATGCTTTCCCCTGTAACCAATGCATTACACTGCCTTTTAATAGCAATTCTTTCTGCTATTTTCATCATAAATCTTCTCGATAAAATTGTCATTTCTTCTTCTGGACACTTTTCATTTATTTCCTTTTGTATAGGCAATAGATTAACACAATGCAAGCGTATATTTCCACAATATTTTGCTAATATTCTTGCTAAATCAACTACCTTTTCCTTCGCTCTTTCACTTGTAAAAGGATAGCTATGATAATGAACTGCCTCTATTTCCATACCTCTTTTAGCCATCATCCAAGCAGCTACTGGACTATCAATTCCTCCAGAAAGTAATACCATAGCAGTTCCATTAGTTCCTAAAGGCAATCCTCCATATCCATAAACCTTTTTAGAATATACATAAGCTTTATCCCTTACATCTACATGCAAAATTATTTCTGGATTATGTACATCTACCTTTAATCCTTCTGTATGAGATAAAATATACCCTCCAACCATTCTAGATATTTCAGGTGATTTCATTGGGAAACTTTTATCTCCTCTTCTACTTTCAACCTTAAATGTCTTTATACCATCTTCTTCTATTCTCTCATTTATATGTTTCACAGCTACCTCATAAATTGAATCCATATTTTTATCAAATTTATAGGCAGGACTAACAGATACAATTCCAAATACTTTTATTACCCTATCAATCACTTCATCTTGATCATATTCATCCATATCAACATATATTAATCCACCTGCTTGATGAACGTGTAGTCTTCCTAAATCAGCTAAATTTGCTTGTATATGATTTACAAGTTTGTTTATAAAATAAGATTTATTTAATCCTTTTAAAGCAATTTCACCATATCTTACAATTAATACTTTTTTCATTTTATCACCTCTTCACAATCTTTCGTATGTCTTTTACATGCTTTTTTAATTTATCAATAGCATAATCTATTTCTTCTAGTGTATTGTTGTAAGAAAAACTAAATCGTATAGCTCCTTCTATCTCATAATCCTTAAGTCCCATTGCTTTTAAAACATGACTTTTAGTGTTTTTCTTTGACGAACAAGCCGATCCTGTAGATACATAAATACCATCTTGCTCAAGAGAATGTAGTAATACTTCTCCTCTTATTCCTAAAAAACTAATATTGGCAATGTGAGGTGCACTACCTTCCTTTTCAAACCCATTAATTTTAATATCATGAATTTCATTTTTAATACCTTCAATTAATTTATTTTTTAAAATCCACATTTTATTTATTTTATTGTCCATATCCTCATATAAACATCTTGCTGCCTCTCCTAAGCCTAAAATTCCTGGCGTATTTTCAGTACCTGATCTGATTCCTGTTTCTTGATTTCCTCCATAAATTAATGGTGTCATTTTTAAACCTTTTTTTATGTATAATGCACCAATCCCTTTTGGTCCATGAATTTTATGTCCACTTACCGATAAAAGATGAGCACCAATTTTTTTAGGTGTAAACTTAATTTTTCCAAAAGATTGGATAGCATCTACATGGAATATAAAATTTTCATTGTTATTTTTAATGATTTTTCCTATTTCCTCTACTGGCTGGATTGTACCTACTTCATTATTGACATGCATAATACTTATTAGAATTGTTTCTTCTGATATGCTTTCTTTTAATTGCTCCATATTTATCTTTCCAAATGAATCAACATCTAAATAAATTACTTCATACCCTTTTGTTTCTAAATTTTTATATACATTTAAAACAGATGGATGCTCAATTTTAGTAGTAATAATCCTATTACCTTTTCTTTTTTTTGATTCTATAGCACCCATGATCGCCATATTATTAGATTCAGTACCTCCAGATGTAAAAATAATTTCTTGTTCACTTGCCCCTAATGCTTTGGCCAACTGTTTTCTTGCAGTCTTTATTAATTTCTCCACTTCCACCCCTTTATGATGTAAAGAAGATGGATTTCCATAATAATCTGTAAGTGCTTTTGTCATTATATTCACAACTTCTATGTTTGGCTTAGTAGTAGCACTATTATCTAAATAGACTTCCATATGCAACCTCTCCATTATAATGATTTTGTCTATATCTTTCCATATTGTATATGAAACTACTGTCTTTGTAAAGTTATTTACCATAAACTTATTATTGCCTTCTATGCTTAAAAAAAAGTCCAATTTGTTTATATTTATTTAAAAAAAATTATTTATAAAAAATTTGTCAAAACACTTGTCAAATTTGTCGGTTTTTGTTATAATTTGTTTAGTGGTTATCCCCCTGATAACCTCGATAATATAATCTCTATTCCCAATACCCCTTTTGAACGTAAACCAACAAAAGAACCAGTCCTTATGGACTGGTTCTTTTGTTTTAAAAAAATTTAATAAATTTATATGGCTATGTCCCTTTATATCTGTTAAGATATAAAAGGATATAGCTATTTAAACACCTATAATAGGGGGGATTTTCAATGAAAAATACAAATAAAGTAGCTGTTGTTTTTACTGGTGGAACCATTTCTATGAAAATAGATCCAAGAATATCTGCAGCTATTCCTGCACTATCTAGCGAAGAGATTATGTCCATGGTGACAAATATTGATAAGTATGCTGATATTGAAATTGTAAATTTCGATCGAATTCCTGGCCCTCATATGACACCTCAAAAAATGATGGATTTAGCAAAACTCGTAAAGAAATTAATTTCAAGGGAAGATATTACAGGTGTTGTTATAACTCATGGTACAGACTCCCTTGAAGAAACAGCATATTTGTTAGACTTAACAATCAATAGCGAAAAACCTATTATTGTTGTAGGTGCTATGAGAAATAGCTCTGAATTAGGTTATGACGGATCAAGCAACTTATCTGCTGCAATATGTACTGCAATCTCAAAACAAGCAAAAAATAAAGGTGTTTTAATCGTTATGAATAATGAATTAAATGCCGCTAGTGAAGTTACAAAAACACATACACTAGCTTTAGATACTTTCAAATCAATGGAATTTGGTCCCTTAGGGATTGTAGACAATGATGAAGTAATTTTTTATCGAGATATTACAAAACACAGCCATATACAAACAGAGAAAATTGAAGTAAATGTAGACTTGATTAAAACAGCTGTTGGCATGGATTCTCGCTTAATAAAATTTTGTGTAGATTCAGGTAGCAAAGGGATTGTTATTGAAGCAATGGGAAGAGGAAACATTCCTCCTCAAATGGTTGAAGG
The DNA here is from genome assembly GCF_008152325.1 of Crassaminicella thermophila. Taxonomy (GTDB): domain Bacteria; phylum Bacillota; class Clostridia; order Peptostreptococcales; family Thermotaleaceae; genus Crassaminicella_A; species Crassaminicella_A thermophila. The sequence goes on from NZ_CP042243.1 coordinate 1,809,190, forward strand.
TATTAAATACGCTCTTGATAATAATGTAATCGTTGTTATGGTATCTAGATGCCCTATGGGTAGAGTTCTAGATACCTATGGATATGAAGGCGCAGGAAGAAGCTTAAGAAATCTTGGTGTAATTTTAGGTGGTAACCTTCCTGGACAAAAAGCTAGAATTAAGCTTATGTTAGCTTTAAGTGTGACAAATGCTAGAGAAAAAGTAAAAGAAATTTTTGAAAAAGATTTTTATAAATAAAGAATCAGGATCTTTTATATCCTGATTCTTTATAATTACCTTATAATTTTATGACCACACTTTGGACAATAGTTTTCTTCATCTATAATTACTTCTCCACAAAAATTACAATATTTTAATCCTTTTATTTTATTTAATCGTGTTTTTATTCTATTTTTTTCATATTCCATTCTTTGAATTTCTCTACATTTTGAGTTAATAGCACTTACTGGCATACTCTCATTTTTACTTAAAAAATATTTATATACCAATTCACCAATATATAATTTTGCTTCTTCAATTTCCTCTTCAATATTCTTTAAATCTATTTTTAACTCTGCTATTTCAATAATCTCATCTGTCTTTTGAGATATCATTCTTGTTCCAGACGAAACTTTCTGTGCTAGCTTATCCATAAAATCCATAACATCCCCTCCCCTTCTATTATCAATATATTCTATATAAAAGTATTAGGTCTTTAAAAACTCATTGCGTATTAAACTTCATTGTTTTTTGTCTATATGATATATTATAATATATTCGCAGAAATACCAAAGGGAGTTGATATTTTGGAAATCATAGAAAATAATCTAAAAGAAATATTTAATCTACCAAAAAATTTTGTATCTTTTTACAAGCATATGAACTTTGCTATATTTGATATTGAAACAACAGGTTTAAATCCTAATGATGATCAGGTTATACTTATTGGCCTTTTATACTTAGAAAATGGTAATATTACCATAAAACAATTCTTCTGCAATAATAGAAACGAAGAATTATCCTTATTAAAGTCATTTATCAAAGTCATCAAACATTTTGATATTCTTATTAATTATAATGGAAATACCTTTGACATCCCTTTCTTAAATAAAAGATTCTTAGCTAATAAAATTAATTATTCTATTGAAAGCTATAAAAGTATTGATATATTAAAATTAATAAGAAAAGTTCAAAAAAATTTAAACCTTAAAAACTGTAAACTAAAATCTATTGAAAAATATCTAGGTATCCATCGAAATGATACAATTTCTGGAAAAGAAAGTGTATCATTGTATGCTCAATTTGAAAAGAATCAAAATATACAGCTAAAAAACACTATACTCCTTCATAACTATGATGATCTATATTATTTAGGCAAGTCTTTAATGATATTAGACCAGATTTCCCATGAGCAAATTATAAGTTGTTTCCCACAGGTTTTTTATACAAACGATAATATGATATATGTAACAAATCAGATAATTAAGAATGGAACTTTATATTTGAAAGGAATATGCAAAAATAAAAATATAGATGATTATGTTGCTTATGAAAGTAGTTTTAGTTTTGAATATACAAAAGAAACCAATACGTTTTCTATAACTATCCCTTTATATAAAGGCCGGCTTTCTTCAGGTTCTCAATGCTTGTATATCGATACTAATGATTTTTCTTTTCTCTATAGTAAGGTTTCACTAGATGCTCGTATTCCTAAGAACATTATTTTATTTAAAATAGATAAAAAAATACAAACTATAGAAATTCATTCTTTTATATCTATTCTCATTCCCTATATTTTCAAAAAAATAACATAAGGCTTAGGTTATTAGTTAAATAACCTAAGCCTTAATAAATATAAAAACAAGCATACTCCAATGGAGTATGCTTGCACTTTGTTGGTGCCCAGAGGCGGAATCGAACCACCGACACGGGGATTTTCAGTCCCCTGCTCTACCGACTGAGCTATCTGGGCAAATTGGTGGGCCTTCAGGGACTCGAACCCCGGACCTGCCGGTTATGAGCCGGACGCTCTAACCAACTGAGCTAAAGGCCCCAATACATGGTGGGCTTGGGAGGACTCGAACCTCCGACCTCACGCTTATCAGGCGTGCGCTCTAACCACCTGAGCTACAAGCCCATATTGGTCGGGGTGGCAGGATTTGAACCCGCGGCCCCCTGGTCCCAAACCAGATGCGCTACCAAACTGCGCTACACCCCGACTATTTTGTAATTGGCAGGGGCAGAAGGACTCGAACCCTCGGCACGTGGTTTTGGAGACCACTGCTCTACCAACTGAGCTATACCCCTACAATATGGTGGGCCTTCAGGGACTCGAACCCCGGACCTGCCGGTTATGAGCCGGACGCTCTAACCAACTGAGCTAAAGGCCCCCACTTTTGGCGGAGAAGGCGGGATTCGAACCCGCGCACCGATTACTCGGCCTAACGGTTTAGCAAACCGTCCTCTTCAGCCTACTTGAGTACTTCTCCATATATATGGCGGAGAGGGTGGGATTCGAACCCACGGCCCCTTGCGGAGTCACTGGTTTTCAAGACCAGCTCCTTAAACCACTCGGACACCTCTCCAAGGTTGGTGACCCATCCGCGGCTCGAACGCGGGACACCTTGATTAAAAGTCAAGTGCTCTACCAACTGAGCTAATGGGTCATATCTGGCTGGGGTAGCAGGACTCGAACCTACGAATGCCAGAGTCAAAGTCTGGTGCCTTACCGACTTGGCGATACCCCATTATTTTTGGCGGGTCCACAGGGATTCGAACCCCGGACACACGGCTTAGAAGGCCGTTGCTCTATCCAGCTGAGCTATGAACCCACATTGGAGCGGATGATGGGAATCGAACCCACGCTACCAGCTTGGAAGGCTGGAGTTCTACCATTGAACTACATCCGCATATCTTTGGAGCGGAAGACGGGATTCGAACCCGCGACCCTCGCCTTGGCAAGGCGATGCTCTACCACTGAGCCACTTCCGCATATTTGGTGGAGGAAGGTGGATTCGAACCACCGAAAGCTAAGCTAACGGATTTACAGTCCGCCCCCTTTGGCCTCTCGGGAATTCCTCCATATTTGGAGCTGGCGAAGGGAATCGAACCCCCAACCTGCTGATTACAAGTCAGCTGCTCTACCGTTGAGCCACACCAGCAAGTTTATTGGCGACCCGGAAGGGACTCGAACCCTCGACCTCCAGCGTGACAGGCTGGCATTCTAACCAACTGAACTACCGGGCCAAATTAAATGGTGGGCGCAATAGGGATCGAACCTATGACCCCCTGCTTGTAAGGCAGGTGCTCTCCCAGCTGAGCTATGCGCCCTAATGGTGACCCATCCGGGAATCGAACCCGGGTTACCGCCGTGAAAGGGCGGTGTCTTGACCGCTTGACCAATGGGCCACATTGGTTGCGGAGGCAGGATTTGAACCTACGACCTTCGGGTTATGAGCCCGACGAGCTACCAACTGCTCCACTCCGCGATGTTATGGTGCCGGGGACCGGAATCGAACCGGTACGGTCTGTAAGGACCGCAGGATTTTAAGTCCTGTGCGTCTGCCAGTTCCGCCACCCCGGCATTTTTTGGCTCCAAGGGTGGGACTCGAACCCACAACCTACCGGTTAACAGCCGGGTGCTCCACCATTGAGCTACCTTGGAACAATCAAACCAGCGACGACCTACTCTCCCAAGGCGTCTCCGCCTAAGTACCATCAGCGCTGAAGGGCTTAACTTCTGTGTTCGGTATGGGAACAGGTGTGACCCCTTCGCTATTGTCACTGGATTTTTTAAGGACAAGATATATATTAATACATTTTTTCTGTTTTGTCAACCCTTTTTTTGTTTTTTTAATATATACCCTCAAAACTGAACAATGCATATTTGGTCAAGTCCTCGACCTATTAGTACCTATCAGCTTAAGACATTACTGCCCTTACACCTTAGGCCTATCAACCAGATGGTCTTTCTGGGATCTTACTGACTTACGTCATGGGAAATCTAATCTTGAGGGGGGCTTCGCGCTTAGATGCCTTCAGCGCTTATCCCGTCCGTACATAGCTACTCAGCCATGCCGCTGGCGCGACAACTGATACACCAGAGGTACGTCCATCCCGGTCCTCTCGTACTAAGGACAGCTCCTCTCAAATTTCCTGCGCCCACAGCGGATAGGGACCGAACTGTCTCACGACGTTCTGAACCCAGCTCGCGTGCCTCTTTAATGGGCGAACAGCCCAACCCTTGGGACCTACTTCAGCCCCAGGATGAGACGAGCCGACATCGAGGTGCCAAACCTCCCCGTCGATGTGGACTCTTGGGGGAGATAAGCCTGTTATCCCCGGGGTAGCTTTTATCCGTTGAGCGATGGCCCTTCCACTCGGAACCACCGGATCACTAAGCCCGACTTTCGTCCTTGCTCGACTTGTAAGTCTCGCAATCAAGCTCCCTTCTGCCTTTACACTCTACGCGCGATTTCCGACCGCGCTGAGGGAACCTTTGGGCGCCTCCGTTACCTTTTAGGAGGCGACCGCCCCAGTCAAACTGCCCACCTGACAGTGTCCCAAAGCTGGATTCACAGCTTCTGGTTAGAACTTCAGTATTACAAGAGTGGTATCCCAACGGCGACTCCACACATACTGGCGTACATGCTTCTAAGTCTCCCACCTATGCTGTACATGTAATACCAAAATCCAGTGTCAGGCTACAGTAAAGCTCCACGGGGTCTTTCCGTCCTGCTGCGGGTAACCGGCATCTTCACCGGTACTACAATTTCACCGAGTCTATTGTTGAGACAGTGCCCAAATCGTTACGCCTTTCGTGCGGGTCGGAACTTACCCGACAAGGAATTTCGCTACCTTAGGACCGTTATAGTTACGGCCGCCGTTTACTGGGGCTTAAGTTCAGTGCTTCACTTACGTTAACACGTCCCCTTAACCTTCCAGCACCGGGCAGGCGTCAGCCCCTATACATCGTCTTTCGACTTAGCAGAGACCTGTGTTTTTGCTAAACAGTCGCTTGGGCCTATTCTCTGCGGCCACCTCGGGCTTTAACACCCTACCGTGGCACCCCTTCTCCCTAAGTTACGGGGTCATTTTGCCGAGTTCCTTAACAATAGTTCTCTCGCTCGCCTTAGGATTCTCTCCTCACCTACCTGTGTCGGTTTGCGGTACGGGCACCTAGATCTCGCTAGAGGCTTTTCTCGACAGTGTGGAATCAGCAAGTTCGCTACTATATTTCGCTCCCCATCACCTTTCAGGATTGCCTACGCGGATTTGCCTACATAGACTCCCTACGGGTTTAGACGCACACAACCAACGGTGCGCTTAGCCTATCCTCCTGTGTCACCCCATTGCTCAAACGATTTTCGGTGGTACAGGAATTTCAACCTGTTGTCCATCGCCTACGACTTTCGTCCTCGGCTTAGGTCCCGACTAACCCTGAGCGGACGAACCTTCCTCAGGAAACCTTAGGTTTTCGGCGGGTAGGATTCTCACCTACCTCTCGCTACTCATGCCAACATTCTCTCTTCTATACAGTCCACCATTCCTTTCGGTATGACTTCAGCCCGTATAGAATGCTCCCCTACCCCTACCAATAATATAAATACTATCAGTAAGCCGTAGCTTCGGTGACAGGTTTGAGCCCCGGTAATTTTCGGCGCAGGATCACTCGACTAGTGAGCTATTACGCACTCTTTAAATGAGTGGCTGCTTCTAAGCCAACATCCTAGTTGTCTATGCAATCCCACATCCTTTTCCACTTAACCTGTACTTAGGGACCTTAGCTGACGGTCTGGGCTGTTTCCCTCTCGACTATGAATCTTATCACACATAGTCTGACTCCCAAGATATGATTACGGCATTCGGAGTTTGATAGTCTTCGGTAACCGGTGAGGGCCCCTAGGACATTCAGTGCTCTACCTCCGTATCACTAACTTTGAGGCTAGCCCTAAAGCTATTTCGGGGAGAACCAGCTATCTCCGAGTTCGATTGGAATTTCTCCGCTATCCACAAGTCATCCCAGCCTTTTTCAACAGACATGGGTTCGGTCCTCCACGAAATTTTACTTCCGCTTCAACCTGCTCATGGATAGGTCACCCGGTTTCGGGTCTACGGCATACAACTAAATCGCCCTATTCAGACTCGCTTTCGCTGCGGCTCCGTAGCTTAACTACTTAACCTTGCTGCATACCGTAACTCGTTGGCCCGTTCTACAAAAAGTACGCGGTCGTTCATATAAAGAACTTCCACCGCTTGTAAACATAGGGTTTCAGGTTCTATTTCACTCCCCTCCCGGGGTTCTTTTCACCTTTCCCTCACGGTACTATGCGCTATCGGTCACCAGGTAGTATTTAGCCTTGGGGGGTGGTCCCCCCTGCTTCCCACAAGGTTTCACGTGTCTCGTGGTACTCTGGAGTATACTCAAGCTAAACTTTGTTTCGCCTACAGGACTATTACCTCCTATGGTGGGCCTTTCCAGACCTCTTCGGCTACAAATTCTTCGCTCTTATGAGTATATCCGCAACCCCTAGAAAAAATTTTCTAGGTTTGGGCTAATCCCCTTTCGCTCGCCGCTACTTAGGGAATCGAGTTTTCTTTCTTTTCCTCAGGGTACTTAGATGTTTCAGTTCCCCTGGTATGCCTCCTCACTACCTATGGATTCAGTAGTGGGTACCTAAGTATTACCCTAGGTGGGTTTCCCCATTCGGAAATCCCCGGATCAAAACTTGCTTGCAGTTCCCCGAGGCTTATCGCAGCTTACCACGTCCTTCTTCGGCTCCTGGTGCCAAGGCATTCACCCTATGCTCTTTATAACTTGACCAGAAATTGTATTTTATGCATTGTTCAGTTTTCAAAGTACATTTTACTTCATAAAATGTACGGCGCCAACAAAATCATTCGTTACACTCATGATTTCTGTTGCTTAAAGTACATCCTACGATTTGAAAGATCATTTGATCTTTCAAAACTAAACAGTGTAAGTTAAGCCTTTCTCCTTAGAAAGGAGGTGATCCAGCCGCACCTTCCGATACGGCTACCTTGTTACGACTTCACCCCAGTCATTGGTTTCACCTTCGGCAGCTTCCTCCAAAATGGTTAGATAGCTGACTTCGGGCGCCCCCAACTCCCATGGTGTGACGGGCGGTGTGTACAAGACCCGGGAACGCATTCACCGCGGCATTCTGATCCACGATTACTAGCAACTCCAGCTTCATGTGGGCGAGTTGCAGCCCACAATCCGAACTGAGACTGGCTTTTAGGATTTGCTCCGGATTACTCCTTCGCTTCCCGTTGTACCAGCCATTGTAGCACGTGTGTAGCCCAGAACATAAGGGGCATGATGATTTGACGTCATCCCCACCTTCCTCCGAGTTGTCCCCGGCAGTCTCTCTAGAGTGCCCATCGTGACATGCTGGCAACTAAAGACAAGGGTTGCGCTCGTTGCGGGACTTAACCCAACATCTCACGACACGAGCTGACGACAACCATGCACCACCTGTCTCTCTGTCCCCGAAGGGATTTCCCACGTTACTGGTAATGCAGAGGATGTCAAGTCCTGGTAAGGTTCTTCGCGTTGCTTCGAATTAAACCACATGCTCCGCTGCTTGTGCGGGTCCCCGTCAATTCCTTTGAGTTTCAGTCTTGCGACCGTACTCCCCAGGCGGAGTGCTTAATGCGTTAGCTGCGGCACCGAGGGTGGTACCCCCCGACACCTAGCACTCATCGTTTACGGCGTGGACTACCAGGGTATCTAATCCTGTTCGCTCCCCACGCTTTCGTGCCTCAGCGTCAGTTACAGTCCAGAGAGTCGCCTTCGCCACTGGTGTTCCTCCTAATATCTACGCATTTCACCGCTACACTAGGAATTCCACTCTCCTCTCCTGCACTCAAGCCAATAAGTTTCCAAGGCTTACTACGGTTGAGCCGTAGCCTTTCACCCCAGACTTTATCGGCCGCCTACGCACCCTTTACGCCCAGTGATTCCGGATAACGCTCGCCCCCTACGTATTACCGCGGCTGCTGGCACGTAGTTAGCCGGGGCTTCCTCCTAAGGTACCGTCAGTTTTCTTCCCTTAGGACAGAGCTTTACGACCCGAAGGCCTTCATCGCTCACGCGGCGTTGCTGCATCAGGCTTTCGCCCATTGTGCAATATTCCCCACTGCTGCCTCCCGTAGGAGTCTGGACCGTGTCTCAGTTCCAGTGTGGCCGATCACCCTCTCAGGTCGGCTACTGATCGTCGCCTTGGTGAGCCTTTACCTCACCAACTAGCTAATCAGACGCAGGCCCATCCTATACCGATAAATCTTTGACTCATGTATCATGCGATACTAGAGTTTTATGAGGTATTAATCCCGGTTTCCCGAGGCTATCCCTCTGTATAGGGCAGGTTGCCTACGCGTTACTCACCCGTCCGCCGCTAAGCTTATACAACTTCATCCGAAGATTCTGTCATATTCGCTTCGCTCGACTTGCATGTGTTAGGCACGCCGCCAGCGTTCATCCTGAGCCAGGATCAAACTCTCTCAAAAAATCTTCGAGGTTAAAAATTATTGCTGGCTTAATTTCTTACACTGTGTAGTTTTCAAAGATCAAACATCTTATCGCCGTTTAGCGACTTTTTTATCTTATCATTTTTTGTCGAATCTGTCAACCTTTTTTTGTTATGGGTTGAATCTCGCGACAACATAATATATATTATCATTTTTTTTATAACTTGTCAACATTAAATTTGTCTTTTCTATTATTTCTTTATTGTTCCATCATTATAATGTTTTCTACATAGAGGAACATATAACTCATTTCCTCCTATTTGTATCTGATCCCCATCTTTTACAATCTTTCCATTTATAACTCTTGCATTTGTTGTAGCTTTTCTACCACACCAACAGATTGTCTTTATTTCTTCAATTTTATCAGCATATACTAATAACCAATAAGAACCTTCAAATAGTTCATTCTTAAAATCATTCTTTAATCCATAACACAGTACAGGTACATTACAACTATCCACTATTTCTATTAATTCCTCAACATGATGCTTTTTTAAAAATTGACATTCATCAATAATTACACAATCTATCTTTTGCTTATTATTTTCTAGTAGAAATACACTCAGTATATTGGTATTATCTTCAATAATAATTGCTTCCTTCTCTAAACCTATTCTAGATGTAACTTTTCCTATTTCATATCGATTATCCAATGCTGAAGTTAATACCAAAGCTCTTTTATCCCTTTCTTCATAATTATATGCTACCTTAATTACTTCAATAGATTTTCCAGCATTCATTGTACTGTACCTATAATAAAGTTGTGCCATATATATTCCTCCTTTTAATCAAGCTCATTACAAGCCTAAAAATATCATAATCTATCTCAATAGATACGCTACTTTTATTTACAAAATATCTCCATCCTATTTTCGCATTATGTTATGTATTAGATATTTTATTTAAAATTCCTCTTAATAAATCATAACAAAATAATACAACTATTCTTCTAACTATTCAATTCTTTATAAATTACTTATATGTAAATTATATATCAATGAATCTTAAATTTTAGGGATATACTAATAGTATATTAATTGTTTATATTCATAACAAAATTAGATTATTAAACAATTAAAATTGCTTAAGGAGTTGGTTATAATGACAAGAAAAAAATTGGTGGTACCTGAAGCAAGAACAGCCCTAGATCAATTTAAAATGGAAATGGCAAAAGAATTAGGGATAAATGATTCTAATCCTATAGACAGTAGCTATTTGGCTTCATATCATACAGGATTAATTACTAGAAAATTAGTCGAAATGGCAGAAAAAGAATTGACAAACAAATAAAAACAATAAAAATAGAGGAACGATTTATGTAGTTCCTCTATTTTTATTGTTTTTATGGTGCGCCCACAGGGATTCGAACCCCGGACCTTCTGATTCGTAGTCAGACACTCTATCCAGCTGAGCTATGAGCGCATATAAGCAAAAAATGGAGGCGGCACCCAGATTCGAACTGGGGAATAAAGGTTTTGCAGACCTCTGCCTTACCACTTGGCTATGCCGCCATACATTGGTGACCCATCCGCGGCTCGAACGCGGGACACCTTGATTAAAAGTCAAGTGCTCTACCAACTGAGCTAATGGGTCACATCTGGCTGGGGTAGCAGGACTCGAACCTACGAATGCCAGAGTCAAAGTCTGGTGCCTTACCGACTTGGCGATACCCCAACATTTTTTTGGGGTGGCTGATGGGATTCGAACCCACGCATGCAGGAGCCACAATCCTGTGTCTTAACCGCTTGACTACAGCCACCATATATGGAGCGGATGATGGGAATCGAACCCACGCTACCAGCTTGGAAGGCTGGAGTTCTACCATTGAACTACATCCGCATATCTTTGGAGCGGAAGACGGGATTCGAACCCGCGACCCTCGCCTTGGCAAGGCGATGCTCTACCACTGAGCCACTTCCGCATATTTGGTGGAGGAAGGTGGATTCGAACCACCGAAAGCTAAGCTAACGGATTTACAGTCCGCCCCCTTTGGCCTCTCGGGAATTCCTCCATATCTGGAGCTGGCGAAGGGAATCGAACCCCCAACCTGCTGATTACAAGTCAGCTGCTCTACCGTTGAGCCACACCAGCAAAATTTATTGGCGACCCGGAAGGGACTCGAACCCTCGACCTCCAGCGTGACAGGCTGGCATTCTAACCAACTGAACTACCGGGCCAAATTAAATGGTGGGCGCAATAGGGATCGAACCTATGACCCCCTGCTTGTAAGGCAGGTGCTCTCCCAGCTGAGCTATGCGCCCTAATGGTGACCCATCCGGGAATCGAACCCGGGTTACCGCCGTGAAAGGGCGGTGTCTTGACCGCTTGACCAATGGGCCTTATTTTTGGTAGCGGCGAGTGGACTTGAACCACCGACCTTCCGGGTATGAACCGGACGCTCTAGCCAGCTAAGCTACGCCGCCATATTTGGTTGCGGAGGCAGGATTTGAACCTACGACCTTCGGGTTATGAGCCCGACGAGCTACCAACTGCTCCACTCCGCGATGTTATGGTGCCGGGGACCGGAATCGAACCGGTACGGTCTGTAAGGACCGCAGGATTTTAAGTCCTGTGCGTCTGCCAGTTCCGCCACCCCGGCATTTTTGGCTCCAAGGGTGGGACTCGAACCCACAACCTACCGGTTAACAGCCGGGTGCTCCACCATTGAGCTACCTTGGAACAATCAAACCAGCGACGACCTACTCTCCCAAGGCGTCTCCGCCTAAGTACCATCAGCGCTGAAGGGCTTAACTTCTGTGTTCGGTATGGGAACAGGTGTGACCCCTTCGCTATTGTCACTGGATTTTTTCGGAACAGTATATATATTAACACATTTATCATTTGCTGTCAACTATTTATTTCTATCAGCTGACGACAAAATATATGTTATCAAAAATACTTGATTTTGTCAAGCATTTTTATACATTTTTTATCTTATTTTAAAAATCCCTATTTAACACTTTTATAGCTTGTTTCATATAATATATTAAACAATTATTCGTTTAATAGAAAGAAGGTACTCTAATGTTAAACTGCCCTTACATGTTTAAATGTCCTTACTTTAAAAGTAAGTTCAAAAATGATTCAGAAACTACAAAATATATTATAGATTATTATTGTAAATGCAATTATTTAAATTGTATAAGATATATTGCTATGATGAATTTTGGAGAAAATAAAATTCCTAATGTGCTTCGTCCTACTAAAAAAGACTGGATCAAACACTTTATTACTGATAAATGAACTTATTAATACAAAAATTAAAATAATAAAAATATTATAAAATAGTACAAGTTATACTAAACCACAAGATTATCCAAATCTCATAATTCAAAAATAGAGGATACGAATTTATGTCGTTCCTCTATTTTTATTATTTTCATGGTGCGCCCACAGGGATTCGAACCCCGGACCTTCTGATTCGTAGTCAGACACTCTATCCAGCTGAGCTATGAGCGCATATAAGCAAAAAATGGAGGCGGCACCCAGATTCGAACTGGGGAATAAAGGTTTTGCAGACCTCTGCCTTACCACTTGGCTATGCCGCCATACATTGGTGACCCATCCGCGGCTCGAACGCGGGACACCTTGATTAAAAGTCAAGTGCTCTACCAACTGAGCTAATGGGTCACATCTGGCTGGGGTAGCAGGACTCGAACCTACGAATGCCAGAGTCAAAGTCTGGTGCCTTACCGACTTGGCGATACCCCAACATTTTTTTGGGGTGGCTGATGGGATTCGAACCCACGCATGCAGGAGCCACAATCCTGTGTCTTAACCGCTTGACTACAGCCACCATATATGGAGCGGAAGACGGGATTCGAACCCGCGACCCTCGCCTTGGCAAGGCGATGCTCTACCACTGAGCCACTTCCGCATATTTGGTGGAGGAAGGTGGATTCGAACCACCGAAAGCTAAGCTAACGGATTTACAGTCCGCCCCCTTTGGCCTCTCGGGAATTCCTCCATATCTGGAGCTGGCGAAGGGAATCGAACCCCCAACCTGCTGATTACAAGTCAGCTGCTCTACCGTTGAGCCACACCAGCAAATTCATTGGCGACCCGGAAGGGACTCGAACCCTCGACCTCCAGCGTGACAGGCTGGCATTCTAACCAACTGAACTACCGGGCCAAATTAATGGTGACCCATCCGGGAATCGAACCCGGGTTACCGCCGTGAAAGGGCGGTGTCTTGACCGCTTGACCAATGGGCCTTATTTTTGGTAGCGGCGAGTGGACTTGAACCACCGACCTTCCGGGTATGAACCGGACGCTCTAGCCAACTAAGCTACGCCGCCATATTTGGTGCCGGGGACCGGAATCGAACCGGTACGGTCTGTAAGGACCGCAGGATTTTAAGTCCTGTGCGTCTGCCAGTTCCGCCACCCCGGCATTTTTTTGGCTCCAAGGGTGGGACTCGAACCCACAACCTACCGGTTAACAGCCGGGTGCTCCACCATTGAGCTACCTTGGAACAATCAAACCAGCGACGACCTACTCTCCCAAGGCGTCTCCGCCTAAGTACCATCAGCGCTGAAGGGCTTAACTTCTGTGTTCGGTATGGGAACAGGTGTGACCCCTTCGCTATTGTCACTGGATTAGAGGTTGTACCCTCAAAACTGAACAATGCATATTTGGTCAAGTCCTCGACCTATTAGTACCTATCAGCTTAAGACATTACTGCCCTTACACCTTAGGCCTATCAACCAGATGGTCTTTCTGGGGTCTTACTGACTTACGTCATGGGAAATCTAATCTTGAGGGGGGCTTCGCGCTTAGATGCCTTCAGCGCTTATCCCGTCCGTACATAGCTACTCAGCCATGCCGCTGGCGCGACAACTGATACACCAGAGGTACGTCCATCCCGGTCCTCTCGTACTAAGGACAGCTCCTCTCAAATTTCCTGCGCCCACAGCGGATAGGGGACCGAACTGTCTCACGACGTTCTGAACCCAGCTCGCGTGCCTCTTTTAATGGGCGAACAGCCCAACCCTTGGGACCTACTTCAGCCCCAGGATGAGACGAGCCGACATCGAGGTGCCAAACCTCCCCGTCGATGTGGACTCTTGGGGGAGATAAGCCTGTTATCCCCGGGGTAGCTTTTATCCGTTGAGCGATGGCCCTTCCACTCGGAACCACCGGATCACTAAGCCCGACTTTCGTCCTTGCTCGACTTGTAAGTCTCGCAATCAAGCTCCCTTCTGCCTTTTACACTCTACGCGCGATTTCCGACCGCGCTGAGGGAACCTTTTGGGCGCCTCCGTTACCTTTTTAGGAGGCGACCGCCCCAGTCAAACTGCCCACCTGACAGTGTCCCAAAGCTGGATTCACAGCTTCTGGTTAGAACTTCAGTATTACAAGAGTGGTATCCCAACGGCGACTCCACACATACTGGCGTACATGCTTCTAAGTCTCCCACCTATGCTGTACATGTAATACCAAAATCCAGTGTCAGGCTACAGTAAAGCTCCACGGGGTCTTTCCGTCCTGCTGCGGGTAACCGGCATCTTCACCGGTACTACAATTTCACCGAGTCTATTGTTGAGACAGTGCCCAAATCGTTACGCCTTTTCGTGCGGGTCGGAACTTACCCGACAAGGAATTTCGCTACCTTAGGACCGTTATAGTTACGGCCGCCGTTTACTGGGGCTTAAGTTCAGTGCTTCACTTACGTTAACACGTCCCCTTAACCTTCCAGCACCGGGCAGGCGTCAGCCCCTATACATCGTCTTTTCGACTTAGCAGAGACCTGTGTTTTTTTGCTAAACAGTCGCTTGGGCCTATTCTCTGCGGCCACCTCGGGCTTTAACACCCTACCGTGGCACCCCTTCTCCCTAAGTTACGGGGTCATTTTGCCGAGTTCCTTAACAATAGTTCTCTCGCTCGCCTTAGGATTCTCTCCTCACCTACCTGTGTCGGTTTGCGGTACGGGCACCTAGATCTCGCTAGAGGCTTTTCTCGACAGTGTGGAATCAGCAAGTTCGCTACTATATTTCGCTCCCCATCACCTTTCAGGATTGCCTACGCGGATTTGCCTACATAGACTCCCTACGGGCTTAGACGCACACAACCAACGGTGCGCTTAGCCTATCCTCCTGTGTCACCCCATTGCTCAAACGATTTTCGGTGGTACAGGAATTTCAACCTGTTGTCCATCGCCTACGACTTTCGTCCTCGGCTTAGGTCCCGACTAACCCTGAGCGGACGAACCTTCCTCAGGAAACCTTAGGTTTTCGGCGGGTAGGATTCTCACCTACCTCTCGCTACTCATGCCAACATTCTCTCTTCTATACAGTCCACCATTCCTTTCGGTATGACTTCAGCCCGTATAGAATGCTCCCCTACCCCTACCAATAATATAAATACTATCAGTAAGCCGTAGCTTCGGTGACAGGTTTGAGCCCCGGTAATTTTCGGCGCAGGATCACTCGACTAGTGAGCTATTACGCACTCTTTAAATGAGTGGCTGCTTCTAAGCCAACATCCTAGTTGTCTATGCAATCCCACATCCTTTTCCACTTAACCTGTACTTAGGGACCTTAGCTGACGGTCTGGGCTGTTTCCCTCTCGACTATGAATCTTATCACACATAGTCTGACTCCCAAAGATATGATTACGGCATTCGGAGTTTGATAGTCTTCGGTAACCGGTGAGGGCCCCTAGGACATTCAGTGCTCTACCTCCGTATCACTAACTTTGAGGCTAGCCCTAAAGCTATTTCGGGGAGAACCAGCTATCTCCGAGTTCGATTGGAATTTCTCCGCTATCCACAAGTCATCCCAGCCTTTTTCAACAGACATGGGTTCGGTCCTCCACGAAATTTTACTTCCGCTTCAACCTGCTCATGGATAGGTCACCCGGTTTCGGGTCTACGGCATACAACTAAATCGCCCTATTCAGACTCGCTTTCGCTGCGGCTCCGTAGCTTAACTACTTAACCTTGCTGCATACCGTAACTCGTTGGCCCGTTCTACAAAAAGTACGCGGTCGTTCATATAAAGAACTTCCACCGCTTGTAAACATAGGGTTTCAGGTTCTATTTCACTCCCCTCCCGGGGTTCTTTTCACCTTTCCCTCACGGTACTATGCGCTATCGGTCACCAGGTAGTATTTAGCCTTGGGGGGTGGTCCCCCCTGCTTCCCACAAGGTTTCACGTGTCTCGTGGTACTCTGGAGTATACTCAAGCTAAACTTTGTTTCGCCTACAGGACTATTACCTCCTATGGTGGGCCTTTCCAGACCTCTTCGGCTACAAATTCTTCGCTCTTATGAGTATATCCGCAACCCCTAGAAAAAATTTTCTAGGTTTGGGCTAATCCCCTTTCGCTCGCCGCTACTTAGGGAATCGAGTTTTCTTTCTTTTCCTCAGGGTACTTAGATGTTTCAGTTCCCCTGGTATGCCTCCTCACTACCTATGGATTCAGTAGTGGGTACCTAAGTATTACCCTAGGTGGGTTTCCCCATTCGGAAATCCCCGGATCAAAACTTGCTTGCAGTTCCCCGAGGCTTATCGCAGCTTACCACGTCCTTCTTCGGCTCCTGGTGCCAAGGCATTCACCCTATGCTCTTTATAACTTGACCAGAAATTGTATTTTATGCATTGTTCAGTTTTCAAAGTACATTTTACTTCATAAAATGTACGGCGCCAACAAAATCATTCGTTACACTCATGATTTCTGTTGCTTAAAGTACATCCTACGATTTGAAAGATCATTTGATCTTTCAAAACTAAACAGTGTAAGTTAAGCCTTTCTCCTTAGAAAGGAGGTGATCCAGCCGCACCTTCCGATACGGCTACCTTGTTACGACTTCACCCCAGTCATTGGTTTCACCTTCGGCAGCTTCCTCCAAAATGGTTAGATAGCTGACTTCGGGCGCCCCCAACTCCCATGGTGTGACGGGCGGTGTGTACAAGACCCGGGAACGCATTCACCGCGGCATTCTGATCCACGATTACTAGCAACTCCAGCTTCATGTGGGCGAGTTGCAGCCCACAATCCGAACTGAGACTGGCTTTTAGGATTTGCTCCGGATTACTCCTTCGCTTCCCGTTGTACCAGCCATTGTAGCACGTGTGTAGCCCAGAACATAAGGGGCATGATGATTTGACGTCATCCCCACCTTCCTCCGAGTTGTCCCCGGCAGTCTCTCTAGAGTGCCCATCCGAAATGCTGGCAACTAAAGACAAGGGTTGCGCTCGTTGCGGGACTTAACCCAACATCTCACGACACGAGCTGACGACAACCATGCACCACCTGTCTCTCTGTCCCCGAAGGGATTTCACCGGTTAAGGTTAATGCAGAGGATGTCAAGTCCTGGTAAGGTTCTTCGCGTTGCTTCGAATTAAACCACATGCTCCGCTGCTTGTGCGGGTCCCCGTCAATTCCTTTGAGTTTCAGTCTTGCGACCGTACTCCCCAGGCGGAGTGCTTAATGCGTTAGCTGCGGCACCTAAGGGTTACCCTCAGACACCTAGCACTCATCGTTTACGGCGTGGACTACCAGGGTATCTAATCCTGTTCGCTCCCCACGCTTTCGTGCCTCAGCGTCAGTTACAGTCCAGAGAGTCGCCTTCGCCACTGGTGTTCCTCCTAATATCTACGCATTTCACCGCTACACTAGGAATTCCACTCTCCTCTCCTGCACTCAAGCCAATAAGTTTCCAAGGCTTACTACGGTTGAGCCGTAGCCTTTCACCCCAGACTTTATCGGCCGCCTACGCACCCTTTACGCCCAGTGATTCCGGATAACGCTCGCCCCCTACGTATTACCGCGGCTGCTGGCACGTAGTTAGCCGGGGCTTCCTCCTAAGGTACCGTCAGTTTTCTTCCCTTAGGACAGAGCTTTACGACCCGAAGGCCTTCATCGCTCACGCGGCGTTGCTGCATCAGGCTTTCGCCCATTGTGCAATATTCCCCACTGCTGCCTCCCGTAGGAGTCTGGACCGTGTCTCAGTTCCAGTGTGGCCGATCACCCTCTCAGGTCGGCTACTGATCGTCGCCTTGGTGAGCCTTTACCTCACCAACTAGCTAATCAGACGCAGGCCCATCCTATACCGATAAATCTTTGACTCATGTATCATGCGATACTAGGGTTTTATGAGGTATTAATCCCGGTTTCCCGAGGCTATCCCTCTGTATAGGGCAGGTTGCCTACGCGTTACTCACCCGTCCGCCGCTAAGCTTATACAACTTCATCCGAAGATTCTGTCGTATTCGCTTCGCTCGACTTGCATGTGTTAGGCACGCCGCCAGCGTTCATCCTGAGCCAGGATCAAACTCTCTCAAAAAATCTTCGAGGTTAAAAATTATTGCTGGCTTAATTTCTTACACTGTGTAGTTTTCAAAGATCAAACATCTTATCGCCATTTAGCAACTTTTTTATCTTATCATTTTTTGTCGAATCTGTCAACTATTTTTTTGATTTTTTTATTCTGTATTGACGCGACGACAATTTACATATTACCATACTGATTCTTATATGTCAATTATTAATTTATTCTAATCTTTTTCCTCAAAAGAGACAATTGATACTATATCGCATTTTATTATTAAAGTCAATATTTTTTTGTAAATTATTATGTTATTCTATTCCTAAATTAACATTTCTTAATTATTATAAGTATTTTACCCTTCCCTTATTCATAAAATTTTCAATATAATCATTTAAAAAGAAGCCCACTTTTTTATATTTTAATGAGCTTCTTTTTTTATACTATTTCACTTGTTCCATACCTTTATTTAATGCTTTTATATTAATATTCACAAATTTTTCTTTCACATTATTTTTTACAATTTTTCCCCAATCCACTTCTTCTAACCCCATAGCTTTTGCAAGAGCTCCTAACATAACTACATTCATAGTTTTTATATTTCCTAATTCTTTCGCAATATCTGCTGCTTTAAAAATTGTTGTATCAGCTTTTTCTTTTAATATTTCAATTACATTCTCAGGATACTTAGCATCCCCTATTAATATAGGAGCAGATGGAATTTCATAATCATTTACTACAACTTTTCCGTCTACTTTTAAATGATCTAACCATCTTAATGTCTCCATTTTTTCAAAAGATACAATAATATCCGCTTGACCTTTTCCTATGATTGGAGAATATACCTTTTTCCCATATCTAACTTGTGTCGTAACACTCCCACCTCTTTGCGCCATACCATGCACTTCAGACATCTTTACATCATATCCTGCACTAATTAAACCTTGTGCTAAAATTTTACTAGCTAAGATTATTCCTTGCCCTCCTACACCTACTAATAAAATATTTTTTACCTCTGCCATATTTATTCACCCACCTTTTCAATAGCATCAAACGGACATGCTTGAAGACATACATCACAACCTACACACATATCTTCATTAATACTAGCTTTTTCATCAAAAGATATAGCAGGACACCCTGTTTTTGTACAAATTCTACACGCTTTACACTTCTCTTCATCTACTTTACATATTGTTCTTTTATTGCCGAATTTTTCAATATCTTCTGGAGATGGCTTTTTAAGAACACATGGCCATTCAGTAATAATCACAACTGGTTCTGTTTTATCTAAAGCTTCATCAATCGTCTTTTTACAAGCATCTAAATCTAATGGATTTATTATATATATATTTTCTTTCTTTATACCTACCGCTTCACAAAGCAATGGTATATTTATTGCGTGTGTTTTATCTCCTTGAAGAGTATACCCAGTACCAGGATTTTCTTGATGTCCAGTCATACCTGTAATTCTATTATCAAGTATTACAGTAACAGCATTTCCTTTGTTATATACAATATCCATAAGTCCAGTGACTCCTGAATGGAAGAAAGTTGAGTCCCCAATAACACCTACAACCTTCTTATCAATACCATTAAATTCAAATGCTTTTTGAGCTCCATGTCCAGCACTTACACTTGCTCCCATACAAATACATGTATCCATAGCTGATAAAGGCTCTGCTGAACCTAAAGTATAACAACCTATATCTCCAGTAATCATAATATTTTTCTTCTTAGCCAACATGTAGAAGAATCCTCTATGTGGACATCCAGCACACAATGTTGGAGGTCGTCCTACTATTTTTGCTTCATCATATTGAATAGTTTGTCTTTCTTCTTTTAATATAGCTTTTGCAATAATATCTGGGTTCAGTTCTCCTATTCTAGGAATTAATTCCTTACCAATACATTTTATACCAGCAGCTTTCATCTGTTCTTCTATATATGGTTCTAACTCTTCTATAACATATAAAACTTCTACTTCATTAGCAAACTCTTCAATTTTTTTCATAGGTAATGGGTGAGTAAAACCTAACTTAAGGTAAGATGCAGTATCTCCAAAAACTTCTTTTGCATATTGATAAGCAATACCAGAAGTAACTATACCTATCTTTTTATCATTCCACTCTATTTTATTTAGCTCAGTTTCATTACTAAATTTTTCTAGTTGTTTTAATCTTTCTTCTACCTTTACATGAAGAACTCTACCATTTGCTGGCGTTGCAACATACTTAGAAATATCCTTTTTATACGGTTTTATACCAACTTCTTCTCTTTCTCCTAATTCAACAAGAGTTTTACTATGACAGATTCTTGTAGTAACCCTAAACAACACAGGTGTATCATACTTTTCACTGATTTCTAAAGCAATTTTCACAAAATCTTTCGCTTCTTGACTATCACTCGGCTCTATCATTGCTACTTTTGAGAATTTTGCATAATATCTATTATCCTGTTCATTTTGAGAACTATGCATTCCTGGATCATCTGCTGATACTAAAATTAGTCCTCCATTTACACCTGTATACGCATAAGTAAACAGTGGATCTGCAGCAACATTAACTCCAACATGTTTCATCGCTGCAAGAGCTCTAGCTCCAGCTATAGATGCACCAATAGCAGCCTCTAAAGCTACTTTCTCATTAGGTGCCCATTCTGCATATACATGTTCCTTATAAGGTGCTATATTTTCTAATATTTCAGTACTAGGTGTTCCTGGATATGCAGAAACAAAAGTAACGCCAGCCTCATATGCTCCACGAGCAATTGCTTCATTTCCTGTCAAAAACTCCTTCATGTTTTCACTCTCCTTTAAGTTTATAATTTACTTATTTGCTGCAATTACACATCCTAAAGCAATTGAATTCAGTTTTGCTTCATGCGTATCAGCCCTAGAAACTAAAACTACAGGGGCCTTCGCGCCCATAATTATTCCTGCTGATTCTGCATTTGCAAAATAAGTTAAAGCTTTTCCAATACCATTACCAACTTCAATAGTTGGTACAAGTAAAACATCTGCATCTCCTGCAACTTCACTATCAAATTTTTTAATTTGTGCTGCTTCCTTTGATATAGCCAAATCAAGCGCTAACGGACCATCTACAATAACACCTTTACCAAACTCTCCATTTTCACTCATCTGTTTTAACATATCTGCATCAATAGTTGCTTGCATTTTGGAACTTACCTTTTCTTTTGCTGCTAAGGCTGCAACTTTAACCCTTTCTATCCCCATTGATTTTGCTACTTGTATAGCATTTTTTGTAATTTTTACTTTTTCTTCTAAAACTGGTGCTATGTTCATTCCTCCATCCGTTAAAAATAGTAGCTTATGATATGTTGGAATATCATAGACCATTACATGACTTAACTGACTATCTGTTCTTAGCCCTATTTCCTTATCCAACACAGCCTTTAGTAAAATAGAAGTATCTAGTAATCCTTTCATAACAAAATCTGCTTGTCCTGAACTTACTAATCTTACTGCCGTCTTCGCAGAATCTTCTAACTCTTTTTGATCAATAATTTCATATTGATCCATTTTTAAATCATTTTCTTTTGCAATTTGATTGATTTTTTCTTTGTCTCCAATAAATATAGGCTCAATAATTCCTAGCTGAGATGCACCACAAACAGCAACTAAAACTTCTTCGTCTTGTGCTGCTGCCACTGTCAATCTCATTTTTTTCTGTTCTTTTGCAACCTTAATTAATTCTTCAAAATTTTTAACCATTCTATCACTCCATATATTTTTTATTTTATTAAAATTTTTTAATAGCTAGTAAACAAAAATTTTAAGCTTTTATATAAAACATACTATATAATTATAATATACTATAATTTACTGAATTTTTCTAGTACTTTGAAATATTATTTGTTTATTTGATAAACTTTTATAAATATAGACTTTATAGAAACATAAAAAGAACATCAATATATGTGATGTTCTTTTTTACATTAAATTTAGTTTTTGAATACACTGCTTTGTAATCTCATCATTTGGATTTATCTGCATGGATTTTTCTAAAACTTCTCTAGCTAAATCTAATTTACCACTTTCCATGTATACCATTCCTAAATTAGCTAGTATCTCACTATCATTTTCTTTAAATTGAAGAGCTTTACGAAAATATTTTTCTGCCTTGTCAAAATCATAGATAGAAGCATAGCATAACCCTAATTCGTTTAATGTATCTACTTGTGTTGGCTTTATTGTCAGTATTTTTTTTAGATAGTTTATTGCTTCTTGTATATTTCCTAATTGCCTATACCCTAGTCCAACAAAAAACAGTAAATTCCACCAATCAGAATATTTTTCTAATAGTGGTAATAATTTTTCAATTCCTAAATCTGGTTGATTGTTTAAAATATATGTATATCCTTCTTCATATTGTATTTGGTCCTTTAGTTCCTTCATCTGAAACAATATTTCTTTTCTTTTTTCTTCATCTATATCTAAGCTTAAACACTTCTCCCATGTTAATTGAGCTTTTTTAAACAGATTTTGGTTTGCATAATGAAACCCTAAGTGGTAATATGCCAAAGAAAAATCAGGATATTTTTCAGTAATTATCTCTAAAATTTCAATTGCTTCTCTCTTAAAATCCTTTTTCTTTTCTTTATTTTCTGAAGCTGAAGCAATATCTTGGCAACATCTAGCACAATTATATAGTCCATTAATATTGTTTTCATCTAATGTAATAAGTGCTTTAAAATATATAAGTGCATCATAAAATTTTCCTTCTTCCGCAAGCTTTAAACCCTCATAACTGATATAATCTTCTATCTGTGTATCAAATGCATATAAAAACTTTTTATAATCTTGTATATATTTAAAATCACAATCTAGCCCAATTACAAAAATCATTCCTCTTGCCATACCTGCTAAAGATAGATTATAGTCTGTATCCCCTTCTTTAATTGGCTTAACCAATTCATTGATATTCATTGGGATTGGTATATCTTTTAAGATTTCAAATTTAGGATCTCCTATATGAGCATCCTTTTTTAATTCAATAAAAACAACTTTATCTAATCGATCTTTCATATATTTCTCTATTCTTTTTAACATATAACGCCTCCTAAGTCTCACTCATTGATTATAATATAGTCATCTTTACTTATATACATTTCTCATAAATATTCTTTTTCTTCTCGTTGTACTACTTAAAATATCAAACAACAATCCCCTATAAACCATCATAAAAGATAATAAAAATTGCCCTGCAAAATAAATGATTATGCTCCTTATCGATAGATGAAGAAAAGAAACTCCTAAAAAAACATTATATGTTAGCATCCTTCCCATAACAATATAAAGCAATAATCCTAAAAATATATTTGGTACAAACCAGTCTATCCAATTTTCTTTTATAAAAGAAAATGAATAGTTAAAACTTTCTCCTACAGCATAATGCTTTTGATAAATAACTTCTGGTAAACAATTTAACAATAAAAATGCTATCCATTGCAATAAAGCCCAAAAAGAAATAAATCCTATTTTTACCCTGAGTATAGAACCTAATAACAAACTTGCCCCATAATTCACCAACCATATAACAACCATCGCTCCATATATTTTCCAAATATATACAGTAAATCCTCTTTTAAAATCTTCAAAAGAAATTTTCCCATACCTAATAATATTTTCAATTAAATATAAATAGTTAGAAAATAAAGCACTTACCACTAAAGATAGTAATATACCTGCTAATATCCAAAATAAAGATGCAATTCGAAATAATAAGATTGAAATAATAGAATATATTATTCCTGTAAAAACAATAGGCCAATTTTTTACTGCTAATTGAAATGCTTTTGGAATAATATTTTTATTCGTTTCAACAATATCTTGAAAAATATTCATAATACCCCCTCCTAAATATGCACTTTATAATATTTACTTTTAGCAAAAACTTTACTATCTAATTCATAATCAAACAAAATAGTAGTCATTCTTTCTTCTACTCTTTCATTTTTATTTTTTATAATCTTAAATATATCATATTTAAAATTCTCAAAATGTACTTTTTTTATGATTTGTTTTACAGCAATCCCTTTGTATTTTTTTAAATATCTTTCTATGTTCTCTTCTTTATGCAAAAAGGCATGGACTCTTTGATGAAAATCTTCCAATTCCACATGTAAAAAAAAGTTTGGCAGAGAAGTTTTTCCCTGCATAAGATAATCAAATTTTAGTATTTCTCGAAAAACATCTAGATTATCCAATCTATTTTCTTCATAAAAATTTAATAAAATTTCGTACAATTTAACTTTACTATGGGAAATATTATGATATCCTTTCTCTTCCCAAAAGTCTGCTAATGCATGATAAAAGTCTGCAGGTTGTTCATAAAAATTTACTATTATATAGTCAATGGCATTTTGAAATCCATGAGAGTTGTAAAACATTTCTACCATTTCTTCTATCATTTTTAATTTCAAAATCTCTTTATAACTAATATACTTATTTTCTAGCACCTCATAAGGTGCTTCTTCTCTAAAAATATATCCATAAAGTTCTTTATCTTTTCTAATACCTGATCCCTTTAATAATTTTAAAAAACCCAATTGAAGCTTTTCTGGTTTTAAAAAATATACTTCGTTAAAGGATTTTTTAAATCTTTCAAAGCTTTCATAAGGCAGTCCCGCTATTAAATCTAAATGCAGATGAATATTTCGAAAGCTCGATATTTTTTTTACTACCTGGCTAAGTATTTTAAAATCTACCTTTCTATCTATACTCTCCATCGTTTTATCATAAGTAGTTTGGACCCCTACTTCAAATTGAAATAACCCTTCCCTTACTGTAGAAAGAAAATCTAAAGTCTCATCATCTAACAAATCAGCTGTAATTTCAAAGTGAAAATTTGTATAGCCATTATCATTTTGCACAATATATTTCATTATTTCAAGACTATGACTCTTTTTAACATTAAAAGTTCTATCTACAAACTTCACTTGCTTTACTCTTTCTTTTAAAAAGATACTTAAATCTCTTTTTACTCTATCAATAGGAAAAAACCTTACCCCCTTTATAGTTGACGACAAGCAATATCTACAATTATGCGGGCATCCTCTTGAACTTTCATAATATATAATTTTATTTTTATATTCTTCTAATCCTTCCGTATATGGAGAAGGAATATTTCCTAAATCTTTCATCAATTCTCTATCCGCATTTTTTATGACTATATTTCCTTCTCTATATGTAATTCCTTTTATATCATTTTGTTTTCCTCTTTTATTTATCAAAAAATCTAATAATTCCTTAAAAGTTTCTTCTCCCTCTCCAGATATAATATAGTCAATAGCATTTTCTTTCTCCATTAAATCTATAGGGTCAAAACTCACTTCTGGTCCACCTAATATAATTTTTAGCCTTGGACTTACCTTTTTTAAGTTTCTCACAATTTTCAAAATTTCTGATATGTTCCATATATAACAAGAAAAACATATTATATCATATTGCCCTTTATAAATTTCACCTAAAACATAATCCGTATTATGGTTAATTGTATATTCTTTTATAGTCATATTATCAAAGGTATCCTTACAAAAACTATGTAGATAACGTAAAGATAAAGCAGTATGAATATATTTAGAATTTAAAGTAGTTAGTAAAATTTTCATCTTTTGTATTCCTTTCTATCAAAACTCTTCTATCATTAATTATTTTTATCATTACCAAATACATTATATCAAATTCATTCATAAATCAATATAAAATAGGTATTTTCCTATCTTCTGAATCCTTTTATATGAATAAATCGTAGTTTTTTAAAATTATAATTTGATAAAGGATAATAAATTCTATCAATTGTATGAGCTGCTATGAAAATGCTATCTAGCATTCGATTGCCAGGTTTTATATCTATTACCACAGGACTATGGTCATACCTATAATCATATTGAAAATTTATTTGTACAATGTCTCCAATCTCTATGCCATATATATCAGTTTCTTCGCCAACAGGTCCTATAGACCTATTGTTTATAAGAAATTGATAAAAATATTCTACACTCGTCCATGCAGGAGCTCTATCCTTTAGATTTCTAAAATACCATCCATATTTATTATAATTCATAGGACATCCACCAGCATGAACAACCTGTGATGCAAAATTTGTACAATCGCCTCCCATCTTTTCAAAATCTGCATATCTAGGATTACGGCCAAGAGCCCACCTTATCGCATAACTTACAGCTTTCTCTCTATTGTATTCATAAAGTTTCATAATCAAACACCCCCTAACTATACTTATGCTCAAAACAAAAACAATCTTTTCAGATTATTTGTTATTTTGAAAATTATTTTATTTCTTTGATTGTTTGTATGATATAATATAATCAATCCAATTAAGGAGGGATTTTTATGACCATTTTCTCATCTAGACTACTTAGACACAAATTTTGCATAGAAGAATTAAAAAAAATAGGTGCAGAAGTCATGGAAATTGAAGGAATAATGTTTATTGTAAAATATCATAAAGATAATTTACATATTGAATATCTTTATCATATTAATCCAGATAATAGTTATCTACTTGAACGAATTAAACCTTATTCACTCGTTATTGATGAATATCTTACAGAAGAAGATGTAATAACAGCTATACAAAATGATTTAGATCAATTTAAAAATGCAAGAAAAAGTAAAAACTTTAATGATTTTGTAAGCATCGATAAAAACCTAACAAAAATCGTAAGATATTTTGAAGATTTATACTTATATTATAATATTGACAAAAATGACATTGCATTCTTAAAAAAAGAAGTAAATAATATGGTAAATGCTATTATGGAAATTAAAAATAGAAGTAAAAGAGTATACCATAAAACTGAACCTCAGAGTTTTAAATAAGGAAATGTATCTCATTTCCTTTTTTTATGTCATAAAAAATATATAATTTATCAGATTTTGAAGGTTTTATGAAATTTATATCGAATAAAACAATATATTCGTATTAAAGAAAGGGGATTTATATGGAATATTTTGACAGAATTTCAATCGAAGAAATTTCCAAAAGGGATATGTTAATGATTTTAAAAGCTCTTGAATATACAGGAAAAAGCACTAATATCGATTCTTTTCTTTCTCTAAAAGATAGTATTTTAAATCAATTATGCTCTATAGCAGAAACAACAGAAGAAGAATTTCTCTGTTATTTAGAAAAATAAAGTAAAAAACACAGCCGTAAAGACTGTGTTTTTTTATAATCTTCTAAGCATTTCATCTTTCATACCATAAGGATATTCTAGCATTGAGCTTAATTGCTTTAGTAAATGCTTTTTGTCATTTGGCAGTGTCCCTGCTAATGCAACATAATTTGAGGCATGATTACTTCTAAAAATACAGTTTTCTACATTTAAATTTTCTATTAACTCTTTCGTCTCAAGAACCACCTCTTTTGGTGTCAGAAGTTTAAATTCTCCATTTTTTACTTCATCATATATTTTAGTTCCTGGTTGAATCAACAAGGTTAACAATCCTAAATAGTGAGGATTGATTTCATTAATAATCCTTGCAGATTCTTTTGCATGCTTTAACCACTTTTCCTTTCCACCTAATCCTGATATCAAGGTTACAGATAAGTTGATCCCTGACGAAACAATTCTTTTACCAGCCTGTATTATTTCTTCAGAAGTAACTCCCTTTTGGATATGTTCTAATATTTCATCGCTCCCTGATTCAACACCTAAATAAGCAATGCCTAGTCCTAGTTTTTTTAAATGTTTTAGTTCTTCAACGCTTTTTCTTAATATGTCTTTCGGTGCACTATATATACCTACACGCTCACATTCTGGAAAAAGTTCTTTTATTTTTAATAATATTTTCTCTAAATTTTCTGTTTTTAATACCAGTGCATTTCCATCAGCTAAAAATATTCGTTTTACATGACTATAATAATTTCTTGCCATTTCTAAATCTTCTTCAATTTCTTTTATATCTCTTATTCTAAATTTCTTATCTTTATACATACTACAAAAAGTACATTTGTTATGAGAACAACCAATTGTTGCTTGAATAATTAGGCTGTATGCTTCACTAGGTGGCCTAAAAACACTTCCTTCATATCTCATTCATTTCCCTCCAATTACATTCTTTCAGGAGCAGCAATTCCAAGTAGCCCTAAACCATTTTTTATAGTCTGTTTTGCCGCATAAACAAGGGCTAATCTAGCTTTTTGTAACTCTTTATCTTCTACAATAATAGGAGAATTATGATAGAATCTATTAAATGCTTGGGCAACATCCACAATGTATCTAGTTACAATAGATGGTTCATATTTTCTTGCAGCCTCTTCTACTGTAGCAGGAAACATTTGAATTAATCTTACCAAATCCATTGCATCTTCATTAGATAATAAACCATAATCTACATTTTCATCTATAGTTACTTGTGCTTTTCTTAATACACTGCATGCTCTTGCATGAGTATATTGAACATAAGGACCTGTTTCTCCATCAAAGTTTAAAGTTCTATCCCATGAAAATGTATAATCTTTTATTCTATTATTTGATAACTCTTGAAAAACGACTGCACCTATTCCAACTTGTTTTGCTGTTTCATCTATATTCTCTAAATTTGCATTTTTCTCTCCTATAATTTCTTTTGTTTTTTCAACAGCTTTTTTTAGTACATCTTCTAAAAATACTACTCTACCCTTTCTTGTAGACATTGTTCCTTCTTCAAGACTTACTAAACCAAACGGAACATGAATACAATCTTTTGCCCATTCATAACCCATAAGTTCTACAACTTTGAACCATTGTTGAAAATGTAGATTTTGCTGTGATGCTACAACATATATATTTTTATAAAAATCATAATGTTCTTTTCTATAAATTGCCGCAGTAATATCTCTTGTTATATATAGCGTAGAACCATCACTTTTTCTTATTAATGCTGGTGGCATACCATATTCTTCTAAATCTACGATATCTGCTCCTTTTGATTTTTTAAGCATATTTTTCTCTTCCATCATTTTTAATACCCTAGGCATTTTATCAGAATAAAAACTTTCTCCAGCATAAGAATCAAAAGAAATATTTAACATATTATAAACACGATTAAATTCTTTTAAACTAACTTCTCTAAACCACTGCCAAAGTCTCTTTGCTTCTTCATCTCCATCTTCTAATTTTTTAAACCACATTCTGCCTTCATCTTCTAATTCAGGGTTTTTTTCCGCTTCCTCATGGAATCGAATATATAGCTTTAACAATGTAGGAATTGGATTTTCTTCGACTTCTTTTTCATCTCCCCAATTTTTATAAGCAACAATTAACTTACCAAATTGTGTTCCATAATCTCCAAGATGATTTATTGTAATCGTATCATAACCTAAAAAATCATATAATTTATATATTGAATTTCCAATCACTGTACTTCTTATATGCCCAATGTGAAAAGGCTTTGCTATATTAGGAGATGAAAATTCAACGATTACCTTTTTACCTTCTCCTATATTAGACGAACCAAAGGTATCTTTCTTTGTTAGAACCTCTCCAATAACAGATTTTGCAAAAGTTACTTTATCAATAAAGAAATTTACATAAGCAGCAACATTTTCAACTTTTTCAAATAGATCATTCTCCTTGATATCTTCAGCAATTTCCTGTGCAATCATGTTTGGTGCTTTTCTAAAAATCTTCGCTAATTTAAAGCATGGAAAAGCAAAATCTCCCATCTGAGAATTTGGTGGAATTTCTATCATTTCAATTATTTCATCCTTCGTTAGTTCTTCAATTCTTTGAGACAGAATCTTAGCTATTTCTCTTTTAAAATCAATCATATATATCCTCCTCTTGTATAATAGTCAAAAACAAAAACTCCCACCTCTTAAATTAAGAGACGAGAGTTTTCCCGTGTTACCACTCTTATTGATACAACATGTATCCACTCTATTCCTCTATAACGGAAGGACTCCGTTTTGCCTACTCATTTCAGCAAAAATCTCCAAGGTACGCTTCAATCTTAGTAGTGTATCGGACTCTCACCCTCTCCGATTCGCTTTGACACATCCTAGGATCTACTCTCCTCTTCACCGATAAAAGATTCATTTTGACTAATAATTTATCATATATTTTTCCCTAAATCAAGGGTTTTTCATTGTTTATTTTTTTCTTTAGAAAAATTGTAATTCTAAAGTTTAAAAAATATTGATTCTGACAAATTCTGTTAAAATATAGTATAATAAACAATAAAATATTCATTTTAAACTGGAGGATGGATAGTATGCATAAAAAATTAGGAATTTTAGGTGGAATGGGGCCTTTAGCAACAGCTGATCTATTTAGAAAGATTATACTCCTTACAAAAGCAAAGTGTGACCAAGAACATATCCATATATTAATTGATAATAATACATCTATACCGGATAGAACTGCTCATTTAATCGCTGGTGGAGAGGATCCAAGAAAATATTTAATAGAATCCGCTAAAAGATTAGAATCAATGGGTGCAGATTTTTTAATTATGCCTTGTAATACAGCTCATTATTTCTATGAAGATATTATTAAAGAAATTAAAATTCCTTTCCTAAATATGATTGAAGAAACAGCTAAATTTATTTCAGAAAAATATGATCAAAAGAAAATAGGACTTTTAGCCACTGAAGGAACCTGTAAGACAGGTGTATATGATAATATTTTTAATAAATATGATCTAGAAATTATAAAACCTATAAAGAATCAAAAATATGTAACAGATTTTATCTATGGCATAAAGGCAGGGCATAATGATATAAATTTAGAAGGATTTCATAAAGCTGTTGAAGAATTACAAGAAAATAATACAGAAATTTTTATTTTAGGTTGCACAGAACTTTCCGTTGGATATGAAATGTTTAAAATGAAAGGAAATTATATTGATCCATTAGAAGTCATTTCCATTCGTGCTATTAATTTTGCTGGAAAAAAATCTATAAAATAGCA
The DNA here is from genome assembly GCF_008152325.1 of Crassaminicella thermophila. Lineage (GTDB taxonomy): Bacteria > Bacillota > Clostridia > Peptostreptococcales > Thermotaleaceae > Crassaminicella_A > Crassaminicella_A thermophila. The sequence goes on from NZ_CP042243.1 coordinate 1,839,935, forward strand.
GTACAACTCATATGAGCTGTACTGCTATTTTGTCAATATATGAATAAATATGATACAATGACATTATATCTTTAAACATGGAGGTAGCAAAAGTGAATATTCGATATATCTCTATATTGATGAAATACTTCATAGAAAAAAAAGAGTTTTTTCTATATCCTTACAAAGAAATCAAGAGTATTTTTGACATTGTCTTACAAAAGCAAATTTGGTTTTCCCATTTTTTTGTTGACTTTGTTCATGAAGATTTTTTAAAAGAATCCATAGATTATCAAAAAAGTATTATCTATAATCAACACACAGAAATAAAATTAAAAAATAAATTTAAAAAGTTGTTTTTCTATAAAATAATCTTAATCGAAGACACTAATGATTATGCATTCAAAAATTTAGAAAAATTGGCCTCTTGGTTAGACAAAGAAAGAATCCATATAAACATCATTATCGTTCATATTCCTTCTAATACGATATCTTCTATTTTCTCAAATTTTGAGGATAAAGAAGCACTAACAAATTTTATTTATAAAAACATCAAGTATATTCAATATGAATCAATAGAAGAAGTTAATCTTTTAGAAATTGAAAAAATGACAAAAGAAAAAAAAGGATACTATTTTGAACATAAAAAAGCTTACTTTACTACTATTTTCATGATATTAAATATCCTTTATTTTCTATTTATATCTATGAAAGGTAGCACCACAAATATTTATACGATTATTCAATACGGCGCTAAATATAATCCATTGATTGCAGCCGGAGAGTATTATAGACTAATTACAAATATCTTTATTCACATAGGTATTCTTCATCTAACTCTAAACACTTATGCATTAAAGATATTAGGAAAAGATATTGAATATATGTATGGCTCTTTAAAGTTTGTATTGATTTATCTTTTGGCAGGAATATTTGGAAGCCTTGCTAGTTTTTTATTTAGTAATGCAGTATCAGCAGGTGCTTCAGGAGCCATATTCGGTCTAATGGGTGCTTATCTATATTTTGGAATACGTCGTCCAGCAATTTTTTCAGCAAGATATGGTATGAATATTATTACCCTTTTAATCATTAATATTATCTTTGGTCTTACAAACTCAAATATTGATAATTTTGCACACATAGGAGGACTAATTGGAGGTTTTCTTACTAGCTATGCATTAGGCCTTAAGGGAGAAAAAATATTTAATAGATATTCAAAATAAATTCAGGAGCCTTCCTGTTGATAGACAAACTAAAACCACTCATTTTGAGTGGTTTTTTTCTATTTATCAGGATATAATCCTTGTATATATTCAAAAGGCTTACTTGTATCAACATCATTTATTTTATCTAAAATTTCTCCTTCAATCATAAATTGTACTTTTTCATTTCCTGGTAAAATAGTAAGGGTATTCACTATACTAGCAAGGGTTAGGTAAGTATCTTCCTTATTTTTCTTTAGTCCTTCAACAAATTCTTTTGATAAATCTACTATAACCGTTTCTCCATCTTTTTTTACTGATAGTAATTTTGTTCCCTTTGGAATTGCATTAATATATTCACCAAAACCTTCAAAGTCAATAAGTTCTTTCATAACAAATTCTTCTATACTCATTCCTTTTAACTTTTCATCATTTGCTTTTATGCTATAAGCTTCATCAAATAAAAAAGGCTTGTCTTTATGTCTTAAAAATAGCACATAGTCTATAGTTTTCTCTTCTTTATTCTCATTTCTTTCTTCTTTTACAGTATTCATTGGTTTTTGAATATTTTCTTCTTTTTTATTGCATCCTGTTACAAACATACTAGTTAATAATAGAATACATAAACATATCATAATTGATTTTCGCATCTTTATTCCCCCTTTAAATGAACATTATTTTATATATTCTTTAAAATTTTCTTCATCAAACACACGGATTCCTTCCTTCTTTAACAACGCTGCTGTAACACCATTACCTTCTTTTTTATTCCCCAAAAAACTACCATCATATATTATGCCACATCCACATGATGGACTTCTTGCTTTTAAAATAGCAGTTTCAACCCCGTATAATTTAGCAATTTTTAATGTTTCTTGTGCACCCTTTATAAAATGCAAAGTTTTATCTTCTCCATTTTTATCCATAACTTTTGCTTTGTTCATTAGTACATCTTCACCATTTCCATCAACAATTTCACACGGTATTCTAGACGTAGGCAAACCTCCTAGTTGCTCTGGACATACCAGTATAGCTTTTTTCTCTTTTACAAGCTTTAATATTTCTTTATTTTTATTATTACCCCCATCATATCTACAATTAACCCCTGCTAAACAAGCACTTATTAGTATCAATTCACCACCTCTTTTCCCTTATTTTAATTCTACAATGGTAACGCCTGTTCCTCCTTCTCCATAAGTTCCATCTCTAAAACTTTTTACGTGTTTATGCTTCTTTAATAACTTTTTTATGCCTTCTCTTAAAACTCCTGTACCTTTTCCATGAATCACCGTTACCTCATTAAGTCCTGCAATATATGCATCATCTAAATATTTATCCGTATTCATAAAAGCTTCTTCTAATGTTTGTCCTCTTAAGTCTATTGAATTCTTTATAGTTTCAGCTTTTCTTTTTAAAATCTTTCCTGTACCTGTTTTTTGAATTTTTTCCTTTTCTTCTTTGTCAAGTCGTAAATTCTTAATATTTACATTTACCTTCATAATTCCTACTTGTACAGTTAAATCTCCATTTGCATCAGGCTTTGTTATAACACTTCCCTTTTGATTTAAATTCAAAAGAAGCACTGTATCTCCAATCTTCAAGTTTTTTGGTGGTTTTGTATTTACTGCTAAATCCATAGGAATACCTAAACCATCTTCCATATTATTTAGTTTTCCTCTTAACTTTCTTCTAGCCTCTTCTATCTTTCTATTTCTTTCTTTTTCCTCCTGCTCTCTTGCTAAATCTCTTAATTCTTTTATAATCCTATCTGCTTCTTCCTTGGCATTTTTAAGAATTTTTCGTGCTTCTTCTCGTGCTTCTTTCATAAGCTTTTCTCTTTGTAATGCTAATTTCTCCTTCATTCTTTCATATTCATCTTTTTGCTTTTGTACAATTAGTTTTAATCTTACAGCTTCATCTCTTTCTTCTTCAGCAATTCTTCTGTCTTTCTCAATTTTTGTTAATATATCTTCAAAAGCAATATCCTCTCTAGAAATTAAATTTTTGGACTTATCTATAATATATTGATTAAGACCAAGTCTTTTGGATATTTCAAAAGCATTTGATTTTCCTGGAACACCAATCAAAAGTTTATAGGTAGGGCTAAGAGTTTCTACATTAAACTCTACAGATGCATTTTCTACGCCCTTCGTTGTCAAAGCAAACTGTTTTAATTCTGTATAATGTGTCGTAGCAATAGTTCTTACACCTAATTTATACAAATGATCTAAAATTGCAATTGCAAGAGCAGCTCCCTCAGTAGGATCTGTCCCAGCTCCAAGTTCATCTAATAATACAAGAGCATTTACTTTTATAGTATCTAGTATTTCAACAATATTGGTCATATGAGAAGAAAAAGTACTTAAGCTTTGTTCAATACTTTGCTCATCCCCAATATCTGCAAATACCTGTTCAAATACGGCTAACTCAGTTCCATAGTCAGCAGGAACATGAAGTCCACATTGAGCCATTAATGTAAGTAGTCCTACTGTTTTTAAAGTTACTGTTTTTCCACCTGTATTTGGACCTGTAATAACCAATGTTTTAAATTCATCTCCTATCCAAATATTTGTTGGGATAACAGTCTTTGGATCTAGCAAAGGATGTCTACCATTTTTAATACGAATATATCCATTCTTATTCATTTTTGGCTCTACAGCACGCATTTTTACAGCTAATTTTCCCTTTGCAAATATAAAATCTAACATAGCTAATATCTTTTGGTTCGATTTAATCTCTTGTACTTTCTCTCCAATTAAAGTTGTCAATTCCATTAAAATTCTTTCTATCTCAGCCTTTTCCTTCAATTTTAATTCTTTTAACTCATTGTTTAATTCTACAATAGCCATTGGCTCTATAAAAAGTGTAGCTCCACTAGACGATTGATCATGTACAAGCCCTGGAATATTCGACCTATATTCTTGCTTTACAGGTACTACATATCTATCCTGTCTTATTGTGATAATAGCATCCTGAAGAAACTTCTGATTTTTGCTTGAAGATATAATACTATTTAAACGATTTCGAATAGCTACATTCTTTGATTCAATGCTTCTTCGAATATTTTTTAATGTAGGACTGGCATTATCAGAAATTTCATCTTCTCCAACAATACATTCATTAATTCGATCTTCAATCCTCTTAAAAGTAAAAAGACTGCTTACATATCCTTCTACTATAGGAAATCTACTTTCTTCCTTTTTCTCTTTTATAAAATTTTTTAGTCTCCTTGCCGCTCTTAATGTATCAGAAACTTCAAGAAGCTGTCCTGGATAAAGAAATGTACCTATTTCAGCTCTCTTTAAATGATATGATAAATCATGAATTCCTCCTAAAGGAATATTTCCTCTCTGTATTATCATACTTGTTGCTTCATGAGTTTCTTGTTGCCAAGATACAATTTTTTCGTACTCTATAGAAGGTTCAATTTTTTCTGCTATTTCTTTCCCTAAGCTCGTTTCTACTTGCTCTATTAGTTTATCCTTAATTTTTTGAAATTCTAAAACCCTTAAAGTTCTTTCGTTCATTACAACTCTCCTTACTACTTGTTCTATTTACATAACTCCTCTAAAGAAATGTCCCTTAGTTATTCCTTCTTCTTTCATTTTATTTATAAAGCTTTTAATAGTTTTGCTTTCTATTCTTTTTCCTTTTAAAGTATTTTCTATAGCTTCTAGATATGCTTTTAAAGTATTTTTTACTTCCTCTTCATCTTCCAGCATAAATTGTATCCTAAAGTTTGTTATTTTTGAATCTATCAATTCTTTTATATGTTCAATAAGACAAAGTTTTTGCGCATTTAGTATCTGAATTTTGCAATTTTCATCGCTTATTATTGGAAAAACTATCCCTAATTGATCCTTTAATCCAAATTGTGTTTTTTTACAAGCTCCACAATGTTTTTTACCATCAGAAACGAATGTAGAAACAGGGCAGTATTTACTAATCATAAGTGGCAAACTGCCATGAATAATCACTTCACACAAAGTATCTGCCCTTTTAATAATCTCTCTTATCTGCTTTAGTGTAAGCTCTAAAGACAATGTAATTTCATCTACATTCATATCTTTTAAAAATTCAATAGCTCCATTATTAAATACGTTAAAAGAAAAATCTGTAACTATATTTAAATTTTTAAAATCTTTCATTATATTCAATACACCTAAATTTGAAGCTAATATACCATCCATATTAGTTAACATATTAATTTTTTTCTTAATACTCTTTAATTCTTCATCTTCAGTAATTCTTGAAAATGCTAAAAACAATGATTTATTATAAGTTTTTGCAATTTTTAATGCTTCTTCGATTGTTGAAAAATCACTATAATATATTCTATCTATGTCAAAATTCAGTACAGCTTTTAACTGCTTTATATTATTAACACTTACACTAATTCGTACATCTTTTGTCTTTTCTAACTTTTTATTATTAAATAAACTTTCCATTTTCTTTTGAAATCTTTCCAAATCAATTAGTTTTCTGTTATTATGATTTTGACGCAGTTTATTTAGTCTTTCTATAGCCTTTCTTCTTAATCCATTTATTTCTCCAATAGGAATAGCTACTGATTCATCTAATTCAATCTCTAATTTTTTTAACTGATATGGCGTTTTTCCAAGCTTTGAAATCTGTTCATAAATTCGTTCCTTCTTCGTTGCCGTTTTCAAAGCTTTTTGGACCACTATATCCCCTTTTTCATGAATATAATTTCCATCCTCATCCCATATGCATAATTCTATTTTACTTCCTAATTTACCTTTAAACTTACCATATAATGGAATGTTTTTATCTTTTCTCTCATAGCTTTCTTTTGCTTCTTTTAATAAAGCTACATCTGAAGTTTTATACACAAAACTATCTTTAAATACTGAATGCTTAAAGTTTATTTCAATCACTTCACCAGGATTTGCAGTATTTTTCTTTTGCCCTTTTTGAAATATATTTTCTACAATAGCACCTTTATGATTATCTTTAGACCATATTTCTAATCCGTCTCCCTTTGAAAGATAATCTTCTAGTTTGATTTTAACACGCTTTTTGTTTTTATCATAATCAATAACTTTTCCTATTTTTATTCCTCTATTACTAGGCTTTTCAAAACTCATAATGTTTTTTCCTACTTCTCCTAATATATAGCCTTTTGTAAATCTTCTGTTAAACATCTGTTTTACATCTTTTAAAGTTTTTGAATCTATTTGTGGTCTACTCTTATAAAGCATATATTGATCAATTGCTTTTCTATAAGCTTTTACAACAGTAGCAACATATTCTGGTCTTTTCATCCGTCCTTCTATCTTAAGGGATTTTATACCTGTATCTAAAATTTCATTTAAATTTTCTAATGTATTTAAATCTCTAGGACTTAATAAATAATCTCCTAAATTATTTTTTATTTTTTTTCCTCTATCCATATCTATTAAAGTATATTGTTTCCTGCAAGGCTGAGCACATCTTCCCCTATTTCCGCTTCGTCCTCCAATCATACTGCTCATAAGACATTGTCCAGAATAACTAATACAAAGCGCCCCATGAACAAATACTTCTATATCTAATTGGGTATTTTTTTTAACTTTAAAAATTTCCTCCTTTGACATTTCCCTAGCTAATACTACCCTTTTAAATCCCATTGCTTCTAAAAGCTTTACCCCTTCAAAATTATGTACAAACATTTGGGTACTAGCATGTAGTTCAAAATTTGGAAAATATTCTCTAATAAATTTTGCTACGCCCAAATCTTGTACGATTATGGCATCTACATCTATATTATATAAAAAAGCTAAATATTTTCCTAATTCCACCAACTCTTTATTCGATACCAAGGTATTCACTGTAACAAATACTTTAACCCCTCTTATATGACAATAGTTTACAGCTTCTATTAGCTCATCATCGTCAAAGTTTTTTGCGTATTGTCTCGCACTAAATAATTTTCCTCCTAAATAAACAGCATCCGCTCCATTTTGCACTGCAGCCTTTAAAGCTTCAAAGCTTCCAACAGGTGCTAATAACTCTATGCTCACTTATATCATCTCCTGTAAAAAATCCTATGCATTAAAAAAGTAGTAATATTATTATATCACTACTTTCATAATACCATTAAAAAGTTTTATATTTTACTTCTTTTCATCAAAGGTTTCAATAAAAGCATCTAGCTCTTTTCTAGCTTGCACATACTTAATCTGGCTTTCAAATATCTTATTTTGCAGCTCTTCATTTTCTCTTTTAATATTCTCTAATTCATCATCCTTTAAGTTTAATTCCGATTTTAATCTTTCAATTTCTTTCTTTAATTTTTCACATTCATCATTTGTTACGTGATTCTTTTTCTCTTCTTCAAGTTGTTCAATAGTTTTAATATATTCTATTTCTTTTTCCTTAAAAGCAGTAAGTGTTGCTGCTAACTGGCTTCTTGTTTGCTCTAGTTCTTCTAGTGGCTTCATTGCTTCTTTCTTAAAGTCTTCCATTTCTTGTTTAACTTTAAAATACTCATCAGCTATATTTAAAGACGTCAAAACCGCAACCATTGCAGTACTCAGCTTTTTACTTTTTTTGGCTATATCAATCATCTTATCATCAACATAATTGGCAACCTTTTGCATATATTCTCTAGATTCCTTGCCAACCATTGTATATTCCTGACCATATATTCTAACAATCACTTTTGTTTTTTCACTCATTAATATCTCTCCTCTTAAATGATTGGAGTTCTATATATGAATTCTTTAAAGATATTTAATTTCCTTCTTTTATCTCATAATAATTCATTTCACTTTTATATAATCTATTATATTATACAGCAGTAATGAAATAAATACTACAAAAGAAGGAAATATGATTTATTTTACCTAAAACATAATAACATGAACAATATAATTGCTATTAGAATAATATAAACCAGAAATAAGTGAAATTTTTGTTCGTTTATAAAAAGTTTCCATGTCAAAGGAGGAAACTATATGGATATTGTAAAAATATATCCGCAAGTAGAAGTAGCTCAAATTAGTTCCTATGAAAATAATAAAATATTTAATCTATGTAAATGCATGTACTTAGGGAAAAAAAATACAAATAATGTTTATCGAATACTTTTTAAATTTCCTGTTTCATCAATCCCAGATCAATGTTTAATATTAAAAGCTACACTAAAACTATATGTTCAGTATGCAGGCACACTAATGTCAAGTTCATTTACCCCTTATGCACTATCACAACCTTGGAACTTACAAACGGTTACATGGAATAATCAACCATCTTTTTATTCTACTTTATCAGGAGAAACAAAGCTTATAAAAAGAGTAGGTTTTCATTCTTTCAATATAACAGAGATGGTTACAAAGTGGTATAGACATGAAATCATAAACTATGGGTTGATTATAAAAAATAATGAATTACTAGATAAATCATATAAACAGATTAATACTGTTACAAATTCTAATTTAGCCCCTACAGCAGAAATAATCTACACCTCAAAATCTGAAGTAAGTATCGCTTCTACTCGCTTTGTTTCAAGCATTGAAGAAATAAATACAGACGGACCGTATAGTTTTTCATCTACTATTAATATGTCTCTTACTAAAACAGTCACATGCCATATTAAAAATTTAGGAAATTTCCCTGTAGAAGTGAAATATCAGATGAGTCCAAACGGTATTGATTTTGTTGATGATTGTCCAGAAACAAGAATAATACCAGGTAATGGAATGATTTGGTTTGTTCCTTACTCATTTGCAAAGTATGGACGAATTGCAGCAAGAAATGTAGACCCTACTAAAACATCAAGAATTAGAATATGGTATGAGGCACAAGAATGATAATTTAATAAATAAAAATAGAATAGGCACATACGTTCCTATTCTATTTTTATGAAAGCTTTTTTCATCATATTTAGTCCTTCAAAATCAATTTTATTAAAAATCTTTATGCTTCTAATAAACTCTCCAAAAGCTAAATTATAAAGCTCATGATTATAATAAAGCTTTGCTAATCTTAACAAAACTTCGTCATTTTCAATTAGATTTAATAATTGTAATGACTTTTCAAAATTTTCTGGAGATGTAGCCTCAATAAGAATATCTAACAATTCAAAAATAATATCTGCAAATTTTTTCGATTCTTCTTGATCTTCACTGATAGGATCACAGCTTTTTCCTTCTAATAAATTTTTCAAAGTATAATATATCTTTCTTCTGTTATTGTTTTCAGGATCTCTTACCATATTCAAAAGCTTAGTAGCATTATACATATTTCCACTTAATATTTCACATAATGCCATCTTATAAATAGCTTTTTCATAAAGCTCTCCCTTTATTATCCTTTCAAAATTATTGTATGCTTCTTCATAATTTTTCATAAAGAGCAAGCACATGCCTTTTTTATAAAAATATTTTAAAGAATACGTAATCATTTCTTCAGCTTTTAATATATATTCATAGGCTATTTTATACTTCCTTTGTGCAAAATATACATCTGAAAGAATCATATACTCCTTTTCATCTAAATTTTTCCCAAAAAAACCTTCTAATTTTTCTTTTATATCATTTATGTCTCTTTCCTCACTAAATAATATTTTTGCAATTGTATAAATAGGTGATGTAAATCTAGGATTTATCTGAAATGCCTTTTTGCAATAATGGTAAGCTTCATCATAATCTTTTAACTCATAATAAATTTTTGCTAAAGCATCATATGCCTTAAAGCTTCCTGCTCCTTCAATAAAATTTAGATGTATAGGAGATTCTCCCTTATCTAAGCATTTATTCAATTCCTTTATTGCTAGAGAAATTTTGTCTTGTTTTTTTAAAATTCTTGCTTTTAAAAACATTAAATCCGTAAAATCTATATAATGCTTAAGCCCTTCTTCTATGACTTCTAATCCTTTCTCATACCTCTCTAATCTTTCTAGTGTAGTAACAATCCTAAATAATAGCTTTGGACTATACTTTTCTTTTAATATAAATTTTTCAAAACCTTCTTTATAATATTTATAAGCTTTTTTATAGTCTCCATCCTCAAAATATTTATTACCCATATTATAATAAATTTCAGAGTTTACATTTTTATTTTTTATTCTTTTTATATCCTTAATCGGATCTTTCTGTTCAAATTTTTCAAATTCTATCTGAATCTTTGGCATATATATCCGATCATTATTATCTTTACTATAAAAAGCTACAAGAGAAGTACTATTTTCATCTAAAGCCTTTATCAACAATCCATTATTAGGATAAATCTTAGTATACCAATTATTAAAAAACTTTGTTATATCTATTTTTACATAAGTATTCATTTCTTCATTTATCGTAAAGGCTTGATGGAAAGTCTCATCTATCATTGGTTGATTTGAATAATTTACAGTATTCTCTTCAAACCCTTCTACTATTCTATAAATATGAAATATTTTTTTAAAGGATGGATTATCATTGCGAACAATATATAGAAGAAGTTCTACCTTATTTACCCTTCCTACTTCCTCTAAAACAGGCAAATCAAAGTACAGCAAACTTCTATAAATAGAATGATACTTATATTTCCCAACAAATAAAACATGATAATCTCCATAGTTTTCATATGGCATAGAACTATTAATTGCAGCATCTTTAAAAGGTCTTTGTTCTATTATTTTTATCATATTCATCCTCTCACTTTATTTTTTTTGTATATTATACGAATTAAACTTTTAGGTCGTGAATGAAATATGTTTATCTGAAATTTTTTTCATCATCTCTAATCCCTCTTGATCTATTTTATTAAACATTTTTATAGATCTTATAAACTCCTGATATGCAAGGTTATAATATCCATTATTATAGTAAAGCTTTGCAAGCCTTAATAAAACTTCATCATCATTGATAAGATTTAAAAGCTTTAATGATTTTTCAAATATTTCTGGTGTTGCTACTTTAATAAGAATATTTAATAATATAAATATTATATCTGCAAAAATTTTAGATTCCTCTTGATCATCACTAATGATTTCACAATCCTTGTCTCCTACCAAGTTTTTAAAGGATTTATAAACAGTATACATATACTCATTTTTATTTTTTTTTGTAATATGAAGTAACTTCTTAGCATTCTCAAAATTATTAGAAAGAATTTCACAAAGAATCATTTTATATATAGCCTCTTCATAATATTTTCCTTCTTTAATTTTTTCAAACCATTGATAGGCTTCTTGGTAATTCTTAAGATAAAGCTCACTCATTCCTATATAATAATATATGTTTTGATCTGTTTTCAAAATTTCTTGCCCCTTTAAAAAGTATTCAAGGGCAATATCATATTTCTCCATGCCAAAGAATATATCCCCAAGTTTGATATATGCTCCTGCATTTAGATTGTCGCCAAAAAATCTTTCTAATTTAGTCTTTACTACATTTATATCTTTTTCTTTTTTTATTAATATTTTAGCAATATTATAAAGGGGCATATGAAAAGTAGGCTTTGCCTTGATTGTTTCAATGTAATAATTGTAAGCTTCATCATAGTCCCCAAGTTCAGAATAAATTTCCCCTAGTGCATAATATGCTCTATAGCCACCTACATCATTAATATTATATTGTTCTAAAGGAGGCTCTCCCATCTCTATACACTTTTTAAATCCTTTAATCGCTAATGAATATTTTTTTTGTCGATGAAACAAACATGCTCTTAAATACTCTAAATCTGTAAATTTAGGATAATACTGAAGCCCATGATTTAACATTTTCAATTCTTCATCATACATATGCAATTCTTCTAAAGTAATAATCATCTTTAACAAAAGTTTTGGGCTATAAGCAAGATTTGGCATAAAATCTTTATATGCTCTTTTAAAACATGTAAGGGCTTCCTCAAATCTTCTCAATCTAAGATATTCATTCCCCATATTATACAAGTGAAAATTATTGTTAGGATCTTTTTCTAAAAGTTTCTTTAAAATTTTCATATTTCTACTTGGTTTATCCTTTTCAAGGGCAATACTTCTTAAATATCCATAATGATAAACTACTATTTTTTCTTTTCCAACTTTATTTTCTTTAATAGGATTTATGCTATTATATATTTGTTCGTGTATTGCACCCATGTATTTATATCCTTTATGATTTCTTATTAACCGAATATTTAAATTATTAACTGTTTCTAACCCTGGTGTATTGCCAACATAGCTTAGCGTTTGAAAAAGATATATATCTATATTAGGATTATTTAATAACGGAAGAACTTTGTCTTTATCAGAAGCACTTAACTCCTCATCCGCATCCATTGTTATAATCCAATCCCCTTTTGCTTGTTCTAATGCAAAATTTTTTGCATCACTAAAGTTATCATTCCACTGAAAATAAAATACTTTTGCTCCATAGCTTTTCGCTATTTTTACCGTATCATCAGTAGATCCTGTATCTACAACAATCATTTCATCCACAATATCCTTTACACTTTCAAGACATCTCGGAAGATTATTTTCTTCATTTTTTACAATCACACATAAACTTAACAGCAAGTCTATCCCCTCCTTCATATATGTAGCTATCGGATTTAATCCGATAGCTACATTAGCTTAGTTATGGGCATTAAAATAAACTGATGCAGTAGCTCCTCCAGAACCTGCTTGCAAGTATAATCTTGTATATTTGAGGAATTTTTCTGGAACTAACACAACCGTAGAATTAGCAGTCATGACTGCACTAGTTGCATCATTTATAAAATAGCTATCTGCAGTAGTTGGAGATATTTGTATATTTACAGTAGCTGCTCCTGATGAAGCTATATAGTATGAATACATATTTTTTTCAGAAGTATCTATACTTAAAACTGTCGTTGATGCATCTGCACCTAAAACTACTACACTAGATGATTCTGTAAAGTCATTGCTAACAATTTTTACATCTACTGTGTCTGTAATTTTTTGTACATCTGCTACATAGTTTACTGTTGCTACCGTGTCTACTAAGTCTACTGAACTTACATTTGTTACTTCATTTACTGTTGCTACTGTGTCTACTAAGTCTACTGAACTTACATTATTTACGGTGTCTACTGTAGCTATATAATTAATTGTATTAATTGTATCTAAGCTACCAATTAGTATTTTACCACTAGCATCTAGTGCTATAGCCCTTGTTGTCCCACTATCATCCCCATATATCTTTGTTTTTAACTGATCAGCAACATTATTAAATACAATATTATTAGGCATTCTTTTCCTCCTCCCTTGATACCATCTAAGATTAGAAGTTGTCTACCTAATCCTAGTTTATATTATGTAAACAAATTGTAAGTGTGACAAAACTAAGTAGCAAAAATATACTGTATTAGAAGAAAAAACTTTAGCTCAATATGGTTCTAGGAGGAGATATAGTAATGAAAGGCATCATCTTAGCAGGAGGGACTGGGTCAAGGCTTTATCCCTTAACAAAAGTTACCAATAAGCATTTACTTCCAGTAGGAAAATATCCTATGATTCATCATTTAGTAGCTAAAATGAAGCAAGCAAGCATAAAAGACATTATGGTCATTTCTGGAAAAGAACATATGGGATCAGTCGTAAGTTTATTGGGCAGCGGCTATGAATATGGAGTAAATTTCACCTTCCGAATACAAGATCAACCTGGAGGAATCGCTCAAGCTTTAGGTTTATGTGAATCGTTTGTTAAAAATGATAAATGTATTGTAATCCTTGGTGACAATATTTTTGAAGATAATATCAATCAATATGTTAAAAACTTTGAAAAGCAAGAGAAAGGAGCAAAAATATTAATCAAACAAGTGAAAGATCCTACAAGATATGGCATTGCTGAACTTAAAAATAATAAAATAATAAATATTGAAGAAAAACCGAAAAAACCTAAAAGCACTTATTGCGTTACAGGCATCTATATGTATGATCCTAGAGTATTTGATATTATTAAAACCTTAAAACCTTCTAACAGAGGTGAACTTGAAATTACGGATGTTAATAATTGGTATATACAGGATGGTTCTCTCACCTATGATATCTTAAATGGATGGTGGACTGATGCAGGAACTTTTCATTCTTTACTTGATGCAAATATATTGGCCAAAGATATAGATTTAGAGCATATATTGAGTAGAGATTATAAAAATAGGCAGGTGAAATTTCTATGAAAGTGTTGATTACAGGAGGAAATGGTCAGCTTGGAAGTACAATAAAAGAAATGCTTAGAGAAAAAAAATGTTCATTAGGCAAAATTGATAAAACTTACTTTCATTGTAAAGTAATTGCTGAAGGTAAATATACATTAAATATAACTTCCTTAGAAAATGTTAAAAATTATTTTATAAAATCCAAACCACATATAGTTATAAATACAGCAGCCTATACAAATGTAGATGGATGTGAATCAAACATAGATTTAGCTTATAAAGTAAATGCTTTAGGTCCTAGAAACTTGGCAATAGCATGTGAAACAATAAATGCAAAGCTCATTCATATCTCTACAGATTATGTTTTTGATGGAAAAAGCAAACTTCCTTATAAAGAATTTGATTTACCTAACCCCATAAATATTTATGGAAAATCAAAATACTTAGGAGAAGAATATGTAAAACAATTTTGTTCTAGGTATTTTATTGTTCGAACAAGTTGGCTTTATGGACAAATTGGAAAAAATTTTGTAAAAACAATACTAAAAACTTCAAAAGAAAAAAAATATCTTGAGATTATAGAGGATCAGACAGGAAATCCAACCAACGCACAAGATCTAGCCTATCATATTTTGAAATTAGCATTAACAGATGAATATGGTATTTATCATTGTACAGGTAATGGTCAATGTAGCTGGTATGAATTTGCAAAAGCGATTATTCAGTATGCTAATATAGATTGTAAGATTAATCCAATTTCTTCTTATGCATATAAACCTATTGCCAAAAGACCATCCTACTCATCACTAGATCACATGATGCTAAGAAATACCATTGGAGATGCAATGAGATATTGGCAAGATGCATTAAAAGATTTTTTAAATACTCTTTCTTGATAGGAGGTTGCTATGAAAATTTATTTAGTTACAGGTGGCGCAGGATTTATTGGTTCAAATTTTATAAAATATATGTTTAAAAAATATAAACATATTAAAATAATCAATGTAGATAAATTGACTTATGCGGGAAATCTTGAGAATCTAAAAGAAGTAAAAAACCACCCTCATTACAAATTTATAAAAGCTGATATATGTGATAAAAAAGCAATTGAAAATATATTTAAAGCAAATGATATAGACTATGTTATAAATTTTGCAGCAGAATCCCATGTAGATCGAAGCATTAAAGATCCTTCCATTTTTGCTAAAACAAATGTATTAGGAACTGTAAATTTATTAAATTGTGCGAAAGCTGCATGGGAAACAAATAATGGATTTAAACTAGGAAAAAAGTTTTTACAGGTATCCACAGATGAAGTATATGGTTCATTAGAAAATACAGGATATTTTACAGAAACTTCACCCCTAGACCCTCACAGTCCTTATGCTTCCAGTAAAGCATCAGCTGATCTAATGATAAAAGCATATTTTGATACCTATAAAATGCCTGTAAATGTCACAAGATGTTCCAACAACTATGGCCCTTATCAATTTCCAGAAAAGCTCATTCCCCTTATGATTTATAATTGTTTAAATAAAAAGATTTTACCTGTTTATGGTGATGGATTAAATATTAGAGATTGGCTTTATGTAATAGATCACTGCAAAGCTATAGATCTGGTTATTGAAAATGGCAAACTGGGTGAAATCTATAATATTGGCGGACACAACGAAAGAACAAATATCTATATTGTAAAAACAATCATTCAATATATCAAGAAAAATGTTGATCCTACTATAACAGAAAACCTTATAAAATTTGTAGAAGATCGAAAAGGTCATGACAGAAGGTATGCCATAGATCCTACAAAGATAAGAAATGAACTAGGCTGGAAGCCTAAAACAAGTTTTGAAGAAGGTATTAAAAAAACAATTCAATGGTATTTAGAAAATAATACTTGGCTTGATAATATAACTAGTAAAGAATATCAAGATGCCTACAATAAAATGTATGGAAATTAGGTGAAAAAATGAATAAATTTCAATTTATTGAAACCCCTATCAAAGGATTATACATTATCGAACAAAATGTGTTTGAAGACAAAAGAGGCTATTTTTTAGAAACTTACAATTACAAAGATTTTAAAAAAGCAGGACTAAATATGGTCTTTGTTCAGGATAATCAATCAAAATCAAAAAAAGGAGTTCTTAGAGGACTTCATTTTCAAAGAAAATATCCTCAAGGAAAATTAGTAAGAGTAATAAAAGGCGAAGTTTTTGATGTAGCAGTAGATCTGCGAAAAAAATCTAATACTTTTGGGAAATGGTATGGATGTATTTTAAATGAGAAAAATAAAAGACAGTTTTATATCCCAGAAGGTTTTGCCCATGGATTCTTGGTCCTTTCATCTGAAGCAGAATTTCTATATAAATGTAGCAACTTTTATCATCCTGAAGATGAATATGGTATTATTTGGAACGATTCAGATATAAACATTAACTGGCCACTTGATTACATTCATGAAATTATATTATCTGATAAAGACAAGTGTTGGATAAGTTTTAAAGAATACAAAAACCTTATAATAAGGAATGATGCTCAATGAAAACAAGTATTGTTATATTAACTTATAATCAATTGTATTATACAAAACTTTGTATAGATAGCATTCGAAAATACACAGATAAAGATACTTATGAAATTATTGTAGTAGACAATCATTCTACTGATGGAACTGTCCAGTGGCTTAAAGATCAAGAAGATATTCAAACTATATTTAACAAAGAAAATTTAGGATTTCCTAAAGGTTGTAATCAAGGAATAAAAGTATCCCAAGGTGATAGCATACTGCTTCTAAATAATGATGTAATTGTTACCCCAAATTGGCTTTCTAATTTAACTACATGTCTATATAGCTCTAATGATATTGGCGCTGTAGGAGCTGTTACAAATAATTGTTCTTATTATCAAACAATAAATGCTTCATATAAAAATATTGAAGAAATGATAGCCTTTGCAAAAAAAAATAATGTTTCTAATAAAGATGCTTGGGAAGAAAGATTAAAATTAATCGGATTTTGTATGCTTATCAAAAAAGAAGTAATAGAAAAAGTAGGTCTATTAGATGAGAGATTCTCCCCTGGAAATTTTGAAGATGATGATTATTCTTTCAGAACTAGAAAAGCTGGATATCGATTAATGCTTTGTAAAGATGTTTTTATCCATCATTTTGGCAGTACTTCTTGGAAAGAAAATCTAAATAACTTTACTGAACTTTTAAACAAAAACAAACAAATTTTTCAGGATAAGTGGGGTTTTGATGCCACATATTTCTCATTTATTAGAAATGAAATCATTGATTTAATTGATAAACCAAAATATCAAAATATTAATGTTTTAGAAATAGGTTGTGCTTGTGGTGCTACTTTGCTTCAAATAAAAAATATTTATAAAAATGCTAATCTATATGGAATAGAATTAAACGAAAAAGCTGCAGAGATTGCTAATACTTTTGCAAATATTGTAGTGGGAAATGTTGAAAATTATAATTTTCATTATGAAGAAGAATATTTTGACTATATTATATTTGCAGATGTACTCGAACATTTATATAATCCATGGAACGTATTAAAAAATATAAGAAAATATCTTAAAAAGGATGGAATCATTTTAGCAAGTATCCCTAATATCATGCACTATAGTATTATTAAAAATTTATTAAATGGAAATTGGAGATATGAAAATAGTGGACTTCTAGATAAAACACATATTAGATTTTTTACTTTAAATGAAATAAATAACATGTTTGCTACCGCAAATTATAAAATCGAAACAATTACTGGATCTATTCTACAACAGAGTGAACATGATATGAAATTCATCAATTCGTTAAATACAATAACAGGAAAAGACATGACTGAGCAATACGAATTTTATCAATATTTTGTAAAGGCTAAAAAAATAGAAGATGATATACGTAAAAATACACAGAAAGAAAATATATCACACAAAACAAAAATGAATTTTGTCACATTATTTCCGGAAACTGAAAACGTTCATTTAACAAAAGATGTTGGAATAATCCCTTTTATTATGGGTAAATATTATAATTATAATGCTAAAATAGCGTGTTATAAAAATGGTTCTTATCCATATCTTTACAAGGAAGTACAAGGATTAAAAGTAGAATTCATTGAAAAAATAACTGGGAACCCCCTTGAAGATGGGCAAAATTATTTAATAAAAAATGCTAAATCCATAGATATTTTACATTTGTTTCATTTAACAACAAGAACCTTACTATGGATAGACACCTATAAAACTTTAAATCCTAATGGAAAAATTTATTTAAAGCTTGATGCTAATATAAATATAACCAATCATAAACTTAATCATTCTGTTTTTAATATTTTGAAAAAATGTGACTTAATAAGTGTAGAAACTAAGTATTTATATGAATATATGAATAGAGAATGGCCAGTAAGGGTTGAATATATACCAAATGGATTTTATGATTTCACAAAACATAAAAGTGTTGACTATTCAGAAAAAGAAAATATAATCATTACCGTTGGAAGGATAGGCTTAGATGTTAAAGCCAATGAAATTCTTATGGAAGCTTTTAGATTAGTCGCTCATAAACTCCAAAATTGGAAACTAAAAATGATTGGCCCAATACAAGATAGCTTTAAAATTTATGTAAATAATTTTTTCGAAAAAAATCCTGATTTAAGAGATAAGATCATTTTTACAGGCGAAATATCAGATAAAAACATCTTAGAAAATGAATATAGAAAAGCAAAAATATTTTGTCTAACTTCTAGGATTGAAAGTTTTGGATTGGTTTATGTAGAAGCCGCAAAAAATGGATGTTTTATTATTTCATCAAATATACTTCCAGCAATGGATGTAACAAACAATAAAAAATTTGGAGATCTATTTGAAGTAGATGATATAAATCATTTATCAGAACTATTAGTAAAATACTCAAATCAAGAAAAACATCTTAAAAAAAATTGTAAAACAATACAAAAATTTGCATATGATCATTTTAGATGGGAAGATATATGTAAAAATATTTATCACTACTTGACAAGTAATGTAGAATTACTTGAAAAACAAAATGTTTTAAGTCAAGATGATATTCAATTTAATAAAGTTAAAGAAATTATTTTAAATGGTTTAAAAAGCAATAATCCTTATGATCAGGTATTCATAAATAGGCTTTATTATAATTCAGAAGCACTAAAATTATCTTTTTGGAAGAATCATTTTGAACTAGAAGCTTTAAATTATTATAAAGAAATTAATGGTAAGATATTAGACTTTGGATGTGGTTCTGGTCACTTGGATATATATGCAGCAAGATTAGGAAAAACAATACATGGAATTGATTTAAGTCCAATTGCTATTGAAATTGCTAACTATTTGAAAAGCTGTGAACCGACATCTATTCAAAAAAATTTGACATTTTCATTAGAAGATGTAATGCAAGAAGCACAAACAAATATTAAGTATGATTCTGTATGGGCATCTCATGTTTTTGAACATATAAAAAAACCCAAGAAAATAATAATTGGTCTTCGAAAAAAAGTAAAGGAGAAAGCTTTTATGTTAGTTTCCGTTCCCCTTGGATATGCATACGATGATCCAGATCATGTAAATCATTTTATGAATGAAATTGAATTAAAGCGTTATTTTGAAAAATTTATAGCAGTTATACGAATGGATACAGATTATAAAAATAAAGTTATACATGCTTTATTGCGATTCTAAAAAATTGTATAAGTAATAATGCTTCATCATCTTTCAGTTTAAAATTACCTTCTACTAATATATCATTTTAAAAAGGCAGAATAGCATAAAAGCCATTCTACCTTTTTTATTATCTTAAAGTTGCACCTAATTTTTCTTCTAACTCTTTTACGATTTTTTCATGCACCTTTGTTACTTCTTCATCTGTTAATGTTCTATCCTTCGCTCTATAAGTTAATGAGTAAGCAACACTCTTATAACCTTCTTGAATTTGCTTTCCTTTATACACATCAAACAATTTAATGCTTTCTAGGATTTCTCTTCCATTTTCCTTTACAATATCTTCTATTTGCTTTACATATATATCCTCTTTTACAACTAAAGCCATATCTCTAGTCATAGCAGGATATTTAGGAAGTTCTTTATAAACTCTATCTAGTCTTGTAATTTGATAAATGATATTAAAATCAATTTCTCCTACATATACTCTTGTATCAATATTATAATTTTCCATAACATCTGGATGGATTTCTCCAATAACCCCTAATGTATGGTTTCCATAAACAATATTTGCACATCTTCCTGGATGAAAGCTTGGATGATTTTTTTCTGGAATATATTCATAATCAGTAATACCTAGTCTTTCAAACAATCTTTCAACAACACCCTTTAAGCTATAAAAATCTATTTCTTTTCCATACATCCCAATGGTTAATACTTTTTTCTCTATTGGAAGACTATTAACGGGAATACTCTTTGGAATAAATACATTTCCTAATTCAAAGGCCTTTGCATACTCAACATTACGGTTATAGTTTCTTGCTAATACTTCAAGCATATTCCCCATTAATGTTGTTCTCATAATGCTTGTTTCTTCACCAAGAGGATTGATTACTTTTACAACTCTTCTCATAAAACTTTCCTCTGGTATACATAATAAATCAAAAGTTCTAGGACTTACAAATGAATAGGTTAAAATTTCATTTAATCCTACTGCATTTAAAGTATTTTTGGCTAATTCTTCTATAATCTGACCATTTGTCTTAGCTCCTTGACTGTTTCCTTTTGGAATTGTCATTCCTAAATTATTAAAGCCATAAATCCTTGCAATCTCTTCCACAAAGTCTATTTCCTGGGCAATATCTAATCTGAAAGTAGGTACAGTAACTAGGAATTTATCTTCTTTAATTGTTACTTTCATCTCTAATCTTTCTAAAATATCAATCATTTCTTCATTTGTTAAGTTTGTACCTAATAAATCATTTATTCTCTTTGGTCGAACCTCAACTACTTTCTCTTCTGCTCTATTTGGATAGATATCAATAACACCAGCTACTACTTTTCCTATTCCTAATTCTTCGACCAATTGACATACTCTATTAGCAGCAATTATTGCTATGTTTGGATCTATTCCCTTTTCAAATCTTGCAGATGCTTCAGTTCTTAATCCCAATTTTTTAGATGTTGTTCTTACTGAATGAGAACTGAAATTTGCAGATTCAATAAGAATAGTTTTTGTGCTTTCACTTACCTCTGAATTTAATCCACCCATAACACCTGCTAATGCTACAGATTTTTTTCCATCAGCAATAATAAGAGTATCTTCATCTAATTTTCTTTCTACTTCATCTAATGTTGTAAAAGTTTCTCCATTTTCTGCTCTTTTTACAATTATTTTATTTTCTTCTAATTTTTCTAGATCAAAAGCATGAAGAGGTTGCCCAAGCTCTAGCATTACATAATTGGTTATATCTACAATATTGTTTATTGGACGCATGCCAGCTTTCATTAATCTATTTTGCAGCCATTGTGGAGATGGCTTTATTTCTACATCTTTTATAACCCTTGCCACATATCTATTGCAAAGATCACTATCTAATACTTCAACAGATGCATAATCTTTTATATTATCAACTTCTTCTTTAATATTTATTTCTAAATTCTTTAAAGGAATATTAAATGTTGCTGCAGTTTCTCTTGCCATTCCTAATATACTTAAACAATCTGGTCTATTTGGTGTAATCTCAAATTCAATAATATAATCATTTAGTCCTAATATATCTTTTATATCTGTTCCTAATGGATAAGCTTCATCTAAAATATAAATACCATCTTTTTCTTGATGCATAGGCAATACTTTATCTGCTATTCCCAGTTCTTCCCCAGAGCACATCATTCCATTAGATACTACCCCACGAAGCTTTCCTTTCTTTATTTTTGTACCATCAGGAAGTCTTCCTCCATTTAAAATCACTGGAATATATTGACCTTCCTTTACATTTTTTGCTCCTGTAACGATTTGAAGAACTTCATCTCCTATATCTACTTGTGTTACTACCAGTTTTTCTGCATCTGGATGTTTTTGTATTTCTAAAATTTTTCCTACTACAATTTTATTGATTTTTTCTCCTAAATTTTCTACAGCCTCAACCTTAGAACCTGACATAACAAGCTCATCACTTAATTTATCAATATCAATATTTTCTATATCTACATATTGTTTTAACCATTCTACTGGTACGAACATATATCTTCCTCCTTTTTTTCTTTAGAACTGCTGAATGAAACGCATATCATTTTCAAATAGCAATCTTATGTCTTCAATTCCATATTTTAACATAGTTATTCTATCTAATCCCATACCAAATGCAAATCCACTATATTCTTCTGGATCTATTCCGCATTCTTTTAAGACATTTGGATGAACCATGCCTGCTCCTAAAATTTCAATCCAGCCGCTTCCTTTACATACTCTACATCCATCTCCATTACACTTAAAGCATGTAACATCTACTTCTGCGCTCGGTTCTGTGAATGGAAAATGATGTGGTCTAAACTTGGTTTTTGTTCCTATACCAAATAGCTGCTTTGCAAACAAATCAAGTGTTCCTTTTAAATCTGCCATTGTAATGCCTTTGTCTACTACTAAACCTTCTACTTGATGAAACATTGGTGAATGTGTAGCATCTAATTCATCAGATCTAAAACATCTCCCAGGAGAAATAATTTTTATAGGAGGCTTACTTCTCTTCATTGTACGAATTTGTACTGGAGAAGTTTGAGTTCTAAGTAAAATATCTTCTGTAATATAAAATGTATCTGTAAGATCCCTAGATGGATGGTACTTTGGTGCATTTAATGCATCGAAGTTGTGATAAACTGTCTCTACTTCTGGCCCTTCTGCAATCTTAAATCCCATTCCAATAAATATATCTTTTATTTCATCTAAAACCATTGTTAGAGGATGCTTATGTCCTAATGCATCTGCTTTTCCTGGCATGGTTACATCTATTGTTTCACTTGCTAATCGCAAATTCTTCTCTTTTTGTTTCATTTCTGTTTTTGCAGTACCTAAAGCTTTTTCGATAGCTGCTCGCACCTCATTGGCAATCTTCCCAACTACTGGTCTTTCCTCATTTGATAAATCCTTCATTCCTCTTAAAACAGCAGTAAGTTCTCCTTTTTTTCCTAAATATTTTATTCTAATATCTTCTAACGCCTGCATAGACTGTGCTTCTTTTATTGCACTCTGTGCAGAACTTTGTATTTTTTGTAATTGTTCTTTCATTGATATACTCCTTTCTAATTATCTATTTTTATAATTCTCTATTACAAAATAAAAAAATCTTCAGTCCCAAAAGGGACGAAGATTTCTCCGCGGTACCACCCTAATAGTTGAAAAAATTCAACCACTTATTTGACTTAACGGCGTCTACCGATAGAACCTACTATTCTTTCAATTCTATAGTTCAAGAGGGAACTTCAGTTATGTTGTATTTTAGAAATGCTCTCAGCCTCTGACATTTCCTCTCTGTAAAGCAAACCATAACCTACTCTTCTCTATCATTACTGATATCCATATTAATAATTTGAAACCAATTCCCTATAACCCAGATAGGCATTAATATTTCCGGTCAACATAAAAACTCTCCAAAACCATTCTGCTGTACCAATCATAATGCCCACACCCCTTTTCATATCTGCTTTTAATCCATTATAGCATAGCAAAAAGAGGTTTACAAGGATTATGCAATACATTTTATAATATTTTTTAAATTTTCTGATTCCTTCTTTGCCGTACTGCTTCATACATCATAATAGATGCAGCAACAGAAGCATTTAAAGATTCTGCCTTTCCTATCATAGGAATCTTCACTAATTCATCAGAATTCTCTAATACTTCTTTTAATACACCATTCGCTTCATTTCCTATAACAAATGCTACTCTTCCATTATAATCCACTTCATCATAATACTTATTTGTATTTAGGCTTGTACTTATTATTCTAATATTTTCTGATTTTAAAAATGTAATTATTTCTTTAGTTTCACCTACATTAATAATTGGAAGATGAAATACTGATCCCATAGTGGATCTAATGGTCTTTAGGTTATATAAATCAACGCAGCCTTTTGTTAATAATACAGCATCAAATCCTGCAGCATCTGCAGTTCGAATAATTGTTCCTAAATTTCCTGGATCTTGAATTCTATCAAGTACTAAAAACAAACCCTTTCCTTCGTTTAATACTTGATCTAAGTTATATAGTTCATAAGGAAGTACTGCTATAATTCCTTGTGGATTTTGTGTATCACAAATTTCCATAAATATCTTATTAGGTACTTGATATATCTTTATATTTTTTTCTATTAAATTTTTTATTAATTCTTCTCCACCACTAGTTTCATATAATTTTTCGCAAAATAATACACATTCTATTTTTTTATTATTTTCTATAGCATCTCTAACAATACGAATACCTTCTACTATGTACTGACTATTTTTTTGTCTATATTTTCTTTTTGTAAGTTGCCTTATATGCTTAATAGTTGCATTGTCATGGGAATAAATATTATTAATCAAAGATTCCACCTCACGACCTATGCCTTTTTCTCTATCTTTTGTATGTCGTCATTGTGTCCAATAACCACTAATACATCACCTTTTTTTACAAT
Source organism: Crassaminicella thermophila (assembly GCF_008152325.1). Taxonomy (GTDB): domain Bacteria; phylum Bacillota; class Clostridia; order Peptostreptococcales; family Thermotaleaceae; genus Crassaminicella_A; species Crassaminicella_A thermophila. The sequence goes on from NZ_CP042243.1 coordinate 1,864,855, forward strand.
ATCTGTTGCACTAGGAGATATATTAATTTCTGTACCATGCTTAATAGCCATTACATTAATCCCATATTTTGCTCTCATATTTAGTTCTCTTAAATTATTTCCTTCCCATTCTTGTAGTGCAGAAATCTCTACAATACTATAATCAGGAGCCAATTCAATATAGTCGAGTATATTAGATGATACAAGATTATGTGCAACTCTCACACCCATATCTCTTTCAGGAAATACAATTCTGTCTGCTCCTATCTTATAAAGAACCTTTGCATGCTGTTCATTTTGTGCTTTTGCTACAACATATTTTACGCCTAATTCTTTTACAATAAGTGTAGCCATAATAGAAGATTGTATATTAGAACCAACGGTTATTACTGCCACATCAAAATTTCTCATTCCAAGAGATTTTAAAGCTGCTTCCTCTGTGGCATCAGCTTGCACAGCATGTGTTACAGAATCAGCAATTCCTTGAATTACATCTTCATTGCTATCAATTGCTAATACATCAAATCCTAATCCATAGAGAGTTTTTGCCACACTTGAACCAAATCTCCCACAACCAATTACCACAAATTGTTTCATAATAACACCTCTCTATCCTACAATTACTCTTTCTTCAGGATATTTTATTAATCCCTTATTCTTTTGTTGCTGTCTTGCTAAAGCTAATGCTATCGTTAATGGTCCTACTCTACCTGCAAACATAGTTAGGGATAAAACAATTTTACCTATCCATGTTAGTTTTGGTGTTATTCCTAAAGATAATCCAACTGTTCCAAAAGCTGATGTAGCTTCAAAAAATATTTCAATGAAGCTATGTCCCTTTTCTGTTATTGATAAAATCATTGTTACAAATATAACTAATAACATAGCAATTCCTACTACTGCTAAGGAACGATTAATAATATCTCTAGGTATCCTTCTATTGAAAACTTCTGTATCATCTTTTCCTTTTATTATGCTAATAATTGTCCAAACAATAACTCCTGCTGTTGTGGTTTTTACTCCTCCAGCAGTAGATCCAGAAGAACCACCAATAAGCATAAACACCATTGTTATAAAAATTGTAGCTGTCGTAAGCTTGTCCGTTGGCAATGTATTAAATCCTGCAGTCCTTGGTGTGACAGAATGAAACATAGCAGATAGCAGTTTCCCTTTAAATGTTAGTTTTCCTAATGTATCAGGATTATTGTATTCTAATATAAAAACAGCTACGAAACCTAATAATAGTAAAATACCTGTTATATAAAGAACTAATTTTGCATGTAAGCTAAACTTTTTAAAATTTCTTTTTTGTAAAATCTCAACGATTACTGTAAATCCTAATCCACCTGTAATAATTAAAAAACAAATCACAACATTAATTAATAAATCATCTGCAAAAGGAGTTAAACTTCTAAAACCTCCTATTAGATCAAAACCAGCATTACAAAAAGCGGAAATTGCGTGAAATATACTTAAACCTATACCTTTTGATATACCATACATAGGGATAAATTTAAATGATAATAGCAATGCACCTACTCCCTCTATTGTAAAAGTTGTAATGAGTACATATTGAGTAAGTCTTACAATTCCAGATATGTTAAATTGATTTAGTGCTTCTTGCATTACTAATCTTTCTCGCAAAGTAATTTTCTTTCCAAAAATAATTGCAAAAAATGTGGCCATGGTCATAAATCCTAATCCACCAATTTGAATTAATAAAATAATAACCGTTTGACCAAAAACTGTCCAATAGGTTCCTGTATCTACAACAACCAATCCCGTTACACATACTGCTGATGTAGCTGTAAAAATTGCATTAATAAATCCTACACTATGTCCATTATTTGATGCAATGGGTAAACTAAGCAATATCCCCCCCATCAAAATAACACTAGCAAATCCTAAAACAAGTATCTGTGCAGGGTTTAGTTTATATTTATCAATTCTTTTATTAATGTCGATGATTATCACCCCTGTCCAAATTCTTCCTGCTTTTTGTTATGCATTTATTATAGCATTATCTTTGTAGTTTTTAAAGAAACCTTATAATAAATCACTACATATTATTAACAAATAAGTAAAACTATATGAATAAAGAATGAAAAAAATAGACTCATCTAGAGTCTATTTTTATGCATTTAATTTTTGTTTTGCAACATCTACTAATTGAGCAAAACCTGCTTCATCATAAATTGCCATTTCAGCTAACATCTTTCTATTGATTTCAACACCAGCTAATTTTAATCCATTGATTAATCTGCTGTATGACATACCATTCATTCTTGCAGCCGCATTGATTCTAGCAATCCAAAGTTTTCTAAAATCTCTCTTTCTTAATTTACGTCCTATATATGCAAATCTTAAAGATCTCATTACTGCTGGATTTGCAGCTCTAAAAATCTTACTTTTTGCTCCATAATATCCTTTTGCAAGTTTTAATATTTTTTTATGCTTCTTTTTAGCATTTACTGCTTTTTTTACTCTTGCCATGTTTTTCTACCTCCTTTTCCTTCCTAATCTATGCATATGGTAATAATAGTTTAACTCTTCTTTCTTCTGCTTTTGGCATTATAGCAGCTTTACGTAAATTCCTTTTTCTCTTAGGACTCTTCTTTGTTAAGATATGGCTTTTATATGCCTTTGCTCTTTTAACTTTACCTTTTTTTGTTATTTTAAATCTTTTTGCTGCTCCACGATGTGTTTTCATTTTTGGCATAATTGTTTCCTCCCCTCTATCATCTAAGCATTTTTTGGTGCTAAGAACATTATCATGTTCCTACCTTCCAAATTCGGTTTTTTCTCAATAGTTCCAGCCTCAGAAATGAGTGCACTGAATTTTTCCATAACATCAAATCCTAATTTTGTATAACCCATTTCTCTGCCTTTAAATCTTAAAGTAACTTTTACTTTATCACCTTTTGATAAAAACTTAATAGCTTGATTTGCTTTAACACCTAAGTCATGTTCTTCAATGTTAAGCCCTAATCTTACTTCTTTTACATTAATAACTTTTTGTTTCTTTTTTGCTTCTTTTTCTTTTTTGGACTGTTCAAACTTATATTTTCCATAGTCCATTATTTTACAAACAGGCGGTTTGGCTTGAGGTGCTATCTTTACTAAATCTAATCTTTTTTCCATAGCCATTTCTAATGCTTTCTTTCCTGAAAAAATACCCAATTGCTGCCCATCCGTATCAATTAGTCGAACCTCACGGTCCCTAATCGCTTCATTAATTTCTAATTCTTTAATAATGTGACACCTCCTACAATAATCATCCACATAACAGAAAATAATATATACAAATTAAAAAGCGGATGCATAAGACATCCGCTTCATAAGCCAATAAATCTCTTGCTTTAAATAAAACAAGTAAAAAGCTCATATAAACCTTACGAACACATGTTGTAAGGTGAGAAGCGGAATACTTCTTCTTTATATTACTCAAGTAGTTTATCATCATTTTATGTAATTGTCAACGCATTTTTTATATTAGCAATTATTTTTTTAACTGCATTCTTTTTTTCCATGCATGTAATCCTAATGATAAGCCAATTACGCCATAAGCAACAAAAGCTCTAAAGAATTCTCCGATCTGTGCATCTCCAAATAAATTCTTTCCTGCCTTAGGTGAAACAATAAATAGTGTATGAAAAAGTATTGTTCCAAGAAGTGCTTGCCCTATTGTTGCTCTTGAAACAGATGCTCCTCCAATAAGAAGGGCTGCAATGGAAAATGTAGCAATTTGTACATGGCTTCCATAAGTATTTAATGTACCTATGTTTTGTAAGAAAATTAGTTGTCCCCAAGCAGCTAATAATGTAGAAATAGTTATTGCAATCACCCTAACTTTATCTACATTGATCCCTGAAACCTTTGCAATATGTTTATCTTGCCCAACAGTTCTAAAATCTTGCCCAAGTTTTGTCTTTACAATCAATACATTAAACAAGCACAAAGCGCCAACAACAAGACATGTAACTATTGGTAATTTTATTTTTGTAAGCATTTTTATATTATTAGGAATATCTTTATTGAATAGCAAAACACAACAAATCAAAATAATCATGATGCAAAATATCATTTTTGATATATATGTAGCTGTAAAGAATTTGCTATTTTTGTTTGAATTTTTAATCTTGTAGAATCGAAATAAAGTATAGCTTAGTATAAATAATATGGTTCCTGCTAAAAGAACATAAAAAACGGGAAGCTTTACCATATTGTCTAGTGCATATTTTATTCCTACATTTCTTGAAAGATCAATGGTATTTCTAATCCCAATACCACTACTTAAAACCATTACCGGATCCTTCATTGGAATGAATGTGCCTATTAAAAACAAAAATATAAACTGATAAATTCCATTTGCAAAAAAACCTGCAATCATACTAGCAATCATTTCTTGTCCTTTTGTCTTATTTAGCAGCTTTCCCGTTAAATTCCCAAATAATATTGCCATAGGTGCAGAAAGAATAACACATAATAAAAATCCTTTAATCCCTGTTATCCCCCAGTGAGTTACAGCAATAATAGCAATTTGTCCTGCCATTGCTCCAATTGTAATCCCAAAGTTTAACCCCATTCCTGCAAGTACAGGAATAATAAGTGAAAGTACCAAAAAAGAATTTCTTGTCATTCTAGTTAACAATTCACTTGCAATAAAAAATAATGGCAATTTTGAAAGCTTAACCCCAATAAGGCATACTATCACAAACAATATAGTTACACTATGACTAATTAAAAACTTTTTTATACTAAATTTTTCAAACCCTTTATCTATCTCTTTTACATTGTTCATTTCTGTCATTAGTTTTCCCCCCCTACTTTTGTTAATGCATAAAGAATAATCCCATTTTGTACAATCATTCTAAGTACCTCAGATAAATTTCCTTCACGTACAATTTCATTTGCAACAGGGAGAGCAACTGTCAAAAGTCCTTGGAATAAAAAAACGCCTAATATCACATGTGATATTTTTGCCTTGCTTGCTGAAGCTCCGCCAATAAGTATAGCAGCTACAGCTGGAAATGCCATCATAAGAGGCGCTTGATACAATTGGATAAAACCATAGCTTTGAGCATAGACAAGGATTCCAACTGCTCCAAGTACTGTTGATAAAATCGTTCCAATAATTCTACAATTATCAACATTTATGCCAGAAGCAGCTGCAAATTTTGGATTATCTCCTGCAGCCTTCATAGCCACTCCCATCTTACTCCTTGAAAATAGCCATACAATAAAGCAGCAAGCAAAGAAAAACAATAATAATCCTGTAGGAACTTTTATTCCACCAATATGAAATAATAAAAAGTTATTTAGTATTTCCCCAAAAGTTGAATCTAGGGCAATGGTAACCCTTAACCCCTGTCCAATCGGCCAAACCATCTCAGGATGTTTAAATGGTAATAATATCCACATAATACTCATAAAAAACACAACAGAAAATCCTGTATATGTAGCAACTAGCATCTCAGAACCTTTTATTTTATTTAAGAGAATACCGTATACCCAGCCAACAATGATTGCAAAAGGCAATGATATGAATAATCCTGCAAAAAAACTTCCTGCTCCAGTTAGCCCTAATTCTATGCTTATAAGTCCACCAAGCAACCCACAAATGATTCCAAGAGGTAATGCAAAGTTTGGTCCAATACCCGATTGAATAGCAGGCACCATAGCAAGAACCAATATACCATACATACCAAACCTTCGAATCGTATCTGAAATCAAAGAATATATAGGCAGCTTCAATAGTAATGCAACAATAAATAAAAATATGAAAAAGGAACTGATAATTAATCTTGGAAGACCAAATTTATTTGTAAATCGTCTCACTGCTTCGCTCATTTATAAAGCCTCCTTACTGTGAAGTTTTCGATATTCTCCAGCCATCATTAAACCGAAATCTCTATCACTTGCAGAAGGACTAAGTATGCCTTCTATCTTTCCTTCTGAGATAATAGCAATTCTATCACAAATAGACCTTAATTCTGCGAGCTCACTAGAAGTCATTACAATTGTCATTCCAAGTTCTTTATTTAATTTTACCAACAAATCCAATACTAGCTTTTTCGCTCCAATATCGATTCCTCTGGTAGGTTCTGAAACAAATAGAACATTTGGTTCTAATGTTAATGCTCTTGCAATACAAACCTTTTGCTGATTTCCCCCACTAAGTCTTCTAGTAAGCTGAGTAGGACCTGTACATCTAATATCCAAATTTTCTATCATTTTTAGTGCATGTACCCTTGTTGCCTTCGTATCTATTTGATCAAAAAAAACAAATTTTTTTAAAAACTTATCTTTAATTTGCATAGTTGTAACCACTATATTATGCTCAATAGAAGAATCTAACAGTAATCCTATTCCTCTTCTATCCTCTGAAACAAAAGCCAAACCACTTTTAAGGGCTTCTTTCGTATCATTTAATTTTAACTTTTCTCCTCTTAAAAGGACCTCTCCTGTTGACTCATAAAGCCCCATTATACCATTTGCAATACCAATCTTCCCTTGTCCAGCTAAACCTCCTATACCTAGTATTTCTCCCTTTCTAACTTCTAAATCTATCCCCTTTACTTCTTCTCCTGGCATATCCACTCGGAGATCTTTAATAGAAAGTATTACTTCTCTATTCTCTAATTCTTCTTTATTGCTTTCATCTTTTTGCGTAACTTCTATCTTTCTTCCAACCATTAATTCTGCCAGCTCTCCTACATTGGTTTCTTCTTTTTTTCTTGTAGCCACCAATTCTCCATCCCTAAGTATGGTTATTTTGTCAGCAGCTTCCATAACCTCATCTAATCTATGTGTAATAAAAAGAATAGCAATGCCAGATGCTGCTAGTTTTTTCATAGACCTGATAAGATTGTCTGCTTCACTTTCCGTCAAAACTGCAGTAGGTTCATCAAAAACTAAAAGCCTAACATTGCTTTTATCAATTTCCCTTGCAATTTCTATAAACTGCATATAACCAACGGGTAAGCCAGCAACCTTAACCCACTCCTCTATATTGATTCCAAGGGTATCTAATGCCTTTCTTGCATCTTTATTCATTTTTTTGTAATCTAAAAATTTTAAGCTGTCTCCAAATAATCTACTAATTGGATTATCTTTTGTGATTTCTCTATTCAGCTTTATATTTTCTGTCAAAGAAAATCCAGGTACAAGCATAAACTCTTGATGAACCATGCCTATACCAATCTCCATAGCTTCTTTGGGAGATTTAATATCTACTTTTTCTCCTTCAATAATTACCTCTCCGCTAAATCCTCCCGTTGAATGAATAACTGGCATTCCAAATAGAACATTCATAAGGGTTGATTTTCCAGCACCATTTTCTCCAAGCAATGCATGAATCTCTCCAGGTTTAACAGATAGACTAACTCCTTTTAATACTTGATTTCCAAAATATTCTTTCTCAATATTATTCATCTGAAGTACATATTTTTCTGACATTTTTTCACCACCTCAATAATTTCATGAAAATGCAAGGCTGCCTATATGGCAACCTTACACTTTCATGTTTATCTAAATTATAAATAAGAACTAATTAAAAGTTTAGGAAATCTAGTAACACCATTAAATAGTTATCATATTTTACTCCACTTTCTTCCAATGGAGATAATGTAATATCAACTTTTGCATATTCTTTAAATTTTTCATTTACCTTTTCTACATCTAGCTTTCCATTTGTTTCTCCATCTATGTATGCTTTTGCATATTCAGCACCTGCTTCAACAAACATCATGGCAACAGGTACTGGCCAAGTAGAAAATCTTCCTGTACCGTTCTTTTCTGCTATCTTTTCTTTAATTTGATCTACTACAAAATTAATATCACCTTTTTTATCTTCAGGAATCTTAATACCTAATGCTGAAGGGAATCCATGATATGGAGATGGACAGCAAGGTTGTGGATATATTGCTCCTTCATCTAAGCTTGCTTTGATAAGAGGTACTTGCATTGCACAGTTTGTACTAAAGAATGCAGTATCCTTTCCATACTGTTCAACCTTTCTTGGCACATCTTCTAAGATAAATTGCTGTGCACCTGATACACCAGCATCACCTGTAGGATCTGGCGCTGTTGCATCTACAAATTTAAGCCCTAACTTTTCACAATTTTCTTTAAACAAATCTCTTCTTGCAGAAAGTAGTGCATAAGACATATGTCTCGGGAATGAATAGTGGACAAAAGTTTTTGCTCCTTGTTTTTTAGCCTGCTCAATAATTGTATGACCCATTGATAGTTCATCCATAGCAAATACAATATCTGCCTTAGATGCAATCATTTTTGGATCCTCTCCAGGCGTACCAGCTATAATCAAAAGATCATCTCTTAGTTCCTTTACTTTATCAATAGCTGCTGAAGTTCCAGGAACAGCTTGAACAATAATAAGGGCTTTAACATCTGGATCTGATGCCATACTTACAAGGTTTGCTATGGTTGTTTCTTGCTCATCCATAAATTTATCAGGATAAGTCATTAAAATCACATGCTCTTCACCATATTTTTTAAGTACGTTTTGAGCAGCTCTATACTCTTCCTCATTCTGAGAAACAGTACCAGTCATAATTCCTATTTTCCAATTTCCATCTTCTTTAGTTTCTGTAGCTGCTGCTTCTTCAGTAGCTGCTGGTTCTTCTGATGCTTGTTTTTGGCCACAAGCTCCTAAACTGAACATCATCATCAGGACCAACAAAATTGCAAAACTTCTTTTTAACATTTTAATTCCTCCCATACTCTTATTTATTCTTTTAGAGAAAAGGTGTTTTTCCCTTTTCAATAAAATTTATAATACTAATTCATTTCTATGCAGATTATGTCCCATTTCATTCCAAAATGTTTTTATTTTTTTCAGAATAATTATTATATTCTATATTTTTCAAAAAAACCCTTTTAAGACCATTATTTTTTTATATTTTCTGATATTTCACAAACAAAATCATTTAAAAAATTTTTTTATTTATCATTTCTATTAATATTTTTACTGCTAGATTGGGAAAACTAATCATGAACGAATATGAAAGAAGGTGATAAAAATTTATAAAAAGAAAATAATTTTTATTCTTTTCTGCTTTAGCTTAATAATTACTTTTATGGTAATGTTCGGTTCCTTAAACGGAAATATAAGTTTCGTCCGTATTAACATTATAAATAAATTTCTACTGATCCTAGCTTGTTCAGTATTGTTTATTTACTACATGAAATTAGATAAATCACCTCAATTAGAACCTGTACAAATAAAAATGGAAAAAAAAGATAAAGATGATAGACTAAATAACCTAAATAAACCTTCAGTCCGTTTTAATGATGTGGCAGGACTTGATGAAGTAAAAGAAGAACTTGCAGAAATTATTGACTTCATTAAATCTCCCCAAAAATACCACAAAATGGGAGCAAAAATTCCTAAGGGCATTTTATTTCATGGTCCTCCTGGAACAGGAAAAACGCTACTAGCACAAGCTCTTGCCGGAGAAACTGAATCTAGTTTTTTCTCAGCTAGTGGATCAGAATTCGTTGAAAAATATGTTGGTGTTGGAGCAAAAAGAGTAAGATCTTTATTTGAAAAAGCAAAAAAGAGTGCTCCAAGTGTAATTTTTATAGATGAAATCGATGCCATAGGTGCTAAAAGAACGACTGAAAGCAATAACGAAAAAGATCAAACACTCAATCAACTTCTAATAGAAATGGACGGTTTCAATTCAGACCAAACAGTTGTAGTAATCGGTGCAACAAATCGTCTTGATTTATTAGATGAAGCACTTTTAAGGCCCGGTAGATTTGATCGTCACATGTTTATAGGAAACCCAGATGTTCGAGCAAGAGAAGAGATATTTTTAGTTCATACAAAGAATAAGCCTATAGATAAAAGTGTAGATATAAAAGCATTAGCCAAAAGAACACATGGTATGTCAGGTGCTCATATTTCTAATATAGCAAATGAAGCTGCAATACTAGCTGTAAGAAACAATAAAACCACCATTGGAATAGAAGAATTTAACGAAGCCATTGAAAAAGTTATTGCAGGCCTTCAAAGAAAAAATACTGTTATTTTAGAAAAAGAAAAGCGAAAAGTATCCTTCCATGAGGCAGGGCATGCTTTGATGGGAAAAATTTTAAATACAGATTTGGTATCAAAAGTATCCATTGTTCCAAGAGGTGAAGCTTTAGGATATGTAATGTATGCTCCTGAAGAAGATCGATATCTAACGACAACCGAAGAACTTAAAAATAAGATAAAAGTTTTGCTTGGAGGTAGATGTGCTGAACAAATTATTTTTGGAGAAATCTCTACTGGTGCAAAGGATGATTTAAAAAAAGCAAATAGCATTGCTTATCAAATGGTTTGTGATTATGGCATGAGTAACCTATTAAATAGAGTTTTTGAACCCGCTTTTGTGAAAAATTGTTACCCTATGATTGATAAAGAAATAAAAAACATCATAGAAGAATGCTATAATGACACTTTTGAAGTTTTGAAAAACAATTCTAATTTATTATCTACAATTGCTCATGAATTATATGAAAAAGAAACCCTTTCTGGTGAAGAACTTGAAAATATAATTCAAATTCACTTTAAAAAATATGGTGCAACAACATAAAAGAGAGTCACATAGACTCTCTTTTATAATATCCTGTTTTCAATTTCTTCCTTTAATTTTTGTATGAAGTTTTCAATATCTTGACTTCCTAGTTCCCCATTATCTCTAGACCTTACAGCTATTGTATTAGATTCAACTTCTTTTTCTCCAACAATAACCATATAAGGAACTTTTTCTAATTGTGCTTCACGAATTTTATAACCAATTTTTTCATTTCTATCATCTAATTCAACACGTATATTGTTTTCTTTCATTAAGCTTGCAATCTTTTCTGCATATTCTTTAAATTTATCAGCAATTGGCAATACTTTTACTTGAACAGGAGATAGCCATGTTGGGAATTTTCCTGCAAAATGTTCTATTAATATTCCAATAAATCTTTCTATACTACCAAAGGCTACTCTATGAATAACTACAGGTCTATGTTTTTCTCCATCCTTACCAATGTATGTTAAATCAAATCTTTGTGGTAATTGGAAGTCAAGCTGAATTGTTCCACACTGCCAAGTTCTTCCAATGCAATCTTCTAAATGGAAATCTATTTTAGGTCCGTAAAATGCCCCATCACCTTCATTTAATTTATATGGAAGATTTAATTCTTCCAAAGCTTCTTGCAAAGCTGTTTCAGCCATTTGCCATTCTTCATCTGATCCCATTGAATCTTCAGGTCTTGTAGATAGCTCTACATGATATTTAAATCCAAATCTAGTATACACTTCATCTATTAGTTTTGCTACTCCTTTTATTTCATCTTTAATTTGTTCTGGAAGCATAAAAATATGTGCATCATCTTGAGTAAAAGCTCTTACTCTCATTAGTCCATGAAGTGCTCCAGATAATTCATGTCTATGAACTCTTCCAACTTCCCCAACTCTCATAGGAAAATCTCTGTATGAATGCATATCATTTTTATATATAAGCATTCCTCCAGGACAATTCATCGGCTTAATAGCAAAATCTTCATCATCAATTTTTAAAGTATACATGTTTTCCTTATAATGATCCCAATGTCCAGAAGTCTCCCAAAGCTTTCTGTTTAATATAATAGGCGTTTCCACTTCAACATATCCAGCTTTTCTATGCACTTCTCTCCAATATTCTAATAAAGTATTCTTAAGCTGTGTTCCCTTTGGCAAGAAAAATGGAAAACCAGGACCTTCTTCAAGAATTGTAAATAATTTTAATTCTTTTCCTATTTTTCTATGATCTCTTTTCTTAGCTTCTTCTAATCTATAAATATATTCTTCTAACATTTTCTGTTTTGGAAATGATGTTCCATAAATTCTTTGAAGCATTTGATTTTTTTCATCCCCACGCCAATATGCACCAGCAACACTCAATAATTTTATTGCTTTTACAGGTTTTGTTGAAGGTAAGTGAGGTCCTGCACAAAGGTCTACAAAATCCCCTTGCTTATAAAAAGAAATAACTGCATCTTCAGGTAAATCTTTAATTAATTCTACTTTGTAGTTTTCTCCTCTTTCTTCCATATATTTTATTGCTTCATTGCGAGGCAATTCAAATCTTTCTAATCCTAAATTTTCCCCAGCAATTTTTTTCATTTCTTTTTCAATTTTTTCTAAATCACTTTCTGTAAATCTATGTTCTGAATCAAAATCATAATAAAATCCATTTTCAATAGCTGGGCCTATAGCAAGCTTTGTATCAGGAAATAATCTTTTTACAGCTTGTGCTAAAATATGTGCACTTGTATGTCGAAAAACCTCTTGACCTTTTTCATCATCAAATTTTAAAATGTTTATCTCTGCATCTTCATTAATAACATATTTTAAATCTACAATCTTATCATTTATCTGTCCCGCTACTGCTTCTTTCGCAAGTCTTCCACTAATCTCTTTTGCAACTTCTAATATTGTTATTCCTTTTGAAAATTCCTTTATAGAACCATCTTTTAAAGTTACCTTTATATTGCTCATATATATTACCTCCTTTATTTTGTAAACTAAAAAACCTCTCATCCCCAAGCAAAGCTCAGGGACGAGAGGTATCTCCCGCGGTTCCACCCAAATTGACCGTGTCCACTTTATGGCATTAACGTTGCCTAACGAATACCTTTTTGCTTTTTAGCTACTAAGGTACAGCTCAAAGGTAGTTTTCCTATATCCATATCAAAGGATGCTTACAGCCTATGACATCCTCTCTCTTTTGACTGGGTTTATAGTACTCTTCCTTTTCATAGCTTTTAACAATATTAAAACCTTCTTTTCCAACTTTGTTTAATTATAAAAATATTTTCAATACTTGTCAATAAGTTTTCTCAATTTTTCTTTATATTATACCATCAATATAATTATTCCTTGAATAAGACCAATAATACATCCTAAAATTGCGCCTAAAATCTCTATATGCTTTAATTCTTTTTTTGCAATAGCAATAACAATTTCTTCTAATTTCTCTAATTCAAAATCATTAATCTTTTCCTCTATTATTTTAGATATCTTTATTTTTTCTGTGGCTTTATGAACCATCTTTTCTGTTAGCTCAGTAATAACACCTTCAGCCTCGTTATCAATAATCTCTTCAATATACTCCTCTATCATACCTTTAAAAGCACTAGGAATAAAGCTAGGTAACTTTTGCTCTACAATCATTTTTATTTTTCGTTTAATAGCAAAGATAATTTCACTTTTATTTTCATCTTCAATAAATTTATCTATAATTTCTTCCATAGAAATCAACTCTGTTTCTACAATCTCTCCTACACTTTTAGCTAGTTCCCCTTTTCTTTTTGGAATTAATCCTTGAATACTTACGTTCAAAACAGGCACATTAATTGGTTGTAAGGGCCTAAATATAAATTTGATTGCTAAAACGTTCGTAATCCATCCTATAATCGATCCAACTGCAGCTAAGATGAATAACTTTATCCAAAACATTATATCTCACCTCTATAATCTTATCTTTTGCAAATATATAGAAATCTATAGCATAAATCAGTATAACATAGTTAAATAGCGAATACAATATCCTAACTTTTTATATAAACAATTTAAGAGTAGAGAATATCTCTACTCTTGTATAATATTTTGACTTGACAGACAAAGTTCACAACCACTGCACATATATACTCTATCTGAAAATACATTTTTGATTGTCTCAATAATTTCTTTTTTCTTGATTTTAGAAGAAAAATGGATAACAATTTTTCTAGGTGCCAAAGTAATTAAAGAACTTATTAACAAATCATCATAGCTAATATCTTTATCTGCCATTTCTAACGCTAAATCTTCTAGGTATTCATTATTAATAGATTTATTTTGGTAATCATAAAGATCATATTTTCCATCTTTTCTTATAAGTACATTAACCATATCTATTTTTGCTTCTTGAATATCTACAAAATATCTTAAAAGTCTTATAAATTCATTATATTCTTTTTCCATTAAATAATCTTCAACAGCCTTGTCTATATTATTTTCTAATTCCTCAATATAACTTCGCAATCTAAACCTAACAAAGCCTTTTAAATTAATAATATTATTTTCTCTTAAATAACTTATAATTTCTTGAATAATTTTTTCTTTTCTATTCTCAATACAAACTTCATCTTCCCTATATTTATATACTTCTTGATCTTGAATTGTCTTTAAATGTTTAAGAATAGATTTTCTTTCCTGTAGATTAAAATAATAATATTGATTTGCTAAAATTTTATTGGCCAATTTTTCTTCCATGTCTTTAAGAATTATTTCAGAAAAAATGTTTGCCATATAATATTTAAATACACTACCAAAATCATCGGTTGTATAATTTTTTAAACTTGATTCTTTTACTGCATATTGAATATAGGTTATCTTACCTTGTTTGTAAATATCTTTATCAATCGTTATTCCTTCTTTATTAAAATAATTTATATCTTTATCTAATCTATCATAAACACTCTGCCAGCAATCATTTAATATAACCATCATAAGATCCATTGCTTTCACTCCTTCTTCTACTGTATTAGTAGTATATGTGTAATAAGAAGTGATATTCAAAATACAGGATTACATTTATTTCTTAATATGCCATTTCTAAAAAAGGTATTATTGAGCCAATATCTATTGGTTTTTTATCATCTAAAAAAACAGGCTCAACTTGCTGATTACTTAAAAAGTCTAAAATCCTTTCATAATCAGGATGGTTCCTTAAGTGCCCAGAAAAAGCCAATTTATTTTTTCCAATAAATCCTGATATTCCTCCTATAAAACCATAACTAAGTCCCGGTAAATCTATGTATCCAGGAGATATTAACAATGTTTCTATTCCATATTTTTCTACTTTTTTAGCAATCCCTCTATCAGATGTAATAATGGCTTTTTCACTAACAACACAAATTGAACATTTTGAATATCCTTGCTTCACATGAATAAACTCTACACCGCTTTTTTCAAGTAATTTTAAGGTAACTTTATCTGTATATTTCAAATTATGTATGGCAAAATTCGAAACTCTTGCTATATTATATGCTATATTTTCTGGATAGTTCCTAAGCAAGAAAGTTTCACCTTTGATCACATTAAGCCCTAGTTTTTTAAGAGGTTCTTTTAATATTTCATAAACATTTGGTGCAACAACAAAATCTTTTCCATCGACAGGATGTAATAAAATATCTGGATGATATGAGATAGCATCGTACAACTCTTTGCAAAAAGGTGTTTTTACTATATGTATACTCATATTCTTTAATTTATTCGTCAAAATTTGAGGAGTTCGTCCATCTATAATTACAGCTAAGACATCCTCTTTTGGTAAAAAAGGTATATCAAGAAATTTATATTTCATTATTATCACCTAATTTATATTTTTAAGTTTATTATATACTAATTTGTTATCAAATATAAATATCCACCAGCTTAGCTGGTGGTTTTTCCTAAGCCCTATAAGGGCAACTTTCCAGCGTTGTGCCTTAAGGCACGCATAAATTTCGCCAGCCGCATAAAATTCTCTACTTGCTACCCTTAAAAGGGTCTATATACTCTTTCATACTTATTTGATCTGTTGCCATATCCTCATTTTGCTGGCTTTTTATATATTCTTCTATTGCCTTTTTATTTCTTCCTACTGTATCTACATAATATCCTCTACACCAGAAATGTCTATTCCCATATCTATATTTTAAGTTTGCAAACTTTTCAAATATCATTAAACTACTTTTTCCCTTTAAATAACCTACAAAACCTGACACACTCATTTTTGGTGGAATTGAAACTAACATATGTATATGATCAACACATGCATTTGCTTCAATTATTTGAACTCCTTTCCAATCACATAACTGTCTTAATATCTTTCCTATTTCTGCTTTCTTTTTTCCATAAATCTCTTTTCTTCTAAACTTAGGTGAAAAAACTATATGATACTTACAATTCCATTTTGTATGTGATAAACTAGTACTATCCATATAGGATACCTCCTTTGATTTTAGAATTGGCTGGCGAAACCTATTCTATTTTATCAAAAGGAGGTTTTATTTTTCTGCTCATCGCTAAAGCTTTTCAGAACTCACTAGCTTAGCTAGTGGTTTTCTTTATACAATAAAAACCGCCCTAAAACCGGGCGGTTTATACTATTTTCTTGTAGCAGCAACTTCTTCTATACTATCTTTTGAATAATATAGATTTTTATAGATATTTAATATATCCTCTCTTGAAAGTGGTACATAGTTATTTGCAAGTAATCTTTGTTGCTTTTCAAGTACACTATCTGTAAAACTTTCAATTTCTTCTTCTTTCATACCATATTCTTTTAAAGGTTTTTTGCTTAATAATTTATCTAATACATTTTCAATAGCATCATATACATCTTTTTCTTCAACTTTTAAAAGATCTGCTAGGAATGTATTTAATTCTTTAATCTTTCCATCTGGATTGATTCTATTGTAAGTTTTAAATACTTCTGTGAAGAATTGATAGTTTGCTTCTCCATGTGGAACATGATAAGTTCCTCCTAATGGATAAGATAGAGCATGAACAGCTCCTACACCAGTATTTCCAAATGCAATCCCTGCATAATTACTTGCTATTACGAAATCTTCTAAAATTTCTAAACGATAATCTTCACCTTTTTCAATAATATCTAAATATCCTTTTAAAATCATCTCTGTTGCTTTTACACTAATCATTTGTGTAAAATCATTAGCATTTGGTGATACGTAAGATTCAATAGCATGAATTAATGCATCTATTGAACTATATACAAAGAATTTATATGGAAGACCTTTTACAAGTTCTGGAATAAGAACTGCATAATCAGCATATAATTCATCGATTGCCAATCCCATTTTTGTATGTTTTGATTTAATTTCAGCAATAGAAATATTTGTTACTTCACTACCTGTTCCACAAGTTGTAGGTACAATAATTAATTCCTTATCTTTTATAAAATCAATTTTCTTTTCAAACATATCTAATGCATTTTTTCCATCTTTGAATATTAATAATTTTGCAATATCTATAACGCTTCCCCCACCAACTGCAATAATTCTTTTATATTGCTTAGCAGTTACATCTGCTAAAATCTGATCAATCATTTCATCTGATGGCTCACCTACACCATATTTTTCTTGCATTAAAAAGTCTGCACCTAAGTTTAATTCTTTCATAAAAGGATCATAAAGAAATTGATGAGTAAGTACTAAATCTCCTTCTCCAATTTTAAACTCTTCTGCAAATCCTTTAAAATCATCAAATTTATGAATTTGTGTTGGCAACTTAAAAAATTTCATTAGTCTTCCTTCCTTTCTGTGCTTTTATTTATAAATTTACTAAAATTTACAATTAAATCTTTTTTCCCATTCTTCAATAAGCATTGATCTAAAATCTGGATGAGCTATATTTATTAATGCTCTTCCTCTTTCCTTTAGGGTTTTTCCTCTAAGATCAGCAATACCATACTCTGTAACTACATAATGTACATCATTACGTGATGTTGTAACAGCTGAACCCTCATCTAATAATGGTACGATACGAGAAACTTTTCCTTTTGATGCTGTTGATGGAATAGCAATAATAGACTTTCCACCCTTAGCCATACTTACACCGCGAACATAATCAACCTGTCCACCTACACCACTAAACTGTCTTAGGCCTATACTTTCTGAACCTACTTGTCCCATTAAATCAATTTGAATACATGAATTTATAGAAACCATTTTTTCATTTTGCATAATTACACAAGGATTGTTTACATAGTCTACTGGATACAATTCAACAGATGGATTATTATCAACAAAATCATAAAGTCTCTTTGTACCCATTAAGAATGTTACTACCATCTTTCCTTTATGTATGCTTTTTTTACTATTATTAATAACACCTGCTTCTACTAATTCAACAACACCATCAGAAAACATTTCTGAATGAATACCTAAATCCTTTTTATCTTTTAAAAATAAAAGTACTGCATCAGGAATAGCTCCAATACCTAATTGAAGCGTAGAACCATCTTCAATAAGTTTTGCACAATTTTGTCCGATCGCTTTTTCTACATCTCCAATCTTTGGAGGTTGTAACTCTATAATCGGATAAGATGTCTCTACGATATGGTCAATTTCAGATATATGAATAAAAGAATCTCCCATAGTTCTTGGCATTTGATCATTTACTTCTGCAATAACTATTTTCGCACATTCTGCTGCTGGCTTTGTATAATCACAAGAAAGACCGAAACTACAATATCCATGTTCATCAGGACGGCTTAACTGAATCAACGCCACATCTACTGGTAAGTATCCTTCTTTAAATAATCTTGGAACTTCTGTAAAGAAACAAGGAGTATAGTCTGCTCTTGCTTCATTTACTGCTTTACGCGTAGATCCCCCTACAAATAATGCATTATGTCTAAAATGTGGTGCCATTTCTGGTTTTGTATATTCACTCTTACCCATTGCTACCATATGAACAATTTCTACATCTTTATATTGATCTTTATTCTTTACCATTGCATCTACTAATTCTAATGGCTCGCTACATGCATGACCAATAACTACTCTATTTCCAGACTGAATATGTTTTACAGCTTCTTCTGCAGTCGTAAGTTTGGACTTATAAACATCTTGCCAACTCATCCTATCCATCCTTTCTATTACTGAATAATTTTTCTGATTGCATCTATAACTTTTTCATAGTCTCTTTCATCTTTTACAAAAAATATTCCTTGTTTTGTTTGAATGCCTTTATAGTTTGCACAACAATTTGTACAACCTCCTATTATTAAAAGAAAGTCATAGATAAAACCTTCTTTAGCAACTTCAAAAACAAAATCATTTCCTAATTCTTTTTTTACTCTATCCACAAACTTACCCCGTTCATATCGTGGATTACATCCCCCACAATATTTCACGCCTACTTTCAAAGTATCTCTCCTTACTTATCTTTTTTCAGTATTTTCTTAGCCATATCAATAAGTTCTTGGCTTACCTCACTAACTAAAGCTACTTCTTTTACTTCCGGAATCTCTTCTTGTAAGTCTGTAAGTACTATATCTTCAAGGGTAAATCTAGCAGACGGACAACCGCTACAAGCACCTAAAAGTTTTACCTCTACAACACCATCTTCTACTTTTACAAGCTCAATATCTCCAAAATGCATAGCTAACTTAGGTCTTATCTTTTTCTGAATTACTTCATTTACCTTGTCAAACATATAATCACTCCATTACAAGGTTGGGGTGGATTTTTCCACCCCTCCTATACTGTAAAAATTTATTATTTTGTAGTTGCTGCTTCTCTTTTTGCAATAGATTCTTCATCTATTCCAACTATTTTTCTTGCTAATTCCTTCTTATGCTCAATATTACCTTGTCTTGCAATCATAATTCTTTGAGCTTGTGGAGAACCAGCTCCATGCATTGACTCTGTTCTGTATCCAACTGCTGCTGCTCCTAATGTCATATTTTCAATTAGTCTTAATACTCTCATTCTATGCTCTGTTGGAACAGCATTTACTCCTTTGAAGTATTTTTCACATACTGGTCCAATTACTGGATGCTTGAAATCTTTTTCTGATGGCATTGTTACCATAAGTCCACCTGCAATATCTTCTGCAAGTCTTGTGATTTCATATGGGAATCTTGTTACATTTTGCTTACATACATTTGCAAGTAATAAGTCAATTTGATAGTTTCCAGCTTCTGTTGGATATCCTTCTGCTGAACATGCGATACCACAGCAGTATAGAGTTTCATTTAAATGAGTCATTTCGATTAATTTATCTTTAATGTGAGAAGCTTTTGCTGCACCGTTAAATTCTGCTGCTAATGCTGCTGCACCTATAAGAACGTCACCAACACCTACTTTACATCCACCATAACTTTGACGATGATATCCTGCAAATCTTTCTACTAGCATTCCTGCAAATTCTACTTCTCCATTTAAGAAAATTCTATCATTTGGTACAAATACATCATCAAATACAACTAATGCTTCTTGTCCTCCAAAATTTTTGTTTCCTAAATCTATATCTGCACCTTCTTCTAATTTTCTTGTATCACAAGATTGTCTTCCGTAAATCATATATAATCCTTCAGCATCTGATGGTACTGCAAAGGATATAGCATAAGCTTCGTCTCCTTCTCTCATAGCTATTGTTGGCATTATTAGATGCTCATGAGAGTTTACTGCTCCTGTTTGATGAGCTTTTGCTCCTCTTACAACAATACCATCTTCTCTTCTTTCTACTACATGTAAGAAAAGATCTGGATCTTCTTGCTTACTTGGAGCTAATCCTCTATTTCCTTTAGGGTCTGTCATTGCACCATCTACTACTAAGTCATTTTTTTGTACATACTCTAAAAACTTTTTAAAGTTTTCATGATAATTTGTTCCATGTGCTTTATCTATTTCATAAGTTGTACTATATACAGCATTGAAAGCATCCATACCAACACATCTTTGGAAACAAGATGCTGTTTTTTGTCCAAGAAGTCTTAGCATTTTTACTTTCTTTCTTAAATCATCTGTACTTTGATGTAGATGTGTAAAACGGTTTACTTTTTCTCCTGTTAAGTTTGATGTTGCTAACATTAGATCTTCATATTGCGGATCTTGTGCTAACTCATAAGTCATCGCTACAGAATTGATAGATGGTCTAATAATTGGATGATCTACAAAGTTTTCAATTAGTTCTCCAAACATATAAACCTTTATATTCAATTTTCTTAAACTATCAAGATACTGCTCTTTTGTCATTAATGCCATTTACATCATCTCCCCTTTTAATTTCGTTATTATTTTAACAAATTTTTCATTTTTTGTACATATATTTTTTATCTTTTCATTAAACTTAACACTCTTGATTCTGTTGCAATATCCATGCCAATTTAAAATCAATTTCTTATAAATAAACATTCATTGATCTTTTATTGAAATTACTTGCTTTCAAAGCGATTCTTATAATCATACTTTTTATGGTATACATAATAAAAAAACACTTCGTTGCAATAATGCAACATAATTGTTTTAATTTTTTTTAGAAAAATCTATACTTTACTATTCAAAGGTGTTTTGACATACATTCTTTTTGTTGCTTTTTTGCAACGATGTTGTATTTTTGCATCGTTTATTTCTTAAATCTTTTTCTATAAAAACTATGTGCACAATACAACGCTCCTATCGGATTATGTGCTAATACCCTATCTTTGACTACTAATGCAGTAGCAGGAGCTTTTACATACTTAAAGAACAAAGAATCATGACCTACACAAAGCCCTAATGCAATATTAAACTCTGTTTCTTCCTTATTTAATAACATTGCTTGTCCGATAGGATTACAGCTAATTTCCAATCTATCTTTTCTATCTTCATCATTCAATATTAATTCATTTTTATCTATACTTCCATTTTTGCAAATCACTGACGAAACCTCAAACCCATTATCTTTAAGAATTTTTACAAATGTCTTCGCCTCTTTTTTTAATCCTATACAAAACGCTACACCTATTTTTTTATATCCCATAATTTTACAAAATTCAATAGTTTCTTCAATCCGTGATAATTGACCACGTCCTTTATTCTCTAATTGCATTGTTCCATCTATGAATTTTTTTATATTTTCTTTTTCATACTCTTCTCTTGCTTCTGCACAAACTCCCTCTTCCCTTATAGGACAGTTTTTTGGTGCATCTTCATATTCTCCTTTTCTACACCCTATAACTTCACAACTATCACATGTAAACATATTAATAAGAATCCTCCTTTATATAAAATAAACAATATTCATTAATACTTTAACACAAAGTAAGTTTATGGTATATATCAACTTCATACTATAAAAATAAATATAAAGACACTTAAATTAAAATTATGCAGATATCTTATAAAAGACAATCTGCATAATCTTTTCTTAACTATGCTGCTTTTTCTTCTTCTCCGAAAATATATACATCATACTCTGGCTTGTTACCTAGATTAATTAGTAAACAAAGAATAATACCTGTTGCAAGCCCCCATGCAGCACCACGAGTAGCAAGTACAGCACCCATTACACCAGCAATACCTAAATCATTAAAAGTACGTGCTTTCATAACACCAACACGAACAGAAACATATCCTTGAATTAGCATAGTTGATGCAAGAGCAATTCCTAGTATTGGTTTGCAAAGGGTAACAATAGGAAGAAGCAAATAACCAGTAAGGGTACCAAATCTAAAGGATCCTGCTCCACCATGGATTGAGTCCATTGCTTTCCTACCATGTTTATAACGTTCACATATAACAACTTGCATTGCTGCCCAAAGAGGACCACACATTGTTAAATCAGGTCCAATAATAGACATTAAAAGGTTTCTTAATCCAAATACTAAGTGAGATCTGTTAGGATTATAATCAATATGTTCATCCGGACGAACTCTTTGAGCATCTTCAAGCAATGCTTGTGCTTGAATCATATCTCCAAATAAAACAATGTAAGCAGATAAAACCATTGGTAAACTTTCAATAAACATACTCATTGGTGGAAATCCTACCCCAAAAAATGTCCAATCCTTCCACAACGTTGCAAATGCTGGTTTTGTAATACCCCATTCCACTTGCGGCCATGGTGTCTCCCCTACTAAAGGTCCTACAATGATTGCAATAACAACAATTGGTAAAATACCTAAGTTTGCAATAACCTTTAAAATTGAATGATTATTTCTGATACTCTTAAAATGGTTTGAAAACAATAAATAAAATCCTAATCCAATACAAATAATAATAGATTTTGGAAATGTATCAAATCTAGCACCTTCCTTAAAAATAACCATTACTGCTGCAAAGCCTGCACCTAATATAATCCCTGATTGCATTGCATTTGGTATAATAGAAACGATTTTTTTACCAAGTCCCGTAATACCTAAGATGATTGCTAGAATACCCAAAGTCATTTCAAATGCAATTAAAGCCTGCATCCTCTCATGTCCCATTTCATATTGACTAACATGAATCATCAAAAGTGGAATAGCAGGAGTTACCCATCCAGGTACAACCGGATCTCCTAAAAAAACATGGGCACAATACAGAATTCCATTCAATAATACAATTGCCATGGCTACTTCGAATGGCATTCCCAAATATTCTTGAAGCATAGGAATAGCACCAAGACATACAGCACACATTAATAATCCTTGAATATAATCTGCCCATTCAAATCGATAATGAATAAAAGGAATACGTATTTTAAATGGTCCTACTGACATATACGGCTGTTCTTTTCCAAATTCTCTGTTCATTGCCATAATTTCTCCTCCTTCTTTCTTAAAACATATGTACTTTTATATAGATATATGAAACAGTTTTAAAATTATACTCTTTATATCATCTCCCGTTTTTAAGAATCTGTGTAATAATTTTACATATGCCCCATTTTTATGTATAGCAAGATTTATACCATTTTTTCCATTTTAACCCATAAATTTATTTTTTATTGTATTTCTATGAGCCTTCTATTTATGTAGCATTATTTTCATTTTAAATCAAAAACTCTGTTGCTATAATGCAACAGAGTTTTTTTAATTTTCACATCTGTTTATTTCATTTTCTTGTTTTTTCATACTTTATTTATTTTTTACGCCTCATTTGCAGCAATGCAACAAAATTGCAATTTTGCAACTACTTTAATTGTTATATTTCTTTCTTTTCCGAACAAAAGTAGATGCATCAATCCCTAATACCTTTGCAGCGCTTCGTACATTTCCGTACTTTTCAAAGGCTTTATCTATTAATTCCTTTTCTAATTTTGCTACAGCATCCCTTAGTGGTAAAATTTCACTTGTGTCAGTTAAACTTTCATTAACATTTTTGCAAAAAATATTTTTAGGCAATTCTTCAGAAGTAATCTTTTCTTGATTACTCATAATAAATACCCGCTCTACAATATTTTTTACTTCTCGCACATTTCCTGGCCAATCATACTCATATAAACACTCTAATGCATCTTTGCTAAACTCTTTATTCCATCCATATTTTCGATTCAAACCTGAAAGAAAGTAGCGAATAAGCGGAATAATATCTCCCCTTCTTTCCCTCAGAGGAAGAATATTTATAGGTACAACATTTAATCGATAATAAAGATCTTCTCGAAAACGCTTTTCCTTTACCATCTCTTCTAAATTTCTATTTGTAGCAGCCAAAATGCGCACATCAATTTTGATAGGCATAGTTCCTCCTACTCGTTTAACTTCCTGTTCTTGTAAAACTCGAAGAAGTTTAACTTGCATATCTAAAGATAATTCTCCTACCTCATCCAAAAATAACGTTCCTCCATCAGCAACTTCAAACAGCCCTACTTTCCCTTCTTTATTAGCTCCTGTAAAAGCACCTTTTTCATATCCAAATAATTCAGATTCAATTAGGTTTTCTGGAATAGCTCCACAATTTATTTTAATAAATTGATTTTTCTTTCTGTTACTGTTCTTATGAATAAATTTAGCCACTTCTTCTTTCCCAACACCAGTTTCTCCTAATAATAATACTGTTGTATCAACCTTTGCAACTCTTTTTGCAAGCCTCATTGTCTGAAGCATTTTCTCATCTTCAGCAACAATATGCAAAGTATTCAAAAGCTGTAATCTCATTTCTTCTATTTCTGAGTAATACTTTTGTGCTAATTCTTTATTTTTTTCTAATTGCTCCTTCAGTTTAGCAAGTTCAGTAATATCTCTTACATTCGTTACCACCATACTAATTTTTCCATTCTCATCAAAAATAGGTGTACTCGTAACAAGTGCATTTTTTCCAGTACGAAATTTTTGATGAATCGTAGTAGTCTTTCCAGTTTTTAACACTCTCAAAGTAGCAGACTCAGAAATGTAACCCTTTTTTTCCAAATCACACATATTACTTCCTAACATTTCTTCTCTTTTAACTCCAGTAATTCTTTCATAGGCTTTATTAATCCTTAAAGTATTTGCTTCTCCATCCGTAAGATAAATACCATCATAGGAAGATTCAATAACTGCATCAAGTTTTCTTGAAAGCCTTTGTACAGTATTTAGTTCATCTATAATACTTGGCAAATCCGAACTATCCTTAAATACAATAACTCCAGCAAAAATTTCTTTATCCTTATACAAAGCAATACGATCACATATTAGCTGTTTATCTTTAAACTGAATTTTTTCATTGTATTGGCTTATTCCAGTCTTAATTACCTCATGCAATTTCAATTCTGGCAAAACATCTTCTATTTTTAAATTTATAATATTTTTATCTAAATTTAATATTCTGCCAGCTGAAGGATTACATCTCTTAATAACCCCTTTTTTATCAATAGTAATCACACCATTGTTAGTAGAATTTAAAATAGCTTTCATTTCACAAGATTCTTTAATTTCTCTAGCAAGCAGTCTTCTAGATAAATCCGTACGCGTAAGTATTCCTACCAAGTTTCCTTTTGCATCTACAACAGGCAATCTTCCCACATTAAGATTCCAAGCATCTTTAATATCAGCATCTTCATCAATGGTTATTATTCTTTTAGAAGAAATTTCATCAATTGAAGTATTAGGAGAAATCTTGTTAATAAATGCTTTTATTAAATCATTTTTTGTTATAATCCCTACTAACTCACCATATTGATCAAGTACAGGAGCACCATCAATATGCTTATTAATAAAAAGCTTTGCAACATCCTCAAAGGTATCCTTTTCTGATAACACAATAGGATCTTTTGTCATTAAATCCTTAACTTTCAATGAATTCCCTCCATGTTTACTTTTTTAATCATTCATTTTATACAAACATTATATATAACAAAACAAAAAAATCCTAGCAAAAACTAGGATTTTTAAAAATTATGTAATTTTCACTGGAGGCGGCACCCAGATTCGAACTGGGGAATAAAGGTTTTGCAGACCTCTGCCTTACCACTTGGCTATGCCGCCAGACTTGGAGCGGAAGACGGGATTTGAACCCGCGACCCTCGCCTTGGCAAGGCGATGCTCTACCACTGAGCCACTTCCGCACTAAATGGTGCCCAGAGGCGGAATCGAACCACCGACACGGGGATTTTCAGTCCCCTGCTCTACCGACTGAGCTATCTGGGCAAATTGGCGACCCGGAAGGGACTCGAACCCTCGACCTCCAGCGTGACAGGCTGGCATTCTAACCAACTGAACTACCGGGCCAAATTAAATGGTGGGCGCAATAGGGATCGAACCTATGACCCCCTGCTTGTAAGGCAGGTGCTCTCCCAGCTGAGCTATGCGCCCTTAATTTTCCTTACCGACAAAGATTATTATACACATTAACTTATACTCTGTCAAGAAAAAATAAGATTTTTATATCTATTTATCATTAAAGAACACTGTAGTTATAAAACTACAGTGCTTCTTTATAAAGCTTTTGCAAATGTTCTTTATCAAAATGATATTTTTTATTACAAAAATGACATGTAAGTTCAGCTTCTCCATCTTCTTCAATTATTTCCTTTAGATCTTTTGCTCCAATACTAATCAACGCTCTTTCAAGTTTTTCAACTGAACAGTCACACACAAAATTTACTTCCTTTTTATCCAGTATCTCAACATCAAATCCTTCTAAAACATTTCTTAAAATTTCTTCCCCATCTTTTGTTTTTTCCATAATTTGAGTAACAGGTAAAAGATTATTTAATCTTTCTTCAAGTTTTGTAATAACATTCTCATCAGCATCTGGTAAAACTTGAATAATAAAACCTCCAGCAGCTGCTACACTATAATCTCTATCAACAAGTACGCCTAAAGCTACTGCTGAAGGCTGCTGTTCAGAGTAAGCAAAATACGCTGTAAAATCCTCTGCTATTTCTCCAGATACTAAATCATGTTGTCCAATATAAGGTTCTTTTAAACCTAAATCTTTTATTACAATTATTTTCCCCTTACCTATAGCACCACCAACATCTAGTTTTCCATTGTCTTTTAAAGGCAATTCAACATAAGGGTTTGATACATATCCTTTTACATTTCCTTTAGAATCTGATACAGCTAAAACTTGCTTTAGAGGTCCATCCCCTTTTATTTGTACTGACAGCTTATCTTTTTCACCCTTTAGCATCAATCCCATCATTGCAGTTCCTGTAAGAGTCCTTCCTAAAGCAGCAGTTGCAACAGGTGTTGTATTATGTATTTTTCTTGCTTCCTCTACTAATTCTGTTGTAACGGCTAAAAAAACTCTTAGATTTTTATCCGCAGCCATTGCACGAATGACATAATTTTTCATTGTATCTTCCTCCTATCTTTCTAACTATATCTATTATACGTGTAAATTCATATTTGTAAACATAATAAAAGCCCCGATTACCATCAGGGCTTTTAAATGCTACACGTTCATTAAAGATTTTATTGCACTTCTATATAAAAGTTTTTATTAAGCTTTAGTAACGTTTGTAGCTTGAGGTCCTTTTTCTCCTTGAACTACTTCAAATTCAACAGCTTGACCTTCTTCTAAAGTTTTGTAACCTTCCATGTTGATTGCTGAGAAATGTACGAAAACATCGTCTCCATTTTCTCTTGAAATAAATCCATAACCTTTTTCTGAGTTAAACCATTTTACAGTACCTTTTTCCATTAAAACAAGCCTCCTAACAAATTTCATGCGTAAGTATTTTACGCTTCAATTTAAGTTTATCACAGCTATTTTGTCGTGTCAATCATAATAAATTAATAAATTTTCAATTATTTCTGACATACAAAATAGATGCGTTCACTTTCTTCTTTAGGGTCAGAAAATGTAAATGCTTCAAATATCTCTATTTTTTGAAATCCTATTTTTTTTAGTTGTTCTAATACTTCCTTTTCTTTATATGCACGTTGTCTATGTGCTTCTTCATATTTCCTATAAAGCTTTCCTTCTTTCATAAAAATTGTCAGATCAAAATCACAAATGCTTTTGTTTTCATCAAAATAATTTTCCCATATATATGATACATCTTCATAGTTTTCTGCATAAGTATTATTTCCAAGTATATTCGATAGTTTATAATAGGAACTAATATCAAAAATAAATAAACCCTTTTCCTTTAAATGACTATAAACTAACCCAAATACTCTTACTAAATCATCTTCATCAACAATGTAATTTATACCATCACAAATACATAAAATAACATCTAACTCACTAGGCAAGACTAAGTCTCTCATATCATGATTTAAATAGATTACCTCAACCCCTATATTTCTTGCTTTTTCTTGAGCAACAAAAAGCATATCTTCTGAAATATCAACCCCAATAAGATTATACCCTTTCTTCGCTAAATTATTCGTAATATTTCCAGTACCACAAGCTAATTCAGCTATATTCTTAGGTTTTGCCCCGTATCTTTCAAATATTTTCTCAATGTATTCTACCCATTTATCATAATCTACATCTTTCATAAGCTTATCATATACATAAGCAAAAGCACTATAGCTTTCCATTTCACATCTCCTTTGCATTTTTATATATTTATATTATATAAGTTTATTTCAATAAGAAAAGAAAAAGAGATAGATTTTTCTATCCCTCAACTTTCTTTGCATTCTTTAATTGTTTTTTTCTTACCGTAATTAATCCACCAATTCTACCAGTTTCTTTTGCAGTAAGCCCTCCCCATCCTAACTGCTCTACTTTTTCCAATAATCCTAACTCTTTCGCAATTTCATATTTCCAAACATCCTCAATAGTTTCTATCTTTTTCTTTTTATTTTTTTCACTGTTTTTCTTTGACATTTATACCCCTCCCCTATTAAGTATTATTGGTAAGGGGTAACTTTTTTATACATCTATAATAGATTTAAAATATTTTCCTTTAATTCATTAAATTTTTCACTAACAAAAGTCCTATTATCTCTTGGTCTTTCAATATCTACACAAACAACTTCTTTCACCTTTGCAGGTCTCTCTGAAAGAATATAAATTTTATCAGAGAGAAATATAGCCTCATCAATATCATGGGTAATAAAAAGTATGGAAGACTTAAGATTTTCCAATACACTAAGTAGCCAATGCTGCATATTTCTCTTAGTTATCGCATCCAACCCTCCAAAAGGTTCATCCAGTAACATAATATCATTAGAAAATAAATATGTTCTTAAAAGAGCTGCTCTCTGTCTCATTCCTCCAGAGAGCTGAGATGGATAATGATTTTCAAATCCTTCTAATCCAAATAAATCAAAATATTTTTTCGCTTTATCCCCTGCATCTTTTTTTGTGTACCCTTTTAAAATAAGAGGAATGCATACATTTTCTATGATTGTTTTCCATGGAAGTAGCAAATCCTTTTGGTGCATATAGCTTACTCTTCCTGTTTTTCCTATATAATTTTTTCCTTCTATGATTATTTTTCCTTCATCAGGTTTTATCAGTCCAGAAATAATATTAAATAAAGTGCTCTTTCCACTTCCACTAGGACCTAAAATACTAACAAATTGGTTTTCTTCTAAATAAAGAGAGATATCTTCTAGTGTCTTGAGATTTCCAAAATACTTTTTTACATTTAATACCTCTATCTTCTTCATATTATTTCTTTGGTAAAAACTCATTTGTAAATGCTTCTTTAACCTCTAGTTTGTTTTCTAGAAGATTTTTCTCTTTCATCCAATTTGCAAAATTACTCCATATTTCTTCTTTCATTTCTCCCCATCTTGATGCATCAGCCTGATACTCTTTTGCTAAATATTTTTGACTTGCAATAACCATTTTCTCATCTAATTCAGGTACATTTTTTAATAAATCTTTTGCTGCATCCTCAGGATGATTAATAGCATACATATATCCTTTTGTTGTTGCTTTTAAAAATTTCCTTACTAACTCAGGCTTCTCATCTAATAATTTTTCATTTGCAATAATTACTGGTGTATAATAATCTAAATTAGGATCAACATCTTGCAATTTTATAAAATTTAGTGGAAAATTCTTTAATTCTGCTGCTACACCATCCCATCCATAATAAATCCACGAAAAATCTACATCCTTTTGTACACTCGTAAAAAAGTCTACTGCACCAATGTTTACCATTTCTAATTTTGAAAAATCTGCTCCTTCTTTTTCCATTAGAGCTTTTAACATAGCCTCTTCCATAGGCGAACCCCATCCACCGTATTTTTTTCCTTCAAAATCCTTTGGTGTTTTAATATTCTTATTTGCTGGAGAAGCAAATCCAGATGTATTATGCTGTATAATCGCAGCAATAGCTTTAATAGGCAATGGATTTTCTGCTGTTCTTGCATAAGTTACCTGCTCCTGATAACTTATTCCAAACTCCCCTTGTCCAGCAGCTATTAAATCTGCACTGCCCCCTTCTGTAGGCTGTATTATCTCAACATCTAATCCTTCATCCTCATAGTATCCTTTCTCTTTTGCAACATATAAACCTGTATGATTAGTATTTGGCACCCAATCTAAAATAACTGTTATTTTTTTATTTTCTTTTGCCTCTTGAACTTCTTTTTTGGTACATCCTACACCATTTACTATTAACAATGCTAAAACTAAAAAAGCTATAAAATATCTTTTCATTATAAAATTTCCTCCTCATAATCTTTATTTAAGTATCTACTCCAAGGCATACATTTCTTCTCTAGAATATTGATAAGTTTTAACAGAATAATACTTAATAATGTTATAACAATAATTGTAGCGAAAACTTTATCAATAGCAAAAGAATGCCGTACTCTTATCATATAAACACCTAACCCTTTCTTTCCTCCCATCCACTCTCCTATAATAGCTCCCATAATACTATAAGTACCTGAAATTTTAAGCCCTGAAAAAAAATTAGGCATAACTGCAGGAAACTTTACCATTTTGTATATTTGCAGCTTACTAGCACCCATGCTTTTAAGGAGGCCAAGAAGTTCATCATCTACAGAAGCTAAGCCTTCTAGTAAGCTAACAGTTATAGGAAAGAAGCAAACTAACACTACTACAACAATTTTAGGCAGATATCCATACCCAAACCACATAGCAAACAATGGAGCTAGAGTAATAATTGGTATTGTTTGAGAAGTAATAATAATTGGATAAAGAGCCTTTTTAAAAACCATAATTCCATCCATCATTACTGCTATAATTATAGATAAGAGTATTGCCATAATAAAGCCTAAAAATGCCTCATATAATGTAATTATCAAATGCTGCAGCATATCTGGAAATATTTTGATAAGAGTGTATAAAACCTTTGTAGGAGCTGGTAGTATATAAGCAGGTACCATTCCACCCCTAACAATTAATTCCCAAAATATAAAAATAAACCCAATAAAAATGACAGAGACTTTACTTTTTTCTATATTTTGCAATTTTTTCATCCATCGTCACGCCCTCTGGCTTATAATCAATCTTTATAACAGACATTACTCTTGTTGCACCTTCTTTTATACATATTTCTTGAGCTTTTTTTACAATCTCTAACAAACCATCTAAGTCTCCTTCTATGGTTGTTTCCATAGGCCCAACTTCATATTTATATCCAGATGCATCAATTAATTTTATTACTTCATCTACTACTGGATATATTCTTTCGTCAGGTACTCTTGGCAATACCTGTAAGCTTAAATTAACATGTGCCATAACAGTTCCTCCTATTCAATAAAAAACCCTTTATCTTAACTGGATAAAGGGCATAATAATTTAATATATTTCCCTCCGCTGGCATTATCCAGTTCAGGTTATGGGTCGGAACAAAGAAGCTCCCTCTCAGCCGATTTCCTTCAGCTCCCCTTTTTACTAATGCATAATAGAATTTAGTTGTAAATAAACCACATATATAAATATAATACCCGTTAGAAGTATAGGTGTAAATACAAATAAGGACATTTTTTTTATTTTTTCTATATTTTCCACTTCCATATATCTTCTTTTTTTTGTATCTTTAATAATTATTCTTAACAAAAGATAAGCACCTACTCCTGTAATTGTAGCAATAAATCCTACAAAAACAGTAGCCATAATTAACTGCAGTGTATTTGGCATATTAGTGGAAATATCTTGTTTTGGCAATTTTCGGTTGATTAAATTAATTAAAAAACCTAATGTTACTGCTACCCCATTATTAGTCATATGTCCAATAATCCCTGCAAATAATGAATCTGTTCGATATACTAAATAGCCGAAAATAAGGCCTAGAATCACAGGTCCTAAAAAATTTTGAATATTAAAATGAAATAAACCAAATAAAAAAGAAGAAATAACAATAGCATTTATCTGTCCCATTCTTTCATAACTACGCAGTATGAGTCCTCTAAAAAAAAATTCTTCACAAATCCCTGCAGACATAGAAATAATAATCATCAAAACGAAATATTCAGATATATTCTTTGCAGTAGGAATAGGTGGTGGCTCAATATTTCCTAAGGTGCTTATAAAAGTCATAATCACAAGGTTAAAAAATAAAGCTATCGGATAACTAAGAATTGTAATGCCAATAATCAATAATCCATGCTTTAACTTTAATTTATTAAGCCTAAAAACCCTTTTAAAATTATCACCTTTTAGTCTAACATAGATCAAGGGTGGCAATAATATAAGGATGTATTCTGTAATAATTAGTCCACTCTCTACATCTTTATGCTGTACATAATACCCAATAGTTAATAGCAAAATAGCTGTAATAAGATATAATATATTTGCTCCTAAGATCCCTACTTCTTTTCTATTTTCCAAATCATCCACTCCTTATAGCTTTTTATCTAATCCATTTATTTGTCTTAATAAATTTAAATATACCTGTACTCCCGTTAAAAGTATCTCTTCATTAAAAGTAAATTTATTATTATGAAGCGGATATATACATTCTTTTTCCTCGTTTCTAACACCAAGAAAGAAAAAAAGTCCAGGAATTTTTCTTTGAAAATAAGAAAAATCTTCAGAGATCATCTGTGGCTCCATATTCACAACATTTTCCTTTCCAACAGCTTTTATAAGTTTCTCTACTAGATTTTTATCATTTATAACTGCAGGATACATGTCTCTAAATATAACCTCTATCTTGCAATTATGTACAATTTCAATTCCCTTTGCTATCTTTATCATTCTTTCTTTTATTGTTTCATACGTTTCTTCGTTAAAAGCTCTTAATGTCCCCTCTAAAGTAACATCTCCTGCTATAATATTCCTTCTTTCTCCTCCATACATTTTTCCTATTGTAAGCACTGCTCCTTCAACAGGATTAATATTTCTACTTATTATTGTTTGATAAGTAGAAATAAGATCAGCAGCAATAACAATTGAATCCTTTGCCTTTTGCGGAATAGCCCCATGTCCACTTTGTCCATTAATGATTATATCAAATTCACCTGTTTGCGCCATCATAGGCCCTTCTTTACATCCAATCTTTCCTTCCTCTACTTCTGGATACACATGCAACCCAACGATATTATCAATTTGAAATTTTTCAATAACACCTTCTTCAATCATTGGCTTTGCTCCTCCGGGGCCTTCTTCTGCTGGCTGAAATAAAAATACAATATTGTCTCTTAATTTTTCTGCATGTAAAGATAAAAACTTAGCAAGTCCTAACACAATAGCCATATGTCCATCATGCCCACAAGCATGCATCATTCCTTTATGTTTCGATGCATAAGAAAGATTTGTTTTCTCCTCTACACTAAGAGCATCCATATCTGCTCGAAAAGCAATAGTTCTGTCTCCAATATTTCCTTTTAAGTATCCTATAACCCCAGTTTTGGCTACATCCTTATATACCTTTATTCCATACTCCTGAAGTTTTTCTATTATAAAAGCATTTGTTTTTTCTTCTTTAAATCCAACTTCAGGAATCTGATGCAACACTCTTCTTACCTTAATGATTTCTTCTCTGATATCTAATATTTCTTTCTCAATATAAATCATTTTTACTCCCCTCATCTCTAATAAAATTACCTATAAAGTATTGTATCCTTTTTTTTATTATTAGAAAAGTAAAAATTTTTAGTTGACACGCCTTAAAAGTTATGTTACGATACGTTAAAATAAATATTTAAATATTAGCGTTGTGTTTTAGAGGTTGCGATGAACAATGAGTATTTTAGAATAGGCTAAGGGAGCTGTTATGTCTAGAAGAAAGGTGTCATCGCCGAAGCATATTTCCCCTCCCTTGGGATTTACTGCTGGTATTATGTTGAATAAGCATAATACTGTCATTGATAGGTTGCCCAGTCTATCAATGGTGCGCTATTTCACACGGGGTGAAAGTTGTATTCTTTATGCGTTTTCTACGGCAAAGAGCTTCTTTTACTCTTTTGCCGTTTTTTTATTTATAGAAAACAACTCTTACCTTTTGTTACTTACGTGAAATATCTCACCATATAAAGAATCATTCAATAACAGCATAACCTTTTACAATACTAAATCCTCTAAAACTTTTAAAAATATTACAGAAAACAATTTACAAATATTTCAAAATAGTATATCATATATGTAACCATTTTTTTATAAATATATTATAATAATATTAGCAGAAGTTAATCATATAAATTTCAAACACAGGAGGCAGATATTTTGATTACTGAAGCTCGTAGAAAAAAAATAATTGAGCTAGTAGAAAGAGAAGGTATTGTAAATCTTCACCAATTAACAGAAACTTTTAATGTTTCTATCTACACAATAAGAAGAGATCTTACAGCCTTAGAGAAAAATGGCCTTCTCAAAAAAACTCACGGAGGTGCTGTAAGAGTAGAAAAATCAAAATGGATCCCATCAATAGAAGAAGGAAAAACAGAAGCACTAAACGAGAAAAAAAAGATTGCTATAAAAGCAGCTCAATTCGTTGATGATGGTGATACAATCATGCTTATGGGAAGTATGATCAGTTTGCTTATGATTCCAATAATAAAAGATAAAAATATTACAGTCGTTACCAATTCCTTAGATGTAGCAAAAGAACTCTCTCAAATTCCTAATATAGAAACAATAGTCATTGGCGGTCGAATCAAAAACTATAAAGGAAATATACTAGGTTCTAGAGCTATTAATGATTTAAAAAATTACCATTTCGATAAAGCTTTTATTCCATGTGCTGGTATTAAAGAAGATACAGGAATTAGCACTTCAACAATCGACAGCAGTGATTTTTTAAAAGCTGTTATTGATTCTAGCCGAAAAAATATTGTAATAGCAGACTATAGAAAAATTGGGAGAATTACTTTTGCAAATGTATGTCAGCTTGATAAAATCCATGTACTCATTACGGATGATAAAGCTGATAAAGAAGCTTTAAATAAAATTGAAAAGAAAGGAATCTATATAGAAATTGGTAATGCTTTATTATAATTTTATAAATATCATACATTTTAGGAGGTAATAACATGAGAAAAGTAAATATTGCAATAGTAGGTGCTACAGGAATGGTTGGAAGAACTTTTTTAAAGGTATTAGAAGAAAGAGATTTTCCATTTGAGAATCTTTATGTATTTGCTTCTGCCAAATCAGCTGGCCAAAAGGTGTCTTGTAAAGGAAAAGAATTTATTGTTGAAGAACTAACAGAAAATGTTTTTGACAGAGATATTGACATAGCTTTATTCTCTGCTGGAGGAGAAATTAGTAAAAAATTTGCACCTATTGCTGCTTCAAAAGGCGTTATTGTAGTAGACAACAGCAGCGCTTGGAGAATGGATAAGGATATTCCTTTGGTTGTTCCAGAAGTAAATCCAGAAGATATAAAATGGCATAAAGGAATTATCGCTAATCCTAATTGCTCTACTATACAAGCAGTTGTAGCATTAAAACCTCTACATGATCATTATAAAATAAAAAGAATTGTATACTCTACTTATCAAGCTGTATCTGGATCAGGAGTAAAAGGTGTAGCCGATTTAGAAGAAGGATTAAAAGGCAATGATATTAAAACTGCTTATCCACATCCTATCGCTGGTAATTGCTTGCCTCATATTGATGTATTTTTAGAAAATGGTTATACAAAAGAAGAAATGAAAATGATTAATGAAACTAAAAAGATTTTAAATGATTATGACTTAAAAATTACAGCAACTACTGTAAGAGTACCTGTAAAAGATTGTCATAGTGAATCTATTAACATAGAGTTTGAAAAACCTTTTGAATTAGATCAAGTAAGAAATATATTAAAAAATGCTCCTGGTATAATCGTTGAAGATGATGTCTCTAACAATGTATATCCATTAGCTAGGAATGCAGCTGGCACAGATGAAGTTTATGTAGGAAGAATCAGAAGAGATCTTAGTGTAGAAAATGGATTGAACTTATGGGTAGTAGCAGATAATATTAGAAAAGGAGCTGCAACAAATACAGTTCAAATCGCTGAATTATTAGTTCCTACTTTGGAAGAATAAACATAAAATAATTATTATCTTTTAAATTTTATGAAAGGATGGTTTTTTATGAATTTATTTACCGGTTCTGGTGTTGCAATCGTTACTCCTTTTAAAGATGGAACAGTAAATTTTAAAAAATTAGAAGAAATGCTTAACTGGCATGTTGAACAAGGAACAGATGCCATTGTAATTTGTGGTACTACCGGAGAAGCTTCTACAATGACAGATGAAGAACAAAAGGAAACCATTAAATTTACTATAGAAAAAATCAATGGACGAATACCAGTAATTGCTGGAACAGGAAGTAACTGTACAGCTCATGCAATAGAAATGAGCCAATATGCAGAAAAAGTAGGTGCTGACGCTGTATTAGTCATTACTCCTTACTATAATAAAGCAACTCAAAGAGGATTAATCGCACACTTTTCTGCTATAGCAGAATCAGTAAAAATCCCTATTATTGTATACAACGTTCCTGGTAGAACTGGTGTAAATATACTCCCTTCTACATTAGCAGAATTAGCAGAAAAATACTCAAATATAAAAGGTGTAAAAGAAGCAAGTGGTAATATTTCTCAAGTTGCTGAAATTGCTCGCCTTATGCCAAATGATTTTTATATATACTCTGGTAATGACGACATGATTGTACCATTGATGTCATTAGGAGGTTCTGGTGTTATTTCTGTAGTAGCTAATATCGCTCCAAAAGATACACACGATATTGTACAAAAATTCATTGACGGAGACGTAAAAGAAGCTTGTAAGCTTCAACTTCGTATGAAACCATTAATTGATGCATTATTCATTGAAGTAAATCCTATTCCAGTAAAAACTGCTATGAATCTTATGAATTTTGAAGTAGGAGAACTAAGGCTACCTCTTGTAGATATGGCTGATAATAATTTGAAAGTATTAAAAAAGAGAATGGAAGAATATGGTCTAATAAAATAGGGGGTATTTTCTTAAATGAAAGTAATCATAAGTGGATGTAATGGAAAAATGGGTAGAGTTTTAGTCAGATTAATTGCTAATGAAAAAGAAATGGAAATAGTAGCAGGAATTGATAAACATAAAGATAAATTTGAAAATACATTCCCTGTATATGAAAAAGCTTGTGAATGCAAGGAAAAAGCAGATGTTTTAATTGATTTTTCTCATCATAGTGCATTTTCTGATATACTAAAATATTGTTTAGATACAAAAACGCCTTTGGTTATGGCTACAACAGGATTAACAGGAGAAAATCTTAGAAGCCTTATGAAAGCTTCTAATGAAATCCCAATATTCCAGACAGGAAATTATTCCCTTGGTGTAAATGTAATTACAAACCTAGCTAAGAAAGCTGCAGCATCTCTTGGAGATGACTTTGACATAGAAATAATCGAAAAACATCACAATCAAAAAGTTGATTCTCCTAGTGGTACAGCTTACCTAATAGCTAATGGTATCAATGAAGCATTTGAAACTAAAAAAGAATTTGTATACGGAAGATATGGTAAATCTGATAAAAGAACATCTACCGAAATTGGTATACATGCCATTCGTGGCGGTACCATAATTGGAGAACACACTGTTATATTTGCAGGTCCTGATGAAATTATAGAAATCAAACACACTGCTCTTTCAAAAGATATATTCGGTTTAGGTGCAATAAAAGCTTCTAAATTCTTGATAAAACAAAAAAATGGTTTCTATAATATGAATGATATGCTAAAATAATTGAAATGATATTAGTAAAACGAAAGGACTGATTCTACCAATGAATACAGAAAAAGAACGAACCAACGAAAATATAGATTTAACAAATCCTTATGCCATAGCAAAATTTATTAAAGAAGCAAAAAAATCTACACCTGTAAAGGTATATGTTGATGGAAACCTTGAAGATGCTCCAACTGAAAATATTAAAAAATTTGGTCATCAAGATTTTTGGATTCTTATAGGAGAACATACAGATGTTTTAGATTACTTAGAAAAACATAAAGAATTCATCCGAGACTATTTCATTGAAAATGATCGAAGGAATTCAGCCATTCCAATGCTTGATATAAAGAATATAGAGGCAAGAATCGAACCTGGTGCAATCATAAGAGATCGGGTAAAAATAGGCAAAAATGCTGTAATAATGATGGGCGCAGTTATAAATATAGGTTCTGAAATTGGCGAAGGTACTATGATTGATATGAATGCAGTACTTGGAGCTAGAGCTACCATAGGAAAAAATGTACACGTAGGTGCAGGTTCCGTTATAGCAGGTGTATTAGAACCACCAAGCGCAACACCAGTAATCATAGAAGATAATGTAATGATTGGTGCAAACGCTGTTATATTAGAAGGCGTTCGTGTAGGAAAAGATGCAGTTGTTGCTGCCGGAGCAATAGTTACAAAAGATGTTCCTGCTGGAGCAGTTGTTGCTGGTTCTCCTGCAAAAATAATAAAACATAAAGACGAAAAAACTGCTGATAAAACAAAATTATTAGAAGATCTTAGAGGTTAATAAAAGCTGAGGTATTTCACCTCAGCTTTTATATATCTATAAACTCTCCTACACAAATAGTAGTAGCTTTTCCTTTCATAAAAATTTCAAATGACTCTTTTATTTCTACCTCTATTAATCCACCTTCTGCTTTAACCATAACCTTATTGCTAAGCTTATTT
Organism: Crassaminicella thermophila; assembly: GCF_008152325.1. Taxonomy (GTDB): domain Bacteria; phylum Bacillota; class Clostridia; order Peptostreptococcales; family Thermotaleaceae; genus Crassaminicella_A; species Crassaminicella_A thermophila. The sequence continues at coordinate 1,903,821 of NZ_CP042243.1, forward strand.
AAAACATTCCCTATAACAACACTTGAACAACATCCTGTACCACATGCTAACGTTCTTCCTGCTCCTCTTTCCCAAGTGTATACATTTATATTATTTTTATCTTTCACCTCAACAAAATTGACATTTGTCCTTTTAGGAAAAATTGAATGTTTTTCTATTTTGTGTCCTAATTCATTAATATCTATATCTTTAATATCATAAATAAAAATTACTGTGTGGGGTACACCTAACAATATAGTTGAAAATACAAATTCCTTCCTATCTATCTCAATACTCTTTTCAATTACATTTTTACCTTCACATAAAACAGGTATAGCTTTTGGATCAAATATTGGTTTATTCATTTTAACCTTTACAAACTTTACCTCTTTATTCTCTACTTCAAGCCATATAGTTTGAATACCAGCTAAAGTCTCTACAGTAAAAACTTCTTTGTCAACAATATCGTTATCATATACAAACTTAGAAAAACACCTGATTCCATTTCCACACATTTCACCTTCAGAACCATCTGAATTATAATAAATCATCTTAACATCTGCTATATCACTATTTTCAACAACCATCATTCCATCTCCACCAACACTAAAATGCCTATTGCAAACCTTTAAAGCTAATTTTGAATAATCATCAATTTTCTCTACGATTCCATTTAAAAGTACAAAATCATTTCCTGCACCATGCATTTTTGTAAATTTCATAAAAAACCTCCTTAGTAGCTTATACACTACTATTATACCTTTTTATAACTCATTTCTTAACAAATATTCATAAGTTTCTCTTTTTACAATTAAACGATCTATCCCATTACTTACCATTACTACTGCAGGCCTAGGTATTTTGTTATAGTTACTAGCCATAGAATAATTATAAGCACCAGTACTCTTAAATATTAGAATATCTCCAGCTTCAAGCTTTGGAACTTTTAAATCATACCTTAAAATATCTCCAGATTCACAGCATTTCCCTGCTACCGTCACTAAACTATTTTTTTCTTGATTCATCTTATTTGCTACAATCACTTCGTATTTTGCACCATACAATGCTGGTCTTGGGTTATCAGGCATTCCCCCATCGATTCCCACATATGTTCTTACATTAGGTATTTCCTTAATTGATCCTACAGTATATAAAGTAATACCTGCTTCTCCTACTAACCATCTTCCAGGTTCAATTATTACAGTAGGCATTAAAAGATCATATTTATGGCATTCCTCTTTAATAGTTTCCATTATAGCATCTGTAAAATATCTTAAAGGCTTTGATTCATCTCCTTCAAAATAATAAATTCCAAATCCTCCGCCAGTATTTAGTTCTTTCGTTATAAATCCAATAGATTCTTTCATATCATTCATTAGTTTTACTAGTATTTTCACAGCTTTTATATGTGATGAATTATCAAAAAGCTGTGAACCTACATGAAAATGGAATCCCATTAACTCAATATTTGATGAATCTATTGCTTTTTTTATTGCTTCATTAATTATATTTCCTTTAAGAGGTATTCCAAATTTAGAATCTACTTGTCCTGTACTAATATATTTATGTGTATGACTATCTACACCAGGAGTAATTCTAAATAAAATTTTCATCTTTTTACCAAAAGCTTGTGCTACACTATTTAATAGTTCTAATTCGTACAAATTATCGACAACTATTCTTCCAACATTATTTTTTACTGCCATTTCTATCTCTTCTAATGTTTTATTATTTCCATGAAAAATCACTTTCTCCATTGGAAAACCTGCCTTTAAAGCCGTATATAATTCTCCCCCTGAGACAACATCTATTCCAATGCCTTCTCTTTCTATAATTCTGCACATCTCCATAGTCAAAAAAGCTTTGCTCGCATAAACAGCCTTAGTATTTTCATACTTTTTTAAAAAATCTTCTCTTATTTCTTTACATCTTTCACATATATAGTCTTCTGACATAACATAAAGAGGTGTACCATACTTTTTAGCTAATTGTACAGTATCACATCCTCCAAAATAAAAATGACTTGAAATAGGCTCTATAACTTTCATTACTTCAACTCCCTAATATATGTTTTTATATATTATTTGCAATATGTATGCCATTTTCACATATATATGATAAAAGACTTATCATTATTCACATCCTTCTATTTTAAAGGCTTTACAAATTTTGCAATAATTGCTTTGAAAAACATTTTTTAAGTTGTCTATAAATTAAGTTCGTTTAAACGGACTCAATTTATTACTTTTATTTGCATATCCATAGAAAGCTTGTACAAAACAGATAAATGACAATTTAATTTTTTCCGAATTTACGTACTATGTTCCGTATTTTAGGAATAAATTTGATATAAAAAAGCCAATAGCTATTAGCTATTGGCTTTTATTAGTCTACAAAAGCAAATACATATGGAACGTTTCTATAATAATCTCCATAATTTAATCCATATCCTACAATAAACTTATCTGGTATAGTAAATCCAACATAATCTGCTTCAAGCTCTGTTTTTCTTCTAGAAGGTTTATCAAGCAATACACAACATTTTATACTAGCAGGATTTTTTGTTTTTAAATGCTCTAAAACAAATTTCATTGTAAGTCCTGTATCCGCTATATCATCAATTACTAAAACATCATATCCTGTAAGATCTACATTTAAATCATATAAAATATTTACTTTTCCTGATGATTCTTCTCCATGACCATAGCTTGAAGTAGCCATAAATTCTACTCTTACAGGAGCATCAATTTCTCTCACTAAATCTGCTGCAAAGATAAAACTTCCCTTTAAAAGAGATACAGCTAGTATTTTTTTCCCTTTATAATCTTTTGCAATTTGCTTACCTAATTCCTCTACTCTTTTTTGAATATCTTCTCTAGAAAAAAGTACCTCTTTTCTTTTGTTCTCTATAGTCATTTAATATTTCGCCTCCAATTTTCGTCATTATTCCTCATATTACTCAATATTCTAATCTATATCCTAGTCTTTGTCAATTATAATATCCTTATGAAGCTGATTGCATATTTTTCATAACTTTTAATATAACATGATCCGTGATAGTCATTCCTTCTATAGATAAAGTTCCTAAATTTTTTATGGTATCTTCCGCAGTTTCTGCCACAATTCCATTTCTAGAAGGCACAATATTATTGCTTAATGCCAAAAGAGCTGATTGAATCGCAGTAGAAGCAGATGTTGCAAGCTTTAATGCACATCCTACCTTTGCACCATCACAAATCATTCCACTGACATTTGCCAACATATTCTTTATAACTCCATCTATTTGTTCTTCATCTGCACCCATCAACCAAGCAATTGCAACACTAGCACCTGTTGACGCTGCAACACCACAACCACATATAGCTGATAATCTACCTATATAATATTTTATATAACTATTTATAATATGACTTATTGCTACAGCTTTTGCCAATTTTTTATCTTCCACATGAAATTTATTTTTATACGCTACAATAGGCAATATTGCTGTTAATCCATTATTCCCACTTCCATTACTACTCATCACAGACAGATTAACCCCAGACATTCTTGCATCTGATGCAGCGGCTGTTAGCATCATCGCATAATTCATTAAATCATCGGACAATATGCCTTTTTTAATATTCTCATAAAAGCTAATACCAACTCCCATGCCTACTTTTTTATCTAATCCTACCATAGCTACTCTTTCATTCATTTTTAATCCATCCAACATAAAAGCAATATCTTCATAAGGAATTTGCTCTATTTCCTTTATAATCTCCCTGATCCTTATATTATACAATGAATTTTTAAAATCATTTATTTCTTCATTTTCTGCTTTTACATCCAATAATATTTCTCCACATTTTTCCACATAGGTAAATTGATTATGTTTTCCCCTAATAATAGTCTTTGTAAAACCACAATCTGTAAAAAGCTTTACTTGCACATATACTTTTTCTTTTGTATCTTTAATTCCTAATGATAATTTTCCACTATTTAAAAAATCTTTTGCCAAGCTAACATCCTTTTCTAAAATTCCTTCTAATACCTGTAAACCTTTTTCACTTTTTCCTCCAATCAAGCCTAATGCACCTGCTATTTCAAGTCCTACTTCATTGGTATTTGGAATTCCTACACACAAACCATTCTTATAAATATTTGGACTAACTTCAATCTCTACACTCTTAATCTCATAAAAATCTATCAATTCTTTTGCTTTGGCACAAGCTAAAGCTACAGCTACCGGTTCTGTACATCCCATTGCTGGCACGACTTCTTTCTTTAATGTTTTTAGAATAAGATTTCTTAAATTCATAAAAAATCCTCCTTTTTTCAATAATTACATGTTGCTCAAAAAAATCGCAATAATCGTGCCAAAAAAACATGTTGAAAAATGCCCATTCTTCTCAATTTAATCTTATTTTGAGAATAAAAATAGCAAAACAGTCTTAAAATGAGAATTAATTCTCATTTTAAGACTGTTTTATTTTATATTCTTTTAATTTTCTATATAAAGTTGCTCGACTCATTCCTAAAGCTTCAGCAGCTTTAGGAATTGCCTGCTTCGTATTTCCAAAATATTCTATAGCCTTCTTTATCTCTTTTATTTCTAATTCTTTAATAGGTATGATTTTTTCAATCTTTGTTTCTTTAAAACTCTTTTTGGTATTTGTTAATCTATTTGGCAAATCAATATCCTTTATTACGTGGCTACTACACATATTAACAGCATATTCAATAGTATTCTCAAGTTCTCTTACATTTCCAGGCCAATCATAATTAATTAGTATTTCTAGTGCATACGTATCTATTTCTTTAATATTTTTTCCTAGCTTTCTATTACATTTGCTCAACAAATATTTTACAAGGATTACAATATCCTCTTTTCTCTTTCTTAATGGTGGAATATTTAAAGGGATAACATTTAATCTATAAAATAAATCTTCTCTAAATTCTCCTTCTAGTACTTTTTGTTCTAAATTTTTATTCGTAGCTGCAATCACTCTTACATCTATTGGAATAAATTCTTTTCCTCCAACCTTTTCAATAACATACTCCTGTAACACCCTTAATAGTTTCGTTTGTAAATGAATAGGCATATCTCCAATTTCATCTAAAAAAAGAGTACCTTTATTTGCTAATTCAAACTTTCCTGTCTTTCCTCCTTTTTTCGATCCAGTAAAAGCACCTTCCTCATAACCAAAAAGCTCACTTTCTAACAATTGCTCTGGAATAGCTGCACAATTAATAGGAATAAATGGTCCTCTATATCTATTACTATGAAAATGTATCGCCCTTGCAAATAGCTCTTTTCCTGTTCCGCTCTCTCCTTGTATTAGTACAGTAGATGTTGTTTTTGCAGCCTTTTGAGCCTCAAGCTTTACAGCTTCTAGACAATGGCTATTGCCTATAATATTCTCAAAACTAGTTATAATTGTCCCTGTAGCAATATCATTTACCACATTTAGTATCTCTGAAATATTACTAAATGTAAAAACAATACCAAAGGTTTTTCCCTCTATAACAATAGGATTTGCATCAAAAACACCTCTAAAGTGATAATGTTTTCTTTTATATCTAAATTCCCTATTTTTTACACAAATATTTTGCATAACCAAATTACTGAAATTCAAATTTTCCAACAAGTCTTTAATGTTCATACGAGAAGTTCTATTTTCATCTATTTGAAATAATTGAGCTGCTTTCTTATTATACCGCAAAAACCATCCTTCTTTATCAACTGCAATAATACCTCTATCTACAGAATCTAGTACAGTCTCTAACTCTCTTGCTAATAATTTAATTTTATCAGTCTTTTGTTTATCTAAAAGCTTTGAAGCAATCAAATCTCCCATTCTGTTTAAAAATTCCATAAGATTTGTTTTATTCTTTATAAGAGCGTCTCTCTGTTCTTCTTCAAAAGCAATCAAGCCGATAACTCCAAATATCTGATCATTGACTTTTATAGGACAACAAACCTCTGCATATTCTTTGCAGCTTTTTATGTTTTCACATTTTAAACAAGCATCATGATTCCTAGGATTTTCAATAATAAAACTTTCTCCTTGCCTCAAAGCAAAGCCAAAGACAGAATTTTTATTTACTTTTTCTCCTATATTTTTTTTATAACGTCCAGTAGCCGCTATTCTATTAAGATGATTGTCTACAATTGTTACATCCACTTTTAAAACACTTTCTATGGCTTCAGCAATCTTTTGAACACTTGAAATAATTTTCATCAAATTCATCAAAATCATCCTCTTACTTTTCATAAAATTTATCTTTATCATATCAAATCTTAAATACAATCAAAAGTATTATTCCTTTTTTTACAAATAAAAAAAGCTGGCACATTAGTCCAACCTTTTTACCTTAATTTCTTTATAAAATTTTTCTACCCACTTTAAATCAACATACCCAATTTTTTCCTCAATCACATTAGCTGTTCCCGTAGCTACTGCCCATTTAAAAGCCTCTTCTAAATCATTTTTCCTATAGATTGATACAGCAAATCCTGCTACAAATGCATCTCCACATCCTACAGAATTAATTGGAGATACTTTTGGAGCACATACCTTATATACTCCATCTTTTGTAGTAAATATTGCACCCTTATCCCCTAAAGAAATCCCTACTACTTCAATCCCTTGTTTACAAATATGCTTACATTCAAATATAATTTTATAATCACTATCAAGTTTATAACCAACTAATTCTTCTAATTCTTCGAGGTTTGGTTTAATCATAAAAGGCTTTGCTTTTATAGCTTCTTCTAGATAATTTCCACTTGCATCAATAATCATTTTTACATTATTGTCCTTTGCAATCTTTACCATATCTCCATATATGGTTTTTGGCAAGCCTTGTGGTACTGAGCCTGCTGCAACAATAATTTGACTATATTTTAATATTTTTACAAACTCCATTACAAATGCATTCAGCTCTTCTTTTGTCACTACAGGTCCCTTTTCAGCAACAATTGTTTCTGTTTTATTCAGAGGATCTACAATAGCAGTAAATATTCGAGAAGGTTCATTAATTTGAACAAATGATGTATAAATATCTAACTTGTCCAACTCTTCTTTAATAAATTTACCAGAGTATCCTCCAAGCAAACCTGTTGCATTTACTTTTTCTCCCAAAATCGTGGCAACCCTCGCCACGTTTAATCCTTTCCCGCCAGCCGTGATTTTTACATCTTCTACATGTATATGATATTTGTTATTCGGTTTAAAATCATTTATTACATAAGCTCGATCTATGGCAGGATTTAAGGTAACTGTAGTAATCATATAATCCCCTTCTTACTTTATACAAATTCATAAATACAAAAAGACACAAATCTATTATAATCACAAAAGTATTGATTTGCAAAGCTTTTTTGATTTATTTATTAAAAAATAGATACTCCTCTTAATATTATCATATTTTTACAAAATTTTCTATACATTTAGAATAGGTCTTTCTAGCTAAATTTCTCTCTAAAGTCAATAAAATCATCTTTTAACTTTTTCTTTTATATCTAACCTGTAGAGTATATCTTTAATTTCTTTTAACAATACAACAATCTTATTAAGAGAATATTGTATACTCACTAATATTATAAAAAGTATAGCTCCCCCAACCACCCAATAATTCATATTTTTCACTCCTATTTCATAATCTTAGCATTATTATAATTCATTTTTATATCATACGCAAAGCATATATAATAAAAAAACACACCTTCTAAAGTGTGTTTTATAATAAATCAATTACATTATTTCTCTTCTTTATTGTTCTCATCCTGACTAACTTCCATTTTAGATATAGATACTTCATATGCAACCTTCGTTATTACCTTTTCATCACTTATTCTTTTTTGATATTCCCTACTCTGTATTCTTCCCCATATTTTTAAATGATCCCCTACTTTTAATTTTTCTGAAAATCTTGCATTTCTTCCCCAAGCAATACAAGGAATATAGTCAGATTTATTATATGGTCTATTTACTGCTATTAACATATCTGTAATCTCTCTACCAAAAGGTGTTGATCGATATACAGGTTTTTTACAAACATAACCATCTAAAAAAATTTGATTTGGATTTTTTATTTCTTCTTTTCCATCATACAAAGACAAATCCCTCGCAAAAATCGTTAAAATTAATTTATTTTTCCCCCCTACATACTTATTATATGACCGTAACTGCCCCTCAATCTTAACAGTTGTTCCTATATCAATAGGCAAATCAATTATTAACCTTTCCGAAACAGTTACAGGCAGTATATCACTATAGTCACTTAGCCTATCAACCTTTATCTCGAATGAATAAAATCCTTCTCCATACATTTCATGACTATAGACTAAAGGTGAATATATTTCTCCTACAATTGTTACTGTATTTGTATCAATTACTCTCTCTGGCATTTCTACCCCCCACGCTCCTTCCTAATTCTTATGTACTTTTTCAGGGCTAATCTACAACTATATTTATTCATGATATAGTACAATTATGATTAAGAAACAAAAAAAGAGAAAATTAATTTTTCTCTTTTAAAAGTTTATTCACAAGATTTTCTCCTTCATCCATCCCATGCCCACCAAGAAGCAAAATCAAATCATTCTTTCCTGCATATAACAAAGCTAATTCTAATGCATCTTTTAATCGGTCCTTATGTTCATATACAATTTCATCTTCTTCAAATATCTTATGAAATATTTCTTTTTCTTTATCTAAAACTTTATAGTTTTCATCTACTGTATCTACACTAGAAGTTGTAATCATTTTTGTAGATTTCATTGCTTTCATCCAGTTAGCTATAAGTAATGCATTGTTTTTATTCAAATCGACACCGCCATTCCCAATAATAGCGTTTACAATGTATAAATTCTCATAATCAATACTTTGAATTGTTTCAAAAAGAGCCTCATAACTTGGGGGATCATGACTCATATCATCTATGATTTGATACACATCATTATAAATCCGATACATTCTTCTTTTTATTCCTTTAAATTTTTGAAATGCTTTTACAATATCTTCTGGCAAAACGCCATATATTAGGGTTGCTGCAATAGCAGCTAATGTATTATAAACATTATGTTTTCCAAGGAGATTAATTGAAACTGGAAATTCCATAGGATCAATTTCAATATCATTCCGTGCAGTTATTCCCCTCTGAATGCAGCAATTAAATCTGATAGAAGGAGTACTATCAATACTAGATGCTGTAATAGTTGCCTTAGAACAAAGCCCATAAGTAATCATTAATCTATTTTTCATATCCTCTAATAACATACTATTATTTTTATTATCTGTATTCACAATAACTACTCCATTTTCAGATAGATGCTTTCCTATTCTATTTTGTATATCTAAGTAGCCCTCATGATTTATATATTCAGTTTCTATATTTGTATATACTAAAGCATCAAATTTTATTCCATATATAAATGCTTCTTTAAAAGAATAGTTATCTACTTTCATTACAACAATTTGTATTCCTTTTTTTATCATCTTGTCAAAATACTTAAAAACATGTTCTGTATCACAATAAATCCAACTAGTTTTAATCTTTTCTTCATCAAACCATACTTCTTCACAACTTAAAAATCCAACATGCTGTCCGTGTTCCTTTAATATATGATATATAATTTTTGCCGTTGTTGTCTTCCCGTTTGTCCCAATAACACCAACTATTTTTATTTTTTCAAAAGGATAGTCATATTTCTTATTATACAAATGCCAAGCTAATTCTTTTTTATCATTTTTTTTGATTTCTACTCCTTCAATCAGCATGATTCATCTCCTCTTTGAAAATCAAGTTGCTTTATTATATTTTTCTCAACTTAAAATAAAATATGTATAAAATAGAGGCATGAAGAAATTTCATGCCTCAGACTGTAAACAAAATAAAAATTTATGAATGAAAAATAAAAGCAAATAATTGCAAAATTTTAGTAAAGAAAACTTGATGAAGAATTTCAGAAAAATCCGTAGGCTTAGCATGGATGCTAAGCCAGCATCCTACAAGATAGGACGTCTTGATTAGGTGCGTTAGGATTTTTCGAAATTATGAAGCTTAGTTTTCTCTAAAAATTTGTTTATGAGCGTTATTTTTCAATTCATTAATAAATATAACTTTGTCAACAAACTCAAGCATGAAGAAATTTCATGCCTCTATCTATTATTCATTATGCATTATTTTTTGAATTAAAAGCTTTATTAATCAATATGATAAATCCTATAAAATAAAATCCTAAAATCATTGCCATCATAAAAGTAGAAGTTGCTGACATTTATCTCACCTCTCTTGTGGATAATTGTGTAATATCTCTTCCTTTTCCAATCCTACCTGCTAAAATATTATTTGTCTTTAAACCTAATATAACATAAATAACAAATTGAAATAGGATTGTTCCAGGACTATATACTTCTAGTGGATTCCACCAGCTATCTGGATACCAGCCAACCGCCTGAAACATCCACCAGCCTGTAAGCACAATAAAAAATAAAGGAAATAATTTTACACATACACTCCACCATTTTCCAACTTTCATATCAGTCCATTCTGTATTAATTACTTTATTTCTTATTTCTTCTAAACCGTATTTCATTAAAGCAAATGCTACAAATAATCCACTTACTAATAACCCAATTCCTAATACAAAATCTTGATTATTTAAGAAATCTAAGCTATAAGCTGAAGGAATTCCTAATATAAAACCACTAATAATAATCAATAATGTTGCTTTTTTTCTTGTCATTCCCATATCCATTAAATTTCTTACTCCTACTTCAATCATTGGAAGTAAAGATGATAATGCTGCAATTGTCATAGATAAGAAAAAGATTGCTGCTAATATTCTTCCTGCTGGCATTGTTGGAAATAATTGAGCTAAATAGATAAATGCAAGTCCTGTATTTCCTGATGTTATTGCTTGGTTAACAAACTCTTGATTTGGTGATAAAGCAAATATCGCTGGTAATATAGTTAATCCTGCTATAAGTGAACCAACATTATTTCCAAAACCCATAATCATACAATTTGCCGCAATGTCTTCTTTCTTTTTCGTATACACTGCATAAGTTATAATAAAGCCCCATCCAGCACCTGTTGACCATGCTGCCTGAGTAAATGCCTCTAACCAAATTTTAGGATTTTTTAACATATAAAGTTTAGGACTAAATAAATATTCAAGTCCTTTTGTTGCTCCAGGAAGTGTCACAGATCTTATAACTGCTGTTAACATTAATATAAATAATGTTGGTATCATAATTTTACTCGCTTTTTCAATTCCTCCATTTACACCTTTATATATAATAATTCCTGCTATTGTCATTGATATAAAATGAAAGAATATAGTCTGAGATGGTGTCGTAGTAAAAGTATGCCATATTGCTTCTGTAGCTTCAGTTCCCATTCCAGATTTAAACGCTCCTGAAACAGCTAATGTGAAGTATTTCATACACCAACCCATAATTACAGAATAATAAAACATAATTGCTAAACATACTGCGGCAATCCATGTACCCATCCAAGTAAATTTTTTGCCAACAAAATCGCGAAAAGCACCTATTGTTCCAAGTCCTGTTTTTCTACCCATAACCATTTCACCCATTAAAAGAGGGATTGCCCAAACAAATAGTGCTACTGTCCATGCAATAAGAAATGGTCCTCCTCCATTAGATGCAGCAACTCTTGGGAATCTCCATATATTTCCTGTTCCGATTGCCATTCCCATAGATGCAGCAATAAATCCCCATCTACTACTCCATTGTTCATTCTGCCTGCTCATATTACTCCTCCTTTTTTATTAAGCGGACAATTCTTTTGCAAATCATTATAAATACTGTATAAATTTTCTAGAAAATAAAAAAATCCTCATCCCAAAAAAAGGGACGAGAATTTACTCGCGGTACCACCCTAATTAGCCAATTGGCTCACTCTACCTAATCGTAACGTGATTAGAAACGTAATGGCTTTATCACCATATGCTCTAGAGCGGGTTCAAAAAACTAGTTTGCAAGTCTCTCACCAATGACTTACTCTCTGTAAAACATCATTTTTTTACTATTCTCCTTCATCGCATTTTACCATTTTATATTTATATCCTATTATACATAAAAAATTTTTTATAGTCAACATAATATTCTATTTTTATACAAAGTATCATGTATAATAATTCATAACTTATTCTTTTTTATTTTTTCTTTGCATTCCTGTATGATCTATATAAAAATCATCTTTCATAATCAGCTCTGATATAGGAACTATTTCATATCCTTCTCTTTGTAATCTTTCAATAACTAATGGTAGATACTCTAGTACATATTTTGCATTATTATGAAATAATACAATTGAACCTTTTTTCACATTTCTTGTAACTCTATCTACAACAGGCTGTGCTCCTAATTCTTTCCAATCAAGAGAATCTACATCCCATTGAATCGTATAATAACCATTTTTTTTTGCCGTTTCAATCAAACGGTTATTATAATCTCCAAATGGTGGCCTAAATAATATAGGTTTTACGCCTGTAATCTTTTCAATTTTTTCTCCTGTTTCATTTAACTCTTGTGTAATCTGCCCTACAGATAACTTTGACATATGTGGATGAGTGCTAGAATGATTTCCAATTTCATGACCTTTATCTTGAATTTTTTTAACCATATCAGGATATTTATCCACCCAAAATCCTACTAAGAAAAAAGTCGTCTTTACATTATATTTATCTAATATATCTAATATTCCATTCGTATATTGATCTCCCCAAGCTGCATCAAAACTTATTGCAATCTTTTTTTCTTCTGTATCTACACAATATATAGGCAAAACTTTATCTTTATTCATTACACCAATAATCATATTCCCAAAATCACTAAGATATACAAATGTAACACCAATCAATATAAAAATACATAAAATGCTTAAAATTACCCTTCTATTAATCACCCATATTTTCATCCTGAATCCCCCTCTATCATCCATTGTTATTATAATATTAAATTTATTCTGAAAGTGTACTAATATTCCTAAAAAATATAGCAATTTCTAGGTATACTATCATTCATCATTTTATAAACATAATATTGAAATAAATAAAGGGAGAGAATCTTTGTGATATTTTCTATTTTAATTGGAGTAATTATTTTTTTTGTTGGAATATTCATAATAACAAATTCTATGTCAAAATTATCTAATAATCATTTTAAAAATTTTATTATGAAACTTACTAAAAATCCTCTTTTAGGTGCATTAGCAGGAATTATTGTAACTACCTTAACACAAAGCAGTAGCACAACTTCTATATTAGTTGTAAGTTTAGTAAATTCAAGAATAATAAACCTATATCAAGCTGTACCAGTTATTATGGGAGCAAATATAGGAACCACATTTACAGCTCAACTTATCAGTTTTGACTTTTTTTTTCTGATTCCCTATATATTAATATTAGGTACTATCTTATTTTTTTTAAGGTTTAAAAATATAGGTAAATTTTTAATTGGCTTTTCTTTTCTTTTTCTAGGAATAAAATTTATGGTCTATTCATTAAAACCATTGAAGGATTTAATGTCTTTTAAATCATTAATATTATCTATAGAAAACAACAGCTTAAAAGGTGTTTTTATTGGCATAATCACAACAGCCATTATGCAAAGCAGCAGCACTTCTGTAGCAATTATTCAAAGTCTTGCCATAGGAGGCCTTATCAATATTTATCAAGCCGTACCTATTATTATGGGACAAAATATAGGTACATGTGTTACAACCCTTTTATCTAGTATAGCTACTGATAAAAATGGAAAAAGAACTGCAATAATTCATCTTTTTTTTAATATAATAGGCACTTTAATTTTTTATCCTTTTATTAATTTATTTTCATATTTTATATATAAACTTACACCTTTTGATCCTGTTAGACAGATAGCAAATGCACATAGTTTATTCAATATAATAAATGTTATTCTTTTATTTCCATTTATAAACTTAATGGTATTTATATCAAAAAAAGTAGTAAGATAGCTTAAAGCTATCTTACTACTCTAATACATAAGTTCTTAATTTTTTATCCCCTATTTTTGCAGTATCAATTACTTCCTTATAGCCTTCAGGTATTGTTACAACTTCTGGATCTCCATCAGATATATATCTTACTCTAACTCCTTTTTCAAAACGGTCTACCCAATCATACATACCAACACCTTGTACATATTTTTGAAGATCACTAGCTCTTACTCTATGAATAGCTAGTGGGTTAAATTTTGTATGATAAGGAGATTTATATGGGTCCCAGCCTACCTCTAAAATTGCTATATTTTTATAATCTAATCCATCATAATTTCCTGATTCTAAGTATTTATATAAACTTTTATCTTTAGGTCTTGACCCAAACGGTAAAGCATGAGTATTCACTTCATAATCAGGTAAATATTTTTTTACTAATTTCACAATACTACCTAATTCCTTTTGAATTCTTTTAGCATCTGCATTTTTATAATTTATATGACTAGCAGTATGATTTCCTATATCCATCCCTTTTTCAACAATATATTTTAACTTATATGCCAAATGCTCTTCTTGTCCAAATGGTATGTTATTATTTATAAAAAAAGTTGCTTCTAGTGGAAAATCAGGATGTTTTTCATGGAATTTTTCAAGAATTCCAACAGCACAATCCGGATCAATAATAAAATCACCTTTTTCATTTTTAATCATATTAAAATTATTCTGCCATCCATCATCAAAAGTTAATACAATAGGTGTATATCCTGCTTTAGTTGTAATATTTCCTGTTACATAATCTTTCAAGCTGATTGGTCTATAACCTTTATCATAAAGATATTGTAAATCTTTTCTAAAATTTTCTGGAGTTCTTGTAAATTCTCCTTCTGGCTCAGCAATGCTATGATACATCAGTACCATAATTTGGCCAGCTTCATTTGGTTTAATTTTTTGTAAATCAATCTCTTTTTTCTCAACTTTTTTTTCATTTTCTATTGCTACAGCTTCCTTTTCTTCCTCTTTAACTGCTTTTGTAGTACAACCTGTTGCCAATATACTTGCTGCTATTACTAATGCAATTATTTTTTTATATATAGCCACTTATAATCCTCCCTTATTTTTATCTTTATAATAATTATATAATAGTCTGATTCCATAATCTAGTTTACAAATAATGAAAAAACTAGAAATTTATTATTTTTTGTAGCCTTTTAGAAGAATTTCTTACAAAATCATTTTTTTACAAAACATAATTTTGATAAATAAACAAAAACTAATATATAGATAAGCAATTTCAATTAAAGGAGGTCTTCTCTTGTCAAATATAAGAAGTCAGTACACCAATATAAAAGGAGAAAGAGTAGAATTAGGCAGAAGAACCTTTAAAGTTGATGAAAGACACTTTTTAAGGGAAGCTCAGTCCCAAAAAGCTCAATTAGAAAGTGTTCATCAGCATGGTACTAGAAAAGATGTAAAAATAAAAATGAATAGAAAATTAACGTAGGGTAGAAAAATCTACCCTATCTTTTTATAACCTGATTCCCTTTAGGACATACTCTAACACAAATGCCACATACAACACCTCTTCCAATATGCTGATAATGATTATGCATATGCATACTACAAGCTTTTGCATCAACTAATTCTTCTCTTTTTATCCCTGGATACCATAATTCTCCTCTCAAAGCTAAAGCTGGACATGCTCTAACACATTTTTTACAACTTCCACATTGTGATTCTTCTACAGGCTTATCATAAATTGCTTCCATATTTGTTAAAACTGTTCCAAGCCTTACCCTTGGTCCAAATTCCTCTGTTACTAAACACGCATTTCTTCCAATCCATCCAATCCCTGCCCTTGTAGCTGCAGTTCTATGTTGAAAAATTCCACTATACTGCTTACCATCAATATTCACACTTTGTGATGCAGGAATTGGCATAGCCAAGTATCCCCAGTTTTGAAGCTGCATAGAAATTTTTAATGTTATTTGATCAATATAAGTATTTACTGTTCTATAATGATGAAAATATGTATGAGTTGGTGTATCTTCTATTTGGGCTATAATTTCATCAGATAATCTTACTGCAATCGAAATACCTGTTTTTAGATGCTTTAAATCTTTTGGTAATAAATCTTCTAAAAATGCAAACCCTACTTTTGAAGCACCCCATTTTTTAATTTTTTCTTTTAGTATTACTGTTTTGTCCACAAAAATTCCCTACCTTCAAATTTTCTTTTATTTTATTATTTTATCACTAAATAAGCAATTTATTTTATCATGAAATTAATCATTTTTTGCATTTAATCCAATAATTATACTACATTACAAAATATACTAACATATTTTTTTGTGATTTGGTTAAATTAATAATACAACATTAAAAATGTTGTACTCAAAAAAAATTGCTGGGAGGGAAAATAAATGGCAAATAATAATAAGGTAGTTGTTCCTGAAGCTAGAATGGCTTTAAATCAAATGAAAGCTGAAATCGCTAATGAACTTGGACTTACAAATTATGAAAATATTGATAAAGGAAATTTAACTTCTAGACAAAACGGTTATGTGGGTGGATATATTACAAAAAGATTGGTTGAAATGGCTGAAAGAAGTATGGCTGGTAAATAAATATAATAATAAAAGGAGAAATGAGTTTATCATTTCTCCTTTTATTTTGTTGCGCTTTTATGTTTAGAATATGCTATAATCATATTGGATATATATTTTATATTTTTATGAAGCAGGTGAAAATATGTTTTATAATGATACACAACAACTAGCAAAACACAAGCTTATATTATTATATATATTTGATAAATTTTCAATGGCTCTTACAAATACACAAATAACCCAGTTTATTATGGAAAAAGATTATATGAATTACTTCTTGTTACAACAGTTTCTTGGAGAATTAGTAAACACTGGCATGTTAGAGTATAGTAAAAGTAATAATAGCTTTTTCTATGTATTAACAGAAAAAGGTAAGCGTACTTTACAGTATTTTAAAGATAGATTATCAAATGAATTAATTGATGAAATTGACAAATCTATCGAACAAAGAAAGCAAATATTACTAAAAGAAATGCAAATTACAGCAGACTACACAAAAAGAAATAAAAATGAATACATTGTAGATTTAAAGGTGATTGAAAATAATATTACTTTAATTGATTTAAAGCTAAATGTAGTTTCTAATAAGCAAGCAAAACAAATTTGTGAAAAATGGAAAACACAAGCACAAAATATTTATGGAGATATTATAAATTTACTAATTAAACAATAATCCCCCCTTTTTTCTGCTTATATCAGGGGGGACTATACGCATACGATTGTGCTTGGCTCTATTCCCACAGGAATGTTTTTTAAAATGCTTAAATTTTTCAAATTCATAACTGTTAATGTATTATCTTGCATATTTCCTACAAACAAATATTGATTTTTTTTGTCTTTTTCAATACAGCCTGGCATTCTTCCTACATAAACACGATCTATTAACTTCTTTTCTTTTATATCTAAAATATTTACAGCATTCAGTTCGGCATCTGTAATATATAAAATATTTTCATTCTTTCCTATCACTGCTTCTACTGGCATTTTTCCTACTCTTATTCTATCCATAATTTTTAAATTTTTACTATCTAAAATGGTAATACTTCCACCTTGTCTGCTTGAAAAACTAGTATTTACAACAAAAATGAAATTCCCTTCTTTATTTAAAGTAATATGATAAGGGTTTGGATGAACATATACTGACTTTTCTATGTCATTAGTAGCTGTATTAATAACAGTTATTGTATCTGAACCTATATTTGTTACATATAGCTTTTGATTATCTTTACTTAATTTAACATCATGCGGCATTCTTCCTACAGGTATTTGGGCTAATAAACCTCTACTTTCTAGACTAATAACAGAAATAGAATTAGAATCAGTATTTGATACATATATAGTTTTGTTCTTTTTACAAATCACTATATGACTTGGACAACTTCCTACACATATATTGTCAATAATTTTATTTTGAATAAGATCAACTATACTAATACTTGCATTATGTGAGTTTGTTATATAAAGATATCTTTTATTGTAATCAATAACAGCATGATGTGGCCCTAAAGCTGGCTTTTTTATTTTATAAAAAAATATATCTTCCAGCTCTATTTTATATATTTCTTCTAATTTTATTAAGTTTAAAACGGAAATTGTATCCTCTCCCATATTAGCTACAAAAACCATATTTTCAAAATTTGTTTTCATCCCTTCACCCCTAGAAAAGTCATAGATTTCATATTACCTTTATATCATTTTATGCATATATTTTTTTGTTGTGATTGTTTTTGTTGACCTTTCTAAATTTATGTATTATCATCTTTTATGAATACAATAGTGAATAGGAGGATTTGCAGTGTATATTTATAAGACATCCGGTGTTTGTTCAAAGCAAATTGAATTTTCCGTAGAAAATAATGTTATTAAAAAAGTAAAATTTTATGGTGGATGCCCAGGTAACTTACAGGGAATTAGTAAGCTTGTAGAAGGAATGCATGTTGATGAAGCAATAAAAAGACTTAGTGGCATTACATGTGGACCAAAATCAACTTCTTGTCCTGATCAATTATCAAAAGCTTTAGTCGCATTAAAAGAAAAAATTGCATAAATAAAATCGCCATATGGCGATTTTATTTAAATAATATTTTGTTATATAATCTTTCTTTAGAATAATATAAATTTCTTAACTTTACTTCTTTTATTAATTGATCACAAATAGCTAATGTTTCTTTATAATATTTATCTTCTGATTTTAAACATTTAAACGTTTCATGGATTTTGTTAATTAGTTCTTCATCATTAAGCCTCTTAAACGGCCTAAAATTAAGTACCTTCATAAAAAAAAGCCCCCTATTCATATATTTTAGTATATGCATAGGGAGATAAATTATGATTAAACTATTTAATTTTATATTTTTTTAACTTTTCATAAAAACTAGTCTTTCCAATTTTTAAAGCCTTCATAGCCTTTGCTCTATCATTTTGATAATATTTTAATGCTTCTTTTATGGCATTTTTTTCTGCTTTCTGTACATATTCTTTTAAAGGTTTAATGATTTCTCTAGATTCTTCAACTTTTTTTATGCCAATTTTAAAAGGTAAATGATATACTTGTATAGTATTTCCTTCTGCAATGTTTACGGCTCTTTCTAAAACATTTTCAAGCTCTCTTATGTTTCCAGGCCAATCATGTTTCATTAAACGATAAAGAGCTTCTCCTGAAATATTTTTTTCTTCAATCCCCATTCTTTTACATATTCTTGGCAAAATAGCATTTGTCAAAGAATAAATGTCTTGTTTTCTTTCTCTTAATGGAGGTAGCCAAATAGGAAAAACATTAACCCTATAATATAAATCCTCTCGAAACCTACCCTTAAGCATCTCTTCTTCTAAATCTTTATTCGTAGCTGCAATAATTCGCACATCCACTGATATTTCTTTCGTTCCTCCTAAACGAAAAAATGTTTTATTTTGCAATACTTGCAATAGTTTTACCTGTAAATGTAAACTCATTTCAGCTATTTCATCTAGAAATATTGTTCCTTTAGATGCTGCTTCAAAAAGTCCTTCTTTCCCTTGACTTCTTGCTCCTGTAAAAGCTCCTCTTTCATATCCAAATAATTCACTCTCTAAAAGCTCTTCTGGAATAGCACCACAATTCACATGAATAAAAGGCTTATCTTTGTATTTACTTGCATTATGTATAGCTCTTGCAAGCAAGCTTTTTCCTGTACCACTCTCCCCTAAAAGCAATAGAGTTGAATTTGATTTAGAAGCTTTATAAGCTAATTTTTTTACATTTTTAATTTCTTCACTCTCTCCTAATATTTCTGAAAATAAATCTTGCGTATTTTTTTCTTCTTTAAGCATTCTTTCCATTTGTTTAATATGCAGTAAAGCCTCATCTCTTTCTTTTGTTACTTTTTTAAGGATAGATATATCTTCTACTTTTAAGGCTGCTCCTACTCGTTTTCCTTCTATACTTACAGGCAATAAAGTACAGAGAGTTGGAAAACCATTAATCTCTGTAAACTTATCTTTATAGCTGATATTTTTTCCTTTTGCTACTTGATAAAATTCTTTAATTGTATCCCCAAACTCATGTATTTCAAATATATCTTTTCCTATAACATCAAATTCTTCATACTTACCTTTTCCTCTAAATGATTTTCCTGATAATAATTCAGTAATACTTTCTCCACGAGCAGTATAACCTCCTGCTTGATAAAATTTCACTTTCTTTGTATCCCCATCAATTACTACCATATGTCCTACGGCATTAATATAATTCATTTTAAAAGATTGATTTTCTACTGTGATCTCAATAAACTTCATCAAAAAGTTAATCTGTATACGAATAGCAATATTTTGAAAAATTGTATCTAATACAAAAATATCCTTATTATTTTCTGATTTTTGATATTTATATACAGGTAAAACATCTTTGCTTTTATATAATCCAATTCCTGCAAATACATCTCTTAAATTAATATCTGAATCATCTATACCTATATAATTTAAGTCCTTTGGTGTAAGCCCACCATCATCCTTCCCTAGACAATTATCTGCAATGATTACAATATCTTTAGGGTTTATTTTTCCTGCATCATGTCCAATTCCTTGATTATGGACAATTCCAAATATTTCTTTTGCTTTCTTATTATATATTTGAATTTTTCCTTTATAGTCTATAAATATGAAGCCCTCTGTCATCATGTCTGCAAACTGCTTAATATAGCTTTCATTTTCAAACATATAAATCACCTTTTAAGCTACTTTCTATTTTTAAGTAGAGTTCTTACATTCCCAATCATATACAAAGAACCAGCAAATACGACTACATCTTCAAAGTTAGCTAAAGATAATGCTGTTTCAACCGCATCTGCTATTTTTTCTTTTTTTAGTGTAGTTTTTTCAAACTTTGCTACCTTTTCATACAATTTTTCCACAGACATAGCTCTTGGATTATCTGGCTTTGTAAGGACTAATTTTTGTGCAAGTGGAACAATCTCATCAATCATTGAAGAATCTTTGTCTCCTAAAATCCCTAAACATAATATAATATTCTTATCATAAAAAAGCTCCTTTAATACTTTTGATAAAGCTTTCATTCCTTGAGGATTGTGGGCCCCATCTATTAGTACAATAGGATCTCTTTTCATAATCTCAAGTCTTCCAGGCCAAATACTTTTCTTTAAACCTTCATATAATGCTTCCTTAGAAATTTTTATATAATGCTCCTTCTCTAAAACATATAAAGCAGTTAAGCATACTGTAGCATTTTGAATTTGATGTTCTCCTAGCATAGATATACATACATTTTCCAATTTTTCACTTCCATAATTCACATTAAAAATTTGTCCTTTATCATCTTTTTTTATTACTTTAATACTATCAATAGGTGCCTTTACTAATTTTGAATTTTTATTGCTGCATACATCTTTTATAACTTCCATAGCTTCTCTTTTTTGAGGGTAAGAAACCACATAGCTATTTTCCTTAATAATTCCTGCCTTTTCATAAGCTATTTTATCCAAAGAATCTCCTAAATAATCTATATGATCTATATCTATAGGAGTAATAACTGAAAGTAAAGGATCTACTACATTTGTTGCATCAAATCTTCCTCCCATACCTACTTCTAATACTAAAAAATCTACATTTTGTCTTTTAAAGTACTCAAATCCTATAGCAGTAACAACTTCAAATTCTGTAGGATGATTCTTTCCATTTGAAATCATTTTATTTATTTTGCCCTTTACATAATCTGTTATTTTAGCTAACTCTTCTTTAGGAATATTCTCTCCATTTATTCGGATTCTTTCAGTAAACTCCTCTAGGTATGGAGAAGTATAAAGACCTACCTTATACCCTTGTTCTTTTAATACAGAAGCTATAAATGATGAAGTAGAACCTTTTCCATTTGTCCCTGCCACATGAATAACTTTCAAATCCCTATGAGGATTTCCCATTAAATCTAATAAATAAGTAATATTTTCAAGTCCTAGTTTGCTGCCAAATTTGTATGTACCATGAATATAACTTAGAGCCTGTTCATAATTCATTTTATATCCTCCTATACATACAGCCGGGTATACACCCGGCTTATAATTATTTTATTTTCTTTTTCATTCCCTCTAATCTTTCTATAACCTTATCCATCATAGATTGATAATTTGCTTGTTTATTTTTCTCTTCTTCAATAACTTTTGCTGGAGCTTTTTCTAAAAATCCTTTATTAGAAAGTTTTCCATTTACCCTTTTTAATTCTTTTTCTAATTTTTCTTTTTCTTTTTCTAATCTTTCTATTTCTTTTTCAAAATCAACTAATTCGTCTAATGGAAGGAAAATCTCAGCACCTGCTACAACTGCAGACATAGCATCTTCTGGAATATCCTTTTTCTCTTTTTGAAGTACTACCTCTGTAGCACTTGCAAGAGTTATAAAATAATCTTTCCCCATATCTATTGCATCATAAGCTTCATCGGATGCTACAATAATAACTTTTGCTTTTTTAGATGGAACTACATTCATTTCAGCACGAATATTTCTTACACTTCTGATTGCGTCCATAATTATTTCCATATTTTTCTCTTCTTGTACAAAGCTATATGAAGGATCATATTTAGGCCATGGTGCAATCATAACGCTATCCTCTTTTGTAGTAGGAAGATGTTTCCATATTTCTTCAGTGATAAATGGCATAAATGGATGTAATAGTTTTAACATATTCTCAAGAACATATGTCAACGTATATAATGCAGCATGTTTTGTATCTGTTTCCTCTCCATATAGTCTTGGTTTCACAAGCTCAATATACCAGTCGCAGTACTCACTCCAAATAAAGTCATAAACCTTTTGTACAGCCATTCCTAATTCAAACTTATCTAAGTTGTCAGTAACTTCCTTAGCAACCTGATTCATTCTAGATAATATCCATTTATCTGCAAGCGTAAAGTGTTTCTCACACTCTGCTTTATCAAATGTATCTTGATTTAAATTCATTAATACAAAACGAGTAGCATTCCACAATTTGTTTGCAAAATTTCTATTAGACTCTACTCTCTCAATATAAAAACGCATATCATTTCCAGGACTATTACCTGTAGCAAGAGTCATTCTTAAAGCATCTGCTCCATATTGATTGATAATATCAAGTGGATCAATACCATTTCCAAGAGATTTACTCATTTTTCTACCTTGTGAATCACGCACTAAACCATGTACAAACACATATTTAAAAGGAATATCTCCCATTTGCTCAATTCCTGAGAACATCATCCTTACTACCCAGAAGAAAATAATATCGTATCCAGTAACCAACACATCTGTAGGATAAAAATATTTTAGTTCTTTTGTTTCTTCTGGCCAACCAAGAGTTGAAAATGGCCATAATGCTGAACTAAACCAAGTATCTAATACATCCTCATCTTGTTTTAACTTACTACTATTACATTTGCTGCAAAGCTCTGGAGCTGTTCTTGATACAATAATTTCTCCACAATCTTCACAATAATAAGCAGGTATTCTATGTCCCCACCACAATTGTCTTGAAATACACCAGTCCTTTATGTTTTCTAACCAGTGGAAATAAATTTTATTAAAACGCTCTGGAATAAATTTTGTCTTACCTTTTTTTACAGCTTCAATAGCTGGTTTTGCAAGCTCTTCCATCTTTACAAACCACTGATCGCTTAATCTTGGTTCAACTACTGTACTACAGCGATAACAAACACCTACATTATGCTGATGCTCTTTCACTTTTACTAAATAACCAGCATCCTCTAAATCTTTTACAAGAGCTTTTCTACATTCGTAACGATCCATACCTTTATACTTTCCTGCATGTTCGTTCATTTTTGCTTCATCATCCATTACAGTTATTTGCTCTAAATTATGTCTTAAACCTACTTCAAAGTCGTTCGGATCATGAGCAGGAGTAATTTTTACAGCACCTGTACCAAACTCTTTATCTACATATTCATCTGCTATAATTGGAATCTCTCTTTCTACAATTGGCAATATTAATGTTTTACCAACTAAATGAGCATATCTTTCATCTTCAGGATGTACTGCTACAGCTGTATCTCCAAGCATTGTTTCAGGTCTTGTAGTAGCAATTTCTAAATATTCATCTGAATCCTTTACTGGATATTTTATATGCCAAAAATATCCACCCTTCTCTTCATGCTCAACTTCAGCATCAGAAAGAGAAGTTTTACAATCTGGACACCAGTTAATAAGACGATTTCCCCTATATATATATCCTTTTTCATAAAGTTTTACAAAAACTTCAGTTACAGCTTTATTACAACCTTCATCCATTGTAAATCTCTCTTTTGACCAATCACAAGAATTTCCTAATTTTTTCATTTGCTCTACGATTCTTCCGCCATACTCTTCTTTCCATGCCCAAGCTCTTTTTAGGAACTCATCTCTTCCAATTTCTTCTTTTGTCTTTCCTTCTTCTTCTAATATCTTTTCTACTACTTTTACTTCTGTTGCAATACTTGCATGATCTGTTCCTGGCAACCATAATGTTTCATAACCTTGCATTCTCTTATACCTAATTAATATATCCTGTAAGGTATGATCAAGGGCATGTCCCATATGAAGCTGTCCAGTAATATTAGGCGGAGGTAGTACAATAGTAAATGGTTCTTTATCAGGATTTACTTCTGCTTTAAAATATTCTTTTTCCATCCAATAATCATAAATTCTTTTCTCAAATTCTTGTGGATTATAGGTTTTATCCAAATTTTTTATTTCCATAATAACACTCCTTTTCCTTTAAAATATCTAATAAACTCTAGACTTTTTGGAAACTCACCATTAATGATCATAAAAATTCCTATTACTGCTATGAAAAGTCCTATAAACTTTATATTAATAGGATTCCACTTAAAAATTTTCATTAAATATTTCGTTCCATATACAAAAATTGAACCAAAAATTAACAATATAACTCCTACATAAAACATAATCTCACCCCAAAATAAAAACCCCTTCATCCAATAAGGACGAAAGGATTATTTTCGCGGTACCACCTTAATTCCAGAAAACACTGGCTCTCATAAATCAATAACGGGATTTCCCGGCTGAATCTACATGAATCTTTCTCAATTCAGCAACTCAGAAGCTACCTTCAATAATTCTTCCCTAAGAAACCTTTCAGCCTACGGATTTCTCTCTCTATAGGGGGTTAATTATTTACTCCTCTTCTTCAATGTTTGTCTCTATATATTCATTTTTCATTATTATATATTTTATCTAATAAAAAAGTCAATATTTCACGAAAATTTTTAGTAAAAATTCATTAAAAATTTGCTTAGTGTACAATTTTTAATGAATATCTTCTTTCTAAGTAATTAATTAATTGTTTTACCATGTCTATATGGTTACTGTTTAATACATCCCACTCCCTTTTATAGTTTGCATATATATATCTTCTTACACTACAAGTAGGTGCATAAGGATTTCCTCCATGTTCCACCACATCTTTATATACACATAATCTTGTAACTCTTCCTTGTCCACTTTGCAAGTTAATAGGATTTATACCATTTTCCATAGCATCCTTATGCACTAATGCATACCAATAAAAATTATCTACCCTTCCTCTTATATATCCATGTTTATATTTCCCCTCATCAATCTTTATATTGTAATCCATAATACCCCACCTTCTAATAATATCATGGTTCTTTTTATAGTTATATTCAATATTGTATCCATTTAATAATATTTTTTTTCATATATTCATATGATTGATGTAGTTAGTTTTTTTTGGGGGGACCATTCATGAGAAAAAATTTTAATCTATTCTTATATATCATACAGTATATATTAGGAATTTTATGCAGTTTCATTGGGCAAATCTTACTAAGATTGCCTGCAAGTACTTGGTATACTTTGTCAAATACCAATAAAAACTATAAAATATTTATTCAAAGTCTTGCAAATCATGCAATAGCAGGCATTATTCTAGCTTTTATAGGTTTTGCATTATTATTCTATCTTATCTTTATAACAGCAATTTTATTGCTTTCTCATTGGAATCACATTAAATGGATATTTCGAATTTTTATAATCCTATGGGTTATCCTCCTATGTTTATCTACTCTATATCATGCAGTTATTTTATATCAAATTTTAAGTTATCTTTTTATTCTTGCATTAGCCATATTCTCTTTATTATTAATCTTAAATTATTTCCATCACGAAAGGGGCTAGCTTATGAAATGTTTTTTAAAAACTCTTTTTTGTTCCTAGTACATTCAATATATATATCCTCTGAAATTTTTCCATTTAAAAGTAAATCATCACATAATTTAATAAAAGCTTCTACTAATTCTATAATTTTTCTTTCTTCCACCTTTTTTGCCTCCTTAATCAAAGTTTTTATCTATTTCCCATTATATTCATGTTTCAAAAAAATTATTCTATCATTTTCACTCTATTTATCTATTTTTCTACATATTTTCATAAACACTATCCATTTGTAACCATTATTTTTTTTTCACATATAATGAAAATATGGAAAAACTTTAAATGTTTTGGAGGGATTGTAGGTGAAAAATATGAAAAGAATTGCTTTACTTATTTCTCTTATAATGCTTTTATCTATAGCCTTAACAGGTTGTGGAGAAAAAGCATTAACAAAGGTTCGAGTAGCAGAAGTAACCCATTCAGTATTTTATGCCCCTCAATATGTAGCAATTACAGAAGGATTCTTTGAAGAAGAAGGACTACAAGTAGAGTTCATCAATGGTCAAGGTGCTGATAAAACCATGACTGCACTATTATCTGATCAAGTAGATATCGGTTTTATGGGACCTGAAGCATCTGTTTATGTTTTTAACAAAGGAAAAGAAGACTATGCAGTAAACTTTGCTCAATTAACACAAAGAGATGGTTCTTTCTTATTAGCAAGAAAACCTATGCCAAACTTTACATTTGATGATGTAAAAGGAAAAACCATAATAGGTGGAAGAAAAGGCGGCATGCCTGAAATGACATTAGAGTATGTGCTAAAAGAAAATGGTATATTTCCTGGGAAAGATGTAAATGTACGTACAGATATCCAATTTGCTGTTATGGCAGGAGCTTTTACTGGCGGAGAAGGAGATTTTGTAACCTTATTTGAACCTGTAGCTTCAAAACTTGAAAAAGAAGGGGCTGGATATATCGTAGCTTCTATTGGTGAAGCTGGTGGATACATTCCTTATACTTGCTATAGTGCAAAGAAAAGCTTTATAGAAAACAATCCTGAAATAATCCAAAAGTTTACAAATGCTATATATAATTCTATGTACTTTAATTCGTAAACCACCTATTATTATCTTTCCCACTTTTCTTTATTCTATACCAAAAGAGCAGGATTTTTTCTCCTGCTCTATAATGGTTTTGGTAATGCAGTTATAAACTTAGCATATTGGTTTCCGTAATTAATAATGTTAAGGCTATGGAAAGGCTTCATACTCAATCCTTCTTCTATGGTGAATGGTTTTATTTCTTCTGATAGCATTTGCAGGTTTTCTTTTTCTATGCCTTGAATTAGCATATATGAAACACCAGTTGATTTAATTGCATCTAATAAGCTTTTGAATTGCTTCATATAATGAATTGTAAAATATGGTGCTAAACCAAATTTTCTAAACTCTGTAATATGATTTTTTAAAAATGATGCTGCTGTTGGCACCTGGTGTACTTCATCTGTTATTATATGCGCAATATTAGGTTTATCTATGTCACATCGTTCCAAAGATGCCATTCTTATTCTAGTCATAAAATATGTTACTATAACATCTTTAGTCATTGGATCTTTAAATGCTTTTTCAGGCATCATAATATATACAGCTCTGCCCTCATTCATATATTTAGTAAAATTATGCTTATCTATTGGAGCTTTTAGCATTCTTTCCAATCTTGGATTTTCCACAAGCGTGTTAATCCTATTGATAATTCCACTAATTAAATGTATCTTAGTACCTGTGATTTTACCATCACTATCTGTATCATTTAATTCTCTAAGTGTGTTTAAAACCCTATCACTATAATCATAAATGCCTTTGCTTTTTCTAATATATTCATTTCTCACTTTCCAATCCTCTAACACTCTAAAAGCATTATCTACTACCTCACCTGGATGGATAAAAACAATTTTGACTGCTGCCATTAAATATCTAGTCATCTGGCTTGATAAAGCACCGTTATTATCTCCATCAGAAATACTATTTACTAAGTACTTAACTTGCTGTGCTATTTCACTAGCTACCAGTATTCGTTCCCAAGGTGTTGATTCTTTTGAAATCTTGTTTGATACCTCAGGATATGCGAAAGCAAACAATTGCTTTTCATCTGATAGATCAATAAGCACTGGATCATTTATATACTTAATTGAGTTATAGGTAAGGTCACATTTTTTAATGTAATCAAATGTTATTGTACAATCACCTATCCTGTTCGCTCCAACAATAAAGTTACATGTATATTCTGTTTTCCCTGCTCCTGATGGTCCAGCTACTACTTTTGATAAAGTTCTCACATTATAATTGTTACACCAATATGTATTTATACCTCTTCCTTTGATAGTTGCTGTTCCAATTAGTATACCATGTCGCTGTAATTCTTTTGGTACTTCTATTTCTCTATTATCGATATTATTAATCTTGTAAGTTTTCTGATAATACTTAGTAGGCATCTGCATAATCTGTGCGATTTCTTTTGAGCAAAGAATATTTTTATTATTGCTTTTATATTTTAAAATCCATCTATTATCTCCTGCCATCGAGTTGAATGATTTTTCTATATTTCTGAATATCATATCATTTCTTTTAGAATCTACTGTTATATAGATTTTTGTGTCATATGCATTGTATTTACTCTTTTCTTTTGTATTGTTACTAAGGCCATTTCTTAAAAGTTTTGCATAACGGTTGTTATTTAGTCTCTCGTGTTCAATTTTCTCCTTAGTAATCATATCATTTGCAAAATCTATAAATGAATATACTACATCTAGAACTAATTCCGCTGTTTTAAATCCAATATCTTTTATAGAAAATGTATTTTTACTTGCAACTTTGCCTTTTTCAAAGTTTTTAATATGATCCTCTACTTCTCTATACCAAGTATTTGATATAGGTTTCATTTCCAATCTGATCAATATTCTTTCATTATTCCTTAAAATTGTTTGTGTTTCTAGTATATTAGAAAGTGGAAATTGCCCTCTTAAGTCTGTTTTAAGCGAAAGGAAATAATGTTCTTCAAGTTCTAATTCTTTTGTTATGCCAATAATAGATATTGGTTTTACTTTCTTAAACGTTGCTTGTTTCCAACAAATATTCAATTCTGTCTCAATATTATCTTTTATTTCGTCATCAAATCCTATAAAAAAACTTAAATTATCTTTAGTTATTAAAATTTCATATGTTATGATATGCTGCTCAAATAGAATTACTTCTTCTTTTGTTAATTTAAATCTTTTTATAAGATTCTTGTAAAAATGCATATTTTCTACTAAACCTAAAACTTTTGTGTTATCAATATTAATATCAGGTATAATTTGTAGCTTCATATATATCACCTACGCTAACATATTAACTATTTGAATAATAATCCATCCATATATAGCGTTTCTGCATAGTTTTTTGGCTCCAAATTCATTCCCAAACATAAATAATGCCCCACCAATTGCTATCATTGCTAATGCTGCAATCCAACTTAAACTTGCTACTTCATGTAGTAAAGTTTTAAACACAGGCATTAATTTCGCACTTAGTCCTGATAGTCCTTTCACTTATAAAACCTCCTTTTAATTATTCCTCTGTATAATCCTCGTAATATAAACCAAAATCCCAAGATAAAAATTCCAACATCTGCAATTGTTAAAATATCTTTCATGTTTATAACTCCCCTTTCAGGTTAATACTATCATTAAAGGAGATGATAGTATGTTAGTTGATGTTGGCATCGGGTTAATGTTAATAGGTATTTCTAGTATTGTTGCAAAATTTTTAGCTTAATTTCTATAGTACTAGCATTTTTTTGAACACCTTCGCATATACTGTTAGCGAAGGCATTCGCTTAACAGTAATCATAGCCTTCTTCCAGCCTTCATGAGAAGGTTTTTATTTCCTAACCTATAATCTCTAATACTGCATTCATAGCTTTTGAAGTCATATCTTTATCTCCTTTTTCTTCTTTCTCTTTAATGTCTAGCCTAGCTAAATTCTCATCTAAATATTTTTTAACTATGTTCTCGATTAATATTAATTTATTTTTTTCTTTATATGTGATTCCTGTTATTTCGGCTAAAATTTTTCGCAGATCATCCTTATCCATAGTTTTAAGCTTTACACATACCTCTTCTGGAACTCTTATGCTAAAAACTTTCATTGCCCAAAAGTCCACCTTTCTACTTTAGGTTTGTAAAGCATCTGTGCTATTTTATAATATCCTTCTGCATTTGCAAATTCTGGTTTATTAATCAATTCAAATTTAGGAAAATAGTCTTTTAATAAATATGCTCCCCCGCCACAAATGAATATTTTAAATGATATATTACCCCAAAATTTATTAATTTCTGTCTGTATCCTATCAGACAAGGTTTTAAATTCATAGCCAGTAGTTATATTCTCTACTTGTTCAGGTGTTATATCTTCTTCTCTTGATAATCTTTTATAGATCATGTTGAATGCTTGATGTATTCCAAAATTAAACGTTGCGCTTAATTTATCTACAAATTTCAAATTATCAAACACTGATATATTTGTCGTTTTATAACCTATATCTACAATCCCCACTTTTGTAGTAGCTAGTTCTTTATCACATACCTCTCCATTCATATTAAGAATTTTTGAAAAGTAAGCTCCAGCACCTTCAGGAAACACTTTAACATTTTCTATCTCAATTTCTTTTTGCTCCTCCTCTGTAACTTTAACTTTATATTTTCCTCTTAAATACATCTCAATTTGATCCTTTTGTTCCCTATAATCTGATATTGGCGTACCTGTAACAATATTGACATTGCTATCTTGAATAGTCATTAGAGATATTGCTGTTAACACAAGTGGTTTTGTTCGCTTGTTGTCGATTTTGTGTTTCTGAAAACATCTAGACATACCTTCTCTTTTAGCAAGTGCTCCAACAAAATATTTTTCATTATCTATTTGCACTTCATAGTTTTCTTTACCATATGAAAAATCCATTTCATAGCCTCTACCGCAATAAGACTCAAATATTTTTCTTCTGTTACCACAAACAACTTTAACATTACCTCTTCCATTATCTAATCCAATATTCATACCATTCCCTCCTGTATACGATTTTGTTTACTTTTTGTAAACTTACTATAGTATATGAACACTACTCAAAAAATTGCATGTCCATATGAATTTTTTCCAAAACTTTCGATTTTTTATATAAAAAAAATACCTGGTTAATCTTCCAGGTAAAATATCTCTTCAACAGGTCTTTTTAATTTCTTCGCTATATATAGCATTGCTTCTCCTGATGGAGTAGTTCCATTTTCATAGTTATTGTATTTCCTATAATCCATTTCTAAAACTCTCTCGGCAAATTCTTTTTGTTTCATCATATATTCTTTCATTCTTATTTCTTTTAATCTGTGCTTTACCCCCATATCCCCCACCTCATATTATCTTTAGTTAATATATTATGTATTTTATGTTAAAGTGAGGATTCCTTTAGGAAAGTTTCGACAAAAGGATTGTCAAAAAAACAAACAATCAGGCAATTTATGACGAAAATCTCATAAATCGCCCTGTTTGTGGTATAATTTTCCTGCACCCAAGGCACATATAGGGGAAAGGTCCACTGATACAATGTATGAAGTTATAACAATATTTCTTATGTTTGCTAGTTTGGCAGTTTCTATTGCGCAGTATCGCAAATAGAACTGTTTTAATATAAATGTGCAGTAAGAGTTTTGCCAATTTCATTACACTATATACTTATTTATCGATTTTGTGGTGTGAATCTGTTACGATCTGGTCAATCTACCTGAGTCTTACTATCCTATATGTGACAGTGAGCGGGCGCAGATTTGATAAATTGCCTCATACACAGTAACATATTAGTACAGGCTTAACTCTTACTTATTATATGTATATTGCAAATTTTGGAAAAAGATGATAAGATTATTTTAACATAAGTAACTTTTGTTATAGCTATCAGTAGGAACTTTCTTAATTATCACAAGCTGACCACTTGTAAAGAATTAAGAAAAAAAGGGGGCTTACATGTGATCAAAAAAAGGGGTGAAAACAATTACTATTGAAATGAATATTTTTTCAACTAAAAACAGATCCATATTTCAAAGTTTAATTGTAAAAACTTAACCCCAAAAGAGCGTCAATTATTTTGGCGCTCTTCCCCTTTTTTGATCAAATAAACATTATGTACGAACATATGTTTGTTTTTATTTCTAATATATGGTATTATTTTCTTGAGGTGATTCTATGAATCGTACTTTAAGTAAAAGACAACAACAAATACTTGATTATATAAGAAAAGAAATAGATGAGAAAGGCTATCCTCCTACTGTTAGAGAGATTTGTAATTCTGTTGGTTTGAGTTCTTCTTCTACTGTACATGGACATTTAGAAAATCTTGAAAAGAATGGTTATATTAGAAGGGATTCAACTAAGCCAAGATGCATTGAAATAGTAGAAAAGGAAAATAACAAACATATCATAGTTCAGGCTTCAAAAGATAATATTGCTCTTGGAATTCTAAAAGGAGATCATATACTTTTGAAAAATGTTTCTCCTAAAAAAGATGATATTATAGCTGTGCGCATTAATGATAAGATTTCTTTCAGGAAATATACTAGATCGGCTAAGAATATTCTAGGCGTTGTCGAAGGGGTGTTTAGGAAGTTATAAAGGAAGGGCAGGAAATCTTTCCTGCCCTGTTTAATTGATTGCGTTATTTTTTAAATTTGACCATCTTGATGCCATAACATATTTAACAACACTTGAAATTGTGTCATTCATATTATTAAACTTTATTCTTTTTTTGAAGTTATCTAAGCCTATCTCAAGTAACATTTTTCCAAAAACTTCGTCTGCGCAAGATTGATTGATTCCTTCAACATTAATAAAGTCAATTACTATATCTTGGTCTTGTTTATTGAATTCAACAATTATTTTTTGTCTAATGTTTGCTCCCAAATCTCTAGTGCTTAAAACTTTTCCCCATTGATCCATTCTAATCACCATAAAGCACCTCCTTAAATCCAATCAAAATCCTCCGTACTATCCATCGGAAATTCCCTATCAAATATATTTTTTACATTTACCTCATTGTCTAATTGAAACTCTAACGCTACTATTGTTCCTGTCCAGCAATCAATATCCATTTGTAATACATCATTTCCATTTTTTATCAAACATAACCCCTTTCCGGAAATAATTTTCATTCTTCCATAGTTTTCTTTTATAAATTCTGATGAGAAAAATAGTCCTTCTCCAGTATGGCCTTTTCCATATTTACTTGATATACCTTTTCTTAGTGCATAAAGTATATATTCGTGGTCATAGACTAAGCAATCCCTTTCTGAAGGGTCTATATTATTGCTGGATTTTAAACTTTTTGGTATGCCAATTCCGCAATCTGCAATACATATTTCAAGCTTTCTTTTATTTCGATAAGTTTGTGCACATATAAAACCGTTAATAGGCGATAATGAATGACGTATTGTATTATCTACTATTTCTCCTATTGAATATGAAACCGCTTCTAATATATTAGAATCTCCTTTTATTTGTGATTGAAAAATATGTTTAAAGTGCTCTGCTATTTGTGAATCTTCATTTGGATTCTGCCCTTTAATTTCTTTAAGTTCCATCAATCTATTTGAACAGTCATATCTACATTGTGTTATACCTATATCAACACCAAAAGCGTTGTAAAAATCCATTCGTTCAAAGTAAGAATTTACATGTTTAGAAGGTATTAATTTGTACTCATTTGCTATTTTATTATGCTGACAATACTTAATCAAACAGGCCAAAGTGCAAAATCCAACTGGAGAAATAAATGTTAAATGTTCTAAGTCAAAAACAAGACTATCATATTTTGTGTAATTATTATTCAACACATTATTATTATCTGCCAAAAAACTATCTAATGTATCAAAATTTAACGCTCCTCGAACTCTTACAGTTAAATCCAAAGTTAATCCCCCTTTTTAGTAAAACATTTTTCCTTTTTTGTCAATTAATACTATTTCTACATAATATTTAAACTTTCCTCTTTTTTACTAAAATAGGGAATACATACATTATATCAGAACATACGTTCTCGGCAAAGCAATATTATAATTTCAAAAGGGTAGGAGTAATCCTACCTTATCAATACATTCTATATCTCCCCATCTATAGCAGCAACTTCATCCTGCTATACACACATTCCCCTAAACACAGCATATACCACTCTCTTATTGCTTTTTCGTAGGAAATATTAATTAGTTGATTTTTCATATAATTCGTCTAATGTCATGCCAAGATAATCAGCAATTTTTTTCGCAACACCAATTTTCATACTATTAAAATTCTTTTTCCCAGATACATAATCTGATATAGTTTGTTGTGGTATCCCTATATCCTTTGATAACCTGTAACCAGAAACATTGTTATCTTCTAATACTTTTTTAAATGCCATTTAATCACCCTATTTCCTTCTTAATAGATCAATTATTAGTAGTGTTATCCCTAGATAGAATAATACATCAAATACTTTATATGGTGTTAATAAGTGAAGTGCTTGAATAATCAATAAGCCTACTAGATATTTTTTATTCATAGTTTTATGCTAGATGTGATATAATAGTATTAAGAGTTGGGGCTTTTTAGCCCCTGTGATTAGTCGTTTCTATCTCTTTGAAGTGCAACTACTATGGCGATGGTACTTACTACTTCGAAGATGATATGGACGACTTTTTCAATTTCATCTAGCATTTCCTCACCTCTCTTTCTTAATTATATTATACCGTATTTTCGGTATAGTGTCAAGAAATATTTTCCATTTTCTCAAAAACAAAAAAACAGGAGCCTAAGCCCCTGCGTCTTCTTTCTTCTCACTTTTTGGATCATGCTTCGTGAAAAAGAAAGTAGTAATACTGCTGCTACTAGCAATCAAAGCACCTAAAATCATTAGTATCATTTTTTCTTGTCTAAAATAGAATAATGCTCCTGAAAGGACAAGAAGCACTATTAAAGCATATACATATTCAAATTTGATTTTCCTTATAAATTCCATAATATTACCTCCCTATGTTTTGTATGTACCAAAAGAAAAAGCCTAGCAATGTAGTACCGCCTAGCATTACTAAAGCTTTAATCCAGCTTGTTAGATTCTCTAATTTTTCTATCAAGCTTGTAATTTTCTCTCCTGTTTTTGCATTATTTATTTCTAGTTGTTTAATTCTATCAGCATGATTGTTTAAACGATTTACAATCTCCTCGTGTCTTTCACATACCATAGCAACACCTACTTTCTATCTGTTAATTGATCCAGTAATGCAAATACTTCTCCTCTTGTAATTGGATCATTGAATCTCTTTTCATGTATTGTAATGCCCTTGTTGTTAAGATTAATAAAACACTTTTCGGCCCAATGTTTTTTCTTTCTTTGAAAAGCTTCAGCAAGTACTTTGTTCATAGGAAACTTAGTTCCAGGACAACTCTTGTATTTTGCAAAATGATTATGTCCGTAAATCTTCATCTTTCCATATCGCTTAAATATATCTTCTAATAACTCATAAAGCTTATCTAATTGCGCCTGTGGTGGTTCTGCTATATCAAAATTTCCTACCAAACAAATTCCAATTGATTCAAAATTGCAATGCTGTTCTTTGCAATGCGCTCCTGGTGTCTTTTCATCTCTGCCTTTTAGAATTTCATATTTATCTCCAACTTTTTCTATCACATAATGATAGCCTATATCGCTCCATCCCCTAACCTGCATATGATATCTTTTGATTGCATTAAAAATCAACAACCTTACCATCTTTTAGTAAGGCTATGATGTAAAATAATTTTATTTGGATTATTCATATTGCATTTCCTCCTCTTTTCTGCATAAAAATAACACCTATAAGGTGCTTATACTATGCATTTTCAATCTCTGTTTTTTTCTGTTGATACTCTTGTTGTAGTCTTGTTACTTCAGCATCTTCACCTAAATCTCTCGCATCTCTAATAAGTTGCAAGTATTGATTTTTAAGTTCTTCTAATTTTTTCTCCTTTAGTTCTTCTGTTATATCAGTTTCTACTCGCCCATCTACAGGTGTATAATCAACACCATCTACATTAATTAAATCTGTATTAGTTATATCATCTACATAATCACCATTATCTAAATCGAATTTTACCCATTTATAAATTCTTGTATTTCCTTCTTCAACCTTTTCTAGCTTCATTTCTTTTCCATACCACTTTTTAATCACAGCATTTTGAATTCCTGTATCAACTTCTTCGACTTCAAAAACTGTACCATTTTCTACACTAAACATATCATTACCCTCCTTATTAATCTAATACATATCCATAAACAACAGAATTGTAACTGGAAGTAACATCAACATAAATACTTAAACTTGAATCAAATCTTATTGGGGCATTTACAAAAGTTAAACTACCTGATGTATCAGTAAATGTTTGCATTACATAATCACTTAAATTTATAATATCACTACCATCTATGTTTACTCTTAAAGAATACAAATTTGCATTATCATAAAGGTATACTGCGAGATTTATTAACTCTCCACTTCCGGTTATATTAAGTATATTTACTTCACCTACATCTCCTCTAATATGGTTTGCTGCCCCTACTCTAATTTTACTCGCATCGTAAGCATTTCCATTCAAATTTTTCCACTTCCCTCCATAGTAATATTGTAAGCTCCCGTTGTATTCTCTAAAATGCAATCCATCTACGCTATCAGCATTTCCACCATTAGCAGGGAGCGAAGATGGTCTATTTAGTAAGTGATTCCAATCTCTTATAGAATCCCTATGCCACCCATCAAGTAAGTCCGCATCTAAACCACTACCATGACCATCTGCCGCCTTAACTCTATCTCTAACATAAGTAGCAGATGTAACTTTACTGTATGCATCATTTGCTTTGTCATATGCGGTTTTAACTGCTTTACTACTTGCTGCTGTAGTAGAACTTGTACTAGTTACACTATCTGATACAGCTCTTTGTGTTGTTATATATCCTACATCATTACTTAACTGACTTAATTTTGTTGGCTTTTATACTATCAGCATAATTCTTTGCATTTTGTTCTGCCACATTAGCTTTTGCTTGAGCTCCAGAAGGAGTTTCTGCTCCTACATCTGCAGCAGTCAAAACTATATCTCCAGTTTTGTTATTTACTGATGTTACTGGTATATCTAAATTGTTAATATCATTTCTTATTTCACTTATTTTATCGTTAACATTTTTTAATTCAGCATCAATAATATCAGCATTAGTATTAAAATCTTCAATATTGTAATTTTCATTTGCTAAAGGTTTCTTTAACTTATAATTTTCAGTATAATCAGGCAATTATATCACCTCTCTTAAATCAGTATGAGTATATAAAGCTAAATCAGCGTGGGTAAACTGCGATAAATACTGATAAGTATTGTAAGTATATTCAAAAGTAAATCCTAAATGTGCTGGCTTAATATCTTCTATGGCATTTTTTAAATCATCCATATTGGGTGGAATTCCTTTTGTCCCAACAAAAGTTATAGTAAATAAATAGTTTGAATTATTCTCTGTAACTTCAACCTCTCCATTACTATAGCTTTCAGCTACATTTTTAATTAAATTTATGGTTATAGTACCTTGCCCTCGAATTTTTGATTTTATAACACTTCTTCTATACTTTATATCTTTGTTCTTATTTACAGGTATCCCTAACTCTTTTTCCCATCTATCTAATGATGTATCAGCTAGATCTACAAAGAATTGATTAAGCGTATTATCTAAACTTGTTTTGAATTGCTGTATTTCGCTATTTTCTACATCTGTGATATTAGCTATTACTTGACTTGTTTTATAGTAACCAGGAAGGTATTTCATAAGCTGATTAGACATTTGTTACACCACCTAAAACTGCAACTTCATTATCAGCTATAGTTATGTTTGAAGTGCCACCATTTACAATTAAATTTGAATAGTCAAGTACTCCTATAGTATCTAATATAATGCTACCGACTTTTGCATAGCTTACATAGTCCTCTACAAAAGCTATTTCTTTCAAATATGCAGTTATATTATTTTCTATATTTGTTATTACCTCTTGCTCTGCATAATTGTCTGTATCAATAGTTAAAGTCACATTAATATTTATTGGAACTTCTGTTGCACTTACAACTGTTACTGTTGCGCCTATTGGTCTATTTTCTTCAATGTGGTTATATACTGCATCTATTAACTCTTGTTCTGCTCCTGTTTTATTACTATCTATAATCATTACCTTTACTGTTCCTGGACCATTGGCAAGCGGAAAAACTCTAGCATCTCCAACTCCTGTAACTTCCTTAGCCCAATTTCTATAATGCCATTTGTTACCACTTGTTGCAGGAGTTCTAACCTTATCAAAATATCTCTGTCTTAATTCTTCGTCAGTTTCACCATCATATCCATTAGTTACTGCATTAAGATTTGTCACGCCAGTTAAACCTGCAATTGTTACAGGAAAATATTTTATTGCTCCTGCTGGTACATTTCCTATACTTCCTTCTTCTTCACACTCAACTAAAACATCTACTTGTCCTGTAGCATCTATTGTTTTAGTTTCTTTTACAACAAAATTAACAGTATCGCTAGCTACTAATGTTCCTTCGTTTACTATTGTTCCTTCACTTCCTGTTATTGTAACAATAGTAGTAGCTTTTGTGGCAGACTTTCTTGTCAAGCCTTGTTCTGCTACTTTCTTATCTAGCCATTCTCCTGTAGCAGTTTCTACAAAGCCTTTATCTAGTATAGATTCTTGTTTTTTATAAGCATTTTCCAACTCTATAGCTACAGACTTTAAAACATCATAAAAAAAAGACCCTTCGGTCTTGTCATATTCATCTGATATGTTTTGTAGCATTCTATTTTGTATTGTATCTCTATCATCTGCCATCTATATATTCACCTCCTGGTCGAAGGTGCGACCATCTTCTAAGTTCACTGTAAAGAATACTTTCAAGGTAGCTCTTTCTTGTATTGTTCTAAAATTGTTAATGTCTACAATCATTGGGTGTTTTAGTAAGGCTTCCGTAATTTCTCTTTTTAATTCAGACCTTATAAAACCAAATGGAAGCTTTTTCCCCATAATTAGTTTTTTAATTGTTATTCCATATTCTTCATTAATATCTTCTTTTTCATATATTTTAAATTTGAATTTTTCAGTTCTTAATATCTTTTCAATCCAAACTTTTATAGCTTCAATATCTTCAGCTTTTACTAGTTTTCCATCTCTAATAACAAAATCTCCTTCGGTAAAGTCAAATAAAAAACTAGTGCCAAGATTTTGCTGTATTGTGTTCTTTTCTACTTTACTTATAGTAGTATCTAAATCTAAGCTTGGAAACATATCATCACCTACCTTATAGCTTAATTATTTTATCTACTATAAACCATGTTTGTTCATCTACTGTATGAATTAGTAACACTTCATCACCAACTTGAAGGGTATCCATAAATTCCATTTTCGCAGTTTCTAATGATTTAGTAGCAGATGGAATTTCAATATTACTATATTCATAGTTATTATATGAACCGTCTGGTTTTAATTTATGTGTTGTTTCTCCAGTAGTAGCTTTAAAATCTTCCAAACTAATATTTGTATTCTTAATTTGTCTTGTATATCCAGCTAAAACATGAGCACAACAATATAATTGCTCCTTATGCAGAATAATATTGCCATCTAAAATACTAATCTTTATATCTGGAAAAATACTCACCACTTGGCCAATAACATTACCTATATTTCTTTTGTTATTTCTTTCTGCAAACATTTTAGCCAATTCTATGTCCCAGTTTTCTTTTTTCACTATATCACCTTCTCAACTGTTATATTCATTTTGTGAATAGAATTGTTATAAGTGTGAGTACAGTCTTTAACAAGATATTGTCCATTTAACCCAAATGAATCATTATTAATTTCAAGTATTCTGCCACTTCTAACCTTATCATCACCTAGCAATTCTAAAGTAATATCTTCATTTACTTTATTTAGTTCTTTCAGTTTATTTCTAGCTATATTTTGTGCTTGTGCTATATCTTTGTTGTCTACACTTTCAACATCTTGTAATAACCCAAACTTTGCAATATTTTTATCATCTTTAGCAGTTGCTATTACCCTACTACTTTTTTCATCACTAGAAGTAATCAATATGCTATTTCTCATATCTCTTATTGATTCTGTTTTGCTAATATTTCCAATAGCAT
The DNA here is from genome assembly GCF_008152325.1 of Crassaminicella thermophila. Lineage (GTDB taxonomy): Bacteria > Bacillota > Clostridia > Peptostreptococcales > Thermotaleaceae > Crassaminicella_A > Crassaminicella_A thermophila. The sequence continues at coordinate 1,944,293 of NZ_CP042243.1, forward strand.
CAAATATATTAAAAGATGTTATATTACTAGCAGGTTGGAAAGTAGGTTTTACGATTAAATCAGTATATTTTTCAATGTACAACTTGCCTTTTCGCATTTCTAATCTATATTTAATATTTAGTTCATTTGTAGCTTGCTCTAATATGTCTTTTATAATTTCTGCTACAGTTTTATCTTTATATATTTTTGTAATTTGTGTAGAAATGTTTGTAACATTGCCAATAGGAACATTAAATTTTGAACATAATTGCTTAATAGCATCTGTAGCACTCGTCTTTCTAAATTGAATAATAATCCTCGATTGGTTGAGATAAAAAGCATAATCGAATGCAGTAACTGACTTTTTGTATCTTTCAGTTAATAAGTCCGTAATAATCCCTCTAAATATTTCTACATTATTGTTAGCAAATATAACTTTATCTCCTATTTCAACTAAATCCCAATTCACCATATATTTATCTTCTATATTTCTTGCTACGTCAAAAGAAAATTCCATTCCTAAAGTTTCTAAACTATCTCTCCAATTCAAATTCGAACACAATTGCGTAATATTAAATCTTTGTGAATTATCTTTAATTATTAAGACAGTGTAATTATCCATATTACACCACCTTCACAAATTTATATTCTTTTAAATCTAAAGTATATCTAATATCTTCATTTCTTGTAAGTCCATATATGAAACTTTCTATAGTACATGCCATGTTTAGCACTTCTGATCCATCTTTGCGTGTAATTACAATGCGGATCGGTACTTTAGCCTTACGCCACCTATTTAAAAACTCTACATACTCCCAACCATTGCTATTACTTCCTGCTTTTAACCATTTGTACTGATGAGTTGGGAATATAGAAGAAATAGATAATGTTCTTAGCCCTACATCTCCTATTAGATTGAGTGTTCCACTATTAATTGTTTGAAATTCTTCGTTATTTTGTGGAATATGTATCTCAATATCAGTAGGCACAACTGGTAATACAAATATCTCTTTATTGTTATTTGCGCTTACTACAATATTCATTATCTAATCACCTCCTGCCATATTGGCAATTGTTGATTTAATTTTATATACAATATACTGTCCTGCCTTCTCAAAAAACTCCTGTTCACCAATTGTAGTACCATTAAAATTTATAACAATATTGATAAATTTTGAGTTGTCTACAGAAGTTGAATTTTCTTTCTTCCCATTTATAATACTATTCGCTTGATCTAATAATCTTTGAGAACGTGAATTATTTTTCTTAAGTGGTATTGCTATTTCTGGCCCTGCTTCACCAAATATGGAAGGTCTAGTCGCTATACCACCTTTTGCATACTTCTTCAATTTTATAGTTTTGTCTTTGATATTTACAGAAACTTCCTTCTTGTCATCTCCACCAAAACCGAAAAATTTCTTTACAACACCCCATGCTTTACCTGCTGTTTCTTTTACTTTATTAAAATGCTTGATTAGTAATAATATCGGTGCAAATATTCCTGTAAGTGCTAGTTTCCAATCATCTGTGCCACTTATTAAGTTTGTGAACCAATCCCATAAATCTCTAGCTTTTTTAGTTAATTTATCCCAGTTTCTCCATAGTGCATAACCTATTGCTACTAATGCACCTATTGAAAACACAATCCATCCGAGTGGAGTTAATGCTAATGTGCCATTAAATATAAGCCATATTGTATTTAATGCAGTAAATACAGTTTTTAATATTCCTATCACTTTTATAACTGTATATAAAGTCCCAATAAACACTAAAATAGTTGTAATTAATTTTTCATGCTTTTGAGCAAATTCCACTATTGTCCCAATAAATTTTGTAATCTTAACAATTCCATCACCTATTCTTTGCACATACCTTTGTATAGTATCTTCATTATTTTCTACCCAAGCATTCATTTTATCAACATATTTTCCAATTAAACCAGATTGAGTATTCATAATGCTTGTAAATATATTCTTGCTTGTATTTTTTAATTTATTTAACTTGAATCCAATAGTATTTGTCATTGTCTTGTATGCAGTATCGGTTGCACCCGCACTATTTTTCATAGCATCAAGAGATATATTAAAATCTTGCAACCCTTTTCCAGTAAGTATTAAAGCCCCACTCAACGCTCTAACATTTCCAAATAGTTTTCCCATTACTTCCGTATTTCCACCAGCTTTTTTCTTCACTTCTTCTAAAAAATTAGCTAATCCTTTACTTTTTATAGCACTAACACTAAAGTTAATCCCTAACTTTTTAGCCATCTTAGATGCTTCATCAGATGGTTTTATTACACTTGTTAATACATCTTTAAATGCAGTAACAGCTTTATCTGTTTTGAGTCCATTTTTGGTCAAACTTGCCATGCCTGCCATAAGTTCATCTATACTAGCACCAGCAGAATTTGCAATAGGGGTTAACGATCCCATAAATTCTGCCATTTCAGCAACAGTAGTTACCCCTAGATTTTGTGTAACAAGTAGCTTATCTGATATGCTTTGCATTGCTTTCATTCCAGTAAGCCCATATACATTCATAGTTGATGTCATGATTTTTAGTGCACTATTAGCATCTGTGAATCCTGCCTTTGCAAGTTTTGTAGCTGTAACACTAGCACCTAAAGAATCTTTAGCACTTACACCACTAGATATTGCACTATACTGTGTTTCAGCTAACTCCGTAACACTTACACCCGTTTTCGTACTTGCTTTAAGCAAATCCCTTTTGATATTTTTTAATTGCAGGGCATTTTTAGCAATAGATTTTACTTTTGCTGCACCTTCTTCTAAGTCTTTTAGTCCTTCAAATCCTAGTTTTGTACCCAAAACTCCAAACATAGCACCTACGGCTAATCCTACCTTTGCTGTTTTCTTTATGATCTTATCCATGCCTTTTACAAAGTTATTCTGCCACTTTTGCACCTGACGTTGTGATTTCTTCATGTTTTTAGTTACATTTTCTACATTTCTATTTACACGCATAAGGGTTTGAGAAGTTCTATCTCTCATCGCCAATATAGTACCAATCGTTCTAGCCATTTTCTCACCTCTTTTCTCTAAAAATGGCTTTTAATTTTTCTATATCATATAAGACTTTTTCTTCTTGGCACACTTCCATAGAACGCAAAAAGAATTGTTTTTCTACATATTCTAAATTAAGTAAGTAATCTAATGTAAATCCTTTTTGGAGATAGTAAGACACCCAATACATTTCACCTGGTTTCTTACTATCTCCTATTAGTTTTTTATATCTTCAACTACTTCCTCAGCTAATTTTCTACCCTCAAATTCTTCTATAATTTGTGATGCAATTTCTATCGTTCCATTTATGCCAAATATTTTAGATACTACATCTAAAGGGTCTTTAATCTCTAATTCTTCCCTTAATTCTCTGTCTTGTAAAAATTCGCAACACGTATATACTAATTCTTTACTTGCTTCAAACATTATTGTTAAATCTTGTTCTATAACTTTACCTTTCTCATCTGTTTTTACTGCTCTAGCACATTCATTCATATATCTTAAAATTTCATTGTTCGTTGGTCTTTCAAATCTTATTTCTCCAAAATCCTCTACATCTATAAATGTAAATAATTTCTTAGCTTTTTCTCTCTGTAATGCTTTTTTTCTAAAATCATCAAGTGTTAATTTTTTACCTTTTGACATCTTATCAAATCCTTTCTAATTTCATTTTAAATGCATAAGAAAAACACCTTTTTTTAGGGTGCTATATGCTAAATTTCTTCAAATGTAGCTGCTTTAAAACTCAATTCCAATTCTGTTGTTGCACTATCCTGTTCAAATTTTTGTAAATCATATGAATCGAATGTTACTTCATCATATCTATATCTAACTGCTTTAGAGCCATCATTTCTTTCCATTTTTGCAACAATACTGATCTCTGGAATTAAATTATTTTTAGTTGCATCTGCTAATTCTTTTAGAAAATCTATTTCAGAGCCATCTCTCCTAAGCGTCAAACTCCCCTCTATTGAATACCCATTAGGTACTTGCACCTTCCCAAAGTGCCCATCTCTCGGATCTGGAATTTCTTCATAATTATTTGTAATTGTAACAGTTAAATTATACACATTCATATACCTTTTATCGTTAATCCAGCACTTTCCGTTTTTCCCGTTAAATTGCTTATTCCCAATTTGCGTCATTGTTTATCACCTAACCTTTCTTACATTACAATTGTAAATGTAAAATCTTCCATTGCATTAAGAATCTTGATATTACTTCTAAGCCATACATTTGTTCCTACTGTCATATTTTTAACTTTTTCATCATCCCACGTTAAAACAACATCTTCCCCATACTTAGGAATATTAGCTAATCGTTGTTGCTCTAAATCAACAGTAGCTCTATTATCAAAATTATCATCTAACAAATTATCCAATGCTAAAGATTTAAAATAAGCAGTAATTGCACCTATTAATAATGCTTGATTATCTGCATTATTTTTATATTTCCCTTTGTAGAATTTGTCAAATGTAGTGTAAATATCGTTATAGATTAAATCCATTACTTCTACAATTAAGATGAATTTCATATCATCCGTAATTCCTTCTCCTGTTGTAGTTAAACTATTTACACCTCTAGCTACCCTAACTTCTCCTTCATCGTTATAAAGTATAAATTCTCCATTGTTTACAGCAGCTTCTAAATTGTCTGGTTCTATTACACTTTCAAATTTATCTAGAACTTTTGCAATTGAACTCATATCAAGCGATAATCCTGCTAGGTATCCTAGCAGATATGGTACTGCTTTATCTCCAGTCTGTTCTCCCCTTACATCTTTAAACTTAACTTTAGAATTAGTAAAATTAACAATATGCATATCATCTGCTTTTGAATTATATACGATTGCTTTGTATCTTTTGTGATTATTCGCTACTGCACTCTTAACAAATGATACTAAATCCGTAGTTTCTGTATCCGTTGCATCTGCAATAGCAATCCAGCAGTTTCTAGGAGCTTTTATTTTAACTTTACTTAGTATGTCTGCTAATGTTCCCCCTTCTCCGATTCTGAACACTAGTAACTCTTTTGGTGTTCCTTCTAGTACATCCTTAATGTATTGCACATTATCCGCTGTATATTTTGCCTGTTGTTCTGCTGTAAAATCATCAATGCTTCTATATTTCGCAAACATTTCTGTATTTGTTGTATCTTTTACAATTAAACAAGCTACACCTTTACTCCCTCTTTGTACTGCACTTGCTCCAAGTCCTTTAAATATTATGTTAATTTTAGGCATTCCGATATCTGCCATACTCTCATTCCTTTCTAATTATTTTAGCTATAATATAAATCTTCCATTTCTTCGTGTTCATCAGTTTTGTTCCAGTTTTCATAAAATTTTAAATCAAAATAACAATGTAAAACCTTATCTTGCCCTTTGTTGTCAACTACATCTAGCTCTATATTGTCTATATCAGCTAAATATCCATTAACATCTAATACTCCATCATATAAAAATAGAGTTTCTAGATCATCTTTTATATTCAACAATTCAATTTCATTTTTGTATCTGTCAGATGGAAAATAATAAATCCTAACTGTTAAATTTCTATCTCTACCAACTGTCATGAAATTTTTTGTATCAATATTATCTAATTGCACAAAAAAAGAAGGCCGTTTAATACCTTCTTGAATATTGTTAGATTCTATTTTTATATTTGTAAATTGTGTTTTTAACTTGTCATTAATTGCTTTTTTGATATCCATATATGTTAACATATATTCACTTCCTACAAATTATGCTCTCGCAACAATTCATCTATGAATTTTTCTGTATCATCTACATAAGTATTTTCAAATCTCTTAGCTGCTGCATCAATAAAATTGTAACCTACCCAAAAACCATGTTCTTTACCGTTTTTGTCTTTGATTATATGACCTTTATCGAGTAGATGCGTAAGTGGATGACTAGAATATCCTCTTACAGCTAGATCCCCATCTTTTTTAAATACTTTTCCACCCTTAAAAGATTTTTCTATATCTTTTGTATCTCCCTCGCCTGTACCAATATTACAAGACTTAAATTCTCTACGTTGTTCTCTTGCCAACTTCTTTCCTTCTTTTCGCATAAATTTTCTGCTTTGTTTCCCTTTTATCTGTTGTGCTAAACTTAGCAAATCCTTGCTAAATTGATCTAATTCTTTTGTGTTAAATTCTACATCAGCCATTACTCAATTACCTCACTACAAAATATCTCTAAAAATTCATTTTTAAAATATGGATTGAGGATGTATTTTATATCAAACCTTTTACCTCTAAACATAATATACATATTCTGAGTAATATCTTTCCCAGTGCTATATCTCACAATTATTTTATGCGTAGTATTACTTAATATAGTTTCTACTTGTCCTCTTTGCAAACTTGCAGTCTGTGGAATTATAGCAGCCCATATAGTCTTAATTTTACTGTCTATATAGTCTACTTCCTCCAATTCATTTTCTATTTCGATTTTTCCGTATACATCTATCCTATGTCTTAATTCATTTATTTTCATGCTATCACATCCGTATTATAATCAGTTGATAATAATAAATGACACTTTATACTCTCATAAGATTCTTTATATCTATCTGCTTCTTTATCGTCACTACTAAATTCAGCTTTGCAAAACGTTTTAATAGCCCTTATTATTAATGGGTCTAATTCAACTATCTTGCTTTCAACTACACCACTTAACTTCAAATCTGCTTTTGCTGCATTTATTAAGTCTTGTATTTCCATATCAAATGAATCATCATCTATTCTTAAAGAATTTTTTATTTTCTCAAGCATTATTATTCACCGCCTTGTAGCAGTAATTCAATCAATTCAAGTTTTGTTTGTCTTTTATTGAATTTCATGCCACGCTCAGTTAAGAGTTTTATTAAGTCTTTTTTAACCATCGACTGATAATATTTTTCGTCAGCAACAGAATATATTGAAGGCATATCCTTATCGGACACACCTTCAATAAGTTTTCTACTTAATAAATCTTTTATTCGATCTGGCTCATCTGATGCAAAACTGTCCCCAATAGCATAAATATTATTGGTGTATTTATCTTTAAAAACTCTAATAACTTTATACATCAAGAATCACACTTTCTTATCCTGTAATTACTTTCTTAATTAATGCAAAAGCCTTAGTTGTAAGTACATCGCCATCAACAATAGCATAAGACATATAATCTGTATATCTTTCTTTAATATGATCCTCTGTATATATTGTCATATTTTCATTTACATTCATAGCATAACCTCTAGCAACATTACCTATTAAAATAGCTCCTTCCTCAACACTATCATCTTCTTTAACTGGCAATCCAAATATTCTGCCTACGCCACCAGATGTTACATCCGGAATAAGAAGCGGCCTTCCCATATTATCTTTCAACAATGCTAATTCACTCCAAATAGTAGTACTTGTTGCATATATAGAAGCTCCACTTTTGTAAGCAGATTTGATTTTGCCCATTGCTAAAGCAATCTTATCATAAGTCAATGGATCAGGAGTAGCGGCATCAGGATCATAAATAATTATCTGTGGAGTCCCTGCTTCTGCTTCAAGTGCTGTTACTACACCTTTTGGTTGCGGCTTAAATGTATCTCCAGTACCAGGCTTCCCTTTACCAGATACTATACCTTTCGCTAATGCAGCTCCCATTTTCTCAGCTAATAATGAAGTAATATAAGGAATAAAAGCATCTATACTCATTTTCCTTAATTTCCAAGAAATTGGAATTGTTTTCGCAAGTTCGCATCCTGATAAATTAAGTTGTCCAATTTCAAAACCTCCATCAGCTGCTGCAGAATCTTCATCATACCAAGCTCCATCTTCTCCAGAATTAATCTCTTTAAGAATCGTTAAATCTCCTGGTACAAAAGTCATCCTTGTATCATCCAAAATTGGAAATAGCGCTGCTGCTTCCTTCCAGATGTTTTCTGTCACTGTTTCTGGAATTACAATCTGGTGAGTAGATGTTGTTTGTATTGAATTTTTAAATTTGGTATTTATTTCATCAAATATCATCTTTTCATCACTAGTTAAACTTTGACCCATCATTACTTTAGCCCAAGCATTTTGATATTCTTGTTTTTTATCTACTGTCTTTTTTTCTACTACATTATCCACTAATTTACCATCTTTGACATCAACTGAATTGCCTTCTAAATCAATCCCTTCAGTCTTGTCTTTTAGCGCATTCATATTGGCATTAGCAAGCTTTATCTGTTCCCATTTAGCGTCTAGTTGTTCTATTTCTTGCATCTTAACATTTGAATCTTCGATATTGCCATCTGCTATAAGATTTTCCACCTCTGCTAATAGAGCATTTCTTTTTTCTAAGTATTGTTGTTTATTCATCATGTATCTCTCCTTTTAATTTTAATAGTTTTAATTGTGCATAAGCTTTTTTTTGCATAAAAATATCCGATTCATTCTTTTTTTGTGAATTAATCGGATTCTTAAACTCATTTCTTATTTTGTTTATAACTTCCTGTGGTAGTATTTGCGAAGGATTAAAACTAGCTACCAGTTTAAATTCATTTTTGAACATTATTTCATCAACCAATTTATATTCCAATGCCTTTTCTGGTGTTAACCATGTTTCATCATTCATCATAGAAAGCAATTTCTCTTTACTCATACCGCTTTTAAGCATATAAGCATTTGCTATTGTACTATTATAGTCTTTAAGCACTTTTGCTTCATGTTCTAAATCTCTATAATCCCCTCTTACTACTGAAGATACATTATGTATCATCATTTCTGCTGTTGGAGATATTAAAACTTTATCCCCTGCCATAGCAATTACTGATGCTGCGCTTGCTGCTATACCTACAATTCTTACTTCAACATTACCTTTGTAACTTTTTAAGGCTGTATAAATTTCTGACCCTGCAAATACATCTCCACCACCAGAATTTATTTCTACTTCTAAATCTTCTCCATTAGCCTTCTCTATTTCATTTTCTACATCTTTAGGACTTGTTGCATCCATTTCAAACCATTCATAAATCCATTTAATATCATTAGATACAATTGCTCCTTTTATATTTATTTTTGCCATTTAATCACCTCCTCTTATTCACTTGTAGGTCTAGTATCTAACCTTCTTACATAAATATCTCCATCTGGTATTGGTGCTAAATTAAGTATTGCTCTTACTTCATTAGGACTTAATATTGCACGATCTACATATTGTACTAAATTAAGTTTTGTTTGCATACTGGCAAATGTTAGATTAGAGCTTTCAAAAACTATTTTATTGCCAAATCCTCTCTCTTTTCTTGAGAATAATTTTCTTGTATATTCTCCGCTTAATTGTATTACATCAGGTTCAATAGCAGATTCGTAATATGAAATCCACTCATCTTCTGTATACCTCCCTTGAACAATTTTTTCATTAGTATTAAAAAACGAATATATCCTCTGTACTGTTCTATCCATTTGCATGTGATTAGGTACATAATCTTTAGGATCAACCTGTTTTGCATCCATCTTTGCATCTGTAGCAGCAGCACCTACAGTTTCGCTCTCAATATTTAAATAATTGTTAATAAAATCTTTTGTTTGTTTTTTAATATCCTCTGGTCTTAAAGTTTGATTGAATTTAAGTAGCCATTTTATAACATTAGAGTTTTTTATAGCTTTTACTATTCCTTGATCTGTTGTATTCACTATTTCCATTAAAGGCATAAGCGCTTGGGCAGGTGAATCACCAAATATCTCATTATTATTAAAATCTTTTCTCAGATGGATTATATCTGCATATCGAAATGTTACGATTTTTCCATTTTTTAATGTGAATTTTAAATACATAATACCTTTACTATCTTTAATAGCTTCACTTGTAGTTGCAGTAATAGGATATATCTCAATAGGATAGCCGTTTTCATCTCTATTAATATAAGCAAAAGCATTATTATTCAACTCTAATTGTACTGCTAACTTCTCTTGTAACATTTGACCTGTCATATATGGATTAGGTTCTTCTAATAAAAATTTCATATAAGGTTCTGGATTGACTTTTATCCCTCCCGGCCCATTCCTTATATGTTTTCCCACAATCTTTCCTATTGCTCTTGCTTTAGGTCTTATCGCAGACCTTACTATATCTGACTGATACAAATTACCATTCCAAGAATAGAATCCATTCCCTTCATCTGTAATTAATTTATAAGTAGACACTGTTACTGTTTTATTTTTAAATCTATCAAATATCCCCATACTTTCACCCCCTTAAATCATATTTATATAATCTTCATAATGTCTTTCTAAACATACGTAAGCATTTAATAACCCAGCTAAACCATCTATTCTTCTTCTTTGATTACTCTTAATAGGTTGTATATTATTATTTTTATCAATATCTATTGATGTATTTGAAATACACCATTTAAGTATTGGATTATTGTTATAATTAATTCTTTTTGATTCTAAATCAGCACCTAAACTTTTCATAGGCCCAGAAAGAGTTTTTTTACCTTGTATTACCGGATCCATACTATCTTTACCAAAATAACTTTTCATTTCTTGTACCCAATATTCAGCACTCCATGAATCATAACCAGTCCAAGGGATATATATATCGTATTCATTTTGTACCTCTAAAAACCATTCTGTTACATACTTGTAATGAACTTTATTTCCTGGCACTGTTCTTAATAACCCTAAATCACGCCAAATATCATATGGTATTTTATCTTCTCTTACTCTTTTTTCTAATAAATCTTCTGGAAGCCAATACATCTGTAATACATAAATTGTATTATCTCCTTGTACCATAAATATTACAGTTGCATTTGTTAAGTCAGTTGTAGAAGAAAGATCAGCTCCACCTATGCCGTAACGTGGCCTTAAGACTTCTAAATCATAAGTAGCTGGGTTATTCAGCTGTTCGAATGTAAGCCATGTTTCAGAACTTGTTTCTCTTACATTAAAATCTTTGCACAGCAAGTTTTTAACTAACAAAGAATTAGCTTTGGCCTTATTAACTTTATTCTCTAGCTGATCCAATTTTTTTATTGTCCCTAACCCCGGATTTGCTTTATACCAACACTCTGGATCAATCCATTCTTTTCTACTATCAAGTTCATAAATAATTGGTAAAAATCTTTCATTTTTATAACCATTTGGATCGTCGTATCCATTTATCACTTGCTCTGCTTCATCATATTTAATATCAAATACAGATTCTCTTACAGTACCAGCAGTTGTTGTTATAAATATTAAAGGTTCTTCTCTCGAAGAAGTTCCATCAACTATTACATCATATAAATTTTTATCTTTCCAAGCATGAATTTCATCCAGTAGTGCTCCGTGAACATTCAGTCCATCTAATGAATCTGAATCTCTACCAAGTGGTTTAAAAAAAGAATCGTTAAAATCACTTGTCATTTCTGCTACTAAAGGTTTAATCCTTTTTCTCAACACTGGTGATTTTTTAACCATTCTTTTAGCTTCAAGCCATATTATTTTCGCTTGATCTTTTTTAGTTGCACATGCGTAAATTTCTGCTCCTGGTTCTCCATCTGCTATTTGTAGATATAATCCTATCGCAGCAGCTAGAGTTGATTTGCCATTTTTCCTTGCTACAATCAACATAACTTCTTGATGTTTTCTTGTACCATCTATTTTATGAACCATACCAAATGTAGCTGCAACCAAAGCTTTTTGCCATAATTCTAATATAAAAGGTTTCCCACCAAGCTTCCCTTTAGAATGCTTGCAATAGTTCTCAATGAATTCTATAGCATGATTAGCTTTTTTAGGATCATATTCCCATTCACTATTAGGATCGTTTATTATTTTTATAAGTTCTTTATAAACCTTATATACTTTTTTGCTTACTTTCCTTCTGTTTTTCTTATTTAAATTAATCCAATCCCAATATTCAACTATTGGATTGTAAGTTAATTCATAAACTATTTTCCTTGCCACACTCATTTGTTTATCACAAAGTCATCAAATCCATCATCTTCGACTTTTTGTACCTCCTTTGGCAAAAGATTGAAGATTTCCTTACAGACTGTTGTATATCTCTGTATCATAGTGTTGTAAGATTTTAAAGCTGGATGTTCCCTTAATATAGAATATTTTCCTTGCGGCATCTCATCTATTGGCCCATTTTTGTCTATTGACTTTTTTAATTCTTGAAGAGTTGCTCTCATGAAAGCTGCTTCCTGAATAAGTCCTTCTGCTGAATCCCTTTTATTTTTGTCTAACTCCTTCAATATCCGCTTAAGTCTGCTTATTTCTTTCTTAATCGCTTTATCTTTTTCTGTAAGTTCTTTTTTAATCACATCTTTCACCTTCTTTCTTTTCGTCTTAAGGGTGGGGGTCATGTGAAAATGACCTGTGTGTTTTTTGAAGGTCCACACTCCGGTCTTTTTTAAACTTACTAGGAACATTTTATAGGGGGGATTGCACTAGATTTCCTTCACCATCAAACATCAACCCTTCTCTAGTTGCTTTGCAATTTCTATGATGCTCTTGATTGTGGCAATTCTGACACAAGTATTCTAAGTTTTCCCAATTAAGAGTTATATCTGGGTCATTAATATTTTGATATGTAAGCAATATTTTGTGATGCACAATATATCCTGGCTTGCCACATCTTTCGCATAATCCATATACACTTTTTATATAAGCTTCTCTACATTTTTTCCATGCTTTGCTCTTGTAAAATGCTTTTGCAAATTCTTTTGCCATACCACCACCTCATAAATGAAAAATTACAATTTATGCAGTTTTCTTTAATTCTTTTACTATCAGCTGCATATATTTATATTTCGTGCTACAAATATTTGCTATTGTCTTTTTTCTTGTTTCATAATCAAATCCTGCCATTACTAAACCCATATCCATTGTCTGTAATTCAGAAATAGTCTTATTGATCTCCACAGTAAAATGCTCTCTTGTTGCTTTATCTTTTGTATCCAATAGTGCCTGAAGCTTTTTAGCCGACATACCAAGTAAAGCTCTATTGATCATATCTGCTTCATTAGAAAATACATAATTAGGTGCTGATTTTCCTTCATGGGTTAATTGGTAATTTGTATCTAATACTTCACTTAGTTTTTTATATCCTTCTTTCTGTGGTTCTCTAACCATGATCCAATACTCATAATCTCTTAAAAGCTTTTTTTCCATTTTTTTATAAAAATAGTTTCTAACGAGATTTCCCTTTTCTCTTACTTTTTTACTCGAATTGCCATCTAAACCAGTAGCCATTGCTACATGTTTAGCAGTTTCCAAAGTTAATTTTATTACTTGTTTTGGTCTACCATCTTTTATCCTAATCCGGCTAAAACTCCATTCTAAGCCATTCTTAAACACTTCCTTTATTCTTTTATTAGCCCATTTACTAAATTGCCCATTCGGCTTACCTAATTGCTCCCATAAAAGTTTCAGCGTCAATAACAAACCCTTCTACACCATCCTGTAATAACTCAGGAAATGTCTTTTGGTACTTCATAACTAATTTTGCATCTTCTTCTGTAAATCCTAGCTTCTCAATTAATTCTTTTTTCTCAAATACTTTTACTTTTACATCATTGATTTTTGCCACTCTCATATCGACTACCTCCTAGAATTTTATTGATAACTAGGAGTGGTAGGAACTTACCCCACCATGCGTAACTCCTAAGAGGTGGCAGGTTGTTATCCTGCAAACCTAAAAAAATTTGCATTAAAAAAGACACCTTTTACAGTGTCTAAATTATCTATATATTTTGAAATGATTTACTCTTTGTTATATTTTTCCATTAGAATTTACAATAGTGCGACAGGTTAAATCTAAATACACGAATGAAAAGGAGTATGGAAAATGGATAAATATAACAATAAATTAAAATCTCTCTTAGATCAGATTGAACAAACTAGATTTGCACTAAACGAATTAATCAAGCATAAAGAAGAAAATTTACTGGATCAAGAAGTAATTGAATTAAGCCAATTACTGGATAAATTACTATCAAAATATGATAGTATGCAAAAATAACAAATAATTGTAGCACGTTAAATTTGATTTAACCTGTTGTGCTACTTGAATTTTTGCATGAAAAAAGAGCCGGTTGGCTCTTTTTAATTTCCTTCTACTACATGTCCTGCAACTTGTGCCATATCCCCAACAGCATCCATTGCATCTTTAGCTGCTCCTGCAAAATCTCCTTTCGAAGCTTTGTCTATAGCACCTGCCACATGATCTTTCAGATTTTCAGATGCTTCAAAAGAATTGTCAGCTACTTTTTTATCATTATCTCCCATACGTCCTCCTCCTTCCTAATTATTAGAATTCTCTACAAGAAAACAGTATCCTTTATATTCCACTCGCAAATTTCGACACAAATCGTTTAACTTATTGACTACTTATTTATTTTCATGATTAAGCAAACCAGCTAAAGCAAAATTAATAAATATTATTATACATCCAATATTCTCCTCTTCCAAACAATACAAATCCTACGCCAAAAAATATTCCAATTTCTATTAATAAGCTTCCTTTTTCACTTATTTCATCTTTAGTTTTTGTATTATTATCTTTGTTTCTTTTATTATGATAATCATTTACACCGCGTGATACACATCTTGCAATAGTTCTATTTAATACCCCATATTTTCTCAGGTATACTCATTTCCCCCACCCTTTCTGCCTGATCCGCTTATTTTTCCTCGTATAAGAATCATGGCTCATACAATCTTTACTCCCAAAATATTTATCATCTAAATAAACATCTATATCCTCACATTTATCTTTTTCAGGGCAATCTGAACATAGAATCTCTGATGCACATACTATCTTACCTTTATGAAATTTAACTTTGCATCTGTGCAATTCCATGCGATCACCTCATTTATACGAAAAAGACAGCCGATTTCTCGACTGCCTTAGTTATTAGAAGATATCAGGGGGAGTAACCACTTCTACACCTAATAGTATACTATATTTTATATCCTTGCTTGTATCAACCTTGTAACGTTTTTGTATCATAACTGACTATGTATATATTCAATTATTTTATCTTTTTTACGCCATATACTCATATGACTACAAGGTATTCCTTTAGAATATAAAATTTTTTCTATAGTTCTTATGGTGCAATTGTCTCCATATTTCAATTCTACAATCTGCATTTCTTCTTCGGTAAGATCACTAAGTATTTTTTCAATCCTTTTAACATCTTCCTCTATTTTTCTCAATCTTGCTTTTAACTTATATTTCCTTTGGATTTTATATTTAAGTTCATTCAGTAACTTGTCTGTAATTCGTTCTAGTTCTCTTTCTACAGCACTTGATGTAACAATACTAGATTGTACTCTGTCCTGGCTATAATCTATAGCTTTAACACAATCTGATAACTCTACATTAACATTCCTAAGGTCTTGTTGTATCTTATGTATAGTCTGCTTTGTATTCTCTATATCGTATTTTAATCTTTCGATCCTCTTGATCTTCTTAAAATGCCTATATAATATTCCTTCTGTTCTTCTATATTGAATGTCCTCCATTGCTTTGCCCCCTTAATGCTTAAAATGGTATATCATCGTCATCATCTATTGCTTGAAATCCATCTATTTCATTATTGGGATTGGATTGGCTATTTTTATTATCAAGAAATTCTACTCTCTCAGCTACTATCACAACTTTACTTCTTTTCTGTCCATCTTTTTCCCATATTTCCTGTTGTAGCCTACCCTCTATTCCTACTTTGCTACCTTTTTTCGTATATTGTGCTGTATTCTCAGCAATCTTTCCCCATATCACAACTTCAAAGAAATCTGCTCCTTCTCCAAAAGTTCTATTAACAGCTATACTTACTTTTGTTAATGCTTTTCCGTTTTGAGTAAATCGCATTTCTGGATCTTTTGTCCATCTTCCTATAAGATTAACACTGTTCATTTTTGCATTCCCCCTTTCGCTCCCAGGCATATCCCAGGAGCAGTTGGATTTTACTTTAGATTTATACTATTTTCAATCTGCTTTATATCTCTTAGATTTTGTTCTATTGTAAAATTATTCTTCCCAATAAGAAATTTCCGTTTCTATCACATTGTTTAGTTCTTCTATGGTTTCTACATCAGAATTTTCTTCCGCAAACACTTTGAATTCTTCTTCTAACATATTTGTATCAACTAAAATCTTAATATTTTTATATAATCTTTCTATATTATTCATCAGTATTACCTCCTCTTTAATTCTTGATTGACAAATTATTCTTTCTACAGCAATTCTGGATTTTCATATATGTTTCCGATAATTTCCATGTATTTCATTATTCCATTGTTAAAAAATGGATAGCTTGTTTCATTTGTAATCGGTCTGTTAAACCATCCCCAATCATTCCATTCAACCTTGAACAATCTTTTTCTACTATCTGTAATAATATCTCCCTCATAAATTTCCATTCCATTCACGTCCTTTAACCCTGTATATTGTCCTATGCTTTCAAGGATAACATCTTCAAACTGTACACCATTATAAAAATCTTTGTAAAAACATATTTCCGTTATTACTCCGTACTCATCATAGCAGGGTAACCCATATACCCAACCTAAACCATCTATGCTAAATCCTCTAAACTTAATTTCTCTCATATTTTTTCACTCTCCAGTTCCTCAAATTCCTCAAAACCGCAAGAATTGTTCCATTATTCAATCACCTTATCTGACTTAATTTCTCGTAACTTCTTTGTCGACATCATATACAATAAAACTTTTCCTGTCTCTTTGCATTTGTACACATTTCTTTCTATATACTCTACATTTATACCATTACACTGTTTACAATCTGCAATACATAAATCAAATTTCTTCATTACTCTATCACCTTCTCTGTTTTTGCTAATACTTTATCTGTAATGTCAGTCAAATAAGTATCGATATACTCTTGCTCTAACATATAATCGTCTAAATCTAATTTATCTATAAAATTCTTATATTCTTTAATGACTTTCACTAACTCACGATTTAGTGCTTGTGACTGTTCTAATTTATAGCTTAAATTATGGTTTTCTTGATTTTGCATCATCCCACAATCTTTATATTCTTTTAATTCTTCTTCTAGTTTTTTATTTTCTTTTTTAAATTTTTCATACTTGTTCACTCTTTTTACGATTTCTTGTGCAATTAGAGGATTAAACATATCCCCTATACATCTATTGCCGATCATTAACTCTACAACGCTTCCATTTTTTCTACAAATTAATTTTTTTCCTCAATTTTTCATTTTTTTACTCAACCTCCCTCACTTTCTAATTTGAGATTTTTCATATTCCCTAATATCACATTGAGGAAGCTCATCAACCAACATATCATCTTCGTCAACTTCAACTAATACATGAGCTACTACCATTACAAATTCTTTGCCACATTCAGTACATTTACATCTATCAAGAATACCATTGTTATTTTTTTCATTGCATGTTCATAGTTATAATCAGCATTTTTCAGCTAATATAAATCCGTTGCAATTGTCTTGATTGCATCTATGTGCTTGTATACTCATATTTACCCCTCACTTTCCACCATATGTTAGCAATATGGTCTATTCGCTGTGGAATCTTATTTTAACGACTTTAAAAACTTATTGATTACTTCTAAGTGATATATTAGTATTTCTTTTTGTTCTGCTACTACGTTATAATGTTCAAGACATACAGGTATTAATATACTTGAATTTATCTTATTGTATTTAGTTTTTAATTCTTGATGTTGGTTTATAGTCAAATATATTCCAGAAACTTTTCCGCATATTATACACTTACCACTTTCTGTACTGCTTGTATAACCTACTTCATATCCCATAAAATATACCTCCGTTAATTTTATTCAGCAGGACTGGAGTCAGCCCCACATTAATCAGCACACATACAAGGTATTCCAAAATCATCATCAAACATAGATTCTTGTAGTTTTCCTGCCTGTACTTCATCCCAAATGTCTTTTAGTGTACAATCTTTGAACACCGTATGTCCTATCTTCTCTTCTATCTCCATTGCTCTTTTAAATTTTTCCGGATAATACTTTGCTACTTTTCTAAAATGTCCCTTACCACCTTTAAAACACGGAATACAGTTGTTATGCTTTAAGTATTTATACGTTTCTGGTAAACATATTTTCCATTCGTTGCGAATAATATTTTTTATTTCATCATTTGAAATTTTCTTCTCAAATATTGGATACCTTGATTTAATCCCCTCTGCTTCAAACCTAATCTTTTGTTTTTGTACCCTATTCCATTCATCTGATCCGTATCCAAAATATACTATAAAATCCTCGCTTAACATTTTAAAAAACTTCCTCGATTGCTTGATCTTTAACTCTGTTGTGCAAAATGGTATATGAAAACTTGGTAAACAATTATTATCTTCTATCAAATCCCATATATCTCTACCATCTCCAACTACAGTTATTGGTAATCCTAGAAAATTAGCTACTTTATGTCTGAATCTATCTGCATCTTTATGTTCTGAATAAGTTGGTGTATGTAATAATATAACATCTTCTTTCTTTTGTTCTTGTAAAACCAAATATGCTGTATAACTAGAACTCGCTCCTCCGCTAAACATTACTATATGTTTTCACTTTTTCTAACCTTCCTTTTTGATTGTATTTCACAATCTCAGAAAGGTCACCTGCTCAGGCTTCCCACGCCATTAAGTCTTTTGTCCTACATCACCGACGCTACCATGAGCAAGTTTTACGCTTTTGTTTTTCACCCTGCACGGATCATGCTTTCGCATGGTTGGACTTCCTATTGGACATGTGATGTGTCCTCAATCCTCCACAACCTGGTTTACCAGGACTTTAGAAAAGTGAATCTATTATATTTTTTCATACTCCCACCACCACTAATATTCTATTTTTGTCCATGCTACGCCCAATGTCAAATATTCCAAAAATTTCATCTAAATTGTTTTGTCCCTGCAAATTGTTTATTTTTTGTCCTTTTTCTGTAAGATACTCTATACAACATCCAATTAAAAATGTCTTATTTCTAAAACATATTTCCTTATCTAGTAGCCGATTATACCCTTTATTTTTATACCATTCCCAAAAGTAATCTGGCATTTTCATCTCTCCCCACCACTAACTACAACGTTTCCGCTTACCTTTCCATCATACTTCTAACATTTTTTATAATCAGATTTACCGTTCCATCTCCATTCCTTACTATTTCAAATTTCATTTTATCTTCTAAATCCTCATACTCTCCTTTTATCTCTATACCTGTATCTGTTTTCATAATTCTCTTTTTCATTTTTTTCTCAACCCATTTTTTATCAATCTCAATTTTTTCTAATTGAATCCCTTCTCTTTCAAGGTGTTGTATAAAATTTTGCTGCATTTCAACATCATTACCAAAAACACTCTGTACAAACTTTTCAACATCTATCTCAGCGCAATTTTTCATGGATGCAATAACTTCTTCTCTTACTTCCTGAGCCTTATCTATGTCTTCTTTTAGGTTTCTTCTAGTCCACTTTTCAGTAACATTTTTAAAAATCTTCGTCTTATCCCTATCATCAATCAGTGATCTGCAGTTCAGAAATACATTTGAAAATAGCTGCTCAAAATCGTCACTGTAAACTTGCTTATCCAAGAAAATTAGATCATATTCATCCTCTTCATCTATTTCTTTTTACAAAAAGCACATTGTTGTAACTTTTTGGCTCATTCCAGGCAAACCTATCATTTGTGGCACTATAGATGTCTTAAGCTTGTCCTCTTCAAATTCAACATTATGGATGAATGACTTTTTGTAATCTAGTTTCAATATGCCTATGTAGTTCTTATCCTTTGCTGTATATAAACATATCACTAAATCAGCAGAAGGTATGTTGTTATCCTTTTTCATCGCCTTAAACAACTGGTTTGCAATATCCTTTGAAGCTTCGATAAATGTTTCTTTGTTCTTAAATATTGCTGCACATGAATCTTTAACAATCGTTGATCCACCTCTAAACTTCCCTTTTCTGTTTTCTTCACTACCTAGTGATTTCACAATATGTTTTTCTAAAAATTCATGGATATCCTCATTGATCTCCTGTTCATAATCTGTAAGGATTGGTGCATCTCCATTTCTATCTAACACATGAATAATTGCTTTCTTTATCATCACCGCATCTGTATTTCTCATTATCAAGTTCCCCCTTAAGCCATCTTTTTAACTTCTTTATGTTCATACAGCTTGTCCATATCAAATTTATCTGTAATACAAACAATATTTCGATTTAGCTTGTCTCTCAGCACAACCATAACCCTAGCTTTATCCGCTGCAATTTCTATAACTTCTCCATGTTTCATATACAGGTCACTGTGTACATCATCTATAAATACTACAGTTCCTATATCCACATTGCTCCCCCCTTTACTCCTTGTAGATAATCCCGTACACATGATACTTCTCTGCAAATGTATCTCTACCGATCGTGTGTGCCTCAGTGTGATGTATCCTGCACAATGCTATTTTTCTATGTTTTGAATCATCATATTTCTTCCTATCTATCCCTCTTCCTATTGCATCCCAATGGTGTATTTCAGCTTCTTTTCCACATATCGCGCATTTTTGTATTTTTAAGCACTGCCACAAATATTTCCCTATATCATCCGTTCGATTTAGTCCATGATCCAGTAATGGTATATTCCACCGAAAACAAAATTCTATAATATAATTGATGAACAACCTCGCTGTTGTAACACTGCAATTTGAAAGAGAAAAATAATCACTTCCCGTTTCTGATATATAGCTATATTTCATAAGTTCTTTCATTTCTTCTGGCATGTATCCTGTATATGTAGCCATATCTCGTATAGTTGCATATACCTTTTTTCTTTGCTCTGCTGTAATTGTTCTTCCGTCATCAAGACGTATTTCTGATTTTACTTTTCCATCTCTTGCAAATCTTTTTGAGATATTCCCCAGGTGTTTTTTTCAGGAATTATGACAGATAATCTAGTTCCTTTTTCTAGTTCTCTGTATCCAACTATTTCAGCATACTCATTCATTTTTCCTAACCCTTACCTCTGTTCTAGGATTTTTCTTGTCATAATTCCCTTTCAAGATTAATTCGATATTTCCAAAAACTATCATCTTGCAACACTCCTGCTCGAACTAAGCTATCTAGTATGAATTTCCCGCTATAATTATCTGGATCTCTTCGTCTTTTTGTCTTTTGAAGAAATAGGTAATTTCTACCACGGCCTTTTTTTAATGGATTCTGAGCCCATTTTTTTGTTCTCGGACTAGCCAACCTATTACCGACTGCCATTTTTTTTCTTTTTCTGCTTGATACTGAAAAAGCCTGAGTGTATGTTGAACCCCTACCCATGTACTTATTATTGCTAGGTGGAATATCTGGTATTATTATTCTTAGTTCATCTTCGATTTTTCCATTAGGTGTTAATATCGTTTGTATATGTCCCTCTGGTCCCATCAATCTTCCTCCACCTTCTTTTTTAGAAATCCAACTTCTTGCAATTTTCTTCCAACAGTCCAACAACTGCACCCAATCTCTCTGCCGATCTGTGTAAATGTAGCTCCTTCTGAGAATCTTTTTATCATATAACTGATAATTTCACTATTCCATTCGATTTTCTTATCTCCGCACCTCACACAATCACCTCTTATTAGCTTTTTCAGTTTTTAATTCCTCGTCTAAAATGTATATTTGCGCTACTAATCTGCTCATTAATACTCTGTCTTTTTCATCTTTGCTCTGTTTGTCTCTAAGTTCGCAATATCTTTGAAAAAGCATTTCTCTTTTTGTAGCAATATCGAATAATAATCCCACAACTATACCCCCTTCACAGTTTCTATAAACTTCTGTATCGCAATTTCTTGTTTAATGGCTTGTCTATTCTTTTCGTATATCTCTTTTGCTTCTGCAAGTAGCTTCTTCCAGGCCACGCCCTGTTGCCCCTGTTGCGCAAGTTGTACTACTCCGTCTGCTAACTCCATAGCATAATTCATGTCGCTGCCCCCCTTTTTTTTCTACACTCATTAAGATGTTTTGTTCATTTCAAATTTCTCAGTAAGAAGTTTCGTTACGCTATCAACCTGCTGCAACTGTTTTAGATCATTTTGTACTCTTCCTGGCAACATTACTTTGTCAGATTCACGTTTCATATATTGCTCATACATTTTGAGAAAATGTGCCCTATCTGCCATAAGATTTTCGCTAACACATAACTCTCTAAACCCCATAGCTTGTACAGCTTGATATAACGGCCTGTCATTTTTTATCTCTTGTAACGCTTCATCTGCCCTGTACCATCCATATTTCTTTATGAGTTCCATAACTTTCCCCCATGCCTCAGCTCCATTTAGATTGTAATTTGTAGCCAATTTTTCCATGCATTTTCTGATTCCTGCAGGAGTTGGTTTGAATTCATTCGTTGCTATATATGTTTCAATAGCCATTTCAAACAGTTTTGGATCATCTTCTTTGAAAATCTTGTACCATAACATGGTGATTCTTTCGTCTTTAAGGATTCTAAAATTGTCATATACACTTTCTAGGGCCATAATCCCCTCAACAAATTTCTTCTTATCCATCTTCCTCCTCCATTTCTAAGAATCTTTGGATCGAATCCATGCTATCCATAATTTTCTCTGTATTTGTTTCAAACTGTTTTCCTCTGCCATAACCCTTCTTTGTCCGCTCGTTATTCATTTGCAGAAATAATGTGTCAAATTTTTCCCTTAGCTTTTTAGTGCTTAATATATTTGTCATCCAAAACGAATCCTTCTGGCACCATTGGATTACTTTTTTAATTTCATCCTCTGTTCTACCATCTAATCTAATTAGACGATCTATGTGTACTGACCATTTATCCATATCTTTTAATCCAGGTACTTTAGCTTTAGGATTATTTTTTAGAATATAATTCTTAAGATAATTTTGCTAATCTATATTGAATTGATTGTTCGTCGAACTTAAGTGAGACGCTTATATTTATATCTTCTTTATCATTCTTTTCATTCTTATCATTCTTTTCATTCTTGTTTGTGTGTTTTCGCGTCGTTTCAGTGTCGTTTGCTTGTCGTTTTACTGTCGTTTCAGTGTCGTTTTTATCATCTTCTTTATCTTGGTAATCGCTGTAATTTACTACTGTTAATACTGTTTTTTTACTGTCGCTTTTATGAGTTATCATTCCGTCTTGCTCTAGCATTTTTAAAAAATTTTTCACTTTCGTATTAGACCAGCCCCATCTATCGCATAATTGCCTAATTGATGTAATCCTGCTGCCTCTTTCTACAATTATTAATTCATTTCCTAAAGCAACTTTTTTAGGTTCGTGATTTACCATCATCAAAATATCTATCCACGCTTGTCCTTTTGAGAAAGGCTTATCTTCCCATAACCAATTATTTTTTATGCATCTGTGAAGTTTAATCCAACCTTTTTGCAACTTCACCACCAACCTATTGAATTAAATGTATAATCTTTACTGTAATTGCTAATACTAATGCTAGAATAAATATGCATTTGTTGATTTTCTGACGTTTTTTAATCCTGCGGGGAACATGTCCCCGCTCAATCCATGTTATTTGCTTCATAGTTTGTTGCCCTCCTTAAGTTAAAGTTAATATTAATGTTTTACCTTAACTTTTAAAATGTACCTAAACTAACTTCTATTTCTAATCCTTTGTCTGCTACATATGTTGGTTTTCCAGTAAGCCGTTCTATTTCTTCTTTGAATATTGCTTCGTTGCTATTTCCATCGCTCAGATGTATAAGCATTATATTTTGCACTGTTTTCATGTCCGTAACTTTAAGAAATTCTTTCACATTTCCTAAAGAAAAATGTGATTTCAAAAGTCTATTCTTTAAGCTTCTTGGTATTAATCCCTGATCTAAATTCTCTTTTAGAATTTCATCAGAGTAATTGCATTCAATCAAAATATGGTTCAGGTCCTGAAACTTATACTGGCAGTAGTAGCTATCTGTAATAAACAATAAGCTTCCAATTTCTCTGTGATATATTAAAAACCCAAGCGGTTCAGCTGCATCATGCTGTGTTTTGAATGGAAGCACTATAAAACTTCCTATTTTAGTTGCCTTCTCACTTTCTAATAGTTTTACTCTGTATCCAGTAACTTCACATGCCATTGCTGTTCCTTTACTCGTATAAACATCTATTCCGTTCTTTATTAAGTCCTGTATTGCTTTTGAGTGGTCTTTATGCTCGTGGCTAACCAAACACCCTACCACCTTGTTTAAATTAAAATTTAAGCCTTTCAGAATAGCCTTATAAGGTAATCCGCATTCTATAATCAAAGTTTCTTTTGGAGAGTAAAGGAGATAACAATTCCCCTTACTCCCACTCCCTAATACTTTCAGTTTCATTAGAATCCTGGTCCTTCCATTATTGTTTGTTGCTGCTCTACATCTGCTTTAGGAATTTCCTCATACGCAACATCTTTTACAGTTTCATTAGTGAATCCTATAGGCTTTGAGTTCGCCTTTTCTTTAATCTCTTCTTTAACCTCATATTCCACATCGTTCACCATATCTTTGTCTTTTTCTTCAAAATCAGCTTTATCCGAATTATTAAAAGCTCCAATCAGAATATCTGAATCATCACTTGTGTTTGCAAACATCTTACAAGCTCTATTAATTACTGTTTTTTTAGCCATTTCTTCTGTAAAATTTGTATGCGCTCCGCTCTTGCCTTTTGCATACCCCTGATTCCATGAGTTTCTTATCTGAGCCATGCTCATAATTTCTGTATGAATTGGACCATTTTCACCTACGATTACTGCAAATGCACCTTTAATCTTTTTGATATCAATATTCTCGAATTTAGGATTGAATTTAGTAATTTTTAGAACAGCGGTATCAACATTATATTCAGTTTCAAATTCGTCTCCTTCATAGATGCAATAAGCCTTTACATCCTTTACTCCTTTTAGTCTTTTTGTTACTGCTACAGTTCCCATGTAGCTTCTCATAAGCTGTAATTTACCACCATAAGCTACAAAGTAACATTGCTTCTTAGCTGGACTTAAACCTTGTATAACCATATCTAACAAAGCATTTGCTATACTTGCTTTACTGCAAGTTTGAAGTACTGGTTTTTTATCCTTGTCTACAGTTTCTGAAAGTATTAAATATGCACTTTTTAAAGCGTTTTCTGCGCTATATCCTTTTGGAATAACTAATTCTCCTTTTTTGTTTAGGTCCTGAACTCTCGCTAGTACTTCTTCTGTAATATTTTTTTCTTGTGTTGTTGTCACTACATTATTTGACATAATCTATTCCTCCTCTTCTCCTTCTACATATTCAAACCTAACTTTTTTCCTTTGATTTTCTTTTAAAAAATTCTCAAGAAAACTAGCTATTTCACTACAAGATATAAGATCACGACCTATAATTGCATCTTCTGGGCATTCATATAGTGGATGTACACCAAAGATTGATTTACCATTTACGATTAATTCATCATGAGTACAACAATCCGAGTCTTCCCAACTTCTCACCTTTACAACAACTACTTCATCCATTTATATCACCTCGCAATTAACAACTAATAGATCGTTATTTTCAATTCTCAATTCCTTATCTTTGCTAACAATTAAATTCACGATTTGACTGTTGCAATCAATCAACTGATTTACACTCTCTCGATTATCTATGAATATTGGTGCTTGTACATCATAATACTCTGAAAGCGCATTTATAATATCTAAACCTGCATTAATCTGTGCAGCAGTATTTGCATTACTGAAAGGTACTCCGTCTATTAAAGCTTCGCATGTTTCTACCAATCCACCGTTTACCTGTGTATCAAACAGCTTAAAGCTCACATATTTGAATTTTGCATTTATGCTGCTTTCCAATAATTCAACCTTTGTTTTTACAAACTCTTCACATAAGTACTCTTGTCCATCCAGTTCAGCTATTTGCTGAGCTAATTGCTTTTCTCTTTCTTGTAGTTCTTTCATTCTGGCTTTCATTTTCTCGTTCTGTTCTTTATATGCTAATTGTCCGTTTATTTCTTCTAGTTCTTTTTCTAAACTTGCCTTTTTCATCTTAAGTTCGTGTATTTCATGATTCATTTCCACTGGAGTAGAAAATTTTTGTTCTAACTCTTTGATCTGCTTCAACACTTCTTGATATTCTTGATTATTTTCTAAATCTATAGATGGTGTGAAATTATCAATTTTAGCCTTTCTTTCAATCAAAATCTCATTTACTTCTTCTAATCTTGCTACTGCTAAATCTTTTTCAACTTTCAACTTTTCTTTTTCAGTTTTATGTTCATCTAATTTTGATTTTTTAAATTTCCCAAGATTATTTATTGCAGCTAGTTTTTTTCAGCTTTTATTTTTGATTGAAGTTTTTCTATCATTTCAGCTTTTTTAGCTTCAATGTCATGTTCTTCAAGCGGTCTTTTACATGTAGGACATATAAAACTATCTTCAGGAATATGGAGCTCTTCTTGATTTACAAGATTCCATTTCTCCCTCAA
Source organism: Crassaminicella thermophila (assembly GCF_008152325.1). Taxonomy (GTDB): domain Bacteria; phylum Bacillota; class Clostridia; order Peptostreptococcales; family Thermotaleaceae; genus Crassaminicella_A; species Crassaminicella_A thermophila. The sequence goes on from NZ_CP042243.1 coordinate 1,970,761, forward strand.
CTCTGCAAGTTCTTTTTTTCAATGGAGTTTACTAAATTCTCTTTTAGTTTCTATTGCATTATTTATTTTGTAGAGTTCCATATCTAATTTCGTTTTTTCTTTTTCCGCTTCTCTTAATTCAGAATTCAACTGTTTAAGCGGTTCCTCCGCTTCACTCTTAACTTTATATTCAATATCTTTTAGCTTAGATTTAAGTTTATACAGCTTGTCCTTCTCTTTAAGAAATTCTTCATTTACTTTCGATCTATCCAATAGCATTTCATCGATATTTTTTATTCCAGCTGCAACTCCTCTTTTTCTAAATTCTAGGGCTTCAAAATCTAATTCCTGGATTGAGTTGTTTAATTCATCTATTCTATATGGTATTGACTTAATTTCATCATTCAGCCTTTTCTTTTTAGCTGATATAGATTTCTTAAGAGTGTCTATGTCTTTATCTCCTAGTAATTGTTCCAATGGTCTCAAATCAGCTTTGTAATTAACAATCCTTTCACTTGTAATATCTCCGATAATTTCTAGTAGTACATTTCTTCTATCCTGCCATTTCATCTTCGTACTAAAGTACAGTGGACTTGTTATAAGCTTGAAAATATTTTCATTTATAATTTCGTTTATCTTTTTTTGGTACTCTGATTTCTTAACTGGAACATCATCTATGCTGTATAAAGTTTCGTGCCCTGTGAATTGGCTTTCTGCTTGTCCTCTTTTTCTGGTCCATTTTTCTTTATAGATTTTAGATAATGTAATATCCGTACCATCTACATTCAATACTCCTGTTACCTCATGTTCTAATCCGTGGATCACATTTCCGCTTTTATCTAATGTCTTAATATCAAAAGCTGTTCTATCTTTTGAATCTTTATCGAAAAGCAACCATGTAAAAGCATCTGCTATTGTTGTTTTTCCAGTCGCATTTTCACCATAAATATTAGTTATTCTCCCAAAGTCTATACTCATATCTTTTATGCCTTTGAAATTCTTAAGTCTTAAACTTTTGATATTTATTAACATTTTTCTTCCTCCTCTATTTTCCAACATGGATTTTGTTTGTAATATTCAGCCATTTCAGCATAAGCTTCTATTACTGTTCCTGTTACAACGTTTCGAAACTTAATTTTCTTAGGCATGCTTGCTCCTCCTAAACTTACCCGACCTCTTATAATACTTCCTGGTCCTCTTTATTGCTCTCTCAAATTTCTCGTAGGCTTCTTCTAACTCTTTTTTCACTTCTTCTCCAATGTACCCATGTGCGGGACCATCATAGAAACATTTTCTCCCTAACGTTAGTATCAATCTCCCATATGACCAGTGTTCTAAAAATCCACATCTATCACATCTTTCGATAGTTCCTACAGTTCCAAAATCATATTCACTCCAACTATCTGTATATAACTCATTTCCACACACTTTACATTTCACGCTGTCACCTCTCTCATATGTTCAACTACTAGCTTGTCTACTTTCTTAGACTGTTCTTGCACTAATGGATGTTGTAGATCTTTATGTTTAGCAATCAAACGATCTAATTTCTTCTTTTCGATTTTTAAGCTATTCATCTCTAGCTCCCCTTTATATTTGTATTAAATCTGTATAATCTGTTATAATACTACTGATGTTTATTTTTTTAGTGCACTATTTGGTTGTTGCAGCAACCTTAGTGCTTTTTTCTTTTTCCTCTAGTTCATTTCTTAACAGATAGACCAGTACTAGCGGTGCTATAGTGATGAAACTTATAAAAAATATTCCCCAGTAATTCATATATTCATCACCTCTCACTTTCCAAGTAATTTCTGTCTCTCTACCCTTAACTCTTCGATCCTCTTTTTAATTTCAGCTTTTCTTCTAGAAATCAGTATGGCTTCTTCTGCTGTATCTCCGCCATTAGCAGGGAAATTAGCAAACTCTTCTGCGAGCTTGGTATGCTCTCGTATAATTTCAATCAGTCTATTTTCTGCTATTTCGCTAAGCATTTATTTCACCCCCTCTCTAGGCTTGTTCTGATTCTAATTCCTTCACTATTTCAACATTTTTGAATACCCAGTTTAAAGCTACTCTTTTTAAATCATTATGATTTACAATTGCTTCATCTAGCTCTACTTCTTCTAAAAATTCAAATTCTCCATTGTTTTCGATTTCTACTGTTAGATAAAAAGTATCTTCATCAAATATAAATCTAAAAGTATCTATAGTAATGTAAAGCATTGTCCCTGTAAAAATCTCAAAGTTCATGTCTTTTGTTTTTATCATTTTTAATCATCCTTTCTAAGCAACACCGTATTTAATTGCCATTTCTTTTATAATCGCTATATAAATTTCTTTAAGCCTTGTATCGTTTTCTATTACATCTAAGTTGTTTAATTTATCAACTTTGCTTTTAGTCATTCCATTCATTAAAGCTCTGCTCTGTAAGTTTTTAAGTCTAATACTCAGCTTGCATTTTGCTCTTTCCTCTAATGCTCTATAGGATTCATCTTTAGGATTTTTAAAATCTCCTAATTTCCTCCCTATAGCATTTAATGCTCTATTTGCTTCTTTTCTCCATTCTGATCTTGGATTTATTACTATTACATCTCTTATTCCTTGCACTTCTTCTTTTGTTGTTACAGCTATTTCTTTTGCTACTGCTATTTCCATTCTCATAGCTTTCATTTCTTGTAATGATTGGATCAAGACATCTTCTATGCAGACTGGTTTACTCTGCTGTAAAAATGCCTGTGCTAAAACATCTTTGGCTTTTAATTGGTACTCTACTAACTTAGTTTTGATTTCTTCTTTTACCAAAGCTGGATTAATTGTTGCTAACCATAAAGGAAGGAAGTCTAGTTCAATCGCTAAAGTATTTTGTATCCCTCCATTTGAAGGTAGTGGCAGGGTAGACACTCCCTTTTTTAGAGTTAGATGTTCTTGTAATTTTTCTCTTTGCCTTCTGACATCTAACCCTAATCCTTCGCAAATCCACTTAACACCTGTAAATATTTTTCCTGTACTATTGCTTTTAACAGCAACTAAAACATCACCATTAAAATTTACTTCCTTAACAACCAAATCATTTTTCATCTTTCGTTCCCCCTTTGTTCTTCTTTTTTTAATTCCTCAATAAACTGCTTGTATATTATCGCTTTCTCTTTATCGGTCAAATCATTTTCTTTAGCATATTGATCAACTCTATTTCGAATAATATAGAAAATTTGCTCTGTTAATATCTCAGATGCATCTTTTATAGATCCATGTATGATAACCTTCAATGCACCCCCTCCTCTTATTAAATTTTTATGAATTTTCTAGTTTGTACTATTCATCACAATTAAATAAAACTGATACATGAACGTCTAAAGCTTTTGCTAATCTACAAAGTATAGTCATAGAAACATTTTTCTTTTTACCTGCTTCCAGTTCACTCAAATAACTTTGGCTTACTCCTGATCTTCTTGCTAGTTCTGTAATCCTTATCCCTACTTCTTCTCGAACTTCTTTAATACATAGTTTCATCTATTTCAACTCCTGTTTTGTCTATTGCCCCCTTTGTTTCCAAGAATTACAGCTATTTTTGAATTATTAATGTGGAATACTATATCTAAGCTGATTGGTCTTTTAACAGTTCGGTTAATGGTATTTTTAAGGCTTTAGCAATTTTCTCTAATTTAGGTATTGGTGGTACTATTACTCCATTTTCATAACGACTGATCACTGTTTGTTCTATTGAAGTTATTTCAGATAATTTTACTTGTGTGATGCCTTGTTTATTTCTAAAGTGCTTAATTCGTTCTCCTATATTTCTCAAAACATGAACCTCCTTTCAATTATTATTATATTCGTTTTACGTATATTGTCAATATAAATTATGCGTATTTAGTATATTTTTTATTCAATATTTGTTTATTTTTCATTATTGGGTTATTATGGATATAAATAAATATGCTTTTAACGCATAGATAATAAGGTGATTAAATTGTTTGATATCGGTTCTCGCATTCGTAATATAAGGAAACAAAATAAGATGAATATGACTGAGTTAGCTAAAAAAATTAATCTAACTCAACCTCAATTGAGCCGTATCGAAAACAATGTAAATATGGTTCAATTTGATACTTTGGAAAAAATTTGCAAAGTATTTAACATATCTTTATCTGAATTTTTCAAAGATCATGATTCTAACAACATTTCTATTGATGATGTTATTAAAGAACTTCAAGGCCTTACACCTTCCCAGCTTGAAGCTATTAAAATAACTATTAAAGCTATGAAGGAAGGTAAATAGCGTGTATTTAATTGTTCATTATTTTCTTTTAAGGACTTTAGTAATTTATAATGTTAAAAGTATTGGTTTTCTAGGTGTAGTCCCAATGTTTTTTGATGATGTATGCAAAAAAACTTGGTTTTTACCTATTTCAAAAGAACATAAACAAATTCAACTTATTGTATTAAACGTTTAGGTCTCATAAATCTTGCTCAACAAAAATATGGTGATAATAACGAAGAAGAAACTTTTATCATTCACTTAACTAATAAAGGTTGGGAATATTACCATAAAAAACGCTCTAGTATCTCGTTACTTATTTTTCAATGTTTTTGGAATATTACTATCCTTTTAATTGGTTACTATTTAGGCAAACACTAAAAGAATATTTCTAGTATCCGCCCAAAGATTATTCCAAAAATTATTCCAAATATAAACACTACTACTCTATTATGTAAGTACATGGAGTTTTCTGCTTCTATACATCTAATAGCCATGAATCTCATATCTATTTGTCTCATTTGTTGCTCCAGTTTTTTAATCCTCTGCTCTAAATCCATCTTCTTCCCTCCTTTACCAAAATTTACAGCTATTTTTGTGTTGTTAAGTGTGAGAAAATAAGTTAAGCAGTATTCTTATCACCAATAAGTGATAGTTCTATTTTATACCCTAGACCATCTGCTAATTTTTGTAGTGTATCTATGCTAGGAGTAGTTTTAAAGTTTTCTATGTTTGAAATATGTTTTTGACTTATACCTGTTTTATTTGATAACTCAACCATTGTAATCCTATTTTTAATACGTATACTTTTTAAATTATTAATTATCTCATTAATCATATTATCACCCCCTAGTTATTTTATCGGTTTAATATTATCACCTATTAGTTATAATGTCAACTATATTTTTATCACTTTTAGGTGATATTATTCAAAATTTATTGAAATCTATATACTAAAAGTGATATTATTTTCTTATAACCCTAAGGTTATGGAGGTATAAAAAATGCTGAATATTGGTTTAAAAATTCGTGAATTACGCAAATCTCTTGGTATGACATCTAGTCAATTAGCTTCTAAAATAGGTGTAGCTCAAAGTTTCATATCTGGTATTGAAAATGGTTCTAAAAAATGTTCTTTAGAGAATCTATATAAAATTTGTAGTGTTCTTAATATTTCTTTATCAGAATTCTTTTCAGATAGCTCTGATGCTCTCAGTGATGATTTAAGAGAACTTTTAGATAGTGCTAAAGGTTTATCCCCTGAACAAATCAAAGCCTTTACAGAAGTCTTTAAAACGATTCAGAAAGGATGATTAAAATGTCAAATGAAGAAAAAATATTAAACTTACTTGAACAAATGCAAAAAGATATCAGCACTCTTAAAGAAGGTCAAACACATACCAATCAACGCCTTGATAACATTGAATCTGAAATCAAAAATCTCAGAACTGATGTAACAAGTCTTAAGCAAGGACAACAAGAAATCAAAGATCATCTTATTGAATTAGACACTAAAAATGCCAATAGACATCTAGAAATTATTGATAAACTTTCTGACGATATTGCTTTTATCAAACATAAAGAATTTAAAAACGAAGAAGATATTTTTAAATTAAAGAAAAATCTTCAAATTATTAAATAAACTGGACATTGTTCGGTTTATTTTTTTGCCTTTATTCTATAAGTTAATTAGCTATTTCAAATATTGATAACTGATTAACTTGCCTGTCAGATTTAATGATCCTTATAGATTCATCAATGATATTCAAAGAATTTACTAATGTTTCTACTGGTATATCTTCCCATTTCTCTCCACCTAATTTAATTAGCACTCTCTGTTTTACAAGTTCATATTCTTCATCTGCCTTATCAATTCCAAGTCTTTTCTTGATATACTTGCAGATATTTTGCTTTTCTTTACTTAAAGGTCTAAAATATTGGGAACACTTTTCCTCTATCTGATTGATTTTATCTGTTACTATTTCATCAACTAAACTTGTCATTTCAACTTTCATTGCATTAAATATCTTCTGTTGCAGTTTTACTTCTGTTACATACATTCCATTTTTACGAATTGATGGCAGAACTTCATCGAATACCCATTTTTCAAATCTTTCTGCACTAGGTAACTCTGACTTAATAATTAGTCTATAAATATCGCCTTCTGGAATTACATTAGTTTCTTGAATTCCACCTTTTGAAGGTATTCCCGCTTTGGTAATACCTTTACAATGTTGAATTACAGCTTTACTAGGATTTTTATATCCTAATGCTCTAGCTACATCTACTCCAACTGCATAAGGCTTCTTATTGATTTCAACCATTCTAACTTGTCCAAATTCACTGCTTTGAAAAATTTGCAAATCGTTCATCTTTTGTCCTCCTTTAAAATTTGATAATTTGTATAAACTAATTATGCAGTGTCTAATAGGTCGGTCAATTCAATCTCTAAGGCTGTTGCTAGTTTTCTTAGAGTGTTTAATGAAGGGTTGCTTGCTTTACCATTTTCTAAATCAGCAATATAACCTATAGCTACACTGCTTTTAACTGATAACTTTTGAAGTGTTAACCCTTTTTGTATTCTTATTGCTTTCAGCTTTTTCAAACTATCACCTCCAAAGCTGTTGTCTATATTATATTCGTTTTTAGCGAATTTTATAAATGTTGTATACTCGTTTATAACGAATATATTGTTGTTTATCTTTCTTTCCCTCTTATTTACTTGATTTTTCTTAAAATTTCATTTAATATTAATTTATAATATTTCGTTTTAAACGAAAAAAGAGGTGTTATTATGAATAATTTTATTGGTAATCGTATAAGGTTCTTAAGAAAACAAATGAATTTAACTATGAAGCAGTTAGCTGATAAGTTAAATAGTTCTGCTGGTTTCATTAGCGATATAGAAAATAATAAAAGTATGCCATCTATACCAAAATTAATAGAAATTTGTAATGTTTTAAATATCACTCTTTCGGATTTTTTTAACGAAAGCACAGAACCAATAACACTAACTCCAGAACTTAAAGAATTGGTACGTCATGCTAAAAACCTAACTCCAGAACAGCTAGAACAATTAACCAAGTTCATCAGAACATTAAAATAAACAACTCCCTTCGATCTACGATTTGTAACTTATTCATCTTTTGTCCTCCTTTACCAAGATTTACAGCTATTTTTGTGTTGTTACGTGTGAGAAAATATAGTTAGGCGATACCATCTTTTTGTAAATCTTGATTGCCACAATTGGTAAAAAAAATATCATTTACAGATTTATTAAAAATGCTTGATATTTTTAATGCTATATCTAAACTTGGTATACTTTTACTATTCTCAATAGAATTAATCGTATTTCTACTTACTCCAACTTTTTTTGCTAACTCCATTTGAGATAAATTATGCTTTGCGCGAAGAATTTTAAGATTGTTGGAATACACGTTTTACACCTCCTTTAATTTTATTGTAAATCTTGTTTGTCGTCTTGTCAAGTATGATTTGCATTTTTTTAATAAATTATTCGTTGTTTTTGGAAATTATGTATTACAATATACACAAGGGGTGAAAATATGGATTTGAAAAAACTCGGTCATCTTTTACAAACAAAAAGAAAAGAATTAAACTTATCTATTCGAAAAGCTTCAGAATTGATTGGCATTAGTCATACCTATTTATCCAATTTAGAAAAAGCTAACGATCCACGAAGTGGTGCTCCAGTAAAGCCCACATTAGAAACTCTTAAATTGATTAGCAACGCATATAAAATTGATTTAAATGTACTAATGGATATTTCTGGATATGCCTCATTCTTACAAACTAATCGCTTAGCTGAAAATACGTTTAAAGAAACAGCAACTCAACATAAACCTACTAAAAAAGAAAAAATTGCTGAAGAACTAATACAAGTACTAGTTGATGCTGGTGAACTTAAGCCTGGTGAAGAGCTTTCTGAAGAAAAAAGAGAAAGACTTTTCAAAATGATAAAAAAAGCAATTGAATTATCTAAATTATAAAAAGCAACCAAGTTTATGAGCGATTTTGGTTGCTTTTTACTTCTTTATCTAATATTTCCTTAATTTTTAGAACATCAATATTTTCGTTTATTTCTTTTGCAATTTTCTCTATTAATTTTTTCATGTTTTAGTCCCCCTTTGCGTGGTCCCACTGGTAAACAATAGAACGTTTGTTCGATTTTTATTCTACCACTTTTATACATTTTTTTCAATTCAACAAAATTATTTTTAAAAAAACTAATCAAATCTTTCTACACAAGATTATAGCATGTTTTTAAATCGCTACAGCGATATCGTTCGTCTTTTTCTTGTATTTTTCGACATTGTTTTTAATATAAATTCTTACGTTTTATAGAATTTTAATTTTATCGACGAATTTTGATAATCTTTTCATAAAATAAGTAGTATAATGTCTTTGCAAATTTTTAATTTTGGAGGTGTTTTATGTTTAAAAAAACAAAAACTAATGAAAATGATGTTGATTCATTAAAATCTAATTCAAAAAAGAAACCATTTTATAAGCGTTGGTGGTTTATTATTATTGTTATTTTAATATTCGTTAGTAGTATAAGCTCAAATGATAAAAATCCTAATGAGCAAACATCAAAAGAAAACAATACTGAAAGTCAAATAGAAAAAGTTACTATTCAAGAAAAAGAAGATCCTACAGAATTTAAAGCAGATTTAACCTTAGAAGTAGACAAGCAAAATATTATTGCCACAATAAACACCAACGCTCCAGATGGAACATTATTCGAAACTTCTATCATCAATGCTGATATGAATAATTTTAAATCTGCAAGTGAGTTCATTGCAGCTAAGGATGGAAAAGCAACTTATACTTTTACTGTTGCAGATTGGCCAACTGGATACATAGGCGGAATATCATCAATGAGATTTGATTTAGAAGATCATCCACAACCTGCAAATGTTATTGATCTTTATGGTTCCAAAGGAGAAAAAGCTAAAGGAGATCAAATTGTAGATGCACATGATGGTTTTAAATATGGACAAATACAAACTGTTACTGTTGCATATCCAAGCAAACAAGCTGTAAAAGAAAAGTTAGATAAATTATTTATAGACACATTAAATTCCATGATTGAAAAAAGTAATGGCGTAATTATAAGTATACAACCATATCTTAAAGATAAGGATTGGTCAACTGTGGCAGTAACAGTGAGTGATTCTTGGTATTCTTCTCCTGAACATGAAAAAGAAAGATTTGCAGAGCAAATAGCTACAACAATAGAACAATTAATACATAATTGTGAACAAGTCGAAAAAGACAAATCTGTTCAGGTATATTATTTTGATTCTTATCAAAAAGAATTGGCTTCGCCTAAAATATTAGGAGGGTATGAAATTAAAAGATAAAAGCTGTTTCTTAACAGCTTTTATTAATTTCCATGTGACTAAAAGCCTTTCTAATGATAAAATATAAATATGGATATGGTTTATTGAAAGGATGAATACTATGGAAAAAATATTACAGCAAATACTAAATGAACTCAAGACGATTAAGACTGATATTAACGACCTTAAAGAAGGACAAATGCAAACTAATGAACGTCTTACTAAACTTGAAAAGGGCCAATTTCGCATTGAGAAAAAACTTGATACTGTTCATGACCAAACTGCAAATCTTACTGAATTTCGCACAGAAACAAATATGAAACTTGATAGTATCGATAATAAAATCAATGCTGTAGAAGCAGTTACTAAAGAAAACCTTTATGATATTGCTAAACTAAAACTCGCTAAATAAACCACTAGATAAAAGTGGTTTTTATTTTTATCTAAAATGATATTATAATAATATAAAGACTAACCAAAAAGGTGATAACATGAAAGCAGCAATATATAGTAGAAAAAGTAAATTTACTGGAAAAGGTGAATCTATACAAAACCAAATAGAACTTTGTAAAGAATATGCAAATAACTACTTCAATATTTCTGAATTTATTATTTATGAAGATGAAGGCTTCTCAGGTGGAAATACAGATAGGCCCGAATATCAAAGAATGATTGCAGATGCTAAGAAAAAGAAATTTGATGTACTTATCTGTTATAGACTTGATAGAATCAGTAGAAATGTGCTTGATTTTTCTAAAACTATAGAGATGTTGCAAGCGAATAATATTTCTTTTGTGTCTATTAGAGAACAATTTGACACTTCTACTCCTATGGGCAGAGCTATGATGTATATATCTTCTGTTTTTGCTCAACTCGAAAGGGAAACAATAGCAGAGCGTATCAAAGACAATATGCAGCGTCTTGCTTTAACTGGTAGATGGTTAGGTGGAAAAAAACCTTTTGGTTTCAAAAGTAAACAAATAGAAGTAATAAACTACGAGGGCGAAAAAAGAAAATTATACGAACTTATTCCCATACCAGAAGAAATTGAAATAGTAAAATTAATCTACAAAAAATATATTGAATTATGCAGTTTTACAAAAGTAGAATCTTATCTTATACAAAACAATATAAAAAGGAATGGAAAATTTTTTAACCAATCTACAGTCAGCTATATTCTAAGAAATCCTGTATATTGTGTAGCGGATCAACTATCTTACGAATATTTTAGTCGTCAAGGTTCTGCAACTCCAGATAAAAATGAATTTGATGGGAAAAGTGGATTAATTGCATATTCAAAAAGATGTGAAACGACCTGGACCATAAGAAATAAAAAAGATTGGATCATAGGTGTAGGTAGGCATAAAGGCATAATATCATCTAAAGACTGGATACAAGTACAAAATATTGCAGAAGAAAATCAAACCAAAGCAATAAAAAATGGTACAAGTAGAATAAGTCTTATAACTCCTCTCTTAAAATGCAAATGCGGGGAAACAATGAAAGCAAGTAGTATACAAAAAAATAATGATGGAAGTATAAAATATTATTACTACGTTTGCAGAAGAAAAGAACGTACAAATGGAAGTCTATGTAATATAAAAAACTGTAACGGTCATAAGGCTGACAAAGAGGTAGTTGAATCTCTTAAAAAATTTGCTTTCAACACAGAAAATCTGCAAAAACTTTTTTTCGGCGAAATAAATTCATTAAATAGCAGAAAAGAAAATTCAGAAGATAAAAAGAAAAGCTTGTTGAATGAAATTGAAAAGAAAAAAACAATGATAAGTAAATTAGTTGATTCTATAACTGGTTCTGATAATTCAGCAGCAACAAAATATATTTTAGAAAAGATTAATAAAATTGATAATGAAATAAAAGAACTGCAGAAAGAATTACAGACATTAGATAATAAAATTGAAACTGACATGTTGAAAAAATTAAATTATGAAATCACACTTGAACTATTCAAGAAAGTAGCTGACTTAGATAAATTGAATTTTGAAGAAAAGCAACAACTTATTCATAAGCTTGTTGATAAAATCGTTTGGGATGGAGAAAATTTACATCTCTATATTAAAAATATTAATTCTACGAATTGCATTTCATAGCTAAGGGTATGAAATGGGTTGAAAATAGTACACCTGAAGCAATAGCTCAGTCTATTTCTCCACAATTTCCTGATGCTGACTTAGAAATACTTACAAAAGTTGTAAAAAGATATAAAGATCAGGATACCTGGAAACCTGATTTAGTTCTAACAAAGGAAGGACTTAACCATATGATGGATATTGTAGAGCTTGCTGGTGAATTAGATAAGCGAGCACCTTATGAAAAAATAGTTACTACAAAATTTGCAGAAGAAGCAATGAAAAATATTCAATAGGAATTGTAAATTAAGTGAAAATAAACTCTCCTTTCTAGCAAGAATTAACAATATAATTCAAACTAGGAAGGAGATTTTTATTCATTTGAAATAAGCTATTTTCATGAATAATATAGTACTATCTTTTATTAATTTTCATGTGACTATAAACCTTTCTAATGATACAATATAGATATAAATAAGGTTTATTGAAAGGATGAATACTATGGAAAATAAATTATTACAACAAATTTTAGAAAAATTAAACTCAATTGATGCTCGTATTGCCAATTTAGAACAAGGGCAAGCTAAACTAGAACAAGGCCAAGCTAAATTAGAACAAGGCCAAGCTAAATTGGAACAAAACCAGCAAAAAATCAAGGAACATCTTATACAACTTGATACTAAAAATGCTAACAATCATATTGAAATTAAAACTAAAATTGACAAATTATCACAAGATTTAACAGTTATTGAAGCTGTTTCAGGAAAGAATCTATCAGATATTGCATATTTAAAATCTATTAAATAACGTAATAATTAAGAAAAAACTGTATTTTCATTTAATTAAAATACAGTTTTTTCTTTTATATAATTATCGATCTGCACTTTCCATTTCTTGCCAATTAGCAGGATATGTTACATACATAAATCTTGCATAATCAGGAACACAAAACTGAATTGGTGTACCTTTTGGAATCATAATAATATCTCCCTTATTTCCTACAACTCTTCTGTCCTCTATAACAATTTCTAATGTTCCATCTATTACATAATCAATCTCATCATAGTTAAGCACCCAATCAAACTTAGACTTCTTCATTTCCATAATGCCACAACCTAATCTTGGACTTTCATCTAATGTAAGTATGTCTTTTAGATAAACTTGATCTTCTTTTTTTCCAGTATCGAACTTTTCACATTTTACAGTCTCTGTCTTTATTGAAAGTACTCCACTTTTGTCTATATTTTTTACAAAACCTACTTTTTTAGCAGAAATTTGTTCAGCTACAATTCTTTTTACTATTTCCTCTATAACTTTTTCATTTACATGTTTAATCATAATTTCACCTACTTTCTAAAATTTTATTTATCAGATACTTTTGCTAATGATTTATTTACAATAACTACAGCTAACACTACAGCTGTAATCCCTGCTACTAATTTACCAACTACCATAGGGAATATCATTTCTTTATTAACACCAGCAGTAAATCCAAGATGATCTCCAAATACAAAAGAAGCACTTACTGCAAAAGCTACATTAATAATCTTTCCTCTATCATCCATATCTTTCATTAATCCAAACATAGGAATATTATTTGCCAAAGTTGCCACCATTCCTGCTGCAGCAACATCTCCCATTCCTAATAATTTACCTAGTTTTAATAAAGGCTTATTAAACACTTTAGTTATAACAAATACCATTGGAAATGCACCTGCTAACATCAATGCAATAGAACCAACAATCTCTATACCATCCCAAACAGGAGCCATTCCTGGAATCACAACAAATCCTGTTAATGTTTCAATAATAATAGCTGCTAAGCCAATTGTTATTACTGCTACAACAATTTTCCCAAATACTGTAAACCCCTTTATCATTTTTTCTGGTATTTTCCATAGGCCTAATGCTAAAAGTACAGAAACAATGATTATAGGTACTAAGTTTCTTAATATCATTGACATTTCAAATCCAGCTACAATTCCACCCACTAAACAGCCAATCGGAATAGTTATTAACCCTGCTAAAATACCTGTAGCTAAAAACTTATGATCTTCTTTTTCAATTATTCCAAGTGCCACAGGAATTGAAAAAACAATAGTCGGGCCCATCATTCCCCCTAAAATTAATCCTGCAAAAAGTCCTGCCTCTTTACTTTGTGCTAATTCCATAGCTAAAGGATATCCTCCCATATCATTTGCCAACAAAGTAGTAGCAAACATAGCTGGATCTGCACCTAAAGCTGTATATACCGGTACTATTATAGGTTTTAATATATTTGCTAATACTGGCGCTAAAGAAACTACTCCAACCATTGCCATTGCAAGAGCTCCCATTGCCATAATACCTTCCTCAAATTTCTCACCTAATCCAAATTTATTATCTAAAACTTTATCAATTGCCCCTAATGCCATAAAGCCTACCATGATATATACGATAATTTCATTAATACTCATATTCATCCCCCTTTATAAACTTAACCTTTTATTTTTTCCAAAACCTTCTGAGTAATCATGCCAACATCATTGTCATCTGCTATATTAAATTCATTTTTTAATATAGCAGCAATTATTTTTACTTCATCTTCTATAATACAATTATTAATTTCTATTTTAGATTTTGTTAAATCTTCTTTTTTCCCATAAACAATAGTCATTCCCTTATCCCGTAAAATATCTTTTACACATGGCGAAAGAATCATTTTTTTATCAACATAAAACTTATTGTCACCTTTACTTATAAACTGATCAAAATTGTTTTTTGTAACGAGTATTTTTGCCATTTGATCACCTCCTTTATTAAAGCAACTTATCAAATAATTCCTTTCTTGGAGATGGAATCACTACTTTATTGACTAACATTCCATTATTTTTACCAATCATTGCCCCAGTTTCTACTGCCTCTTCTACAGCACTTACATCTCCTGTTAACGTTATAAACGACTTTCCACCTATCCCAAATCCAACTCTTACTTCCATTAGATCAATAGATGCAGCTTTTGCAGCAGCATCTGCAGCTATAATAGCTGTAGCAACACTAAAAAATTCTAGTATACCTAAAGAATTTCGTTCATTGATTTCTGTAGCTCCATGAATAGATTTGATTAATTGTGGATGAACACTTGGAAGTACTAATTTATCTACAACAAATGCTCCTCCTATATCTTCACCTACCTCAATAGAAGCTTTTACAGCACCTACTTCTCCTGAAATAAGAACAATATATTTCCCTGGACATATAGGATTGGCCCGTAACAATTCAACTTCTGCTGCTTTTATCATATAATCAGCAACTTCTATTCCTTTAGCAATACTATTCAGTTCTAATAGCCCTATTGTTCTTATCATGAAATCACCTCATTATTTTCACTTCGAATAACAATATTTTCTGATACTTCACAAACCCTTCCATCTATACTAGCATGAATATTTGCACCAAAATCCCCCATTTTTACTTGACCAATCAATTGTCCTTTACGTACTATATCACCTACACCTATATTAGGAGTAGCTGGTTTTCCAATGTGCTGAGATAGTGGAATACAAACTTTTTCCACTTCTACTTCAATCGGACCTTTTATTTCTTTTTCTTTATATTTTGTTAAGTCCAATCTTGATATCATTCTTGTTGTAGGAACTTTTCTATATTCTCTTATTTTCTTAGCAATTGTTTCTTTTTGCTTATTTTCATATCGAATACCCATCTCTCTTAATCTTTTTTTAAGATAAGCATTTACCATTCTTGGAGATAATCCCATAGGACAAGCATATAATTCACAAACCCCACACTCAGAACAAATTAACGATTCCTCTAAAATTTTTTCATTGCATTCTCCCATTCCTACACTTCTCATAATTCTATGTGGTCTAAGTTTATGCCCAATTAAATTTCTTGGACACATATCTGTACACATAGAACACTGAATACATGAAGTTTTAGCTTGATTAATAATATGAGAAATAGAAGCATTTTTTCTCTTTGCAATATAATGATCTGATGGAATAACAATCAGTGCACCAATAGTTTTTGTAATAACCCTTTCCTTAATTTGATCATTATCTACCAATACCCCCATAATAGGTCCACCTAAAATCACTTTGAAATTCTCTACTGTTGTTCCTCCACAAGCTCTGATACATTCTAATATACTAATTCCAATAGGTACCTTTAAAATACTAGGATGATTTATCTCTCCAACTACAGTAATATATTTTTCTATTACTGGTTTGTCTTGCATAGCATCATAAATATTTACAATTGTTCCTACATTAGATACAACAACACCAACATCTAAAGGTATACCTCCAGAGGGGATAGATCTTTTCGTAATTTCATACACCATTATTTGCTCATCACCAGCAGGATAAAAATTTTCTAGAAAATAAAGCTCAACTTTTGAATTCAATTCTTCTATAGCATAAATAAGTTGCTTAATTTCTTCCTTATATTTCGCCTTAAGACCTATAATAAGTTTTTTTGCTTCTATTATTTTTCCAACTTCCTCTATGGTTTTTATAATTTCCATATTCTTTGTTCTCATAAGATATTTATCTGTTTCTAAAAGCGGTTCACATTCTGCTGCATTTATAATTAAATATTCAACTTTACAATTTAATTTTATATATGTAGGAAATCCTGCTCCTCCTGCTCCAACAACTCCCGCATCAAATATTTTCTGAATAAGTTCCATATTCTCCCTTCCTTTAAAACACATATTTATAATCCCTCATTTATTTCAACTTCATCAATAATTCCTATAACACTAGCATCTATAGGTGCATTTCCTTTATCTATTGTCTTTCTAGCAGAGCTACCACGTACAACCAAAACCATATCCCCAATTCCTGCACCCACACTGTCTGTAGCTATAAATGTACTCAAAACTTGATTTGTATGATAATCTATCGGCTTTATGACAAGTAATTTAAGTCCATTAAGTCCCTCATCTTTTCTTGTAGCCCATACATTCCCTACAACCTTTCCAAGAATCATATAAATCTTCCTTCCCTTATACTCTACTTCTTATAATATTAATTCCATTTAACTTTATATAATCTAGTGCAAGTGGTGATATAATAGCTTTTTCATTTATACAAATTTCTTTATATCCTTGTTCAAACAATCTTATAATATCTGATTCTATTACAACTTTTTTTGTAATTCTATTCTCATTTAAAATCTGTTTTGGCATAGAATTTTTATCTTTTCCTTCATTATTTTCTAAAATAGTGAAAAGATTTTCTTCTTTAATAATGTTAATCCCAAAGTTTATTAATTGCTTTTCATAAGTTTCTAACATATTGTAAAAAGAATTATTTATACATTTTTTAAATTTTCTATAATAAATCCCTTCCTTTATAACAACAATTTCTTTTCCATAAAGCAATCCATCTGTTATAATTGTAGATATTTGACTATTATCTATTGCTAAAGCAATACTTGCTAAGTCTTTATTTGATAATTTAGGAACAATAATATAATCAAATGATTCTATTTCATTTTTTATGTTAATTTCATTTAAAAACCTTGTATTTTCCCATTTCGAAGCAATCTTTTTATATAATTTTTCATTTTCATCGAATAAAGTATCTAAAATCAATATTTTTTTTGACTTTAGTTGTTTTTTCTCATCATTGAATAAATCTAATTTTTTTAAAACTTCTTCTGTCACTAACTTAACCAAATTGTCAATTTCCATAGATTCACTCCCTTATACTTTGCAGTTCATAGCTATTCCTAGAGGTATAATTAAAAATAAACAATTTGACCCAAAACATCGTTACTATAACCTAATGCATTTGCTTCATCCAAGTCTATATGCATGCTCAGATTAAATCTATTATTAACCCTTACTAAAACATCTTCAAAAATCACTGGTCTTTGTCCTTTTACCCGAACACTAACAATTTGTTTGTCTTCTACATTAAATCTTTTTGCATCTTCTGTATTCATATGGATATGTCTTTTCGCTATAATTACAGATTCTTTAGCTTGTATTACTGATTTTTCTGTTGCAATATATATAGATTCACTTTCTTTTAGTTGTCCTGACTCTCTAACAGGAGGATCAATTCCTAGTATTTTTGCGTCTGTCTTAGATATTTCTACTTGAGTTTTATCTCTTGGTGGCCCTAATATAGCTACACCTTTTATAATTCCCTTAGGTCCTATGAGTGTCACTCTTTCATTGTATTGAAATTGATCAGGCTGAGACAAATCTTTTTTCTTAGTCATTCCATATTGTTTTCCAAACAGTATTTCTATGTGCTCTTGGCATAAATGTACATGCCTTGCTGATACTTCTACTGGAATGTTTTTTTCTTCATTCTGAAAAGTTTCCAACACCTTTTTTACTATTTCCTTTATTAATACTTCTTCCACCATACCACCTCTCTATTTATATAAACCTGCTTTAAATTTGCACATCATAATATAGATAGCACTACTTAACCTATTTAAAGCTTTTATTATATCAAGTCTTTGTATTTCTTCTTTTCTAAAAGCCTTGATTGCTGAAATTTCAACTTCTCTTACACTACTTCTAAGTGAATTCAATTTAATGATAATTCCACCCATTTTATAGTTAGGCAATATATGATCTATACCAAAATATTTCTTAGGATTATGAGACATATCTCTTAACTGTTGTTCATCTAATTCTAACACTCTCATTTCATTTAGCTCTTCATTCAATACTTCCGCTCTTAGAATTTTTCTTGTAAAGTTTAATATTTCATCAAGCTCCTTGATGAGTTTATCTATCTTTTTAGAGTGTACGTAAACTTGAAGTTCCAATATTTGAGATTGAAAACTGTCTAATTTCCCTCTAAATATAATCCTATTGTTATCTTTATAAACAAGCTTATTTCCATAAATTTGTGTCATATATTCTGGTTTTTTTTCAAAAGTACCACCAGAATAATAAGATACATATATAGGCGTAATTTTATCGTTTGAACTATTTGATGGTTTATTATCATTTTCTATTTTTTCTTCTTTTCTTTCTTTATTTTTTACAATAAGTTCTACATTCTTATCTTTTAGATATTGTCTTGCTGAAGGAGTTATTAAAGCTTCGGCATCCACATAATACCTAGATGGTATTATGTTTTTAAATTCTGCGCGAAGAGTCGCCTCAGTCAATACTTTCATTAACTCACTCCCTTTAGTTGATTCAATTTACCCGGACTAAATTTTAGTCCGGGTTTTTTTATTATTCTTGTACTTTAGGAAGGATTATTTCGACTTCACTATGTGGTCTTGGGATTACATGAACAGAAATTAACTCACCAACTCGTTCAGCTGCTGCAGCACCTGCATCAGTTGCTGCTTTAACTGCGCCAACATCTCCTCTTACCATTACCGTTACTAAACCTCCACCAACTTGTACTTTCCCTATTAAAGTAACATTCGCTGCTTTTACCATTGCATCTGCTGCTTCAACAGAACCTACCAATCCTTTTGTTTCAATCATACCTAATGCATTCATACTTGCCATTTATAATTCCTCCTTAAATTATTTTTATATAATATTTTTTAATTGCTCAATTACTAACTTTGTAATTGCTTCTAAATCAATATCAGGGATTACATTACCTTCATTTTTATCTATTTCTAAATCATCTACTCCATAAGCCATTCTTCTTATATTAATTAAATTCATAGGGGTAACATTATCAGATGTAGCACTTCCACCAACTGCTCCACATCCAAGTGTCAATGATGGTGCAAGATTTGTAGTTAATCCAGTAGCTCCTTGAGAAGATGGAGTATTTACTAAAAGTCTTGAAACTGGCTTTCTTAAAGCAAATTCTCTTATGATTTTTTCATTATTAGAATGAATCACTAGTGTATGACCTAATCCATCATTTTTTAGCAATTCAAAACAAGTTTCACAAGCTTCTTTCCAATCCGCTACTGTATAAAATCCTAATAATACTGTTAATTTTTCTTTAGAGAATGGATATTCTTTACCTATACCTTTTTCTTCACATACTAGAACCTTTACCCCTTGAGGTATCTGAATATTTGCCATATTAGCTAAATCTTGTGCTGACTTTCCAACAATTCTAGGGTTCATTCCTCCACCTGGTTTTTCCATGATCTTTATAACTTTTTCAAGCTGTTCTCCTTTTAAGAAATATCCTCCTTGCCTTACTAGTTCTTTCTTTACCTCATCTGAAATACACCTATCCGTTACAATTGATTGCTCTGAGGCGCAAATTGTACCATTATCAAATGTTTTGCTTGCTAAAATTCTCTTTATTGCAAGTCTTATATCTGCACTTCTTTCTATATACGCTGGTACATTGCCTGGACCAACACCAAGTGCTGGCGTTCCAGAACTATAAGCTGCTTTTACCATTGCAGAACCACCCGTTGCTAATATTAATGCAACATCATCATGTTTCATCAATTCATTTGTTCCTTGTATAGTAGGCGTACTTAAGCAACTTATTAATCCTTCTGGTGCTCCCATTTCTGTTGCAACTTTATTTAAAATTTCTACTGTTTTTATTATGCATTTTCGTGCATTAGGATGTGGACTAAAAATAATTGCATTTCCTGATTTTAATGCAATCAGTGTTTTATATATTACTGTAGAAGTAGGATTTGTTGATGGAATCAATGCTGCTATTACACCTACAGGTGTGCCTATTTCTACAATTTTCTTTTCTTTATCTTCACGAATAATACCTATAGTTTTCATATCCTTTATGTACTCATACAATTTATCACTAGCTAATTTATTTTTTAAAAGTTTATCTCTCCATTTCCCAAAGCCAGTTTCTTCTACTGCCATTTTCGCTAAATTTTCTGCTGCTTTTGATGCAGCATTTGAAACTTCTTTTACAATTTCATCAATCATTTCTGCCCCAAATTTTGAAAATTCTTGTTGTGCATCTTTCGCTTTTCTGATTAAGTCTCTAACTTCTTGAATTGATATTAAATCTTTATCTTTAATCATCGTTTATTCCACCCCCTTAAAATAATTCATTATTGCACGTATTAGCTCATCTTTTTTAGCAAACTTAATTTGTTTTCTCTCTATGCCTATTGCATCTATTTGTCGAGCTATTCTTCTAAGTTCAACAACTTTCATCTTTTTTAACTCTTTAAAATCTGTTATCTCTATTTTTTTTCCTTTATAGTTGATACTTTTTTCTTTAACTTTTTCATTAGGATTATGTTTACATAAAACTTTTTCTAGTCCAATCCCTGCTCTAGCAATAACATTTACAGATATAACCTCTCCCACCCTATTAGCTGCAACTGATCCAACATCAATAGCTTCCTTTACTGAACTAACATCTCCTTGAATAATAATAGTTACAAGGCCTCCACTTATAAAGTTACAGCTAACTATCTCTACATTAGCTGCTTTTAAACATGCATCTGCAGCTTCTAGTGCTCCTATATAACCATAGGTTTCTATAAAACCTAATGCTTGTTTTATCATCTTTTCACCATCAATTAATATTTAATTGGATTATCTGCAACAAACTTAACCGCATCTGCAAATGCTTCACAAGCAGCTTTGCAAGCTGACTGACTCCCTGTTAATAATCCTCCACCAAAGTTTGTTTCTGATGGTGGTCCAAAGAATTCAGCCATTTTTACATCAGCAGCTTTCAATGCAGCATCTAAAGCATACATAGCTTCAATTGGAGGTGCAATTAGGTAAGCTAATGCTTCTCCTTCTTTTATTCCTGCAACTTCAGATAAATAAGAACCTGTTCTTGATACACAGTGTGCATAATATACTATTGAATCCTCATCATTTGCACTATAAAAGCAAGCCTCATTTTCTATAAAATCTATAACTGCATTTAAGCCACTTCTAACTTCTGCTGGGTTAGGACCAGATAATATACCTATAAACTCTCCTGCTAACTTTGTATTTGCATTGGCAGCTCCACCATAAAATGATTTTGCATATGCAACCTTTACGTCTGCCTTTTTAGTAGCATCATCAAGAGCTGTATATCCAACATCATCACAATCTGTAGTAATAATTCCTATACTTCTATGTCCTACTTCAATATTTAATTTCTTTGCCATATCTAAATCAACATTTGGTATTAGCTTTACACTTAATACAGTAGTGCGTAATGGATCATTTCTCATGTTATACCCTCCTTATAATTTTAAATCCAATCCACTAGCTTTTTTATCAAGCATTTTCTTGATGATTTCTGCAATATACGCACCTGCTTCAGTAGCCGGAGTACCTCCTTTATGAATATTCGAAACTACTGTCCTGTTTGATTCTGACATTCCTATCTTTGCATTGTATGCCATATAGCAACTCATACTTTCACCTGTTGCAAGTCCTGGTCTTTCACCGATTAATACAACTGTTACTTCTGCTTCTAACATTTCTGATATTGCATCCATAGCTGGAACTCTACCATGCTTTACAAAAAACGGAGTTCCTACTTTTATGCTATATTCCTCTAACCCTTGTATAATAGCAGCAAAAGTATCTTTAGCATTTTCTTCTATAGCTGTTGAACTTAATCCATCTGATATATAAATTTGAACTTGTGGTTTATATTTGCATTTTTCTTTTATCATTTTTACGGCTTCATCATCAAATTTTCTTCCTAAATCTGGCCTTGTTAAATATTCATCTTTATCTTTACACTTTGTAGATACACAAAACAAACCCATATCTTCTATAAATTCATCTGAGACGTAAGTAAATACCGCATCTTGAGCTATTGCATGATCAGCTCTAAATCTTAATAATGTTTCTGTTTTATATCTTGGGCCTGCTCTCCATATTCCTACTCTCGCTGGTGTCATCTCTTTAAGTTTTAAATAAGCATCTTTGTTTTCAGGATTAGGAACCAATAATTGCTTACTAATCTCTATAGCTGTAATATCTGGTATATCTTCAAAAGGTCTATCTTTTTCTCCATCTTCTAAGCAATACTCTTTTTTCCCTATATCATCTGATTTACCCATTTCATTTAATACTTGTTCTATAATGCTCTTAATATCTTTTTCAGAAATCACTTTCTTCCCTCCTTATTTTTACAATCCTATATGGAATTATTTAAGAAATATAGAAGCATCTCCAGCTTTATTGCTTAATTTACCGTTTTTATAAATTCCTATTTTCTCCAACCATTCTTCAAATTCTTTAATCGGTCTTAAGTTTAATATTTGTCTTAGAGACGGTGCTTCATGGTATCCTGTACACTGATAATTAAGCATAATATCATCACCATGAGGAATTCCCATAAAGTAATTACATCCAGCTGTAGTTAATAAAACTGCTAAATTTTCAATATCATTTTGATCAGCTTTCATATGATTTGTATAGCATGCATCTACTCCCATAGGTATTCCTGTCAATTTACCCATAAAATGATCTTCAAGACCTGCTCGAATAACTTGTTTGTTATCGTATAAATACTCAGGACCTATAAATCCAACAACCGTATTCACAAGAAATGGTTTGAATTTTTTTGCAAATCCATAACATCGAGCTTCTAAAGTCACTTGGTCTACTCCATTATGGGCATCTGATGATAGCTCTGACCCTTGCCCCGTTTCAAAATACATTACATTCGGACCTGTTGCTGTTCCTTCTTTTAACATTAATTCTTGAGCCTCTGCTAATAACTTTCCAGTTACACCAAAAGCTTCATTTGCTTTTTCAGTACCTGCTATACTTTGAAAAATCATATCTGCTGGTGCACCTTTCTTTACTGCTTCCATTTGTGTTGTAACATGAGCTAAAACACAATTTTGTGTAGGAATCTTCCATTTTTGTTTTAGTTCTTCAAACATTTTTAATATATTCATTACATTATCTACTGTGTCATTTACAGGATTTAGCCCTATTACAGCATCTCCTACTCCATAACTTAGGCCTTCTAATAATGAAATCATAACACCGTCTAAGTCATCTGTTGTATGATTAGGTTGTAATCTAAACGATAATGTTCCTGGAAGTCCAATCGTTGTATTACAGTGAGCAGTTACTCTAATTTTACTTGCTCCATAAACAAGATCTAAATTAGACATTATTTTAGCTACAGCTGCAACTATTTCACTCGTAAGTCCTCTACTAATTCTTCTAATCTGGCTACCTTTAATTTCATCGCTTAAAATCCATTCTCTTAGTTCTGAAACTGTCCAGTTTTTAATCTCATTAAAGATTTTTTCATTTACACCATCTTGAATAATTCTTGTTACTTCATCTTCTTCATAAGGTACTACAGGATTATTTCTTAAATCATCTAAAGTTAAATTGCTTAGTACTTCTTTAGCTGCTATCATTTCTGTTACAGACTCAGCTGCAATTCCAGCCAATTTATCACCTGATTTTTCTTCATTGGCTTTTGCTAATACTTCTTTTACATCTTTGAACTGATATACAGTTCCAAAAAGTTTTGTTTTCAGTCTCATTTTTTTCTCCCCTCCACTCTAATAACTAAATAATAGTGTTTTTACTATTACTGGAACAACTTTCCCATTAGCCAAAGAATTTCCAATATCAATATAATCTCCACTTTCAACTTTTACCGAATCTATACAAACAACGTCTTTTTTAAATTTAAGCTGCTTCTTTAATGTTTGACCTAATACTTTAGCCATATCATTCTCAATAATTACAACTAATGGAATATCTAATTCAAGCATTTCTTCCATTCCTTTTATAATACATTTAGACATATTTTGTATGGTTTCAAAACTCGCATTTTTCATGCCCTTAAAAGCTAATGCTACTTGTTGATTGTCATTATCTAATCTAAACCACTTTAATTTATCAGCTATCACACTGCTTAATCTATCAAATGTTAATAGTTCATCATCTTCTGTAAGTTTTAATATAGGTATATTTTTTAACGGTAATACCTTTTCAGAAAAAGTAATAGTACTACCACTAATATTTGTTGTATGCAATCCAGCTCCTATTACTGTAGCTCTTATTGTTTCAGTAGCTTTTAGTATTTCTTTTTGTTTTAGTAAGTTTCCATTTTTTATAGATTTTCCAAGCAAAATACCTATATCTTCAAATTTAAACAAGTCCTCTGTATACTGTGTATATATACAATCTGCTATGCCTCCTGAAAATGAAATATAATCAATATAATAATCCCTTCTTAAATCATGATTCGTAACCATTAAGTCTAACTCTTGTGACTTATCTCTAACTCCTAGAGCTTCTTCTAATATTTCTCCCATTCTAATAGATATCTTTTCTAGTTGAGCTAAACTTAATTTTTTGCCTTCATAAATTTCTAAACCTATACTTTCAGCTAGTTTTTTTATCTTATATGATGCATAAAGTACTTCAAGCGTATCTTTATTTACTCGAATTAATCTTCCTCCTATATCTAAACAAGACGTATCTATAACATCTCCATTTTTAAAAATAGCTATATTCGTCGTACCTCCACCTATATCAAGATTTGCAACTACACAGGCTTTATCTTTTGATTCTTTTGATGCATTAGCACCCTTTCCCGCAATAATAGCTTCTAAGTCTGGTCCAGCTGTTGCTACAACAAAATCTCCAGCTAATCCACTTAATATTTTTAATACTTCTTTAGCATTTTCTTTTCTAGCTGTTTCTCCTGTTATAATCACTGCTCCAGAATCAACATCTTTAGGTATAATCTTCGCTTTATTATATTCTTTTTCTATAATATCTCTAACCTTTACTACATCGATTTCTGTTGATGTTTTCAATGGAGTAAAGTATATACTACTCCTATAGATCACCTCTTTATCTACGATTTTCACTCTAGGTACTGCTGCCATAGAAGCTATATTTTGAATTGTTATTTTACTAAAGACTAATTGGGTTGTAGATGTCCCTATATCAATCCCAACACTAAGTATATCTTGCACCAATCTTTATCCCCCCTTTTTAAAAGCAAAGAGGCCAAAAAGATATTTTAACTAAAATATCTTTTTGGCCTCTTTGCCTTTCATAAACACACCATTGTGTTTTTTATCCATTTTTAAAATCAAACATAATTTTCGTTCCACTTATATTAGATTCTATACTAAGATGTCCTGATAACCTATCCTTTACAATTTGTTCAACAATCTTATGACCCAAACTCTCTGTTTTAATAAATTTTGCATCAAATCCAGATCCATTATCAATTACTGATATACTCGAATACAAACATCCTTTTTGTATCCAAATTTCTATTAATCCACTTTTTTTGCTTTTAAAAGCATGCTCTACAGAATTTTGTAAAAGCTCATTTACAACAAGTGCAATTGAAGTTGCTTTATCAGAATTTACAATTACACTATCTCCCTTTATTTCTATCTCTATATTTTTATCAGGAGAAATCCCATAATCTATAGTAGTATCTTTAAGCTTTGATAATATTGTTTTAATATCAATATCATCTACACCTTTTTGTGCTAATAATTCATGCGTTACTGCAATACTTAATATCCTACTTATGCTTTCATTAAAAGCTTTTTTAACTAAATCATTGTCTATACGTCTAGATTGTAATCTGAGAAGACTTGCAATCGTTTGTAGATTGTTTTTAACTCTATGATGAATCTCTTTAATAGCCACCGACTTTAATATTAATTCCTTCTCTTTTTCTTTTACTTCTGTAATATCTTTTATAAACATAATTACACCAACTACTTTATTTTTTTGTTTCATAGCTGCATATTTAGTTTGTAAGGATAAGTTTCCAATCTTGACCTCTGATGTTTCAAAAGAAGAATCAACAATTATTTTCTTAAAAGATATACCATCTAAAACCAAATTTTCAAAATTCATACCTACAATCTCATCTTTATATCCTAACTTACGGTACAATTCAATCGCACCAGGATTAGCATAGGTTGATATGCCACTTTTATTAAAAATAACAATAGCATCATTGATATGTTTTGTTATATTGTTTTCATGGTCTTTAAATGTCAATAATGTTTCACCCAATTGCTCAGCTGTTTCAGACAAAATTTCCATTTGCCTTTTTTTTGCTAAATGTTCTGTTGCATCCTGCTCCATTATCAAAACTCCAATTACTTTTTCTTGCTCATTTTTAATAGGTATTGTATTTTGTATAACTGTTTTTTTCTCTTGGGTAACTGCTTTTAAATCTCTTGTAGCCATCCCTATTTCTAATGTTCTTAAAGCTGCAGGTTCATCTTTTCTATAAGCTAACTGTCCAACTACAGAAGACTCATACATAGACTGTCCTGTAAAAGGTTTTGCTTCAGCAACTACTATAGCCACATCAGAATCTCTCACCAAACAATCTATGAATACATCTGCTCTCACTAGATCTGCAATAATTGGAAGCATCTCTGCTGTATTCTCAAGTTTTTTAATATCAGAATAAGATAAATCCGTATATTTTCTACAGATTTCTTTAAGCATGAATATCACTCCCTAAAATTGTACTACATACAGTTAATTATGATAGCATTAGCAATATCTTTCATAGGACATCTTTTATCCATGCTTAATTTCCTTATTCTTTTATAAGCTTCATCTTCTGTTATCCCATAATTTTTAATCAAAATCCCCTTTGCTCTCTCAATAATTTTCCTATTTTCAACATGTTCCTTTGCTTTTTTTGCATCATTCTTAATTCTCTCAATTTCTTTACTTTTCGAAAAACATACTTCAATAGTTGGCAAAAGAATTTTTTCATTAACAGGTTTTACAAGATATCCCATCACCCCTAAATTTTTTGCTTCTTCTATAAACTCTTTGCCACTATAAGCAGTTAATAATATAACACAGTTTGCCAGTTGTTCTTCATTAATAATTTCTGTTGCTTTCAATCCGTTAAGTAAAGGCATTTTTACATCCATCAGTACTAAATCAGGTTTAAATTTTCGGCATAACTCTACAGCATCAAATCCATCCGAAGCCTTACCTACAACATCGTAGCCAGCTTCTTCTAAAATCTCACAAAGGTCCATTCTAGTAATAGGCTCATCATCGGCTATTACTATTCTCTTTTTCATTACTTTTCCCCCTTAAAGAACATAATTATTCTATATTATCTAAAAACTTTTTTATCTCTTCTATGCCAGTTCCATCAAATGCACTAACGCAAAAAATCTTATCAACTCCAGCCTCATATAAACAAGCTTGCACCCAATCAATAGTTTTATCATTCATATCTATTTTTGTTATAATTCCTATAGTAGGTTTATTAAAAACATATGCAAAGTTTGGAGGGAAAATACATCTATCATCTGTACAATCTTGCACCAAACCAATCACATCACAATCAAAAGAAGCTGTTATTAATGCATTATAAAATCTTACATTTTCTATATATTCTCCTGGAGTATCTAGAATATTGTTATAATATTCCATAGTTTGCGTTTTTTTATAGTCTTTTGATAATTGATTTATCGTTTGAGCAAGTGTTGTTTTACCACTTCCTGTTCTCCCCATTAACATTATTTTTTTCATTATATCACTCCTAAGATCTCGTTAATGATGCAGGCGTAAATGATAATATTTCCTCTAACACATGCAACACTTCCTTCAATGCTGATTCTACACTAGATACATCTCCAGTAACTAGAAGTGATCCACTAAATCTATCTATAAATCCTATTTCTACTCCTGCTGCCTTTGTAGCAACATCTGCTGCAATGATTGCAGCTTCACTAGGCGTAATAGTAAGTATTCCTATTGCATCATTATATTCTCCTGGGAGTCCAATTTTTTTGTATATATTTTTTTGTGGATTTGCTATTAAATGTGCTAATGTAACCTGTTTTCCAGGTACATATTCTTGTATTACTCTTTGTTTTTCTTTCTGTTCCATCCAATCAACCTTTCACAGTTTGTAAAATATTTTTCTAAAAACAAATAAATGCTTGCTAAAGAAACGAATACTCGTTTTCTTATGGCAAGCATCATTGCTTATTTTACTGCACCCCATTGTGCAACAAAATGTAACCAAACTGCAATCTAATTTATAACTTTATTATACCAAACTGTTTTTCATTAATCAAGCTCATTTTGTAAATTTTTTGATAATTCTAAAAATAACTTCAACAGCCTTTTCCATAGAATTTACTGGGATATACTCATATTTCCCATGAAAATTATGTCCACCTGTAAAAATATTAGGACAAGGAAGTCCCATGTAAGAAAGTCTTGCTCCGTCCGTTCCTCCTCTTATAGGTTTTATAATAGGGCAAACTCCAACCTCTTCCATTGCTCTTTTTGCAGTTTCAACAATATGCATCACTGGTTCTATTTTTTCCTTCATATTATAATATTGGTCTTTCATCTCTAATACAATCGTATCTTTACCATATTTATCATTTAAAGAATCTACAATTTTTCTTATTTTTTTCTTTCTCTCCTCAAATTTATTATAATCATGATCTCTAATTATATAATACATAGAAGCTTTTTCTACATTTCCCTCTATCTCATTTAAATGATAAAACCCTTCATAGCCTTCTGTATAGGCTGGTATTTCTTTATCTGGCAGCATTGCATTTAGTTCCATTCCTATTAGAATAGCATTTTTCATTTTATTTTTTGCTGTTCCAGGATGTACATTTCTTCCATTTATTTCTATACTTGCATATGCTGCATTAAAATTCTCATATTCTAACTCTCCAATTTCACCTCCATCAATAGTATAAGCAAAGTCTGCACCAAATTTTTTTACATCAAAAAAGTTTGCCCCTTTTCCTATCTCTTCATCTGGTGTAAAAGCTACTTTTACTGTCCCATGTTTTATATTAGGATTATTCAATAAATATTCCATAGCCGTTACAATTTCTGCAATACCTGCTTTATCATCTGCTCCTAAAAGAGTAGTCCCATCTGTAGTAATCAAATCTTGTCCTATATATTTTTTTAATTCAGGAAAATCATTAGGTGATAAAATTATATTTTTTTCTTTGTTTAATACAATATCTCCTCCATCATAATTTTTAACAATCTGAGGATTTACATTCTCCCCTATCATGTCTGGACTCGTATCCATATGCGCAATAAAACCGATAGTAGGAACATTATGATCTATATTTGAAGGTAATGTTGCCATTACATACCCATTTTCATCAACAGAAACATCCTGCATTCCTATATCCATAAGTTCATTTGCTAAATCTTTTGCAAAAACAAGTTGTTTTTCTGAACTAGGGCAAGTTTTTGCAGCCTCTTGAGATCTTGTATCATAACTAACATATTTTAAAAATCTCTCTACAACTTTTTTCATATTGCTCATCTCCTTAGTTTTTATCTTTTTCTCATAATATCTAAAAATTCCATATTCTTTTTTCTTACATAAGCCATAGATGCAGAGTCCCCATGTCCAGGATATATAATAATATCATCATCCCATTTTGATATTTTATTTCGAATAGAATTCTTCATTTCAGAATAATTTCCTCCTTCCAAATCTGTCCTGCCAAGATCTATATTAAAAATAGTATCTCCTGTAAATATAATATTTTCATTTTTAACTTTTAAACAAATCCCTCCTGGTGTGTGCCCTGGCGTATGAATCACTTCTAATACGATCTCACCAGCTTTAATAACATCTCCATCTACTACTATTCTATCTGAGATGATTGATATAGCCTTTCTAAAATTACTTATTGAATGATTCTTATAAGGATCTTTTAACCCTTCTGCATCCTTTTTATGAATATATGTAGGGATATTATATTTTTTCTTTAATTCTAAAACAGCACCTATATGATCATAATGATAATGGGTTAAAATGATTCCAATAGGCTTCAAATTATTTCTATCAATATAGTCTATAAACGTTTTTGGTTCGTCTCCAGGATCAATAATAAAAGCTTCAAGGGTATTCTCATCATAAATAACATATCCATTTGTTTCTAGCATTCCAATAATCAGTCTTTCAATTTTCATAAAAAAACTCCTCTTTACTATATTTATCAAAATAAGCCCCACAGTAAATCTGTAGGGCTTTCTTTGGAGCGGACAACGGGAATCGAACCCGCACAACTGGCTTGGGAAGCCAGGACTCTACCATTAAGCTATGTCCGCATTTTATTAATTTCATTATATTATTATTGGATTTAACTGTCAATATTTTCAATAAATACTTTCAAAACATTTAATATTAGCCCTAAGAATATTATATCCTTAGGGCTTTTCAAAATTACTGATTAATAAGTTGTGTTTTGGAAGCCACTACTTTGAACTTTCTGTTTTGCCTGTTGAATCTCTAATTGATCTATTGCAGTTGAACTTGTAAGGTTTGCTCCAGTACCTGTTATTGCACCTGATACCAACCCTTGTCCAGCTGCCCCATAGTTGCCCATTTTTTGTTTTGCTTTTTGAATCTCATTTTGATCAACGGCATTTGAGTTTGATAAACTAGGAACATTTCCCATATTATTATACATAGTTTGGCATTCCTCCACTTGTAATTTTGGTAAGCTGTAAGCTTACATTAAATATTGTGTGCAGTTTAAAAAAGAATATGCTTTGTAAAATTTACGATTTTTTCGTTATTTTGACAAAAGTTTAATAAACATGTCTATTTTTCTTCTTTGAGCTGTATCTAAAAGTTCAGTCATTTGCTTAAGCATTTGAAGTTTTTTAATTAAGTTATTTTTCTCAGCTATAGAAAAACCACCTATCAAGCGTTTCATTTCTTCTTCAATTTCGCCTTGTGATTTATTTTTGTATTTATCCGCTAAATTAGAAAGTTGTTTGAATTGTTCATCTGATGCATTTATGGCTCCTGCTACCTTTCTTAATTTTTTATTTATATTATTTGGCATAATCACCCTCCTTTTTCATTTTTTATTATCCTTTTGCACTACTATACTATGTATTTATCTTAAATCTGTTACAGGTTGTCTAAATAAAAATAGGATTAGGTTTAAACCTAATCCTATAATTTATGTGCAAATGCATTTAATTTTTCAGCTAACTGAGATAGTTCATTTATCTCTGCTGTAATTTCTTCTGTCCCTGCAGCCTGTTCTTGAGTCAATGCTCCATTTTGCTCTACCATTTGAAGTATTTGGGTAACACCCTCTTGAATTTCTTTTAGTACAGAAGCAATCTTATCTACTGCTTCGTTACTAGAAATTGCTAATTTTCTTATTTCTTCAGCAACCACTTGAAATCCTCTGCCAGCTTCGCCTGCTCTAGCAGCTTCGATAGCTGCATTTAGACCTAGTAAATTTGTTTGTTTTGCAACCTGCTGTACAAATCCAACAACTTGATCTGTTTCTTTTGCCTTTGTTAATGCATTATTTACGGAGCTAATAATCCCTTCTCCTGAAAAAGCAATTTGTTCAGCACTAGAAGAAATTTGTGTTGTTGTTTTTGACATCTCATTTAAAGAATTTGCAAGAGTTTTAATAATATCTAAAAGTTCTTCACGATCACTAATGTTTTTCGCCGTTCCAATCGCTCCAATAATTTGTCCATCTTCATCTATAATTGGCATTCCTGTAGCTGACATAGGTGTGCCAGTTAACTCCTTCGATATAAACCTAGTAACTTTTTTCTTCTGTTTTATACATTGATAAAGCACTGTTTCAGGATTTAATGCATCTCCTTCTCTCATATGTAGATCTATTGTTTTCCCAGGCATATATTTTAATAATTTTTCTCTATCACTTATTGCAACAGCTAAATCATCTTCTGTAAAATCATTTACGTATGCTGCTATATCTACATATCTTTTTAAAACCTCATTCATTTATATACCCCCATAAAATATACTTTATTTCTTATTTTTCTACATTATTTTTTAAATTCCTGCATAAAAAATCTCTCTTATTATTATAAGAAAGATTTTTTTGCTTTTTATAACATCAATACGCCATTCTCTTTTATAATTACCTGTAATATTTTTTGTTCTTCCCCAGTTTCTGCATTTATATAAATTAAAAATGTATCACCTTTATAATTTGCTTTAAATTCATAACATAATATCTCTTTTCCACCTTCATTTGGTATAATAACAAGCTTTGAATCTATAACTTTTGCATCAATACTGATCTTATCTTTTGCTTCTTGTATATTTATTTTTGGTTTAGAAATATTCCTTTCATGATGATTAAACAAATATCCTTCTGCCTCAAAACCTACAATTTCTCCATTGTCCAATCCAACCTTTACCTTAATTAAATCCGTATATATAATCACATTATCTTGCATACAAGCAAAGTTAATAACCATTTGTCCATCATATTTTTCTGAATATGTTGGAACCATGTTTTTATAGCCTCTTTTTTTTAAAAAATCTTTTGCTATTTCTAATCCTCTCTTTTCTGATATTTTCGCTTCACTAATTTCCCTTGTGTTAAGCATCCATAATACGTAGCCACCATTTTTTGTTATTGCCATTGTTACGGAACTTTTTTCTTTTTCCTTAGGCTTTAACTCTATTGTATATGCAGGAATTCTACTATTTGTTTCTCCTATCAAATCAGCTTTATATTCTACTTTATTTCCTAGAAATTCTTCTGCTATTTTTTTTATTTCATTTTTACTAATTCTTCTACCATTTAATTTTGATTTTTGTTTTTTTATGTGTTCTGAAAAGGGTCCGTCATATATTAACTCTGGATATTCCTGCATTTTTTCTTCTATATTTAAAAAACTAGTAGTAATCATATTTTCATTAGGTTTTTTTAGTTTCTTATTTGCTTTTCTCCTTAATTCTCCAATGCTCATTCCATTTTCTGCTATGCTATTTTGTAGAGAAATAAATTGTTGGGATAGATAATTAGAATAATTATGTAATTGTTGTAATGTTTCTTTTTCCTCTAGACTTAAAGGCTTCCCTTCAAGATTTTTTCTTGCTAAAGCAATACTCAAATCCCCTACTTGACTTAAAAATTTTTGTGTTTTGCTTACGTTCTTATGATCAATTGGAAGCTGCGTTAATTTTTCCTGAGCATCATAGCAAAGATTAGCAATATCTGAAAATAACAATACATTTTGCTTTGGGGCACTAGCGATCATAACCTTTGAAAGATTAACTTGAATATTTTCCACATCTACAACCATATCATGGAACATTCTTTGAAATTGATTTTCTAAAAAAATATTATGTTCTTTATTTTGTTGATATTGTGTATATCCCCATAATCCTGTCACTATCAATGCTAATAATAATACTACTACCAAACTATTTTTCATATCTATCCCCCGTTTCTATTCATGTGCAAACCAATGTTTTCCTATTTTTAGAGTAACTTTTCTTGTCCATATCCACTTGCTTGTAGCTGTAGCAGGATTCCAATAATAAATAGCTCCTCCTGTTGGATCCCATCCATTTAAAGCATCTCTTGCTGCTTTATACGATTCTTTGTTTGGCGTTAAATAAATTTGTCCATCATCTACAGCTGTAAAAGCTCCTGGTTGAAAGATTACTCCAGCAATACTATTTGGAAATGATGGATGTTTCACACGATTTAATATGACTGCAGCCACAGCAACTTGTCCTACATAAGGTTCTCCTCTTGCTTCTCCATGAATAGCCATTGCAAGTAATGTTACATCATCTTTTCTTGAAACACCTCTACTTGTTGATGTGTACGTTCCCTTAACCTCTTTCTCACTTATTCCTAATGCTTTTCTTGTATTTGGTCCTATCACCCCCATCAACTTTTAATCCATTCTTTTTCTGAAATTTTGTAACAGCATTATATGTTTTTGATCCATAAATTCCATCTACTGCTCCAATATAATATCCCCATTGCTTAAGTTTTTTTTGAGCAATTAATACAATATTATTATATTTAGCCATTGTCTTTTTTCCTGAAATTCCGAGTGCTTTTCTTGTCTGTGAGCCTACCTTCCCATCTGCTAAAAGTCCATTTTTTTTCTGAAACTTAACGACAGCTTGATAAGTCTTTTTTCCAAAAATCCCATCAATAGTACCTTTATAATAACCCCAATTTTTTAATTTTGTTTGCACGATTTTTACTTCATTTCCTCTCGATCCCCAAGAAAGACTACCTGCATAAATAACATCTATAAAAAAAATCCCTAGAAAAAAACTTATAATCAAAGTAAAACATATAAATTTTCTCGTTTTTTTCAAAATCTTCCCCTCCTAACTTCTTATATATTTTCTGTTAAAAACAGTTGAATTATTCTTTATTATTATAGATAAACAATTTTAAAAAGAAAAATAAAAAAACGTTCATTCCAGATAACTAATAAAATAAAGAGATTTCGTTATAGATATGAGCAGTTGCAAAAGCAACATGCGAATTTTTGCAAAAGCTATCAGAGTCATTCACTTATCTTTTTATATTTCTTTTTTTAATATTGATATTGTTTATCTTTAATACAAAACAAAAAAGCCCATAAATATGGACTTTATGAATATAATTATGGAAATAAAAAATAATGGCAAATTGCCATTATTTTTATTGAGCAATCAATCTACTTAAATTTGTAATACCAATTGTAAAGCTTGATATTAATACAAAAAACATAGAACCTACAATTAAAGTTTTTATCCTATTCATTTTCCTTCTCCCCAATACAAGTATTATTCTATAAGAACTTTTATATTATTGACAACTTCATTATTTCTTATCCGTATGAATTTTTTAATAATATAAATTTAATGTCAATAATAAAATCTCTAACCCCTAACTTATATATACCACAAATATATACAAAGAATCAATAACAATTGTATTACAAATTCTTTTCTAAAACATCAATTTTATACAAAAAAAGAACTAGAAGAGAACATTCTCCTCAGCTCTTTTATAATACTTTTCCCAAAAAATCTTTTGTTCTCGGATGCTTTGGATTTGTAAATATTTCTTCTGGTGTACCTTGTTCAACAATCTTTCCACCATCCATAAAAAGAACTCTTGTACCAACTTCTTTTGCAAATCCCATCTCATGGGTAACTACTACCATTGTCATTCCTTCACTAGCTAATTCCTTCATCACATCTAACACTTCTCCAACCATTTCAGGATCAAGGGCTGAAGTTGGTTCATCAAAAAGCATTACATCAGGAGACATAGCTAATGCACGAGCAATCGCAATTCTTTGTTTTTGCCCCCCTGAAAGCTGGTTTGGATAATTCTGTGCTTTATCTTCTAATCCAATTCTATTTAACAAACGAAATGCTATTTTTTCCGCTTCTTCTTTTTTCATATTCTTTACTTTAATAGGAGCTAAAGTAATATTTTCTAAAACTGTCATATGAGGAAAAAGATTAAACTGCTGAAATACCATCCCCATCTTTTCTCTTTGCTTATTTATATCATTTTTTTTATCTGTTATTGAAACACCTTCAAATACGATTTCACCACTTGTAGGATATTCTAAAAGATTTAAACATCTTAAAAAAGTACTTTTACCGGATCCACTTGGCCCAATTACTACAACAACTTCCCCTTTTTTTATATGTTCATCAATGCCTTTTAAAACATGTAAATTTCCAAACTTTTTGTTTAGATTAGATACGTGAATCACCAGCACTCAACCTCCTCTCAAGTCTGCTTACTAATTTTGAAAGGGTAAATGTAATAATAAAATAAATAATTGCAGCAATAATTAATGGTGTAAAAGGCCTATAGGATATACCTCTTACTGTATCTGCTTTATACATTAAATCCTGTATTCCAACTACAGAAACGATAGCAGATTCCTTCACTAAAACAATAAACTCATTTCCTAATGCAGGTAAAATGTTTTTAAATGCCTGTGGAATAATAATATATCTCATAGCCATAGTATGCGTCATCCCTAAACATCTTGCTGCTTCCATCTGTCCCTTATCAATAGACTGAATTCCTGCACGAATTATTTCTGCTACATAAGCAGCACTATTAAATGATACTGCAATAATTCCTAATGCTAAATCAGGTAATTCTATACCTGTCAACAAAGGTAATCCATAATAAACAATAAATAATTGTACCAACAAAGGAGTTCCTCTAACTACCTCAATATAAGCTGTTGCAGGCATCCTTAAAAAAGATTTTTTTGATAATTTCATCAAAGCTAAAAAAACACCGAAAATAACACCGAAAATAACACCAAAAAATGAAAGAAAAAGCGTAATCCCCGTACCATTTATAAAAAACTTATAATACTTTGCTAAAAATGCTAAATCCAATGATGCCACCTCCTAATCAATATCCTATAAACAAAACTTAAGCAAAAGGTGATAAATCACCTTTTGCTAGATTAATTTCTACTCTTCATCAGCTAGCTTTGTTGCTTCTGTAATAAATTGATCCACTTTTCCTTCACTTATTAATTTATCTAATGTTTTATTAATAACCTCTACTAAATCTTTATTTCCTTTATTAATTGCTATAGCTACGCTTGAATCTTCTTCATTTTCTGTATTTAAATCTAAATCCAATACAGCTAAATCTTTATTTTGTTTTGCATATGCTTCTGCTACAGGTTTTACTAAAACAACTCCATCAACTTTATTATTTGTTAGCTCTAATACTAAATCAGTAATTTTGCTAAGCGATTTTACTTCTGCTCCTTTAAGTCCTAATGCTAATTCTTCTTGTATTGTTGCTTTTTGTGCCCCAACTTTAAGTCCTTTAAAATCATCCTTTGTTTTAATTTTATCAGCTATTTCTTTTTTTACTAGTATTCTTTGTTCCTCTGAATAGTATACTTTAGAAAAATCTACACTTTTTGCTCTTTCTTCTGTTGGATTCATCCCTGCAGCAATAAAATCTATTTTATTTGCTACTAAAGCAGGTAATAAACCATCAAATTTCATATCTTTAATTTCTAGCTCAACACCAATTTCTTCTGCTATTGCTTTTGCAATTTCAATATCAAATCCTACGATTGTATCTTTTCCGTTTATTTCTTTATGAAATTCATATGGTGGATAGTCTGCACATGTACCAACTACAATTTTTCCTGACTTTTTAATTTCATCTAATTTGCTTACTGACTCATCAGCACTGCTTTTTTCCTTTGCACATCCTGCAAATGCAAATACCATGCAAGCCATAAGTAAAATTGCTAATAGTTTTTTACCACTATTTTTGAACATATTTATTTCCCCCTTAGATTTTTCATCTCTTGTAACATTATACGTTATATTTAATATTTATTCAAGTGTATATTTAAAAATTTCATTGTTTTTTTATTCTTGATCAGCTAATTCTGTAGCTTCTGTAATAAATTGATCTATTTTTCCTTCACTTATTAGTTTATCTAATGTTTGATTAATTACTTCTAATAAATCTTCATTACCTTTATTAACAGCTATTGCAACCCCTTCTTCTTTACCAAGAGATAAATCTAATGAAACAAGATTATCATTGCTTTTCACATATGCTTCTGCTACAGGTCTTGATAAAATAACTGCTTTTACTTTATTATTTGTAAGCTCTAACACCAAATCTGTTATTTTAGGAAGCAATTTTAAATCTGCTCCTTCAATATCTTTTGCAATACCTTCTTGGACTGATGATTTTTGAGCCCCAATCTTAAGTCCTTTAAGATCTTCTTTTGTTTTAAATTTATCTTGTTCTTCTTTCTTTACTAAAATTCTTTGTTCCTCAACATAATATTCCTTCGAAAAATCAACGCTCTTTGCTCTCTCAGGCGTTGGATTCATTCCAGCAATAATAAAATCAATTTTGTCTGCCACTAAAGCAGCTAATAAACCATCAAATCTCATATCTTTTATTTCTAATTCAACACCTATTTCTTCTGCTATTGCTTTTGCAATTGCAATATCGAATCCTACGATTGTATCTTTTCCATTGATTTCTTTATGAAATTCAAACGGTGGATAATCTGCAGCTGTACCAAGTACAATCTTTCCTTCTTTTTTAATTTCATCTAATTTACTTATTTGATCATCAGCACTACTTTTTTCTTTTGCACATCCTGAAAATGTAGCTATCATACATATCGTTAGAAAAATCGCAATAATTTTTTTACTAAACATAAATCTTTCCCCCTCTAATTTTCATCCGTTTATCTTGTATCATTATACATTATTATTAATATTTATTCAAGTGCATATTTATAAGTTTTTATGATTATTTTTTCATTGCAAAAAAAGACTCGATTTTACTCGAGTCTTTATCTTATCCCTGCTGCTTCTTTTACTGCTCTCTGATGCTTTGGATCTTTTTTGTTATCCTTATGTCTCATACTATTTTTAAAATGCAGATCCACATGTCCATCCATACCATTTCCTTTTATAAAATCATAATTGTATCCCCTACCAAAGCCACCACTTCTATTAGATACTGTTTTTCCTGCTGGCTGATCCTCTCTTCCTGCGTGTGGCATATTACTCATAGATGCTGCAATTATTCTTCCATCTTTATATACTAACACTGGCCTTCTCTCCCAGCTAAATCCACCCCATATTTCCTTCATAATGGCTGTATCTTTCTTTGTCAAAGTCTCACAATCTGCATGATTTGTACCAACTGTCATCTTTACATTGAAAGTTTTTCCTGTTTTTAAATCTTCAATTCTTAGGTTATCTCCTCTATGAATTATTTTATTAGAAACCTGTGTCCACCAGTCAAGGTATTCTCCTACTTTTCTCTTAGAATATCCTCTACTTGTTTTTGGCATACTTCCATCAATAAGTCCTAATTTTTTCATTTTGTTTATTGTAGCTTTTCCAATAATGCCATCAGCCTTTAATCCATATTTTTTTTGAAAGCTTTTTACAGCTTTTTCTGTAATAGGTCCAAAATATGTAGTGGTTTTATTATAATTAAATGCACCATCTTTTTTCAATCCTTCTTGCAATACTTTTATATCCGAATGCTTCATTCCTAACTTGTATACATTTCTTGAAAAGACATACGATCTGCTAATAGATTTTTTATTTTCATAAATAAGCCCTAAATCTCTCATTTTTCCAATGGTACTTTTTCCTACAATTCCATCTACTTTTAATCCATTTTTTCTTTGAAATTCTTTTGTAGCCTTTTCTGTAATAGGCCCAAAATATGTAGTGGTTTTATAATAATGAAATACACCATCTTTCTTTAATGCTTCTTGTATTACTTTTACATCTTTATGATTCATCTTTACTTTATATATATTCTTTGAAAAAACATATCCATCTGCTAATGCACTTGTACTAAAACTCATAATACACGCTGCTAAAACCAAACCTTTTAAATACTTTTTCATTCGCTCTCCTCCTTATTCTCGGATAGTTATTATGGATTGCATAATGCTACTCGAAGAATAAACCACCTATGTTTCATACTATATCATTTATAGTTAACATAAATCAATAAAACACACGAAATTGGCTAAATTTACATACAAAAAAACCTTAATTCCTAAGAATTAAGGTTTTATGTCTATTAAGTCTCTTACTACAACAGAAGCAATAATTAGTCCTGCAACAGAAGGTACAAATGCCATACTTCCTGGAACTTGACGACGTACAGCACAAGTCCTTTCTTTATTAGTACATATACAATTTGTTTTACAATCAGCATCCACTAATTTAGGTTTTATCGGTTCTTCCTTAGAATATACAACCTTTAATTTCTTTACTCCTCTTTTTCTTAGTTCTTTTCTCATTACTTTTGCTAAAGGACAAATAGAAGTTTTATATATATCAGTTACTTCAAACTTCGTTGGATCAATTTTATTTCCTGCTCCCATACTGCTTATAATCTTAATCTCTCTTTTATAGCACCTTTCTATTAAATCTAATTTTGATGATACCATATCAATTGCATCAACCACATAGTCATAATCGTCTGCTAAAAGTTTATCTGCTGTATTCTCTGTATATAGCATTTTATAAGTTTCTACTTTTGCATATGGATTGATATCTAATATTCGTGCTTTCATAAGCTCTACCTTTGGTTTTCCGACAGTACTTCTTAATGCATGGATTTGCCTATTTATATTTGTTAAACACACATCATCATCATCTACTAAAACAAAACTTCCAATACCTGATCGTGCTAAACCTTCTGCCACAAAAGTTCCTACCCCGCCGATTCCAAAAATAGCTACTTTACTATTTTTAAGTTTTTTAAGATTTTCTGTACCAATAACTAATTCAGTACGAGAAAACGAATGCAGTGCCATAATTTTTCCTCCTTAGTAAGTATACTTATATGATTATATATTTATTATTTGAAAAAATCAATTTTAAGATATAAAAAAATAAACCTCTATACATAGTATAGAAAGGTTTATTTTTTAATTCTAAATACACTCCTTAATTTTTACACTCTCTAAATGGATTTCCTTCTCAATTTCATATAAAAATTTTATTTTATTATGTGTTATTTGTTCATATATTTCTTTTGTGATCAATTCTTTTGTCAATAACTCCTCTGAAAACTCTAAAAATTTTTCAACTAAATCAATTAAATCATAAACATCTTCATCAAAGGCCGAATGTAAACCATTCGTATTCCTCATAGCATCACCTCATAAATATTGTATTCCATTAGTATAGTTAGACATCTATCTTGTATTTCCTTCCAAATATTTGTAATTAAATTTTAAATATTTTTAACTATTTTAAAAACATTGATTTTCCAACATTTAAAATCATCTACATTTTATAAAAATTATATGCATAGTTCATTCCATATTACAGAGAATAATGTCAGGAGGTGTAATGAATAATGAATTTAACTCAAAAGGAACGTATGCTTTTAGAAGATCAAAGAGCACATGAAGAAGATTGTGTACAAAAGTATCAAGATTTTTCCAATCAAGCACAAGACCCTCAATTAAAACAATTATTCCAGTCCTATGCTGCTCAAGAACAGCAGCACTTAAATACGATTAATCAAATCCTAAGTGGGCAAATACCTAATATGACTGGACAGAATCAGCAACAATCACAACCGACAGCACAAGTAATACAAAATATTACCTCATCTGCTCAAGGAGCTGGATATAATCAAAATGATGCAAAGCTCTGTAAGGATTCATTAATGACAGAAAAATTTGTATCTGGCGCATATAATACAACTATTTTTGAATGTACAGACAAAAATTTACGTCAAGTACTAAATCATATTCAAAAAGAAGAGCAGCAACATGGAGAAGGTATTTTCAACTATATGCGCAGCAAAGGTATGTATCCAGTTTCATAAAAAAAGAACCCTCTTTGGGTTCTTTCTCTATAACATTTTTTCCAAAAATGCTTTTATTCTAGGATGATCTGGGTTTGTAAATAATTTTTCTGGATAAGTATCTTCTATGATTCTTCCTTCATCCATAAAAATCACTCGATCTGATACTTCTTTTGCAAAGGCCATCTCGTGAGTAACAATTAACATAGTCATATGATCCTTCATAAGATCTTTCATTACCTTGAGTACCTCTCCAACTAACTCTGGGTCAAGTGCTGATGTCGGCTCATCAAATAGCATAATATCAGGCTGCATAGCAAGAGCTCTAGCAATAGCTACTCTTTGTTTTTGTCCCCCAGAAAGCTTAGATGGATAAACATCTCTTTTATCTGATAACCCTACCTTTGTAAGCAAACGCTCTGCAATCCTAACAGCTTTCTCTTTTTCCATATTATCAACTACAATTGGAGCTTCTATTATATTTTGAAGTACTGTTTTGTGTGGGAATAAATTAAAACTTTGAAAAACCATTCCAATCTTTTTGCATCTTTTCCTTATATCACTTTCAGTTATATGAACTTTTTTCCCATTTTCATAAGCTGCAATTGGTTTTCCCTCTATTTCAATTCTTCCATTATCTATTTTTTCTAAATTGTTAAGACATCTTAATAAAGTACTTTTTCCTGATCCTGAAGGTCCAATAATTGAAATAACTTCTCCCTTTTTAACTGTCAATGATATATTCTTTAATACTTCTAATTTTCCAAAATTTTTGCTTATATGTGATACTTTAATCATTTCCATATCAAAACCCCTACTCATATATAGAATATTTCTGCTCTAGTTTTCTAAAGACCATTACAATCACAGATGTAAGCAGTAAGTAAATAATTCCTGCAATCATAAAAGATGTAACCTTAAAATCTCTTGTTAATACTTCCTTAGCCGCACGCAATATATCTCCCATGCCAATAGCAGCAACTAATGCCGTATCTTTAATTAATGTTATAGCTTCATTACTTGTTGGTGGTAAAACTCTTTTTATAGCTTGAGGAAGTATAATCCTAGACATTGTTTGTCGGTAGTTCATCCCTAAAGCTTTTGCTGCTTCATACTGCCCTTTATCTATAGATTCTATTCCTGCTCTGAATATCTCTGTAAAATAAGCGCCGTAATTAAAAATAAAAGTAATAGCCGCTGCCTCAAACTGTCCTAAACGAATACCAAATACAGGTAATCCATAGTAAGTAAAGAAGAGTTGAAGAAGTAAAGGGGTTCCTCTAAAAATCCATGTATATAACTCTAATATAATCCTTATCAAACGAGATTTAGAGATTTTTCCAAGTGCACATATAATTCCTAATGGAATAGAAAAAATAATAGTTGCTGCGTATAACTTCAGTGTAATAACACTTCCCTTTAATATGAATCCTGTTATATTTACAATATATGACACTTAATATTCCTCCTATTTCGCCAAAATATCTTCTCCAAACCATTTTTTAGAGATTTCTGCTGCTGTACCATCTTTTTTCATTTCATCTAGTATTTTATCTACTTCTTCTTTAAATGCTACATCTCCTAATCTAAAGCCAATCCCATAACCTTCCTTTCCAAAATCCTCTTTGGCAACCTTATATTCTTTAGGTCTTTTTGCCATATAATATCTTCCAACAATTTCATCTATTACAACTGCATCTACACGTTTTGCTTTTAAATCTAGTAATGCTTCTGTATAATTAGAAAATTTTCTAACTTCCTTTACAGACTTTACTGTATCTACATCAGCATTTAATGCATCTTCTCCACTACTTCCTAATTGAACAGCTACAATCTTATCTGCTAAATCTTTTTTTGTTTGAATATCAGAATCACTATTTACAA
The DNA here is from genome assembly GCF_008152325.1 of Crassaminicella thermophila. Lineage (GTDB taxonomy): Bacteria > Bacillota > Clostridia > Peptostreptococcales > Thermotaleaceae > Crassaminicella_A > Crassaminicella_A thermophila. The sequence continues at coordinate 2,014,392 of NZ_CP042243.1, forward strand.
CAATAATTTGTCTATTCTCAATATATACTTTTGAAAATCCAATTTGTTTTTTTCTTTCTTCCGTAATGGTTAGTCCATTCCATATAACATCAATATCTTTATTATTTAAACTTAAAACTTTTCCATCCCAATCAATTGGTTTTACTTTAAGTTCTACACCCATTCTCTTTGCAACTTCTTTTGCTAAATCAATATCAAACCCTACAATTTCTCCTTTTTCATCTCTAAAACCCATTGGCGGAAAACTATCATCTAAACCTAGTATAAAATTTCCTTTTTCTTTAATTTCCTGTAAAGATTTATCTTCTTTTTCTGAAACTTCCTGTTTTTGGCCACATCCAGATAATAACATTGTAAATACCATCATAGCCATAAATAGTATAGTTATTTTTTTCTTCATACGTTTTTCCTCCTATTTTTTATACAATTTTTCTACAAATGCTATTATACTTTAATGCGTTAAATTTGTAAAGCGATTCATTAAAATTTAACTTTATCAATAATTAGCAATAACAAAATAAAAAATTCTAAATACATCTCCCTATTCCTTTGGTATAATACTTATAACACGCTATAAATTCAAATCCCTAAAAGGAGGCTTACTATGACTACTTTCGTATTCGGTCATAAAAATCCAGATACAGACTCAGTATCTTCTGCAATTGCACTTTCATATTTGAAAAATCAATTAGGTTTTAATACAATTCCCTGCGTCTTAGGGAGTATAAATAAAGAAACAGAATATATATTAAAATACTTTGATCAATCTATGCCAAAACTTATTAAAAATGTAAAGACACAGGTAAAAGATTTAAATTTTGATGTTATTAAAGGGGTTACTCCAAACTCTTCTATATTAAAAGCCTATAAATTAATGGAAAACAATAACCAAAGAACTCTTCCTATTGTAGATAAAAATAACAAACTTTTAGGAATTCTTACTATGAAAGATATTGCAATGGGCTTGATTCAAGGAGACTTTTATCATCTTCATACATCCCTTTCTAACATTGTTGATGCTTTAGGAGGAAAAATATTCGTTGGAGATGACCGTATAATAGAAGGAAATATATCTGTAATTGCTTTCTATTATAAAACTATACAAGGATCTTTAGATCAAAACAAAATCATTATTGTAGGAGATCGATATGATGTCATTGAACATGCTATTGAATCAAAGGTAAAATTAATCATTGTAACCGGAGCAACAGAGTTACCTGATTTTTACTTAAAACTTGCTAAAAATAATGATGTTCCCATTATCTCTGTTCCTATGGATACATATACTACATCTCATCTTATCAATCAATGCAATTATGTATCCTCTATTATGAAAAAGAAAAATATTGTTAAATTTAATAAAAACGAATATTTAGAAGATATAAGAGAAGAAATTATAAATACAAACCATATAAACTATCCTGTGATAGATGACGAAAATATTTTTTTAGGCTTTATAAACAGAAAACACATCTTAAAACCAAGCAGAAAAAAGGTCATGCTTGTAGATCATAATGAGTATAGTCAAAGTGCAGATGGACTTTTAGAAGCAGAAATATTAGAAATTGTTGATCATCATAAACTAGGCGATATCTGTACTAATAGCCCAATTAATTTTCGAAACATGCCTGTAGGAAGTACTTGTACTATTATCTATGAAATGTTTAAAGAACAAAATGTAGACATACCTTATAAAATTGCAGGAATTCTTTTATCTGGAATAATCTCTGATACTTTATTTTTTAAATCTCCTACAACTACAGATTTAGATAAACAGGCTGTAGAAAAATTAAATTCTATTTTAAATATAAATATAGAAAATTTTGCTATGCAAATATTTAAAGCAGGAACATCCCTTGAAGGACAAAGCATCGAAGAAATATTTTATAAAGATTTTAAAGAGTTCCTCATAGAAGGGCATAAAGTAGGTATTGGACAAGTTTTCACCTTAGATATTGAAGATGTATTCAATCGAAAAAAACAATTCATTAAATACATTAATATGATTCATACTAGCAAAGATTATTTTTTAACCTTGCTTCTAATTACAGATATAATAAAAGAAGGATCTTATCTTTTATTTAAGTGCAATTATAACAATTTCATTTCTTCGGCCTTTCAAATAAATGCAGAGCAAGGCGTATTTGCACCTAATATTCTTTCTAGAAAAAAACAAGTTGTTCCAAAAATTTCAGAAAGCTTAAGCACAATAAAATAAAGCTGCCAATGGCAGCTTTATTTTATAACAAATGAATATTTGCTTCTTTGCATTCTTCTATCATATCTTGTGGCCATATTGCTGCTTGAACCTCACCAATATGAGCCTTTTGTAAGAAGAACATACAGATTCTAGATTGTCCGATTCCACCACCTACAGTAAAAGGTAATGTTTCATCTAGTAACATCTTATGAAATTCTTGTTCTTTACGTTCTTCACAGCCTGCTAGCTTCAACTGTTCTTCAAGAGCTTTTGCATCTACACGAATACCCATTGAAGATAATTCAAAAGCTTTCTTAAGTAATGGGTTCCAGAAAATAATATCTCCATTTAATTTCCAATCATCATAATCAGGAGATCTACCATCATGCTTTATACCTGATTTTAATTCTCCACCAATTTGCATTATAAATACTGCACCTTTTTCTTTTGCAATAGCATCTTCTCTTTCCTTAGGAGTAAATGTTGGGTATCTATCCTCTAATTCCTGTGTCGTAATAAAACTGATTTCATCTGGTAAAAATGGTTCATAAGCTTCATATAAACTGCATACATAACTTTCTGTACTCTTAAATACTTGATAAATGTCTTTTACAATACTTTTTAAAGTTTCTATACTTCTATCTTCTTTTGCAATCACTTTTTCCCAATCCCATTGATCTACATACACAGAATGTAAGTTGTCTAAATCTTCATCTCTTCTGATTGCATTCATATCTGTATACAAGCCTTCTCCAATCTCAAAACCATATCTATATAAAGCCATACGCTTCCATTTTGCTAATGAATGTACAACTTCCACTTTTTTTCCTTCAATTGCTTTCACATCAAAAGCAACAGGTCTTTCTACACCATTTAAGTTATCGTTTAATCCTGTATCAGGTATAACAAATAATGGAGCTGATACTCTTGTCAAGTTAAGTTTCTCTGCTAATCTAGTTTCAAAATAATCTTTTATCTTTTTAATAGCTACCTCTGTTTCCCTTATACTTAATTTTGGATCGTATCCTTCTGGTATAATTAATCTTTCTTTCATTTTTATTCCTCCTATACTTTTTACATACAATAGTTTTTGACTTCATTTCAATATACAAACTTAGCACGGCCATGCTATATTCCATTAATAAAAAAAACCTTTCATCCCTATAAAGGGACGAAAGGTTTCACTTCCGCGGTACCACCCAAATTAGCTAAAAAGCTCTCTTTTACCAGTACAGAATAAAAATTCGATACTGTCCAATAGATAACGGTTTGGCTCCGTCTAAGTCTACTCTCCATAAGGATTTCGGTTAGAAACTCAGAGATGTTCTTCAAAATAGGCTTCGTACCGGGCTCTCACCTTCCCCGACTCGCTGAAACTACTTCCTAAGTCTACTCTTCTCGTCTTCGTCTTTGTTTAGCTTTTCAGTTATTGTAAATAATTATACGGAATATGTTACAAAAAGTCAACACTTTTTTGAAAATTATTTTTTATAGATATTTTCATTTAAAATAAAGATAAACAATATCAATATTTAAAAACGAACGTGAGTAAGGCTGTTGACAATATATTGTCAACAGCCTCTAAGCTCTTAAAAATTTTATTTAAGCCGCAATTCCAATTTTTGAGAAAATGGTATAAACTGCAATCATTAATACAACTACAGCAAATCCAACAGGCTTTGCATATTTCCAAGGTGTTATATCTACTTGTCTTGTATACTCTTGTACATACTCTTTTTCTCTCGGCATAATCTTACCAACACCAAGCATGATAAGTACATTTACTGGGAATAATACTCCTAATACGTATAAGAAATGTACATCTGATGCTACAAACTTAGATAAAGTATATAAAACTATATGAGATAAAAGTGCAATTTTTGGTGCAATAGCTGGTACTCTCTTTGTATAGAATCCTACTACAATTGCCGCTAAGATTGGAACGTTATAAAATCCAAAACATTCTTGTAAGTATCCATATAACCCAGATGGTGCATAAATTATAAATGGTGCGATAACCATTGAAATAACTGCTAAGAAAGTTCCAAATTTCTTTCCTACTCTTACCAATTCTATATCTGATGCCTCTGGCTTAAATACAGGTCTATATACATTTAATGTAAACAGTGTTACTGAACTATTTAATGCACTGTTAAATGAACTTAATATTGCTCCAAATAATACTGCTGCAAAGAAACCTATTAATGGTTTAGGCAATACATCACTAACTAATGTAGGATATGCCATATCTCCATTTGTTAAAGTATCTCCATATATATGGAATGCAATAATTCCAGGCAATACTAAGAAGAAAGGTCCTAATAGTTTTAATACTCCTGCACCAAGCACTCCTTTTTGACCTTCTGCTAAATTTTTTGCTCCAAATGTTCTTTGAACAATTGATTGGTTTGTACACCAATAGAATAAGTTATTAAAGAATAATCCTGTAAATAATGCTGGCCATGGTATTAATGGATTCTTAGCATTAGCTGGTGCAATAGCATTTAATTTTTCTGGATGAACGGTTACTAATGTATGAATTCCCTCAGAAATACTTCCATGTCCTAATACCATCAATCCAAATATAGGAATCATTAAACCTCCTACTAATAAACCAACCCCATTTAGTGTATCTGAAACAGCAACTGCTTTAAGGCCTCCAAATATTGCATAGATAGATCCTACAATTCCTATAGCCCAAACAGTAATCCATAATGCTTGAAAACTACTTATTCCTAATATTTCTGGAATACCAAATATTCCATTTAATACTAATGCTCCAGAATATAATACAGTTGGAAGATAAGTTACTACATATCCAATTAAAAATAAGATAGATATAATTTTTCTTGTTTGTGCATCATAACGATCTTCTAAAAAGTCTGGTATTGTAGTGATACCACTTTTTAAGTATTTTGGTAAAAAGATTAAAGCCATACATACTAATGCAAATGCTGCAGTAGCTTCCCAAGCCATTACAGCCATAGTAGTCATATAACTTTGACCATTTAATCCTACCATTTGCTCAGTAGATAAGTTCGTAAGCATTAAAGACCCTGCAATAACAACTCCTGTTAAACTTCTTCCTCCTAAAAAATACCCATCTTGTGTATCTAGATTGTCTTCTCTTGTCATATACCAAGATATAACTGCAACTAATACTGTAAAGAACAAAAATGATCCTACTGTTAATAAACTCACTTATAATTCCCCCCACAATTTAAAATATCATTTCATAAAATAATCAAATTTTTACAACGAAGCGTTTTTTCCCTCCTTTTTTCATGCCTATTTTGTTTGTATTTTACTCAGCAAAGCATTAAATCTATTGCAAACGTTTGCTGTGAATGCAAAAAAAAGAAAACAATTTTCTAAAAATATAGACATCAAAACCTAGAAATAATCATACTTTTAGTAAATGTATCTTATCGAAAACGTTTTCATCGATAAAAGTATACCACATTATTCATTATTAAATCAACCATAAAAATTTTAAATTTAAAATTAATTTTATATTTATCCATAATAAAAAAGATTATAATAAAAAAGCAGGAGTATTCACTCCTGCTTATTCCTTGTTTTCTTTATCAAATTCCTTAAGATCATGTTTTTCCCAGCTTATATTTAATTTACTATAATTAATATCATTTATATAAGTATTTTCCCATATACTATCTACTTTTAATCTATTTTTAGGTGTCATATTTGCAACAGGTAAAGTTATACTTTGTGTATAAGTATCTTTTCCTGTTTTTATTATATATTCATATTCATTCTCTAATTCTTTTAAATCATATATTTTTGTTTCATCTTCATTGACAAACTTATTAATAGCATCTAGATCGTATTCTTTTTCAATATAATAGATTTGTACACCATTATACTTAGCAGACTTAATATTAACATTAGCCAATCCCATTCGAATTTCATCATTTTCTAAAAATTGCTCAGCTCTTTGTTTTACAATATCTTTTATTTCGTTTGTATTTAATCCAGCAGACATGCGTATCCTTATATTACTTAAAGGTTCTATAGCACTAATAAATTCATTATTGCTAATATTTCCTTTATATATTGAATCATCGTATTCAAAATAGTAATCATCATAATAAAAGTCATCTCTGTTATTAAAAATATTCCAACCTTTTGTTACTTTTGTTTTAAAATCATACTTTTTCATTTTTAATTCTTTTAATTCATTTAAGTTTATTAAGGATTCAGCTCTTACAATTTTCCCCAAATACTTACTAAGATGTTTTTTATCTAATCTAAAGGAATTTAACATATTTTCAAAACTAATTCTTTTTTGCTTATCTTCATATTTTTCTTCAGTCATTGTAGCAGATACTAAATATTTATATCCATTCCCTATAACGTATAGATTATGTACAATATAAGGATTTTTTGTTACTGTTTTATAACGGATTACCACCTCATAAGCATCCATATTTCCTTGTTTTTTCGCTTCATTTTTTAATATTTCATAAACCTCGTCATTATAATTATTTTTTAGTATTTCTATTTCCTTTTCTGCCCACTTTGTAACATCTCCAACATCTTGAACTGAACTAATTAGTCGAACAGTTATTCCTTCATCTACCCTTAACTTATCTTCTTTGTCTTCTTCATTATTTTTACTTTCATCTAATTCTTCATCACTATATACTGGAGCGAATTTTTGATAACGTGCATTCGGAGTTCCTTCAATCTTCCAATAAGGACTCATCTTCAATTTCCAGCCATAGCTTGAATTTATATACTCTCTTGTTGTGCTAACAGAATCAGACAATTCTTTAATATATGGATTTTTTTCATCAAAAGAAAGCTTAAAAGAAGATACTAATTTATCAAACATTTCTTCATGCTGTCTATAAAACTCTCCATCCATACGTATAGTTAAATTATATATATAATTATTGGCTATATAGATTCTATTTTCTATATAGTCTCTAAATTCTTCTGCTGCTTCATCCATCATAAAATAATCATAGGCTTTATTAGCTTTTATGATACGAATATACTTTTGACCCCAGTCATCATTTTCTATATCAACAACAAATTCCTTATCTCCCCAATTCCAATAATTATGATTATCTAAATCATTTTGCATTTTGTAAAGCATTTCTTCTAAAGTTAATTCATCTTTATTTTTATTTACTTCTAATTCCACACTAGCTTGATAACTGCTTGTTGACATATCAAAAAAATTTGCTCGTTCTGATTTATAAATAATAGCATCATCTGGCAAATGCATAGACCATTTGTATATGCGACTTCCTACTTCTGTCTTCATCCTGTCTTCCTTACTTGAAAAAACTTCATATAAATCAATAACGCCTTTATCATCTATAGCATATACAGCTGGCGTAAATAATCCAATCAATAAACAAATGCAAATAAAAAATCCTAAATTCCTTTTCACGTTATTCCTCCCTTTCTATTTATACAAATTAGTCTAATTGTTCCTTCAATACTATTTTAATATCAAATTTTTCATTCTCCCTACTAAGTGTCAGTTTCACCTTATCCCCTGGTAAATACCCTTTTAATATTTCATTATATTGTGCTATTGATGTAACCGCTTTACCATCAATCGCTTCAAGCATATCTCCTTCTTTTACCTGTTGTGTATTTACGACTGCATCCTTTTGAATAGCTACTACTTTCAGTCCTTGATTAGTTGGAATCCCAAGCATAGCTGCCCAGTTTTCTTCAAATTCAATCCCTGTAAAACATCTTTTTATTTTTCCAAATCGATTATAGTGATCTAAAAAGTAGTTAATATTTCCTACTGGAATAGAAAAATTCATTCCTTGATAAAACATATATCCTAATGTATTAATCCCAACTAATTCTCCATTCATATTTACAAGGGGACCTCCACTATTTCCTGGGTTAATAGATGCATCAGTTTGCAAATATGTATAAAAACGATCTACTGGTCTATTTAGACCGCTTATTATTCCTTTACTTGCACTATTTCTATAACCAAAAAATAAAGGTGTTCCTATTGCTATAACTTCATCTCCAACTTTTATTTCTTTCTCATCTGCTAATTTTATAGGTTGTAAATCTGTTCGATTAATCTGAAGCAATGCTAAGTCTATTTCCTTATCTGCATATAAAAGTTCAGCCTGATACACCTTTCCATCATATGTAACTACATAAATCTTATCTAAACCATCTACTACATGATTATTAGTAATAATTCTACCATTATCATTGATTACAACGCCTGATCCATGTTGCAAATTCTTAGGAACTTTTGAATATATATATTCTCTTTCTCTATATTTTACATTCTTACCTATAATAGCAACTACGGACTGATTAACTCCATCAATTACCTCAGACACTTTCTTTTTTTCTTTTCCAATTTCTTCTTTTTTCACTTCCTTTACTACTTTTTTAGTAGCTTTTTGTTCATCCTCTGCTGCAAAACCAAATGTTGTCGTTGAAAATACAATACTAACACATAAAAAAAACATTAGAAATTTTCTCATAATTACCTCCTTATATATATTTTATATACTCTTTAACAACACAAAATATATTATTTAAAATTCTATATTTATATTACCATTTTATGTAACATTTTTCCATTAATATTATTTTTCAATATTCATATACAATTTTCTCAATCATATTAATCACTTCCGTATCTGTAGAAGCATATTTACTCTTAAAATAATCCATTAATTTATCCTTTAGCTTTTCTTTGCCTATTTTCACTTCTTCTTTTTCGTTTAAATACGTAATAATAAGTTCTTTTTCATCTTCTGTTAACCTATTTTTCAATTTTTCTAAAAACTCATTATGTTCAAAATAGAATTTCTCCTTTTCTTCTTCTATAACCATAGTAGATGCCAACAAATCTCCAAGTCTTGAATAATCCCCTCTAAAAAAAATCATTACCATTCCTACTATATAATTATCTATGAATATTCTAAATAAATTTCTTATAAGAGAATGTTTTATGTCCATAGGCTGCCCATTTTTTCTAATTGTTCTAAGTCCTAGTACTTTTTTACCTAAGGTTTTTCCATTCATAAGCATTTCTAAAATGGTAAAATACCCATAATTAATAAATGCAACAATACATATTACAATTGCTACAAAATATGAGCTTTGTGATTCTATATATTGCATTGGATCTCTCATTGCTCCTAAACTTATCAATATTACTAAATAAATAACCCCTTGAATTAAATAATCTAAAAATGCAGCAACCATACGACTACCAATTCCTGCCAATCTATATTTTACCTCAATATTTTCTGGTGTTGTAATTGAAACCATTTTCATATTTTTCCTCCTTTTTCCTTTTGATAAAATTTGTTACAATAGTTTTGAGGTGATTATTTTGAAAGAAGATCTATTTATTGAAAAAAACAAAATTTATTGGAAAGAACTTGAAAACTATATCCATCTATTTAGCAAAAATAAACTTTCTAGTATTAATTCAAACAAAATAGAACGCTTTATTTATCTTTTTAGGACTGTTAGTCATCATTTGGCTTATGTAAGAACCTACTACCCTGAATCAAAACTTGAAAAATACCTAAACAGCCTAACTGGAAATGCACATCATTACTTGTATACTGTAAGAAAAAATCCTTGGTATGATTTTAAAATTTTCATATTATATACCTTCCCTAAAAAAATACATAAGTATAAGCTTTTTATTCTATCTAGCTTTTTGATTTTCTTTTTTGGGATGCTAATAAGCTTTTACATGGTTATTCAAGATTCTTCCAACAGCTTATATTTTTTACCTAAAAAGCTCTTAGATGCAATCGACTATAACTTTAAAGCCAAACAGTGGGACTACCCTTTAATGTCAAGTACTATTATGATTAATAATATCACTGTTAGTTTAAAAGCCTTTATTTATGGAATTTTTTTAGGTATTGGAACTTTCTATATATTATTTGTAAACGGATGTATCCTCGGAGCTTTAACAGGACTCGTATATTTAAATGGTGATCTGATAAAATATGCTTCATTAATTCTTCCCCATGGCATATTAGAATTAAGTGCTATATTCATTGCTGGTGCAGCAGGCCTACTATTGGGAAAATCTTTACTAATCCCTGGCAAATATAAGCGACTTGACTACATGATTAAAAATAGCAAAGAGGGAATAAAGCTTTTGTTAGGATGTATTATTTTACTTGTTATCGCTGCACTAATAGAAGGTTTCTTTACACCACTACCAATATCTTCTGTAATTAAGTTAACTTTTGCTGCTTTCACATTCTTTGCTTTAACGCTATATTTATGGATCTTAAAGCCATAAGTTATATTATTTCTCTGTTTTTTACACGCATATACGCATTAACAGCTTGATAAATTATATTCTCTTGATCACATTCTATACAAATAACTCCTTTCTGATTAAGAGCTTTGATTATTTTCTTTCTTTCATTTCTCATTTTGTATGCTATGCCTTTCACAAAGGCATCTTTTTTATCTCCTACATTTATATTTACTACTTCTTCAAGCTTCTCATCCTTTACTAAAAACATCAGTACATGATGTTTTTTTATAACATATTCTAATCCTTTTTCCATATAATACACTTCTTGTAGTGTGTCTATATCTGTAAATATACAAATTAAACTTCTTCTTTTTTCATTTTTGCTAAGATAAAAAAGTACTTCATCATAATTAGATGTAAGCTTTGATCCCTTTATATTATAGAGAGTTTCCAAAACTGTATTTCTATGTAAATTTCCTTTTGCAGGTTTTATAAAAGCATCTACTTTCGTGTTAAATACCAAAAGTCCAGATTGGTCTTTATTATAGCAAACGACATCTGACAAAAAAATAGCAGCATTAATTGCTAAATCTAACTTGCTATATTCACGAACACAATAACTCATAGTTCTTCCTGTATCTAGCAAAATATATATTTGTTGATTGTTTTCAGGTTCATACTGATTTACCATAAGCTTATTTTCTTTTGCTGTCTTTATCCAATTTATTTTTCTGATATCATCACCTTTTACATACTGTCTTAAGCTTTCAAATTCTCTGCCATTGCACCTTTTTTTCATAATCTTATTTCCGCTGCTTATAAAATAATCTTTTTTAAGCCATATATGATATTTCTTTAAATTTTTAAGACTTGGATATACTTTGTATTCTTTCTTTTCTTTTATCAGTATATCTTTTCTTACTAACCCAAATCGCCCCTTGCGTCTTATATAAATTTCCTCTAGTGTAAAAGCTCCTCTTTTATTAGGTTTTATATAAAAAGTAAATTCTTTACTTGAGTGAGGCTGAATACTACCAATTAAGCAATCTTTTCTACATTGAAAAGAGCCTGGAAATTCATTCAAAACTTCTATAAATGCAGGAAACCTACTTTTATTGTAAATTTTTATGATCACGGCTTCCTCTTCTAACAAAGATAACTTTCCATCACCTATTCTTTCCACCTCAAAAGTATCTTTTGTAGGCGTAATCAAATAATCTACTAAAGTAAACATATACAATAAAACATTATAAAAAATAATCATTTCAAAATATAAACCAACAGGTATGCTTATTCCTACAAATACTACTCCTAAAAAGGTTAACATTAAAAACCTTCTAGTAATTGTCACCTTTTCACCACCCTTAGCGAGGAACTTTTACGTTAGATAAAATTTCATGTATTACATCCTCTGGTTTGATTCCTTCGACATAGGCTTCTGGCTTAAGTGTGATTCTATGCCTTAATACTGGATAAGCAACCTTTTTTATATCCTCTGGAATAACAAAATCCCTCTCCATCAATACTGCATTTGCTTTAGAAGCTTGTAACAAAGAAATAGACCCTCTAGGACTGCTTCCTATTTCTATAAAAGGAGATTCCCTTGTTTTTTGAATGATATTAACCATATATTCTATTAATAAATCCTCAACAGTAATATTTGCTATCTCTCTTTGACAGTTTAAAATATCTTCACTACTTCCAATTTGCTTTATATCAATATCATAAAGACTTTTATCAAAGCCTTTATGATATTTTTTCATTATCTCTACTTCGCCTTCAATAGAAGGGTAATCTATATGCACCTTCATTAAGAATCTATCTAACAATGCTTCTGGTAAAGGATATGTCCCTTCATATTCTATTGGGTTTTGTGTAGCAAAAACAATAAAAGGTTCCTCTAACTTATAGCTTTCACCATCAATAGTAACTCTTCTTTCCTCCATAGCCTCTAAAAGCCCTGCTTGAGTTTTTGGAGGAGTTCTATTAATCTCATCTCCTAATAGTAAATTTGTAAATATAGGTCCTTTAATAAACTTAAACTCTTTCTCTTTTATATTGTAAATTCTAGCTCCTGTAATATCCGATGGCATTAAATCTGGTGTAAATTGTACTCTCTTAAAATCTACCCCCATTGTTTTTGCTAATGATTTAATTAGCAATGTTTTTCCTAAACCGGGTACCCCTTCTAAAAGAAGATGTCCATTTGTTAAAATAGCTATTAATATTAAATCTATTACTTTTTCTTGTTCGACAATAATTTTCCCTAATTCTCCTTTTATACCTCTTATAAACGCTTTTGTTTGAATCGCTTCCAACCCTCTTCTCTCCTTCTTACTAACATTTGAATAAGTTTATCCATTTTTTTTATCATTCGAAAAGTATCCTTTCTATTTTCATCTTTAATCTCTTTTCCATAACGAAATATCTGTATTGCTTCCTCTTTATATGGAAGGTTATCCTTTTCCCACAAACAAATCCATTCATCAGCATTTCTTAATCCTTTATAAATCTTTTTTATCTCACGTTGTAACTCCTCATAGAAAGCTTTATAGATAATATCCACACATCCACTCTTTTCATAAAGATTTGCAGATGCATATAAATATTCATTTTCATCTCTTTCAATTTCATCTACAATTCTCTTGGCTTTTCCAAATCTCTTTCCTAAGTAAACTATGCAGCCTATTGTAAATAATAAGAATTGCAATAGTATAATTTTTACCGGAAAAGAAAGATTTTTATATAAAGAAGGATTTTGTCCATGCGAAAACCTATAATATTCATTAAAACATATTTCTCCTTCTAAAGAATCTAGACACTTTAAAATAAAATAAGCTCCTTCCTTATCTTTTAGTAAAGTTTCATTTGTTATTAAACGAATATCTCCTATTAAGAGCCTTCCTTTACCTAAGGAATATAAATAAGCACTATCCTTATATTTTTCTAACAAGTCAGGATAAACATATTTATCATACCGATCTGTTAAGTAAATCAAATTTCCTCCACCCTTTATCCAGCTTTCAGCATCTTTTAAATCAAAACGATTTAAAGACTTATTTTCAGTTATAACATAAATCCCGCTTTCCCCTTTTTCTATAAAATTCTCTGCATCAACCTTTACAGCATAACCTATTTTTTTTAACGTATCGTAAAAAATAGAAATACCCTCATAAGAAGTATTCAATGGCAAAATTTCATTATTTCTATTTGCCTTTCCAACACTTCTATCAATTATATGAAAATAATTATTCATAAAGATCAATAAAATAATAAGTATAAAAATCCCTATAATATTACGTTTTTTCATTATATTTATTAACCTCCATAAAAAGGTCGTCAATCTTTTCTTTATATTCAACAAATTTTTCTTTATGAATTTTTTTGTTGCCATACCAAATACGGTAAAAGTAATCTCCTATATCTTGAAAAACCTTTACTCCTTTAAAGTTTTTCTTTTTCAATATATTTATAATTTCATAATTAGTTTTTGATTTATCCATAATGCATAGAGATTTTTCATTCATATAAAATATCATACTAATAAAATAAAGTCTTACTGCATCTTTATAGTTTTCTTCTTTTTCACAACTAATTGCCTTTTTATACAAACTCTCATAAGTAGTATCATCATCAATGGTTTCTCCATAGATTATCTTCTTATGTACTACTGAAGGACTTTTTGATTTGAAAAAATAATAAAATAAAACTATTATTAAAAAAATCCCAAAAATAATAAATATATTTTGGTTAATTGAAATACTCCCATTTGAAGGTATATATCCCTTATTTAATGATTTTTTCAAAATTTCAAAGATTCTTTCCAAGATTTTTTTGAATACATTTTCCGTTTGCTTTAAATGCATATACTTAGAACTATCTATAATTTTATCTACTACTTTTTCAAATATTTCTTTTTTGGGAATCACTTTTTTTCTCCTCTATTCAATATTGGTATCTAAAGTTATAAAATTATCTTCATCCCCTTTTTGCTTAAGCCGATCAATCATATGATCAATTTTCAACCCTTCCGTTTTATATTTCATATTTATATAATAAAGTGTCCAAATAATTGGCCCAACAGGTCCTAACAATATCCCTAATACAAAATTTAAAATTGGACGAACTATTATTCCATACATAATAATTTGTGATACAATAGATTCTCCTCCTTGTACTTTTCCTAATAAGAAACATACAAAACTAGAAATAACTCCAATAGCTGAATACACAGATAAATTAACTCCCCATTCAAACATAGATATACTCAATACTCTAAAAAAATTCTTAAAAACTTCTCCTTTGGCAAATCTTATACTCTTCTTTATAGATTCAAAACCTTTTGATTCCTCAAAGATTGCTATATGTATAGCATAAAATAAGTAAGTTCCTATAATTGCCATAATAAAAGAACTTACTAGAGCATTAATAACAATTACCCAAATAGTTCCTGAAGCCAATTTTTTTTGCAGCATGGTAATAGTAGTAAGCTTAACCCCTCCTATTCCCATAATAATAATTATAGGTAATAAGCAAACTGCTAGAGCAGTAACAATACGAAGAATAGGCTTAAAGCTTGAAAAAGCCTTTCCTACAGCCTCAGATGCACCTACGTCTTCTCCATTTACATACCCATAAGCCATATGAAAAATGCCCGCTTTATTCATACATACAAATGTAACAAGACCAATAAACATAACAAAGCCAAAAATAATGAATCCAAAGGTAGAGCCAAAGTCAACCCAAGTTAACAGAGGAACACATATCAAGCCTCCTGCAATCACAATAAAAATTGACATGATAGAAAATAGGATTTGATATCCTATCAAACTTTTAAACTTTTTTCTATATAGTTCCATAGAAAAATCTAGTACCTTTGCATCAGATATTTTGTTGTCAAACCACTTCTGCATAATTCCCCTCCTTATGTCTTTTGATATCATTGTAACATAACTTTTTTACTTTATGGAAAATAGTTTCATTTAATCCATAATTTATTATATTTCAATTTATTGTTTATATCAAATATTAAATTATTTAATATTAAAATGCTAGTCACTATTTAACTAGACTAGCATTTTAATATTTATACCTTTAATCCATTGACTATCATTGCTGTTCCTTGTGGCGGTATACTTCTTGTTAATATGCCGTTAAAAATTATATCTACATTCTGACCAATTTTTAACTTTTCAAAAGTTATTACAATTGTATTTTCATTTATATGAAAAATATATTCAATTCCTTTGCTATCTTCTATCAGCAACGATCTTTTCCCATCTCTTATAATAATTTTTTTAATTTTACCTGTAATCATTTCAAGGTTATCTTCTTTTACTTTTTCTTGCCTATATTCTACTGGACTATAAAAACTTTTCAAATATTGTACACTTTTCTGATTTAATTTCATAGTAAAACCCATTATACAAAGTAATATAATAAAAGATACTATAGCTTTTCTTTTCATATAAATCATTCCTTTGTGAGATATTATCTAACATTATTATTTAGTTTTTTAAAAAATATTATCCTAATTTATAAATTAAATATCTTCACAAGGAATATAGTTTGTAAAAACATTACAAACATGTAAATACTGGTCAGGCTTTTTACTTTATTAAGCCTGACCATATAATATATTATTTTTTGCTATTTTTTTGTTCTTCAAAAATATTAATATACATCTGCTTAATTTCACTGATTAATGGATATCTTGGGTTAGCTCCTGTACATTGATCATCAAAAGCCTGTTCACTCATTTTATCTAAAGTCGCATAGAATTTATGCTTAGAAACGCCTGCTTCACTTATTGTCTTTGGTATATTTATCTTCGCTTTTAATTCATCAATAGCCTTAATAAGTAATTCTACCTTTTCATCATCTGTATTGCCGCCTAAATTTAAATAATCAGCAATTCTAGCATATCTCCATTTAGCATTTGGATATTTATATTGTGGAAATGCTGCTTGTTTTCTTGGATTATCTACTGCATTGAATCTGATAACCTCATTAATTAATAATCCATTAGCTACACCGTGTGGTATATGATGCATTGCTCCTAATTTATGTGCCATTGAGTGACATATTCCTAAGAAAGCATTTGCAAAAGCCATACCTGCAATAGTTGAAGCATGTGCCATTTTTTCTCTTGCTTTTACATTTTTTTCTCCGTCCTGATAAGCTTGTGGTAAATATTTAAATATCAATCGAATTGCTTCTAATGCTAATCCATTCGTATATTCTGAAGCAAGTACAGAAGCATAAGCTTCTATAGCATGAGTTAGAGCATCTATACCAGAAGCAGCAGTAAGTCCTTTTGGCATATTCATCATCAACTCAGCATCTACTATAGCCATATCTGGAGTTAACTCATAATCAGCTAATGGATATTTAACTCCTGTCTTCTCATCAGTAATAACTGCAAAAGGAGTAACCTCTGAACCTGTACCTGCTGAAGTTGGAACTGCTATCATCATTGCTTTTTCTCCCATCTTAGGGAATGTATATACTCTTTTTCTTATGTCCATAAATCTCATTGCAAGATCTTCAAATATTACCTCTGGATGTTCATACATTACCCACATAATCTTAGCAGCATCCATAGGTGAACCTCCACCTAGTGCTATAATTGCATCTGGCTCAAAGCTCTTCATTTCAGCAGCACCTTTTTTAGCAGTCTCTAAAGTTGGATCTGGTTCTACATCGAAAAATACCTTATAATCAATTTCTATTTCATCCAATACCTTTGTAATCTTATCAACAAATCCTAATTGATATAAAACCTTATCTGTTACAATAAATGCTTTCTTTTTATTCATATCCTTTAACTCTCTTAGCGCAACGGCAAGGCTACCGTATTTAAAGTATATTTTCTCTGGCACTCTAAACCAAAGCATATTTTCTCTCCTCTCTGCTACGTTCTTGATGTTTAATAGATGCTTAACTCCAACATTCTCTGATACAGAGTTTCCGCCCCAAGAACCACAGCCTAACGTTAATGAAGGATCTAACTTAAAGTTATAGATATCTCCTATAGCACCTTGAGATGATGGCATATTAATTATTGTTCTTCCTGTCTTCATAGCTGCACCGAATTTTTCAATTCTGTCTTTTGATTTAACTTGATCAGTATACAATACAGAAGTATGTCCAAATCCTCCCAATTCAACAAGTCTCACTGCTTTTTTAAGAGCTTCATCAAAGCTTTTTACCTTATACATAGCAAGAATTGGTGATAGTTTTTCATGTGAGAACGGTTCTTCAAGCTCTACAGATTCAACCTCTCCTATCAAAACTTTAGTAGAATCTGGAACCTTAACCCCTGCCATTTCTGCAATCTTACATGCTGATTGACCAACTATATTTACATTTAATGAACCATTTATGAGTATTACCTTTCTAACTTTATCTATTTCATCTTTCTTAAGTAAGTAAGCTCCTCTTTCTGCAAATTCTTTCTTCACTTCATCATATATTTCTTCCATAACTATTACAGATTGTTCAGAAGCACAAATTACTCCATTATCAAAGCTTTTTGAAAGAAGAATTGAATTTACTGCCATTTTTATATGAGCAGTCTCATCAATAATTGCTGGTGTATTTCCTGCTCCAACACCTATAGCTGGCTTTCCAGATGAATAAGCAGCTTTTACCATTCCAGGTCCACCAGTAGCTAAAATCATATCAGCTTCTCTCATTACACATTGAGAAAGTTCTAATGAAGGATTATCAATCCATCCAATAATTCCTTCTGGTGCTCCAGCCTTAACTGCTGCTTCTAATACAATTTTAGCTGCAGCAATTGTTGATTTTTTTGCTCTTGGATGTGGAGAGAATATGATACCATTTCTAGTTTTTAAAGCTATAAGAGCTTTAAATATTGCTGTTGATGTTGGATTTGTAGTTGGTACTACTGCAGCTACAACCCCTATTGGTTCTGCAACTTTTGCAATACCAAAAGAATTATCCTTCTCTATAACTCCACAAGTTTTTTCATCCTTGTATTTGTTATAAATATATTCAGAAGCAAAATGATTCTTTATAACCTTATCTTCTAAAATCCCCATTCCTGTTTCTTCAACTGCCATTTTTGCAAGTTGAATCCTTGCATTATTTGCTGCCATAGCTGCTTGCCTAAAAATTTTATCTACTTCTTCTTGCGTATAGGTAGCAAATTTTCTTTGCGCTTGTCTTACCTCTTCTAATTTTTTCATTAATTCTTCTAAATTTGTAACTGCCATATTTTGCACTCCTTTATTTAGTTAATTTTTTAACAATTATTTCTTAAAAAAATATATTTTTTTAATTTTTATTATTTTTCATTCAAATCACTGCTGTTAATTTGATGATTATTTAATTTATGTGTTAATATTATCACAATATTTTTTGTTTATCAAGTATTTTTTGTAAATGTAATTCCACTTAATACATAATCTTCCTGACATTTATTCTGGATTTGTGCGTTAAACCTTTTGAATTTAACAGGTTTTGTGATTGTTCTTTTTCATTTTTTGTTTGTTTATTTTTTAACACTTTATGTTTGTTAATTATCAAACAATAAAAAATAATCCCCTCATAACTTTCTATGAAACAAGGGGATAACGAACCTCAAACATCTATTATTTATTGCATTAAATTTTTCCCAAATATTCCTACTGTTTGAAAAAAGTATACAAAACGCTGCCCATTCCACTTAAGAGACGTTTGAACATAGCCTAACCCGTCTGCATTGTATCTTCCTGCAATACGCTGCTCTGCATATAATTCATAAGTACCATCTCTTTGAAAATCTATAGGATATAATCCTCCTAATGGATTTACCCATCCTTTAATAAGCTCTTTTAATTTGCCGTTTTTATCGTAAATCTCTGATAAATAAGACGCTCCCTTATAGGTAATATCTAGTGTATACTTTGTATTGGTATTTTTACTAATAACCTCTACTTTATAATCATCTAAATAGTTTACTTCGTACATATATGCTGCATTAAATTTTTCAAAATCAAAGAGAATCTTTGGCTTATTATTTACAAAAGAGTAAATATAATAAAAAGCATATCCACCGCTTCCTCCAGAATTTATACTGATTAAAATATCATCTATCTTATCTCCTGAAAAATCTCCTAAAAATAACGTTGGATTATAACCTGCATTTTCTTTTAATTTAATGATGCCTACAGCATTAGTTTTTCCATCTATAATCTTTAGTCTTATATTATCTCTAAAGGGACTTTCTTTTCCATATGGTAGATCTCCTATTAAATAAACATAGTCAATCACACCATCTCCGTTAACATCCCCTTTTTTAAAATCTAATATATAACAGTTCTTATTACTTGAATCCATATACCTTGGAAAATACATTGGATAATAAAACATATTATATCTCCTCTCAGTCATTAAACTTACTGATATAATATGCAATATCTATGAATTTGCTTACTTATTTTACAATATTTAACATCATACCTGTAAGATACGGAATTAACCAAATAAACCAAACAAATAGACTAAATTTATGAAAATTCATTATAGATTCTTTATTTTTTCTTAATAAAACTATAGTAGCCCAAACTGCATGAAAAAGCATAAGTAAGATAGCAAGTGCACCAGTAATGCCATGTAAATTAAGTTTTATTCCTTTACTCATCTTTTCCATCATTATAGTACCTAAAGTGTCAAAACATAACCCTATCCAAAATAGTCCTAAATGCCATTTTTTAAGTTCCCCTGCAAATTTTTCACTCCAGACAGCAACAGTATAAAAAAGCAATGCCAAAGTTATAGAAACAATAGAAAATATTAACATACAATTAGTCCTCCCTATTCTGTAATAAGTTACAGTATGTACAATTATTCTCTTATATATACAAAGAAGGTTTCATTTTTATATGCTTAAATCACAAAAATTTTCCTATTGAATACTATAAAAGTATACTGAAGTTTTCGGCTTAGGGAGGAATATACCCATGGAAAAAATTGTAGAAATAAAAAATGTATCTATGAATTATCATACATTAGATCGGGAAACAGTAGCTCTAAAAGACTTGTCCTTTGAAGTATATAAGGGAGAAATTGTTGTAATTGTAGGTCCTAGTGGATGTGGAAAATCAACGATTCTATCAATTATATCAGGACTCATAAAACCTTCCTCTGGTGAAGTTATTGTAAATGGTAAACCCGTAAGCGGTACAAACAAAACAATAGGCTATATGTTTCAAAAAGACCATTTATTCGAATGGAGAAATATCCTAAAAAACGTTTTAATTGGACTAGAAATACAAAACAAGCTTAATGAAGAAACAAAGGCTAGAACTGAAAAACTATTGGAAATGTACGGATTAGGTGAATTTAAAAATTACTATCCAAGCCAACTTTCTGGTGGAATGCGGCAAAGGGTAGCTCTTATCAGAACTTTGGCAATAAAACCAGAACTGCTACTACTTGATGAACCATTTTCAGCACTAGATTATCAAACACGACTTGCCGTAGCAGACGACATTGGAAGGATACTAAAAAAAGAAGAAAAAACAGCAATTATGGTGACTCACGATATATCAGAAGCTATATCCTCTAAATGGTTACTTTTTAGATAATATTGGTAATGGTTTTGGCAATGCAGTTATGAACTTAGCATATTGGTTTCCGTAATTAATAATGTTAAGGCTATGGAAAGGCTTCATATTTAATCCATTTTCTATGGTGCTCTTATCCTACTCATGCTTGTCACCCCATAATAAAAAGCACCCTATACAGAGTACTTTTTATTTTGCTTTTTATCTTTTTTATAATTAGTGTTTATATATATTGTATCTTCAATTTGAATTGAATCTAGCCAATCAATATCTAAACTAATTTCAATTACTGGTGTATTCATGCTACTTCACCACCATTGTTAATATACACAACACGATAAGTCTTACTTCTATTTGTTGAAGTAACATATTTAATATCAGTAGGATAATTATTATCCAATAACCATTGTTTTACTTTATCAATAACAGTTTTTGTATATTGTGTTGTAGTCCCCATATGTCCATTCTTCTCGAAAGAAACTGTTTCTTTTTCATTATCACCTATTTCTATATTTTCTAAAATAGCTTTGATTGCTTGACCATGAGGTTTATTTGTTTTAGAATATATACCTACTACTTTAGCAATGCTTTCGAGATCAAATATTTCTTTATCTGCTTTCAATTCTTCTATCGGCAAGTCTATTCCCGCTTTACGATATATCTGCTTAAGTGCTAATGCTTGATATTGTGGCTTTAATCCTGCTTTGTCCAGTACAGGAAGCATTATCTTTGCTGTTTCATTTAGTGTTGTTAGGCTTTCTATTTCATCAGCCTTATCTCTAAGCATTTCGGGATTAGCATTATTAGTGATGTATGCCCCTTCTTTTCTGATAGATGGAAGAACTTCGCTCGTTACCCAATCAGTAAATTCTTCTGCTTCTCGTTTAGGGCTTCTAAAAGATAATTTATAGACACCTGCTTCTGTTAAAAAGTTCTCTCCACGATTATTAAGTGGTTCGTCAAAATTTCGGAAGTGCATATCTTGCACATCTGAATTTGTTAACCTAATTTTGTGCTTTTCGCCATAATTTCTTATAGTGCTTTTAACATCTTCAATCTCTAATACATCTCCAACATCTTGTGCGTGGAAGTAAGCATTACTTTCCTTATCTAATACTATTCTTACTTGGTGACCTTTAAATAGTGTCAACTCTTTCATTATAACTCCTCCTTTATTTTCCCCTTGGAGTATGCTATAATGAATATAGCAATGCCCTTTGGGGGTTGTCTTTGTTTTAGGGATTCTGCAAACTTTGGTCGGGGAGCAGAGCCCCTTTTAATTTACTCATTTTCTTGCTTTGAACTTTCTTTGATGCCTAAATCTTTTTTAATCAGTTCTAAAACATAATCTTGTATAGTTTTACCTTCTTCAATAGTTTTGAACTTGATTTTTTTATGCACATCATCACTTACTCTAATTGTTAAAGATTTCAGGTTTACCACCTCCTTTATTGACATATTACCATATTTACTTATTGACGTCAATACTATTTTGCCTAAAGTCATAAAAAATATACATAAAAAAAAGACTACCTAAAAGTAGTCCATTCTGCAAGAATTACATATTCATCTTTCATACCATTATTTTACTCCACCACTAAATTAGAAGAACCATATTTAGAAAAAGTGAAGTATTTAATTTTTGTGCTGCTCCACTTGGAATCTTTGTATTCCTGTTCGCACTATATTTTTTCGCAGACAAAATATTTTTCCCAGTGATTGAAACTTCTTTTAATGCAGCAGGTAAAGCTGTGGTTTTTACTTTTACTAATGCAAAACTAGTTGCCTTTTGGACAGTTGGTACTGCAGTGTTTATGGGCATAGTTTCTTTTATTATCGCTTACATAAAGCAAAAAAGAACATAAAAATTAAAGATGCAAGATTATTTTGTAAAGTAATTTTAGATATTAAAAAGAGCTTTGATTATACCCAAGGCTCTTTACATTTATTTTATCACTATAGCTTTTGATGGACATGAAACCACGCAAGAACGACACTTTATACATCTAGACATATCTATCGAAACGATATCTTCTTCTATAGCGTTGACAGGACAAATTTCTATGCATTTCTTGCATCCACTACATTTACTTTGTTCTACTTTTATAATCATAATCTCCCCCCACCTCGTCTTTAGTATATATTATGTATTTGATGTTTAATGTTTTAAAATAAAAATAAATAAGAACCCTTTTCCTATGGGTTCGTGCTATTAAGCTTGAATAATGCTTCATATATATATTTATCATCTGCTTTATATGTAATTTTAACTTTATCTTTTTTAAGATTTTCATCTATGCACCGCTGTATTTCTACCTCTGTAACTTTATTATATTGATGATTATTTATAAAATTTGCTATATCAATTAACCTAGCTCCATATTCTATCAATTCTTTATCGAATAAATTAATTAACTTATCCAATAAAGTACTATCTTTTTCATCGTATAATTTTAATATTCCTAATGAATTTTGCTTCATTAATTCTTTTATTCCTTGTTCTGTATCTTTTGGTAATATATCATTGAAAAAATCACCGTTTATCCTAACAATCAATGCTCCAAGATCAATATCTCTATCACTATCATACCATTCCTTTATTTTCTGCTCAATACAACTTTTCAAGTGTTCTCTTTCAGAGTTAATAACTGATTTTAAAATTTGATTTTTTATGAAATATACCAACGTAAACATATGATTGTATGTTTTACTATGTTCTTTTTCTACTATACTTTCCTTATTTATTGGGCATCCCATAAACAACAAATACAAAATCAACAAAGAAAATATAGATGTAACTGCAACTTTTAAATTATCAATGGCATAAGTATGAATTTGTATATAAAATAGAGTAAAAATTAAAGCTGATATCACTATTGCCCAACTAAATAGTTTAAAACAATACCCTATATATCTTTTTTTATTAAATATACACTTTTTTCTAATTCCTGGTGGATTTTCATGTTTGCCTTTAGCCAAGCCATTTTGGACTCTTAATTTTTGCCAATCTTCTCGAATTCCAAAAAAATATAAAAAGCACGTACCAATAATATAATAGCAGAACCAGATACACGCATATTTATTTTGTACAATTAACAACTTAAAATTCATGGAGTTCTATAGCTCTTTCTATGTCTATTTCTTCTTTTAATTCTGTATATAACCATAAATCTTCTTTATGCGAATAATCTGATATTTCTGCTGCAGTATACATATCAAATTTATCTAATACTTTTTTAAGAATTTCTTTCTCTTTCTCTTCATATGCGCTGTTTTTAAGCTTAATTCCTGGTAAAATTACAGTTCCGTAATTTGTACTCTTTAATTTTATTAACTTAGCTTCCGCAAAAAAATCCAAATGATCATCTAAGTTTTCTATTACAGGTCCATGATAATCTTTAATAAATTTATAGTTTAACAGTATGTCTCCATATTTTTTATAATATAAAAACTGAGCATAAAATAGAAGTTTATTCAACTTAGTTTTATATAATCTTTGTGTAGTTCTTTGTGCAAAATAAAGAATACACTTAACCAAATTCACTTGATCCCTTAACCTTACATTCCTAATCGGTTCTTTTTGTTGTCTATTATGTTCATTCAGATAAATCACCTTACTCACCCTTCCCCCCTCCTTTCATTTCTACATTTTACTATGATATCCTTCTTTTTGCAAAATTTGTCGAGCGATTTTGTTTTAGTTTAATCCTCCTAGTCATTTCCAAATAATGTTTATTCTATACTTATTTTTTACCCTCATATAATCTATGAAAAACTTGTTCAAAATTAAGATAAAAATTAATCTTATTAATATTATATCACTAATTCAAATATATACGAACATATGTTTGTTTTTATTTCTAATATATGGTATTATTTTCTTGAGGTGATTCTATGAATCGTACTTTAAGTAAAAGACAACAACAAATACTTGATTATATAAGAAAAGAAATAGACGAGAAAGGCTATCCTCCTACTGTTAGAGAAATTTGTGATTCTGTTGGTTTGAGTTCTTCTTCTACTGTACATGGACATTTAGAAAATCTTGAAAAGAATGGTTATATTAGAAGGGATTCAACTAAGCCAAGATGCATTGAAATAGTAGAAAAGGAAAATAACAAACATATCATAGTTCAGGCTTCAAAAGATAATATTGCTCTTGGGATTCTAAAAGGAGATCATATACTTTTGAAAAATGTTTCTCCTAAAAAAGATGATATTATAGCTGTGCGCATTAATGATAAGATTTCTTTCAGGAAATATACTAGATCGGCTAAGAATATTCTAGGCGTTGTCGAAGGGGTGTTTAGGAAGTTATAAAGGAAGGGCAGGAAATCTTTCCTGCCCTGTTTAATTGATTGCGTTATTTTTTAAATTTGACCATCTTGATGCCATAACATATTTAACAACACTTGAAATTGTGTCATTCATATTATTAAACTTTATTCTTTTTTTGAAGTTATCTAAGCCTATCTCAAGTAACATTTTTCCAAAAACTTCGTCTGCGCAAGATTGATTGATTCCTTCAACATTAATAAAGTCAATTACTATATCTTGGTCTTGTTTATTGAATTCAACAATTATTTTTTGTCTAATGTTTGCTCCCAAATCTCTAGTGCTTAAAACTTTTCCCCATTGATCCATTCTAATCACCATAAAGCACCTCCTTAAATCCAATCAAAATCCTCCGTACTATCCATCGGAAATTCCCTATCAAATATATTTTTTACATTTACCTCATTGTCTAATTGAAACTCTAACGCTACTATTGTTCCTGTCCAGCAATCAATATCCATTTGTAATACATCATTTCCATTTTTTATCAAACATAACCCCTTTCCGGAAATAATTTTCATTCTTCCATAGTTTTCTTTTATAAATTCTGATGAGAAAAATAGTCCTTCTCCAGTATGGCCTTTTCCATATTTACTTGATATACCTTTTCTTAGTGCATAAAGTATATATTCGTGGTCATAGACTAAGCAATCCCTTTCTGAAGGGTCTATATTATTGCTGGATTTTAAACTTTTTGGTATGCCAATTCCGCAATCTGCAATACATATTTCAAGCTTTCTTTTATTTCGATAAGTTTGTGCACATATAAAACCGTTAATAGGCGATAATGAATGACGTATTGTATTATCTACTATTTCTCCTATTGAATATGAAACCGCTTCTAATATATTAGAATCTCCTTTTATTTGTGATTGAAAAATATGTTTAAAGTGCTCTGCTATTTGTGAATCTTCATTTGGATTCTGCCCTTTTAATTTCTTTTTAAGTTCCATCAATCTATTTGAACAGTCATATCTACATTGTGTTATACCTATATCAACACCAAAAAGCGTTGTAAAAAAATCCATTCGTTCAAAGTAAGAATTTACATGTTTAGAAGGTATTAATTTGTACTCATTTGCTATTTTTATTATGCTGACAATACTTAATCAAACAGGCCAAAAGTGCAAAAATCCAACTGGAGAAATAAATGTTAAATGTTCTAAGTCAAAAACAAGACTATCATATTTTGTGTAATTATTATTCAACACATTATTATTATCTGCCAAAAAACTATCTAATGTATCAAAATTTAACGCTCCTCGAACTCTTACAGTTAAATCCAAAGTTAATCCCCCTTTTTAGTAAAACATTTTTCCTTTTTTGTCAATTAATACTATTTCTACATAATATTTAAACTTTCCTCTTTTTTACTAAAATAGGGAATACATACATTATATCAGAACATACGTTCTCGGCAAAGCAATATTATAATTTCAAAAGGGTAGGAGTAATCCTACCTTATCAATACATTCTATATCTCCCCATCTATAGCAGCAACTTCATCCTGCTATACACACATTCCCCTAAACACAGCATATACCACTCTCTTATTGCTTTTTCGTAGGAAATATTAATTAGTTGATTTTTCATATAATTCGTCTAATGTCATGCCAAGATAATCAGCAATTTTTTTCGCAACACCAATTTTCATACTATTAAAATTCTTTTTCCCAGATACATAATCTGATATAGTTTGTTGTGGTATCCCTATATCCTTTGATAACCTGTAACCAGAAACATTGTTATCTTCTAATACTTTTTTAAATGCCATTTAATCACCCTATTTCCTTCTTAATAGATCAATTATTAGTAGTGTTATCCCTAGATAGAATAATACATCAAATACTTTATATGGTGTTAATAAGTGAAGTGCTTGAATAATCAATAAGCCTACTAGATATTTTTTTTATTCATAGTTTTTATGCTAGATGTGATATAATAGTATTAAGAGTTGGGGCTTTTTTTAGCCCTGTGATTAGTCGTTTCTATCTCTTTGAAGTGCAACTACTATGGCGATGGTACTTACTACTTCGAAGATGATATGGACGACTTTTTTTCAATTTCATCTAGCATTTCCTCACCTCTCTTTCTTAATTATATTATACCGTATTTTTCGGTATAGTGTCAAGAAATATTTTTCCATTTTTCTCAAAAATCAAAAAACAGGAGCCTAAGCCCCTGCGTCTTCTTTCTTCTCACTTTTTGGATCATGCTTCGTGAAAAAGAAAGTAGTAATACTGCTGCTACTAGCAATCAAAGCACCTAAAATCATTAGTATCATTTTTTCTTGTCTAAAATAGAATAATGCTCCTGAAAGGACAAGAAGCACTATTAAAGCATATACATATTCAAATTTGATTTTCCTTATAAATTCCATAATATTACCTCCCTATGTTTTGTATGTACCAAAAGAAAAAGCCTAGCAATGTAGTACCGCCTAGCATTACTAAAGCTTTAATCCAGCTTGTTAGATTCTCTAATTTTTCTATCAAGCTTGTAATTTTCTCTCCTGTTTTTGCATTATTTATTTCTAGTTGTTTAATTCTATCAGCATGATTGTTTAAACGATTTACAATCTCCTCGTGTCTTTCACATACCATAGCAACACCTACTTTCTATCTGTTAATTGATCCAGTAATGCAAATACTTCTCCTCTTGTAATTGGATCATTGAATCTCTTTTCATGTATTGTAATGCCCTTGTTGTTAAGATTAATAAAACACTTTTCGGCCCAATGTTTTTTCTTTCTTTGAAAAGCTTCAGCAAGTACTTTGTTCATAGGAAACTTAGTTCCAGGACAACTCTTGTATTTTGCAAAATGATTATGTCCGTAAATCTTCATCTTTCCATATCGCTTAAATATATCTTCTAATAACTCATAAAGCTTATCTAATTGCGCCTGTGGTGGTTCTGCTATATCAAAATTTCCTACCAAACAAATTCCAATTGATTCAAAATTGCAATGCTGTTCTTTGCAATGCGCTCCTGGTGTCTTTTCATCTCTGCCTTTTAGAATTTCATATTTATCTCCAACTTTTTCTATCACATAATGATAGCCTATATCGCTCCATCCCCTAACCTGCATATGATATCTTTTGATTGCATTAAAATCAACAACCTTACCATCTTTAGTAAGGCTATGATGTAAAATAATTTTATTTGGATTATTCATATTGCATTTCCTCCTCTTTTCTGCATAAAAATAACACCTATAAGGTGCTTATACTATGCATTTTCAATCTCTGTTTTTTTCTGTTGATACTCTTGTTGTAGTCTTGTTACTTCAGCATCTTCACCTAAATCTCTCGCATCTCTAATAAGTTGCAAGTATTGATTTTTAAGTTCTTCTAATTTTTTCTCCTTTAGTTCTTCTGTTATATCAGTTTCTACTCGCCCATCTACAGGTGTATAATCAACACCATCTACATTAATTAAATCTGTATTAGTTATATCATCTACATAATCACCATTATCTAAATCGAATTTTACCCATTTATAAATTCTTGTATTTCCTTCTTCAACCTTTTCTAGCTTCATTTCTTTTCCATACCACTTTTTAATCACAGCATTTTGAATTCCTGTATCAACTTCTTCGACTTCAAAAACTGTACCATTTTCTACACTAAACATATCATTACCCTCCTTATTAATCTAATACATATCCATAAACAACAGAATTGTAACTGGAAGTAACATCAACATAAATACTTAAACTTGAATCAAATCTTATTGGGGCATTTACAAAAGTTAAACTACCTGATGTATCAGCATATGTTTGCATTACATAATCACTTAAATTTATAATATCACTACCATCTATGTTTACTCTTAAAGAATACAAATCTGCATTATCACAAAGGTGTACTGCGAGATTTATTAACTCTCCACTTCCGGTTATATTAAGTATATTTACTTCACCTACATCTCCTCTAATATGGTCTACTGCCCCTACTCTAATTTTACTCGCATCGTAAGCATTTCCATTCAAATTTTTCCACTTCCCTCCATAGTAATATTGTAAACTTCCATTGTATTCTCTGAAATGCAATCCATCTACCATGTCTGCATCAAGCCCACTACCGGAACCATCATGCATATTTGTCCATACTTTAGCCCATGCTGTCCATGTTCCACTATATCTACTTCTTACATACATGGCGTTGCCGCTATTATATTGAACTGCTATCTGCATAGCATTTCCACCTATTGTGCTATAGAAATAAGTTTGAATATGCCAATAGTGAACCGAATCTGGTGCATTACCGTGCTTAGTTAGTATATGTCCATAAGTAGTAGTATTAGGGTCTTGGTTAGTTGTACCTAAATTTACTAATGTCATAAACTCTGTATAATTTTTCCCATCTAACTTATCACTATCTGCTGCCTTTGAGGTTTTGTCAAGTTTACTATTTGCGGTATTCAAAGCTACTACTGCTTTGTCATATGCGGTTTTAACTGCTTTACTACTTGCTGCAACAGTCGAACTTGTACTGGTTACACTATCACTTATGGCTCTTTGTGCTGTTATATAGCCTACATCATTACTTAACTGACTTAATTTTGTCGGCTTTATGCTATCCGCATAATTCTTTGCATTTTGTTCTGCGGTATCCGCTTTCGCCTGTGCTCCTGATGGTGTTTCTTTCGAATTCCAATCGGATTTTTCGCTGTCAGTGACAAATCTATGAGTGCTATCTTCTGTAATCATGGTTGCTGGATGCACAGAAGGATGTTGATAGTTATTTGCATTGTCTTCTATACTATCCAACTTTGTTTTATCCTCTTTGCTCATCCTGCCATCTTCTGTAGCACTTGCTTTTTTAGCGACTTCAGCATCAATAATATCCATGTTTTCATTAATCATATCAATATCCGCAGTTTCATTCCCAGCAGGTTTTTTAAGACCAATATTAGTTGTCAAATCAGGCATTATATCACCTCGCTATACAATTATTTGCCTTGTTTTTAAATTGTCCCAAGTACCTGTTTTTACGTCATTCCAAGTTATATTTTTTACTTCACTCCATACTGTATAAGTAAATTCATATTCTACTGCCAGATGTGCTGGTTTGATTTCCTCTATTGCTGCTTTCAAATCTTCTATGTTGGGGGGTATGCCTCTTGTATCGATAAATTTTATGATAAAGATATATGATTCAAAGTTTTCTATAACCTCAACAGTACCCTTATCATAACTCTCAGCTACCGATTTTATTAAATCTTTTGTTACTGTTGCATTTCCCCTAATTCTACCTATTATTACACTTCTTCTTTGATCAATAGGTTTTAGTATATCGGTTGGTATATTTAAAAGTTCCTCATATTTTTCAAGACCTTCATCAGTAGCTGTAGCTAACAATAATTCTATTTCTAGTTTGTCAATTTCATTTTGTATATCATCTAATGCTTTACCTAACACATTTAATTCCTTATCATTTATACCATTATCTTTATATAAACCATCTGGCAACTGATTCTTAATTATTTCTTTATACAACATTTATAACACCTGCCTGTGCTACTTCTGTTTCTGCAAGAACAATATTAGTTGTAGGACTAGTTATATCAACATCATCAACCTCATTTAATTTAAATAAAGCATTAATTATTCCAGCTATCTTTACAACTCCTCCTATTTCTATAGATTCTATATAATTTTTTATTGTATCTTCTACAATCATTCTGATATCATCAATAGTATTAGTTACACTTGGAGTAATAGTTACATCTACATTAACATTAACTACAGTAGGTTTTATTACCTTTGCATCAGCTCCAACAGGTCTTCTTTCATCAATATAAGATTGCACTTCACTTACCAAAACATCACTTGGTAACCCCGAAGAAGTAGAAATAAGAATATCAACTGTTCCAGCTCCTCGATTCAAAGGTAATGCTTTTGCTATAGTCACTCCTTCAACAGCAAGTGCCCAGTTTTCATAATCTTTTTTATTCCCTCCAAGCTGAGGGCTTCTCACTTTCTCAAGTAACCTTTTTCTATATTCTTCTTCATCTTCTAAATCGGTACCACCAGTAAATGGCTCAAGATTAATCACATATTCTATTCCCGCAGGTGGTTCCGTTAAAATTGTAAAAGTTCCTGCTTCAACATTTCCATTTGTTCCTGGTTCCTCTGCTTCAGCTACTATATCTACATATGTATTTCCAACAGTAAGAATAGCTTCTTCTGTAGTTACTCCTCTGATTATTACCCCATTTCTTTCTAATGTAGAAAAGGAAGTTCCAGCAGGAATCAGAATATCTTCTATAGCAGCAGTATTCCTTCCCATTCTCACAATTCCTGTTGCTTTTGTTGCTTGTTTTCTATCCACCCCATAAATATAACCATGAAGTTCTAAATATTCTCCTGTAGCTGTTTGAGGAAAAGCTTGCTTCAATATATACCCTTGATTATAAAAGAGTCCTTCTATTTGTGAAGCTAAAACTTTCGATTTTATTGCTATATCAGAAGCACTTGAAATTTGACTTACACCTAATTCTTGAGCAAAATCTTGAAGCATTTCTTGTAATATTTCTTGCATATCTTTCTGTATCAAGCAAACACCTCCATTTTATCCTGGATTCCATTCCAAATAAAAAAGATAAGAATTAATATTTTTTTCTTATCTATCAAACTTACTTCAATTTTTTCAATTGTAATATCCTCTTCTGGTTTAAGTGCCTCTCTTACATATACATCTGCCATTTGAGGAACTTCAGATCTTTTCGCTCTATATAGAAGTTTTAATCTACTTCCTAATGTTTCATCATGAATAAAGCTTCCTCTTTCTATTGTAAGCCTTATCATCATGCTTTGTTTCTTTGCTTCAATCCCTGTAATCATTTGCACATCCCCAAGCCCTTTTCTAACCAAATCACCTTTTTCTATTTTATAATCAATCATTTATTCACCACCCTAGATGGTTTTAAAATCTCCAGCTTTTACCGTGCCATTTGTTGTAATTCCATCTGTTACATTTAAACTCTTATTAATAGTTACATCACCATTAACACTCATATTGTTTTGTATTACAACACTACCATCTTTTTTAATTACAACAGCATTGTTTATTACTACATCTCCATTATTTTTACATCTTATAGTAGCACCTCCCATTGAATATATTTCAGTTTCTCCAGCAGGAATAGTTGTATCAACTTCTGTTCCTACAGCTACAATAGTTTTTCCGTTAAACCAATTTTTAATTAACTCTACCGACTTACCACTTGGCGGATTCCATCTGATTCCAAATGGAGCAATAAGCGGTATTTCTCTATATTCACCTACACCATTAGCATTAATTCCTTGTCCAGTATCAGAACTCGTTACCGTTGCTAATTCACTTGTATTATAATTGTTTTGTTTATTTTCTCTATCTCTTTTTCTTTGAAAGCTACTCATTACAATCCCTCCCAAAGCGGTCTTAGTCTTATAATTTTTTCATTTCCTACATTATTATTCTTTTTATGTCTTACTCCAACAACAAAAAAGACACCATCTGTTTTGGTGACTTTATCTTTTACATATGCAGTTTTATTAGTTTCTATCTTATGTCTGCCATTGATAGTTATTTCAATTTCAAAACTTCCTCTTTTTCTTTCATCTACATACCTTTTAGCAATTTTTTCTCCTTCTGCTATATTTTTAGCATCTCCATTTTCAATAATCATTCTTCTTGCATATCCTAAAGCTGTTAATACTGTATCTTTGAATTTTGCAGTAAAAGTTTTCTTACTATGACCTCTTACCCATACCTCTGATTTTATATCTGCACCTCTTTTCCTCTTAGAAAATCTTTTCATTCTTATAGCATTTGATATGGACATATCATTGCTAAATGTATATGAAGGTTCTTCTTTATAATTTAAAACATCTGCTATTATCGTACTATTTGAAGTACACCAAAGCCACATTCCGAGCTTTTTACACTCTCTAAATAAAGTATCCCATTCACTATCACCTACTTCTACAACTATTTTATCTATAACCTTGTCATAAATAGGATTTACTTGGAAATTTGTAAAACCATATGGCGCAGCAATCTTTTTTAAAAAATCGCTGAATTTCAATTTGTAATATGTTTTAGGTTCTGCATCATTCTCTAAAAGCAGCATTGATCGATCTCTGCCATCTATTTCAATCTTTGCTCCTTCTTCTCCCCAAGTTTCATCCAGATCATCAGCCATTCCATCCAATATAATCTCATTATCCTCATAGATTCTAAATCTATCATTAGGATTTAACATCTCAGCATTTACACCATGTCCATCAGGACCAACTGGATTATCAATAATTATGTTAAAGTGATCCGCAGGAATATCCATAGAAGTTTCAATATCATACTCACTCATTCTTTGTATCTTAAATTGCTTTTTATGTTTATTACTATCTACTATAACCAGCATATATCTCACCTACACAATCAGCTTTTGTCCTGGATAAATCAAATTTGGATTCTTTATAGAAGGATTTTTCTTTACAATTTCTTTCCACGTAGTTCCATATCTTTTAGCAATTAAAGAAAGGCATTCTCCTTTTTTTACGATATGTTCTTTTAATTCAGCTTTACTAATCATTGCTGGTTTTGCCTCATATGTATAAGGTAAAACCATCTCTTTCTTAACTTCAACTATTTTTGTTTCAGGAATATGCTCTATAAAACTAAAGCTATATCTTACATAGTTTGGTGTTGGCTCCTGCTCAGGTTCTAGCCTTGTAAATACTGCCTGTTGTATTTGCCATACGGGATGTACTAATAAGCCAGGTCCTGGATCATAGAATACGGAAGCTAATTTTCCAAACTCTTCATATGCTCCTTCCCCAATAAATTCTCCCGTACCCGATACTTCCCTAGGCTTCATGCCTAAATCCTCTACTTCATTAATATTTGTATAAGGATAATGATGTACAGCTGTATTCTTTTCATATCTCATGGTATAAGTAGATGGGTTGACTGGCCATATATAACTTTTATATTTCAATGGAGCTAAAGACATTTCCTCACTTCCTTTCTTTTTCTTGCTTCATATTTAAGCCATTTTCTATGGTGCTCTTATCCTGCTCATGCTTGTCACCCCATAAGAAAAAGCACCCTATACAGAGTACTTTTTATTTTGCTTTTTATCTTTTTTATAATTAGTGTTTATATATATTGTATCTTCAATTTGAATTGAATCTAGCCAATCAATATCTAAACTAATTTCAATTACTGGTGTATTCATGCTACTTCACCACCATTGTTAATATACACAACACGATAAGTCTTACTTCTATTTGTTGAAGTAACATATTTAATATCAGTAGGATAATTATTATCCAATAACCATTGTTTTTACTTTTATCAATAACAGTTTTTTTGTATATTGTGTTGTAGTCCCCATATGTCCATTCTTCTCGAAAAGAAACTGTTTCTTTTTTTCATTATCA
This sequence comes from Crassaminicella thermophila, assembly GCF_008152325.1. Lineage (GTDB taxonomy): Bacteria > Bacillota > Clostridia > Peptostreptococcales > Thermotaleaceae > Crassaminicella_A > Crassaminicella_A thermophila. Next base: position 2,049,191 of record NZ_CP042243.1, read on the forward strand.
CCTATTTCTATATTTTCTAAAATAGCTTTGATTGCTTGACCATGAGGTTTATTTGTTTTAGAATATATACCTACTACTTTAGCAATGCTTTCGAGATCAAATATTTCTTTATCTGCTTTCAATTCTTCTATCGGCAAGTCTATTCCCGCTTTACGATATATCTGCTTAAGTGCTAATGCTTGATATTGTGGCTTTAATCCTGCTTTGTCCAGTACAGGAAGCATTATCTTTGCTGTTTCATTTAGTGTTGTTAGGCTTTCTATTTCATCAGCCTTATCTCTAAGCATTTCGGGATTAGCATTATTAGTGATGTATGCACCTTCTTTTCTGATAGATGGCAATACTTCGCTTGTTACCCATCTTTTGAATTTCTTTGCTGTTGGTAGTTTACTGCTTAATATCAAACTGTAAAGTCCACTTTCATTGATTATCCATGTTTCTTGTATTCCACCATTTGTAGGGATGGGATGTTTCGTCCTATCCTCTTCGTCAACATGTCGGACAATTGCTTTATGAGGTTCTTTATAATCTAATATTTTAGCAATATCATTACCTACAAAATATGGTTCATTATTAATCATTAAAGTTCTAACTTTACCGAATTGTTCATTAGTAAATACTTTCAATTCGTTCATTATAGTACCTCCTTCTTGTTTTCACCCTCGAGGTATGCTATAATGAACATAGCAATACCCTTTGGGTGTTGTTGTAGTAGGAAGTCCGTGGGTCGCCAAACTCACAGCGGGCTTCCTTTTATTTTTTGTTTTTTTTCAAGATATACTTTACTTCTTTTTCAATTTCAAAGTTGCCTTCAATGTATCCTTGCATAAATGCTTCTAATACATCATTCATTTTTACATTGTTTTTTGCACACGCTTCTTTAAATTGTTTCTGTATATCTTCGTCAATTGTAGTTGTGAATTGTTTTCTCGCCAATCAACCACCTCCTTATCTATATAATAATATTTGTGATTATATTTGTCAATATATTTTTACCCATATTTTTATAAAATTATACAAAATAAAAAAAGACCACTCAAAGTAGTCTATTCTGCAAGAATTATATATTTATCTTTCATGACATTATTTTACTCCACCACTAAATTAGAAGAACCAAAATATTCATCTAAAATTCTATCGTACATTTCCCATGCCAAATCATCATCAAATATCTTGATAAGTTTTGCATATCCTCTTTCTGATAACAAATATATATTTTTGGATGCATTTAATGAACCTTGTGTAATAAATCCGCTATTCTTTAAAATAATAGCAAACTTACTATCTTTCCAATCAATAATATCTACATTATCTTTAAATCTATTTCTATTTTCATTGATTAATTTATTTACATTGAAAAGTTCTCTGTTATGTAAAACCGCAATATCTTTCGCTAACATAGCTCTTTTACCTTCACCAAAGCCACCAGCAATACAAGGTATTTCAATTCCACATACTTTAGTAGTACCTTTTAACATTAGTTCATTTTTCATAAAATTTTCCTCCTTAGTTTCATTAGTATTTGACTAAATCCACCAAGATAGGCTATAATAATATATGTGAAGTATTATTATGTGCCTATCTTGGCATTGCCTTTTAGTTTTTTACTAAAGGGCTTTTTAATTTTTTTGTTGCTGTTTTCCTTTTCATGTACATATAATTCCTCATTTCTCATATACACTACTTACTACAAGCCATTTCAAACATTGACAATTGACTAACTTTTCTATCTGCTTTTACAATTTTTATAGATTCATCTATTACTGCCATATTTTCAGCTAATGTTTCAGCAGGTATGTCTTCCCAACAAGTTCCACCTAGTATTATTAAAACTCTCTGTTTTACGAGTTCATACTCTTCATTGGTTCTTTCGATTCCTAAAGATCTCTTAATATATCTACCAACACTTGCCTTTTGTCGTGATGAAGGTCTTACCAACTGCGAAAGTTTTTCTATTTTTTCATCAAGTTTATCTTCTATAAAGTTTTCTAGTTTAATCATTGAATTATTATTTAGTTGTAAGCCTGTTTTTATTTCTGAAAGTTTTTCTACATAATCAATTAATCTGTATCTTACTGCTGCATCATATCTAGCTCCTATCTGCATAACTCCTTTTTTATTCAACTTATAACATGGTAGCTTTCTCCCAGTAGCATCTTTATATTCACTCAGCTCAAAAATGAGCTCAGCTCTTAGTCCTTTATTTTCTAGTTGTTCTATTTCATTCTTAATATCTCTTATAACATTCTTATGTTTTTTACTTGTTATTTTTGCAACCTCTAAACTTGTCATAGTCACTTCTTTTTCATTTAGTTGTAAAAAGTTCATTTTTTCCTCCTTTGTTTTTAATCGCATTTACTAATATTTTTTAATTTCACTAGGTAAAAAAATTAAATCTCTAAATTTTAATTTTTCTTTCTCACAATACTCATAAATACCTCCGAGAAGTTTTGATCCTGCTTGACTATCTGTATTTATGAATCTGTGAAGTTGAGATGATGTTACTTTTAATGCTTTTGCACATTGATAATAATTTTCATTGAATTTACGTTTAAAAATTTCTTCCTTGAATATCTTTTTATTAACTAACATTTTGAACCTCCTTTCTATATCAATTATTGTTTATTTTCAATATTTTTTTCGATTATTTTGTATTTATTGTTTATTTTCAATACTACATTGTTTAAAATATCTATATAGGGAGGTATCCACAAATGAATTTCGATAAAAAAAAGCTTTCAGAGTTGCTTATTATAGCTAAAGGGGATAGATCGTTAAATCAATATGCTTTAAAAGCCAATGTTGATTCTGGCTATTTATCAAGACTAATAAATATGAAAAGATCATCTCCTCCATCTCCAGATATTTTAGATAGATTAGCAAATGCCGCTCATAATAATGTTTCTTATAAAGATTTAATGATAGCAGCAGGATATATAGAAGTTAAAAATTTCCCTGACCATACCGATTATATAGAATATGATGAAACCGGAGAAGTAACGAGTATATATACTTATCCACCTGACAAAAAAGATCTTAAAGATATGTTTTATGATTATCTAAAAACTTTAGATCCCGATTCTGTTTTACTTGATATCTTTGAAAATTATGAAAGTTGGACTGAAGAAGATAAACAATCACTTAAAGATTATGTTCAATTCCTAAAAAGTAGAAAGAATAAAAAGACCACCGCAGACAGTGATCTTTAAAAATTTATCAAGTTACAAAAATATAATAATAAACTGGATATGTTATCTATTAACCCTATCCTTATGTTTTCTAGTGTTTCGCAATATTTTTAGCTTCTATTTTTCTTTTGAAATACATTAGCTCAATTTCCCTTTTTTAAACTTTGGCTATTTTTCAATGCTTTGAGTAGTTATAAAAATATAATTTCTAATGTAACTATAAAAGACCACTGATCGGTGGTCTTTAAAACTGTTTTTATATGTTATAATATTTTTATCCCCAATAGAAAGGGGGTGAAGCATATTGGCTCCAGAAACGAAAGACAAAGCAGAATACATAGTACAGATACTATCAGCTATTGCAGCACTAATCACAGCAATAGCAACATTAATCAATGCAGTAAAATAGGTAGCAGAAAAGCAGGTGTGCCCGCACCTGCTTTTCTTATCTGCATATTGGCTCCAAATTTTTGAATGTACTTCTTTATAATATTATTATACAATATTAAGGTATTTTATACAAATGAAAATTATAATTTAAACAAATATGAAAATCTCTATTGGTGATCTTTATATAATTGTACTATTTTCTTTACTTAAAAACACTTCTTTGTTTTTCTTTAGCAGAATTATAATAGCAACATAAATAGGAATAAAAATTAAAGCAATATAATCTTGCTCACTAAGAATTTCTATTCCATACCAAAACAAACCTAACACACTTGTGCCAATTCCCCAACTGTACCCCCAACTTTTCCTTTTCCAAATTCCATTCCCTATAAAAAAAGTTATTGTTGTCATTACTATATTCCATCCTGCAAGTATTGCTGTCTCAAAATAACCATATGTTATTACATAAAAAACTTGTAATAAAGCGATAATGCTCCAAATTGCTCCTTCGATATAAAAAAGAGTTGCAGCGATTTTAATTCCTTCTGTAAAATTATTATTTATTTTTTCTCTAGTGTTTTCCCCTTTGTTTGGAAGTGGAGGTGGTTCTCTAAAACTCTTTTTATTCTCATTAATCTCTTCTTTAAATTTTATTCCTGGTATCTTTTTTGCTTTTAACCAATCTTTCATACCTTCGTGCCATATATAATCATCATGCCTTAAAGTTCCTTCTTCAGCCATCCTAAAAATTTTATCCCTAGATACAGGTCCGAATCGTTTATCATCTTTTCCATAATACCAAATTTCCATAGATATATTGCGCTGTTCTATTTCCTTTTTAGCATATCTTAGTGCTGCATCTGTATATTCAGAATAAAATTTCTCATATAATTTTAATAATTCATCATCAGACAATGATTTAATTTTTTCTTCAATAGTTTCCGACATATCGCATTCCTCCTTTACTAAATATTACCATACAGTTTTAGAAGTAGCAATATGCCGAATATACTGTTAAACTTTATGTTTGTAAGATTACATAAAATCTTATGCATAAATTATGTTTTAAGTATGACTCTCTCTATATATATTTATCTATATTTTATTATGTATATATATTTTTACCATACTTTCTACATTGTCTTTCCAGATACTTTTCTACGCCTTCATAATCAATTTTTCTAACATATTGATTTGCATTTTTACCATCTATATAAACACTTACCTTTGGCGGATCAACTTTGATTTCATTTTTAATCTGCATACTATTATCAAGACCAAACACTCCTTTTAATGAGTTCATTAATGTTTCTATAAAACTTTCTTTTGGAGCGGTAATGGTTGTTTGTATTTTTTGTAGTTTTTGAATTTCCTTTCCACTTACTATTCCATAATCAGTAGTAGCATATGAGTTTTTATCGACCTTTTCTAATCCTGCGTCTCTTTTTTTATTTTTATCATATTCTCTATACAATTGAATTCCTGCAAGTGCTAAAACTGGAATACCACTTAGAAAAGCTGTTGTTACTCCCTTAGTTATAATTGCAGCTTCTAATTCTGCCGCAGCAATTTTCTCAGCTGTTTTTACACTTCCATCAACTAATAGTTTTTCTACTACTTTTTTACCTCCTGTACCTATTAAATATTTTTTGCCATAGTTTAATCCTTTCTTTATAATTTGCTCTCCTGCCTTAAGCATAAGTATATCTTCCGCTGTCCTTGTAAAAATATTTCTACCTCCTGAACCACCTATACTATTTACTGATTTCCCATATACATTTACTATATTTGCTTTTACATTCATAGTCTGCATAGTCTTCGTAAGATGTTCTGCTAGAGAATCTTTTTTACCTCCTTTGTTAAATAGTTTTCTGAACCACATATATGCATCTGCTGTTTTTTTTGTTGCATATATTGCACCTAGACTTTTGGCTACATTTACTGCTTTTTCTCTGTTTTCAGCCCCTTCTTCGCCTACAAAATTCAAAGCAAGATTCCCTATGGTATCAACAAACTTAGCTAACGGAGGATTAATTTTTTCTAATTGTTCAACACCTTCTTTTAGTCCTTCTCTAAATTTATCAATCGGGGTTATATCCAAATCTTTAAGCTGAATATCAATCAATGCTATAGATTCTTTTATTACTTTTTCTCGCATCAAATATTCATCTTTACTTATTTTCTCTTTTTTAAGTTCATCTTCATTCATCATCAATTTATCTTGTAAATCCGCCTTTCGAAATTCTAATTTTTGCTTTATTATAATTGGTTCTGTTAATGAATCAAAGAAAGGCTTTAAAGTATATATCTGTTCTGCCCCAGTTGCTTTAATATTATTCCATAATAATTTAAGTTGAGTATTGATATTATTTAATCTATCTTCAAATGCTTCTTGCATGGTCCCATCTGCATTTTCCATTTCTTTTACTACTTTTGCATAATCTTTAGCTTGAGCTATAAGTGTTTGGAACCCTCTTACTGCCTCTTGTCTTCCCATTACCTCTTTTAAAAATCCTGCCTGTTCTGCTCCAGTCATTTTCCTTTTTTCAAACTGCTCATTTAAATCCTTTAGTATTTCAACTAATGGTCTAGTATTATTATATTCATCCTGCAGTTCTACCCCAAATTCTTTCATTCTTTTAATGACTTTTGGATCAGTTAATCTATTCAACATACTTCCAAGCTGAGTAGTTGCTTGTGCAGCAGGAATACCATTCTTAGTTATCTGTGCAATACCTCCATATAACTCTTCTATAGACATACCAGCACTATCAGCAGCTTTCAAAATACCAGTATCTAGTGAAGATGCTAATTGTGAATATTCAGTCATACCTCTTTTGACTGTTAAGAACTGTACATCTAGTATATGATTTAAGTCTTTAACTTCTTTACCGAAAGCATTCATAGTACCCATAGCAGCCTTTGTTACAACAGGCATATCGGTCATTCCTGCTATAGATGCCATACCAAACTTCCTTGAAATCATCGTTGCATATTTTGGATCTGCACCAGCTGAAATCGTATCATAAATACCTTGTGTAATCTTTTGGAAATCTGTAGGAATCATTTTATACATCTGAATAGAATCTTTTATCATTTTTTGTTGACTTTGAGCTGTTTGATCATATAATGTATTTACCTTTGAGATACCATCTTCAAGCTGTGCAAAATCCCTTAAGGTAGATACTGCATAAATAGACATTGCTGCAGCTGTTCCTTGAAAGGTTCTTTTTGCAATTTTATCCATGAATTTAAGCCTATTTGCAAAAGTTAATACCGATTTACCTGTTCTTGCGAAATTTCTTGAAAAATTATCAGTGGCTCTTCTTCCTTCTCTATCCATTTCTCTTAGTCCACGTCTTACATCTAAAAAAGCTCCTCTTGCTTTATTTTGTGCATCAATAATAATATTTACTTCTCTTTCTCTACCCAATTTATCACCTACTCTTCCAAAAGAGTTTTAAACTTCTCTTCATCAAAATTTTTATTTACTTCAAACTCTTTTTCTTCTTCAATTGTTTTTCCACATCTTGAGCATGTTTTCTTCTTGATTTCTTCTTTACATTCGCTACACATACTTTCTATCTTTTCATCTTGATCTATTGATAAATTTGCATATATCCAAATCAATTGCCCTTCTGTAAGCTTTTTAAAAGCATCTTCTGATGGAAGTACCTTAAAATATTCTGCAATTCTCCATCTAATTCTTTCAGTTGTGTCTGATTTAATTTTTTTTTAATCTCTTCAAATTCTTCGTTTGTCATATCCTCAATTTCAGGAAGTTTTCCATTCTGAACCTCTAGAAATTCACTATGCAATGCATATATCTGCTTTGGATTAGTATTCTCTTGGATTTCTTCAAAGCTGTCAGCAAAAGGTTCTTCTAAATTCTCTGCATTTCTCATGGCTTTTAATAAAATATATGTATTAAGTATTAAATCTCCAGTGTCCACATCCACATGATGTTTCGTAATGTACTTAATAGCTTTTTCTCTTGCTTCTATAATCTCCTTTGTACTTAACTGAACCAAAGCTACTTTCATATCTGTATCTGGAAAATCTATTATTTTATGCTCTTGTATTCCTTTTCTTAAATTTGCTAATTTACTCATTATTTTACCGTTACAAAATACCTACAAAAACTTATAAACAAACTAAAGATTTATAAGTTTAACGCTTTATTCCTTGTTCATAGAGTCCAGTTTTGCCTAAGCTACTCCTGTTTGATATGACTCTCTGAAGGCGTAAATTCCCCACTAACGAATGGGTACATATCAGTAGTATCTTTTTAAGTGATTAAGCTACTGATTTATCATATTTAGGATAATCTCTAAGGTTAAGACTTGCATTATAATCTCTATCAATTGCATTTCCACAATCACATTTGTATATTCTATCAGACAACTTTAAATCCTCATTAATCTGACCACATTTACTACACAATTTGCTAGAAGGGAAATATCTATCTGCAATGATTAGCTCAACATTATACCAATTACATTTATATTCAAGTTGCCTTCTAAACTCTCTTAGTGATTGTTCCTGTATTGCTCTTGATAATTTTTTATTCTTTAACATGCCACTTACATTCAAATCTTCAATAACAATATACTTTGGCTTGGCTTTCACCAAAGATGTTGTTATATGATGAATGTAATTGTCCCTTAATCCTTTAATTTTCCTATAAAGCTTTCTTAGTTTATTTTCAGCTTTTATAATATTTTTAGTTTTCTGGTATTTGTAACGGTTTTCACCTCCTTCTATTTTGGTTTTATTCATCTCATATTTTCTTGAAATTTGTCTTTGAAGTCTTTTATATTTCTTAATTAACTTCTTCATTTTTAGTGATTTGTTAATATTCTTATACTTATCACCACTACTAATTATTGCTAAATCTTTTACACCTAAATCGATTCCTATAGGCTCTGTTTCTTTATCTTCTATTTCAATTTCTTCTTCAATGCCAACACTAATCCACCAGTTAAGACCATCAAAAGTTACCCTTGGATTAATATATTTAATATTTTCACCTGTCGGTATCCTATCTTTTTCACCCAACTTAATCCAATTTAATTTTTGTCTATTTTTCTTTTTACTTGTAGTTAATTTTTCTAGTTTAACATGAGTATCTGTAAATTTTATCTTCTCTATATCTTGATAAAAGCTAGGTTTAGTTCTTTTTTTAGACTTAAACTTTGGAAATTCACTATATCCATTGAAAAATCTTTTATAAGAGTTACAAGCATCTTTAATAGCTTGTTTTGTGATATTGTTAGAATACTCATTAAGCCATTTATATTCTTCTGTTTTCTTTAGCTGTGTTAGTTCTTTCCTTAAAACGCTATCATTTAAGAATTTACCACCATTTTTATAATTTTCTTTTTGTCTACCTAAAGTCCAATTATATGTCCATCTCGATACCCCTGCACACTCAAAGAGTTTAGTTCTTTGCTTGTTGTTAGGTTTTAACATTACTTTATATGTCCTAATCATCATTTCTCAACTCTCTTATCATTTTCTTAGCTTTGCAGGTTTTAATTTAGCACTATTATCCCAGTTTCTCAGTGTTTGCTGAGTTTTTTCAATTAATTTAGCAAACTCGCCTATGCTATAATATTTCATATTAATCACCTGGTAATCAATTATAGTATGAAACTATAAAAAATTACAGGATTTTATAAAAAATTATAAATATCTTTTGACTGTTAATTTACCTCCTAATTAAAAGGTGCCCTCAATTAAACGGCACCCTATTTCTTAACTCTCTTAAATTTTGCTGCAGTAAATCTCATATTTTCTGTCACTTTATCTTTTAGCTTTCCATCCTCACTTACTTCGTTCCAATTACACATGCTATAAATTTCTGTCCTATCAGGCTTTTCAATTACAAATTCAAAATCTTCTAATTCATCTAAGAATATTCCATCTGAAATAGCTTCATCTGTAGCATATGCTCTTGTAATTTCTAATTCATAAGAAGTTTTAGAACTGTATGTTGCAACCGATTCCTTTTCTCCAAAAGCATCTTGAGTCTTTGTTTCTTTTCTTCTACTAACTTTATAACTTTCAACAATCGCAACCTTCTTTGATACGCCATTATGAATGATTCTAAAATATATATCATCACTTGTAGGTATTCCTTTACTCAATTATCACACCTCCTATACTAAAGCTTTTCCATGCAAGAATATTGTATTAAGTGGAAGCACTGCACCATAGTTGTAATATACATGAAATCTTGATTTTTTGTCTGGTTGTCTCTCGATCTTATATACATTAGGTGATTCTATAATCTCTTTTTCTTCCTGAATCTTAAGCCAATTTACAGCATCAGCTTTAACTTCATTCATAGCGCTTAAAGATGCTTTTACCCTTGGATGAAGAGTAGCAAGTCTATTTCTAAGACCTTCATCAATGTAGTCTTTAATTTTTGCTACAGTACCCTCTTGGTATTTATCATCAGGTACAGCTGGATTAACTGTGTCATCTTTTGTATAAGTAGTAACCCAACGATCAATATATATCTTTCCATTAACAGCTCTACACGCAGCAATTCCACCAGCATAAAGCGCTTCTAAATCAGCATCATCAAATCTATTATATAGTCCACCAAACAATTCTCTAGGTAGTTCTAAATTGTGTAGTGGCATAGCTGGATCTAATTCTAAAGCATCTTGAGCCGCACAAGCAGCAGCTAAATACACGCTGTTTTCATATTTAGTTCCATCAGTTTTTAGTGGAATACTTCCCCAAATTGTAAGTCTTCCACTATTTATAGGCGTTGCTAATGCAGTCCAAGCAGATATACTATCAGCAGTTGCTCCTGCATGTGCTCTTCTTTCTTTTCTGTTTAATGATGCTTTATCGCAATGATCTCTAACTTTCATATGTATCGTTGCATCAGCAGAATCGCATATTACTATTTTTACAGCTTCTTCATTGTAAAGAACATCTAAAGCTACTTGATATTCATTAACAGTAGGTGAACCATCTGTTTCTGCAACAACTGGCACACACACCAATTTATTTACTCCTGATATAGTCATAATTCTTACTAACTTTGTCATTTCTGAATCTTTTCCGAATGTTGATATTGCATCATCTAACACTTGAATTGCATAAGCTTTTGTCGTTGTATCAGTATATACTGATTTATCAACCTGTGCCACAATACCTACAGGCCAACAAGTACCTGGAAATCCCATTACTTCTTTTGATACTTGTGATTCTGAAAATACCCCAACTCTTTGAGTATCTGGTATGCTCATCTTATTATCCCTCCTCTATTTCTCCATGAGATTCTATTTCATCCATAACTTCATATCTAAATTCTTTTTTCCATAAAACTTGTAATTGAATAGTACATCTACAATGAAATAAATAATTTTCAAATGGATCTTCTATGGCTGTTCCTTCTTCGAAATTAAAAAAAGTAATACCCTTATTCTCTAAGGCATTACTTTCAAACTCTACAATTGATTGAATTTTTTCTTGAATACGTTCAATTTCTTTTTCTCCCCCAAGCTTAGGAGATATTCCATTCCATATGTGAATATCATAATACAGATTAAGTATTTTCCCTTTAGTCTCTATAATCTCATTTGAATCATCATCATAAATTTCTCCAAAATAGTTTTGATATGATATGTCCTTTCCTATCATTTTTCCTTTAGAAATAGTTATTAGTGGTTTTTTTAAGGGTAAATCTTTATCTGTTTTGATGTAATTTTCTCTAATGTCTACATAATTCAATTCCTTCCTTGATTTCAAAAAATCTATTAAATCTTTTTTACAGCTTACTATCGGTGAATTATGATCCATTTAATCACCTATCTTTCTTCACAAGCCCTACAATCCTATCAGCATATTCATTTCTGATTGACTCATCAATTCTTTCATCCTTTGAAAACTCAGCCAATATGTCAATAATACTTTTAATTACACCTATATCATGTACCCTTACAGTAACGCTTAATTCATCCCGTGTAGGAATCTTTATAACTTTCCCTTTAATCATTATTGACACCTACCTATTTAGTATATTTTCAATAATTTTGTTGCCTATTTCTATATATTTTCTAGTATCCATTACATTTTTTACTGCATCATCAAGGAATGGTCTTGCCTCCATTTTAACTGTTCCTTCATGCACCCACCATGCATAATTTGCTACATTTTGATCAGCGAACACCTTATATTTATTCTTCCCTACTTTTTTTATTTTTAGTGATCTTTTAAGAGTTCCAGTAATAACTCCTACTGGGTAGGGTTGCCCTAAACCAGTCAAATTTTCAGTATCAGGACCATTGACATTTTCTACAGCACCATCTAATATCTCTGTAGCAGTTTCTTTTGCAATTTCATCTATAGCTTCATCTATCTCATTTTCCATCATATCTAAATTTCTTAAGACTTCTTCAAGTCCATATACACCACCAACGCCCATACTAAACATCTCCTAAAAGTTCTAACTTTGCTACAAAAGAAATATCATCATCTCCTATTTTATAGTTATCAGGATTTTTTATTCTCCACCTTTTATTGTCATACTCCAGATAATCTGTATCTTTCAAATTAAATATGCTTACATCACTTTTTCCTACATAGATATAATCATCTTTACTAAGTTGCCCTAAAGATGCCAATACAACTTCATCTACTGTGGATTTATTTAAATCATTTGCAGGGAATATAAAAGCTTTTAAAATTATTTGCTCATTTATACCTTGTAAATATCCTTCATCATTACACTCAGGAGCTTCTGGATGGTCTCTGTGCCATTGTGGATCACAGTACCCTGTATCTTCATCATAACAAGGGCATCTTATCCCATTAATAAATTTGTGAAGGATTGCAGTTTGACCATATTTGTCTACTTTCTTATCAAATAAGACTTTGTATTTATTCATGAATCATACACCCAAAATAAAAATTATTATTTTTCTTAATATATGGTTGCAGCTTTTCCCACCCTTTACTTTCTAATTCTTTTGATAATAGTAATTTACGTTTTGATTGGTCTTTTTCCGATACTTTTACAGGACCTATAGTCAAATCTACTTCCTCTGATTCTCCTGCACTCTCTCTTAGAAATTGTCCTGCTATGATCTCTGTAGCACCTAGATTTAAAATAGGCAATATACTTGCATCTTGTAAACATTCTTCTTTGATTTTGCTTTCTAAATAAGGCACCATTTCTATAATTGTAATTTGTATATCTTCATCATTGGCTTCATCTAAACCTGCTTTCTTTCTTACCCTATCAACTTTAATATCTAACATATCATTCGCCCCTTAAAAAAAGGAATAGGATATATCCTATTCCCACTTTAATACTTTTGCTGCAGGCTGGAACAACTTATTGAATCCACCTACTCTTGAAATGACAGTTCTTTCAATCTGTCTATCTATAAGCTTATCAGATTCCGTTGTTATTCCTTGTTCTACAACTTCTTCAAGACAAAGACCTTTGTCTAATCCTACAATAGCATCTAACCCTTGTTCCTTGATTTGATCAGCACGTACTAGTTTTGCTCCTAAAGGACTTATTAATTTACCATCCTTTTGGAATGTAAATCCAGCTTGTGGGTCCTTGAACTCTGGTAAAGTTAAAATGTCTTTGAGCTGCACTTTTGGAGCTAAGACTGTATTCATTTCATAAGGATCAAGTTCAGACCAAAAGGCTATATATTCATCATAGGTAAGAGTTCCAGCAGTACCACCTATAGTACTATCTCCAATAGTAAATACATCTGCAGCATTTGAATTACCATCACCAGAAATGATAACTTTAACTGCATCATATGCCATATCCAACGCAATTTGTCTCCCTATTTGCTGTAAGAAAATTTCAACTACATTCAATTTTTTTCTTCTTAATGCTTCATAAGTTACATCTAGCTCTCTACCATACTTAAAGATATCAGTTACTTTTTCTTTTGTCTTTATGGTTGTTACTGGCATTTTTGCTCCTTCACTTACACGTCTTAGTTGCTTTCTTTTCTTTGAATCTGTACCATCTTCCATATAAATACTTCTATATGTATCCTCGTCGATGTTGGTAGTAGTAGCTACTATTGCAGGTAAAATGTTAGCTTTTTCAAGTCCTACTAATACAGTTCTACTAATGTATTCTGGGAAAAGAACAGCACTGTCATTTGTTGCAAAAAACTTTTCTACTATATCAGCATTTTTCCCTTTTACTACTATATCAAATCTTTTAAGTTGTCTTTCAAAAGCGTCTAAACCATCATCATAGTTTTTACTTGAGTCTATTTCTTCAAGATACTGAGTAAATGTTTTTCCTTTACTCATAGCCTCTTTATACATACCTTTTTCTAATTGTAAATTATCATATGCCATAATCAATTACCTCCTCTTTTTCTTTATTAAAGTATAAAGCCTACAATTTTATTAGTTGTATCTACGAACAATACTAGATATTCTCTACCATTTGTAGCATCTACTTTTACTCCCCCATCTGCGTCAGCAGAAAGTTTTGTATAACCTATAGTTGGATCTGTCACCCCTGAGTATACACATTCAACATATCCTTTAAATTGAGTAGTCACAGCTCCATCTTTCTCAACCTTTACTGCCTTTCCGTGAAATACATCATCTGCTGCAGCTAAAGCCACAGTTTTACTTGCAGATACTTTTACAACTTTCCCTTCTGATGTTGGATCAAGATTACTTGCAAATGTTGCATACTCTGCGCCTATTCCATCAAAACCAATCATGTTAGTATCTATCATACTTAATTCCTCCCTTATAATTTATACTTATTGTTATCAACTTGCTTTTCTTTTTTAGCCCCTTCCTCATCAACTAAAGTTTTTATTTGTGACTGAGGTGGGTACATTTCATCTACTTTCTTTTCATACTGTGACTTGAAACTTTTAAGTTCTTCAACATCACATTTATCAAAGATTTTCTGCATCATTTCTTCATTAAAGGCTTCACCCTCTGACATTTTCCCAAGTCTACAGCATTCTTTTTTAAGGTCCTCAATATACTGCTCTCCCATTTTAGCCTTTAGCTCAAGTTCTTTTATCTTGTCCTCTGCTGCTTTCTTTTCTTTTTCTGCGCCCTCAGCCTTTTGAATTGCATCTTCATATATACTTAAATCTTTTTCTAAATCAGCTACAGGAATTTCAATCACATCTGCATTTTCACTTTTAGCTTTTTCAACAAGTCCTTTCAAATTTTTCATAGATATCTCTCCTCGCTTTGAAATTTTCGCATAAAAAATACTCGGTTTTTCTTCGTCCGAGTTCTTTTCATGCTTTTGAGTATTTGGTTTTTCTTTTTTAAGTTCTTTCATTTCAATACTAATGCCTTTTGTTGTTCCTGCATCAGTATTAGATGGTACTGCTACAAAAGAAAATTCATATGCTTCGATTGGATCTTTCATCCTCAACCTACATATATCAGTCACTCCATTATTTGTATATTCTACTCCTGGCCAATGCTTGCAATTTTTATAATCAAAGAAACTGTTACCACATATAGAACAAATTAAATCGCTTACACTAAAGCCAATACTTACTTCTTTTAAAATCCCTGCATCAATATCAGCAATAAGATCTTCATGACCTCGCTTAATTGTATAAGCCCAAGCCTTAAGAACATATAGTTGCTTTCCTTTAAAATTTGTTTGTCCTTCTGCTTTCTCAACCTTACATTTAAATATCCTAGAATGCTGATTTCCGCTCTTCCATGCATGATCAAATATTCCTGTTTTGCCAACAAAGAGTTTTGCCAATTCATCTAAATCCTTTTTATCAAAATACTCATAATCTCTATCTTCATCATTTGAAGTAAGAATAATAGGATAAATATATAATTCATCAGCAGTGAGCTCTTTTCTAGAATACTGATTTATAAGGTCTAAATCTTTTTGTTTAATTTGCTCTCCTTCTTGAGCTCCTTTCACTTCTACAATTGCTTTAAGATGTATCTTTTCTTGTTTAAGTTCTGCTTTATTTTTTGCCAAATTCTCACCTCCTTAAAATACTTAAACAGCCATATATTCTTCATATTGCCTCTTTGTTCTTGGTAACTTCCTACATCTACAATGCGGATGTGTATCTACAACAACCTCAGGGGCATCTGCAATACTCCACATTTGACCATGTAAACTTTGACATATATGACAAGCATCAGGAGCAGCACTCCATTCACAATAGTAAAATCCTTCAGCTTCATACTCTGCCATTTCTGCTCTATCTATTGCCATAGCGCTTTCACTTCTTGCAAGTCTTTCCCAGTACCATCTCTCACCTGTAATACTATCTTTTAATTGTTTTCTTAAATCTCTGGCCCATTCAACAGGATTATCACCAACCTCTGCATGTTCAGCCATTATGAGTAAAATATCATCCTTTTTCTCTTTAGCTTTTGTTTTTACTCTCTCCATGCCATTATTTAATAGCTCTTGTACATATGGATGATCATATCTTGCAGATTCTTTATTGTTGTCTGAAGCCTGATCCCCATGTTCCTCTTTAGCAGTTCTATTTGCCCTCACCAATCCATATCCAAAAGCATTGAGTAAGTATGTTCCATATGTGCCATAATCATTATCAACTCCTTGTCCTAACATATCTTTTACAAATTCATCAATCGCTTTTTCTACTTTTTCTCTATAATCTGATGCAAGTTCTTTAACTCTTTTAAAGGCTTTCTCTTCTGTTGACTCCTGGACTAATGTAATAATTTTATCCTCTAATCTTTGAACACACTTCATATATCCTTCTAAAGTACTTTGTTCTACTTGAAGCTGCCCTGCATCTTCTGGCGGTGAATCAAAAGGACTTTTGTATGTTCTTATACCTCTCCATCTTCTTAAATTAAATTCTTTATCGAATGATTTATCTTGTGTAATTTTTTCAGGCGCTTCACCAACAGCATTGTCATAACCTAATTCTTTTGCAGCAGTTTCTTGATCAATAATATTTTCATCCCTCTTCTTAATTACATTATCAATTTTCTTTCCTTCTGCCTGCTGTTTATACATTTCTGCCTTAGCAAGTTCCACAGCATCTTGTAGGTTGATATCATCCCATACTATTTCATAATGGATATTTCTTCCTGTAACTGTTTGCCACATATCAATAATATATCTAATCACAGGAGTAATTACATCTCTATAGCTTTCTAACTCACTAGTAAGAAAATCAGCTTGTTGCTGGCTCATTCTTTCAGTAGTAGACCATGATAAACCTAATAGAAATGGTGGTAATCCCGTCTTTGCCACTAATTGCTCAAGAACTTGTTTTACTGGAACACTAGAGTCAAGTATTTGATTATCTGCACCAATTACTTTGATTTCAATATCACCAACACCATAAAAGTCCGCTGCTTTTCCTCTTTTGTTTGCATCCATTGCTTTCCTAAATGCATCTTTAATCAGCTCAAGTCTTACTTTTATATCATTCTCATCTAAATCGCTATCATTTTTAGGCTTATATGTAACACTGTATTTCAGATTACCAAACCGCTCCCAATTTAATCCTATGGAGTTAAATATCTTTAAAAGTATTCCTGTCATAAATGGCATACTTCTAAATAAAGATACTCCATAAGGATTATCTCCTTCAGGATTCAAGGGAGTAAATAAAATAAGATCTTGATATGGTAATTCTACAGGTTCCATATGTCCTTGTTGCACTTGGCATATTAGTGTTTCAAGAGAGTTTTCAACTTTCTTTAGCTTTATAGTCCTGATATCAACACTTTTAAGTGCATAAATATCATTTCTGGCATTATTTAATACGATTTCTCCCGAGCTGTTTCCACATTCAATCAGTTGATCTAAATAGCTTTGTATGAATGACTTTATACCTTTCTGCTTCGAATTTACTTTTACGTTCTTTAAAAAATCTTGTATTTCTTTCTTTTGCTTTTCATTTTCACAATCAATATCAAAACTGCCAATAAGCCTTACAATTCTATAAATAGCAGTATCAAGAATCGGAACAGCCTCTCTCATAGTTTTATAAAGCTCATATTCTGCTTTAAGCGGAATATATTTATCCAGCATACTAAAAGGATGTGAATAGCCTTCTCTTGTTTGAAAAGTTGCACTAGCACTATTTTTACCTTTTCTTCTAAAAAATTTAGGTAATTTCAATTTTCTCATTCACCTCCTTTGTCTTATCGTTCACCAGCTGTAGCCATAAATGCATCTTTTGCTTTCTTTACTAAAATTGTATATACAAAATATCTAAGTGCATCCATAGCATGGTCGAATTTTTTAACTGGCTTATCTTCTCCACGTTCTGTAGCTTTTGCATCCCAGGTGTATGAAGAAAATTCTTTAATTGTATTTTTGCATCTTTTATGTACAAATAACTCCAAATTACTAAGACGCTTTGAAACTTCTCTAATGCCATCAACTACATCATTTATTGCTTTTTTAACAGAATATCCATTCTCTTTTAGAAGAGTTATAAAAGATGCTGCTGATGGATCTATAATAATCTTTTTAATTTTTATTCCTTGTACAAATTTCTCAAAGTCTGCAAAATAATTTGGATCTGATTTCTGCTTTCCTTCTTCTTTTCCACTGTAGTAGTATTCATCAACAATAAAATAACGCCCTTTATATTTTCCTATAAGTAAGAAAACACAAGCGTTTTGAGTTCCATAGTCTATTGCTATATAATATTCTTCAAATTTGTTATCTTTAGGCCAATATTTATTCTTTTCATCAACTATATGAGTTTCTTCTGAAAACATATCATAAATGATTCCCTCAGCGATTACCCAAAGACCAAGGATATATCTTTTAAAGAATACTCCTGAATATAACCGCTTGTATCTTTCTTTTACTTTCTCAGATAGCGAAGGATTGTCATCCATCGTAAAGTGAAGATGTATTGCATTCTTCTCTTTAAGCCTATCCAACCAATTAACTTTAAACCAATGATAAGGTCCTTCTGGGTTGCAATTAAACCAAAATTTAGCACCTTCTACAGAACATCTTGCAGTAGCTTGATTAACAAAACTCTCAGGCATTAATGCAACTTCATCAAAGAGCATTCCTGCCAGTGTAATCCCTTGAATAAGGTCCTGTGAACGTTCATCCTTTCCACCAAATATATAGAAATAATTTTCTATATCTCCACGCCTTACTATTAGATAATTATCTGCTCTTTTATCTTCTACTCGATAACCTCTAAGCCTTAAAATAATCTTCAATAAAAAAAGCACATTCCTTCTGAATGAGCCAATTGTTTTTCCTGCCATTCCTAAGTTTTGTCCACTGAATGTTGCCATAGCCCACATTACAAAACTTAGTGACATCACTATTGTTTTTCCTGCTCTTACTGATCCATCGCATATTATAGCATCTTTATCTTTTACTGGAGATTTTTCGTTCCACCAAGTTAAAACTTGTTTTTGTTTCTTAGAGAACTTTGCAAATCTAAATCCTCCTCTACTCTTCTTCATAATCATCCCACACTTCTTTTGTGGCTCCCTCTAAGGCATCTAGGAATCCATCATCATGTAATTCTTCATCGTCATCTCCAGCTTTTCTCTTAGCTATCGCAAGTTTTTCTTTTTCAAGTTCTAACTTGATTTCATCTTTATATTTCTGAAACTCAAATTTCTCTTTTTCAATCTGTAATTTTTCTGTATCCCCAGCGATAGCAGCTTTAGTTTCAATTAACTTTCTAAGCTGATCCATACAAGCCAAAATTCCATTTTCTCTATCTTCTTCTGATAACTCTTTTGTATGTTTCCTTCCAAACATATCATAGAAGAATGTTTTATCTCTATTTAGCAATCTAGCTATTTTAAGCCTTAATAATCTAATCTCTTCGTCAATATTTACAGTAGCTGTCATTTGTTCATACAATGCTTTCTCTTCATTTGAAAGCATATTAGCATATAACGATTGATACGCTCCATGTTTTATGGCATTTAGATTACCAGGTGGAGCTGAGCCACCACTATTGCCTACAGCATTTTTATTGCCTGGTTGACCACCTTTATTCCGTTTGGAACGCTCCGTATTTTTCTTATATTTCTTTTGGAACGTTCCATTTATTTTTTTATCCCAGGAATCTTTGTTTTTCCATCCACGAATAGTTCCTGGTGAGCAATTTAAAATTTTAGCAATTTCAACTAAATCAATTTTTCCATTATGTTCTTTATATATTTCAAATGCCTTATCTCGATTTGGGCTTCTTACTCTTGGCATACCACCACCTACCATATTCGTGTTTGTTTTTGGGATGAAAAAAGAGACTATACTATGCAGTTTCCTTTAATTCTTTTACTATCAGCTGCATATGTTTATACTTCGTGCTACAAATATTTGCTATTGTCTTTTTTCTTGTTTCATAATCAAATCCTGCCATTACTAAACCCATATCCATTGTCTGTAATTCAGAAATAGTCTTATTTATCTCCACAGTAAAATGCTCTCTTGTTGCTTTATCTTTTGTATCCAATAGTGCCTGAAGCTTTTTAGCCGACATACCAAGTAAAGCTCTATTGATCATATCTGCTTCATTAGAAAATACATAATTAGGTGCTGATTTTCCTTCATGGGTTAATTGGTAATTTGTATCTAATACTTCACTTAGTTTTTTATATCCTTCTTTCTGTGGTTCTCTAACCATGATCCAATACTCATAATCTCTTAAAGCTTTTTCCATTTTTTTATAAAAATAGTTTCTAACGAGATTTCCCTTTTTCTCTTACTTTTTTTTACTCGAATTGCCATCTAAACCAGTAGCCATTGCTACATGTTTAGCAGTTTCCAAAGTTAATTTTATTACTTGTTTTGGTCTACCATCTTTTATCCTAATCCGGCTAAAACTCCATTCTAAGCCATTCTTAAACACTTCCTTTATTCTTTTATTAGCCCATTTACTAAATTGCCCATTCGGCTTACCTAATTGCTCCCATAAAGTTTCAGCGTCAATAACAAACCCTTCTACACCATCCTGTAATAACTCAGGAAATGTCTTTTGGTACTTCATAACTAATTTTGCATCTTCTTCTGTAAATCCTAGCTTCTCAATTAATTCTTTTTTCTCAAATACTTTTACTTTTACATCATTGATTTTTGCCACTCTCATATCGACTACCTCCTAGAATTTTATTGATAACTAGGAGTGGTAGGAACTTACCCCACCATGCGTAACTCCTAAGAGGTGGCAGGTTGTTATCCTGCAAACCTAAAAATTTGCATTAAAAAAGACACCTTTTACAGTGTCTAAATTATCTATATATTTTGAAATGATTTACTCTTTGTTATATTTTTCCATTAGAATTTACAATAGTGCGACAGGTTAAATCTAAATACACGAATGAAAAGGAGTATGGAAAATGGATAAATATAACAATAAATTAAAATCTCTCTTAGATCAGATTGAACAAACTAGATTTGCACTAAACGAATTAATCAAGCATAAAGAAGAAAATTTACTGGATCAAGAAGTAATTGAATTAAGCCAATTACTGGATAAATTACTATCAAAATATGATAGTATGCAAAAATAACAAATAATTGTAGCACGTTAAATTTGATTTAACCTGTTGTGCTACTTGAATTTTTTTAGCATGAAAAAAAGAGCCGGTTGGCTCTTTTTTTAATTTCCTTCTACTACATGTCCTGCAACTTGTGCCATATCCCCAACAGCATCCATTGCATCTTTAGCTGCTCCTGCAAAATCTCCTTTCGAAGCTTTGTCTATAGCACCTGCCACATGATCTTTCAGATTTTCAGATGCTTCAAAAGAATTGTCAGCTACTTTTTTATCATTATCTCCCATACGTCCTCCTCCTTCCTAATTATTAGAATTCTCTACAAGAAAACAGTATCCTTTATATTCCACTCGCAAATTTCGACACAAATCGTTTAACTTATTGACTACTTATTTATTTTCATGATTAAGCAAACCAGCTAAAGCAAAACTAATAAATATTATTATACATCCAATATTCTCCTCTTCCAAACAATACAAATCCTACGCCAAGAAATATTCCAATTTCTATTAATAAGCTTCCTTTTTCACTTATTTCATCTTTAGTTTTTGTATTATTATCTTTGTTTCTTTTATTATGATAATCATTTACACCACGTGATACACATCTTGCAATAGTTCTATTTAATACCCCATATTTTCTCAGGTATACTCATTTCCCCCACCCTTTCTGCCTGATCCTCTTATTTTTCCTTTCATAGCTATCGTGGCTCATGCATTCCTTGCTTCCCCAGTACTTACTATCTACATAAATATCTATATCCTCGCATTTATCTTTTTCAGGGCAATCTGAACATAGAATTTCACTAGCGCATACTATCTTGCCTTTATGAAATTTAACTTTGCATCTGTGTAATTCCATGCGATCACCTCATTTTTATACATGAAAAAGACAGCCGATTTCTCGACTGCCTTAGTCATTAGAAGATATCAGGGGGTAACTATTTCTACAATACAATTATATTATAGATTTTATTTTAAATGTTTCTATCTTGTTTCATTTTTGTTTCAATCTACTTCAATTGACTATAAATATATTCTATTATTTTATTTTTCTTCCTCCAAATACTTACATAACTACTAGGCCTTCCTTCCATGTATAGTATCTTTTCTATAGCTCTATTTGTTCTATGTTCCGAATACCTAAGTTCTACAATCTGCATTTCTTCTTCGGTAAGATCACTAAGTATTTTTTCAATCCTTTTAACATCTTCCTCTATTTTTCTCAAT
The DNA here is from genome assembly GCF_008152325.1 of Crassaminicella thermophila. GTDB lineage: Bacteria > Bacillota > Clostridia > Peptostreptococcales > Thermotaleaceae > Crassaminicella_A > Crassaminicella_A thermophila. The sequence goes on from NZ_CP042243.1 coordinate 2,071,503, forward strand.
CTTGCTTTTAACTTATATTTCCTTTGGATTTTATATTTAAGTTCATTCAGTAACTTGTCTGTAATTCGTTCTAGTTCTCTTTCTACAGCACTTGATGTAACAATACTAGATTGTACTCTGTCCTGGCTATAATCTATAGCTTTAACACAATCTGATAACTCTACATTAACATTCCTAAGGTCTTGTTGTATCTTATGTATAGTCTGCTTTGTATTCTCTATATCGTATTTTAATCTTTCGATCCTCTTGATCTTCTTAAAATGCCTATATAATATTCCTTCTGTTCTTCTATATTGAATGTCCTCCATTGCTTTGCCCCCTTAATGCTTAAAATGGTATATCATCGTCATCATCTATTGCTTGAAATCCATCTATTTCATTATTGGGATTGGATTGGCTATTTTTATTATCAAGAAATTCTACTCTCTCAGCTACTATCACAACTTTACTTCTTTTCTGTCCATCTTTTTCCCATATTTCCTGTTGTAGCCTACCCTCTATTCCTACTTTGCTACCTTTTTTCGTATATTGTGCTGTATTCTCAGCAATCTTTCCCCATATCACAACTTCAAAGAAATCTGCTCCTTCTCCAAAAGTTCTATTAACAGCTATACTTACTTTTGTTAATGCTTTTCCGTTTTGAGTAAATCGCATTTCTGGATCTTTTGTCCATCTTCCTATAAGATTAACACTGTTCATTTTTGCATTCCCCCTTTCGCTCCCAGGCATATCCCAGGAGCAGTTGGATTTTACTTTAGATTTATACTATTTTCAATCTGCTTTATATCTCTTAGATTTTGTTCTATTGTAAAATTATTCTTCCCAATAAGAAATTTCCGTTTCTATCACATTGTTTAGTTCTTCTATGGTTTCTACATCAGAATTTTCTTCCGCAAACACTTTGAATTCTTCTTCTAACATATTTGTATCAACTAAAATCTTAATATTTTTATATAATCTTTCTATATTATTCATCAGTATTACCTCCTCTTTAATTCTTGATTGACAAATTATTCTTTCTACAGCAATTCTGGATTTTCATATATGTTTCCGATAATTTCCATGTATTTCATTATTCCATTGTTAAAAAATGGATAGCTTGTTTCATTTGTAATCGGTCTGTTAAACCATCCCCAATCATTCCATTCAACCTTGAACAATCTTTTTCTACTATCTGTAATAATATCTCCCTCATAAATTTCCATTCCATTCACGTCCTTTAACCCTGTATATTGTCCTATGCTTTCAAGGATAACATCTTCAAACTGTACACCATTATAAAAAAATCTTTTGTAAAAAAACATATTTCCGTTATTACTCCGTACTCATCATAGCAGGGTAACCCATATACCCAACCTAAACCATCTATGCTAAATCCTCTAAACTTAATTTCTCTCATATTTTTTCACTCTCCAGTTCCTCAAATTCCTCAAAACCGCAAGAATTGTTCCATTATTCAATCACCTTATCTGACTTAATTTCTCGTAACTTCTTTGTCGACATCATATACAATAAAACTTTTCCTGTCTCTTTGCATTTGTACACATTTCTTTCTATATACTCTACATTTATACCATTACACTGTTTACAATCTGCAATACATAAATCAAATTTCTTCATTACTCTATCACCTTCTCTGTTTTTGCTAATACTTTATCTGTAATGTCAGTCAAATAAGTATCGATATACTCTTGCTCTAACATATAATCGTCTAAATCTAATTTATCTATAAAATTCTTATATTCTTTAATGACTTTCACTAACTCACGATTTAGTGCTTGTGACTGTTCTAATTTATAGCTTAAATTATGGTTTTCTTGATTTTGCATCATCCCACAATCTTTATATTCTTTTAATTCTTCTTCTAGTTTTTTATTTTCTTTTTTAAATTTTTCATACTTGTTCACTCTTTTTACGATTTCTTGTGCAATTAGAGGATTAAACATATCCCCTATACATCTATTGCCGATCATTAACTCTACAACGCTTCCATTTTTTCTACAAATTAATTTTTCCTCAATTTTCATTTTTACTCAACCTCCCTCACTTTCTAATTTGAGATTTTTCATATTCCCTAATATCACATTGAGGAAGCTCATCAACCAACATATCATCTTCGTCAACTTCAACTAATACATGAGCTACTACCATTACAAATTCTTTGCCACATTCAGTACATTTACATCTATCAAGAATACCATTGTTATTTTTCATTGCATGTTCATAGTTATAATCAGCATTTTCAGCTAATATAAATCCGTTGCAATTGTCTTGATTGCATCTATGTGCTTGTATACTCATATTTACCCCTCACTTTCCACCATATGTTAGCAATATGGTCTATTCGCTGTGGAATCTTATTTTAACGACTTTAAAAACTTATTGATTACTTCTAAGTGATATATTAGTATTTCTTTTTGTTCTGCTACTACGTTATAATGTTCAAGACATACAGGTATTAATATACTTGAATTTATCTTATTGTATTTAGTTTTTAATTCTTGATGTTGGTTTATAGTCAAATATATTCCAGAAACTTTTCCGCATATTATACACTTACCACTTTCTGTACTGCTTGTATAACCTACTTCATATCCCATAAAAATATACCTCCGTTAATTTTTATTCAGCAGGACTGAGTCAGCCCCACATTAATCAGCACACATACAAGGTATTCCAAAATCATCATCAAACATAGATTCTTGTAGTTTTCCTGCCTGTACTTCATCCCAAATGTCTTTTAGTGTACAATCTTTGAACACCGTATGTCCTATCTTCTCTTCTATCTCCATTGCTCTTTTAAATTTTTCCGGATAATACTTTGCTACTTTTCTAAAATGTCCCTTACCACCTTTAAAACACGGAATACAGTTGTTATGCTTTAAGTATTTATACGTTTCTGGTAAACATATTTTCCATTCGTTGCGAATAATATTTTTTATTTCATCATTTGAAATTTTCTTCTCAAATATTGGATACCTTGATTTAATCCCCTCTGCTTCAAACCTAATCTTTTGTTTTTGTACCCTATTCCATTCATCTGATCCGTATCCAAAATATACTATAAAATCCTCGCTTAACATTTTAAAAAACTTCCTCGATTGCTTGATCTTTAACTCTGTTGTGCAAAATGGTATATGAAAACTTGGTAAACAATTATTATCTTCTATCAAATCCCATATATCTCTACCATCTCCAACTACAGTTATTGGTAATCCTAGAAAATTAGCTACTTTATGTCTGAATCTATCTGCATCTTTATGTTCTGAATAAGTTGGTGTATGTAATAATATAACATCTTCTTTCTTTTGTTCTTGTAAAACCAAATATGCTGTATAACTAGAACTCGCTCCTCCGCTAAACATTACTATATGTTTTCACTTTTTTCTAACCTTCCTTTTTGATTGTATTTCACAATCTCAGAAAGGTCACCTGCTCGGGCTTCCCACGCCATTAAGTCTTTGTCCTACATCACCGACGCTACCATGAGCAAGTTTTACGCTTTTGTTTTTCACCCTGCACGGATCATGCTTTCGCATGGTTGGACTTCCTATTGGACATGTGATGTGTCCTCAATCCTCCACAACCTGGTTTACCAGGACTTTAGAAAAGTGAATCTATTATATTTTTTCATACTCCCACCACCACTAATATTCTATTTTGTCCATGCTACGCCCAATGTCAAATATTCCAAAATTTCATCTAAATTGTTTTGTCCCTGCAAATTGTTTATTTTTTGTCCTTTTTCTGTAAGATACTCTATACAACATCCAATTAAAAATGTCTTATTTCTAAAACATATTTCCTTATCTAGTAGCCGATTATACCCTTTATTTTTATACCATTCCCAAAAGTAATCTGGCATTTTCATCTCTCCCCACCACTAACTACAACGTTTCCGCTTACCTTTCCATCATACTTCTAACATTTTTTATAATCAGATTTACCGTTCCATCTCCATTCCTTACTATTTCAAATTTCATTTTATCTTCTAAATCCTCATACTCTCCTTTTATCTCTATACCTGTATCTGTTTTCATAATTCTCTTTTTCATTTTTTTCTCAACCCATTTTTTATCAATCTCAATTTTTTCTAATTGAATCCCTTCTCTTTCAAGGTGTTGTATAAAATTTTGCTGCATTTCAACATCATTACCAAAAACACTCTGTACAAACTTTTCAACATCTATCTCAGCGCAATTTTTCATGGATGCAATAACTTCTTCTCTTACTTCCTGAGCCTTATCTATGTCTTCTTTTAGGTTTCTTCTAGTCCACTTTTCAGTAACATTTTTAAAAATCTTCGTCTTATCCCTATCATCAATCAGTGATCTGCAGTTCAGAAATACATTTGAAAATAGCTGCTCAAAATCGTCACTGTAAACTTGCTTATCCAAGAAAATTAGATCATATTCATCCTCTTCATCTATTTCTTTTACAAAAGCACATTGTTGTAACTTTTGGCTCATTCCAGGCAAACCTATCATTTGTGGCACTATAGATGTCTTAAGCTTGTCCTCTTCAAATTCAACATTATGGATGAATGACTTTTTGTAATCTAGTTTCAATATGCCTATGTAGTTCTTATCCTTTGCTGTATATAAACATATCACTAAATCAGCAGAAGGTATGTTGTTATCCTTTTTCATCGCCTTAAACAACTGGTTTGCAATATCCTTTGAAGCTTCGATAAATGTTTCTTTGTTCTTAAATATTGCTGCACATGAATCTTTAACAATCGTTGATCCACCTCTAAACTTCCCTTTTCTGTTTTCTTCACTACCTAGTGATTTCACAATATGTTTTTCTAAAAATTCATGGATATCCTCATTGATCTCCTGTTCATAATCTGTAAGGATTGGTGCATCTCCATTTCTATCTAACACATGAATAATTGCTTTCTTTATCATCACCGCATCTGTATTTCTCATTATCAAGTTCCCCTTGCTCATCTTTTTTTAACTTCTTTTATGTTCATACAGCTTGTCCATATCAAATTTATCTGTAATACAAACAATATTTCGATTTAGCTTTGTCTCTCAGCACAACCATAACCCTAGCTTTTATCCGCTGCAATTTCTATAACTTCTCCATGTTTTCATATACAGGTCACTGTGTACATCATCTATAAATACTACAGTTCCTATATCCACATTGCTCCCCCTTTACTCCTTGTAGATAATCCTGCACACATGATACTTCTCTGCAAATGTATCTCTACCGATCGTGTGTGCCTCAGTGTGATGTATCCTGCACAATGCTATTTTTTTTCTATGTTTTTGAATCATCATATTTCTTCCTATCTATCCCTCTTCCTATTGCATCCCAATGGTGTATTTCAGCTTCTTTTTTTCCACATATCGCGCATTTTTGTATTTTTAAGCACTGCCACAAATATTTCCCTATATCATCCGTTCGATTTAGTCCATGATCCAGTAATGGTATATTCCACCGAAAAACAAAAATTCTATAATATAATTGATGAACAACCTCGCTGTTGTAACACTGCAATTTGAAAGAGAAAAAAATAATCACTTCCCTGTTTCTGATATATAGCTATATTTCATAAGTTCTTTTCATTTCTTCTGGCATGTATCCTGTATATGTAGCCATATCTCGTATAGTTGCATATACCTTTTTTTCTTTTTGCTCTGCTGTAATTGTTCTTCCGTCATCAAGACGTATTTCTGATTTTTACTTTTTCCATCTCTTGCAAATCTTTTTGAGATATTCCCCAGGTGTTTTTTTCAGGAATTATGACAGATAATCTAGTTCCTTTTTTTCTAGTTCTCTGTATCCAACTATTTCAGCATACTCATTCATTTTTTTCCTAACCCTTACCTCTGTTCTAGGATTTTTCTTGTCATAATTCCCTTTCAAGATTAATTCGATATTTCCAAAACTATCATCTTGCAACACTCCTGCTCGAACTAAGCTATCTAGTATGAATTTCCCGCTATAATTATCTGGATCTCTTCGTCTTTTGTCTTTGAAGAAATAGGTAATTTCTACCACGGCCTTTTTTAATGGATTCTGAGCCCATTTTTGTTCTCGGACTAGCCAACCTATTACCGACTGCCATTTTTTCTTTTCTGCTTGATACTGAAAAGCCTGAGTGTATGTTGAACCCCTACCCATGTACTTATTATTGCTAGGTGGAATATCTGGTATTATTATTCTTAGTTCATCTTCGATTTTTCCATTAGGTGTTAATATCGTTTGTATATGTCCCTCTGGTCCCATCAATCTTCCTCCACCTTCTTTTTTAGAAATCCAACTTCTTGCAATTTTCTTCCAACAGTCCAACAACTGCACCCAATCTCTCTGCCGATCTGTGTAAATGTAGCTCCTTCTGAGAATCTTTTTATCATATAACTGATAATTTCACTATTCCATTCGATTTTCTTATCTCCGCACCTCACACAATCACCTCTTATTAGCTTTTTCAGTTTTTAATTCCTCGTCTAAAATGTATATTTGCGCTACTAATCTGCTCATTAATACTCTGTCTTTTTCATCTTTGCTCTGTTTGTCTCTAAGTTCGCAATATCTTTTGAAAAAAAGCATTTCTCTTTTTGTAGCAATATCGAATAATAATCCCACAACTATACCCCCTTCACAGTTTCTATAAACTTCTGTATCGCAATTTCTTGTTTAATGGCTTGTCTATTCTTTTCGTATATCTCTTTTGCTTCTGCAAGTAGCTTCTTCCAGGCCACGCCCTGTTGCCCCTGTTGCGCAAGTTGTACTACTCCGTCTGCTAACTCCATAGCATAATTCATGTCGCTGCCCCCCTTTTTTTTCTACACTCATTAAGATGTTTTGTTCATTTCAAATTTCTCAGTAAGAAGTTTCGTTACGCTATCAACCTGCTGCAACTGTTTTAGATCATTTTGTACTCTTCCTGGCAACATTACTTTGTCAGATTCACGTTTCATATATTGCTCATACATTTTGAGAAAATGTGCCCTATCTGCCATAAGATTTTCGCTAACACATAACTCTCTAAACCCCATAGCTTGTACAGCTTGATATAACGGCCTGTCATTTTTTATCTCTTGTAACGCTTCATCTGCCCTGTACCATCCATATTTCTTTATGAGTTCCATAACTTTCCCCCATGCCTCAGCTCCATTTAGATTGTAATTTGTAGCCAATTTTTCCATGCATTTTCTGATTCCTGCAGGAGTTGGTTTGAATTCATTCGTTGCTATATATGTTTCAATAGCCATTTCAAACAGTTTTGGATCATCTTCTTTGAAAATCTTGTACCATAACATGGTGATTCTTTCGTCTTTAAGGATTCTAAAATTGTCATATACACTTTCTAGGGCCATAATCCCCTCAACAAATTTCTTCTTATCCATCTTCCTCCTCCATTTCTAAGAATCTTTGGATCGAATCCATGCTATCCATAATTTTCTCTGTATTTGTTTCAAACTGTTTTCCTCTGCCATAACCCTTCTTTGTCCGCTCGTTATTCATTTGCAGAAATAATGTGTCAAATTTTTCCCTTAGCTTTTTAGTGCTTAATATATTTGTCATCCAAAACGAATCCTTCTGGCACCATTGGATTACTTTTTTAATTTCATCCTCTGTTCTACCATCTAATCTAATTAGACGATCTATGTGTACTGACCATTTATCCATATCTTTTAATCCAGGTACTTTAGCTTTAGGATTATTTTTTAGAATATAATTCTTAAGATAATTTGCTAATCTATATTGAATTGATTGTTCGTCGAACTTAAGTGAGACGCTTATATTTATATCTTCTTTATCATTCTTTTCATTCTTATCATTCTTTTCATTCTTGTTTGTGTGTTTTCGCGTCGTTTCAGTGTCGTTTGCTTGTCGTTTTACTGTCGTTTCAGTGTCGTTTTTATCATCTTCTTTATCTTGGTAATCGCTGTAATTTACTACTGTTAATACTGTTTTTTTACTGTCGCTTTTATGAGTTATCATTCCGTCTTGCTCTAGCATTTTTAAAAAATTTTTCACTTTCGTATTAGACCAGCCCCATCTATCGCATAATTGCCTAATTGATGTAATCCTGCTGCCTCTTTCTACAATTATTAATTCATTTCCTAAAGCAACTTTTTTAGGTTCGTGATTTACCATCATCAAAATATCTATCCACGCTTGTCCTTTTGAGAAAGGCTTATCTTCCCATAACCAATTATTTTTTATGCATCTGTGAAGTTTAATCCAACCTTTTTGCAACTTCACCACCAACCTATTGAATTAAATGTATAATCTTTACTGTAATTGCTAATACTAATGCTAGAATAAATATGCATTTGTTGATTTTCTGACGTTTTTTAATCCTGCGGGGAACATGTCCCCGCTCAATCCATGTTATTTGCTTCATAGTTTGTTGCCCTCCTTAAGTTAAAGTTAATATTAATGTTTTACCTTAACTTTTAAAATGTACCTAAACTAACTTCTATTTCTAATCCTTTGTCTGCTACATATGTTGGTTTTCCAGTAAGCCGTTCTATTTCTTCTTTGAATATTGCTTCGTTGCTATTTCCATCGCTCAGATGTATAAGCATTATATTTTGCACTGTTTTCATGTCCGTAACTTTAAGAAATTCTTTCACATTTCCTAAAGAAAAATGTGATTTCAAAAGTCTATTCTTTAAGCTTCTTGGTATTAATCCCTGATCTAAATTCTCTTTTAGAATTTCATCAGAGTAATTGCATTCAATCAAAATATGGTTCAGGTCCTGAAACTTATACTGGCAGTAGTAGCTATCTGTAATAAAACAATAAGCTTCCAATTTCTCTGTGATATATTAAAAAACCCAAGCGGTTCAGCTGCATCATGCTGTGTTTTTGAATGGAAGCACTATAAAAACTTCCTATTTTAGTTGCCTTCTCACTTTCTAATAGTTTTACTCTGTATCCAGTAACTTCACATGCCATTGCTGTTCCTTTACTCGTATAAACATCTATTCCGTTCTTTATTAAGTCCTGTATTGCTTTTGAGTGGTCTTTATGCTCGTGGCTAACCAAACACCCTACCACCTTGTTTAAATTAAAATTTAAGCCTTTCAGAATAGCCTTATAAGGTAATCCGCATTCTATAATCAAAGTTTCTTTTGGAGAGTAAAGGAGATAACAATTCCCCTTACTCCCACTCCCTAATACTTTCAGTTTCATTAGAATCCTGGTCCTTCCATTATTGTTTGTTGCTGCTCTACATCTGCTTTAGGAATTTCCTCATACGCAACATCTTTTACAGTTTCATTAGTGAATCCTATAGGCTTTGAGTTCGCCTTTTCCTCTTTAATCTCTTCTTTAACCTCATATTCCACATCGTTCACCATATCTTTGTCTTTTTCTTCAAAATCAGCTTTATCCGAATTATTAAAAGCTCCAATCAGAATATCTGAATCATCACTTGTGTTTGCAAACATCTTACAAGCTCTATTAATTACTGTTTTTTTAGCCATTTCTTCTGTAAAATTTGTATGCGCTCCGCTCTTGCCTTTTGCATACCCCTGATTCCATGAGTTTCTTATCTGAGCCATGCTCATAATTTCTGTATGAATTGGACCATTTTCACCTACGATTACTGCAAATGCACCTTTAATCTTTTTGATATCAATATTCTCGAATTTAGGATTGAATTTAGTAATTTTTAAAACAGCGGTATCAACATTATATTCAGTTTCAAATTCGTCTCCTTCATATATGCAATAAGCCTTTACATCCTTTACTCCTTTTAGTCTTTTTGTTACTGCTACAGTTCCCATGTAGCTTCTCATAAGCTGTAATTTACCACCATAAGCTACAAAGTAACATTGCTTCTTAGCTGGACTTAAACCTTGTATAACCATATCTAACAAAGCATTTGCTATACTTGCTTTACTGCAAGTTTGAAGTACTGGTTTTTTATCCTTGTCTACAGTTTCTGAAAGTATTAAATATGCACTTTTTAAAGCGTTTTCTGCGCTATATCCTTTTGGAATAACTAATTCTCCTTTTTTGTTTAGGTCCTGAACTCTCGCTAGTACTTCTTCTGTAATATTTTTTTCTTGTGTTGTTGTCACTACATTATTTGACATAATCTATTCCTCCTCTTCTCCTTCTACATATTCAAACCTAACTTTTTTCCTTTGATTTTCTTTTAAAAAATTCTCAAGAAAACTAGCTATTTCACTACAAGATATAAGATCACGACCTATAATTGCATCTTCTGGGCATTCATATAGTGGATGTACACCAAAGATTGATTTACCATTTACGATTAATTCATCATGAGTACAACAATCCGAGTCTTCCCAACTTCTCACCTTTTACAACAACTACTTCATCCATTTATATCACCTCGCAATTAACAACTAATAGATCGTTATTTTTCAATTCTCAATTCCTTATCTTTTGCTAACAATTAAATTCACGATTTGACTGTTGCAATCAATCAACTGATTTACACTCTCTCGATTATCTATGAATATTGGTGCTTGTACATCATAATACTCTGAAAGCGCATTTATAATATCTAAACCTGCATTAATCTGTGCAGCAGTATTTGCATTACTGAAAGGTACTCCGTCTATTAAAGCTTCGCATGTTTCTACCAATCCACCGTTTACCTGTGTATCAAACAGCTTAAAGCTCACATATTTGAATTTTGCATTTATGCTGCTTTCCAATAATTCAACCTTTGTTTTTACAAACTCTTCACATAAGTACTCTTGTCCATCCAGTTCAGCTATTTGCTGAGCTAATTGCTTTTTCTCTTTCTTGTAGTTCTTTCATTCTGGCTTTTCATTTTTCTCGTTCTGTTCTTTTATATGCTAATTGTCCGTTTATTTCTTCTAGTTCTTTTTCTAAACTTGCCTTTTTCATCTTAAGTTCGTGTATTTCATGATTCATTTCCACTGGAGTAGAAAATTTTTGTTCTAACTCTTTGATCTGCTTCAACACTTCTTGATATTCTTGATTATTTTCTAAATCTATAGATGGTGTGAAATTATCAATTTTAGCCTTTCTTTCAATCAAAATCTCATTTACTTCTTCTAATCTTGCTACTGCTAAATCTTTTTCAACTTTCAACTTTTCTTTTTCAGTTTTATGTTCATCTAATTTTGATTTTTTAAATTTCCCAAGATTATTTATTGCAGCTAGTTTTTCAGCTTTATTTTGATTGAAGTTTTCTATCATTTCAGCTTTTTTAGCTTCAATGTCATGTTCTTCAAGCGGTCTTTTACATGTAGGACATATAAAACTATCTTCAGGAATATGGAGCTCTTCTTGATTTACAAGATTCCATTTCTCCCTCAACTCTGCAAGTTCTTTTTCAATGGAGTTTACTAAATTCTCTTTAGTTTCTATTGCATTATTTATTTTGTAGAGTTCCATATCTAATTTCGTTTTTTCTTTTTCCGCTTCTCTTAATTCAGAATTCAACTGTTTAAGCGGTTCCTCCGCTTCACTCTTAACTTTATATTCAATATCTTTTAGCTTAGATTTAAGTTTATACAGCTTGTCCTTCTCTTTAAGAAATTCTTCATTTACTTTCGATCTATCCAATAGCATTTCATCGATATTTTTTATTCCAGCTGCAACTCCTCTTTTTCTAAATTCTAGGGCTTCAAAATCTAATTCCTGGATTGAGTTGTTTAATTCATCTATTCTATATGGTATTGACTTAATTTCATCATTCAGCCTTTTCTTTTTAGCTGTTATGGATTTCTTAAGAGTGTCTATGTCTTTATCTCCTAGTAATTGTTCCAATGGTCTCAAATCAGCTTTGTAATTAATAATCCTTTCACTTGTAATATCTCCGATAATTTCTAGTAGTACATTTCTTCTATCCTGCCATTTCATCTTCGTACTAAAGTACAGTGGACTTGTTATAAGCTTGAAAATATTTTCATTTATAATTTCGTTTATCTTTTTTTGGTACTCTGATTTCTTAACTGGAACATCATCTATGCTGTATAAAGTTTCGTGCCCTGTGAATTGGCTTTCTGCTTGTCCTCTTTTTCTGGTCCATTTTTCTTTATAGATTTTAGACAATGTAATATCCGTACCATCTACGCTCAATACTCCTGTTACTTCATGTTCAAGGCCATGAATAACTTGTCCATTTCTATCTAGTGTTTTGATGTCGAAAGCAGTTCTATCCTTACTATCCTTATCAAACAATAACCAGGTAAATGCATCTGCTATTGTTGTTTTTCCAGTCGCATTTTCTCCGTATATATCAGTAACCTTCCCAAAGCTGATTGTTAAATCTCTAATCCCCTTAAAATTCCTTAACTTTAAGCTCTTTATTTGAATTAACATTTTTCTTCCTCCTTAATCTCTTTGAAACTTGGATTCGCTCTATAATAATCAACTAAACCTGTACCAACTTCTATTACTGTTCCTGTTACAACATTTCGAAACTTAACTTTCTTAGGCATGCTTGCTCCTCCTAAACTTACCCGACCTCTTATAATACTTCCTGGTCCTCTTTATTGCTCTCTCAAATTTCTCGTAGGCTTCTTCTAACTCTTTTTTCACTTCTTCTCCAATGTACCCATGTGCGGGACCATCATAGAAACACTTTCCACCTAGTGCTAATAGCAATCTCCCATATGAATAATGATCTAAAAAACCACATACCTCACACTCTTCGATTGTCTCTACAACTCCAAATTCCTCTTCACTCCAACTATCTGTATATAACTCATTTCCACACACTTTACATTTCACGCTGTCACCTCTCTCATATGCTCAACTACTAGCTTGTCTACTTTCTTAGACTGTTCTTGCACTAATGGATGTTGTAGATCTTTATGTTTAGTAATCAAACGATCTAATTTCTTCTTTTCGATTTTGAGACTATTCATTTGTATGTCCCCCTGTATTAAATTTGTATAATCTGTTATAATACTACTGACGTTTATTTTTTTAGTGCACTATTTGGTTGTTGCAGCAACCTTAGTGCTTTTTTCTTTTTGTAGAATCTCTAAAAAGTCTCTAACCTTGCCTTTGTAAGAACCTAATCCATGCATATACTCACCCCCTCTCACTTTCCAAGTAACTTCTGTCTCTCTACCCTTAACTCTTCGATCCTCTTTTTAATTTCAGCTTTTCTCTTTGCGATTTTTTCAGCTTCTTCTACTGTATCTCCGCCATTAGCAGGGAAATTAGCAAACTCTTCTGCAAGTTTGGTATGCTCTCTTATAATTTCAATCAACCTATTTTCTGCTATTTCGCTAAGCATTTATTTCACCTCTTTCTTGTCGATATTTGTATGAAGGTTTCCCTCTCTTCCTGTAGAATTTTGCTTTAGGAAGGGGGTGAGCATATTGAATCAAATTGAAATCAGAATAACAATCCTAGAAGACTTATATAATCAAGCAATAACCAAAGGTCGTATAGATGTAATGATTTCTCAGGAATTACTTGATAAGTTTCATTCAAATAATATAGATGATAATTTCATCATTTTTAACCTCTTATATCTTGAAGATAAAGGTTTTATTGAAGTGAATTGGGGTGTACAACGTAGAATATTTGGCATAACAATTACTTCATCTGGTTGCGATATTGTAGAGTTTTACAAACTAGGTTTATCTTTTAATTCTTTGAATAAAGAAAATAAATTTGAAACTGTTTTAAAACAAATACTTAACTCCGGAAATGAAGTTATAAAAAACTCAGCGATATCTTTAATAAATCTATATCTTTCAAAATTTATTTCTTAGAAATATCCCAAGCTAATGTATTTGCTTTGTGGCAATATACTTCAACTTCTTCTATATCTACTATGCTGGTGTACCGTATTACATCTTTACATATATTTAAAATAGCAGTACTTTCTTCAACAGATATTTTGTTTTCCTTTAGTTGTAACAAAATATTGTTAGTTATTTTTTCAATACGCTTTGGGTCTAAACCCAACTGTTTAATGTTCCACTCATCATGGTATTTTTTTAGAACAAACTTCTTCTTAGACTCTAAATAATCAATTAATACTTTATCAGCTTTACTCTTAGGAGATAGACCCCACTGTCTCCTAAGTCTGTTTTCAGCAGTGGTTAATATTTCCATTTGTCTTTTCCTAATGTTGTCTCTAACTTCATAAGTATCTTCTTGGAATTTTACCGAAAGATCAAAATATTGTTTATCAAGTTTGTCATACTCAATTTGCTCAGCTTCAGTTAACTTAGGTTTCATTTTAAGACTTCGAAAAGCTAATTCTTTAATCACTTTCTGTTCTAAATTCATCACTGTCATCTCCTTTTTTTTTAATAAATATCATTAAAAAGATAGATAATCTTTTAAGCGATATCGTATAGACCCTATTTTCTCAAATCTTAAAACTAATAATTTTACTCGGTTCTTACTGTCTGCGACTTCTACTTCGTAGTAGTTAGAACCCTTTTCTTCTACAAATAGTGCAATACTTCTTCCTAGTAATATTTTTATAAGTTTACTTCTAAGATAATTGATTAATTTATTTACTTTACTATAACGCCATGATGTTTTTATCACTTCAATCATCCTCTCTAGGCTTGTCCTAAATTAGATAACACTCTCTTGTATTCTCATCTGACTATTTGCTAATCTAATTTCATCTGCTAAAACTATTGGTAGTCTGTATTCTTCTACGATTTTTCTAGCAGTTTCTAATTGACTTCTTTTTATAGCTTCATATCTTCTAACTCCAAATTCTCTTTTAAGCTGTTTTTGAATATCAGCATAAACTCTTCCTCTCAAAGAGTTGTCGCAGTAAGCAGGGCTTTTATAACCTCCTAAAACTTCTATGCCTTTCTTCCTTATAATGCCTTGTAGCTCTTTACACTCTATATTGAAAAGTGGCATGTTGTTTTCAAGTTTCGTAATCCTGTTGTCTATTTCCATTGTTCTTTGGTCCAATGCAAAGATTGCTTGTATTTCTTTGCTAAGTCCTTGATATGGCTTTAAGGCTACTTGCTTTAATTTATCTTCTATTTTTACAAAATAATTTCTAGCGAGTTCACCATTTGGAGATTTAGAAGTCATGCATAATTTTTTTGCAAAAGATGCAGTTAATTTATAATCCTTTGTTGCTTGACCGCCGCATTCGTCATTAAGTACAAATGGCCAATAATCTAAGTTTTCTTCTGCGAATTCATTATTTTCAATATTTCTCTTTGCCCACTTTGAATAATTACTAGGATTAAGTTCTAAAAACTCATACAGTTTCTTTGCTGTAGTTCTTCCTTTATCATCAACTCCTAAAGCTATCTCTATTGGTGTTAATCTATTTTCGCTTATATCTTGTTTTATTAAAGATGCTACTGTTTTTTTCATTTATTCTTCCCCCTTAATTCATTAAATTTATGATGTCTTGATCAGTTACATATTTCTTATATGTTTCTTCTAAAAACTCCATAGCATCATCTTTTGTCATTTTCATAAGTTTGTTTTTAATTTTTCTTACTGAACCACCAAATTTTCTTTGGGCTAGTAGCCTGCAGTATTTTGTGATAAAATCATCTGCTTTAACATTTTTCTCATCTTTAAGTATGAGATAGGTATATTTCAGTACACCTATTGGAGTAAAATATACTTCATCTTCTTCATTTTTTACTCGATCAACAGTTTTGAAATGTAATCCTTTTTTTAACCTTTTCATTACTACAGAAGGTGCATTTATTTGAGCATCATAAGATATAAAACGAACATCTTCATCATAAGTAGCTTTTACTCCGCTTTTGTTAAGCATGTCTAAACCAATAAAAACACAAGATGCTGCTTCTGAAATATCTAGTTCTTCTTTGAACGGCATAAAATTTTGTTGTCCAACATCTATTACCATTGCATATTTTGAATATGGATCATTTTCATTAATAGGAAATACAAAAATCCTTCCACCAAGATTTTTCTGTATTTCTTTAGCTTTTTGCTTGATTTTTAACTCATTCATCTTTCGTTCCCCCTTTGTTCTTACTGTACTGACTTATTTGCTACTCTTTTTGCTATCTGAGTTATCCTCTCAAGTGTCCTATCTATATCTTCTTTAGACCTATTAATATAAGCACTGTCAAATATTCTAATCCTTACATTTCCTTGCATATATTCTTCAACGAGGTTTCCTGTTTCTCTGATATTTTCTTTGAGGTTTTTACTCATACAAGTACCTCCTTAAAATCACTTCTTTTGTTAAATACTATGAAATTCTGTGTTTGTACTATTCGTTGCAATTTAATCTCTTTCTAGTTAAATATCTGCACCTAGTACACTTCACATCGATTTTCATATGCCCACTTAATTTGTACTTAAAAAGCAATTTCTTGCATTTTTCACATCTAAATTCATTCATATTTTCAAGCACTCTAAACCCTCCTTTTGTATATCTCCCCCTTTCAAACCATTAATTACAGCTTTTCAAAATCGCATATTGTGAAATAATAATACTAAGCAGTAGTTTCTTTTGTGTATACTTCGTTTTCAAAAAAAATTGCCTCTATAGTCTCTTTAAAAATTTTAGAAATTTTTCTAGCTTCATTAAGTGTAAACTGTGTATATCCATTTTCTTTATTTCTATATGCTACTTCAGATATTTCTAATTTTTTAGCCATATCAGCTTGTGTTAAACCATATTTTACTCTTAAAGCTTTAAGATTTCTCACGTTTTGTCCTCCTTTCTGTTTCTTTTTTGTATACTTGGTATGTTTTTATTATAGTTTCTTTTATGTATACTGTCAATATGTATTTTGCGAAAAAAACAAAAAAAATATACATTTAAGAAACAAAAGTTTCTTTTGTGTATTTTTAATATATAATATTAAATATCAAAGACAAACTATAAGGTGATTATGATGAAAAAACAATTTGGAGATAGATTAAAAGAATTAAGAATAGAAAACAATATGACACAAGAAGAATTAGCTAAAAAGTTTAACACTGGAAAAGCTTCAATCTCTCATTATGAAAGTAATAGACGCATGCCAGATGCAAGTACTATAGAAAAATTTGCTGATTTCTTTAATGTAAGTGTTGATTATATTTTAGGAAGAACAAATAACAAGGAAATTATCTCACATGAAAATTCTAATACAAATAATGTTCAAACGCTTACAAAACGAGATGAAAAAGAAATAGAAAAAATTATCGAACAAACAAGAAAACAATTAGAGAGTTCTGAAGGTTTAATGTTTAATGGAGAACCTGCATCTCCTGAAGCTATACAAAGTATTATAGATGCTATGAAAGTCGGAATGGAGATCGCAAAACAAAGAAACAAAGAAAAATATACTCCCAAAAAATATAGAAAAGATAAAAAATAACGTTCAAAATGGGTTAATGGTCAAATCATGGGGGGACTACAATTTGAATATAATAAAGAAAACAGTTCAATCTCTTGTAAATAAATACAATACTAATAATCCTTTTGAATTAGCTGATTTTTTAGATATCGTTGTAATTAAACGAACACTTGATAAAGACATAAAAGGATTTTATCAATACTTTCAAAGGAATAAAATAATTTATATTAATGATCTTCTGCCATATAACGATCAAAAAATAGTCTGTGGGCATGAATTAGGACATGCTATGCTACATTCTAAATTAAATATAATGTTCTTAGAAAGCAATACTTTCTGCATAAAGAATAAATTCGAAAATGAAGCTAATAAATTTGCTGCTGAATTACTAGTTCCAGATAATCTATTAAAACAATATCCTGGATTTACTTTAGAGCAAGTAGCTTCTATTGAGTATTTACCTTTAGAACTTATTAAACTCAAATTTAATTTGAGTCTTTTTTAAAATCAAACAAGGTAAAAAATTCTAACAATGCATTAATTTACATATTATCGAATTAATAAATTGACCATTATGAGAGCCTTTGAGCACCACCCAAAATATATAACCTCCTAATTTTAACAATAAGCCACTACAAAGTGGTTTTTGTTTTTATTAGCTAAAATATTATAATAAATAGTATAAAGCTTAATACAATTTGCAATGAAGGGGGATGCAACTATATGTCTTATTGCATATATCTAAGAAAATCTAGAACTGATGTAGAAGCAGAAGCTAAAGGAGAAGGCGAAACGCTAGCAAGACACGAAAAAATTTTACTAGAATTGGCTAAAAAAAGAAAATTAAATATTACTCAAATACATAGAGAAATTGTATCTGGTGAAACGATATCCGCTCGACCTGTCATGCAACAACTTCTTACAGAAGTAGAACAAGGATTCTGGAAAGGCGTACTTGTTATGGAAGTAGAACGTCTTGCACGTGGTGATACAATGGATCAAGGATTGGTCTCACAAACTTTTAAATATTCTAATACAAAAATTATTACACCTATGAAAATTTATGATCCTAGTAACGAATTTGACGAAGAATATTTTGAATTTGGATTATTCATGTCAAGAAGAGAATATAAAACTATAAATAGAAGACTGCAACGTGGAAGAATAGAATCAGTTAAAGAAGGAAAATACCTCGGTACTAAACCTCCTTATGGTTATATTAGAAAGAAGTTAGAGAAGGAAAAGGGTTATACCTTAGAACCGCATCCAGATCAAGCTGATATAGTTAAGTTAATATTTGAACTCTATACAAAAGGAGAACAACAACCAGATAATAGTTTTAAACGATTAGGCGTATCACTTATAGTACGCAAACTTAACAACCTAAAAATTCCACCAATGAAAGGTGATGTTTGGGTTCCTTCTACTATTCGAGATATGTTACGTAACCCGGTATATATAGGTAAAATTCGTTGGAATTGGAGACCTATTCAAAAGAAAATGGTTAATGGGCAAATTAAAAGAAAACGCCCTAGAGCAGAAGATTATATTTTAGTTGACGGTCTTCATGAAGCTATAATTGATATAGATACTTGGAATGCTGCTCAAGAATATATTTCTTCTAACACAGAAAGTCCAGTACCTAATAAACTTAAAATTAAAAATCCACTTTCTGGTATAGTAAAGTGTGGAATGTGTGGCAGAAATATGGTAAGACGTCCTCACGGAAATAAATATCCAGATACTATCATGTGTCCCGTAACTTCATGTAAAAATGTAAGTTCTAAATTAGCTAAAGTAGAAAATTCTCTTTTACTATCTTTAGAAAAATGGTTATACAACTATAAACTTAGAATAACCGATGATATAAATAATAATTCCAAAAGTATTCAAATAGACATTGCTAAAAAAGCTATTAAAAATTTAGATGAAGAAAAGAAAAAACTGGAAAACCAAATGGAAAAACTTCATGATCTATTAGAACAAGAAGTCTATACGGTAGAAAAATTTTTAGAAAGGTCTAAAAATATTTCACAAAGAATTGCCGGAATAGAAGAAAATAGAAAACAATTATTAAACACTATTGCACTTGCAAAGAAAAATAATGAAGGAAGAAAAAATATAATCCCTAAAGTTGAAAAGGTTTTAGAAGTTTATAATTCTATCGAAGATCCAGCAGAAAGAAACGAGCTTCTTAAAGAAGTTATCGAAAAGGCGATATATACGAAAGAAACTGGAGGTAGATGGAGTGGAAAAGAAGATGAATTTACACTTGACCTATATCCTAAATTACCGAAATAACTCATTTTCATTGATAACATAATGGTACCTATTCTTCAGTTCCTATATCTGTAAGTAGTGCCTTTGCTTTTTTAGTAGGCATTTTGTATCTTTGATTTAAATAAGTCAAAGCAGCAGATAATTCTCCATCAGGCCCACCCAACTGAGTCATAACATACTGAGCCATTCTTGGGTCTTTACAAGTTATTTTAACGGGATACTGTAATTTTTTTTCATAGATCCACATATATGTTCCCCCTCTAATATTCTATTTCCCAAGGCCAAGGATCTTCTATCCATCTAAATGGATATTGGCTCGGTGCAGTTCCAAAATTAGATAATGGTCCATACATACATTCATACTGTTTCTTTAAGCCAGCAAGCTGATATGAATATGTGTTATAATCCATCACTGCTTTCTGATCTGTAGGATGAATATCTAAATATAGATTTAAATCTACACAACAATTCTCTAATTCCATAATTTTAAAAAGCAAATCTAATCTATCTTTGTGCATATGTTCTCCCCCTAATCTTTAAACTCCTCGATATCATAATATTCTACAAAATATATTTTGCTACTAATTATGCTAAAAAAATAGACGCAGTTGCGTCTATTTTAAATCATCTTCTTTATCTTTTCGTTCATAAATAATTCTTGACTCATTAGTATATTCATTCAACCTTCGTAAATTTATCCACCATAGATAAATTACAAATGGTATAAAAAAAAGCATTAATATAGGTATTTGTGACATTAGAATAAAATCAAATATACCATGAAGCAACATCGGTACTAACAAGGACTTTTTTAAATACCTTTTTTGAATTTTTTCGTGTTTTGTGAATTTTGATAAAGATAAATAATATCCCATTGTAACACCAAATAACATATGAGCAGGTACAGATAAAATCCCTCTATATAAGCCTACATAAGGATTTGCTGCAAATCTAAATACTACATACATAATATTTTCAATGGTTGCAAATCCTAAAGCAGAAAAAACAGCATAAACAATTCCATCCAACTTTTCATCAAAAGCATCATTATAATAAGCAGTTTTTAATACAACACCTCTTTTAAAAAATTCTTCTGTAAAACCTGCAACAATAAATGCTGTATAAAAAGCACCTAAAACACCTCCAAATATATTAAAGGATAATAAAATTCTTTCCATAAAAGCTGTAGGAATTACAGATAATGCACCTAAAATAAATACCTTTATTAACAAATCTATAGGCTCTCTATCATATCGATCTGTTAAATAAATTGCTAAAGCTAAAGCTAATCCTGGTGCAATTGCAATAACCAATAATCTAGTTGTCATAGCATACATCCTTTCATCTAATTACTAATCTTAGTATTTGTACGTAAACAAATTTTTAGAAAGGATAATTTTAACAAATCGTCTTTATATATAATAAAAACCCCATCAATCGATAGGGTTAATATCTCTCGTTAATATACTTATCAATAATTGATTTTCTTTTTCCCTCTATAAATACTCCTTCTTCCTTTAATCTTTCCAAAAGCCAATGGCTAATAGAATGTAAAATAACATTATCATAATCCAAAAGAACAATCTCAAACAATTTATCCTTTAATAATTTTGACTTTACTTTAACAAAATAAGCTTCCACATTATAAAAATCTAAGTATTCCAAAAGCTTTAGTGTTGTTTTATCTTTTTGTCTATAGTAGTAATTTGCATCTCCTTGCAGCTTTTTTACCAATTGAGGATGTTTTTGCTGTAATTTTTGATCCTTCGACTTCATATAACTATACTTTGCTAACATATTATAATATTGATAATTGTATATACCCTTTTCAAAAGAATCAATTCTATATTTAAAAGGCTTTAAATTTAGTCGCTGAATAAAATTATAATGTTCCTCAATAAATTCCTTTTTTGTAATATCTCCTTGTATACTATATTTAGGTTAATAAAGGCAACCTATAATCCTTTATTAGCTGAAAGATTATACAAAAAAGAGTATAATCAAAATATTAGATAGAGTGATGTCGTAGTCTCCTTGAGGTAAGACCTCGTACTTGAAAGACTGACACCTCTGTCTGATAAACAGATTACGAATAAGTTGGATGTTGACTAATAAGTTTAGTACTTCGAATATGCAACAAGGCGGTAACGTTTATCAGATTAGAGGAACTATCTAAAATAAATTTATAGTGGTGATGGAAATGTTTTATTTAGGTATTGATATTGGAAAAAACAATCATGTAGCTTCGCTAATAAATGAAAAAGGAAAAATTATTTTTAAGGCTTTTTCCTTTTCAAATACTACAAATGGTGGTGAAAGCTTAATTACTAAGTTAAACAATTTCATTAGATCTGTTAATGATGTTGAAATAGGTATGGAAGCTACTGGTCACTATTGGTTATCCATTTACTCATTTCTTGTGGAAAAAGGTTTTGTCATTCATGTTGTAAACCCTATCCAAACTGATGGTTGGCGTAAAGGTATTGAAATCAGAAAGCGTAAAACAGATATCATTGATTCTGTTTTAATTGCAGATCTTATTCGTTATGGTGATTTTCTGGAAACTTCCTTAGCCGATGAAAATACCATATCACTTCGCAACCTTTCTCGCTTTAGAAACTATCTCATCAGTTCTATAGGTGACCTTAAACGTAAAACCATTTGTGTCTTAGACCAAGTTTTTCCTGAATATCAATCTATCTTTTCTGATATTTTTGGACAAACATCAAAGGAAATTTTGCTTCATTTCAGCTCTCCAAGTGATTTCGAAAATATTTCATCTGAAAAGTTAGACAAAGTTTTATCTGAAATCACTATGAAAAAATTTGCTACTAATAAAATCAAACAACTTTCTCGTGTAGCTAAAAATTCTTTTGGTATAAGCTTTTGTTTAGATAGCTTTGCTCTTCAATTAAAAACTATTAATTGAGCAGATTAACTTTATTGAAAGTCAGGTCAAAAGATATAGAAAAAGCAAATAAACACTTTTACTTGATAAAAATCAATTCTCCTATTACTACAATACCTGGTATTGGCAACGTAACAGCTGCAACTATACTTGGCGAAATAGGTGATATCTCAAGATTTTTCAAACCCTTCAAAGCTTGTTGCTTATGCTGGAATTGATGCTTCTGTTTCACAATCTGGTGAATATCAAAGTACAAATAACAAAATGAGTAAACGTGGATCGCCCTATCTTAGAAAGGCTCTCTTTAGTGCTGCTTTAGTTACCTCTAACTGTGACCCTGTTTTTAAAGCTTTTTACCAGAAGAAACGTTCAGAAGGAAAACATCACCTAACGGCTATTGGAGCTGTCGCTCGTAAACTTTGCTACACAATTCATGCTATTTTAAAAAATAATTGTCCTTATGAGGTGAGACTACCTAATAACGAGTAATTGATATTATTTCCCATATTTTTACTTATACTTGCCTCACGCAGGTCTTTTTGTCATGCATTTTTATTCACCAATTTAATTAAAATTTTTTCTTTTTTACTATTGACTTTTTATAGTTGGTCTTTCTTAAATTGATGAATCAATGCCTCTCTATTATTAAAAAATTTATCAAACACACTTTCATAAATTCTATAGCTCATTTTAAACACCTTATTTCTATATTCTTCTTTGTATACTGCTTTATTATAACATATTTATAATTAAAGACCGTTGTTTAAACATCGGTCTTTAAAAAATTTTCTATTTCCTTTATTAATGTATTTAATAATACTTCATATTGTTTAATTTTATCCTTTAGCTTATTATTTTCTTCTTTTAATTTTTTATTTTCTTCTAAAATAGCTTTATTCCATATATCTGCTGAATCTTCTTGTGTTGGCAAACTTATTATTTTTTTTAATATTTTTAAAATTTTTTCACCATAACCATTACCTGGAATCGCCCATTTTCCATTTAAATCTGTTACATATATACAAGACCCGATCAGTCCAATATCCTCTAACACTGTATATCGAGGATCTACAATTGGTCTTATTGGAGGTTCTTTGCTTGCATATCCTTTTAAATGCTGAATATGAGCTTTGACACCTATTCTAGGGCTAGGAAAACTTGCTGCCATTCCTTTTTTAATAGCTCCAAGCCCTGCATAATTATTCTGATTCGGAAGAACAATCCCTCCAAATCTAAAAAAACCCGTTTCCAATAAAGCTTGTGCAAAAGCCACATCTCCTCTAACACCTTCAATAGCTCCTTCATTTAAATAATAGGTTACAATTTGGTCTGGAGTACATTGTATATTTGGTAATGGATTAATTAATAGCATATATTTTTTCATTTGTTCCTTTGTTGCAATAGCTTCCCCTAAAATTTTCACTTTATTTTGCGGCTTTTTAATAAATATGTCCTTCGTTAATGATGAACCTGGACATGTTTTATGAGAATATTCACGATGAAATATTAATTGATCCGTATGAAATATTTCAAACAATCCTTCTATCAGCTTTTTTACTGCACATAACTGTATACCCTCTAGCTTCTCCTCTCCTTTATCAAAATTTCCAATCATCTCAATAGCAAAAGCGTAGTTATTATGCCCCAAAATACTTGCTGGTATAATATTAATATCTCTTCCATCCCAAATAAGTCCATCTGGTGATACTGTAACATGCTGTCCTATATCACGCCACTTTAATGTTTTTGTATGATATCTCCACATACCATAAATAACTTTTTCTTTATCACTAGCTAGTATATAAGTTCGTTTTGTTGGTTTCCATGTATGATGAAGATGAATCTCTGTAATCCTTCTAGTTATATTCAACTTTTTTAAATATTGTAAATAACTTTCTACTGTATAACTATGAAACCTTCTCATTTTTTCACCCCCTGCTAAATAGATATGCAAGAAATGAAAAAATGATATCGTTTTAATATCTTTTTCTTCTAATTCGTCCATGTGCTATATGCATTTTACTGCCATCACCACCCATAGCCTTTCTTAATTGCATTTTTGCTAATTCTATTTCCTTCTCAATTTCTTTTCTACAGTCAGGACAGTATTCATGGTGAACAGAAAGCAGTAAACATCCACATCTTTTACATTCCATATTTAAATATTCGTTTGGAATCTCAATTAGTCTTCCATCCCTTACAAAATTATTTATAATATGATAAGGCACTCCTGTTTCTTGTGCAATTTCAAAAGCAGTTGCACCAGGATATTCTTTCAAATAAGATTCTATCTTTTCAAAAACTGCCTCTATCTTTTTAAAGCATTCAGGACAATAATCAACAATTGAATTTTCTTCAATAACTGTTTTGCATCTTTTACACGTTCTTACTAGCACTCCATTATAATACCTTTTATTATTCACCCTATCCACCTCTAAAAAATATTTTAATTAAATTATATCAAGTAATACCCCTTTATGATAATAGTCACTATGAACCATTATTTTAATCTAAAATTTTAAGTGGCTTAAAATCCAAATAGTCACAAGATGTTAAATAATAATATACCCCTTTATATTCCCCTTTAAGTCCAATTTTAAAAGAATCTATTCCATGAAGATGTCCATACACAACTTTCTTTACCCCATATGTTTCATAGATTTGCGTAAATCCAGAATCTTCCATAAAATCATTAGTAGGAGGATAATGTGTCATAACAATAATATCTTTACATCCATTTTTAATTGCTTCATCTAAAGATAATTTCAAACGATGTAGTTCTCTTTCGTAAATTTTTTCATCATGTTCAGTAAATTTATGGTCATTAGGACAAAGCCATCCCCTTGTTCCACATATTGCAAAATTTTTATATGTAAAATAATTATTTTGTAAGAATCTTATATTTTCAAATAATTTATTCATCTTTGATACTGAAGCCCACCAATAATCATGATTTCCTCTTAATAATATTTTCTTTCCTGGTAAATTATTAATCCATTCTAAGTCAATTGTTGCATCCTTCATATTCATAGCCCAAGAAATATCTCCTGGAATTAATATCATATCGTTCTCTTTAATAACTTCAATCCAATTTTTTTTAATCTTTTCTTGATGATTAACCCATTGCTCTCCAAAAATATCCATTGGCTTATCTACACTAAAACTAAGATGTAAATCACCTATTACAAATAAGCTCATATCATCACCTACTTTATTAAAACTAACTATATTATACCCTAAATGTCTAAAAATTTCTTAATAAAAAATAAAACCTATTTTCATTTTAAATTGAACTATAAATGGAAATCCTATATAATATTTTAGAGTATGAAACATTAAGGAGGGTGATCTTTTGAATCATTTAGATTTTATTTACAAAAGACATAGTGTAAGAAAGTTTAAAGATCAAGATGTTCCTGTAGAAGATATAAAAAAAATAATCAAGGCTGCTACATATGCTCCTTCTGGTAAGAATGTTCAGAATTGGCATTTTGTTGTTGTGAAAAATAAGGAAAAAATTGAAGGAATTGCAAAAACAATAGAAAGAAAAAATGCAGAATTAGCAAATCTAATTCAAGATGAAGATATTAAAAAAGGATTTACTAAGTTTTTAAGATTCTCAACAGTTTTTAGAAAAGCCCCTGTACTTATTCTAGTATATACTGAAGATTCTTATAAACCTACTGGTCTTAATGTATTAAAAGAAATAAATGCATCTACTGATGAAATCCATGAACTTTTAAGATCAAATCCTGCTATGCAAAATATTGGTGCTGCTATGGAAAACTTAATACTAGCAGCTACAAATATGGGATATGGAACTTGCTGGATGACTAGTCAAAATTATGCTGCAAAAGAAATTACTGAGTTTATCGGTTTTGAAAAAGAAGGTTATTTTCTTGCAGCAATGACTCCACTTGGCATTCCTGATGGAGAAATAAAAAGTCCACCAAGAAAATCAGTAGAAGAAGTAATGACCATTATAGAATAATTATGGAGGCATTGAAAATGTCTCCTTATTTATTTTGAAAATAAAGGCAAACTAAAAAAACATATTAGGAGTGATACTTTTGGCAAAGATTACTTGGAAACCAGGTACAATGGTTTATCCTATTCCTGCTGCATTAGTTACATGTGGTGATTGTGAAGAAAATTATAACATTATTACCATTGCATGGACTGGAACTATTTGTACAAACCCTGCAATGACTTACATATCTATTCGACCAGAAAGATATTCTTATGATATTATCAATAAAACAAAAGAATTTGTTATTAATTTAACTACAGAAAATTTAGCAAAAGCTACAGACTTTTGTGGTGTAAAATCCGGAAGAGATGTAAATAAATTCAAAGAAATGCATCTTACACCTCAAAAAGCTAGTAAGGTAAAGGCACCTCTTATTAAAGAAAGTCCTGTAAATATTGAATGTAAGGTAGAAAAAATAGTCCCTTTGGGTTCTCACCATATGTTTATGGCAAAAGTTTTAGCTGTAAATATAGATGAAGAATTATTAGATGAAAAAAATAAATTTCACCTAGATAAAGCAAAGCCTATATGTTATTGTCATGGAGACTATTATGGATTGAAAAAATCATTAGGCCATTTTGGTTTTTCCGTAGCAAAAAAGAAAAAGAAGAAGAAAAGAAAAAAATAAAAAGATGGGTATATATCTATTCAAAAGCTTGATATTTATCTACTGCATATTTTATAGAATCAGATAATTCTTTTAATTTAATCATATTTCCTTTTTCTAATGCTTTATCAAATTTTTCTTGAAATTTTTTAGCTGTATCTGTCTTTCCTGTAGATCTTAATAATTGTATATTATTCACAATACTAGAAACCGTATTTGACTTTGCTTCAAATAATTTTTGTGCATTAATTACTTCATCTCTAACAGCCCACATTTCCTTATCTAAAAGATATGCTGCTTCTGCAGCTTTCTTTAACCTTTCTTTTATATGCTCTGGAACATTTTTTTTGTACTTGTAATTTATTGAATGCTCAATAGTAGCCCAGAAATTCATAGCTAAAGTACGTATCTGAATTTCAGCTAATATCTCTTTATAACCAAAAGCTGTTTGTATAGGGTATTTTATAATTATGTGGTAGCTTCTATATCCACTCTCTTTTCTATTCTTTATGTAATCTTTTACATATGCAATCTTTAAGTCCTTACCATCTCTTTGCTCAATCAATTCTACCACTTTATATATATCATCTACAAATTGACACATAATTCTGATTCCAGCTATATCTTCTATCTTTTCTTCAATTTCTTCTTCAGCAATTCCATATTTTTTTGCCTTTTCTAATATACTAGATACCTTTTTTACTCTTCCTGTTACAAATTCTATAGGTGAGTATTCACTCATTTCTCTTAATTCATTTCTAATTGCCTTAAATTTCACCTTTAGCTCTTCTACTGCTTGTTCATAAGGGATTAAGATTTTTTTCCAGTGTCTCACTCCCGTCTCCCTCCCCTTTTTCTACTATTGATAGTATATTTTTTTGTAGATATTCCTACCCATTATAATTGTAAGATAAGTTTTCCATTTATTCAAGATATTCTGTATTAGTAAAAACACTGTACTTTACTTGAATATACAAAAAAATTTTTCTGTATCCTCAAAGCTTTCAAATAAATAATCTGGTAAGTGCTCCATTAGTTCTTCTAAACTATGAGATCCTGTAGCTACTGCAATACTTTTTACTCCTAATATTTTTGCACATTCAATATCTCGCGGTGTATCTCCAATTACATAAATATTTTCTTTATCATAAGTTATATTATGAAAGGCTTGTGCACTTTCTACAGCCTTATGAATTATTTGCCATCTTTCTAATTCCTCATCACCAAAGCCTCCTACTGGAAAATATTTATTTAAATCATAAGCTTTTAGTTTTATTCGGGCTCCTTTTTCAATATTTCCTGTCCCTAAAGCATGAAAAAAATTATGATACTCACTACCTGACTCAAGAATTTTCTCTATGCCAGGTAAAATCTTGATATAATCTTTCTTCATAAGAATATTTTCAAGTATATTACAATAAGTATCAAAAAACAAAGTCATATCCACATCTACAATACCATGCTTATACAATGCATCCTTTAGAATAATTGCATCAAGTCTTCCTGCCATATTAATATCGTTAAAGGCCTTTTCTATTCCAAAGATTGAACAGAATGCTTCTTCCATAGCTTTTCTTCCGCAACCTCTGCTATTAATTAACGTCCCATCAATATCCCAAATCATTAGTATATTTTTCACAAATATCCCCCTTTAAAATCCATCATCTACTATATTATACCATTTCATTTCAAAAAAATAATCCTGCTCATAAAAAGCAGGATAAAAATTTAATTTTTCAAGCAAACCTTTTTATACCATACAATAAGCTTTTACATATTCTTTACAGCTTTCACAATTATAGTTAAATCCCATTTCCCCTATATATGAAGCTAAATCAATTACTCTATTTGAATATCCCCACTCATTATCATACCATGAAACAACTTTTAACATATTCTCTCCAACCATCATAGTAGATAAAGCATCTACAATAGATGAACGATTGTCCTTCTTATAATCTATTGAAACTAATGGTTCTTCAGAATATCCAAGAATCCCTTTAAGTAAACCTTCAGAAGCTTCTCTTAATTTTTCATTCACTTCTTGTGCTGTAGTAGACTTTTCTAATTCAACTACTAAGTCTACTACTGAAACTACTGGAATTGGTACCCTCATAGCCATTCCATTTAACTTGCCTTTTAATTCTGGTAGTACTAATGAAACAGCTTTTGCAGCACCAGTAGTTGTAGGAATAATAGATTCAGCAGCAGCCCTTGCTCTTCTTAAATCCTTATGTGGTAAATCTAATACTTTCTGATCATTTGTATAAGCATGTACTGTTGTCATTAATCCTTTCTTAATTTTAAATTCATCATTAATAACCTTTGCAACTGGTGCTAAACAGTTTGTTGTACACGATGCATTAGATATAATATGATGTTTTTCTGGATCATATTCATTATGATTTACACCCATAACAATAGTTTTATCTTCATTTTTACCAGGTGCAGTAATAATTACTTTTTTAGCTCCTGCTTCAATATGCTTCATACAATCTTCCTTTGTTCTGAATATTCCAGTTGCTTCAATAACAATATCTACCCCCAATTCTTTCCAAGGAATTTGTGCAGGATCTCGATAAGCAGTAAATTCAATTTCTTTTTCTCCTATAATAATTGAATTTTCAGTAGCCTCAACCTTTTGATAAAGCATACCATAAAGGGAATCATATTTAAATAAATGCGCATGCTTATGAGGTCCACTTGTACTATTAATTGCAACAATTTCAATATTGCCCTCTTTTTCCAACCATGCTCTTAATACATTTTTTCCAATTCTTCCAAAACCATTAATCCCTACTTTGATTGACATATTATGCCCCCCCTATTTTTATATATATGTATTTTTCTCTTTGTATAAGTTTATTTGTATGTCTTAAATCTATTTTTGTGTTATATTATATTAATATATTAGCATAAAAGTTACCAATTGTATATATTATATATGTTATTTTATCATTTTAATTAAACTCCAAATTAATTTTCATTTCTATAAAATACTAAAAATCCGTAGACAAAATTGTCTACGGATTTTTTATATGCATTAATGCTTTTCCATTTAAGTACATAAATTTCTTTCCTTGAAAACTATCTAATTTTTCCATTTTTTCATCAATATGATCTTTTATTTTCCACCAACTTGTATCCCAATTACAAAAAAGTGTATTTTCTTTTGGTGCTCTTCCAACTAATCTTTGAATTACAATGTTAGGATCTAAGTATTCTAAGAAAGTTACTACACGATCTACATATTCTTCCAATGATATAATTTTAAATTCATTGTTTTCATACATTCTTCCTATCACTGTATTTTTCAAAATATATAAAGAATGAAGTTTTACTTGTTCTACTCCAAGGGCTGATATAATCTTCGCTCCTTCAATAACATCTTCTTTTTCATCCCAAGGAAGATTTAAAATCATATGTACACAACTATCAAACCCATATTTTTTAATACGAATAATCGCATCAATAAACTCTGCAAGAGAATGTCCCCTATTGATCTTTCTTAATGTATGATAATTTACACTTTGCAACCCCAACTCTATACAAATATTTATATTCTTTTCTTCTTTTACTTCATTAAGAAAAGCTAAATATTTATCATTTACACAATCTGGTCTTGTAGATATAGAAATTTCTACTACATTCTCTTGGCAAGAAGCATAAATATATTCCTTAAATTGTTCTAATGGCAAATATGTATTTGTGAAATTTTGAAAATAAGCAATAAACTTCTTTGCTTTATACTTTTTTTGTATATATTCTATATTTTTATTTAATTGATCTTTAACAGATATACTACTAGCTAAATTTTCAAAGCCAGCTCCTTCCTCTCCACAAAAAATACATCCGCCACGCCCTAAAATACCGTCCCTATTTGGACAAGTTACAGGAAGATTGATAGGAATTTTATATATTTTTTCTCCATATTTTTCTTTTAAATATTGAGAATATATTCTATATCTACTTTCTTTCATGCATCTACTCCTTTTACAAATTTATAAACTATTTTAAAACGCTCTAAGGCTTTGTGGCGGATTATTTGTTAAACTGCTTTGTTTTCTCTTTGTACAGGTACAATTTCAATCTCAATACCTTTAGACAAGTGTTTTTTCAATCTGCTTACTACATTTTTTTGCTCATTATTTTCATAAGATTCCCCTAAAATAATTAAATCTATCTTATTCTTCTCAGCTAGATCTTTTAACGTTTGCAATACATCATGAGATCTAACTACTGTCAAATTTGCACCATACGCTTTTGCTTTTTCAAATAAATACTCTAAGGCATCTCCATCTCTTGAATTACCTAAAAAATGATATCCTTCCTTAGCTACATGTATTACATATAATTCTCCATCATACTCATCTCTTATTTCAGCACCTCTTCTAATAAGTCTTTCACAAGTTTTTTGCTGTGTTACACATACCATTATATTTTGAATTGTATTCATTTCTTAGGCCCCTTTCGAAAATCCAGAATAAATATTATTCTTCATTTTCTCAATTTACAAATATTGTTCCCTACTATATTATACTATAAAGCTTTATTCTCTGCTAGTATGCGTAAAGGTATAATTCATAATACATCTATTCAAAAAAAGCGGCTAAACCGCTTTTTATACAATAGCTGCTAATAAAAGCAACTCTTCATTGTCATTATATATTTTATCAAATTGTTCTATCGGAAGAGGATTTTTACCTTTTCCTACTTCTATGGTATAACCCGGTCTTCTATATTTATATATAAACCAATCTTTGTAACCTGCATAAGAAGCAATCCCATAGATTTCTTCTAAAGTATATCCACTTACTTTAGAAAATAATTCTCCTATTTTTTTTGCTTCTGGAGGAGCCATATTTTGAAAATCCCAATATATTACCTCCCCTTGGCTATGATAAGCAAGTATCAGTCTAAAATTATGACTCCTTGTAAAGTCTGCAACTGCCTTTGATTCAGATTCTGACTCTGGGTAAGGTCCAGAGTATCTTGTAGGTCCAGGACCATATACACCATATTCTTCTTCTGCTTTCTTTGATAATTCCCATAATGCATCATAGTTGTGATTCAAATCTACCCCCCTATTGTTTGCTTGCCAATCTTTAGAAAAATCCATACTTCCATTATTCCATTTAATTAGCTGGTCATAATAAGGGTTATCTTTTTGTAATCCATTTAATACCAAATCTACACCATCTGGATTTACCATAGGCATTATATATATAGTGCTTTTTTTCCATATACTCTTAGGATCATAGCCTCTTATGTCTGTTCCTTGTGCATAAGCTTTTGAAAAGTTTTCAACAAATTTCATAAGAACAGGAGACGTAATCCATTCTAATGCATGATGAGCCCCATTATAGAAAACTTGATTAGGTCCATTACCTATTTTAATATAATATAAATTTCTCCCTAAAACACTTTTTCCTGCAATCCCTACCTCTAAAAATGGATACCTTATCTTTAACCCTTTAATATCTCTTTCCATAATATCATAAGTATAGTCAATATTAGTATCTACTAAATCTATTCCATAAGGAACAATAATTTTTTGCCCTATTTGTAAATTATAAGGGTTAACATCTGGATTTGCTGTAATAATTTTTGTAACATTTGTATAATACTTTCTTGCAATTTTATACATAGTATCTCCCGGTCTTATGGTATATAAATCATAGCCTAATAAAAGTGGTTCTAAAGCCTCATAGGTTTTTGGTCCAATAATTCCATCAGCTACAAGATCATTATCTCTTTGAAATCTAATAACTGCCGCCTCTGTCTTTTTTCCATATATACCATCAATAGGTCCTGGATCATATCCTATTTTTTTTAAAAGTGCCTGTATCTCCATTACATCCGTTCCTTGCACACCTACTCTTAATATTCTCAGTTGAATCACCTCCTATTATTTGCTAGTATTATAATATCTTTGTATTTTTAAATATGTGAATCTTATTTGCATACATTCATAAAATAATTACATATTTTATTAGGAGGTTGATTATGAAAAGATATACAAAAGTAATCGGTATGATGGGATATTACTTTACAAAAGAATTTGAAAAAAAGAAACGTCATAAAAATAAAGTAAGAGAAGTAAAAGAAGAAACAGTAGCCAAATCTTTCCTAGAAGGAGATACAGAAATTCTTATATATTTTCTAGAGAGTGATCGCGAAATTCTAATTACACCTTTTAGCGATCCTAAAGAAATACAAAAATATTTAGGTAATAAGTTTATACAATAAAAATGAGGTCTATGCCTCATTTTTCATATCTTTTTTATGTTTTAAATAGCGTCTTCTTAATTGACCACAAGCAGCATTAATATCACTACCTAGTTCTCTTCTTATAGTTGCTTCAATCCCATTTTGTTTCAAAATGCTTTGAAATTCTTTCACTTTATTTGTTTTTGCTGTTTGAAATTCTCTTTCATCTACTTTATTAAGCGGTATTAGATTCACATGACACAATATTCCTTTTATTCTTTCTGATAATTCCTTCGCATGCTCTTTTGTATCATTCACATTATGAATTAAAGCATATTCAAAAGTAATTCTTCTATTTGTAATATCTGTATAAATCTTACAAGCTCTAAATAACTCATCTAATGGATATCTAAAGTTAATCGGCATCATTTTGCTTCTTAATTCATCATTTGGAGCATGTAATGATATTGCTAGAGTTACTTGAGGTTTTTTATTTGCTAAATCTAACATTTGCGGTATCAGTCCACAAGTAGATATGGTTATATTTCTTAAACTAATATTCAAACCGGCTGGATGATTAATTATATCAAGAAACTTTAATACTTCATCATAATTATCAAACGGTTCTCCACTTCCCATCAATACAACATTTGAAATTCTCTCTTTAATATCTTTTTGTATTGTTAGTACTTGATCTAATATTTCTCCTGCTCTCAAATTTCTTATGACACCCTCAAGGGTTGAAGCACAAAATTTACATCCCATTCTACATCCTACCTGAGTAGATACACAAACAGAATTTCCATGCTTGTATTTCATCAATACACTTTCTATAATATTTCCATCCTCTAATAAAAATAAATATTTTCTTGTTCCATCAATTTTCGATATTAAAACATCCTCTATTTTCAATACTCCTATGTATCCTTCTTCTTTTAGCTTTTCTCTTAAAGCCTTTGAAAGATTTGTCATTTCATCTATATTTTCAATTCCCTTATGAATCCATTCAAAAACCTGTCTTGCTCTAAACCTCTTTTCACCTATACTTGTCAAAAAATCTTCCAACTCTTGTATATTACAACTTTTCAAATCAATCTTATCATTCATTTTTACTACTCCTTTATTCATTATATATGAAAACCTTAGTGTAAGGCTTTCACTAAGGCTTATTCTTCATCAAAATATGAATTATATTCTTCTACTACACGTTCAAATTCATCATCATCTTCTATAGGAACATATTCTTCTTTCCCATCTACTTCAACTACTTTGTATACATAAGCATCCTCTTCTTCTCCTACAGGTGCTAAAAGTGCATATTTATCTTCTTCTATTTTAAGCATATCTACTACTTCTAAGTCATTTTTATTTCCTTCTTCATCTACTATTACTACAATTTTTTTATCTTCCATCTTACATCCTCTCTTTCTTATTTTTATTCTAATTCATTATATCCTGAAGTGCTTAAATAGTCTATAATAATCTTTATTTTTACCAATACAAACATTTTCTAAACAATCGTCAAAAGGGCCAATAAATTGACCCTTTTTATTATTTTAACAATTCTTCATTTGTCTTAATATTAAATTTACTTCTTAATTGATCTGTATACGTTTTGTACTTTTCATCTTGTTTACTTCTTAATATATAATTCTCAATTTGTTTTTGTACTTGTTCAAAAGGCATTACAGTAGAATCCTTTTTATCTTCAACCTTAATAATATGGTATCCAAACTGAGTCTTAACAGGTTCACTAATTGCTCCAACTTCTAATTCAAAAGCAGTTTTTTCAAATTCAGGTACCATCTGTCCTTTGTTAAAATACCCTAAATCTCCGCCATTTGCCTTTGATGGACATTGAGAATATTCCTTTGCAGCTTCTTCAAAGCTTTTTCCACCTTCTAATTCATTTAAAATATCTTTAGCTGTAGCTTCTTCTTTTACTAATATATGCTTTGCTTTAACAGACTCACCTTTAACAAATTGCTCATGGTTTTTTTCATAATATTCTTTCACTTCTTCTTCATCAACTTTTACATCTTCTAATAGTTTTTTTACAGCATATTGCTTTAATAAATTTTCTTCTAATGCTTTTAGTTCTTTAAGATAAGCTTCATCCTTATCTAAACCTTTTTCCTTTGCATCTAAATAAAGGATTTGTTGTGTAATCATTTCATTTAATAGATATTGTTTGCCTGCAAATGTGTTTAACTGCATCTGCTGTTCTTTAGGGGCATGCTTTAATACTAAATCTAAATCTTCTCTTGTAATCTCACTTCCACCAACAGTAGCTAAAACTTGTCTACTCATTTTATTTCTCCTTCGCTTATTATTTTCTTTATTATCATAACATAATATCTTTACTTAGTCTAATATTTAACAATTATTCAACAAGAGCATCTCTTGCTTTTATCCTAATTTCCTTCTTTTCACCATAATAATTTGTTCCCCAAACACCTAATAAAATCATGCATGTACCAAGAAATTGATAAATTGTAAAAGATTCCTTTCTAATAAAAACTCCTGCAAAAACTGAAATAACTGTTGTTAAATTTGCAAAAACAGCAGCCCTTGAAGCTTCTAGCTTTGATAAATTATAATTTGTAAGGAAAAATGCTACAACAGAAGATAATACACCTAAATATAAAACTGCTATTACAACCTTTATTTCCTTTAATTTTATAATATAATTTAGCATATCTCCCTTTATTCCATGATTTAAAATAGAAATACCATTAAAAAATAGCGCCCCTATACACATCATAAATAGAGTTATTTCAGCTGGCTTAAAACTTATTGATAACTTTCTAGAAAGTATGTTGAGTATTGCTGCACAAAAAACTGCTCCAATAAGAAAAAATATACCTAATATACTCCCGCTTGTACTCATATCTTTCATAAGGACAACAAAACATACTCCAAATAGTGATATAAAGACAGAAGCAACTTGAGGTTTCGATGGAATCTCTTTTAAAAATACACTTGCTAAACATGTAACAACAATAGGAATCAAAGCCATCATAATCCCAGCTTCTGAAGTAGTAGTTCTACTTACACCCATTATTTCAAATATAAAATATAAAACTGGCTGAAATAAAGCCAATACAAATAAAGCTTTTATATTTTTTCCTTTATAATCTGTTTTTATAATTCCCATAGATCGTAACGATATTAATACTAAAGCAGCAGTACCAAATCGTAAACTTAATAAATCAAATGGATTAATATAATCTAATGCTTCTTTAGTAAATAAAAAAGAAAATCCAAATATTATAGAAGTCGTAACTCCTGCTAAAATCGGTAATATTTTTTTATCTTTCATATATCCTCCTTTTTTATTCTTCATTATTTTCCCATTGTTCTTCCCATTTTACACTTCGTATACCGTTTATTTTACTAATACCACCAAAAAGTTCTTCAGGCGAAAAATATTTTGGTACTTTTACAGTAATATCAATATGAAGAACTTTGTCTCGATCTTCATCAAAAGGAGACATCTTTATATGTTTTATTATAACTTTATATTTTCCTAATAATGTTCCTATTTCTCCAATCAAACCAGCTCTTTCACAGCATATCACATGTATAGTTTTATATTTATTTTTAAATATAATTTTTTCAAATAGTCCTAGACTTACTAATGTAAACAATACAATTCCTGCAGTAACCAATCCCCCTAAATAATATCCATTGCCTATTGCTAACCCTATACATCCACAAACCCATAAGCTAGCTGCCGTTGTTAATCCATGAATAGCATTTCCCTGCCTAAGAATAGTTCCTGCACCTAAAAAACCAATACCACTTACTACCTGTGCTGCTAATCTTGCTGGTTCCCCACCTGAACCATTAACTCCTAATCCTTTAAATCCGTACATAGAAATAAGCATAATAAGTGTAGACCCTATAGTAACTAAAATATGAGTTCTAAATCCTGCGGGTCTGTTATTTGCTTCTCTTTCTAGCCCAATTAAACCACCTAAAATACTAGCTAATACCAACCTAAAAACAATTTCAGAATAGCTAATCATTTTGTCCCTCCTTTCTCTTATTATAGATAAATAACATTAACGAAATATAAAAAGATAAGTGAATGACTTTGATAACTTTTGTAAAAAAAACTTACTAAAATTACATGAAAAAATACGTTAAGAACCTTCAATGTTTGAACAATGGTGAGTTTTGAAGGTTTAGTATTTTTTCATGTAATGAAGTTTAGTTTTTTCAAAAGTTATCTGGAATAAACGTTCTTTTTATATTTCTTTTTGAAATTTGTTACATATATCCTTATTTTAACATATTCATCAATAGCATGTCCTTTAATATATTTTTATTATATAAAAAGAGGAACAAATTCGTTCCTCTCATTTTGTGCTTATATTCCTTTTTTTGATAGTTCTACCAATGCACAGCTTTCAACATAAGATATCCCTTTTTCCTTACAAAAAGATATAATTTCCTCACTTCCAGCTCCTGGTTGTATTAAAACTTTGTTGATACCTAATTCATATGCTTCTTCAATAATCTTAATTCCCAATTTAGGATTAATACAAAGATCAATTACATCTACTTTCTCTTTTATTTCTTTAAGGCTACAAAAAACCTCTCCACTTTTATCTCTTGGATTTACTGGAAATACTTTGTAGTCTGCATCCATTAATCTATGCTTTATTTTATAAGCATATTTTTCAGGATTTAATACATCTCCAATCACAGCCCAATTTTTATAGTTTAGCATTTCTTGTCCATTCATAGTTTCACTCCTTTTAATATCCTTTGTTTAAATCTACAATATTTAATAATTTTTTTCCACTTATATATCTTTTAAGATTCTCATAAATCATATTAAACCTTCTCTCATTTCTCTTTTCAGAAATCCAAGAATTATGGGGAGTAATAATAACATTATTAAAGTTCCATAGGGGATGATCACTTTCTAAAGGCTCTTGTGTGAATACGTCTAACGCTGCACCTCTGATTTTTCCATTCCTTAAAAATTTTAAAAGAGCAACTTCATCTATGATGCTTCCTCTCGATACATTTACTAAGAAAACTCCTTCCTTCATCATGGAGATAGTATCATTATTTATTAAATTATGAGTTTTATTTGTATATGGAATAGTCAATACAACTACATCACATTCTGGCAGCATTTTATCTAAATCATCCATAGAGAAACATTTATCAAAATAATCTACTTTTTTACCAGAAGTATTCACTCCTATAATCCGTACTCCAAATCCTTGTAATCGTTTTGCTCCTTCATTAGCAATACTTCCTGTTCCAATAAATCCGATAGTTTTTCCATATAGCTCCAACAAAGTCGTATCCATTTGCCACTTTCCATTTTTCTGCTTCTCATAAAACTTTCTACTATTTTTAAACATTTCTAATATTTTCATGACAATCCATTCCCCTATAGGAATACTATACCCACCTTTATTATTTGTAATCATAATTTTCTCTTTTTTTACATAATCAATAGGTACTTGGTCAATTCCTATACTCGATAATTGAATCCACTTTAAATTTTTCATTTTTTTTATGTCAAGAGTAGAAAAAGGATCATAGCACACCAATACTTCTGCATCTACGTTTTTTTCATCAACTTTCACATCTTTTTCATATACATAAATCACTTCATACCCTAATTCTCGGATACGATTCATTCTCTCATCTCCATAGTCATAAGTAAACAATACTTTCACCCACACCACTCCCCTATGAAAAACTTATTTATAACTTATTTCTTCTTTTTCTCTTTTTTTGAATAATAGCTTTTACAGGAATAAGCTTTCCGTGCATAATATGCATAGGTGTAACCTCAATATTTAAATATTTCATCATCTTATATAATATGAATTTTTCTCTATCTCTTACGATACTCATTACAACGCCTTCTTTATTCATTCTTCCTGTACGCCCTGCCCTATGTAAATAATCTATTTTATTTAGTGGTAAATCCATATTAAATATATGGCTAACTTCTTGAAAATCCATTCCTCTTGTAAAAAGATCTGTTGT
This sequence comes from Crassaminicella thermophila, assembly GCF_008152325.1. Classification (GTDB taxonomy): domain Bacteria; phylum Bacillota; class Clostridia; order Peptostreptococcales; family Thermotaleaceae; genus Crassaminicella_A; species Crassaminicella_A thermophila. The sequence continues at coordinate 2,110,823 of NZ_CP042243.1, forward strand.
AACTAGTATCTTTAACTTTCCCTTATTAAAAGAAGTTAATAAATGCTGTCTTTCTTGGTTTTTTGTCCTTGTTTGTATTCCACCAACAGAAAATCCTAAACTTTTTAATTCTCTTACGAATCGGTCTACATTTTGATTTTTATTAATAAATATCAAGCTCTTTTTAGGCTTTATTACATTTAAAAGTTCTACTAACGTTTCAGTTTTTTTAGGTCCCTTACTTACAATATATTCATGTTTTATTTTTGAAGGAATTGGCTTAATATGATCTAGATTCACAAAAACTGGATCATTCATCAATTGATTTAATATTTTCCTAGCTTCATCAGACATGGTTGCAGAAAAGCTTAATAGCTGTCTATCTTTCAAAGTACTTTTTACAACTGCAAAAATTTTATCTTGTAGCCCTTGTTCTAATATCTGATCTACTTCATCTAATGCAATAATTTTTACATTATGTAATTTAATCTTTTTTAAACTCATAATATGCACTAGTCTTCCAGGAGTTGCAACAATAATATGTGGTTTTTTCTTTAATTTTTCTAATTGTCTTTCTAACTTCATTCCTTCTACAATAGCTTCCATATGGATTTCTGTACCTTCTATGATACGCTCTGCCTCTCGTTTTATTTGCAAGCTAAGCTCTCTGCTTGGTGCTAGTATCAACATCTGTAATTCTTTTTTAGACAGATCAATTTTTTCTATCATCGGCAGTAAATAAGCTAATGTTTTTCCTGTTCCCGTTCTAGCTTTTCCAATGACATCTTTTCCTTTTAGCGTCAATATAAAAGTTTCTGATTGTATTTCACTAGGCTGTTCTATTCCATTTTTTTCTAAATTCTTTAATATAAAATCTTTAAAGTTGTAATCTTTAAATAATTTGCTCATGATCTATTTCTCCTTATCTTATTATAATTATATTATACCCTTATATAATTAAAGTTTATATGACACATTTTTGTTTTATTTAGAGTACATATCCTATGTGTTATAAAAATACACTATTTTCTCAAATTTTTCAACGATTTCATTAATATTCTTTGGAAATATTAGTAGCATTTTTAAAAGTAATGCATAAATTAATATTATCAGCAATAAAAATGAGGTGGGTATATTATGGCTTATTCAAATCGAGAACTTCTTGCAAGAATCATTAAATGCGAAGCAGGCGGCGAAGGCGAAAATGGTATGAAAGCCGTTGCCTCTGTAGTTATGAATAGAAAAAGAATTCCTTATGGCGAATATCATAGAGTATGTCAAGGAGATATTAGAAAAGTAATTTTTCAAAAAGGACAATTTGATTGTGTTCGTTCAGTTATTGGAGGAAAAACAAATCCTCAAACCATTTGGTCAAATCCACCAGAACAAGTACATTATTATATAGCTGATTGGGCACTTTCTGGAAACAGATTATTTACTGTCGGCTACTCACTATGGTATTTTAACCCATTTAAACCTACTTGTCCTTATTATTTTCCATATAATAAAACAGGTAGTTTTCAAGTAAGAGTTGCCCAACATTGCTTCTATAACCCAACAGAACTTTATGCAAAAACTTGATTAAAACTTACTTATATTGTGTCCATTAAAATTACTATTATAAAGGAGGATGATTTATGTTTAATGATTTTTATCCAAATTATTATCCAATGATGCCCATGTATCCAACTATGCCTACTATCATGACAGCATCTAACCCTGAACCGCCTACTACCCAATTGCCACCAGATTTTGAAGTAGAAGCAGGTCCACCAGTACAAGATGATATCAATTATACTCAAGGATATCTTAAAAGTAAGATTGGCGAATACGTAAAAATAGAATTTTTAATTGGTACTAATATGCTTATAGACCGTGAAGGTACGCTTCTTGATGTAGGGATAAGTTATGTTGTTATTCAAGAACCAGAAACTGATGATCTCTTAATGTGTGATATTTATTCTATTAAATTTGTTAAGATTTTTAAATAGAAATAAGTCTTTGTGACTACTTCTTTTATAAGTGAGTAGTCCTTTCTTTTTTGTAACAAAACACGTCCTTTTTTCATATGATATGGTAGATATGAAAGAAAGGTGTTGATAAAATAAGATGTATATTCCTTACATGCAATACTTTTATCCAAATCCAGTTATACCTTCATACGTAAGGATATTTCATGCATCTCCTGATACCCCTACTGTTGATGTATACGCAAGTGGTAAGCTTATTGCAAAAAACTTGAAATATAAGCAATTCACAAAGTATTTACCATTCATCCCTGGTAAGTATTCAATTTTGGTTTTTCCAGCTGGTACAACGACTACCCCTATTATAAATACAAGTTTAGATGTAATGCCAAACTCAAATTATACAGTAGCTATTACAGGAATGTTTAAAAATATAAAACCCCTTGTTGTATTAGATACTGCATCCCCAATACTACCCGGTAAATCTCAATTAAAATTTGTTCATCTATCTCCAAATACCCCTATGATAGATATTACATTATCAGATGGAACAATACTCTTTAGAAATATTGAATTTAAAGAAATCAGCCCTAATTTAATGATATCTCCTAATAACTATACAATTCAAATTCGATTGGCAGGTACAAATAAGATAATCCTTAATGCACCAAATCAGTTGATTAAGCCAAATAGATATTACACAATATACGCCGTTGGACTTCTAAATGCTAAACCTCCTCTACAGATCATTACAGCACTTGATAAAAGTTCATATTAACACAAAAAGCAGTAGCATTTCTTTATGCTACTGCTAATCTTTTATATTCTTTCTAGCTTCATACCTGTTTGATGTCCATTTAGATTTTGCTTTTCAAAGTTATCATCAGATACTGCTTCAATACTTTCTGCTAAAGTTTCTTGCATAATATAATCTTTGTGTATATCTACTGCCTTTTGAATTTCTTCATCTCCATCAAAATAGATACGTATTTTATCCATCATTTCATATCCATTATTTTTACGCATTTGTTGAACTTTAGATATGAATTCACGTGCATACCCTTCATCTATTAATTCTTGTGTTAAAGTTGTATCTAGAATTACAAACAAGTTATTAAGCATTTCAACAGTAAATCCTTCTTTTGCAGATATACTTATTAATACATGTTCTTTAGTAATTTCTAATGTTTCTCCATCTATTGAAAGGACTAGAGTTTCTCCTTTTTCAAGCTTTGGTACTACTTCAGCTGCATCTACACTACCTAATGCTTTTCCAAGAAGTTTTATTTTTGAACCAAAAATAGGACCTGCAACCTTAAAATTAGGTTTTAAGCTAAAGTTCATAAATTCATTTAATTCTTTTTCAAAAACAACTTCTTTTACATTTAGCTCTTCTTTCATAAGTGGTACCAAATCAGAAATTAAAGATTCATACTTTCCATCTACCAATATTTTTTGAATTGGTTGACGTACTTTAATTTTTGTTTTTTCTCTTGCTGCACGGCCAAGCCCTACTAAATCCCTTACCAAATCCATTCTTTCTTCCACAACTTTGTCAATCAATTCTTTGTCTACCTCTGGATAATATGCTAAGTGTACAGAAGTTTCACCTGTTAAGTTTTGATAAATTTCCTCAGATAAGAATGGTGCAAATGGTGCTACAAGTTTTGAAATACCTACTAATATTTCAAAAGTTGTATTATAAACTGCTTTCTTGTCATCTGTAAGCTCCGTTGCCCAGAAACGACGACGAGCACGTCTAATATACCAGTTAGATAAATCTTCATTTACAAAATCTTGAATTTTTCTTACGGCCTTTGTTAAGTCATAAATTTCAAGTTCTGATATTACTGCTTCAATTAAACTATTGTATTTTGATAAAATCCATCTATCTAATTCAGGACGCTCATTATATGGAACAAAAAACTCCTTAGGATTAATACCATCTGTATTTGCATAAAGTGTAAAGAAATTGTAAACATTTTTAATAGTTCCAAAGAACTTACTTTGTACTTCTCTTAATCCTTCTAAATCGAATCTTGTTGGAGTCCAAGCAGGAGACACATAAAGTAGATACCATCTTAGTACATCTGCTCCATACTTATCAAATAACTCAAATGGATCAACTGTATTTCCTCTTGATTTAGACATCTTTCTTCCATCTTTATCAAGAATTAAGTCATTTACTAATACATTTTTGTAAGGAGATACGCCTTTTACAAAAGTAGAGATTGCAAGTAGTGAATAGAACCATCCACGAGTTTGGTCAATTCCTTCACAGATGAAATCTGCTGGGAATAATTCCCCATCAAAGTTTTCTTTATTTTCAAACGGATAATGATGTTGTGCATAAGGCATTGCTCCACTATCAAACCAACAATCGATTACTTCTGATACCCTTGTCATAACCCCTTGACATTTCTCGCACTTAATATGCACATCATCTACATAAGGTCTATGAAGCTCAATTGATTCATCAATTTCTTCTATTGCTCTTTCAACTAACTCTTTTCTTGAACCTATAGAATCAATATGACCACATTCACATCTCCAAATATTTAATGGTGTTCCCCAATAACGATTTCTAGATAGTGCCCAATCATTAAGATTTTCTAGCCAGTTTCCAAATCTTTTTTCTCCAACATAATCTGGATACCAATTAACAGTATTATTATTTTCGATTAACTTATCTTTTAATTTTGTCATCTCTATATACCAGCTTGGTTTTGCATAGTATAAAAGTGGTGTTGAACAACGCCAGCAGTGTGGATAGTTATGGTCTACTTTTTCTTTCTTGAATAATTTTCCTTCTGCATGCAGCCATTTAATAATATCTATATCCACATCAGCATCCATTACAAATCTGCCTTCCCAAGGAGTTGCTACATATTTTCCATTTTCATCTACAGGCTGAAGTACAGGTAAGTTATATTTTCTTCCTACTTGATAGTCATCTTCCCCGAAAGCTGGAGCAATGTGAACAATTCCTGTTCCATCCTCAGTCGTTACATAATCTGCAACTGTTACAAAGAAAGCTTTTTTATCTGGTTTCACAAAAGGCATTAATTGCTCATATTCCATATATTCTAAATCTTTTCCCTTTAATTCCTCTAATACTTCAAAATCTTCTCCTAAAACTTTATTTGCCAATGCCTTTGCTACATAAAATACATTTCCTTTTGATTTTACTTTTAGATAAATTTCTTCAGGATGAACAGCCAATGCAACATTTGATGCCAATGTCCATGGTGTAGTTGTCCATACTAAGAAATATTCATCATAATCTTTTCTTTTAAAAGCAACAATTACTGTATTTGATTTTATTTCCTTATATCCTTGTGCAACCTCGTGAGAAGCCAATCCTGTTCCACATCTAGGACAATATGGAAGTATTTTATGCCCTTCATAAATATATCCTTCTTTAAAAAACTTATTTAAAATCCACCATACAGATTCAATATAATCATTATCTAAAGTAATATATGGGTTATCTAAATCTATCATATATCCCATTCTTCTTGTCATTTCTCTCCATTGTTTTTCATAAGAGAATACAGATTCACGACATTTTTCATTAAACTTATCTATTCCGTAGCTTTCAATTTCTTGTTTGCTAGATAAATTTAATTGCTTTTCAACCTCAATTTCAACAGGTAATCCGTGAGTATCCCAACCTGCTTTTCTTTTTACTTGATGGCCTGTCATTGTCTTATATCTACATACAGAATCTTTTAATGTTCTAGCCATTACATGATGAATTCCTGGTCTTCCATTTGCAGTTGGAGGCCCTTCAAAAAATACAAAAGGCTTTCCATTTTTTCTTGTTTCAACACATTTATCAAGTAGATTATTTTCATCCCAAGACTCTGAAATTTTGTTTTGAACTTCAGCTATTGGTAAATCAGACAAAGCCTTAAATTTTTCCATCTCCTTCATCCTCTCATTAAATAGTTTTTCAAAAATAAAAAATCCCTAAGTCAACACTTAGGGACGAATAAACCGCGGTACCACCCTCATTATAAGGCACAAAACACCTTATCACTCAATACATGATAACGCATGTCTGCGAAAACCCCTACTGATATTTCAGGATTTTAACTCCAAGGTGATCTTCACAAAAAGAGTCGCAATAATCTCTCACCAAAACGATTATTTCTCTGTATACAACCTCTTTTTACTACTGTCCTCTTCATTGCTTTTACTTATATACTTTTACACTTAATTTTATACGTATTATGACAAAAATGTCAAGGGAATAGACAAAATTAAATAAATTTTTTCTATTTGTTCCTTCTAACAATAACAATTGTACCAATCAAGATCATAATCCCTAAACTTATTAAAAATAAAATAAACAGATAGAATTGAGGATTTTTTATTTTATTTATAATTTCTATTTTTCCCTTCTTTTCAACCTCTTTTAAATCCTTTTTATAAGCAGCATAATAACCTGTATATATATTCCCTGTATTATCAATTACCACTGCATCTCCCTTTAATTTGAGTATTAATTCATACTCTTTCAAAAAAGCTTCCGCCCACTTAATATTCTTCTCTTCTACACCTGATACAACCATAAGAGACTTGCTTTCATTCCATGGAGATTTTATTATTTGTATTGTTGCAGCATTCCTACAAAATTTATCTAATAATGGAATCTTTTCGTTTCCAATTAATCTATTCATTTTCTTGTCAAATGGAACATTTAAGTATTCATTTACTTTTGCAATCCACCTATTTCCTTTTGGTGTTCCTAACAAGATCATATTCTTCTGCTTATATGATTCTTTCAATTCATTTGCTTTTATGACTTTGAAATCTTCTAAAGCATTTATATTATGTCCCATAAATGTAAAAATATTCCCAGCCATACTTAATATATGCCTATTTATCTTTTCAGGTAAAACAAATAAAAAATCATTAAATTTTCCATCTCGAACAAATGGACTTGGATAGTACTCTAAAAATCTTTCATTTGTAAATTCATAAGGTAAATCAAAATTTGATTCATTCAATATTACAGCCCAAATATTACTACTTTTTTGCCCATAACAATTATAATTCTTAGGTTCTAAGTAAAATACTATTTTTAATTCAAGATAGCTTTTCTTTCTAAATTTTTTTGGTATTTTTATAGACAAGCAATCATTATCTGATTTTTTATAGGATAATTCTTTATCTCCAATAGGTATATCATTTAGATATACCGTAACAGATGATTTATCAAAATTTAAAGTTTTTGAATACCTCATAAAAATATTTACTGAAGCGTCTTCTTTTAGAATTCTACCTTTTGGAATATTTACTCCATAGCTTGCTTGTTGAAAAAAAATCCCTTCTAGTACACGATCATCATATCCAAAATCTTTCAGTGTAATTTTTCTTTTATTTGTAATGATATCTTTCTCTCTTTTATGTATATAGTTAATATATTGGGTATTATCTTTCATTTGCAAAATCAGTTTGTTATCTCCTAAAGCTTGCACCACATTTATTAATCTTTCATCATCATCTGATATAATAAGAAGCAGCCTCTTATTTGAATTATAAGGGGATATAACTTCTTTAATCATTGCTCTCTCCTTCAATATCGCCCTCTCTTCATCGGAAATATACTTTAAAAACTCCTTTGGCAAATTGGATGTATTACAAATATGTATAATATTATTATTTTTCTTATCATTTTCTAATAATTCATAAAATGGACTAATGGTTAAATCTAAATTTTTAAAAGGTGCTCTTCTTCCAAAATCAGCTGCTAATTTCATAGCTGCTGTTATCTGTCCTGATGTCGCATCTAAAGGCAAAGTAATAACTGTTTTTACAGGTTGATCTAAAGCGCTTATAAAATATGGATAAGGATACTCTTTCAAACTAATAGAATCTACTTTTTCTTCATACACAATATGAACATATGAATTTTTATGAAGGACTAACCAGTTAGCAGGATTTATTTCATCTGTACAAGGTTCATCTGTAATACGATGATATATTTTAAATTTTATTGCATTATAATCATTTATGATCTTATCAATTGGCAGTTTTATTCTTATTATTTGGTTGTTAACCCCTTTATCGAATAATTTGATACTTTTTATGGGAAAATCATTTAAGTAAACATTTAGAGTAGAGCTTTTATATTCTTTGATATCACTTTGACTAAAAATCAATTCTAAAAACGCTTCATCTTTTAATTTCCAATACTTATCTACATAAAAGAAAAAAGTATATCCACCAAAAACACCTTTGAACTGAACATCTTGATTAAATCTATAATTTTTTATAGGTTCTTTATCTATTGCCTCCCCATTTGAAAAAATGCTACTCATAATGATGCATATGATTATAAGCAATCCTATGCTTTTTTTTATCACTTTTTTACCCCTTCCATATAATGCTTTAAAATAAATTTTTTCTATTCCTTCTCCATGATAAAATAAAAATAATAAAAAATATCAAACATACTACAGCAACAATACCAGCTAAAACATCTGTAATACTTTCAAAACTCATATGTCATATTCAATCTCCTTTTCTACTAGATCTTTAACAACAAAAGGATCTTCAATTTTTTTATCATATTCTACGATTCCTACTTTAAAATGAAAAGTTAATATTTCTTCTTTATTTTCATATTTTAATGAAATATTCCTTAATTCATCTATTAATCGTATCTTAACTATTTCTGCTCCTTCAAATTTTGTATTAGGCATAATAATTCCAAAGCTATCTTTTCCTATGCAATATCTTTTATCCTCAACTCTTGTTACAAGTTCTATTTTTTTTGCTATATCTTTTAAGATTTTATTTACTTTCTTTCTTCCATAAATAGAAAGCAACTCATCAAAATATTGAATTTTTAATATCATTATTGTTAAATGAAAATTATGCCTTCTTGCCCTGCTCATTTCTTCTTCTAAATCAATATAAAAACTCTTTTTGTTATTTAAATTTGTAACTTCATCTATCCTAACAAGATCTATTATTTCTTCTTCTAATTTCTTTTGATTTTTTTCTAATTGATTTATGTAATCTCCAAGCTTTCCAGCTGTTACAGAAAGAATTGGAAATATCACTAGCCAAAGATAGTTAAAATTAGTAATAACTCCTTTAATATATTCATATAACACATAATTTCCATAGATAAATATTGCAAATAAACTCATTAACAAACCAATAACAACATTTGTGTAAAAAGATATAACAAGTAATAAAAAAGAAACCTCAAACATAAAATAATTTTGCATGTTTATTTTTTCATATGTAACAAAAATTGTAGTCAAAACAAATATTTCTATGATTAAAGCTAAGAAAAAAATATCTACCTTTCTATTTAAATTCCTCATTCTATACCCTCATTTTTTAGGTTTAAATTCTACCTATAGCGTACGTATTTTATTTAATTTTCATGCAAATATAATTCAATTAAATTCATTCTGTCACCAATTTAAGAATTGGACATAGTATATTATTGCAAAAGAATAAATTTAAAAGGAGGTGACCTAAAAATGAAAAAGGCTTACTTTCCTCGTATGCTTAATGGATTCATATTAACTGATGAACAAATAAAGCAATTTGATGGATTTATGAAAAAATACAGAAATAAACCTGATAGATATATCTTTAGAGAAATAGCCAAGGTAAAAAATGAAGTTTCTGAAGAAGTCCTTCAGCAGCATATTAAAAACCTTGATCTATTAGAACAAATGGAAGGCTTTGTACAAGATCAAAATAAAGAAAGAATAAAAACTGTACGAAAAATACTAACTACAAATACAGCTTCTTTTAATCAAAAGCAACAATCAGCTCCAGCAACTCAATTTGTTAGCGGAGCTAGCTTATTATTATGGTTCTTAATCCTTGTGGCAATATGGCCTAGATCATACTACCGTTATTAAAAAATAGAACCCTAATTAGGGTTCTATACTGCTACATATCTAAATTCACCATCTACAATTGTCATAATAGCTTTTCCTTTTAGTTTGTATCCATCAAAAGGCGTATTCTTTGCCTTTGAATAAAATTTATTTTTATCAACAATCCATTCTTTTTCTAAATCAATAATTGTAATATCTGCATCACTACCTATTTTTAAAGTTCCCTTTTTAATATTTAATAATTTAGCAGGATTACAACTAAATTTTCTTATTATATCTTCTAAAGTCATATTTCCCTTATGAACTAGTTCTGTAAGTGCTAATCCTAAAGCTGTCTCAAGCCCAATTATACCATTAGCAGATTCTACAAGATTTTTATTTTTATCTTCTTCTGTATGAGGTGCATGGTCTGTTGCTATTACGTCAATAGTTCCATCTAATAAACCTTTAAAAATCGCTTCTACATCTTCATCACTTCTTAATGGTGGACTCATTTTTGCATTACTTCCTTGTTTTAAAATAGCTTTATCTGTTAATGTAAAATGATGTGGTGTAGCTTCACACGATACCTTTATTCCTTTTTTCTTCGCTTCTCTTATAAGTTCTATACCTCTTTTGGTAGAAATATGCTGAATATGAATTCTCGCTCCTGTTTTTTCTGCTAAGAAAATATCTCTTAAAATTATTGATTCTTCTGCTACTTTAGGTATTCCTTGTAAATTTAACTGTTTTGATATTTCCCCCTTATTAATAGATCTGTCATAAACCAAATTTATATCTTCACAATGGGTACTAACCAATAGATTTAGTTTTTTTGCTTCTTTAAATGCTTCATACATAATACTTGTATCCATTACAGTTTTACCATCATCTGTAATTCCTACAATTCCTGCTTCCATCAAATTTTTATAAGAACTCATTTCTATTCCATCTAGATTTTTCGTAATACTTCCCATCATATAAATATTGCAAGCTGCCATATTTGCTTTATCCTTTATAAAATCAACAACATCTACACAATCAATAACTGGGTTTGTATTCGGCATACATACAACACTTGTAAAACCACCAGCTACTGCCGCTAATGATCCTGTTTCAATAGTTTCTTTTTTTTCAAAGCCTGGCTCACGAAAATGAACATGCATATCAATAAGTCCTGGTACAACATATTTTCCACAAACATAAATAACTTTATGGCTTTCTTCAGGAATATTTCTTTCTATTTTTTCAATTTTTCCATTATGCATCAATACATCTAAAGGCTCATTAATATTTTGAGATGGATCAACTACCCATCCTCCTTTAATTAAAGTTTTCATAATAGCTCCTTTCGTAATATAAATAAAAAGACCTTTTACCAGAGGCAAAAGGTCTTTTTATTACATATATAATATATAAAAGTCATTTTCTTTTCGTATCCTTTTCAGCCTCTCTGGACCGATTTAAAGGGTATTATATTTTATTTAGTTTAGCATAATATAACTACATATGTCAATATATTTTTTATTGCTTTTTAAATATACCAAATGGTTTTCCAACAGGCAAAAACACTTTTCCAAAATGTGTATTTAAAACACAAGCAGCAGAACCATAAAAAGCAAATATTGATATTAATAATTCTGAAAAAGCAGCTAATTCATGTGCAGCCTCTGGAATAATACCAAATGTACTAAGAGATAATCCAATAAATAAAAGGTCAATAAGGAAGAATATAATAAATAATACCTTATTTGTCTCCATAGCACCAATTGTCATAAATATAGAAAATATTAAGTATCCTACAAATGCAAATCCAAGCTGTTTTATATCTACGCTTGCTGCTAGCTTTTCACCAAACACACCTGATTGAATCAACCATGTCATGGCAACTCCAAACCAAAATAACGCATATCCTCCAAAAGCTGTAGTTCCAAAAGTATTATTTCTCTTTGAATCATTAATACAAGCAAATAATTGAGCAAAAGCGCCTAAAAAAATAGCCCATGGAATTATTAAGGATACTCCTTGTGTAATATCAAGTTTTTGTGATGATGCTACTAAAGTTACAATAGCAAGTCCAAACAATCCAAGTGCTGAAGGATCTGCATTTGTAATTTTTACATTTTGTACTTCATTTGTGTTCATAAGCACTCTCCTTACAATAATTATTTTTCTAATAGGCATTTTTATATTTCTCTAACATGCTAAAGCATACTTTTTACATTATAACACACATAATCGAAATATTGAATATCTTGTCGATATTTTTGTATACAATTTCAAATCTACTAAAAAATTCGCATGTTGCTCTTGCAACTGCTCATATCTATAACGGAATCTTTTACTTTTGTTCGAGATTTCCGTTGCTCAAAGGTTTTAAAAAATGCTCATTAGTCAATAATCCACAATTTTAAGATATTTATAATTTCCTAAAGAATAAAAAACGTATAAGCTAAAAACTTATACGTTTTTTATTTTCTATATAACTGTTTCCTTATCAATAGCTAGTACCAATTCTCTTAGAATTTTACAAGCAACAGCAGTTGAAACACCACTTGTATCATAATGTGGAGAAAGCTCTACAATATCTGCACCTACAATATTTAATCCCTTTATATTATCTATAACCTCCATCATATCATGAAAAGATATTCCTCCAGGTTCAATTGTGCCTGTTCCTGGAAAAACGGAAGGATCTAGAATATCTAAATCGATAGTAATATATACAGGAGCATCTCCTATCTCTTTTACTACTTCTTTTAAGCCTGAGCAAGTAAATTTTGTCAATTTAGTATGTTCCTTTGCCCATTCAAATTCTTCTTTTTCTCCAGATCTTATACCGAATTGATATATTCTGTCATCTCCTAAAAAATCCCAAATTCTTCTTATTACTGTTGCATGAGATAACTTCTCCCCCATATAATCTTCTCGAAGATCTGTATGAGCATCAAAATGTAGAATATAAAGATCTTTATATTTTTTATATACGGCTTCTACAGCAGGCAATGTAACCAAATGCTCTCCACCAATCATCACTGGTATTTTATCATCTTCTACAATATCTTCTGTAAAGCTATAGATCATCTCTAAAACTTTTTTAGTATTTCCAAAAGGAAATTCTAAATCTCCAGCATCAAATACAGCTATATCATTTAAGTCTTTATCTAAATATGGACTATAAGTTTCTAATCCATAAGACTCATTTCTCATAATACTTGATGCAAATCTAGTACCTGGTCTAAAAGAAGTCGTTCCATCAAAAGGACTACCAAAGACAACTATTTTTGAATCTTTATACTCATTATCAAAGCCTAAAAAGGTTAAAACATTTTTACAGCGTTCCAGCTTCAATCATCTCCTTAACATAATTTGGTAATGCAAAAGCACCTACATGAAGATCTGTATTATAATATTTTGTCTTAAGTCCTAAAGAATTCCACTTTTGTGGATCAATATCTTTTACTGGGTGTAATTTCTTAGATGCAAAACCAAACAACCAATGTCCAGAAGGATAAGTTGGTATATGAGCTTGATATACTTCGGCTATCGGGAAAATATTTTTTATTTTTCTGCTTGCTCTAATCATTTCCCTTGCATCATTTTCATAATAAGGACTCTCATTTTGATTTACCAATATTCCTTCTTCTGTTAATGCTTTATAGCAATTTCTATAAAATTCTGTTGTAAAAAGTCCTTCTCCTGGCCCTATAGGATCTGTAGAATCTACAATAATTAGGTCATATTCATTTTCTTTTCCTTCTACAAACTTGATTCCATCTTCAAAATATACATTTACTCTTTCATCATCTAACTTGCATGAAGTAATTGGGAAAAATTCTTTTGCAACTTCAACAACCACTTCATCTATTTCAACCATATCAATTTTTTCTATAGTTTTATATCTTGTTAATTCTCTAACCGTTCCACCATCTCCAGCTCCTATTACTAAAACCTTTTTAATATTTGGATTTGTTGCCATAGCTACATGAGTAATCATATCATGATAAATAAATTCGTCTTTTTCTGTTATCATAATCAATCCATCAATTGTAAGTAGCTTTCCAAATTCATATGTATCAAAAACATCTATTTGTTGAAATGGACTTTTTTTCGTATAAAGATGTTCCTTTACTTTAATTGAAAACTTTGCATTTTCTGTATGATGTTCTGTATACCATAATTCCATGTTTATTCCTCCTAGTTTCACTGATATTTTTAAGTAAAAAACACAATATTAGCTTTTGCTTTTTTTCTATTAGCATTCTTATTATCTTTTTTAAATATACTATTTTTTTTGAGAATGTCAATACTCTTTCTTGCATTTTAAAAAGTCCTATATTTATTATACTTTAAAAAATAGCGCCCATTTATATACTTGGACGCTATTTTTATCATATTCCTAAAACCTTAATATTCTCTACGTAAGGATCTTGTGTATCTGTTAGCATGCTATGCTGACTTTTTAGAAACTTTATATAATAAATCATTTCCTTACTTATTCTTTCTCCTGGTGTAACAATTGGAATCCCTGGAGGATATGCCATAATAGATTCTCCACTTACTTCCCCTTCAGCCTCATCTAGTTTTACTAGTTTTTTTCTAGCATAAAAAGCATTCCTTGGAGAAACGATAACCTCTGGATTTTCCAAAGCAATTTTTGCATACTTTATTTGTGTTCCTTGGCTTCCTCTATATTTTTCACTAATATCTCTTAACGCTTTTATCAATGCTTCAATAGATTTTTCTCCATCTCCCACACTGACAATAGCAAGTATATTCAACACATCTCCAAGCTCCACTTGAATATTATATTCATCCCTTAATAAATCATAAACTTCAAATCCTGTCAAGCCAAGTCCAGTTACATTAATCCCTAATTTTGTTTCATCAAAATTATAAACACCAGGCTTACCAATTAGCTCTTTTCCAAAAGCATAAAATCCATCAATTTTATTAATTTCATCTCTAGCATTTTTTGTAAGCTTTAGTATTTTAGATAATACTTTTTCTCCTTGTGTTACCAACATTTTTCTTGCTACATCTAAACTTCCCATCAACAAATATGAAGCACTTGTAGTTTGTGTTAAATTCAATATTGTTTTTACAGTATTCTTATCAATCAAACCTTCATTTAACAACAAAACAGAACTTTGAGTTAAAGATCCTCCTGTTTTGTGCAAGCTTACAGCAGCCATATCAGCTCCTAATTCCATTGCTGATTGAGGAAGCTCAGGATGAAACGGAAAATGTGCCCCATGGGCTTCATCCACTAAAACGACCATTCCATGTTTATGAGCTAATTTCACAATCTCTTTAACATCTGAAGTAGCACCATAATAGGTAGGATTAATAATAAATACAGCTTTTGCATCTGAATTTTTTGCTATAGCCATTTCTACACTCTCTAGTGATACTCCCATAGCAATTCCAAGCCTATCATTCGTCTCTGGTTGAATATATACAGGCAACGCTCCACTTAATATAAGACCGTTTGTAGCTGATTTATGTGCATTTCTAGGTATAATAATTTTTTCTCCTGGTTTACATACACTCATAATCATTGCTTGTACCGCAGAAGTAGTGCCATTTACTTGAAAAAAAGCATGATCTGCACAATAAGCTTCTGCCATCAGCTCTTCAGCTTCTTTAATAACACTAACAGGGTTGCTTATATTATCAAGTGGCTTCATAGAATTTACATCTATTTCCAAAACCTTTTTCCCAACAAATTCTGCAAACTCTGGTATTCCATTCCCATGTTTATGTCCTGGAACATCAAACGGAATAACCTTTCTTTCATGATACGCCTTTAAAGCATCGAATAATGGCATATTGTTTTGATTGTGTAGCATATTCCACCACCTTCTTTTCAAAAAATCCAGTACGATTTATGTTATACCATCTATTTCATATTGTCAATACACTAATTTCTTACACTTAAATATCTATTATTTATATGCTCATAAAGATAAACAATATCAATACTAAAAAAGAAATATAAAGACACGTGAATGACTTTGATAACTTTTGTTAAAATTGTTTATCTATATTATTTTCATAAATAGAAATAAAAATATCAACTATTTCAGGATCAAACTGTGTTCCGCTACACATTTTTATTTCTTCAATAGCCTCTTTGTGGGTTTTAATTTGATTATATGGCCTTAAATTAGTCATTGCATCATAAGAATCTACTACTGCCAATATTCTACACTCTAATGGAATATCATTTTTACTTAGTCCTAATGGATATCCTTTCCCATCCCACCTTTCATGATGCTTTAGGATCAGTTCTGCAATGCTAGAAAGCTCATGTGAATTTAAAGCTATTCTATACCCCTTTTCAGTATGGCTTTTCATTATTTCCCACTCTTCTTGTGATAATTTTCCTGTTTTTTTGAGTATATAATCAGGAATTGCAATTTTACCTAAATCATGAACTTCAGCTAATAAAATTAGTTTATTCTTTCTATTTTCATTAAGTCCTATTTTATCAGCAATTTTTGTACACATCTTTACTACTCTTTTAGTGTGTCCTGAAGTTACAAAGTCCCTTTCAGCTAATGCAGCCATTAAAATGCTTAATATTTGATTCTTTCTACTTGATTTATTCATCAATTTATTTCTATACATTATATCATCAGCTTCTTTTATAACTTCTTCAATTTTCTTTTTTCTATTATCTGTTATGCTAAACCCAATTGCAACAGATAGTTTAAGCATTTTATTATCTAATGAGTTATTATATTCTTCTATATTAGCATAAATTCTTTTTACTATATTTTCAATTTTTTCCTTATTTGTTTCTGTCAGTATAACTGAAAATTCATCTCCTCCTATCCTTGCAACAACATCTTTTTCTCTTACAGATTTCTTTAAAATATCAGCAAAACTTTTGAGAAGGATATCTCCATATTTATGCCCTAATGTGTCATTAACAAATTTTAATCCGTTTAAATCACACATAATAATAGCAATTGAATCAAAATTATTCTTTTCATATTTATCTAGTTCTTTATTAAAATAATTATAATTATATAATCCAGTCAATGTATCATACATACTCATATGTTCTAATTTTTTTTCATAATTTTTTACTTCTGTTATATTTGTATAAATTCCATATCCTCCTAATATCTTATCGTTAATTTTTATACGTATACTTCTAACCAATACATATACTGGGGTTTTGTCTTTTTTATATCTTACTGATTCAACACTAACTATTCCTTTTTTTAAAGTCTTAATAGTTAATTCTCTTGCTTCTTGTAATTTTTCCTCTGGAACAATGATTTTATCTATATTTTTTCCTAAACATTCTTCTTTAGAGTAACCAAATATTTTCTCAAAGGATTTATTGACATTTAATATTCTTCCTTTTGTATCAACTTCTACAATTGCATCTTGTGAATGATTAAATAATATTTCCAAACGACTTTTTTGAATCATTTCAATATTTTTTTCAGTTATTAATTCTTTTTCAATTTCTAATCTTTTTTTAATTTCATCGTTTAAATCACTATTTATTTTATTCAATTTATAAAGATAGAGCATCATAAAAATTACTATAATTCCTGTAATCATCAGTAGCATTATCGTTTGTGTGTTAAGCAGTGAATACAAATTTCTATATTTTGAATATAAATAAACACCCGTTCCAATATAAGCATCTATTTCAGGAATTCCTTTGACATATGCTAACTTTTCTTCAACAGTTTCAGTGTTTGGTAGTTTTTTTAAGTATTTTACATATGAACCATATGGTGATTGTTTTGCTGCTTTAACAAGTTCTCTTATAACATACCTGCCTTCCACATCTCGGTAATCCCACATGTTTCTTCCTTCTTTTTCAGGTTCAAATGGCTGAACTAAATAGTAACCATCATACGTACTCATAAAAATATAATTATCAGAATAATTGTCTTTATAAGTCATATTTCTAACTAAATTAGCAATCCTTTTTCTCGCTTCCTCAACAGTAATCTTTCCTTTCCGTCTTAACTCTATAATAGGATTTATAGTATTATAAGCAATATCTACCTTTTGTTTCAATTCTATTTGTACTTGATTTTCAATTTCGTTAACAAACAACTCTGATACATGCTTTGTTCCAATCATTATAATAATAATTATGCATATAGCAATTATGAAAATAATTTTTATAGTTATAAATTTTAAAATTTTATCTTTCAGTTTACTAATCAACATTATTTGTTCACCAACTTAACTGTAACTATTTCCAATCTTTATACTTTGAAGCGATTTACCATCTCCATCATATCCATAGCTATTTCACTTAAGCTTTGAGCTGTTGATGCTACTTCCTCTGATGATGCCGTAAATTCCTCTGATGATGCTGCTACCTCTTCTATAGCTGCTGAATTTTCTTCTGTTACTGCACTTACCTGCTCAACTCTTTCCATAACCATATCCTTCGATTTTACAATCTCATCCATAGCATCATATGTTTTCTTCATAAGAGGCGCTATATTTTCAACAGATATTAGTATATCTCCAAAAGACTTTACAGTATTTTCCACAGACGTTACCTGTTCTTTTACGTACTGTTCTACATCATTTGATGTGTTAATAACTTCATCTGTATCTCTCGTAATAGATTCTACTAAATTTACTATCTTTTTAGTAGATTGTCTTGATTCTTCTGCTAATTTTCGTACTTCCTCAGCTACTACAGCAAACCCCCTACCATTTTCCCCTGCTCTTGCTGCTTCTATAGCCGCATTTAGTGCCAATAAATTGGTTTGTTCTGATATAGCTGATATTATTTCTGTAATACCACTTATTTCTTTTACAGAATCCGTTAATGTTTCTACTTTACCTACAACTAATTCAAATGCATTTTTTATTGCTTCAATAGATTGAACTAATATATCCATTTCTTTCTTACCAATATTCGCTTTATTTTCTGCATTTTCCGTTTCATCTTTTACATTTTTAAGTTCTTTATATACATGTTCTATATTGTTTGTCAGCTCTGACAAAAAACTCACAATATCTGTTAAATTCTGTGCCTGACTTATAGCTCCATCAGCTACCTGCTGCATAGTTGATGCTAATTCTTGAGATGAAGCAGATATTTCTTCTGATACAGCAGCAAGATTTTTAGATTGACTTGTTACTTTCTCTGAATTTCTCTTTACATCAATCAAGGCTCTTTGCATATTTTTAATAACATCTACTAATGAACGATTCATTTGGGCAAACTCATTCTTACCATTTTCCTCTAAATCTACTATAAAATCATAGTCCGATAATTTTGTTAATACATTATTGATTTGAGCCATTGATTTTTTCATTAATATTAATAAAAGAAAAATCAAGAAAGCTATTAAAGCAATTATTACTGTTGATAAAATTATAAATAAATTCCTTGATTTTCCATATAATTCATTTGCTTTATCAACTACATTTTGTGCTTTAACTTCATTTATAGATATTAGCTCATTAATGTTTTTTTGAACTTCAGAAGCACAATCAATTATTTTATTAATTTCTACTGCACTTAATACAGCCCCTTTTTGTAATTTGCTTAATAATTCGTCGCTTTCATTTAAATATATTTTATAGTTACTTTCAATTTTATCAAATAATGTCTTTTCCTCATTTTTTAGATCAAGCTCTCTATATTTATCAAAAACTTTTATTAAACTTTTCTTTTGATTTTCTATAGTCTCTGCTACAGTTTTGTCGTACTGATTTGAATAAAGTATTTTGTTTATATTAAGCCTTATAATATAAAGTTCTGATTCTAGGTGTTTTAGTTCAAGAGATGTAAGCATATTTTTTTCATAAAGAGAATTCATATCATTACTTAAAACTCTCATATTGTTCAAAGATGAGTATGTTATATACCCTGTAGAAATAACTGTAAGAATTAATGTAATAAGTAATAAAGAAGTAATTTTTACGTTTTTTAAAAAATTATTACTTTTACTCGTAGTCTTTTCTTTCATCTCATTTCCCTCCTCAAACAATATTTTAAAATATAAAAACCCTTTTTAATATTAATAATAATCATTTAAAAAGGGGCTAAAATAGTACTTTTACCCTATTTTATCATATTTTGTAGAATTCTACTGCTTTTTTACGAATTATTATTTCGTATTTTTTAAAGGTGAGAGGGACTGAGAGGGACGGTTAACTGTAATGATTCTTGTGTATCAAAAACTATTCATCTCAAAACAAAATAAGGAAGCTACTATCTTTTTGTTAAAAATAATAGCTTCCATGTCTAGTTTTTTAAATTTATTTAGCTTTTGAGCATAACAAATAAACACATTTATCATGTGCTATTTAAAAACTTCTCTATTTTAAGCAATTTGTATAAATTCCTCTATTATATTTCCATATTTTTCATTGTTAAATGCTATATCTAACCCTATTGAACATAATTTTGATACTCTTGATTGACTTAAATTCCCTATTACACTGCAAATTTGTCTTTGGGTAAAATTGCAAAAGCATCTCATCAAAAATGCACACAGTGCTCTTGTCTCTGTATATTTCTTGTTATATTTTATATATATTTTATTTTTATTTACTTTTGTATATTCTGTTACGAAGCTTATTACTCTCTCAGGGGTATAGTCTCTTACTAATATTCTCCTTTGACTTCTATATTCACTATTTTTCTTTTCAAATTCTACATCTAGTTCTTCATCTTCTGTATCTGTTTTATATACTAAGGATAAATATTTCTTTATATTTTTTTCATTTGTTAAATATAGTATTTCCTCTAAAAAAGTTTTATCTAATATTTCAAATTCATTGGTTTTATATACATATTCCTTTAAGCTTGAAAATCTGTAATTTAATACGTTATATTTATATTCTTTTATATCTTTTGGGTTGTTATGAATATACGCTGATAGCATTATTAAATATTCATCTTTATCTACTATTACACTTTTATATCTATCTTGAAACACATGGCCATATCTTTGATACTTTCGATTGTAATATCCTGCATAGCAGAAATTTATAGAATGCATTATTCTTGATATATCTGCTCCATTGGCGTCTATGATTAAATGTCCATGATTGTCCATAAGACAATAGGCGTAAACTTTGAATTGAAATTTTTTTATGTACTTTTTTATTAATGAGAAATATTTTAATTTATCTTCCTCATCATTGAATAGGTTTATTTCGCTTATACTTCTTACCATTATGTGATATATTGAATCTTCACTTTTTACTCTAGCTGTTCTAGGCATATAAAAACTACTCCTTTCTGATATGCTCCCCTTGAAGTGGACAGTTAAAATAAAAAAACTGTTTATTGAAGGAGGAGCATTTTCTTATGGGCAGAAAAGGTAAAATAGATTACGAACTAAAAATTAAAGCAGTTGAAGAATATTTAAATAATGTAGGATCACAAACATCAATTGCATCTAAATATGGTGTAACTAGAAACTCATTTAGACAATGGATTGTAAACTATCAATCAATGGGTAAAGAAGCATTAATGAATAAGTCTCATAATAATTTCTATTCAAAAGAATTTAAAATTACTGTTATTAAAGCATATCTTGAGGGTGACAGTTCGATATATGACATTGCAAAAAAATTTAAGATTCCCTCACATACAACTGTTCTTAAGTGGATTATAAAGTATAATGGTCATGAAGAGTTAAAATCATCAGGAATAGGAGAAGATAAAGTCATGGCCAACGGACGTAAAACTAATTTTAATGAAAGAATAGAAATTGTTAAGCACTGCATTGAACATCAGAACAGCTATAGTAAAACTGCAGATAAATATAAAGTATCATATCATCAAGTCTATTCATGGACTAAAAAATATGAGGAATCTGGTGTTGAGGCATTAAAAGATAAACGTGGCAAACAGAAAAATGCAAATGAATTGTCAGAGATTGAAAAGCTTAGAGCACTAAACAAACTTCTGGAAGCTCAAAAATAAAAAGGCAACAAATGGAGATTGATTTTTTAAAAAAGTTAGAAGAAATAGAAAGGAGGCGATTTTAAGCCAAGTAAGAAATGAAACCTACTATTTAGCAATTAAAGAATTACATGATATACAGTCATATCCAATTTTTACACTATGTGAAATAGCTGGTGTTCAAAGGTCATCTTATTATAAATGGTTGAATCGTAAAGAGAGTAAAAATGAGAACTTTAACAAAAAACTTATACCTTTAATTCAAGAAGCCTATGAAGAACGAGATGGTATTCTTGGCTATCGTCAAATGACAATTAAACTAAACAGAGAGAACAATTTTAGAGTAAATCATAAGAGAATTTATCGCTTAATGACTATTTTAGGCCTAAAGTCGGTATGTCGAAAGAAGAAGAAAAAATATATTAAGTCAACTCCTGAAGTTATAGCGGAAAACATTTTAAATAGAAACTTTAAAGCAGATAAGTTTGGTCAGAAGTGGGTTACAGATGTTACGGAATTTAAATATGGCAATAATCAAAAAGCATACTTAAGTGCAATAATTGATCTATCGGATAAAAGCGTAGTTTCTTTTGTTATTGGTAAATCTAATAACAATCCTTTAGTATTTAAAACATTTGATCTTGCACATGAGAATTATCCAGATGAAAAGCCTATTTTTC
This sequence comes from Crassaminicella thermophila, assembly GCF_008152325.1. Lineage (GTDB taxonomy): Bacteria > Bacillota > Clostridia > Peptostreptococcales > Thermotaleaceae > Crassaminicella_A > Crassaminicella_A thermophila. Next base: position 2,133,228 of record NZ_CP042243.1, read on the forward strand.
ATAGTGATCGTGGATTTCAGTATACATCAAAAAATATTTCGAAAGAAGTTGGATAAATCAGAAATGATTCAGAGCATGTCCCGAGTTGGACGATGTATTGACAACGGACCAATGGAAGCATTCTGGGGTATGCTGAAATCAGAGATGTACTATTTAAGAAAATTCTATACTTATGAAGAATTAGAAACAGCAGTAACTAATTACATTGAATACTACAATAATCACAGATATCAAAAACGTCTTGGTTGTATGACACCTTTAGAATACAGACAATACCTATGTAATGTTGCATAAAAATCACGCTAACCGTAAAGTACGATTAGCGCAATTCCTTTTTATTTTTTCCACTGTCTACTTGACAGGGGCATATTCATTCTTTTCTTGGAGTAGTTTTTGTAAATTTTTAAATTTTATTCAATAAACACTTTAAGAATTAACCGTCCCTCATTCCACTTTAAGAATTAACCGTCCCTCATTCCTCATTCCTACTCATTTTTTAAAAATATATTTTTATTCTCATCACATATAATACGCTTTTTCAAATTGTCAACAGTCGTCCTTAATTCAATTTTTCCTCCCCAAAGTTTTGCAATGTATCTTAATGTTTCATAAGCATAAGTTAATTCTAATTCTCTGCCGTCATATTCATGTACTAATAAAAGGCTGTTGTCTTTTTTAGATACTTCCATAACCTTAATACAAGGGGTTGATTCCATTCCTACACTATTTGCTAAAGTATTTCTTATCACTTTCCAGCCCTTATCATCAGATATTTCCTCTATTTCATAATCTTTGCTTTTTTTACGATATTGAAAAAGATTCATCTCTCTACAAAGTTCTTTTGTAAGATATCTTCTAATAAAAGATTGATCTCTCTCAAATTTTCGAACTTCAAACAACTTATCTTTTCCATATTTTTCTTCAATGTCTTTAAACATTTTAAATCCCATATAATAAGGATTTACAGCTCCTAAAAAAGGCCTAATTACCTGATTATGCCTATTAAGAAATTCCATATGAAGACTTTGAGGCAATTCCAATTTATTTAAAATCTTATAGTGCCAATAGCTTGCCCATCCCTCATTCATTATCTTCGTTTCAATTTGAGGAATAAAATATTGTGTCTCTTCTTTTACAATATTCAATAGATCTTTTTCCCATTCTTCTAATTTTCCATATTCTATTATAAATCCTATAATATCTTCAGTAGGCTCTAAAGGGATTTTATCTAAATCTGGAAAAGGAATGTTCTTTTTTTCTTGTAAAGGACTTTTTATTTTTATTTCTTCGTAATATTTTTCAAGAATTCTTTTCTTTTTCTCATCATCTGATAGCTTTTTCATTCCCATCACTCTTGTTGTTTGAAATCTCAAAGCATGAGCTGCATCTAATATCCGTTCTACTCCTTCGTATCCAATGCTTGGATCTTGTATATAGCTTCTTATTCGATTTGCATGATTTTTAAACTGCTCAATAGTATCCTCTGCACAAGTTCCTTCTACAAACAATCTATTATTTTTAAAAAAATCATTGTGTCCATATACATGAGCCATAGTAAGAATCTGCAGAAGCAAAGTATTATCACGCATCAAATATCCAATACATGGATTAGAATTAATGACCATTTCATAAGGAAGTCCTTCTACATTGTATTTGTATAGCGTCTTTTTTCTTTCATATGCCTTACCATAACTCCAATGTGGATAGTGAGAAGGCATTCCTACATAAGCTTCATAACAGATCATATCTTCATAACTACAAATTTCAAATTCTTGAGTATAACAGTCTAATCCTTCTTCCTTTACAATCTCTTCAATTTTATTATTCCACTTTTCTAGTTCCTTAATTGTGTATTCCCTCATATGAAAAATTATTATTCCTTAAGCCCTTCATCTTTATCTAATAGCCTTCTAAGAGCAGGAACAATATCCTCCTTTCTTGTCATTGTAACAATTGAAAAGTTAGGATACTTTACTTTCATATTAAATTCAGCTTTAATTGTGCTCATTCGTGTATAATATCCTGGTACAATCTCTCCATATCCAAAAAGATTACAGGTTTCACACAATTTTTTTGCTAACTCTACAGCTTTTTTGTTATCTTCTGACCAATTGTCTCCATCACTGCAATGAAATGCATAGACATTCCATACTTCAGGATTATACCTTTCTTTAATAATTTCTAGTGCTTTTTCATAACCACTACTAATATATGTTCCTCCTGATTCTCCCTTATGAAAGAACTCATCTTCACTTACTTCCTTTCCTACCGTTGTATGTGCCACAAATACAATCTCCACATGAACATATTTAAGCCTTACAAACTGATATAAAAGAAAATAAAAACTTCGAGCTAAATACTTCTTTGTAAGTGTCATAGATCCTGAAGTATCCATAATACAAATTACCACTGCATTACTTTCCCGTCTTACATCTTGTCTAACACGATAATACCTTAGGTCGTCTTCTTTAAAAGGAAATCTTTTATTTTCTTCTTCCTCATTATTTTTACCGATCTGTTTTTGCCCTCTTTCATATGCTTTTTTCCTTTTTATTTTTTCAATAACTGATCTTTTCTTTGCAAGCCTTGGCGGAATACCTTTTCTTTGGTATCCCAATCTTTTGAAATTTTTTTCAGATTCTATCTCACTAAACTTCTTTCTTTGCATATAAGGCAGATTTAAATCTTCAAACAAATATTGTATTAATTCTTCAATAGTCACCTCTGTTTCATAAATATCTTCACCTTCTGTATTTCCAGCTTGCTCTTGTCCTTCCTTTATTTGATCGCTGCCAATTTTATCTCCTCTTTTTTCATTTCCTGTTCCTGAGCCAGTTCCCTTTTTATTTTTTCCATATATAAATTGATATTCTTTAATTCCCTTTATAGGAACTTTTATCTTTTTATCTTTGCTCTGGCCAATAATACTTTCCTCAGCAATAATATTTCCTATATTTTTTTTTATAGAATCTTCTACCAATTGTCTATGTCGTCTTCTATCCTCTGCTGCCCTATCCCTCCCCCTGCTGTCAAACTCTCTAAATATAGCCACAATCTCACCTCCGTACTACCTATTTCTATAACGATCACAGGACAAAATGTCCTGTGATCGTTATAATTTAATCTTTCCATAGATTATTTGCAGCATATTTTAAAATTACATTGCAGCAATGGTCACAATATCCATTTCTCTTCATTTCTTCTACCATAGCATTATATTTTTTATTCTGATCTTTATCTCTTACCTTTGTGCTTGTAATAACTCTACTTAATTCTCTTACAGAAGCTGTTAATTTTTTCTCGATTGCTTCTTTTAAAGGCTCATAACACTTATAATCAATCTTGCTGCCACTACGCATTAAATAAAACATATAAGAGGTAACATCTTGCCTAAAGCCTTTTGCTGCACTTTGTGTAATGCCAATTTGCTCTTCTATAGATCTTAAGAATTTTTCATCTGGTTCTAACTCTTCACCTGTACTTCTATCTTTGATTTTCGTTTTATTTACATAAGCTTCAGCATGATCCAAATAATTATTAAACAAATCTTCTGCTTGTTCATTATATCCATGTATAAAGGCTTTTGTAACCTCTTTTTCTAGCCTCTTATGGTATTCATTTTTAATAACATGCTGCAAGAAATTCAAATATTTTTTCTTTTCTTCATCGCTAATTGATAACTCTTTTACTGATTTTACTAAAATTTCAAGTATTGCAATAGGATGAATACAGTCATGTTCTGCTTCTGCCATTGCAGTATCTAAAGCTTTCATAATAAACCTTGTAGATATTCCAGTCATACCTTCCCTAGGAGCATCTTCTCTAAGTTCTAATATATCTATCTTTTTAGTAGTTCCTTTTTCTACAATCTCTTCTCCATTATAGATTTTTAATTTTGTCAAAGGATCTACTTTCGTAGAAGGAGCAAGTCTGGTTAAAATTGCAAACATAGATGCGACTTCTATTGTATGAGGCGCAATATGCGTACTAAACTTACTCTTCTTCAAAATTTTATTATAAATTTTCACTTCTTCATTTAATTCAAGGCAATATGGTATTTCAATTTTAACAATTCTATCTAATATAGCTTCATTTGTGTGATCTGCTTTAAATTTGTTCCATTCTGCCTCATTTGAATGAGCCAAAATAATACCATCGAAGTAAATCATTGATCCTTTACCAGGAGATGGAATACTCTTTTCCTGTGTTGCAGTAATCATTGCATGCAGATACTCAACCTCATTCTTAAATACTTCTATAAACTCAACAATTCCTCTATTTCCAACATTGAACGCTCCATTTAAAGATAATACCCTAGGATCATCCTCTGGATATAAATCTAGTTTTGATATATCTACAGATCCTATAAGAACAGAAGTATCCTGATTATTAGGGTCAACTGGAGGAACTACCCCTACACCTTTTCTTGATCGAATACTGAAATCTACTGTCTCTACAGGAACTTTTTCAAATTCTCCATTATATTCATTTATTAGTCTGTATCTACAGATAGGACATAAATCTCCTTCAATTTTTACATTTAGTAAATCTTCAAATTTTTTTCCCTAAGATGCTTTGGAACTAAATGGAGAGGCTCTTCTCTCATAGGACACCCTTTAATTGCATATACAGGTGGTCCCATTTCTAAAGCCTTTTTTAATACTTCCATTAAAGAAGATTTCCCTGCACCTACAGGCCCAACAAGATATAAAACTTGACGTGATTCTTCTCCTTTCATACCTGCTGCTTTGAAATATCTTACAATTTTCATTAAGCTTTTATCAATACCAAAAAAATCATTTTTAAAAAAGTTATATCTTTTGATCACATCATTACCATATATTCTTCTAAGTCTTGGATTTTCTTCTGTATTGATTACTTCTACTCCTTTTTCTATTATTCGTTCATACATTCTTTGATGTGCTAGCATAGCTATTGATGGGTCTTCTTTCACAATTTGAAGATAATCTAAAAAAGTGCCCTCAAAATGTTCCTTTTTTCTCTCTTCTCTATCCTTTTTAATAATTTCTGAAAAATCCATCATAATCTTTCAACCCCCCCTTTTAAACACAAACTTAATGTCATGCAAAATAATATTTTCCCCTTAATCTAAATTAAAGTAATCCTGCTTGTAATTATATCTATGTCAAGAATTACTATTTTAAAACTATAATATTTGAAATATTATATATCTATTTAACAACACCACATAATTCCTTTTATTTTCAACAAATAAACGACTAGTTCTAGGCTTTTTTCGATGAAACATTATTCTAAACGACAACAGCTTTCTACATGTTTTCAAATGATCTTTTATTATAATAGATTTGTACATATTAAAAAATTTTTAAATAAACTTTTAAATAAAGGGGAGAATAGAATGACAAAAGTAAAGGTACATTCAACCAATATTGAATCTGTAGGTTATGATCCTACGAATCAAATATTAGAAATAAAATTTATTTCTGGTGAAACCTATCTACATCATGGTGTTCCCCAATCAGTTTTTGATAGTTTAATAAATGCAGATAATCTTGGATACTATCTTAACTATTATATTCGCAACGCATATCCATATAAAAAAGTTAATTAATTTAAATTAATAAAACAGGGTTAAAAATTTAACCCTGTTTTGTTATTTTACTAATATTCATACAAATCCTTAATCATTTAGTAACATATTTTTTCTTTTTTGCATACTTTATATTAAGCACAGGACAAGAAATGAAAATATAATAAAACCATGAAATCAACATAATAAATAAGGAGGCATAAAAAAATGACTGATTGTAATTATTTTGATAAAGACAATTTATTATTCTTCTTTTTACTTTTAGTAGTATTGTTCTGCTGCCCATACTACTACGGTAGATGCTGATAAATTATAAAACAGTTACAATTTCTTATAAAACTTAAAAATATACCTATGCAATCAGGAATAAAAAGGGGGTATAAAAATGACTGATCAACAATACTACAATGATTGTTGTGATAGTAGCTTACTATTTTTCTTCTTGTTATTAGTCGTATTATTCTGCTACCCTTATTTCTATAGTTGCTATTAAAAAAAACAGAATTGGGTTAATTAACCCAATTCTGTTTTCATATTAATATACTTTATTATTTTTAGTACTAGTTTATTTTCTTAGTTCAGGTAAGTAACATATACCTTACGAAAAGCATATTTTATATTATATGCATAACAAAATACTGTTGGAGGTGTATATAATGGCTGAAAAATCAGGTTTCGGATTCTTTAAAGATAATGATACCTTATTATTTTTCTTTTTGTTATTAATCATAATATTTTGTCTTCCTCTTTTTGGTGACTTTTTTGGAACATGTGAAGAATAAAAGAGAATTGGGATACTTATCCCAATTCTATACATATCTAATTTACTTCTAATTATATTAATAGCAACTATTTATTTTGTTTCTTGTATACTCTTTAAAGAATATATATCTTTTATCAGCTATTTCTAACTTTTTAAGCACATTATTTAATAGTTTTTGAGCATCTTCAATATCATATTTCAGATGATTCAACTCATCGCTATTTGTTTCACCAAAAATGGAATTCTTCATATCTGTAATCCTTTCTCTTATACAAGCTACATCCTTCGTTATATCCCTAAGTTCCTGCTTTAGATAATCATCCGTTGAATCAATTCCCATAGTATTTATCATATCGATCACACACTTATAACATTCTTGATCTTTTACTTCATTCATTATGTTCCCCACTCCCGTCTAATAGTATGATGTAAACCAACCTATTTATTATATATTTCTATTAAATTCATTATTTTCCTTTTCAATCACACCATATATTCGATGATTTATACGATTAGAAAAATTGCTGCATAAAATCAACGAACATATCAGTGTATTCGAACAATTAAATATAAATATCGATAGCATAATCGACGGTAAATTCATTCCCTCTGCATAATGATTTACCATTTTTTATTACACCTAATTTCATATTTGTAATACTCACAATTTATTAGTTTTGGAATATAATATAGTACAACTTATGAAAGGAGTATTTTAAATGTTTATGCATCTTCCTATGCCACCATTTAGTCTACCTTTTGGACCTTCCTTTGGACCTAATGGTCCACCTTTAGCTCCACCTCCATCACAAATTCCTGAAATGACCCCATATAAAGTAGATCCTGGTTCCATCAGACGATGCAAATATAGATACACGTATATTTGGCTAAAAAATGGTGACAATTTCTGGTTCTATCCTGTATATATAGGTAGAAAATCCATATCTGGTTATAGATGGATTGGCTTTTGGTGGATATATTATGGTACAGATTTAAAAAGAATTGAATCATTTGTATGTGTTTAATCTATAAAAATAAACAGCTCCTTAAGAAGCTGTTTATTTTTTCTCCTATGTTCTTAGTTTCTCTATTAGTTCTTCAATATCTTTTGGAACAGAAGCTTTTACCTCTATACGCTCATTTGTTCTTGGCTGATAAAAAGTCAATGTCTCTGCATGAAGTGCCTGTCTTTTTATAAGTTTTTCATCTACAGATCCATATAATTCATCTCCTATAAGAGGATGTCCTATATGGGTCATATGTACACGAATCTGATGGGTTCTACCAGTTTCTAATTTAACCCTTACAACAGTAGCTTCCTCAAATCTGTTTATAACTTCATAGTGAGTTACAGAAGGCTGTCCACCTTCATAAACTTTTCTTTTAATACTTTCAGGCTCCTCTCTTCCAATAGGCGCACAAATTGTTCCCCTATCTTCTTTAATCCTTCCTTTTACTACAGCCAAATATATTTTTTCAACCAAGTTTTCTTGCATTTGCTTTGATAACTCTTGTTGTGCAAATGGGTTTTTGGCAATAATAATCAATCCAGACGTATCTCGATCTAATCTGTTTACAAATCGAATTTTAAAGTTTTCTTTTTTCTCTTGCATATAAAAAACTATTGCATTTGCCATCGTTCCTGTAGGATGGCCTTTTGTAGGATGTACTACAATACCTGGTTCCTTATTTACAATTAGCAAATCTACATCTTCATATACAACTTCTATTGGAATATCTTCAGGTTCAAATTGATTTGACTCTTCTTCCATAATTACCTTAACAAAATCACCTTTTCTTAAGACTGCATGAAAAGGTATTCTATTTTCATTAACCAATATGCCTTTTTTTCTTTTAAGTTTTCTTACCAATCTGCTAGACAATCTCATTTTATCATATAATATTTCTTTTAATGTCATTCCTGCGTGTTCTGCATCCACTTTAAATGTTAATATATTTGAACAAATTTCCTTTGATTCATATTTCACTAAATCCACCTACTATCTTAAAAAGTCTACACTTTATTATATTGATTTATATTATCTGCGTCAATTTCAAATATTTTTTCTCCTACAAAAATAATTTTTTCTACAATAGGTTTGTCTGCTTCTGTAAATGTAAACTTTTCTAGTTCTTTAATCGTAACCCATTTAAAATCATTACATTCAATAGCTTTAGGTTCTCCTAAAACTGCATCGCATAAATAACACAGTAATAATATAGTTTTATCATTATATTTATGATAAACTACTTTAAAAATATCCTTTACCTGAATGTCTAAATCTAGTTCTTCTTTTATTTCTCTTTCTAAACACTGCTTTGGAGCCTCTTCATCTTCTAATTTTCCTCCTGCAAACTCCCATTTAAAAACATTTTCAGTCTTTACATATCTTTGTGCTATAAGTATCTTTCTATCTCTCCTTATAATTCCTGCTATAACAATTAAAGGCTTCATTTACATCACCTCTTTGCTCTTAATAAAATTAGGTTTTCCAGCTATAAAATATTTAGACTTATTTTCTTACATTTTGTAAATAATCTTTATAGATACTTTTTCATTCTCTTTAACAAGCATGATAAATATGTTACAATGTATTAAATAATTCAAAACGTGGAAATGAGGTGGATTTCATGACCAAAATCCAAACACGTATAATAAATATTGTAGCTAACGATCGGCCTATCTCAAAAGAAATTAGCAGAATTTTAAAACAAAAACTTGAAAATAATGGTTTTATCATTCCAGAAAAATTTTCATTTGAAGCAGATTTAATTATATGTATTGGAGGAGATGGATCATTTCTTCGCACATTGCATGAATATAATTTCCCTGATATTCCTATTATCGGTGTAAATACAGGACATTTAGGATTTTTTCAAGAATTATCCCCTTATCAGCTAGATGAATTTATTTTTCGTTATGAAAAAGGTGATTATACAATACAAGAGCTTCATCCTGTTGAAGCTCTTGTATGTACAAAAAGTCACTGTATTGAAATTATTGGGATTAACGAAATAACTATAAAAGGTGATAAATCCAGAACAGTCCATCTAAACATATCATTAGATGATAGTTTTTTAGAAAAATTTAGTGGAGATGGTGTTTTAGTATCAACCCCTGCCGGTAGTACTGCCTATAACTATTCTTTAGGTGGAAGTATTGTAGATCCTAGACTAAATCTATTACAAATCACACCTATCGCACCTATTACTACTACTGCTTATCGCTCTTTTACTTCTAGCATTATAGTACCGAAAGATTCTATTATAAAAATTTATCCTGAATATACTTTTGAAAACTCTATTCTTATTGTTACAGACGGTATGGAACATAAACATTATGAAATTGAAGAAATCCTGTTAAGAATGTCTGATTTAAGACCTAAAATATTACGGTTAAAAGATTATGATTTTTGGAATAAAGTAAAAGAAAAATTTCTATAAATTTAAAAGAGATGACCTTAGTCATCTCTTTTTTTATACAATTGCTTTATCTTCTACTTTAGAATTGTATACTACTTCATTGAATTCTCCTTCTGACTTTGCAATAATTACTGTACACATAGCATCACCAGTAATGTTAATTGCAGTTCTACACATATCTAGTATTCTGTCTATACCAATTATCATAGCAATTCCTTCTACTGGTAATCCAACTGCTTGAAGCACCATAGACAACATGATAAGTCCAACTCCTGGTACCCCTGCTGTTCCTATAGATGCTAATGTTGCTGTTAATATAACTGTTAATATAGCACTAAATGATAATGGCAATCCATAAAGCTGTGATATAAATATAGTTGCAGCACCCTGCATAATTGCAGTACCATCCATATTAATAGTTGCACCTAAAGGAATAGTAAAAGATGCAATACTTTTATTTACACCAAGTCTTTCTTCTACAGTTTCAAGAGTAACAGGTAATGTCGCACTTGAACTTGCTGTTGAAAAAGCAACGCTCATAGCAGGCCAAAATTTCTTAAAGAATGTAATTGGATTAAGTCTTGTAAACGCAACTAACATACCTGTATAAGTAAATCCTGCATGTAACAACAATGCAAACAATACACAGAACATATATTTTGCTAGAGGCTTCATTGCATCGAACCCTAATCCTGAAAAAGTTTTTGCAATTAAACAGAATACTCCAAATGGTGCAAGAAGCATAACGATTTCAACCATTTTCATCATTAAATCATTTAATTTGTCAAATGCATCTTTTACAGACTGTAATTTTTCTCCTAATGCAGCTATAGCAGCTCCCATAAGAATTGCAAATGCTATAATCTGTAGCATAGATCCATTTGCCATAGCTGATATTGGATTTGTAGGCACCATATCTGTAATAACCGTAACTAATGCCTTTCCTTCCTTTATAGTTGGTTCAGTTTTTACTAAAGATGACATGTCTAGGCCTACTCCTGGTTGAACAACTGTTGAAAGTGCAATTGCAATTGTAATGGCAATTGCTGTTGTAAAAAGATAAAAAGCAATCGTCTTACTTCCTACTCTACCAAGTTTTCGAATGTCTGAAATAGATGATGCTCCATTTACAATAGAAATGAATACCAATGGTACAACCATCATTTTAATAGCTCTTAAAAAAACAGTTCCTACAAGCGTAAATACCCCATTTACTAAAATAGTATCACGAAGATAGGAAGAACCCATTTTGTTTAGAACAAGACCTGTAATAAGACCAAATATTAGTCCGATAAAAATTTTTGTTGTTAAACTCATTTTTTTATTACTCATATCCATCCTCCTTTATTAATTTATTAACATATAGTAATGATAAATCACATCCTACAGAATCCTACGCAAAACTACGCAATTATACTTCATTGTTTTTTCATATTAAAGAATTATCAAATAATTAATAATAAAAAAACTAAAACCACATGGTTTTAGTTTTTTAAAGCTCACTTTTTAACTCTACAATAATTCCTTCAATAAATTTCTTGACACTTATTTTACCTCCATAGTTTGATTTGCCACGGGCACAATCCATTTGTTTTCTTACCTCTTTAAAGTCAAACAATGTATTGGAATACCTCATAAATATATCATTTCCATAATCTTCTATGCCCATATTTGCAATATTTCCTAACGCTTTAATAATTGCCCTTCTAATCCTCTGTTCTATAGCACCCACATTAGATGAAATTTTATAATCATCTCTATATCTTTTGTTTAACATTTTATATAATTCTGATAGTTTCTGCTTAAGAAGCTGTGCTCTTATATCTTCTGTTTGTTCTAATATCATTGAAATCATTTCAACAATATCATTACTTCCAGATTCTCCAAGAATTCCTAATTGCGAAAGTACTTTTTTAACCCGATCTTTTTCTGAAACTGTCTGAACATTTGTCATACCCGTATATTCTTTTAAAATATTCATATTATGAAATGCTTTTTCAAAAGATTGAATTACATTATGCATTGTTATCTTTTCTTTTACTTTATTAATAACAGAAATCACTTCAACCACATTAATAGGCTTATGAATAAAAAATTCTATTCCCTTATTATATGCCTTTGATACTAAATCCTTCGATGTTACTTGTGAAATCATAATAAAATTTGTATTTATATTCATTTTCTTTATTTCAGACACAATCGCAATTCCATCTATTCCAGGAAGCAATAAATCTACTAATACAATATCAGGATTAAACTCTTTTATCTCTTTAATTGCATCTATTCCATTATCCCCTTCACCTATTACGTATCCTAAATCATGCTGAGAAATGATATTTTTTAAAACTTTTCTAACCCCTTTGTCATCATCTATAATATAAAAGTTATAGCTCATTTCAATCTCCCCCTATATCAGCACTTCCATTGGAATTGTTATACGAAAAACAGTCTTTATATTTTTTTCTGACTTCACACAGATTTTACCTTTAAAATGGTTTTCTACAATATGTTTTACATGAGTTAGTCCTATACCTGTTGACATTTCTCCAGTTACTAAATTAAATTTTGTAGAAAATCCAGGCTCAAAAACCAAATCAATATCATCCTCTTCTATTCCACTACCATTGTCTATCACTTGAAAGATACAATCTGTTCCATCTATTTCTTCTGTAATAGTAATAACTCCAACTTCACCCATTGCTTCTATAGAATTCATAATTAGATTATTTAATACAGATATTAATGGATAAAACTGACTCGTTTTAAAATCGTGTGTACATTTAAATCTCAAGATAATATTTTTATCTTGTGCATCAAGCATCTTTTGGGTATTTCCATTAATAATTGTAAATATTTCTTCTATGCTCATATTAAGGCTCACATTTTTCTTCTGCTAATGTCTTTTCTATTCCTGTAACAACACGAATATAGTCTTTTTTGATTTCATGTATATCCTTCGCCACTAATAAAGCATTATCTTTTAAAGTAGTATCTTCTAATTTTTCATATAGATCATAGCTTTTATTCATTGCTTCCTCAATATCAATGGTTGACTTTCTCAAGAAAAATAATTCTGCTTTTAAATTTGCAATAAGCATTACTAATTCTCTGTATTTCTTTTCTCGTTGTTCTCTTTCATATCGATTCATATAATAAATAACAGCATTATAAATATAAATTGTAAGCAAAGCCCTTCCCAGTCCCATTAAAATAATAGCTAAGATTACTTTTTCAAAAGAATATGCTTCTATTTCCCTTCTTAAAAATACTTCCACCATATTTGACATACTATCACAAAACCACAAGGATGCTATAAACATAATAGGTTTATTGAGTTTACCTCGTACATTAAGTAGAACAAATAATATCCCAAACAATATATAAAATATCCCTACAGGATAATAAAGGTGAATTATCTCATCAAAGTTTGCCTGAGGATGAGACACTATATATACAAAAGATCTAAATAGAAAAACCCATACACCTATAATATTTGTAGCTGTAATAATAGAAATATCTTTAAAATAAATCAGTAAAAGAGAAAGTACTACTACCCCTAAAGTAAATCTAAAAGCTGTTGAAAAAGGGCTTAAATAAATCTGACCCATAAACACTGTTGCAATACAAATTGTAAAATATTTTTCTGCTTTTTTTATAGTTCGTGCCAATATAACACCCTCTTAAATATTGTAATGCAATATTAATTCTGCTCCTGTTGATTTTTCATTTACTATAAGAAAATTTAAAAACTTTATTTTACAATACTCTACTAATTCTTTCATGCTACACTTGCGTTCTTGAACCTCAAAAACGTCAACACAAACCTCATCCCATCCAAAAAATTTTAACCTTTCTGCCACGTCCTTGCTAATTAACCCTAATGGTATAGAACCAAATATATTCCCTCTTAAAACTTCATGAGTTTGCCAAAATTTATTATGTACATCTAATGCCTTTGCTTCCTTAAGCTCATAAGTTCTTCTTTCTGAAAATTCTTCTAAATAAGTACCCTCATAATAATTCTTTTTTAATATAGGTTTATAAAGAAAAGAAATTGTATTTATATTTTCTAACTTTATATCATTCGCTATTTTTTTCTTCTCTTTAAGTTCATCTTTTATATATTTACAAATTTTAATCATTTCATCAATTAGTCCTTCTAATTGTATTTTATCTGCTGCTCTTTCTATTCTATCTGCTATTATTTTTATATTATGTATACTTTCCTTCATGCATATCCCCTTCCAACGCTTTAAAACATTGTTATTCTTTATTATAGCATTAAGACTATTTCTTTTATATATAAATTTGAAGTACAGGTAATCATAATCCCCTGTACTCCTTATATTTTTTCTATTTTTTTATAAGTTCTTCAAATCTTGAATTGACTTCTCCTTCCGTCCAGCTATTATAAAATTCTCCTGATTTATAGAAATACAATTCTTTTGTTTTTTTCTCAAATTTCCATACTCCATTTAAAAAAGCATATTCATTCGTTGATAATAGATCTTCAATAATACGAGTATTTTCATTATACAACTCTTCATAAGTTTCTTTTAAACTATTGTATTCTAGTCCCATCCTTAAATAAGTATCTATTGCCATCGCTTTTAGTACCCAATTGTAACCATTTATCTGCTTAATAAAAAGCTTTCTATAATATTTCTCTTTTACAAATATAATCGTATCTATATCTAATGTTGGTTTATATCCTTTTTCTAAATTCGCAAATAAATTTTGATCTAAAGACAAATATCCTTCTTTTTTAAAAGGCCCTAAAAGTTCCTTTATCATTACCTCATCTTCAATATCTTTTAAAAATTTTTCTAATTCCTCTTCCTCAAATTCTCTATCTAAATCTAAATTGTATAAAATATCTCTAAAAATCTCTCTATTTACCCAAATCCAATCTATATCTTTAAAATTATCTATATCTAAAATTTTATTTAATGAAGCCTTAGAAATTCTTTCTAAAATAATTCTTTTCAAATCATCACCACCATAATTTTTTATTCAAAAACCTTAAATGAATATAAAACATATTTTAACATATACTTATTCAAAATACTACATAGATAAAAGGAGGTTTTTATGAAGAAAGCAGTTTTTTTAGATAGAGATGGTGTTATAAATGATAATAAAAAACCTGTGAACAAACCAGAAGACTTAATCCTTTATCCTTGGACCATTGATGCACTAAAAATGTTAAGTAAAGCTGATTTTTTACTATTTGTCGTTACAAATCAGGGAGGTATCGAAATGGGCTATTTTACTGAAGATGATTTACATCGTATCCATAATGAAATGACAAAAATATTTCAGTCAGAAAAAATTTCTATTCATGATATTGCATACTGCCCTCATTTCAAAACCAAATGTACTTGTAGAAAGCCATCACCAGGAATGCTCTTAGAACTTGCGAAAAAATATCATATTGATCTTAAATCTTCTTATATGGTAGGAGATCGAGAAATGGACATAGAAGCCGGATTTAAAGCTGGATGCAAAACAATTAAGATTGGAAAGCCTTGTAAAAATGCAGATTATACCGTTTACAATTTGTTAGAAGCTGCAAAACTTATTGTTCATTTATAAATTTCTTTAAATAACAGATAAAATTTTCTATAAAAATGGTATAATGTACATTTGGGAGGTGAGCTACATGAATATCTTATTTTTTACTGTATCCGCTGGAGAAGGTCACAATCAAGTTTCTAAAACTGTAGCTGGTTATATAAAAAGACGTCACCCAAATCATCATATAAAAATCATTGACACCTTTAATTATATACATCCTAATTTACACAAAATAATTATTGAAACATACATGAAATCCATAAAATATATGCCTGCTTTATATAGATTTTTATATAATCGCTCAGAAGTTACAGATAGCTCTATCTCAGATGTAAGTGAATTTTTAAATAAAATTTTATTATCAAGAAAACTTTCAAAATTGCTGACAGATTTTAAACCAGATGTAATTGTATGTACCCATCCGTTTCCTGCAGAAGCACTTTCTGTAATGAAGCGAAAGGGAAAAATCAATATCCCCTTGGTGACAATTCTAACAGATTATACAATTCATCCTAGTTGGATTAATAAAGAAGTAGATTATTATATTTTTCCATCTGAAAATTTAGCTTATAAAATTCCATATTTGAAGATTCCATATGAAAAAGCAAAATTTTTCGGTATTCCAGTAGATGAAAAATTTAACATAACTCATAATCGAAGCAAGCTATGCAATAGCTTTGAAATTGAAAATACCTTTACTGCACTCATTATGGGTGGCGGTCTAGGTCTTGGGAATATTACAGAAACATTAAACTATCTATTTGCTTATGACATAGATATTCAGTTATTGGTTGTTACAGGAAAAAACGAGGAGTTATATAGATATCTCTCAAGAATTCAAAGACCCAATGTGAAAATATTTGGTTTTATGAATAATATAGATGAACTAATGAGCGTTTCTGATATTATTATAACCAAACCAGGAGGAATAACTGTAACTGAATCTCTTATAAAAGAACTCCCAATTATTATTACATCTAAACTTCCGGGTCAAGAAGAAAGAAATACAGAATTTATATTAAATAATAGCATCGGCATGGTTGCCAACAGTCCTAATTCTCTCATTTTTTGCATCAACATGTTAAAAGAAGACAAAGAAAAATATAATTTTTTCAAGCAAAATATGTCTAGGTTAAAAAAACCTAATGCCACAAGAGATATTTCTAATTTTTTATTAAGCTTATGCAAAGAAAATAAACAATAATTTATACTAGAATAAAGCAAATCCTTCTTGACTTACAAAGTCAAGAAGGATTATAGTTATTTACCTTCCAATTTCATTTGATAAATAGGAGAAACTACTTTTAAGAATTTATCTATATATAAATCCCAATTATCAAGAATATCTTTTGCTTTTTTACTCTTTGTATATTCATAATGATTACAAATAAGATTTTTTACTTTTTGTATATCCTTATCTTCTAGAGGCTTAATCTCAACAATTTGTTTGTTACACTTCGTATCAAAATCCCTATCTTCATCTAATACATAAGCTACTCCTCCACTCATACCTGCACCAAAATTTCTGCCTACATTTCCTAATATTACTACCATTCCTCCCGTCATATACTCACATCCATGGTTTCCTATACCCTCAACAACTGCCGTAGCTCCACTGTTTCGAACACAAAATCTCTGTCCTACCATTCCATTAATATATACTTCTCCTGATGTTGCACCATAAAGCAGGGTATTTCCAGCAATCATATTATCTTCTGGAATAAATGTTGCATTTTGGGGTGGAACAACAATAATTTTTCCTCCTGATAATCCCTTTCCAAGATAATCATTTGCATCTCCTTCAAGAATTAATGTCATACCCTTAATTGCAAAAGCACCAAAACTTTGACCTGCCGAACCTTCAAAGTTTAAAATAATCGTATCATCAGAAAGTCCAGCATCTCCATAACGTTTTGCAATTTCACCACTAAGCATAGTTCCAACTGTTCTGTCAGTATTTTTGATTTTAAACCTTCCTTCAACATTTACTCCTTCATCTAATGCTGGTTTAGCTAAACTAATCAATTTTCTATCCAAAATATCTTCTATCTTATGGTTTTGTGAAACTGTACATCTATCAACAATACGTGATGGAAGATTAGGTCTATATAATACAGCTGATAAATCTAATTCTCTTAATTTATACCTGTCTATTTCTTTAACATCTAATACATCTACTCTTCCAATCATTTCATCCATTGTAGTAAATCCTAATTCTGCCATTATTTCTCTAATTTCTTCTGCTACAAACGTTAGGTATCTAATCAAATGCTCTGGCTTTCCACTAAATCTTTCACGAAGCTTGCTATCCTGAGTTGCTATTCCTGCTGGACACCTATTCAAATGACATTGTCTACACATCATACAACCAATAGATATAAGGGCTGTAGTTGCAAAACCATATTCTTCTGCTCCTAAAAGAGCTGCAATAACTACATCTCTTCCTGATCTCATTTTTCCATCAACCTGTATAGTAATTCTGCTTCTTAGGTTGTTTAATAAAAGCGTCTGTTGTGTTTCAGCAAGACCTATTTCCCACGGAAGTCCTACATACTTCATAGAGCTTATAGGTGATGCTCCTGTACCTCCATCATGTCCGCTTATCATTACAACATCAGCATAACCTTTAGCTACTCCTGCTGCAACAGTTCCAACGCCTGCTTCTGATACAAGTTTTACACCTATACGTGCTTTTGGATTTGCATTTTTTAAGTCAAATATCAATTGAGCTAAATCCTCTATTGAATAAATGTCATGATGAGGTGGTGGTGAAATTAAATCTATTCCTGGGATAGAATGACGAACCTTTGCAATTTCTGCTGTCACTTTGCTTCCTGGCAAATGTCCTCCTTCTCCAGGCTTTGCTCCCTGCGCCATCTTGATTTGAAGTTCATCACAATTTACAAGATAATTCATTGTTACCCCAAATCTAGCTGATGCAACTTGTTTTACAGCACTTCGTAAATTATCCCCATTAGGTCTTAATTCATATCTACCTGGATCTTCTCCACCTTCTCCAGAGTTACTCGTACCTCCAACTCTATTCATTGCTGTTGCAATAGTCTCATGAGCTTCCTTGCTAAGTGATCCAAATGACATACCTGATATAGTAAATCTTTTTAGAATATTTTTTACAGGTTCAACTTCTTCAATAGGCACACTCTTTCTATCTTTGAATTTTAACAATCCACGAATAGTTGCTATTCTCTCATTTTGTTCGTTTACTTCCTTTGCATAGCCTTTATAAAGATAATAATCATTCTCTAAACATGATTTTCTTAATCTTTTTACTACTTCTGGATTAAACATATGATATTCTCCATTAGGTCTATACTGCATTTCCCCACCTATATCTAATTCTACATCTAATCTTCCAGCGTTTTTATAGGCTATAGTATGTCTACGAATAACTTCATCAGCAATACCATCTAATCCTATCCCAGATATTTTTGATGGTGTATCTGTAAAATACTCATCAATTACATCTTGATTTATTCCTACAACTTGGAATATTTGAGCTCCATTATAACTTTGGATTGTTGATATACCCATTCTAGATATTATTTTTAATAATCCTGATGAAATAGCTTTACAATAGTTTTCAAAACCTTCTTCTAAACTAGTAATATTTTTAAAGTACTTCTTATTCTCTACCATATTTCCAATCACATCATATACCATATAAGGATTAATAGCCTTTGCTCCATAGCCAATTAAAAGGGCAATATGCATTACATCTCTAGCATCTCCAGCTTCAACAATCAAATCAACTGATGTTCTTAATTTTTTCCTAATCAAATGGTGATGTACTGCCCCTAAAGCTAACAAGCTTGGAATAGCAGCGTTGTATCTGCCTAAACTTCTATCGCTTAATATAAGAATATTGTATCCATCTATTACACTTTCTTCTGCACGCTTACAAAGATAATCTAATGCTTCCTTTAAACCATTCTTTTTATCAATTTCAAATGTAATAGGTATTGTAATAGCTCTAAAATCATCATTATTCAAATGTCTTATATCTTCCATCTGTCTGTTACATAAAATAGGATGTTTTAATTCAATATATTTATAATCTTTTTCTGTTTCAATTTCATCAAGAAGCTTTCCATGCCCTCCTATAAACTGAATAAGTGACATAATAATTTCTTCCCTAATAGGATCTATTGGAGGATTAGTAACCTGAGCAAAAGTCTGCTTGAAATAATTAAATAAAAGCTGGTTTTTTTCAGATAAAACAGCTAAAGGAATATCTAGCCCCATCGAACCAATTGGTTCTTCTCCACAATCCCCCATAACACTAATTACTTTTTCTATCTCTTCTTTTGTAAAGCCAAATATTTTTTGTTTTAACATCAATGTTTCTTTTCTCATCTTTTTAATCTCATAAGGCTGTTTTATATCATCAAGGGTTAGCTTATTTTTTTGAATCCAATCAACGAATGGTTTTTTCTTAGATGCTGCCCATTTTATTTCATCATCGGAAACAATTCTACCTTCCTCTATATCTATAAGAAGCATTTTTCCTGGCTCAATTCTTCCCTTTTTAGCAACATTTTCTGGCTTTACTTCAACAACACCAACTTCTGATGCCATTATCACTAAATCATCCTTTGTAATAAGATAGCGTGCTGGTCTTAATCCATTTCTGTCTAATGTTACTCCTACCTTAGTTCCATCTGTAAAAGCTATTGTAGCAGGTCCATCCCAAGGCTCCATTAATCTTGCAAAATATTCATAAAACCCTCTTTTATCCTTATCCATTTTTGAATCATTCTGCCAAGCTTCTGGAATAAGCATCATCATTACATTTTCCAATGGATGTCCATTTGCTACAAATAATTCTAATGCATTATCTAATGAAGCAGAATCACTTCCATCTGGTTCAATAACTGGCAATATTTTCTTGAAATCTTCTCCAAATATCTTAGAATGCATAACTCCTTCTCTTGCATTCATCCAGTTTACATTCCCTCTTATCGTATTAATTTCACCATTATGTGCTAAATATCTGAATGGCTGTGCAAGTTTCCATGAAGGAAACGTATTTGTACTATATCTCTCATGGACAATTGCAATTGCAGTTTTCATAGCTTTATCCTGAAGATCTAAATAAAATTCATCCAATTTATAACCTAAAATCTGTCCCTTATAAACTATAGTGCTACTTGACAGACTACATATATAAAAATTCTCTGTATAAGCTCTATTAGAATCTATAATAATATTTTGAACACGCTTTCTGATAATCAATAGTTTTCTCTCAAATTCATACTTTTCTTGTTTATTTCTATCTATAAACACCTGCATCACAATTGGCCTTGTAGCCCTAGCAGATTCACCACATGCTTTTTCATTAACAGGCACCTCTCTCCAACCAATAAGTTTTTGGTTTTCTTCTCTTAGTACCTTTTCAAATATTCCTTCACAAAAAAGTCGTACATTTGGATGTCGAGGCAAAAAAAGCATTCCAACAGCATAGTCTCCTTCATCTGGCAACTTAATATCAAGTTTTTCAGTTTCTTTTTTTAAAAATTCATGAGGAATCTGAAGCATAATTCCTGATCCATCCCCAGTGCTAGCATCTGCTCCAACAGCACCTCTATGCTTTAAATTCTTCAATATTTCTAATCCTTGTTTTAATATACGATGCTCTTTTATTCCTTTAATATTTACAATAAACCCAACACCACAACTATCTTTCTCCATATTAGGATCATACAAGCCTTGTTTTTCTGGTAGTCCATTTTTTATCAAAGTGCATCATCTCCCTTTAGTATTTTTGTATAAATATGGATAATTATAGAAAATTAAGTCTAGTCACATCAATTTTTCTGAATTTTATATATATCGCAAGATTATAGCATATAAATAGACATATTTCAATATTTTCTAAAAATTTATTTTGATTTTCTGCGCTTTTGTATAAACTTCATAAAAAAAAGATGCTAGAGAATTCAATCTCTGGCATCAATCATGAATGCTATTTTTAATATTTTATATAAACAAACAAATTATGATAAGTTGCTCTTACTTTATCATTTTCTGCATAATCCTCATCATAAACTTTCATAACCTTTTCAATAAAGTCAGGAGTTGTTTTATTTCTCATTTTTTGGCTGTTATTTGCACCTATTTTTTTTATAGAAAAGAAAAAATCTTTGCAGCAATCAAAGTATTCATATTCATATCCTTCTGAACAAATAACCTTCATATCATTCAAATTACTTTTACATATAGCTTCACTGCAAATTTCTTTCAAAGCCTTTAATGACAAGAAAGATTGCCCTGGAGAAATATCTTCATTTATTTTTAATAGCTTCTTCGCTTTATAAAAAGCCTGGTGAAGCTCACAAAATGTATTTTGTCCAAAGGTTGAAAAACATAAAATCCCACTTTTATTTAACAATTGGATTAATTTTTTTAAGGTTTCATCTAGATGATTAAACCACTGAAAAGTAGCATTTGATATGATTAAATCATATTTTTCATTTAAAATCATTTCTTCTATATCTCCACAAACAAACAAAATATCATCAAATTCCATAGTAGCTTTTGTATGTTCAATCATACCTGGTGCTATATCCACCGCAGTAATTTTAGCATTAGGAAAATTCTTTTTTAATAATCTTGTTACATACCCTGTTCCACAGCCAATTTCTAATATGTTCTTAAAATCTATTTCATGATTTTGTATATTCTTAATAAGGGTATCTCCCATTATTTTTTGTACTTTTGCATATTGATCATATTGTTTTGCATTTCTACTAAATCTTCTCTTTAATTTATCCTTATCAATCATTTTCTTCCCTCTTTACTATAGTCTTTTATAATCTGATAACATGTACTTGCTTTTGTAAAAAAAGGAATATGTCCTGTCTTATTTAGTATAATCAATTTTGATTCCTTTAGATTTTTATGCATATAATCTACAGCTTCTACAGGACATATAAAGTCCTCATCTCCATGAATAAGCAGTATAGGTATATTTATATCTTTTATAACCTCTCTATTGTCTTTTTGCTTTAAATACTCTAATCCTAATTCCAAGCTTTGTTTATTTATCTTTTTATTTAAAATATTTATTCTCTCAAAAAACTTCTTAGTATATCCATCCTTTCTTTCTTCATCTGTAAAAAGGTTTTGATAAAATGCATTTAAAGTTTTTTGAGGATTTTTCTTAAGCTTATCTATCATTCCTTCTAAAATTTTTTTATGCCATCCAAAAGGATAGCCTTCATCCTGTATAAATTTACTAGTCGTATTAAAAAGAATCATATTCTCTATTTTCGAAGAAAAATTTTTTGCTATATCTATCGCCACCAATCCTCCTAGTGACCAACCTATGACAGAGAATTGATCCATATCCTTCTTATTAATTAAATGAATAATCTTTTGTTTAAATTCATCTAAAGATTGCATATTATCCCAATTTACAATGATTATTTCATAATCCTTTGATAAAAAATCCATAAATGGTTTCCAAACAACCTTATCAACTGCCCATCCTGATAATATAATTAAGTATTTTTTCACATCATCCTTCAATGATTTGAAGTCTCCTTCCTTGTTCTTTTATAACTTTTAAAACATAACTTAAATCTTCATACGTATGCGTAGCCATAAGTGATATTCTTAATCTACTTGTTCCCTTAGGTACTGTAGGAGGTCTTATAGCTGGAATATATATTCCTTCTTCCAAAAGATTTTCACTAAGCTTATTAGCCTTCTTTGCATCCCCTATAATCACAGGTATAATAGGCGTAATAGTATCTGTGGTATTAAATCCCATTAATTTTAATTCTTTTTTGAACCAATTAGATAATACGGTTAGTCTTTCTCTTCTCTTGTTATCCTTTTCAATGATTTCAATTGCTTTTAATGAAACAGCTATACTTGCAGGAGGTAATCCTGTTGAAAAAATAAAGCTTCTTGAAAGATTTTTAAAATAGTCAATAACTTCTTTTTTCCCAGCTATATATCCACCAACAGAAGCTATCGCTTTACTTAATGTACCCATTTGTATATCTATATGTTCACTCACTCCAAAATAAGCTGCTGTTCCAGAACCTCTCTCTCCTAAAACACCTACACCATGGGCATCATCAACCATTGTAAGTATTTCATATCTTTTTGCTAATTTTACAATTTCTTTTAATGGTGCTACATCTCCATCCATACTAAATACACCGTCTGTTACAATTAAATTATTTTTTCCCTTATAAATATGAATTTTTCTTTCCAAATCACTCATGTCACAATGTTTGTATCGAACAAGTTTTGCACCACTTAACAAACATCCATCAATGATACTTGCATGATTGTATTTATCACAAAAAATTACCCATTTTCGATCACATAAAGCAGAAAGAATTCCTACATTTGCCATATATCCTGTATTAAAAACTAGACTATTTTCCGTGCCTTTAAAAGTTGCTATTTTTTCTTCTAGCTTCCTATGTAGATCATAAGAACCAGTTGTAAGTCTTGAACCTCCTGCTCCAACCCCATACTTATTCACAGCTTTTATTGCAGCTTCCTTTAATCGAGCATCATCACAAAGACCTAGATAATTATTTGATCCTAATAAAATAACTTCTTTTCCTTCCATATTCACTTTCGGTGCTTGAGATGAACAAAAATACCTGCAGTCTCGGTATAAATCGTTTTCTTTTATTAAAGAAAGCCTTTTTGATAGATTATTCATAATCATTCTCCTGTTTTATAAAGTATTTTATTATAAAGTATATCAACTACAATTAATTGTCAACTATATTTTAAAAAATGTTTACAATACTTAAAAATAATATATAATAGTATTGAATCATTCCACGAATGGAGGTTTTCACAATGGTATTTGAAAAAGTAAAACATACAATTATGGACATTTTAGGAATTCCTAAAGATGAAATACTTTTAGAAAGTCATCTTTATGACGAGTTAGATGCTGATTCTTTAGATTTATCTCAAATCATCCTAGAGCTTGAAAATACTTACAAAATTGAAATTGAAAATGAAGACATTGCTAATTTTGAAACAGTTGAAGATATTGTAAAGCATGTGGAAAGTAAGCTTTCTTAAATGGAGGTTTTTATGAAAAAAAGAGTTGTAATAACTGGACTAGGTGCTATTACCCCTATCGGAAATAATGTAGAAGATTTTTGGAATAACGCTAAAAATGGTTTATGTGGTATTGATTATATAAAATCTTTTGATATAGAAAATTCAAAAGTAAAATTAGCTGCAGAACTTAAAAATTTTGATCCAAAAGAGCATTTCGATAGAAAACAAGTAAAAAGATTGGATCGTTTTTCCTATATAGGTATTGTTGCAGCAAGAGAAGCTTACAAAGATGCAGGATTAGATACAGCAAAGATTGACAAAAATCGGTTAGGAGTAATCATTGGGAATGGTGTTGGGGGCATATCAACAATTATAGAAGAAACTATAAAGTTACATAATGGTAGTATGAACATGGTATCCCCTTTATTTGTTCCTAAATCAATCCCTAATATTGTAACAGGAAATATTGCTATTGAATTTAATGCAAAAGGAATATCCAATACAGTTATTACTGCCTGTGCTGCAGGAACAAGTGCAATCGGTGAAGCTTTTAGAAAAATCCAATACGATGATGCAGATATAATAATATCAGGGGGTAGTGAAGCCTGTATAACATCTTTAATGTTAGCTGGCTTTACAAACCTTAATGCCTTATCATTAAAAAATAATCCACAAAGAGCTTCTATACCTTTTGATAAAGAAAGAAATGGGTTTGTCATGGGAGAAGGAGCTGCTATTTTAATTTTAGAAGAGCTTGAACATGCATTAAAAAGAGATGCAAAAATATACGCTGAAATTGTTGGTTATGGTGCAAGCAGTGATGCCTATCATCTAACCTCTCCTGAACCAAAAGGAAAAGGAGGAGCAAGAGCAATGAAGCTAGCTCTAAAAAATGCATCAATTAATCCTAAAGATATTTCCTATATCAATGCCCATGGAACGTCTACACCATATAATGATAAAACAGAAACAGAAGCAATAAAAACCGTTTTTGGTGATTATGCCTATAAAATTCCAATTAGTTCTACAAAATCTATGATTGGTCATTTATTAGGTGCAGCTGGAGCAGTAGAGGCAGTCGCATGTATCAAGTCATTAGAAGAAAACTACATTCATCCTACTATTGGCTATAAATTAAAAGATCCAATATGTGACCTTGATTATGCACCAAATAAAGGAAGAAATATATCATTAAGTTATATTTTATCTAATTCATTCGGCTTTGGTGGACATAACGCTTCAATTGTTTTTAAGAAATGGAAGTATAATTCTTCAAATTAAGCCTATAAAAAAGAGTTTTAGATTATTACCATCTAAAACTCTTTTTTTATAGGTTTTTATAATTGAACATCCTTCACAGACTTACCAAAGAAGTATACAATAGCCACAATAGACCCTAAAGCAATTGGCAACACAATATAAACAGGAAGGCCTAATCCCGCAGGAATATAACCAAATATAACAGATACAGCTGCTACAGATAACGCATAAAATAACTGTGTCTTTGTATGCTCAATATGGTCACAAGCTGCTCCCATAGAAGAAAGAATAGTTGTATCAGATATTGGTGAGCAGTGATCTCCAAAAATAGCTCCTGTCAATACTGCTCCAGCACTCATTACAATATAGCTATGCTCCGGTGAAATTGCATATGCTAAAGGTATTGTAAGAGGCATTAAAATACCCATCGTTCCATAAGAAGTACCTGTTGCAAAAGAAATAATTGAACCTAATATAAAAATGATAGCTGGAAGTAAAAATGCTGGAATTGTATCAGATAATATTGACACTAAAAACTTAGCTGTTCCAAGTTCTTTTATAACACCAGATAATGACCAAGCTAGAAGCAATATGATTCCTGTAATTACTAATGATTTCATCCCTTGTACCCATGTATCTATACCTTCTGATATGGTAAATAGCTTTTGCCCAATTCCCATAGCCAACGCAACAATACTCCCAAACAAAGCAGCCTGGAATAATACTATACTTGCATCAGAAGCTCCGAATGTTTCTCTTATTGCTTCAATAGAAAAAGGTGCCTTTTGAATCATTTCCATCATAGCTGGATCGTTAGATAAAGCTATATATCCATTATAGTAAAAACCTACAAAAGCAGAAATAATAAGAACACCTATTGGAACAATAGCATTCCAAATGCTTAATCTAATGCCTTCTTTAGGTTCAAGATCAGTAGCTTCATCAGAAATCATTGGCTTTGCTTCATCAGAAAGTACTTTCCCTGTTACTCTTGCTCTTTTTTCTGCCTTATACATAGGTCCAAACTCTTTAAGCATTACTGCTGTAGTAACAATAAATACCAAAATCAAAATATTATAAAATCTATATGGGATTGTAGATACAAAAATACTATAAGCATTAACACTTTGACCTATAGAATCATAAGCATCTTTAATCAAACCAATTTCATAACCTACCCATGTAGAAATAAGGGCAATACCTGCAATAGGTGCTGCTGTAGCATCAATAATGAAAGCCAACTTTTCTCTTGAAATTCTCATTTTGTCTGTTACAGGTCTCATAATTGGTCCTACAATTAATGAATTGGCATAATCATCAAAGAATACGAATAAGCCTAATAACCAAGTAACAATTTGTGCACTTACCGGTGATTTTGCCCTCTTTGAAAGTGCCTCAGCAACAGCCTTTGCTCCACCCATTTTTGAAATTAAAGCAATAAGTCCTCCTATAGTTAAACATTGAAGAATAATACCTGCATTCCAGCTATCTGCTAATGAACTTAAAACATAATCAATAATATTTAAAAAACCATGAACAGTTGCTCCAATGAAGCTATAATCATTTAATGCCAATAAAAATGTTCCTGAAAATACTCCAATAAATAAAGATAAAACAACATTTTTCGTAGCAAAGGCCAATAGAATTGCTACAAATGGTGGTGTCAACGTCCAAAAACCAAATTTGTCTGCATTTGCCTGTGCAACATTAGGATCTACAGCAAAAGCTGTTCCTGTCATAAGCATGATACATAATAAACTAAAAATAAATACCTTTCTTCTCATTTTTTCCTCCTCCTATTGTATTTCCATTTACGTCAATTATTTCATATTTTAAGAACTATTCATTAAAAGATTTTTAAAATCAAAAAAGCCCTTAAACTATTGCTTAAGGACTAGAAGGCATAGAAAAAGCTACTGATATCCTGCATACTAATTCAAACAAAGAAATAGTACGCATAGATAGGCTACTCATAGCATGCTTCCTAATTCAGACAATAGCTCTCCACAAAGTAATACTTTGTGACAGTTCTGCACATATTCTGTACAGACCCAACATACAACCTTAAAGCAATCAGTTGTATATTTCGGCAATATTTCCTTTCCAATAGCTTCACAGCTGCTTAACTCCACCATTGTACTCTTAAATACTGCACCTCTATTATTGAATCGTAAACGGAAATTATTAAGTTATAAGCATCATGTTAATAATGATATTATTTTTTTATAAAATTGTCAACAGTTTTGTTAATTTTTTATATTGCTATTTTTTTCATAACTATCTATACTATCTTCTCCTTGCAAAATCTACAAATCTGAATTTATCTGGCCTATGTCTAGACTCTGTATATTGAAACAAACTTGCATCATCTAAATAAACATAATTTTTTACAACTACAATCATACTATACTCATCTAAATCTAAATATTTTCTATCTTCTTCAGTAGGTACTTCCACAGTAATTACCTTTTTAGCAAAGCTAATTTTAAGCTCTAATTTATTTTCAATATATTCGTATATAGAATCTTCACAAACTTGCCTTGTTAATGTAGGAACTAATTTTTTATTGAAAAAATCTTTATCCAAAATAATTTTTTCATTTCCTATTTCTCGTACCCTTATAACTTTCCACACATCTTCATTTTGTGATATATTCAATTGATTCATCAAAAATTTATCTGGTTTTATTATTTCTAATGCGTGCAGTATAGTTTTTGATTTTTTACCTATTTTTTCAGCTAATTCCTTAAAACTAATCAAGCCTGAAACAGGAAAATCAAATTTATTAATATCTAAAACAAAAGATCCTTTTCCTCTTATCTTTTGAATATATCCATTTTGTGCCAATAAATTCAACGCTTTTCTTATTGTCTCCCTAGAGGTATCATATTCTTTTACCAATTCATTTTCTGACGAAAGCTTTTCATTAGGCTTTATTTCCCCATTTTCTATTTTACTAGCTATCTCATTATAGATATTCAAATATTTACTATTCATCATACATCACCTGAATCATTTTACCTTTTTGGGAATTATTTTTCAAGGTGATAAACAATAGACTCATAAGGTCTTAATAAAATATTTTTAAATTCCTTTGGAGAATCATTATAATTAGAAATAAGTATTTTGCTTTTATAGTCATCAAAATCTAATTGATCAGGCAATTCAAATCTAGTTGTTTTACCATAAAAATTATTTATTACCAACAGCTTTTCATTTTTGTAATTTCTTATATAAGCAAAAATATCTTTATGATCGTCTAATATAAGTTTATAATTTCCATACACAATAATATCAAATGTTTTTCTTAGCTTTATTAATTTTTGATAATGATAAAAAATAGAATTTCTATCTTTAAGTGCCATTTCTACATTAATTTCTTCATAATTTGATGCTACATTAATCCAAGGTACTCCTTTTGTAAA
Organism: Crassaminicella thermophila; assembly: GCF_008152325.1. Classification (GTDB taxonomy): domain Bacteria; phylum Bacillota; class Clostridia; order Peptostreptococcales; family Thermotaleaceae; genus Crassaminicella_A; species Crassaminicella_A thermophila. The sequence goes on from NZ_CP042243.1 coordinate 2,162,311, forward strand.
TCCAGCATTTTCATTACAATTCCATTGCATAGGTGTACGAGAATTATCTCTTGATTTTCTCTTAATAATATTCATTATTTCCTTTTCAGCCATTCCCATACTTTTCTTTATTTTATATATATTCAAGCTTTCCACATCTTTATACTCATGAATACTATCAAATTTAGGGTCCATCATTCCTATTTCTTCACCCTGATAAATATACGGAGTTCCCTGCATCATATGGATTGTAGTAGCAAGCATTTTAGCTGATTCTTTATGATAAATCCCATCATCTCCAAATCTACTTACAATCCTTGGTTGGTCATGATTACACCAAAATAATGCATTCCAACCGCCTCCTTTATGCATTTCTACTTGCCATTTGGAAAAAATTTCTTTTAACTGCTTAAAATCAAAATCCATCAAAGTCCACTTATCTCCATTTTTATAATCCACCTTTAAATGATGAAAATTAAATACCATTGACAACTCTTTTTCTTCTGGATTTGAATACTTAATACAGTTATCAATAGTTGTTGACGACATTTCTCCAACTGTAATAATATCTTCATATTTACCAAATGTTTCTCTATTTAACTCTTTTAAATACCTATGAATACGAGGTCCATCTGTATAAAATTTTCGACCATCCCCTTCATTATCATCTTCATATTGGTCTGGCTTTGAAATTAAATTTATAACATCTAAACGTAATCCTTTTACCCCTTTTTTTATCCAAAAATCTACAATTTTAAAAATCTCTTTTCTTACTTCTTCATTTTCCCAATTTAAATCAGCTTGAGTTACATCAAATAAATGTAGATAATATTCATCAAATTCTTTTACATATTCCCAAGCTGATCCTCCAAATTTTGAAATCCAATTTGTTGGTGCTTTTCCATCTTTAGCTTTCTTGAATATATAATAGTTTTTATATTTTTCATCCCCATTCATAGCTTTTTTAAACCATTCATGCTCTGTAGATGTATGATTAAATACCATATCTAACATAATATATATATCACGTTTATTAGCCTCTTTCACCAACTCTTCAAAATCCTCCATAGTTCCAAAACGTGGATCAATATTGTAATAATCTGCAACATCATAGCCATTGTCCTTTTGCGGAGATATATAAAAAGGCGTTAACCAGATATAATCCACACCTAATGTTTTTAAATAATCTAACTTTTTCGTAATACCTTTTAAGTCCCCAAAACCATCTCCATTAGAATCATTAAATGATTTTGGATATATTTGATAAACTACACTCTTTTTAAAATCTTTCACACAACCACTCCTTTACAAAATAAAAGGGAGGAATGAATATCCCTCTCTTATTTATCTATAAACAAATTTTTATATATTTACTTCTTTCCTAAAATTTTCTTTTTTGCAAAGAAAATCGTTAATACAAATGGAACAACAATAGCAATAATCATTGAACCAGCAAAAGTTAACATATGCTGTGGTTGAATTGATAAAATACCTGGTAATCCTCCAACTCCAATTGAATTAGCCATAACCCCTGTGCCTACTGATAGTATAGCTGCAATTGCTGAACCAATCATAGCAGCTAAGAATGGAAACACATATTTTAAGTTGATTCCAAACATAGCTGGTTCAGTTACTCCTAAGTAACATGAAATTGCTGCTGGAATAGATACTTGTTTTTCTTCTTCATCTTCTCTATTTAAATAAATCATTGCTAATACGGAAGAACCTTGAGCAATATTAGATAATGCAATCATTGGCCAAAGATTCGTTCCGCCAAATTCACTCATTAATTGCAAATCTATAGCATTTGTCATATGATGTAGACCTGTTATTACTAACGGTGCATAAACAAATCCAAACACTGCTGCAAATAACCATCCAAATGCTGATGTTAATCCTGCATATACGATACTTGAAATATACGAACCAATTGTCCATCCTAATGGCCCTAATACAACATGAGCTAATAATACAGTTGGTACTAATGAAAGAAAAGGAACAACAATCATTGAAATATATCCTGGAACAATTTTACGCAGTTGAAGTTCTAAATTAGCAAATACAAATCCTGCAAGCATTGCTGGAATAACTTGTGCTTGATAACCAATCATTTTAATTTGTATAAATCCAAAATCCCAAACTGGAGCCTCTGCACCACCTGCTACTGCATAAGCATTTAATAGCTGAGGTGATACTAATGTAATCCCTAGTACAATCCCTAGTATTTGGGTTGCACCCATTTTCTTAGAAATAGACCATGTAATCCCTACTGGTAGAAAAAAGAAAATTGCTTCACCAATTAACCATAAAAAGTGGTGAACTCCAGCCCAAAATTGCGAAACTTCTGTTAAAGACTTTGTACCTTCCTCTAATAATTTAATATCTCCAATAATATTACGAAAACCTAAAATCAATCCTCCAACTACTATAGCTGGAATCAATGGTGCAAAAACTTCTCCTAAATGAGAAATTAGTCTTTGCAGTAAGTTCATATTTTGTCTTGCAGTTTGCTTCGCTTTATCTTTGTTTACACCTTCCACCCCTGCTTCTTTTACAAACTCATTATAGAATACAGATACTTCATTTCCTATTATTACTTGAAATTGTCCAGCCTGTGTGAACGTTCCTTTTACACATTTTATTCCTTGAATTTTTTCAACATCTGCTTTCTCATGATCATTTAATACAAATCGCATACGAGTTGCACAATGTGATACAGCAGCAATGTTTTCTTTTCCACCAATATATGCTAATAATTGCTGTACTTCATTAGAAAATTTACTCATGGACAAAACCTCCTATAAAATTCTATTTAAAAACGTTTTCTTTGTGTTCTTGTATATACAAGTTTCGATGTTTTTATTTTATCTTGTATATACAAGTTTGTCAATAGTATATATACAATTCTAAATAATTTTATAATAGAAAAAGAGTATCAGAATTGTTTTCTGATACTCTTTTTTCTATTGTAGTATAATTTTCCCATCTTTTAAGACTATCTTTATATGAGACCCTTCTCTAAATTTATTTTTAAGGTACTGCTCAGCAATCTCATCTTCAATGTATTTTTGGATAGTCCTTCTTAAAGGCCTTGCCCCATACTTTTCATCATATCCTTTTTCTAATATAAAATCTTTTACTTCTTCTGAAACTTCTATACTTATATTTTTTTCTTTAGCTTCATCCATTACTTCCTTAAGCATTAAATCAACTATTTGCCGAAGCTCTTCTTTAGATAGATAGGTAAATACTATAGTTTCATCGATTCTATTTAAAAATTCAGGCCTAAATGTTTCTTTTAATGCATCCTTTACACGATTTTCTAAAGCAGTATATCCATCATTTTCAAAACCAATTCCCTTTGATTTTCCATTTGTTCCTATATTAGATGTCATAATAATAACTGTATTTTCAAAGAAAGTTGTTCTTCCTTGGTTATCGGTTAATCTACCATCTTCAAGAATTTGAAGCAACATATTAAATACGTCTGGATGAGCTTTTTCAATTTCATCTAAAAGGATCACAGAGTAAGGTTTTCTTCTTACCTTTTCAGTAAGCTGCCCTCCCTGATCATATCCAACATATCCTGGAGGTGCTCCAATCAACTTAGAAACTGTATGTTTTTCCATATACTCGGACATATCCATACGAATCATAGCATCTTCACTACCGAAAAGTTCATAAGCCAATGTCTTTACCAGCTCCGTTTTTCCTACTCCAGTAGGCCCTACAAAAATGAATGAAGCAGGTTTTTTCTTTTTTCTAAATCCAGAACGATTACGTCTTATAGTTCTTGCTAAACTCACTATAGCTTCATGCTGACCTATCACACGCTTATGAAGTCTTTCTTCTAAATTCAAAAGCTTCTTAGCTTCTTCTTCTGCAATCTTTTGAACAGGAATTTTAGTCCAAGATTCAATCACATAAGCAATATCTTCAACAGTAATCTGTACATGACTCGATTTTTTCTCTATTTCATTTATCTTTTCTTCAATTTTAAATTCTTGCATTTTATATTGTGCAGCTTTTTCAAAATCATTATGCACTGCAGCTGCTTCTTTCTCTTCTTTAATCTTTTTTAGTTCTTCTTTTAACGCTTCTAATTCTACAAGTCCTTGATTTTTTAAATTTGCTCTAGAACCAGCTTCATCAATTACATCAATTGCTTTATCAGGCAGAAATCTATCGGTAATATATCTTTCAGATAGGTTTGCTGCTGCCTCAATCACTTCATCAGATATTTTCACTTTGTGATAATCTTCATAATAGTTTTTTATCCCTTTTAAAATTTCTATTGTTTCCTCTATGGTTGGTTCTTCAACAAGTACTGGTTGAAATCTTCTTTCTAAGGCAGAATCTTTCTCAATATGCTTTCTATATTCTTCAAGAGTCGTTGCTCCAATAACCTGTATTTCTCCTCGAGCAAGAGCAGGCTTTAAAATATTCGCAGCATTCATAACTCCTCCATGAACTTCACCTGCTCCCATAATATTATGGACTTCATCAATTACTAGAATAACATTTCCACATTCTGTAGCTTCTTTTATAATAGATTTCATACGGCCTTCAAACTGTCCTCTAAATTGTGTTCCTGCTACAACAGCAGTCAAGTCAAGAAGATAAATCTCTGAATTAAATAATTTAGCTGGAACTTCTCTTTCAACAATTCGTACAGCTAACCCTTCTGCAATAGCTGTCTTTCCAACCCCTGGCTCTCCGATTAATATAGGATTGTTTTTTGTTCTTCTATTAAGAATTTGTACCACTCTGTCTATTTCTCTATGTCTTCCAATTATCTTATCTACTTCATTGTTTTTTGCCTTTTCTGTTAAGTTTATTCCATACATTTCTAAATACTTTTTCTTCTTTTTAGCTTTTTTCTTTTTTTCTTTCATGTCTTGCTTTCCTTTTTCTTGAGAAAAATCTTTTTTATCCTTAATTTCAAAATCTTCATCATCTACATCTTTCATTGATGGAAATGAACTATTAAACAGATTCATAAACATATTGTTATCATCATCTAAATCTTCCATGTCCATATCTTGGAACATATCTTTCATTTGTTCCGTTAAATTTTCAATATCTTCCTCATTCATCCCTGCTTGCTTCATCAATTGGTCTATAACAGGAATTCCCATTTTTTTTGCACATTCTATACATAATCCCTTAATTTCAGTTTTTCCTTTTTCAATGATTGATGTAAATACAATTGCCATATTTTTTTTACAAACAGAACACAATTTCATATATATCATCTCCATACTTTCTTATGTTAAAATAGCTACGATTACAGTATAGCATATTTTGCCTGCATTTTTTCACTAAACGTATATAAATATCCTTCCCCAAAATACAATCATTATTTTATTTACAAACTTCATTCATTAACACTTTATTTTTATTCAGAATAAAATATCTTATGAAAAAATCTAAATATCTACTTGAAGGGAGTAAAAAATATGACCTTTATTAAAGATATAATCGCTGATAGGTTTAGAGATAAAAGTTTTGATATTGCCAAACCAGACTATAAGTTTATGAAAATAAAAGAAGCAAAAGAAAATATAAAAAAAAGATATCCAGATTGTGAATTAATCGATATGGGAATAGGGGAACCTGATTTACCTGCTGATTCAAATATTGTAAAAATTCTTGCAAGAGAAGCTAAAAAACCTGAAAATAGATTGTATGCAGATAATGGTATTAAAGAATTTCAAGAAGCCGCTGCTAAATATTTAAAAGAAGTTTATGGCGTAGATCATATTGATCCTTATAAAGAAATTTTGCATGGCATTGGTGCAAAGTCAATTTTAGCAATGATGCCATTATGTTTCATAAATCCAGGCGACATTACCCTTACCACATTGCCAAGTTATCCAATTATATCTACCTATACAAAATATCTAGGTGGAGTCGTTTATGGGCTTCCTTTAAAAAGAGCAAATCATTTTTATCCCGATTTTTCAAATATTCCAAACATCATATTGTATAGATCAAAGCTTATATATATAAATTATCCTAATAATCCAACAGGGCAAATTGCAACACAAGATTTTTATAAAAGAATCATTGAGTTTGCTCATAAAAATAATATCATTGTTGTTGCTGATTCTACCTATGCAGCTATAACTTTTGATGGAGTAAAACCTTTAAGTTTTCTATCAATTGATGGAGCAAAAGAAGTAGGAGTTGAAATACATTCTTTATCTAAAGCTTTTAATATGACTGGCTGGAGACTTGCATTTATTGCAGGAAATTCCGAAGCAATAAATATATATGGAATTCTTAAGGCCAATACAGACTCAGGTCAGTTTCGGGCCATTCAAAAATCAGGAATTTATGCATTGAATCATCCTGAGATTACACAGAAAAATTGCATAAGATATTCAAGAAGATTTGATTTATTAATTGAAGCTTTAAAAGAAGTTGGATTCGATGTAGAAAAACCAAAAGCTACTTTTTACTGCTATGTTCCTGTTCCAAAGGGAACAAAATCAGGAATTATATTTAAAAATGCAGATGATTTTTCCCTATATTTACTTAATAAAGCATTTATCTGTACAGTACCATGGAATAGTCCAGAACCTTATGTTAGATTTTCCGTTACCTTTGAAGCAAATAACTATAAAGAAGAAAAAAGAATTATAAACAAGTTAAAAGAACGGTTATTAAGGCTTGAATTAGTATTTTAAAACAGAACTTCCATAAACACTCCTAAAACGTTTATGGAAGCTTTTAATTTTTTATTTTAAGTTTTTTATCTTTTCCATACTTTCTACCGCTTCTTTTTCCGTTACAATTTTATCAGGATTAAAGTTTTCTTCTTCTAATTGCATTAATCCGTTTTCTACAACTATTTCAACAATTCTAGCATTTTTAACTTTATCTATATCTTTTATTAAAGGAGTTCCTTCTTTATCCTTTAAATCTGTCAGCATATAAAGTGTCTTTGCAAGTTCTTCTCTTGTAACTTTATTATCTGGATAAAAATTATTTTTTTCTGATTCTACATAACTTGATAAAACAGCTGTTTCAATATAATCAAAGTTTTTATTATCTATTGTAACATCTTTAAAGGTTCCATATACATGTCCTCGATGTTCTTTCCTATAATACCTTGATGTAGGTGCAAAGATTCCTTTGTGTTTAAACATTACAGACATTTTTGCTAGCTGACTTCTTGTTAATTCTTTATCTTTTTTAAATTCATCCAAATTATCCATTATATTAGGATAAAACATACGGGCAAGTTCCTTTACTCCTTTAGAAAATCTAAAGGTAGGACTAGAAACTAATTTTTCATTAATTGTATATACTCTTCCTTCTTTTACAGCTTTTATTGTATCAAATCCAGGACGTATAGAAATGGAATGAATATTTCCACCAGCATTCATAGCTCCTCTTTGAGAAACATATACATCTATTTTATCTGCTTTTTCTAATATTCTTTCCTCTCCATAGGAAGCTATACTAGTTCCTTCACGAATTGGCTTTGCATCACTTGCAATATTGTTTCCCCCTGCAAGTTTAATCGCTCTTGCTGCCATTGAATCAGTAGTTACTGTACGATATTCTGTCTCAGTAGATTCAAAGAAAACATTTACTTTTGGTTCAATATTTTTTGTCATTTCTTCTAAGTCTTTTAAATCCTCTTCAAACTTCTTAAGAAGTTCTTCTGCCTTTTCTTCTTTTCCCGTAAGCAATCCTAATTTTTTTATATATTCAGGAAATTCTTCAAATCTATCTGGATACAAACATACTACATTAATCCCTGCATTTTCTAATGCTTCTACAAATTCTGGTCTGCTCTTTTTAATAAATGGACGAATCAATACTAAATCAGGATCTACTGCAATAACCTTTTCCGGGTCAGAACGGTAATCAAATCTTTCCTTCGTCGTTACCATTGCAGGATAAGCATCGCTTTTTCCAACACCAATGATTTCTTCATCCAATCCTAAAGAAAATAAATTTTCTGTATGTGCTGAATATAAAGAAATTATTTTTTTAGCTGGCGCATCCATCTTAATCATATTCCCTAAATCATCTTCAAACTGTATATTTGCTGTAGGCTCAGTTTCTTTAGATACTTTTACTTCTTGATCAGAACAACCTATAAGCAAAATCAAAATACTTAATAAAATGACAAATAATTTTTTTTTCATTTTTCCCTCCATCACCACATGTAAATTTTGACAAGCTTCAATACATAAAACAACAAGTAAATAGGACATCCCCATTTACTTGTTGAATACATATTTATTCTTCTCCTTCAATAGCAGCCTTTGCATGTGCTAAATAAATCTCTTGATATTTTGTATTTTCTCCTAAACCATGAAGATATGTATTTACAGTAAACCCTTCCTTTTTAAGGATTGACTTCCATGAATCATCTTCATCTCCTGCCATATCATTTTGTGCATGGTCACCTGCAACTACCATATATGGCATTAAGGTCACTTCTTTTATATTTTTAGCTTTTAACTTTTTAATTACATCATTAATTTCTGGATATCCTTCTACCGTTCCTACAAATACATTTAACCCTTCATCATCAATAGCACTTTGTAAACATGGATAACTTGCGTTTGCTGGATGATGTGTTCCATGTCCCATTAATACAACTGCTTGATCTTTACCTAATTTAGGTAATTGCTCTTTTAAAGCTTCTACTGCCATTTTGTAATCATGTGGACTATATAAAATTGGTTTTCCAACAACAATTTTCTTGAATGCTTTTTCTTTATATTTTTCTACCACATTTAATACTTCATCGTATTCAGCACCAGCAATTACATGAAGCGGCTGAACAATAACCTCTTCAAAACCTTCTTCTTTCATTTTACTTAAAGCTTCTTCAGGTGTATCTACAAAAATATTATCTCTTTCTTTTAACTTTTTAATAATAATTTTAGAAGTGAATGCTCTTCTTACTTCATAATCTGGAAAAGCTTTTGCTATTTTTTCTTCAACCGCATCAATTGTAACTTTTCTCGTATCTGCATAACTTGTTCCAAAGCTTACTACAAGCATTCCTTTTTTACCTTCCTGCCAATTTCCTTTTTCTTCACTAGCAACTGGCATTGGTATTTCTTCTCCATTTCCATCAATAGCATCTTTAACATGTTCTACATAAATATCTTGATATCCTGCATTTTCTCCTAAACCATGAAGATATGTATTTACAGTAAATCCTTCCTTTTTAAGGATTGTCTTCCATGAATCATCTTCATCTCCTGCCATATCATTCTGCGCATGGTCTCCTGCAACTACCATATATGGCATTAATGTTACTTCTTTGATGTTTTTAGCCTTTAACTTCTTAATAACATCAGTAATTTCTGGATATCCTTCTACTGTTCCAACATAAACATTTAAATTATGCTCATCTAATACACTTTGTAAGTCAGCATAGCTTGCATTCGCTGGGTGATGTGTTCCATGTCCCATTAGTACAACTGCTTGTCCTTCTTTTAGTTCTGGAAGTTGTAATTTCAATGCTTCTACAGCTTTCTCATAATCTTTTTGATATGTTAAAATCGGTCTTCCTAATACGAATTTTCCAAACGTTCCATCATTATATTTTCTAAGCTCTTCTTTAATGTCACTATATTCAGCACCAGGAATAATATGTAACGGCTGAACAATTACTTCTTTATATCCTTCTTCCTTTAATTTATTCATTGCTTCATCCACTGTATCTACGTGAATATTATCTCTTTCTTTTAATTTTTTGATGATAATTTCAGAAGTAAATGCTCTTCTTACTTCATAATCTGGAAAAGCTTTTGCTATTTTTTCCTCAACTGCATCGATTGTAACTTTTCTTGTATCTGCATAACTTGTTCCAAAGCTTGTAACTAATATTGCCTTTTTCACTTCTTCATTAGCCTCTTGTTTTTTTTCTTGCACTGGATCTGCTGTTGTCTCTTTTTTTGCACATCCAGCAAAACTTCCTACTACTAGCATAAGTGCTAGCATAAAACTTAAACCCTTAATAAGTTTTTTCATCATTCCACCCCTTACATTTTTTTATATATAAACTTTAACAATCATGTTAAAGTCATTATAAACATAATTAAATAGTCGGAAGAATTACTAATCCCTTTTCTTCATTTTTTCTTATATGTACACCAAATAAATCTTTTATTAACTGTGGCGTTACAGTTTGTTCAGTTTTTCCATATTTCACTACTTTTCCATCTTTTAATGCCAATATTCTATCACTAAATAGATCTGTTAAATTTAAGTCATGCATAATAGATATAACTGTAAGATTCTCTTCTTTTATCATCTTTCTTAAAAGATTTAAAAATTTTATAGTATACTTAATATCCATATTTGAAAAAGCTTCATCTAAAAACAATATTTGTGGTGTCTGGGCTAAAGCTTTTGCCATCATTACCCTTTGTTTTTCTCCACCACTCAAATCTGTAATAGGCGTATCTGAAAATTTTATTGTCTCTGTCATCTCCATACACCTAACAACCACATCCAAATCATTTTTGCTTAATTGTTTCATTCGACTTTTAAAGGGGCTTCTTCCCATCATTACCACTTCCATACATGTAAATGGGAAACGAATGTCTACATTCTGAGATATAACGGCAATTTTTTGGCTTAATTCTTTCACACCATAACTTTCTAATAATTTATTTTGAAAGTATATCTCTCCATTATATTTACTAAGCTGCCCAGTAATTAAATTTAGCAAGGTAGTCTTTCCAGAACCATTTGGTCCAATAATGGTGGTAAGTTTTCCTTGTTCAATAGAAAAACTAACATTGTCTAAAACTTTCTTACCATCATATGAAAAACATAAATTCTTTACCGTATACATATCTCTCCCCCTTATTTCAATACAGGGATTTATTTCTTGTTATAAATATATATATAAAGAATGGACCTCCTAAAAGTGTTGTCAAAACACCTACAGGAATTTCTATATTCATTAGTGTCCTTGCTGCTGTGTCAGCAACCAGTAATAATTCTCCTCCAAGCAATGCAGTAAGGGGAATCAAAGTACGATTATCTGATCCTATGGCAAATCGAAGCATATGTGGAACAATAAGACCTATAAAACTTATAATCCCGCTTACAGATACACATACGGCTGTAATTAATGATCCACAAATTAAAAATATTCTTCGTAAATTTTGTGTATCAATCCCTAATGCTTTTGCTTCTTTATCCCCTAAGCATAAAATATTTAAATCCTCTGAAAAATATATGCAGACAATCATACACAATATAATAATGGGAAAGCTTATAAAAACATGTTCCCAACTTCGTGCTGATAAACTACCCATTAGCCAATTTATAATTGCAGAAACATTTTCTCCTGCTAAGCTTTTTAAGAACTTAATACCTGCTGAAAGAATTGAACTTACAATAATTCCTGCAATAATTAGATTCGATGAACTTAATATACCTTTTACCTTTGCAATTGCAACTACAATACCTAAAGTTAAAAATGCACCTATAAAAGCACAAAATGTTATAGAAAGGTTAAAACCATCTAAGAAAATATTTATGTAAATAGCTATTGTAGCACCAAATGCTGCCCCTGATGATACCCCCATTGTATAAGAATCTGCTAATGGATTCATAAGCAAAGACTGAAATACGGCTCCGGAAACTGCGAGACCACTTCCTACAATAATTGCTGTTAGTACTCTTGGAAGCCTTATATTCCACACAATAGCTGAATAAGATTCCTTAATAGAAGCATAAACTTCCTCTTTGCCAGTAATTTTTCCAAAAATAATTTTTACAACATCAAAAGCCCCAATATCAGCTCTTCCAAAGTTAACTGACGAAAAAAAAGTAATAATTAATAAAACTACAAAACCAAATCCTATAATTTTTTCTTTATAATGCTTTCGCTTTAATTTCAAAGCTAAGTTTTTTTCCATAATTCCTCCAGTGGTAAAAAATCAACATAAAAAAGAGCTTTTGGAAAGCTCTTTTTATACATAGTAAATTGGCTAATAAACACATAATTTGCCAAATCTACTTCGTATATTCCACTTTCCCTCCGAAAGAATGAATATGCATATTAGGCAGGTCTCCTGACTCGGCTTCATATTACTCCTTATCCTTCCCAGAGATTCACTCTAGTGGTTTTTAAGTTTCATCCACCTCACAGTAGCGGGGGCTGTAGTGGCTTTTACCACTTTCCCTTTTAATTCTAAAAAGAAACCTAATATGATGTATTAAATTGTAAATACTGCCTAAATTATATATAATTTTACCTATTCTGTCAATATAAACATGATATTGATTAATTATATTTATTCTGTTAGAGTTATAATTGAATTTCTTATATAAACAACACCCCTTATGCTGTTAGGAGGTAACAATGAACAATATTATTGAAATAAAAGATGTTACAAAAAAATACGGTGATTTTACTGCTATTGATCATTTAAACTTAAGCATTGAAAAAGGTAGTTTTTTTGGACTTTTAGGTCCAAACGGCGCAGGAAAAACCACTCTTATTAAAATGCTAGTCGGTTTATTAAAACCAAGCAGCGGCAATATAATTATAAAAAAACAAAAAATGTCTAGAGATAATACTTTTTTAAAAAATAAAATTAGCATTGTACCTCAACACATTAATCTAGACAAAGAACTTTCTATAAAAGAAAATCTTATTTTTTCTGCAAAGCTGTATAAGATAAAAGGAAAAGAACAAGAAAAAAGAGTGGAAGAGTTACTACAATTTTCAGAGTTCAAAGCTATCGAAAATAAACTCAGTAAAAAATTATCTGGAGGCATGCAGAGGAAATTAATGATTGTTAAAGCTTTAGTAAACAATCCTGAAATTATTTTTTTAGATGAGCCTACTGTGGGTATTGATGTAAATAATAGACGAAAAATATGGAACATGCTAAAAATTATGAATGACATGGGTAAAACAATTATTTTAACTACCCATTATATTGAAGAAGCTGAATATCTTTGTGATAAAATAGGTCTTATGGATAATGGAAAAATATTTTACTGTGATACTAGTGATCATTTAAAAAACAATCTCGGTAAGTTTACAGTAGAACATTTCAACAAAAATAAAATTACTGAGTATAAATACTTTCATACAATAGAAGAAGCAAAAAAATATGTAAATACTCTTTCTGATCATTACATATTAAGAAACACCAACTTAGAAGATGTCTTTTATAATTTCACGAATAGGAAGGTACAATAAATGGAAGTTTTTACAATACTTTGGAGAGAATTTACTTTTTTTAAAAAAAGAGCATTTAAAATTACTTCTTCTGCTGTCATCACTCCCCTTTTATATTTATTAGCCTTTGGTTGGGGACTTGGATCAGATGTCTATATAGAAGGATTTAGCTACATGCATTATATTATTCCTGGAATTATCGCCATGTCTACCATGCATACAAGCTTTAATGCTGTATCTATTAGAATTTCTGTGGCAAGGCTTCACGAAAAAAGCTTTGAATATTACATGACAGCGCCTGTCAATATGTATTTATTGACTTTTGGATATGTCCTCGCAGGAGCACTTCGGGGTTTTTATGCAGGACTCATAATTTTATTTGTATCCTGTTTATTTGGTACTTACATAAATTTAACTTTTTCCTTTTTACTAATATGTTTTTTAAACAGTATGTTATTTGCTGCTTTTGGATATTTTGCAGCAATGGTCATAAATACCCACTATGATATGAATCGTTTTACAAGCTTTGTCATTACACCTATGACATTTTTATGCGGAACATTCTTTTCCTTAGAAAAGATGCCTCATCTTGTAAAAGAATTCATCTCAATACTACCTCTTACCCATGCTATATCAAGTCTTAGGAATATAGCATTAAGAGGGGATACAAACTATTTATCTATATTGATATTATTTACATACTTTTTAGCATTTTACGCTTTAGGCGTTTATGCAAGCTACCGAGAAATATAAACTTAGAAAGGGGGAATTAACGAATATTACGTATTCGTTAAGCAAATATGTCAAAATTTTATGGGATTGGTACAGGACCTGGAGACAGTTCATTAGTTACAATCAAAGCAGTAAATACGATTAAAAATTTAGATATTCTTTTTACACCAGAACCAAAGGAAGGTGGAGAAAGTCTGGCATTATCCATTGTAAAAGAATACATTGAACCTAAAACTAAAATTAAACAAAGACATTTTCCAATGAATTTTAATGATCAAGAAAGAAATGAAGCTTGGAAAAAAATTGCACAAGAGATTGAAAACGATGTGAAAAATGGAAATAATGTTGGCTTTATTACACTAGGAGACCCAATGCTTTATAGTACATATGTATACATCCTTGAACTTTTAAAAGAAAAAATAGAAATAGAAACAATTTCAGGAATAAGTGCTTTTTCAAACATTGCTGCAAGCCAAAACTTTCCTCTTGTAATGGATAAAGAGGCTTTGGTTGTCATTCCATGTACAGCAGATGAAGAAAAAATTGATTTTACATTAAAAAACTATAACTCTATTGTGTTGATGAAAGTATATAAAAACTTCAAAGAAATCATTCAAAAGTTAAAAGCATATGATTTAATAAAATATGCAATCCTTGTAAGTAATTCTTCTCAAAATAACGAAGTTGTCTATAGAGATTTAGAAAACATTACTAAAGATAAAATTTCTTATTTCTCAACTATCCTGATTAATAAAAAACAACCAACAGCGCTAAGATAATCTTAGCGCTGTTTTCTAATAACCTAATATATTATACCCACCATCTACATGAATCACTTCACCTGTTATACCACTGCTTAGAAAACTACAAAGAAAAAGTGCAGTATTTGCTACCTCTTCAGTCTTTACTAATCTTCCAATTGGAGCCTTTTCTTCAAACTCCTTAAGCATAGTATTAAAATTCCTTATTCCTTTCGCTGCCAATGTTTTAATAGGTCCTGCAGAAATTGCATTTATTCTTATATTTTCTCTACCCAAATCTGCTGCTAAATATTTCACACTAGCTTCTAGGGCTGCTTTTGCCACACCCATTACATTATAGTTTTTAACAACTCTCTCTCCACCTAAATAAGTAAGTGCTACAATACTTCCACCTTCAGTCATAAGAGGCTTTGCATGCTTTGTAACCGATACCAAAGAATAAGCACTAATATCTTGTGCCATCAAATATCCTTCTCTCGATGTATTTATATATAGTCCTTCTAGTTCTTCTTTCCTCGCATGAGCTATACTGTGAATAACACCATCAAGTGTTTTAAATTCTTCTTTTAATTGTTCAAAAGTATTTTTTATATCATCATCTTTTGTAACATCACAAGGAATAAGTATAGATCCTTTAATATTTTGTGTTAGCTTTTTTACATGCTCATAACTTCTTTCCCCTTGATATGTAAAGGCAAGTCTTGCTCCTGCTTCATGAAAAGCTTTGGCAATTGCCCAGGCAATACTCCATTTATTTGCAACACCCATAATTAAAATATTTTTATCTTTTAATAAATTATTCATGATACCCCCCTTTATTATCTTAATCTATTTAATGCAGCCACCATAATATCTCTTGCAATCGGTGCTGCACTCTTTCCTCCTGTAGATCCAATATTTTCTAAAACTACAGCAATTGCTACTTTCGGATTATAGGCTGGTGCAAAACCAATAAACCATGCATGTTCTTTTTTGGATTCATTTTCTGCCGTACCCGTTTTGCCAGCTACCTCT
Source organism: Crassaminicella thermophila (assembly GCF_008152325.1). Classification (GTDB taxonomy): domain Bacteria; phylum Bacillota; class Clostridia; order Peptostreptococcales; family Thermotaleaceae; genus Crassaminicella_A; species Crassaminicella_A thermophila. The sequence goes on from NZ_CP042243.1 coordinate 2,177,986, forward strand.
ACATTTTTAATCCTTGCATTTTTCCCTGTTCCTTCTTTTACAACATCAATCATCATATCCTTTAATTCATCTGCTATCTTTTTGCTACATACTTTTGATAAAAGCTCGGTACGGTTTATTTTTATTGTTCTTCCCTCTGGGTTGATCACCTCCTTTACAATAATTGGCTTCATCATTTTCCCATCATTGGCAATAGCAGATGCTACCATTGCCATATTTAGAGGATTAACTAATATTTCACCCTGCCCTATAGCAGTTGCTCCTAATTCTGGATTGCTCATATTCTTTTTATTTGGAAATATTGATTTTTTTATTTTCAAATCAAATGGAATAATCTTATTAAACATATACTTTTCAGCCGCATTTTTTAATTTTTCTTCCCCTAACTGAAGCCCTATTTGACTAAAGGCAACATTGCAAGAAACTACTAAAGCTTTCTTTAAATCTACTTTTCCATGAGAAATTTCTTTGTAATCTCTTAGCATATATCCATCAATATTTACAGAACCTCTGCATTTAAATGTTTTGTCTATATTTTTATCTTTCAGTGCTGCAGTAGCTGTTATTATCTTAAAGATAGAACCAGGGGTATAAAGTCCCATAGTTGCTCTATTTAAAAGAGGACTGTCTTTTTCTTCTGTTATTTCTGCCCAATTCTCTTTAATTTTTGATGGATCAAAATCTGGCTTGCTAACCATAGCATAGATTTCTCCATTTTTAGGATTCATCAAAACAATAGCTCCTTTTTTTCCTCTCATGAGCTTTTCTGCATAACTTTGAAGTTCATGATCAATGCTTAAAATTAAATGATTTCCTTCTTCTTTTGGTCCAATTATTTTTTCTGTAATTTCTTTTATTGGATTTTCATTTATATTTAATAATTCCTTATTATAAGAAGCTTCTAATCCAGCTTTTCCATACTCCTTAAAACTATATCCTATAATATGACTATATAGTCTGCCAAATTTATAATGCCTTATTTGGTTACCTTCAATTTTTTCACTACTAGCTAAGGTTTTACCATTTCTATCAGCAATAATCCCCCGAAGAACATATTCTTCATTTACCCATTGTCTTTTATTATAACTGTTTTTTACAATCTTTGATGCTTGAAAAATTTCAAAATAGCTTAGATACATAACCAAACTTATAAACATCGCACAAAATACGATAAGAACTTTAACGATCCTCCTGGATATAATGTCCATTTTTTTCCTCCTGTTCCAATTCTACCTCCTCAGAAGCTACCTGTAGTATCCCCAACGCTGCAAAGCTTGACACTAATGAACTTCCTCCATAACTGACAAATGGTAATGTTACACCAGTTAATGGAATCATCTTTATAACACCAGCAATAATAATAAAAGCCTGAAATCCTAACATAGCCGTCATTCCCAAAGCAATTATTTTGAAAAACCTATTATGCTGATTTAAAGCAATTTTAAAGCCTCTATAAACCAAAATAAGGAATAACATAATTACCCCAATACCACCAAATATTCCCATTTCCTCGCAAATTGCTGAAAATATAAAATCTGTATGCACTTCAGGGATAAATTCAGGATGCCCTAGTCCTATACCCGTACCAAAAAAACCTCCAGATGCAATAGCAAACAAAGATTGTGTAATCTGATATCCCTTATTGTCGATATATGGCCAAGGATTCAACCACGTAACAATTCTTATCTTTACATGATTGATAAAGAAATAGCTCAAAACAGCTATAACAAAAGCCCCTACTAAATTATAGTATATTAGCTTTCTATCTTCTTCAAATATATAAAATATAGTCATAAATACAAAATAAAATATCATTGCAGTTCCTAAATCTCTTTGTATAAACAAAAAACCTATGTAAGTATATACAATTCCTATAAAAATATAGGTATTTTTTATTTTTTCCTTTTGCACATAGTAAGAAGCTAAAAAAAATACAAATAGTATTTTTATTAATTCTGCAGGTTGAAAGCTAAATCCTCCTATTTTTATCCAATTTGTAGCTCCTTTTATTTTTACACCGAAAACTAAAGTAAACAAAAATAAAGCCATAGATATCCCAACATAAAACTCACACCATTTTTCAAAACCTTTTATATTTTTTGTCATAGCATAAAAGAAAAAAAAAGTTGCAATCCCTATACCAAACCAAGTAATCTGCTTAAATCCATAACTAGGATCGATTCGATATATCATAATAATTCCTATGCTTACAAGCATAGCCATAATCAAAAATATATAATGATCTCCTGAAGAAGTTTTAATCAATATAAAATTCGATAGATATATAAGAAAAGCTAACAGTACCCCTGACACCAAAATAAACTCATCAAAACCATCTTTATAAAAATAAAGTAATAAAAGAGCCATAATATCTATCAAAAATATTAAATTTTGCGGCATTTTATAATTTAATAATTTTCTTATCATAAGCACACCTCTTTACACATTGCTTACATATAAAAATTCCACTTGACCAAATTTGATTCTATCTCCATTTTCTAATTTTACAACATCTATAATTCTATCCCCATTCACGTATGTTCCATTGATACTATCTAAATCTTCAATAAAAAAATTTTCTTCATCTAATGTTATTTTTAAATGATAATTCGAAATATACGGATCCTTTATAACAATATCATTTTCTTTTTTTCTCCCTATTGTAACGGTAGAATCAAGTGTATAAACCTCTTTGACTTTAAAAGGCAAACTATCCTTTCGATTAATTAACTTTAAATATGGATAATTATCCATAACTCCACTCATGCTTTTAATATCTTGATAAATTAGATGTATAATACCAAAAATAAATAGATATATAACTAATATAAACAAATATCTAAATACAAGAGATAAAAAATTAAACATTGACTCACCTACCAAAATTTTATAATATTGCTACTACCATTATACAAAATAATTCTATTCAAAAGAATGCTTTTTAAAACAAGTCCCACCTTTTAGTAATTTTAACCAATTGTTTGAAAATGCATACTTATACTTTCTCATCTACTCTAAAAAATAGGATGCTTAAAAGCATCCTATTTATAGAATCATTTTTTCCATTTCATCTACTAAATTTTCAAAAACCTTTAATGCATTATGGATTGGTTTAGTTGTCGTCATATCCACTCCTGCTCCTTTTAAAAGATTCATTGGATAGTCTGAACCTCCACCCTTTAAGAAATTTAAATATTTTTCTACTGCAACTTCTCCCTCTTTTAAAATCTTTTGAGACAATGAAATAGCTGCAGAATATCCTGTAGCATATTTATATACATAAAACGCATTGTAAAAATGAGGAATTCTTGCCCATTCCATCTTAATCTCATCGTCAATAACTACATCAGGTCCATAGTACTTTCTGTTTAAATCAACATAAATTTCACAAAGAGTTTCTGGTGTTAGTGCTTCTTTATTTTCTACTTTTTCATGAATAATTTTTTCAAACTTTGCAAACATGGTTTGTCTATAGACAGTTCCTCTAAATTGTTCAAGATAATGGTTAATTAAATACATCTTCATATTTTTATCATTTGTATTTTTTAATAAATACTCCATAAGTAAAGCTTCGTTTACTGTAGAAGCTACTTCTGCAACAAATATAGCATATCCTCCATAAACATATGGTTGATTCTTATGTGAATAATAAGAATGTAATGAATGCCCCATTTCATGAGCAAGAGTAAATAAATCATGAACTGTATTCTGATAATTCAAAAGTACATAAGGTGGACTATCATAAGTTCCAAAGGAATATGCCCCACTAGTCTTTCCTTCATTCTCATAAACATCAATCCATCCATCTTTAAATCCTTTTTCTAAAATCTTAATATACTCTTCTCCTAAAGGATTTAAACCTTCTTTTACTTGCTGTTTTGCTTTTTCATAAGGTATTTCTATATCTATTTCTTTTACAATAGGTGTATATAGATCATACATATGAAGTTTTTCTACCCCTAATGCCTTTTTACGTAGTTTCACATATCGATACATAGCATCTAAATGATCTTCTACTGTTTGAATTAGATTGTCATACACAGACACAGGAATATTATCTTCATCTAAAGATGCCTGCAAAGCAGATTTATATTTTCTCACCTTCGCATAAAATACATCTTTTTTCACGCTATAATTTAATGTAGCTGCAATAGTATTCTTTTGTTTTTCATATGAACTATACAATGCTTTAAATGCATCTTTTCTTACCCTTCTATCACTGCTTTCTAAAAATTTAATATATCTTCCTTTTGTTACTTCTATTTCTTTACCATTTTCATCTAAAATCGTAGGAAATTTTATATCTGCATTATTAAGCATACCAAATATGTTTTTCGGTGCTGCTGCTAACTCTCCCATTTGTGCTAAAATCTGTTCTTCTTCCTTAGAAAGAATATGTTCCTTTTGTCGAAGCAGCTCTTCTAAATAAAAATGATATATTTTTAAATCTTTATGTTCTTTTAAAAAAGCTCTTATTTTTGCCTCATCAATACTAATAATTTCTGGTACCATAAATGATAAACTGCTTTGTACTTCTACTGCTAACCCTTGAGCTTTATCAGTCATAGCCTGATACTTTGTAACTGTATTATCCTCATCTTTACGCATCCTAGCATATACAAATACATTCTCTAATTTTCGAGAAATTTCATCCTTTAACTTAAGTGCATTAAATAAATTTTCTGCTGATTCCCCAAGCCTGCCAACATATTTTACAAGCTCCTTTACTTGATTTTTTATATGCAATACATCTTTTTCCCATAAGCTATCATTTTCATACATTTTTTCTAGCTTCCATTTAAATTCCTCTGGTATATCTTTTCTTTTTTGAATATTTTTTTTATCTTCCATATTATTCTGTGGTAAAACCACTTCCTCCTTTCTTATGGATTTATTCTATATTATACCCGTATTATAATATTTTTCCAATTATCATATATATTATAATTATTTCTTAAATAATAAATTTTTTCCAAATGATTTCATTAGTACGTAACCTATAGTATAATATTTTTATTGGAGGTGTTCATTTGAAACTATCACAAATAATCGATCTGCTTTCAGCAAAAGTTTATACAAAAAATGTTGATTTAGACATTTTTTTTGATTATGGACGGGCTTCTGACTTATTAAGCGATGTTTTGAGAGACGATGTTTTAAGAGATCCTGCACATAATTGTATTTTTCTCACAGGACTAGTAAATCTTCAAGTTATAAGAACAGCTGAAATGATGGATATTAAAGCAATCGTTTTTGTTCGTGATAAAAAACCATCTAAAGAGATTATTGATTTAGCGACAAAGAATGGAATCATCTTACTAGGTACTAAATATAAACTTTATAAATGCTGTGGCTTGTTATATAGTCATGGGCTACATGCTTAAGAGGTGATTGATATGGGCGAATATTTCCACTCTGTTATATTAGAAGATGATAAATGTATAGGTTGTACTAATTGCATTAAAAGATGCCCTACAGAAGCTATCCGAGTTAAAAACGGAAAAGCAAGAATTATTAAAGAAAGATGCATAGATTGCGGTGAATGTATAAGAATATGTCCTCAACATGCAAAAAATAGCATTACAGATCCAATAGAGAGCATAAAAGATTTTAAATATAAAATTGCGCTTCCTGCACCTTCTTTACTAGGTCAATTTGATGAAAATACCGACCCTAAAAAAATATTATCTGCATTAAAATCGATTGGCTTTGATGAAGTATTTGAAGTATCAAGAGGTGCTGATATTGTATCTAATTATACAAGAGAATTATTAAAAAATCCTTCTAAGTTACCACTAATTTCATCATCATGTCCAGCTATTGTACGGCTTATACAGATAAGATTTCCTAGTCTGATTGATCATATTGTTCCAATTGAATCTCCTATGGAAGTAGCTGCTATGCTTGCGCGACAAAAATCAGTTCAAAAAACAGGACTATCTCCAGAAGATATTGGTATTTTCTTTATCAGTCCTTGTCCTGCAAAAATAACTAGTGTAAAAAATCCAATAGGTAATTTTCATTCAAATGTAGATAGGATTATCTCCATAAAATCTGTATATCCACTCATAAAGAAAAACTTAAAAAAAGATTTACAAAATGATGAAACTGAATTTTATGATTCTGGAAAAGCAATAGGTTGGGCAAGATCTGGTGGCGAAACCTTTTCATTAAACATACAAGATTATTTATGTGTAGACGGAATAGAAAATGTCATAAAAATACTAGATGAAATTGAGAATGATAAATTAAAGAATATTAAGTTTGTAGAATGTTTAGCATGCATTAATGGATGCGTTGGAGGATCTTTAACTGTAGAAAATGCATTCGTTGCAAGAAACAGAATTAGAAAACTTTCACAAAAATACATGAAAGAAAAAGAAATTCAATTAAATAAGACCATTAAAGATTTCTTGCTTAAAGAGAAAATCCTTCCTAAAAATGTTCGAAAATTGGATGATAATATCATAGAAGCAATGAAGAAAATGGAAAAAATCGATTACATTAATAGCTTACTACCTGATTTAGATTGTGGTGCTTGTGGCTCTCCTTCCTGTAGAGCCCTTGCTGAAGATATTGTATTAGGTTATTCTAATTTAGACGATTGTATGATTATATTTAGAGATAAGGTAAACGCTTTACTTTCTAAGAAAAAAAATGCCTCCAAAAAGAATACTGACTAAAATTAATTTGATCATAAAAAAGACAGACATCTATAAAAATGGATATCTGTCTTTTTTTAGATTTTTGATTATATAAAAGAAATACAAAGATAGTTCCATTAAGTTTTTTATAAATAGAGGTTTGTCATCTGTTATATGTAATTTACATAAAACATATAATTATATATCAATATGCTAAGAGGTGTTTTTATGAATCATTATCTAGAAAAGTATATCCCTTTAATTAGTAGAATCATTCTTATATGTACTATTGTTTTTAGCATATATTTTATATCTACAACCCTCATATTCTATATACTTCCTTTTGTTATTGCTTGGATTATAGCTTCCATTCTAGAGCCAGCAATAAATTTCTTTACAAAGCACTTAAAAATCTCTCGAAATATATCTACATTTATAGTTTTATTATTTTTTGTTTCATGTATTGGTTCTATAATCGCACTTATTAGTGGTATCATTATTGTACAATTAACAAAATTATCTGTTATGCTCCCTAAGTATTCAGAAAAATTATACTTTCACACAAATGATCTTACTCAAAAAATGGAACGTTTATATATACAATTGCCTTATGACCTTGCACAATCCATTATAAACATGGTAAATACATTATCTGAAAGTTTAACATCTATTATAACAAAGCTCATCTCTTCATTATTAAGTTTTATTTCCGCTATTCCTGGATTTTTTATATTTCTATTCGTAACAATTATAGCCACATTTTTCATTGCTAGAGATAAAAGTGAAATCAAAAAATTTATTATAACCCAGTTACCTGCTAACACACTTTCTAAAAGCAGAATTTTCAAAAATGATCTATTATTTGCTTTAATGGGCTACATAAAAGCACAATTAATTCTTATGTTTATAACTTTTATAGAAAGTACAATAGGTTTAACAATTATAGGTATTGACTATTCTGTACTTATTGCATTAATAGCAAGTATAATTGATGTCTTTCCTATATTAGGAACTGGCTGTGTATATATCCCCCTTATCTTATGGGAAATTTTATCAAACGATTATAAAAGTGCTATTGGTTTGGGCATACTATATGGAATAATCCTATTTATAAGACAATTATTTGAACCAAAAATTTTAGGAAACCAGATTGGACTTTATCCTCTTGTTACACTAATCTCCATGTATATAGGATTAAAATTATTTGGACTTTTAGGACTAATGATAGGTCCTATCTGTGTAATCATTTGCATAACACTTCAAAAAATTGACATTCTTCCTAGATGGAAAGAATAAAACATGAATTTTATTGTTGTTGTATTGAAAAATGTTCGTATTTTTATTTTGTATATTTATTTGTTTTATTGTATATTTATTTATTTTTTTAATATACTCATTTTTTCTTGAAGTTTATAAAAGCAGTTTCTTTCAGGTTTTATAATAATTTTTATTTTTTTTATCTTTACAAAATTATAATTTGTGCTATAATTATTCAATATAACAACAATTTAACTAAAGAGGTGATAATATGTCAAAAGAGGTTTTATGTTCTGAAACTGAAAAATTACTGTTTCTACTTCCTGCATCACATCATACTCCTAAAACAATTACTTCTATATTAAATAACCATCCTGAAATTAAATTTGTTTCACTAGTTGGCGTTGATTTAGGTGGAAATGATACGGATGAAAAAATACCTGTAAGCCTGTTCTTAAAAAATATTGACGATTTTCTAACCTTCGGTGTTCAAACAGATGGCTCTAGCGTTGTCCTTCCTGAAATTGCTACCTTAAACAATGCAAAAGTCGACTTAATTCCTGATCTCTCTGTTAACTGGTTTGTTGACTATAATTTTGATCATATCGATACGCTTACTGGACTTCCTGTAGGAACCCTTAGAATCCCATCTTTCCTAGTTCACAATGGAGTAAAAGTAGATTCTCGTTCCATTTTGTTCAATGCTGTAAAAAATTTCAAATCACAAATACTTAAACTTATGAAAGACTATCCATATATTCTAGAAAATCTAGGTATAGAATCAATAGATGAAATTGAGGATGTTGTACTTACTGCAGCAACAGAACTTGAATTCTGGGTAAAAACTCCAGATGATAAAGCAGATATAGAGCAACTTTCTACTTCTCAAGTATTAAAAGAACAATACTGGAAAAGAACAGTAGGTCCTGTTCGTACAGCAATGGAACAATCCTTAATGTATTTAGATGCTTACGGTTTAGAAGCAGAAATGGGTCATAAAGAAGTTGGTGGTGTAAAAGCAAAGCTTAAAGGTAATGGAAACTTTGAACATATAATGGAGCAATTAGAAATAGATTGGAAATATAGTACTGCACTACAAACTGCTGATAATGAATTAATTGCTCGAGACGTAGTAAAAGATATCTTTATGGCAAATGGGTTAGAAGTTACATTCATGGCAAAACCAATTGAAGGAGTTGCTGGTAATGGTGAACATCATCACATTGGTGTAGCTGTTAAGCTAAAGAACGGAAAAATGAAAAATCTTTTTGCTCCTCTTGATATGAAAAAAGATTTTATGAATCCTATTGGATTTGGTGCGCTTATGGGATTACTTAAGAATTATGAAGTAGTAAATCCTTTTGTTACTTCTACAAATGATGCTTTTAATCGCTTAAAGCCAGGTTTTGAAGCCCCTGTATGTACAGTTTCTTCAATAGGTCATTCTCCTGATAATCCTTCACGTAACAGAACTGTTTTAGTTGGACTTATACGTGATATGAGCAATCCAATGGCTACTAGATTCGAACTACGTGCCCCAAACCCAACAAGTAACACTTATTTAGTATTAGCTTCTGTTTATCAAGCTATGTTAGACGGAATCACAGCTGTTTTAAAAAATCAAAAAACTTCTTCTGAACTAGAATTAGAACTTTCTAAAAAACCTGGAGAATCAAGTTTCTACCTTGAAAAATCTAGAGCTTACAGAAGTGAACACGATGTATTTGAAGATTACACCGAAGAAGAAAGAAATAGTTTGTTTGGTAAACCACCAGCTACAGTATGGGATAATTTAGTAAACCTTGATAAATATCCTCAAAAAAAATCTGTTTTACTTGAAGGAAATGTATTTAATGAAGAGATTATTAATTCCTATAAAATGGCTACATTAACTCAATGGACAACTGAACTATATAACAGAATTATTCCTGAGAACATGGAAATTGTAAGAAACTGCAAAAAAATTCATGAAAGTGAATATGTTTCCGATTTAGATGTCGTAAATTGGGAAAAAATTAATGATTTAAGATATTATTTAATGAAAGACAGCTTGCATAAAAAATCTTTATTTACAAAAATAAGAGAAGCCATAGATGCACAAGATTATCCTACTGTTTCTAATTTACAATTAGAAATGAGAAATAAAATGAATGAGCTAAATGAATTATATACAATATATAAAAGGAACCTATTTGAATTAAAAAAAGTACGTGCCTTAGGTTAAATACCTAAGGCTTTTTTTTATATGAAGAATATGTCATACAATCATTGTAAAAAATACTATATATATTGAATTCTTCGGGGCTGGTGAAAAATATGGATTTATCATTTCTAAAAAATATTCGTTTTACCAATAATATTAAACCTTTTTTTACTTCACTCATTATTCTTTTTATATCTTTTTGCCTTATTCGACTAATAATGTTCCTTACTGCTAAGATCATAGAAATCACAAAATTTAATGAACAGCGAGAGATGACCATAAAAAGCATTATCGATTCTGTTTTTGCTTATTTTATTCTTACCCTTGCTATACTTAATATTTTAAGTGAATTTGGACTTATAAAAGAATCTACTATTCTTACAGGTGCAGGTATTATTACTTTAATTGCAGGACTTGGTGCACAAAATCTTATCAAAGATATTATTAATGGCTTTTTTATTTTATTTGAAAGGCAAATGAAGGTTGGAGATTATGTCAGCATTAATGAGCAGTATTATGGAACGGTAGAAGAAATTGGTCTTCGATCAACAGCCATTCGAGAATGGTCTATGAGAAAAGTATACATACCAAATGGAGAAATTAAAACTTTGAAAAATTACTATAAAGAAAAATCAAGAGTTATTATAGAAATCGTTGTTCCTTTTGAAGAAGATCAACAATTAGTTGAAGAAACTTTAAATCATGTTTGTGAATATATTAACCAAAAGTACGAAGATAAACTATATAAGATTGGTACTGCTAACTACTCAGAATTTAGTCTTTTAGGTGTTGTATCATTAGACGGTAAAGCTGGCGGAGCAAAATACATTATAATCGGTGTAGTTAATCCTCATTTTCAATGGTTTTTAAGGAATCGAACATATGAATACATTTTACAAGCTTTTAAGGAAAAAAATATTCGTATTGCATATCCAAAATTATATTGGCATGATGAAGAATAGTCTTCTATTGACTATTATTTTTTTTGTAACAATTTTTTTATTTTTCCATACTATGTAAATTAGGAAAGATAATTTATTAGCCAAAGCTAATTTATTTAATTTTTTTGATACCTTATTAGCCTTAGCTAATATAGAGGAGGTTAACTATGAAAAATATTAATCTACAAATAAATCCTATTCCATTATCAAAGCTTTCTGTAGGAGCTATCGCTAAAGTTTCAGACTTATTAATATCTGGTTTATCTAGAAGAAGAATGTTGGATTTAGGGCTTGTTCCAGGAACAATTATAGAAGTAATTCGAAAAAGTCCTTTAGGAGATCCTATTGCATATAACATAAGAGGTGCTACCATTGCCTTAAGAAAAGAAGAAGCTTCTCAAATTTTAGTAAAACCAATGTAGTATTTTGAAAGGAGAGCCTATATATGGGATTAACATGTCAATCTTGTGGTAAAGCCCTATTAAATGAACAATTAAATATAAAAGTAGGAGGTAATGAAAAATTCATAGTAGCCTTAGCTGGAAACCCAAATGTAGGAAAAAGCACTGTATTTAATGCTTTAACAGGACTTAAGCAACACACAGGAAATTGGCCAGGAAAGACTGTTACTAATGCTCGCGGTAGTTATACCTACAAAAATAGAAAATTTACACTAGTAGATTTACCAGGAACCTATTCTCTTTTGGCTAACTCTGTTGAAGAACAAGTAGCAAGAGATTTTATTTGTTTTGGTAAACCAAATGCTACAATTGTTGTTACAGATGCAACTTGCCTTGAAAGAAATTTAAATTTGGTTCTTCAAGTTATGGAGTTAACAGATAACATAATACTATGTGTAAATTTAATGGATGAAGCCAAACGAAAAGGCATATCTGTAAATATACAAGCTTTACAAGAAATTTTAGGTGTTCCTGTAGTCGGAACCACTGCAAGAAATGGCAAAGGATTAAACCAATTAATGGACAAAGTTTATAATATTGCTTTAGGTTTAGAAAAAACCTCTCCTAAAAAACCTGTATATAATGAAGCTATTGAAAAAGAAGTTGAACATCTTATCCCAAAATTAAAAAATATATTAGATGATAAATTAGACCCTCGATGGGTAGCATTAAAGCTTTTAGAAGGTGATCAAACCATATTAGATTCTATAAATCAATTTTTATATAAAAATACGCATAAGGAGGTGGTTTGTTTTTATGGATCCTAATAAAGTTTTAAGCCCATATGAAGTATTAGTTTCTCTTAAAGATGAAATTTCTAAAAAAGATCATGTTAAGTTTAGAGATGACATGGTTAGCAGTATTTATGCGCAAGCAGAAGAAATATCAAAAAAAGTTATTAAAAAAAATAATACAAAAAAGTATGATTGGGATAGAAAATTAGATAATATTCTTACTTCTAAATTTACAGGTTATCCAATTATGTTTCTTTTGCTCAGCTTAGTATTTTGGATTACAGTAACAGGTGCCAATTTACCATCTTCTCTTTTAGCTGATTTCTTATTTGGCATAGAAGCACGCTTAAGTGCTTTATTTATAAACCTTAATGCTCCAGCATGGCTTCATGGAGTTCTTGTGTTAGGTATGTATCGCACCTTAGCATGGGTTGTTTCTGTTATGTTACCCCCTATGGCAATATTCTTCCCATGTTTTACTTTGCTTGAAGATTTAGGTTATCTTCCTCGTATAGCTTTTAATCTTGATAAACTATTTAAAAAAGCTGGAACCCATGGGAAACAATCCCTTACAATGAGCATGGGTTTTGGATGCAATGCTGCAGGAATTATTGCATGTAGAATTATAGATTCCCCAAGAGAAAGACTTATTGCAATACTAACAAACAATTTTGTTCCATGCAATGGTCGTTTCCCTACATTAATTGCCATATCAACTATTTTTATTGGTGGTACTGTAGCAAGTAAGTATCATTCAATCACTGCAACTTTATTTGTTTGTATACTTGTGTTATTTGGTATTTTTATGACATTAATCGTATCATGGGGACTTTCAAAAACACTACTAAAAGGGATCCCTTCTTCATTTACATTAGAACTACCTCCTTATAGAAGACCACAAGTTGGTAAAATCCTATATCGTTCTTTAATTGATAGAACCATATTTGTATTGACTCGTGCTGTAGCTGTTGCTGCTCCAGCAGGTCTTATTACCTGGATTCTTGCCAATGTATTTATTAAAGATCAAAGCATTCTATCATATATAGCAGAATTTTTACAGCCTTTAGGTCATCTTATTGGTATGGATGGATTTATTTTGATGGCTTTCATTCTTGGTCTACCTGCAAATGAAATTGTATTACCCATTTTAATTATGAGTTATATGTCTAAAGGGGCTATGTTAGAATTAGATAGTCTAAAAGCAATGGGAGACTTATTGGTTAAAAATGGATGGACTTGGCTAACAGCTTTAAATGTTATGCTTTTTTCATTACTTCACTTCCCTTGTGCTACTACACTATGGACTATAAGAAAAGAATGTGGCAGCTTAAAATGGACTTTATTTGCTGCAATTATGCCTACATTAATTGCTATATCAACATGTTTTATCATAACTCAAACGGTAAAGCTATTAGGACTTATATAAAAAGAAACACCATAAAAGTGTTTCTTTTTATTCTGTAATTTTCTCACTGCAATCCGCTTCTTCTCCCTCACAAAATTTTAAGAATTTATCCATTATTTCCTCATCCTGCTTCATAAAATCTACTAATTTTTCTATAGCAGAAATAGTAGGCGCACTCAAATAATGCTCCATGGCTTCTGCTTCTTGTACTGCATCACAGTCGCTATGAATGACGGCTAGAAATTCTTGTAATACTCCATTTCTTTTCACTAATAAGTCTCCTAATTTTTTCCCTTTTTCTGTTAAATAAATACCTTCATATTTTTTATATTCTATATACTGATCTTTATTAAGTTTGCGTAATGCTTTTACAACTGATGGTGATGATACATTTAATCTATGCGCTATATCTCGAATTCTTATTTCACTTTTTTGTAATGATAATCGATAAATTTCTTCTAAGTAATCTTCTAAACTTGGTGACAACATAATCTTTCCTCCTTTTTATGCAAAATAAATAAGACCTTTTATTTTAAGAATACAAAAACTAGCATTCTTAAAATAAAGGTCTCGTTCCAAGATTATACTTGCACTAGAGCGGGTGTTTCCACCAGTATGTCGCAGCCAGTGATCAAAGCAAAAGCTTTGTGAACTACTCCCCTTTATCCATGTTTCTTATTTATTATATGCATCCATATAAAAAAAGTTCCAAGCTAAATCTTATTTTTTAATATTATCATTTATTTTTGTATGAATACATAATCATTTACTTCTACGCCTATATCTCTAGCAATTACAGGACATTTTGCCTTTAATAAGAAGAAAATTCCCCTTCCTTCATGGGATAATGTTTCATAATTCCCCTGTCCTTTGCTTATGATAATATCAGCCCCATTGTATATTTGTTTAAATTCTTCACTACACTCATCTAAAACTACTCCTGGTGCATCACATCCTGTAGATATAATTTTAGCTCCATGATGCAATTTAGAAGCATAAGCATCTTTAAAGGTAGCATCATTAATAATAGGGCTGTTTCTTACTGCATATATTATTTCATAATTTAAAAATTCTTCAACTAAAACTCTATCAAAAACTGTTTCTCCTGCATTATCTCCTATTATTAATAATTGTTTCCCATTTTCAAGTTGTTTTTTTAGTTTCTCTATTTCACATATTTTAAATTTTTCATTAATTTGTTCTAAAAAGTTTTCTTTTAAACTTTTTTCACCATAAATTGCTGCATCCATAACATTACCTACAGCAGAGATTTTTAAAGCCCAATATAATCTATCTTTTTGTCTATATAAAAAGTGCTTCATATCAGGATATATCTTTTCAGCAGTTTCTATACTCATTTTTTTAAGATTTTTATAAGGATCTTGCGTTTTTGTATATTTCTTAACTAGTTGATGTATATCTCTTCCTACTTCTGGTGCAGTTCTATAGTGATCAATTTTTGCAATTATCTTTGTTGCCTCAATTAATATTTCTTTTTTTGAACCTCTCTATCCTCTGTATTCATCCTTGCTGCTTCTAATACTTGTCTTAGAAAGCAAGGCATACAATCAAGTTGTATTTTCAATTTTATCCCTCTCTTTATAATAATCCTTTTGTAATGAATATTAGTAAAATAACCTTTAGAACAACCTCCTTTCAATTTTTTATTACCAATACCATCCAATAATTGGTTTATGTCATATGCCAATATATTATAAGAATATCAATATTTTGGGCATATATCAATAACCAAATTATGAATTTATAGATTTAATTAAGAGATTTTGTCAGTTTGACTTAATAGACATTAATTTTCTAATTTGATATAATTACAAACAAATATTTTTGCACAATAACGAATTAATTATTTTATAAAAAAAACAAGGAGAAGCTTTTATGGATATAAAAAAAGTCATTGATAAAATAGTTGTAAATTCTAAAGCTAGTATTGATGATATAGTAAGTATATTAAATTCAAATTGCAATGATTATCTATTTGAACAAGCAAATAATATAAGAAAAAAATACTGCGGTGATAAAGTTGAATTAAGAGCCATAATTGAATTTTCAAACTACTGCAGATGTGACTGCTTATACTGTGGTATAAATAGACAAAATACATCTTTGAATAGATATAGAATGAAGCTAGATGAAATAATAGAATGCGCAAAAAAAGCATCTAAGATGCAATAGAAATATAAAATTCAAATAAAAATGGGTCAAATTTACTTGACCCTCTATAATTCATCATATTATTTCTATAGGAAACTATATTCCTTCATTATCTTCGCTAATATCAATATTATTATTTAAATGATCATCATATTTATCAACATACATTTTTCCATTTAAATCTATGGTAGCATACATTACTTCTTCTACTCTGCTTACATTAAACATCTTTAAATTGTTTATTAAATCTTTTCCTGTTAATTGTCTTTTTCTTAAATTTTCATAGATAATCTGACCACCAATAATTATTTCAGTAGGAATGCTTTCTGAGGGTGCAACAAGGTTTAAATCTCCTATAGTTACATTTCTTTTATCTTGCCTTTTTATAATGCTCAAATCTCCATTGGTCTCAAGTAATCCATATTCAACCTCATCTGGTGAAAAACAATCTTTTTGTCTTAATAATTGATTAATTTCATCCATACTATATCTTGTCCTCTTTAAATTTTTTTCTAGCAATTTACCTTTTTCAATAATTATTATAGGCTCTCCATTTACAACTTTTCTAAAACTTCTTTTTTTCATTGAAATCATCGAAACAACTCCTGTAAGTATTCCAAATAGAACCAATCCAACTAAATGTTGATAAGTTTTTGTATTGATATCCGTAGCAAGTGTTGCAGCTATTGATCCAAAGGTTATACCATTTATATACTCATAGAGCGTCAATTGAGATACTTGCTGTCTTCCCAATAATCTTGTAATAAACAATATAGAAAAAAAAGCTAAAAAGGTTTGTATAATCACTTCAAATAATTCTTTCATTTCATCACCTTCTTAAAAAATTTATTATATTATTTTTATAAAATTATGCCTATACTAACTGTATAAAGATTATTCATTGTGAATGAGGTGAATACAATGAGCTTACTTTACGAAGCTTTATTTACATTTTTATTTATAGTAGTAGGTTTTATTATTATTTATGTTTTACATAAGAATGAAATTATATAAGTTAAAATATAAAACCAGTGAATCTCATTCACTGGTTTTATATTTTACATCTTTTAAGCCTTTTCTATTCTATTTCTTCCATTTTCTTTGGCTTTATATAATAATTTATCTGATTTTCCAATTAATTTAAGAGCATTTTCTTTTTCTAGTTCTGCAACTCCTCCACTGATTGTTACCTTAATATTTTTTTCCTTAAATTTAATGTTTGAAATACTCTTTCTCAATCTTTCAGCCAATTTATATGCATCTTGCAAACCTGTTTCTGGTAGTATTATGATAAACTCTTCTCCTCCATATCTTCCGGCAATATCGCTTTGTCTTATTTCGCTTTTTAATTTTTGGCTTATTTTTATTAAAACATCATCTCCAAATTGATGTCCATAAACATCATTAATACACTTGAACTTATCAATATCAAACATAATTATTGAAAGTTTTTTATCATATCTTCTAGCTCTTTGTATCTCCTCTTCTAATCTTTCATACATGTATTTATGGTTATATAAGCTAGTTAATCCATCTATTTTTACCATTCTCTCTAACTCAAAATTTTTTTCCTTTAATTCTTGTAGTAATAAAAATGTTCTTATATTTGCTTTTAACCTCGCAATAAAAACATTTTCATTAAAAGGTTTTGTAATATAATCATCTGCTCCAGAAGATAAAATATTTGAAATAATTTTTTGATTATCTATAGCAGATATAGCAATAATTAAGGCATATTTATATTTTTTTCTCAATTCTAAAATAACTTGTTCTCCAGATATACTCGGCAAAACAAAATCTATTAAATACAAAGAATACGCTTGCATTTGATTTAAAAGTTCTTCTGCACAATTATAATAATCTACATTTGTAATATTGTTTAACTCAAATATTTTTTTTATAATCATAAGTTCTAATGAATTATCATCTAAAACAGCTATTTTGGCTTTCTTTAATTGCTCATCTGCAAAGTCTACTAGCTCAAATCTATCAATATAATTTTTAAAACCATCTAAAAAGCTACTTTTATGTATAAAGTCTATAACTCCTAAATTAAAAAGCTTATTTTTTGTTTCTATATCATCTTTTGCAGACAGCACAATAACAGGAATATTTTTATATGGGCTTTCATTTAAAGATTTTATAAAGTCCTCTCCTTTTTTATCTTTAAACTCTAATGCAGTTATAATAAGATCTATTTTTTTGTTTTTTAATACTTCAAATGCTTCTCTAGGCGTTCTAACTGAAAAATACTCAAAATTTCTCTCTTCAATAATATCTTTTAAAATTTCTTTATAAAAAAAATTGTAATCTACATGCAAAATCGATAACATCTTATCACTTCCAAATTTATATTATATTTTCAATTATACTGCAATTTATCTGTTGTTTCTATGTATTCGTCAATTTTATTTTTACATACTTGAATTATTTTATTGTATACAGAAAAATACTTTGTCCATATTAATACGATTCTTTTTATGATTGTCTTTTTTTTACATTTCAAAAGGATTTATCCTTCAAAGATAGAATTTTTTTCTATGAAATACTTTTTTAAGGAGGATATTTATGATAAATTCTAAAGCTATCAAAAAAGAGTTGTTGCTGATTATTTTTTTTCTTTTGATTTTCACAAAAGCTACTTGGGCTGCAAAAAATGAATTCTTAACAAGAATGGATATTATTATTGTCTCAAATGATAATACAAAAGGAACAGAATTACAGTATAAAAATATCTTCCATACCATTAGCCTTGATAGTAAAACAATAAAATTATCTGAATTAGATGACTTTGACTTAACTAATGTAAAATTATTAGTTCTCCCTGCATCTGTTTCAAAAAACCTTCATAGTTCTTTAGAAGAAAAAATTTTAGAAGAAGTACATAAAGGACTAAATGTCATCATAGAAGAAAAATCCAATCTGATTGAAAAATTTGGAATTAATTTTTCACAAGAATTTGTATGGATAAATGCTATTTTAGATACTAACCATAAAAATCTTCCGATTCATTGGCCTGAAAAAATAAAAATCGAAAAATTTAACCCTCATAACTTAACCATCTTTTGTATGGGAAATGAAGAAAAAGTAGAAAAAAAAGAAGATGAAACCTTTATTTTTCACAAGTATAAAGAAGAAGGTATACCTGTTATAGTAGGTGGCTCTTATGGCGAAGGAAAATTCTTATATATGGCAGCTACTCTTGATGAAGTATCTAGGCATGGATATACCAGATTTCCTTTTTTTCATGAAATCATCATAGATTATTTTGACTGTAAACCTAAAGTATCTAGAAAACAATTAATTGCTTATATGGATTGGGGATATCATTACTTTGAAAATCCAGATGAACTTGCTAAGAAATTAAAAAACTATGGCATTACTCAAATTCATTTTAGTGGTTGGTACCCTTTAGAAGAAACAAAAGATTTCCTAAATAGATTTATTGATGCCTGTCATAGTAATGGAATTTATGTTTGCTGTTGGTTAGAACTTCCAATGGTTACAGAAGATTTTTGGAATGAACATCCTGAATGGAGAGAAAAAACGGCTTTAGAAAATGATGCTAAAATCGACTGGCGCTATTTAATGGCACTAGAGATTCCAGAATGTATGAAAGCAGTGCAATTAGAAATAAAAAAACTTTTAAATCAGTTTGATTGGGATGGTGTAGATCTAGCAGAAATCTATTTTGAATCTCCTGATCTAGGATTTGATTATCCAGATTCCTTCACGCCAATGAGTGATATTGTTAGAAAAGAATTTAAAGCAAAATATGGAGTAGATCCAATCAAAATATTTGATCCTGAAGATAAACATTATAAAGAAAAAGATCTTAATGCTTTTAAAAACTTTGTTCAATATAGAACTGATTTGTGTACTAAACTCAATCAAGAAATGATTATGTTTTTAAAAAACAAGGAAAATTTCAATAAAAATTTAGACCTTATTGTAACACAAATTGACACTTTTTTTGCTGAAAAAATGGAAGAAGATATTGGTGTAGATACAGATGCATTACTTGATTTACAAAAAGAGTTTGACTTTATATTTCAAGTTGAAGATCCATTTCCTCTATGGGATTTAGGCCCTGATCGATATGCCAAAATTGGACAATCCTATAAAGAAAAAACAAAAGAACATCGAAAAATAAATGTTGATATTAACATTGTAGAAAGAACTTATACACAATGGCCAAATCCTAAGCAAATTGGTTTAGAATTCTTAATGTTATTAGCAGAAGCTTCTAAAAATTTCAATCAGGTGTGTATTTATGCTGTTAATTCTCCTTATCCTTTTGATTATGCTTATGCACCTTATGCACTTGCTTCATCTGTTAAAATGCATGAAAAAAGAGCTAATTTTTATGAATTTTCATCTTCTTTTCCTTTTATCTTTCATATAGAAACAAAAGGAAAAAATTTCTATTTAAATCAAAATTTATGGCCTTGCATTAAAGATAATGGCGTGATCATTCCAGCAGGAGATCATACCCTATCTTTTGAAAAAAATGACCACAATAAAAACAAACTATATATTACCGGAATAAATGGAGACATAAACAATTGTTCTTATAAAGATAATAATATTTTTATTCAATATAGTGAGAATAAAAAAGTATTCATAACCTTAAATAAATATCCTGCAAAGATTGATTTTAATGGAGTAGTAAAAGATTTGCCCATCTTTTATAATGATGAAGGATTTACTGTCATTTGTCCCCCTGGAAACAATACAGTCATTTTCTATGATGAAATGATTAAACAGCCAACAGTTTTTATTGATAATAAAATAATTGACTTTTCAACCTATTATATAAAAGATGGTCATATTCTATATCCTTTAGATGAAATACTATATGAAATGAAAGCTGGATATACATGGAATATAAAAGAACAATCCTTGTCTGCAGAAAAAAATGGCTACGTATTATGGTGCCAAGTTGGCAATAAAAAAGCTAGAGCAAATGGAAATGATTTTTTATTAGAAGTTCCATTAGTTTTTTATAATAACCACGTAATGGCTCCGTTAAGGTTTATAGCTGAGTCTCTTAATTATGACGTTTATTGGATTCCTGAAAATAAAGTGATAAAAATTATTTCAAAATAAGAAGAAAGAAATAAGCAAGTCTTATTTCTTTCTTCTTATTAAAAATATAGAAATAATAATGATTATGGTTAAAGTTACTATAAGAAAAATGGTAAAGTATTTTAGCTTAGAAGTAAATATTTCTTTTGGTATATTTTTATGCTCTATATTTCTCTCTTTTATCTCTATTTGATTTTCAATACTCTTTCCATAATATTTACAAAAAACATTTCCCAGTTCATCTATTATTGTAGCATTTCCTTTTAATTTCACAATTAAATTAAAATCTGTCAAATACTTTTTGGCCCACCCTAAACCTTCATTTTTCATCGAAGTAATTACGAGTACTTTTTTATCATGATTATATGGAGACTTTATAAGCTGTATAGTAGCCACTTTACTATCAAAATCTTCTAATAAAGTTATCTTTTCATTAGATAAAAATTTAGTGTAATCTTCATTAAACTTAATATGCATATTTTTATTCATATTATCAATAAGCCTATTTTCTTTTGGAAGGCCTATAACTATCATATTTTTATCTTTATATGTATTATTATATTCATCTGCAGTTATAACTTCAAAATCATCTAAATCGTTTGTTTCATGACCCAAAAAAGCCATAATATTTCCAGCAATACTTATTTCTTCTGATGATGGCTTCTCAGATAAAACCATTAATAAATCATTAAATTTGTTATTCTGTATAAATGGACTTGAATAGTATTCAAAAAAACTATCTTTTCTGTTGCTATGTGGTAAATATAAAAAAGATTCATTCGATAAATAAACCCATGAATTACTATCTAATCTTGTATCACACTCTACCCCTTCAATATCAAGATAGAAAGTAACTTTTAAATCATAATAAGTACTATCTTTTACATCTTTTGGAATAGTTATCTCAAAAACATCATCATTTGCATTTTCATAGCTTAGTCTCTTACTTCCTATAGGTATATTATTGATATAAACAGTCATAACTGATTTATCAAAATTTAATATTTGTGAATATCTCATTTTAAGATATAGCTTTGCATCATCTTGTATAATCCAATTTTTAGGAATGTTAATTCCAAACTTTGCATTTTGCCGAAAAAGCCCTTCTATAAAAACATCTGAATATCCCATATCTTTTAAGGAAATATAATCAGAAACCTTCTGATTCTTTTTAACTATATCCAAATTTTTTGAAATAAACTGGGTATTTTTTTTCATTTGCATTACCATATCTTCAACTGTTAAAGATTTTACTGCCTTTATAATTGACTTATAATCATCTGATAATATAAGTAGCATTTTAAAATTTTTATTGTAGGGAGAATTTACTTCTTTTATCAATGCTTCTTTCTTGATATGCTCTTTTTCTTCTGTAGTTAGCAATAAAGAAATTTCATTAGGTAAATTATTACTACTTCCTATAAATATAATATTGTTTTTATCTTTATCCTTCGAATCACTAAATTTTTCGATTTTAATATCTAAATTTTTAAATGCCTGCTTTTGACCAAAGTTTGTTGATAGCAGCATTGCAGCTTTAAGATGCTCATTTTTAAAATCATCTGGTATGATTATTAAAGAATTTACAGGAAGTTCTTTACTCTCCTTTAGATACGGATATGGGTACTCTTTTAAGCTATTCTCATCTATTTTTTCTCTAAATGCTATATGTATATAAGATTCTTTATGATATACAATCCAATTTGCTGGATTAATCTCATCTAGACAAGGGGTTGTTGAAATTCTGCTGTAAGTTCTTATTTTAACTTCATTAAAACCTTCTCTAATATATTCTATTGGAATACGAACTTTTATGACTTCTCGATTTTTCTTTTTATTTTGTAGTCGTGTGCTATAAATCGGATAATTATTAATATATATTGTCAAAGTAGAGTTTATACATTTCTCTATATCACTCTGGCTTAAGATTAACTCCATATAATTTCCATCTTCAATTTTCCAGTACTTATCTACCGTAAAAAAAGAGATATAACTTCCATAGACTCCTTCAATATGCACATCATTATCAAAAAAACGATAGTTTTTTTCATTTGTTTTACTAAAATATTCATTAATTGATTTTATAGGTTTGCTTGAAATATTTTTATCATTAGGAAGAATCATATCAAAATTTTTCCTTATAACAATTCCATTAATGCCTATTTTTTCTATATCTCTTAAAACATTTACAGCTTCTTCCCTCGTTTTATAATTTCCAACATACACTTTTATTAAGTTGCTTTTAATTTTATAAGCAGCATAACCATTTTGTATTAATTTATTATAAGTTTTATCTGCATTATTCTCTGCTTTAAAAGCTCCTATTTGAATAGTATATCTTTCATTTGTCTCCGCATACCCATAAGCTGTGAAGTAGCCTAAAGGATTTAGTAGAAAAATAATGAGCCACACTACAATTATTTTCTTCATTTTGTCCCCCTTATTTTCTTTTAAAATCTTTCTGTTTTATACCACTTTGCTTGGCGTTTTAACATTTTACTGCGAAGATAACCAATCATTCCTTTTATAGCTACAACAATCCAAAGCTGGCAGTAGGTAAAATACATAATAGTTACTAAAAAAATATTCTTATAGTTACTTTCTCCTTTTTCTAATGTTAATGTAATACTTACTTCTAATACAAATAAAACATATGATAAAATCCAAATAATTATAAAATTCCCTGATAAAGTAATTTTTAAATCTGTAAACAAACCTAATAAAAAAATAACATCTGATATGAGTACAGAGGATAAAAATAAAATATATATAGAAAAGAAATAATATAAATCAAATAATACGCTACCATTCTTTGCACTAAAAATCTCCTTAAAATATTTTGCTAAAACATAGATATTTCCATTTGCCCATCTTGTTCTTTGCTTAAACCAAACCTTTAACGTTTCAGGTTCTTGCTCCCAAGTTACAGCCAATGGCATAAATGCAATTTGATATCCCATATTATAAATTCTAAAACTAATTTCCGTATCTTCAGCTATTGCATTTGGGTCCCATCCTCCTAATGATTCCATAACACTTCTTCTAACAATAAAATTTGTCCCAGGAATTGTACAAATTCTAAGGAGTTTCCATCTTCCAGCCTGAGCCATCCATTGAAAGCTTAAAGTCTCAATATTGATAAATCTAGTTAACCAATTTCTATTTCTATTTCTCGTCCTAAATTTTCCAATCACTGCTCCATATTTTTCACAACCAACAATAGTACTTACTAAATAACGTAAAGACAATTTTTCTGGTGTATTATCTGCATCATAAACAACAATAAATTCTCCGCTCGATGCATTAAACCCAATATTTAATGCATTTGATTTTCCTTTTCCTCCACTTATAGAATCTGTCGTAATTACTTTTATATTTCTATCTGCATAAGCATATTTTATTTCTTCTAAAACATTTTTTGTGTTATCAGTAGAATTATCATTAATAACAATAACTTCTATTTTATCCGTAGGATAATCAAGTGATAAAACAGCCTTTAAGGTTCTTCCAATAACTTTTTCTTCATTATGAGCAGGAATTAATACAGATATAGTAGGGTATTTTTCTACATCTTTCAACACACTTATCCCATTTTTCGTAACATCTAAATTATATATATATCCACTTATGGTCAAAAATATATTTAAAAGCAACAACCACCAAGTAGAAATTAATGCATATAGAAATAAATAATCCATTATATTCATGCGCTTCACCTAAATAAGTCTTTATTTTTTTTATTTGATACTATAAAAATAACTAAAAATATTAAACAAAAAATCAATACAAAATAAGAAAGTATATTAATCCCTATATAAAAATAGCTTTTTTTATCTGTATCTTTTTCCCCATAACTATCTGCTTGAAAAATAATCTCCCCATTTTCTGATCTTATATAAATATCTTCCCATTTAACCCAATTATTCTCTTTTCTTAAATCATAAAATTCCACTTTTTTATCTTCAAATTTTCCAACAATGGTTTTAAGATAATTTATATCAAGGTACGGATGAAAAAAAACTCCAGCAGTATATCCCCTTACCATAGAAATTTTTGAAAAATTATCAAAAATATCATAAATAGCCAATGGATTATCTGGATCTACATAACCAAGATTCTCTGGTACTAGCTTATAAAACAAATTTGTATCATATAAATTATATGGATAAGAAACAGTAACAAAACCTGCATCACTTGTTTGAACTTGCCCAATATAAGTTGAAAAATATTTTTTTAAAACTTTATAGCCTTCTTGGCTCATAGCATAATGAGGAGCTTCAAATGCTAATGGATATATATCATTTTTTACACATTCCTCAATTCCTTTACCAACTCTTGTATATATCCATTCATTTATATCTACACTTAAGGGCTTATCATTTATCCCATCCCAAAACTCAAATCCTTCTCCTGTTACTTCTCCACCAAACGCCTGATGGGTAAATCCATGTAAAACAACACTTCCTCCTAATTCTTGTAAATATTTTATCGTTTCTACAAATTCCTTATTATCAGACATTAAAGTGATATAACCAGTCTCTGGATCTTTGTAAGCAGGAATTAAAGCTATCATAAATGGTATATTTTTTTTGTATAAATATTCACCAACAGCTTTTAATTTTTTAACATCTCTAAATGGATGTACATCTTCGATTCTTACATATACCCTGCTTTTTCCAATATTTTCTTCTCCAAAAACATCATATAAAAAATCTCCTATTATATAGAATAATTCAGAATTTATTTCAACTCTTGAAATATAATAAAAATTATTTTCTTGAATGATATAAGGATAACTCTTTTCTCCATTATCTACCCAAGCATAAACCTTTATATTTTCAGATTTTCCATCCACAATGTTATATGCTTTTATGTCTTCATTATTAGTTATATAACAACTATTATTTTTGTAATTTACTTTTATAAAATTGTAAAATTCTCCTTTATAAGCTAAATGAATTCTTTCATTTTCTTTAAGAAATTTTTCTACACCTTTTCCCATCCAGCATATAACTTTTTTTGTTTTTTTTATATCTTCCATAAACAATACATTAATAAAATCTCCTTCAATACCTATTATAAATACATAATCATATTTTTCTATTTCATGTTCTTTATAATCCTCAACATTTTTTTCAGTAACACTCACATTAAAATGTCCTAAAAGTTCTCTTACAGATGTTACAATATCCTCTATACTTCCAAAATTAGCTCTATGATCATAAACCAATAAAACATTTTTCTTTTTTTCTTCTCCATAAGAATATTGCGAAAAATTAATAAATAGTAAGCAAATTAGAAAAAGCAATAGCATTTTCTTAAACAATATCATATTCTAGCTCCTTTTCAGCTAACTCCTTATATTCAAAAATACTCGTAATCTGCTTATTGTATTGAATAAATCCTATCTTAATATCAAGTTTATATTCTTTTTCATCATTTCCTTCTTGAATTATTATATGTGATAGCGCTTTCTTTAATCTCTCTTTTAAAATTTCTGCCCCTGTTGCATCCGTATTCTGAAGTATAATAGAAAAAATATTTTTATCTGTTCTATATTCTTTATCTTCATTTCTTATGGTTTTTGTAATAATTTTTGCAAATACTTTTATAATTTTTTCTACTTGTGTTTTTCCATAAATAGAAATTAGTTCTTCAAAATACTGAATCTCTATTACCATTAAAGTTAAATGAAAGTTATAACGATTCGCTCTGCTTATTTCTTCATCTAAATCTTTATAAAATTCCTTTGCATTACTTAATCCAGTAGCCTCATCAATAGTCACTAAATTTTGAATATCTTTTTCTATTTTCTCTAGCTCCCATCTCATATCCTTTAAATGTTTGCTAAATTTTCCAGTAATAAATGCTGTTAATGGGAAAATAATAATCCAATAAAAGCTTTTACTTATATCAAAACCCTTATTAAATATGCTTTGATAAAGAGCATAGCTTCCATATCCAAATATAAAAAATGCACTCGTTAATAATCCTGTAACTATATTCGTAAAATAAGCAATATATAATAGGATAAAAACCAATTCATATAAAATAAAATCTTTAAAATCAATTTCATCTACATCAAAAATCATGAATGTTGTTATAATGAATATTTCAAGTATTAATAGAAAAAAATACA
The DNA here is from genome assembly GCF_008152325.1 of Crassaminicella thermophila. GTDB lineage: Bacteria > Bacillota > Clostridia > Peptostreptococcales > Thermotaleaceae > Crassaminicella_A > Crassaminicella_A thermophila. The sequence goes on from NZ_CP042243.1 coordinate 2,205,030, forward strand.
TATCCACATATTTATTCGCTTTTTTCATAAAAGATCCTCCTAAATTAAAAAGCTAGCAAAGCTTGTAAGTTATCAAAAGAAAAAACTTCATAAGTATCTATATTCCCAAAAGCTCCATATAGTGGACTAGTCTTATCCAATATTTGTAGCCGTAGCATTCGTTTCATTGCCTGTTTATACAAAGCTTCATCTCTAATATTTTTTGCTATTCTTGCCGTAATAGCATAAACTGCAGTAGATTCATCTTCACAAATAGGATATCCAGTTTTTATATTATATTCCAAAAAAATCCCTTTGCCAAAAACCTGTTTCCTAATCCATTTTATTGTCTCTTGTTTTACCAAATTCATTTCACTAAGATGTAAAACAACTAAAAGAGCTTCTATAGAATTTATATTTTCATTGGTTGAATATCTTTTTGAGTCTATGTTAAAAGATTTTTTATACAAAGGCAGTTTATTAGAAATATACCCTCCTTGTATAATTTTTAATCCATTTTTATAAGGCACTTCCCATTTTCTATGTACATTTCTAAGTAAATTCATAGTATATAAGTCAATATAACAAAGATCAATTTTTTTTGCTCTATATTTACTTCCAAATTCATAGTAACTAGTTAAATACCCTTTATTCGTACTATATTTTAATAATCCTTTGCTGATTCTTTTTAAGATTTTATAATATTTTTCTTCTTTCCATAAATCATAAGCATATATCAAAGAACGAACAATTCTTAAATCATCTAAGGATGCAGAACTATTAGATATTTGATTATTTTCTTCTCGTATTCTCCATCGAATCAACCCTTCGTCTCCCATCATCTTGTTTTTAACAAGATCTAGATGCTGATCAAAACCTTTTTTATCTCCTTTTTCAACATAATATTGCATGATTAGACCTTCTGATTCAGAAAGAATCTGATAGCCTTTGGCTAACTCACCAATTTCATCTGTATCTAAATAATTTGTATATATCCCTCCCTTATTAGAGGACATTTTTGTCTTTATAAACTCTAAACAAGACTTTTCTTCTTCTAAATATTCATGGCCATATCCTATATTTCTTTCTAAGTAAAATTCAGGCTGTCTTAGCATAATAAAACGTCCAAATAATATAATTATCATAAAAATTATAAAAATCCGCTTCATAATAAATCTTCCTTTACTTTTTTATATTAATGATACTTCGACATATTTTTCTAAATTATGATATATATTCTTCATTTTATACGATTTCCCTTTTTAAATATTTTTATCTATTAGCAATTTTACGAACAAAGACGCATATATAAATAGTTAGAAGATACTTTAAAATAAAAGTTTTTGCTTTATATACTTATAGCAATTATTCGAAAGGAGATGATTTTATGAAAAATGTCACTTTAAACAAAGCGTTATTTCTAAAAATAAATGAAATAATCAAAAAATATGAAAGTGACAAGCACAACCTTCTTGCAATTCTTCTGGAAACACAAGATTTAATCCCAAAACATTATATTCCTATTGAAGCTGCTGCCTTTATCGGAGACAAGTTAAATATTCCCATAAGCAGAGTATACGATGTCATTTCTTTTTATTCAGCTTTAAACGATAAACCTAAGGCACAACATGTTATTAAACTATGTAAAAGTACTACTTGCAGGGTAAACAGATATCAAACTGTTCGAGATGTACTAGAAAAAGAGCTAGGAATTAAAATGGGTCAAACAACACCTGATGGAAAATTTGCTCTTGAGTATAGCGCTTGCTTTGGTGCCTGTGACATCTCTCCAGCTTTTCGAATAGACACGGAAGTATACGGAAATCTGACTGAAAAGAAAATCAAAGAAATCATCAATAAATACAAGGAGGTATAAAATGAAAAAAACAGTTTCACTTATCTCAAAAAATTTCAAAAAAATTCATCCTGAATCGTTAAAAGAATACCTCAAAGCTGGAGGCTACGATGGACTAAAAAATGCTCTTCCCCTTACATCTTTAGAAGTAATTACAGCTGTAAAAAAATCTGGTATTAAAGGAAGAGGAGGTGCTGCCTACCCTACAGGATTAAAATGGGAACAAGCTGCTGCAATACCTGGTCCTAGAAAAATAGTCATTTGTAATGCAGATGAGGGAGAACCAGGAACATTTAAAGATAGATATTTATTAGAATATGATCCATTTAAAATAATAGAGGGCATGACTATTGCTGCTTATGCTGTTGGCGCAAATGAAGGCTATATCTATATAAGAGAAGAATACAAAAAGTTACAAAACCGCATGCGCAAAATTATTGATATAGCTATTCAAAATGGTTTTCTTGGAAATAACATATTAGGTACAAATTTTAAATTCAATATAAAAGTTTTTTCTGGTGCAGGGGCATATGTATGTGGTGAAAACTCTACCCTTATTGAATCAATGGAAGGAAAAAGTGGTAGACCTAGAATTAAACCTCCATATATTAAAGAAAGAGGATTATTTAACCTTCCTACCCTTGTAAATAATGTAGAAACCTTTAGTATTATTCCAGTAATCTTTACAATAGGTCCAGAAGAATATGCTAAATATGGAACCCCAAATAGCAGAGGTACCAAACTTATTAGCATAGCAGGAAATATTAAAAAGCCTGGCACATACGAAATTCCTTTCGGTATTACATTAAATGAAATTGTTTTTGATATTGGAGGAGGAATACGTAACAATAAAAAACTAAAATTTTTACAAATTGGTGGTGCTTCTGGATCTATTGTTCCAGCCAGCATGACACATATTCGATACTGTTATGAAGATTTTAAAGAACATAATATCACTATGGGGTCAGGTGCAATTTTAGTTGCTGATGAAACCATTAAAGTTGTAGATTTTCTAAAATCTGTACAAGATTTCTTCCTCCATGAAAGCTGTGGTAAATGCACTCCTTGTAGAGAAGGAAACAGACAATTATCAAAGATTTTTAATCGCTTTGTAAAGGGCAATGCAAGTATTGAAGATTTTAAGACAATCGAACGCTTTGGAAAAGTAATGAAATACTGCTCATTTTGTGGTCTTGGTCAATCTGCTACTACTGCACTCCTATCTGCTATAAAACATTTTCCTGATGAATTTTACACCCATATTGATAAGGTACATAAAACTATATAAGCCTAAATAATAAGGAGGTTCATTATGAAGTATTGTAATGTAATAATAGATAATAAAGAAATTACCGTTCCAGAAGGAACAACCATTTTAGAAGCCGCTAAAAAAATAAATATCAATATTCCTACCCTATGTTATCACCCTGATTTAAGTATAAAAGCCAATTGTAGAATTTGTAGTGTAGAAGTAAAAGGAAAAAATAAATTAGTTGCTGCTTGTTCTACCCCTATATGGGATGGTGCTAAAATTGTTACTAACTCTAAATTAGTTAGAGACATGCAAAAAGGGGTTCTAGAATTAATTTTGGCAAATCATCCTCAGGATTGCCTACGATGTATTCGCAATGGAAAATGTGAACTACAAAAACTATGTGAAATATTTCATATATCCAAAAGCAATCTAGAAGATGAAGTAGATGCATTAGAAGTAGATTCATCTAGTCCATCTATTGTAAGGGATCATCGGAAATGTATTAAATGTAATCGCTGTCTAGAAGTATGTCAAGAAAGCATCCTTAGCCATGCCCACCGATCTATTCACTATAGTATTACGCCAGCTTTTGAAAGAAAACTTATGGATACATTGTGTGTTTTCTGTGGTCAGTGTTCTTCTGTTTGTCCTGTAGGTGCAATTTATGAAAAAGATGATACACAAAAAGTTTGGGATGCCATTCATAATAAAGATAAACATGTCATTGTCCAAATTGCTCCTGCTGTGCGTGTAAGCATTGGCGATGAATTCGGTATGGATGCAGGAAAAAAAGTTACAGGTAAACTAGTTGCTGCTCTACGAAGAATCGGATTTGACAAGGTATTTGATACAGATTTCGCAGCAGATTTAACCATTATGGAAGAAAGTAGTGAACTATTGTATAGAATTGAAAATGGTAAAACATTACCAATGATTACATCATGCAGTCCAGGATGGATTAATTTCATAGAAGGAAATTTTGAGCATTTACTAAAATATCTTTCTACTTGTAAATCTCCACAGCAAATGTTTGGTGCTATCTCTAAAACATATTATCCTAAAATCATGAATATAGATCCATCTAGTATATTTACTGTATCCATAATGCCATGTACTGCAAAAAAATATGAAGCTACTAGAAAAGAAATGAATTCTAGCGGATTTAGAGATATTGATGTAGTATTAACAACACGTGAAATAGCACGAATGATCAAGTCTTCCTGCATTGATTTTGAGGGAATCCAAGAAGAAGAATTTGATACACCTTTAGGAATATCTACTGGAGCAGGAGTAATATTTGGTGCAACAGGTGGTGTTATGGAAGCAGCACTCAGAAGTGTATACGAAATAGCAACAGGTATGGCATTAAATAATTTGGAATTTATAGGAGTAAGAGGATTAGAAGGTATAAAAGAAGCCAGTATTAATATAAACGGAAATACCATTAAGGTTGCAGTTGCTCATGGCCTTGACAATGCGAAAAAAATTTTAGAAATGATAGACAAAGGTAAATGTGACTATACTTTTATTGAAATTATGTGCTGTCCTGGAGGCTGTATAGGTGGTGGTGGTCAACCTATTGGAACTACTTTAGAAATAAAAGATAAACGTATTCAAAGCATTTACAAAGTAGATGAAGAAATGCCTATTAGAAAATCCCATAAAAATCCTGCTGTATTAAAATTATACGAAGATTTTTTGGGAAAACCTTTAGGCAATCTATCCCATAAACTATTACATACTAATTATAATCCTAAGAATAAAGATTATGATTTTTCACAAATATATGAGCTTAATTAGCTCTCTTTTTTTGTCTGAATTTTTAGTAATATTAATTTTTTGTAACAATTGCAAACCTTTTCCTGCTCTTATTTGTTTTCGTATTCTCTATATTCTAGTAATTTGAATTATTTTAAGCATTTTATTTAAATATTTGTATATAATATTCTGAATTTAATGATTTTTAAAAAATGATTCCAAAAGATGTTATACTATAAATGCTAAAAGTTTATCTGTTACATATCATCTTCTAAGAAGATGAGCTTCTATTAACGAAGTACAATTTACAATCTATTCCCAAAAACTAAATCTATAAGAGGAGGACTTTTGATGGTAGGATTTTTTAAAATTTCACCTGTCTTTGTAATGGCTGGACTTATGATGTCTGGGATGGATGCTTTAGTAGCAGCACCACTTGCTACTGTGTATGCAGCAATTATTGCAATTATTACTGAAAGACTTAAATTTACAGAAATCATTGACTGTGCTGTTGAAAATGTTAAAGAAATGCAACTTGTATTCTTTATATTAATGGCAGCTTATGCTATGGCTGAATGTTTCATGGCTACTGGTGTAGGTGCATCAATTATTAACGTTGCATTAAGTCTAGGACTAACTGCAAAAACAGTAGCTGTTACAGGATTCTTAGTAACTTGTATTCTTTCTGTTGCTACTGGTACTTCATGGGGAACCTTTGCAGCATGTGCACCAATATTTTTATGGTTAAATCATATTGTTGGTGGAAATATTCTAATTACTACTGCTGCAATCGCAGGTGGAGCTTGTTTTGGAGACAATATCGGTCTTATTTCTGATACAACCGTAGTAAGTTCAGGTATTCAAAAAGTTGAAGTAATTCATAGAATTAGACACCAAGGTGTTTGGTCTTTATTATGTCTTATTGTAACAGCAGTTATAATATTTGGACTAAGCATGGGATTACCAAGTACATCTGCTAATGCTGCTGATGCAATCAATCAAATTCCTCAAGAAGTTTGGGATAACTTAAATGAAGCTAGACCTTCAGCTGTTGCATTACTTAACCAAGTTAAAGAAGGCGTACCAACTTATATGATTATTCCTTTATTAGTGGTACTAGTTGTAGCAATCAAAGGTCTACCAACATTAGCTTGTCTTGGAATAGGTATTATTACATCTTTAGTATTAGGCCTTACTGCAGGCACAATTGAATCTTTTAATACATTCTTAGACCTTTTAAAGACAGGTTTCTCTGATGCAGGAAGTTGGGTTATCGTTATGATGATGTGGGTTGGTGCTTTTGGTGGTATCATGGGTAGAATCAAAGCATTTGCTCCAATCTCTAACTTTATTGCAAATATCGCTGGAAGCGTAAGACAGCTTATGTTTGCAAATGGTTTGCTTTCTATCATCGGAAATGCAGCTTTAGCTGATGAAATGGCACAAATCGTTACAATTGGTCCAATCCTTAAATCTTTAACAGATGAAAATGTAGAAGCTAGTGAAGAAGATATGTATAAATTACGTTTAAGAAATGCTACTTTTGGAGATGCCTTAGGTGTATTTGGTTCACAGCTTATACCATGGCATGTATATATTGGTTTTTATGTAGGTATTGCTTCTGCAGTATATCCATTACATCAATTTGTAGCAATGGATATTATAAAATATAACATAATGGCTATGGTTGCTGTAGGGTCTATATTAATCCTAACCTTAACTGGACTTGATAGACTTATCCCATTATTTGGATTGCCTTCTGAACCTAGAGTTAGGTTAAAAAAACATAGTAAAACACCTGCAAGAAAAACTGCCTAAAATTATTCGGCACCCTTTATGGGTGCTTTTTTCTATTGCTAGAAAGTAAGAGTAATTTGTAGCGTAGTTATATGCGACATACAAAACCTTAAATAAAACAAAAAAATGATAAAAAATAAAAATTTTTTAGCAAATATAGTATTTTACATATGTCTCTAATAGGAATAGTATATAGATTAGGCACAAAATAAAATAAGTGAGGTGTTTATTTATGAATCCATTTATAAGCTTGGGTATGACACTCATTGTAGGAATTCTTTTCGGTCAGCTTATGAATAAATTCAAAGTTCCAGCTGTTGCTGGTTATATAATAGCAGGACTACTATTAGGAACATCTGGACTAAATCTTGTCAATGGTGAAATGATTGAAAAACTATCTTTTTTAAGTGATTTTGCTTTAGGCATTATTGCCTTTAACATTGGAAGCGAACTAAAAATATCAATCTTAAAAAAACTTGGAAAATCTATATTCATCATTGCAACTTGTGAAGCATTTATAGCTTTCGTATTTGTTACTGCTATTACTTTTGTTATAACAAAAAATATATCTATAGCATTAATATTAGGAGCTGTATCTTCAGCTACTGCTCCAGCAGCAACAGTCATGGTTTTGAAAGAATACAACGCAAAAGGCCCTTTAACAAGTACTTTACTTGGTGTTGTAGCAATCGATGATGCTATCTGTCTTATAATCTATGCTATTGCATCTGCTGTCGCAAAGGTATTTATAAAACATGAAACAATTACACTTTATAAAATATTTATACATCCTTTTACTGAAATTGCTTTATCTATTTTAGCAGGAATAGTCCTTGGAATCATTTTAACTTATTTGATTAAAATATCCAAAAAAGAAACTGAACTACTTCCTTTTACTGCAGGAATGATTATATTGCTTGTGGGTATTGCTAATAAATTCCATTTATCACCATTGCTTTCTGCCATGTCCTTAGGCATAATTGTTGCAAATATATCATCTAATAGCAGAAGAGTTTTTTCTAGTATTGAAAGCTTTTCACCCCCTATTATCGCAGCCTTTTTCACATTAGCAGGTTCAAGACTTGATATCTCTTTATTACCACATATCGGTATAATCGGTGTTGCATATTTAGTATTTAGAATCTTAGGAAAAGTATCAGGTGCTTCTATTGGAGGAATCATATCAAACGCTCCTATTGTTGTAAAAAAATATATAGGTTTCGGATTATTGTCACAAGTAGGGGTAGCTATTGGACTTGCAATTGTTGTAAATAAAGAATTTGCTGGTACTGAGCTTGGCTCACTGGTAATTACCATCCTATTAGCAACAACAATTATCACAGAAATAGTAGGCCCATTAGCCACAAAAAATGCTATAATAAAAGCTGAGGAAGCTCGTTTATAATTTAAATAGGGGGAGGGAATGTATATGTACGCTCTGTTTTTAATATTAAATGAAGTAGAAAAATTAGATCAAATACACAATATATTTTATGAAACTGGTGTTGGTGCAACTACACTCGATAGTGTTGGTATGGGAAAAGTTTTATTAGAGCATCATGTAGATGTTCCTATATTTTCTAGCATTAGAAAACTAGTAGAAGGAAACAAACCTTATAATAAAACAATCATAAGTGTTATTCGAGAAGAAGAAAAGCTAAGAAAGATCATTGATCTAATTAATGAAGAACTAGATCATATTAATCAACCTGGTGTAGGATTTATGTTTGTATTACCAGTATTGGAATGCTATGGTTCAAAACACACTGGTTCTAAAATAAGAGAAAAAAGCAAAAAATAAAACTGAGGCGTTATCCTCAGTTTTATTTTTTATAAAGTTCATATAAATCTGTTCTTCTATGTTTTAATAACGGCAGCTCTTTCCTAACTTTTTTTATCTTTTCAAAATCAATTTCACCGTATATAATGCACTCATTTTCATCCGCTTTACTTATTATTTCTCCCCATGGATTCACAATACTAGAATGTCCATAAGCATGATAAGCTGCCTCCATATTTCTTGATGGAGAAGCAGCAATAAAATACACTTGATTGTCTAATGCTCTAGCTCTAAGTAATATATCCCAATGTGCAGGACCTGTTGTCATATTAAAAGCAGCTGGTACAACAATTATTTCTGCTCCTTCTAATGCCATAAGTCTCATAAGCTCTGGAAATCTCATATCATAGCATATAGCAACCCCTATTTTACAGTATTCAGTATCCACAACTGTCACTTTTTCTCCGTATCCTAAACTATCAGATTCCTTAAACTTAATTCCACCTTCAACATCAACATCAAATAAATGTACTTTTCTATGTTTTCCAATCATATTTCCTTTCTTATCAAATATATAAGAAGTATTATAAATAATATCTTTATCCTTTTCTGGAATCGACCCACCAATAATATATACTCCTAATGTTTTTGCTAAATTTGATAAAGCATTTGTCGTTTTTCCAGGATAATTTTCAGCAAATAATGGAAAGTATTTATTTTCATAAGGGCAATTGAACATCTCTGGCAAAATTATTAATTGACTACCATTTCTTACAGCCTCACGAATCATTTTTTCTGCATTTTCAATATTTTTCTCCTTATCCTCCACTACTTTTATTTGACATATGCCTACCTTTAATCGTTTCATTTTTCCTCCCCTTCCTTTATTTACTATTATATAATAAAAAATAAAAGCATGCCTATAAAATACTTAGCATGCTCAGACTTTAGACAAAATAAAATTTATGAATGAAAAATAAAAGTGAATAATTTAAAAGCTTTAGTAAAGAAAACTTGATGAAGAATTTCAGAAAAATCCGTAGGCTTAGCAAGGACGCTAAGCCAGCATCCTACAAGATAGGATGTCTTGATTAGGTGCGTTAGGATTTTTCGAAATTATGAATCTTAGTTTTCTCTAAAGATTTGCTTATGAACGTTATTTTTCAATTCATTGATAAATATAACTTTGTCAACAAACTCAGCATGCCTATAAAATACTTAGCATGCTTTTATTTTTTACCAATTTCTTGGTTTTATAAACATCTGTGTCCAATAAGTAGTTCCTCTTTCATCTTTTGCAAATCCAACACCTATTTCTGTATAATTAGGATTTAAAATATTTCTTCGATGTCCAGATGAATTCATCCAACTATGTACAACCTCTTGAGGACTTCTTTGGCCCTTTGCAATATTTTCACCTGCATATGAATATTTAATCCCAAAGTTTTTTATCATTTCAAATGGTGATCCATAAATTGGTGAAGTATGAGAAAAGTAACCTTGTTCTTTCATGTCCTTTGATTTGTATCTTGCTACTCTTGATAACTGCCAATTTTCTTTCAAAGGCTTTACTCCTACCTTTTCTCTCTCTATATTTACAAGTCTTATAACCTCTTTTTCAAATATTCTTCCTGCTTCCATATCTGGTATCATAATTTTCATACCAGGATAAATAATATTTGGATTTTGAAGCTGTTTATTTTGGTCTATAAGTTCAGAAAGCCCTACCTCATATTTTTGCGCAATTTTCCAAAGTGTATCACCAGGCAAAACCGTATGTACTTGACTAGCAGCTTGGACATTTAATGGATTTGCTGTAGATAATAAAATGGCTATAGCCCCTCCAATTAAAAACTTTTTCATTTTATCATTCCCCCTCATATACAAGTATATCGAATTTTTAAAAAACTGAAAAACCTCAATATTTGTAACTATTTGTACATATAACCACCAATAGAAAATATTACTTTAATTGTTTCAAAACTTTTTATGAAAGAATATATTATAACAGGAAGAAAATGAAAAAAAAACATAAAAAATATTTATAAAATCATTCTTGACTTTCTTTGACTTTCGTTTTATAATAAAATTAACAAAAACTTAATGGAGGTGTTTTATATGTTTAGGGGATTGATTCCTTTTTCTAATGGTTCTAGAGATGTAGAAAATTTCTTTGAAAAAATGTTTGAAGATCATTTTGGATTTCCTACTCTCTCCACAGGAATGAAGGTAGATATTAAAGAAAATGAAAAAGAATATATTTTAGAAGCTGAAATCCCTGGAGCAAATAAAGAACAAATCCATATAGATTATCAAAACAATTATTTAACCATATCTGTTGAAAATATAAATGAAGTAAAAGAAGAAAGAGAAAATTATATCAGAAGAGAAAGAAAAGTTGGTAAATCTAGCAGATCTTTTTATATAGAAAACATTCAACATGATAATATTTTTGCAAAATATGAAAATGGTATCCTAAAAGTAGTATTACCTAAAGACGAAAATCATAGAAAAAGAAAAAGAATTGAAATTCAATAAAAAGAGCCTTATAGGCTCTTTTTAAGAATTTTTTCAAACTCTATAGATGTTACTGGCGGACTAAAAAAATATCCTTGCGCATAATCACAATTTTGTTTCTTTAAAAATTCTAATTGTTCCTTTGTTTCTACTCCCTCTGCTATTACATTAAGATTTAAATTTTGTGCCATAGCAATTATTGTAGAAGCAATAGCTGCATCATTTTTATTTTCTATAATATCCTTTATAAATGATTGATCAATTTTTAAATTATCAATAGCAAATTGCTTTAAGTAACTAAGTGATGAATATCCTGTTCCAAAGTCGTCTAAAGATATTTGAATATTCATCTCTTTTAATTTTTTCAATATCCCTATTGTATATTCTATATCTTCTACAGCAATGCTTTCTGTAATCTCTAACTCTAGATATTTTGGTTCTAATCCTGTTTCATCTAAAACATTCCTAACCATATCAACAAAATTTGGTTGTTGAAACTGACGAGCAGATATATTTACTGCTACTGTAACAGGTTCATAACCAGATTCCTGCCACAGCTTATTTTGTCTACATGCAGTCTTAAGTACCCATTCTCCTATATGGATAATACAACCATTTACTTCTGCTAATGGGATAAATACTGCAGGAGAAATCATTCCCTTCTGTGAATGCTTCCATCGTACTAATGCTTCCATTCCAACAATCTTTCCGGTATAAATATCAACTTTAGGCTGATAATATACCAATAGTTCTTCATTTTTTATTGCATTATGTAGATCTTTGTCTAAAGACAATTTCTCTATCAATTTTTCATCCATAGATGATGTATAAAATTGATAGTCATTTCCTCCTTTTTCCTTTGCACGATGCATTGCTATATCTGCATTTTTAATAAGGGTAAGTTCATCCATGCCATCATCTGGATAATACGCAATCCCTATGCTAGCTGTCATATAAAATTCATTTTCATCAATTACCCAACTCTTTTTTATACAATTTAATATTTTTTGAGCAATTTCAGCAGGATTTTTTCCTTTTCTAACTTCAGGAAGCAATATGGTAAATTCACTTCCTCCTATGCGTGAAATTATGTCTTCTTCCCCTACACATTTTTTTAAGCTTTCTCCAACTTGTCTTAATAGTTTATCTCCAACATTATGACCTAAAGTATCATTAATATTTTTAAATCGATCCAAACCAAAAACCATAACTGCTACTTTTTCTTTATTTCGTCTAGCATGTGATAATATAAGCTTTAGCTGTTTTCTAAAAAATTCTCTATTAGGTAAATCTGTTAAAGAATCATAATAGGTCATATACTGAATAGTTTTCATCATCATATTAAAACTTTTTGCTGCTCTTCCAATTTCATCATTTGAATCAATCTCTGCCCGAACAGTTAAATCTCCTTCAGCTCCCTTCATAAAGACTTCATTTAATCTAATAATAGGTTTTGAAATCCTTCTAGCCATAATAAAGCCTGCAAAATTTGCTAATATAACCCCTATTATTCCTATGCAAAACAACATTTTGCTAGTTTCACGAATAGGTTTTTTTATATATTCTATAGGAACCTTTGTAATAATCTTCCATCCATCAGTATTTGGAATTTCATGAAAATAGAATAAACTGCTCATACTATCTATTTTAGATAATGGTTTTATGCAATCAGCATTTATTCCTTGTGATATAGCAGGAACTACATCTTTCATAATTCTTTCTTTATCAGGATGTGTTATAATTAGTCCATCTTTTGTTATAAGATAAGAGTAAGAATCAGTATGGTCTACTTTAAAATTTTTTATAAAACTATTTAATTTTATTAAATTCACATCAGCTCCCATTATTCCGATTACTTCACCTTTTTCATTTTTTATAGGAACTGCTATTATTACAGTCTCATTACCTGTTGATTTTGAAATAACTGGATTTGACAATATTGTTTTTCCTTCCATAACCGATTTAAAATATACTCTATCTTTTATATTAAAAAGCTCATTTGATAAGGTATTATGTGTATCTCCATTTTTATCTGAAATAAAAAACAAATCATAAATATCTGTTTTATTTTCAATCTCTTTTTCTAAATAAGGTTTTACTTTTTCCCAATTCATTTCCTTTATCAAAGGGCTATTTGCATAAATTTGTATTTCATTTATTCTTTCTTCAAACCATGCTCCAATGATCTCTGCATATAAAGCTACATTCTTTCCTTCTGTTTTTCCTATAACCCTTTGTAAATTATGAATTGATATATTTTCTGACATCAAAATTAAAACTGAAGCAATAAATAAACTTGCAATTAAAAACATAGCTAGTATTTTAGTTTTTATGCTCCTATAAAATCTTACTCTTTCCATATCTTATCTCCTCATTAGAAAAAATTAACAACAGCATTATTATACGCCATTGTTATATATTCCACAACATAAAATTCCATTTTTTCTCATATTATGACAAATATAAAAAATCTCCTGATTTAACTCAGGAGATTTTGTTATAAAAGTATATTATATTCTTGGCAGTTTTATTTGAAATACAGCACCTTTTCCTTCATGATTATATGCAATAATTTCACCATTATGTCCTTTTATGATTGCTTTCGTTATTGCAAGTCCTAGTCCTGTATTTCCATTGATCCCCTTATAAAATCTATTAAACACCTTATTTTCCTCTTTATCCTTAAAGCCTTCCCCATCATCTATTATATGAATTACTACATGTTTTGGGTAAATAGATGATTGAATAACAATGCTTTCATTTGCATATCTTACTCCATTGCTTAAAATATTAATAAAAGCCCTTTTTATTTTATTCTCATCATAAAATCCTTTGAATGTAAAATCTCCTTCTACACTTATTTTTATATTTTTTTCATAAGCCAAAGGTTTTACACTTTTTAATACATCTTTTAAAATATCCTCCATACAATGTTCTTTTAAGTGAAAAGTTTCTTCAACATTTTCAAGTTTTGTAAGATAGGTAATCTCCTCTACTATTTTCTTAAGCTGCTTACATTCTTCTATAATAATATCTAAGCTTTCTTCCATTTCCTCCCCTTCTACAATTCCATCCTTTATAGCTTCTGCATAACCTTGTATTGACATAAGGGGAGTTTTTAATTCATGGGATGTATTTTGTAGAAACATCTTTTGCTGCATATCATACTGCCTTAATCTATTCGCTAAAGAAGAAAAACATATAGAAAGTTCTTCTATTTCATCTCCTGTTTTGATCCTAAAATCTTTAGGAAAATCCTTTAAAGAAAATTTCTTCATGCTTTCCATAAGCTTTCTAATAGGACGCGTCAAACCTCTTTGGAATAATATCCCTATTATAATAGCAAAAACTCCAGCAATACCAAAGCTTATAAATCTTGTTCTTCTCATTATCTGATTCATTGCCTTTAGTTCTTTTTTTTCCATCATTAAGAATACATATCCCTTTATTGTTCCCTTTTGTGTAAAAATAATAACCTTTTCAGTAATGTATCCTTTATCTTTATTGTTTTTTATCATCAATTTTAACAAATCTTTTTTATCTATATTTGTATAAAGTACTTTTCTATCCTTGTTAAAAACAATAATCTTTGAGTCAATAAATCTTCCTGCAATCCTTAACTCTCTTCTTGCTAATATTTTTTCTCGAACATCTCTATCTAAAAGAGGTATTTTTTTCAAAGTTTCAGCAATAGATTGTCCCTCAATCCTTAATTCTTCCTTTGCTTCCTTTATCAAATACCTTTCAGATAATACATGGTAAGATACAGTCGTTACAAAAAAAGCTACAAATAAAATAATAAAATATGTTATCAATAGTTTATTTCCAATTCTTAATTTAACCATCAATTCTGTACCCATACCCCCAAACTGTTATAATTTCAAGTTCTGATTCTAATTGTTTTAATTTTTTTCTAATCCTTTTTACTAAATCGTCAATAACCCTTGTATCCCCTATATAATCATAACCCCATATTTTTTCTAATAACTGTTCTCTTGTAAATGGTATATTTTTATTCTTTACAAGCATTTCAAATAATTCATATTCCTTTGTAGTAAGCTTTAGTTCATCTCCATTTACTTCTATGTATCTTCGATTGCAATACATTTTCATATCTTTTAAAGCAATGCTTTCATTCTGTATATTATTCCCCTTTTCTATTCTTCTTAGAATAGTCTTGATTCTAACCACAAGCTCTCTTGGACTAAATGGTTTTGAAAGGTAATCGTCCGCTCCTAATTCTAATCCTAATATTCTATCAAATTCTTCATCCCTTGCAGATACAAATATAATTGGAATCTCACTTTTTTTACGAATTTCTCTACAGATTTCTAATCCATCTATTCCTGGCATCATAATATCTAATACTAATAAATCTGGTTTTAATCTTCCTAATTCAGATAATACATTTTCTCCATTATTAAAAAGTGTAACCTTATATCCTTCCTTTTGAAGATATTTTTTAATAAGCTCTCGAATGTTTGCTTCATCATCTACAACAAAAATATGTTTCAATTTCCCACCTCCACATCTGTATTATACCATGATAAAATTACAAATTGGATATAATACATACTGTTATGAAAAAAATAATTTTTTCAAATTTTCGATTGATTTCTATATACTAATTATGTTACAATAATCTACATAATTTCATATCACCGGTTGAAGGTAGCGGAAGTTTTTCGACCGTTATTGGACGGGCCTCTGGAGAGACTCTCATGAGCACCGAAGGGGAAAGCCATATATGGTGAAACTCTCAGGTAAAAGGACAGGGGATTTTAAATGGATGAAAAACATTTCTATTTTTAAAAATTTATAAAAATAGAAGTTTTGTTCTTTCATTTAAGATCTTGCTTTCTAGAGACGAATCCAATTGATTTCGTCTCTTTTAATTTTAATAAAAAGGAGCTGATTTTAATGAAAGCAGTTGTTACAGTAATTGGAAAAGATAAAATAGGAATAATTGCAAATGTTACTTCTGTTTTAGCAGAAAATAATATCAATATTTTAGACATTAGTCAAACTATTTTACAGGATTATTTTACTATGATCATGATTGTAGATTTGGAAAAAATGCAAAGCAATTTCCAAGATATAAAAATTAAACTTGAAGAGGTTGGTAAAAGAATAGGTCTTTCTATAAAAATACAGCATGAAGATATCTTTAATTCTATGCACAAAATTTCATAATAGGAGATGAGAATAATGAGTAAATTCAATAATATCATGGAAACCATCCAAATGATTGAAAAAGAAAAACTAGATATTCGAACGATTACAATGGGAATCTCTTTATTGGACTGTTGTGATTTTGATGGAAAAAAATCAAGAGAAAAAATTTATGATAAAATTACTAGCTATGCAGAAAATTTAGTAAAAATAGGAGAAGATATTGAAACAGAATATGGAATACCTATTATAAACAAAAGGATATCTGTAACACCAATTTCATTAGTTGCACAAACATGTTGTGATAAAAGTTATGTAGCATTTGCAAAAACACTTGATGATGCAGCTAAAGCTGTAGGGGTAAATTTTATTGGAGGCTTTTCAGCCCTTGTGCAAAAGGGATATTCAAAGGGAGATAGAATCCTTATAGATTCAATTCCTGAAGCACTTACTATTACAGAAAGGGTATGCTCTTCTGTAAATATTGGAGATACAAAATCAGGAATAAATATGGATGCAGTACGTCATATGGGAAAAATAATTAAAGATACAGCTTATCTTACAAGAGATAAAGATAGTATTGGATGTGCAAAATTTGTAGTATTTGCCAATGCTGTAGAAGATAATCCTTTCATGGCAGGAGCATTTCATGGTGTTGGAGAAGCTGAATCTATTATAAATGTAGGTGTTAGTGGTCCTGGCGTTGTAAAGGCAGCCCTTGAAAAAGTAAAAGGTGAAAGCTTTGATGTTGTTGCAGAAACTATAAAAAGAACTGCATTTAAAATAACAAGAGTTGGACAACTAGTAGCTAAAGAAGCAGCAAAGAGACTAAATGTTCCATTTGGGATACTGGATTTATCCCTTGCTCCAACCCCTGCTGTAGGTGATAGTGTAGCAAGGATTCTAGAAGAAATAGGCATTGAAAGCTGTGGAGGTCATGGAACTACAGCAGCTTTGGCACTTTTAAACGATGCTGTAAAAAAAGGAGGTATTATGGCATCTTCTCATGTAGGTGGACTAAGTGGTGCATTTATTCCTGTAAGTGAAGATGAAGGAATGATTAATGCTGTAAACTGTGGTTCACTGAATATTGAAAAATTAGAAGCTATGACATGCGTATGTTCCGTTGGGCTTGATATGATAGCAATACCTGGAGATACTCCTGATACAACTATATCGGCTATTATAGCAGATGAAGCAGCAATTGGAGTTATCAATCACAAAACAACTGCTGTACGAATTATTCCTGTTTATGGGAAAGATGTTGGTGATACAGCAGAATTTGGAGGTCTTTTAGGAAGAGCACCCATTATACCTGTAAGCAAATTTAGTAGTGCTGATTTTGTAAATAGAGGAGGAAGAATTCCAGCTCCTGTCCATAGCTTTAAAAATTAATTATAAAAAGGCAGATGATTTTCATCTGCCTTATGCTTGCATGTGATTTACTTTTACTCCCTCTAATCCATTTAATTCGTCCATCATGTTTTGGATTCTAGCCATATCAGACCTTAAGTTTAAGGTAATCAATCCATGATTGACTTCATCAGGATCATGAATTCCAAATCTTCCAAGAATCAAATCACCATTTTTCGTAAGAATCTCTTGCATACGAGGAGCAGAATCTGTTCTGTGATCTACTCTTATGCTCATAACACTTAAATGATCCATCTTTCATCCTCCTATTTCTTTTTCTTTAAGTATTTTAGACAAGACCTAAAAAATATATACACATAAAGTAATTTTATTATCTTATAAAGTATCGTATACTATTATTAGGAGAATAGACAAGCAATATCAACTATGACATTAGGCAGGTGATAATAATGAATCTTAATATGATTCAATCTAAATTTCAAAGTAGAAACTCTTCTCCTGAAGGAGAATATGAGCGTTTTTCTGTTTTAGTACCTATTGTTAAAGTGAAAGATCAACTTGAACTTTTATTTGAAGTTCGTTCTAAAAGTTTAAAAGTTCAACCAAGAGAAATATGTTTTCCAGGAGGAAAACTAGAAAAAAATGAATCCATCAAACAATGTGCAATTAGAGAAACCTGCGAGGAATTAAATATTTCTCCAGAAAAAATTCAAATTTTTGGTCCTCTAGATTTTTTAGTTTTGCCATATAATCTAATACTTTATCCTTTCTTAGGAACAATTTCTAATATCAATATTCATAATATATCTTTTAACAAAGATGAAGTATCAGAAATTTTTACAGTTCCTATAGATTTTTTCATAAAAAACAAACCACAAGAGCATCATATCTATCTTAACGCTAACATACCTGAAGATTTTCCATATCATTTAATTCCAAGTGGAAAAAATTATAGCTGGAAAACAGGAAAGTATCCAGTTTTATTCTATAAATATAAAAACTACGTTATATGGGGAATAACTGCAAGGATTATCAAAAATCTTATTTCCATAATAAAAGATCAGTAAAAACAAATATTCGTGTAAAGATTTTTCTCATTACACGAATATTTAATATGTTTTATAAATAAATAACATGGATACCTGAAAAATTTTTTAATTTTTCTATTTCTCTTTTTTGACAAGTAAACATCACCACTTGATGCTCTTTGGCATATTGGTATAAATATCTTAAAACAGCATCTAATCGTTTATCATCATATTGAACAAATGCATCATCTATTATCAAAGGAATAGTCTTTTCTTCTCCAATAATTAACTTAGCAATACCTATTCTTAAAGCAAAATAAATCTGATCCCAAGTACCATTGCTAAAGTATGCTATATCTTTGATTTGATCTTCCTTTGAATCTATAATTTTCACTTCATAATCCTCAGAGATTTTTAATGCATCATACTTATTTTTTGTTATTTCCCTTAAAATATCTCCTACCACTTTATTAAGTTTTAGTCCAAAACTTTTTTGTATTTCTTTAAAGGAATCCTGCAATGTTTCAATAGCAATATCTAATGAAGCTAGTACATCTTCATAATTCCCTATCTTTTCTTTGATTCTCTCCATTTCTTCTTCTAATTCTGCAATATTTTTTCTACCATAAAATCTAGTTTGTACCCTATGCTCTAGATCCTTAATTTCTTTTTCTAACGTAATAAGCTTTTGTACTTCCTCTTTCAATAAAGCTTCTATACTTTCTTCATCAATTATTTCCTCTAATTCTTCTGTAAAACTTTTAAACGCTTTTTTCATATTTTCAAAATCTCGCCCTTGTAACAAGGATTGGTAAATATCTTCTAAAGTAAAAATTTGTCTTTCGATTTCTATTTTTTTATTTAACAATTCCTGAAAATGCTTAAGTATTGGATCTATTTGCTCTATTTCAATGTTTCCTTTATAAAAAGGCCGTAATTTCCTCATCATTTCCTTTTTTATATTTTCAAGACTTTCTTTTTGTACTTGAAAAGCTTTCTCTATATTGTTCAATTCTTTTTCCATTTGTTTCATCATTGATGCAACACTTTTTTTCTTTTTAAAACCATAAATAAAAAGCACTATTCCTATTCCAGATAAACCATAGTAATAGGCATTTTTAGTCCATCCTAACAAAAATCCTCCTAGTACGATAAAAATCCCTAAAAACAACACTTTCCATATATTTTTTATATTATCTTTTAAATAATCTTTTTTTTCTTCTATCCTAGCTTCTAAACTCTCTTTATGCACTTTTTTTATATCACAAATATTTTTTTGCTTCATCCACTGAATTTTTTTTGCTTTTATATTCTCAATAAAAACTTCATCTATACAATCATTACCAAATTTTAATTGCTCTATTAAGCTTTCTTTATCTTTTAAGAGCTTCTTTATCTTATTTTTATATTCAATCAGTTTTTTATATTCTTTATATATTCTTAATTGTTTCCATTTCTTTTTTTTTTCTTCTAGCTGATTTATTCTATGTTGCAGCATACGTTTTTGCTCTATTTTTTCATTTAATTGTATTTGATCTTCTAGATTCTCTTCCTGCAGACGGATTCCCTCTCCCCACTCTTCTTGAATTTTTGCATAATCTTCTTTCAGTTTATCTATTTTTCCAGTTTTTCTTGAATGGATTAAGCTTTTCTTTAATTTTTCTAAATGATTTAATGCCTTATAAAAAGAAACATCTTCATCTGCACTATTTTTAAGATTTGTAAGGCGCTTCATAATTTCATCTTCTTTATCTCTTTTTACTTCACTCATTAACTGCCTTATAAATACAGTTTTTTCAAAGCTTTCCTCTCCTAATCCAAAAATACTTATACCAGGTATATCATGGTCAATATGTCCTACCGCTTTTCCTGTAATAGCATCTAATACAATCGATTCATCTTCTCTTCTTTTTTTGCCAAAGGTTCGCTTAATCATATATTCATTTTTATAATCATCTTCAAAATAAAGCTCACCGGATGCTTTTTCTTCACTCCAGGGAAGAAATCTTTTCCTGTCATTTTCCCTGATTTTTTTCTTTTGAGAATTCATCCCGTAAAACATAGCTTTTATAAAAGCTTGTAACGTACTTTTTCCAGCTTCATTTTCTCCATATATAATATTCAATCCATCTTTTAATTCAATATGTAGATTCTTTAATTTCCCAAATCTATTAACATAAAGTTTTTTAATAATCACTCAAAGTTCAACTCCTCATCCTCTAATGCTTTCATTCCTATTTTTAAAGCTTCTAATAATCTTCTCCTCTCCACCTCATCCTTAGCCTCATTTATTTTTCTTCTCATGTTTCTTACAAATATTCCCTTTAGTGAAAATTCTTTTTCTAAAAAATCATAATCTATCTGAATCTGTGTATCATCTATAATTCTTATAAAATAAAAATCTTCTTTTAGCTTTTGCTCTATAACAGAAGAATTTATAGAAAACCCTTTTTCTATTTGTCCAATTAGATGGATTTTATATAGATTTTTACTTTTATCTGTATTGATTTTTTTATGAATCTTTCGAATTATTTCTTCATAAGTACTACAACCATATATATCTACCTTTTCTACAAAATATTTTCTTTTGCATATTTCTTTAAAATTAAGATTGCAATACCCTTTTCCTATCTCTCCAAGTAATACTCCTTTTTCTCCTAGTTCATCAAACCCTCTTCCTTCAAGACATCCACTATAACTATAAAAAGTATTTTCTGCTTTCATTATCCCTAAATGTTTATGGGTATGCCCTAATGCTAAGTAGTCTAACTTAGTATTTCCGATCTGCTTTATTGTAATAGGATTATAAGCACTTGATTGCCCTTTTGATACTATATCCCCATGAAGTACCATAATATTTATATATTTGTCATCTTCTACACAAAAGTTTTCTATCAAAGATTGTCTTTCATAAGGCCTTGAAAAGCCTATTCCATATACACATGTATTAATATTTGGAATAACTACTTTTTCTAAATTTTTATTAAATATATGTACATTAGAAGGCCACTTAATTATAGAATAAAATGATTTATAAGAATAATAATCATGATTTCCTGGAGAAATAAAAACTTTTGTATCTATAATTTCTTTAAATTTTTTATCAATATAATCTAAAGTTGTTTTCGTAACACTTGCATTATCAAACAAATCTCCACTAATCAGTAGAATATCTACGTTTTCTCTTTTAATAAGCTCTATCATTTTTCCAAATGTTTCACGTAAATCCTCTTTTCTATTCTCAGCCTCATTATAGGATAATTCGCGAAAAGGTGTATCAAAATGCAAATCTGCACAATGAATAATTTTTACTTTTTCCATTTGTACGCCTCCTAAAAGTCCTTTATATAAATTCTATCATACAGTTCGTTTAAGTAAAATTCAAAAAAAATAGGCCCCCAAAATGGCGACCTATTTTAACTTTAATCCATCCTCTGTTTGTTCCACTTTATTTTCCTTTAATAATCTTCCTACTGCTCTTTTGAAAGCAGACTTGCTCATTTTTAAATGGTATTTTATTTGTTCAGGAGCACTTTTATCATGAAGTTTTAGAAATCCTCCTTCTTCTTTTATCTTTTCTAAAATAATATCTGCATCTGTTGCCATTTGCTTGTATGCAGCCTTTCTTGTAGATAAATTTAACTTTCCATCTTCTCTAACCTTAGTAATTCTTACTTCTATTTCATCTCCATTTCTTATATCATGAAAATATTCATTTTTAGGTATCAACCCTATGTATTTATTATCTACTGCTACAAAAGCACCTATATCCTTTTTTATCTTATAAACTGTTCCTTTTACTCTATCACCTTGTTTATATGGTGAATCTGTTTTTAGATATTTTTCAACATCTGTAGTGGCACTAAGTCTGTTGCTTTTATCTACGTAAATATAAACTAAATAACTTCTTCCAGACTGTACCTTATATTTTTGTTCTCCAAAAGGTAAAAACAAATCCTTTTCTAATCCCCAATCTAAAAATGCTCCTATTTTCGTAGTCTGAACAACTTTTAAATAAGCAAGTTCCCCTACCTGTGCAAAAGGTTTTTTCCTTGTTGCAATTAAACGATCCTTAGAATCCCTATAAATAAATACATCTAATATATCTCCTACCTTTATATTATCTGGCAATTGATTATTCGGAAGTAGAATATTATCATTAGGGTTATCTGTCATAGCATCTAAATATGCACCTATTTGTACAATGTTTGCTACTTTTAATTTATTAAATTTTCCAACTTCTATCATGTCCTATTTCCACCTTTACTTTTATTGTTTTCTTTAGTTTTTTCTTTTTATAAACTTTTAATCAATTCTACCATATCTTTTAACTTTAGCAAATAAATACATTCTAAACTGTCCATCATAATATATATAGTTTATCCACTATTGAAATGGGTATATAGTATTTACAAGTTTTTACGAACAAAAAGGAGGATATCCATATGAAAGCTTTTGAAATTAAAAATAAAATATACTGGACAGGTGTTTTAGATCCAGAACTTGAAACTTTTGATATTATCATGAAAACACCCTATGGCTCTACTTACAATGCTTACTTTATTGATGACGATAAAAAGGTTTTAATTGATACAGTAAAAGCAAAGTTTAAAAGTGAATTTATTAATAAACTAAAATCATTTGTTGACATAAAGTCTATTGACTATGTCATCATTAATCATACAGAACCAGATCATGCTGGAAGCTTAAAGTACTTATTAGAAATAAATCCAAACATAGAGGTATATTGTACAAAAGCAGCAAGTATATTTTTAAAAGAACAAGTAAATAAAGATTTTAATATTCATATAATTTCTGATGGTGAAGTATTAGATATTGGTAGTCGTAAACTTACTTTCATTACAGCTCCATTCCTTCACTGGTCTGATACTATGTTTGTTTATAGTCAAGATGATAAAACTTTGTTTAGCTGTGATTGCTTTGGCTCTCATTACTGTGGCATAGATTCTAAAGAAGTACAAAAGGATTCATATGCTGATGCACTTAAACATTATTACAATGCTATCATAAAGCCTTTTGCACAACATTACTTAAAAGCTCATGAAAAAATAAAAGATCTTCCTATTGAAATAATTCTTACATCTCATGGTCCAATACTTTCAGAGGATCCTAAGAGAAATTTAAACCTCTACCGTCAGTGGTCTGAACATGAAATATCTACACGTAATCAAAGACAAGTAGCTCTTATTTATCTTTCTGCCTATAAAAATACTGAATTAATGGCTCAAAAAATTAAAGAAGGATTAGAAGCTAATGGTGCAAAAGTAATATTTGTTGATGCAGAAAAAGAAGACCTCTCTGTCCTGCATGAAGTGATCAACACATCAAAGGGTATTATTTTAGGCTCTCCAACTATAAATAAAACTATGATAAAACCTATATGGGATGTATTTTCTATTATTGATCCTATGTCAAATCTCGGTAAAATAGCAGGTGTTTTTGGATCTTACGGTTGGAGTGGTGAAGGGATAAAAATGGCTAATACATTATTAAAACAAATGGGCTTTAAAATACCACTAGAACCTATAGAAAAAAAATTTAGTCCATCAGAAGAAACACTTAAAAAATGTATTGAGTTTGGTAAAAAATTTGCAGAGAATATTTAAATAAAAACCACAAACATACTGTTTGTGGTTAAACCTTCTATAAATTTTTTCTTGCAAAACTTCCTGTAATAGGATAAGAATAATCAATACCATCACATACTCTAATTACTGCAATTACTGGAAAAATCAAACTAGCAATACCTAATATTATTAATAATGGAAAGCCTACTAGTAAAATACATAAAAAGCCAAAAATAGCCCCTAAAATAACTAAACCTATTTGAAATACCAATGCTTCTTTTGCTTGATTTTTTACAAATATATCTTTCGTTAATAACATAATAATAAGTGGGGCAATAATAGGAAATCCTACAATCCATCCTAGGTGGGCTATCCCACACAATAATTTTTGCTCTGTTGTAAGCATAATACACCTCTCCTTATCTAAAACTGCTTTTATTATATCATATAGATAAGCAATATCAACATTTGAAAAGAAAAATATAAACAAGAATTGTTTTATATATTTTATGCAAAAAGGAGGTAAATGGAATGACCATAGCTGCTTTTTTTGATATTGATGGCACTTTATATCGTAATTCCTTGATGGTTGAACACTTTAAGAAACTTGTAAAATACGAAGTACTCGATCCATCTCTATGGCATAGCCATGCAAAAAAGACATATAACGATTGGGATAAAAGACAAGGAAACTATGATGATTATCTTCTTGAAATTGCAAATATTTATATTAAATCTTTGAAAGGACTTAATGAAAAACAAATGGATTTTATTTCAAGTCAAGTAATTCAACTAAAAGGTGATCGAGTATATCGATATACTCGAGAACGGATTCATTGGCATAAAAGCCAAAATCATAGAGTCATATTTATTTCAGGAAGCCCATCATACTTAGTAGAAAAAATGGCAAAAAAATATGCTATAGAAGATTTTAAAGGAACAGAATATTTTACAGATGAATCTGGCAATTATACTGGTGAATTTATGCAAATGTGGGATTCTGAAAACAAACAAAAAGCTATGCTTGCCTTTAAAGAAAAATATCATATTGACATGGAAAATAGTTATGCTTATGGAGACACAAATGGAGATTTCTCTATGTTTCAAATGGTTGGTCATCCTATTGCCATAAATCCAACAAAAGAACTTTTGCAACATATTAAAAATGACGAAAAAGTCAAAGAAAAGATCAGTATTATTGTTGAAAGAAAAGATGTAATCTATAAACTAGATGCTAATGTGGAAATATTTTAGATGAATTATTAAGCATACTTAATACATACTAATACTATAGGATAAAAATAAGGAGGATTTTTATGACGCAAAAAACAAGAAAGGGCATTGTAGGGAAAAAAATTCCCACTACTAATAGCAGAGAAAATGTTGGCGTTGGGATAAGTTTTACAAGCGAGCATGTTTCTGATTCTGAATCCATTGAAAATATTGTAGAAAAGAAAAAAATAAAACAAGGGTTAAGATAAAAGCAAAAAAATTTGGGCACTCTACAGTGCCCATTTCTATAGCATTTTCCCGAACCTGAAAGAAAGGAGTTGCTTTATAAGTATATTATTCTATAATTGTATAAAAATTCCTGCTATTTTTTAAAAACATCTAATCTATTATAAAATTTATTCAATTCCATACTTCCAAAGCTTTTCATATAAACTTGACCTACTAATATTCAAGATTTTAGCAGCTTTTGTTCTATTTCCATTAACTCGTTTTAAACAATCTAGTATTGCTTCTTTTTCTACTTGCTCTAATATATCCTTTAATTCTTTGTCTCCTTTAATTTTCATGCTTCCTTCTTTTTTCCTGATGTGCATCGGTAAATGGCTTACTTGAATTTCTTTTCCATAATCAACCAAATTAATTGCTCTTTCTAAAACATTCTCTAACTCCCTTACATTTCCTGGCCAAGAATAACTTTTTAGATATTTCATAGCTTCTAAAGATACCTTGCTTACATAGTTTCCAACTTGTTCTGATATCTTATTTAACAAGTATTTAATCAGCGGCTCCAAATCCTCTGTACGCTCTCGAAGAGACGGTATATAAATATTCATAACATTTAATCGATAATATAAGTCTTCTCGAAACTCTCCTTTTTCCACCATTTCTTCAAGATTTCTATTCGTTGCAGCAATAATTCTTACATCTAAAGGAATATTTTTTGTTCCTCCTACTCTCTCAACTTCTTTTTCTTGGAGTACTCTTAAAAGCTTTGCTTGCATGCTATGTGGCATATCTCCTATCTCATCAAGAAAAATACTTCCTCCATTTGCTAATTCAAACTTACCTATTTTTCCTCCTCTTTTAGCCCCTGTAAAAGCACCTTCTTCATATCCAAACAATTCAGATTCCAAAAGATCAGCAGGAATTGCTGCACAATTTACTTTAATAAAAGGACCCATTGCTCTATTACTTGAAGCATGAATGGCATGAGCAAATAGTTCTTTACCCGTTCCACTTTCCCCTCTAATAAGTACATTTGAATTGGTATGGGTAGCCTTCTCAGCTAAGTATTTTGTCTCTTTTAAAGCATCACTTACACCAATAATATTATCAAAACTATACTTTGCACCACTAACTTCCTTTAATGCTGCTTTGTAATATTTTAACTCTCTCTCTATTTGATTAATTTTAGAAGCTAAAACATTTACTTCTTGCAAGTCTTTAAACATGATCTTTCCAATTGCACCTACTACTTTTCCTTCTTTATATATAGGTGTTCGCATAACTACAATATTTTTTCCTCTTACCTTCTGCACTTCTCCTATTTCTTCTTTTCCAGTCTTTACAACAATATGCAGCCTAGTCGTATCGATAATTTCTGTAGCATGCTTTCCTATAATATCTTCCTTATTACCTCCTAGAAATTTTGCATATGGATCATTGATCATGGTAATATATCCCTCTTCATCTACTACAATAATTCCTTCATAAGCATTATCAATAATGGTTCTTAAAATTTCTGAAACATTTTTCTCATTTTCCAATTCTTTTGTCACTCTTTTTAGATCCGTAATATCCTGAAAAATGGCTACTGCACCTACAATTTCTTTATCCATAACAATAGGAGTTCTATTGATAATCAATGTCCTACCATTAAAGTTCTCTTTTTTTCCTAATTCTCTTTCTCCAGTTTTTAACACTTCAGGAAGTCTAGAATCAGCAAGAACCTTACACACATGACTTCCTATAGCGTCTTCTGACTTAACTCCCAATATTTTTTCTGCAGAATGATTGTAAACAATAATATCCTCATTTTTGTTAATAGCAATAATCCCATTATACGTTGAATCCAATATGGCATGAAACTCATTAGAAAGATACTGTTTACTATGAAAGTACTCTTTTACAATTTTATCTTTTTGAATCACGCCTTTAAAACGTTGTTCATCATCCACCACGACAATATATTGGTCAATTATAGGAAAAACTTTTTCTATATCATCATTTTCTTTTACCATAACAAATTTATCTTTTATCAGTTCCTCTATGCTGCCAAATGAAAGTTCTTGGTCTAACATAAGATTGTATAAATTATTTTTTGAAATAATGTTTTGAATACGTTGACTCTCATCTACTATAGGAATAAACTCTAAACCACTATCTTTTAATAAAACTGCCACATCCTTTAAACTACATTCTTGCCTAATAGCTAAGGTACTATATGTGGTATAATCCTTTACTTTCATTGGCTGTACCTCCTTAAAGCCTAAAAATGCTAATTTAATAAACCCATTATATCACAATTTTTTTCTCATTTTTATGTTATATATCAAATATAATAATTTCCCTTTATCTCTTTATTGTATTAAATTTGAAAGAAAATATATTGACAATCATTCTCATTTATTATATACTTAATAATATACTCTTAAATTATTTATAATTGTATTTTGATAATGAATTTCATTTTATAATCATATTAATTCTTATATTGATTAAAAGGAGGTAATCCTATGACACTTGATCTAGCAAATAAAGGACAAAAACTAGAAGTTGTAAACATTCCTGATTCATCAATTCGTGCTCAGGCTATACGATTAGGCATATATGAAGGTGCAAGATTAATTTGCTCAGAAAAACTACCTGCAGGTCCTGTAATCCTTCAAAATAGAATGCAGGAAATTGCTATAGGAAGAAATTTAGCAAAAAAAATAACCATCAAATCGATATAATAATCATTGTTGCAATAAGTTGCAGTAAGGAGGTTTTTAAATGAATTGTCATAATCCTATCAGCAGTATGGATATACCAGAGAGAGCAAAAAAAATCGTACTTGCTGGGAATCCAAATGTAGGAAAATCTGTTTTTTTTAACGCATTAACTGGTTTGTATGTAGATGTTTCAAATTTCCCAGGTACAACTGTTGATATTAGTGTAGGAAAATATAAGGATTCTGTCGTTATGGATACTCCTGGAGTATATGGTGTATCCTCTTTTAATGATGAAGAAAGAGTTGCAAGAGATGTTATTTTATTCGCTGATGTTATACTAAATGTTGTAGATGCAGTTCATTTAGAGCGAGACTTATTTTTAACACAACAAATCATTGATATGGGAATTCCTGTTGTAATTGCTTTAAATATGATGGATGAAGTAAAAAGAAATGGTTTAAAAATCGATATAGAAAAGCTTTCTAAAGAATTAGGTGTAGAAATTATTCCAACAACAGCTACTAAAAAAGAAGGTATCGAAGAAGTTAAGGCGGCTTTAGATCGAGCTAAAGTCGGTAATAGAATTCCACAAATAAAGACATTAATGGATAAAGTTATTGATAAAGTTGATATAGAAGCTGAAGCACTTCTTGTTGTTGAAGAAGATGAAAATGTATTATCACGACATAATCTTAAAAATGAATATGGAAAAAGAGACCATATCTATAAGCTAAGAAGGGATCGTGTCGATACAATAGTTGATGCTATTATAACAGAAACAAATGAAGGAGCATCTTTTAAAACAAAACTAGGAAGATGGATGTTAAAGCCTTTGACTGGTATTCCAATTTTATTAGTAGCTTTATACTTAACCTACCAATTAATTGGTGTTTTTGTAGCTCAAACAGTCGTAGGTATAACAGAAGAAATAATAATGGGACAATATTATTATGATTTTATAATGAATATCTTAACAAATTTTGTAAATGAAGGAAGCTTCATCGGCCAATTACTTATTGGAGAATTTGGAATTCTTACTATGGCTCCTATTTACTTATTTGGTTTATTACTTCCTCTTGTTGTTGGATTTTACTTTATCCTTTCTTTTATGGAGGATTCTGGATATTTACCAAGGATTGCTGCTATGGTAGACAGACTGCTTACATTTTTTGGATTGAATGGACGAGCTATTATTCCTATTATTCTTGGTTTTGGCTGTGTAACTATGGCAACAATTACAACCCGTTTATTAGGTTCTAAAAGAGAGCGATTCATTGCTACAATGCTTTTAGGTCTAGCGATTCCATGTTCTGCACAACTTGGTGTAATTGCTGGACTAATCGCTCCCCTTGGTACAAAAATGTTTTTATTATATGCAGTTTCAATTTTTATTGTATTTGTACTAACTGGAACTATTTTAAACAAAATAATGCCTGGAGAATCTACAGATTTATTAATTGATCTTCCACCTATTAGAATGCCTATTTTGAAGAATGTACTTCAAAAGACCTATCTTAAATCAAAAATGTTTATTTTAGAAGCAGGTCCTCTATTTGTTTTAGGTGCTGTTATAATAACCATATTGCAATATACAGGCGCACTAGAAATCATTTCAGATGCATTAGCACCAATTACTGTTGGATTTTTAAAACTTCCTAAAGAAACTGCACAAACATTTATCATGGGAATCATAAGACGTGATTTTGGTGCAGCAGGACTCAATACACTAGCACAGCAAGGTCTTTTAAATCCACTACAAGTAGTTATATCACTCGTTGCTATTACCTTATTTGTACCTTGTATTGCAGCAATTATGGTTATCTTCAAGGAAAGAAGCTGGCAAGAATCTGCCCTTATTTGGATCGGAAGCTTTGTTATATCATTCTTAGCAGCTGGTATTCTTGCCCATATTGTTTTATAGCAAGTAAAATCCCTTGTAATTACAAGGGATTTTTTAATTCTTTCTTATATTCCAATAAATCACAAGTATGAAAATCACAATTCCCATATTAAATAATATAAAAGACCGATAAGAAAAATTTTCTTTTTTTACATAGTTTAATACATTTTCATCTTGATTGTTTATAAAGGTTTTATACTTTTCTTTTATTCCAACAGGCAAATTCATTAATTCCTGTTTTGCCCATATTGTAACCAATTCATTATCATGTTTTACTTTTATAATTTTCATTAATGTATGTATATACCGATCTATATCTCCATTTGTTTTATATAAGATAGCCAACTTATACTGATTTGTATCATGAAGCATTCCATTCATTTTAAAATAATAGGCAGCTTCTTCATATCTTCCCCTTTCCATTAAAATAATTGCTCTGTAATAATCTAAAAAATTTTCCAATTTTAAAGCGTAGCTAGTAACTTCTTCATTTCCATTTTCTTTATAGGATGCTATTTTATCCATATTGGCCAAAGCTTCTTCATAATTTTTTTTCATGTAATTATCATATGCTGCCTTTGCTAAATTCTGCATATGCCACTTTTCTTTATCAAGAGGAGAACATATATTTTCTAATAAGTATTGTTTTTGCTTATCTATAATATCTCTATGATAAATAGTAATGTTTGATGGAACCTTCAAATGGTAAAACTCCAAAATTATTTTTCTTTTCTCTGGAAGTATTTTAACCTTTATGTTTCTATTATTTTTATAGTTTATTAGTTTAAAATCCTCTGGGTTAAAATCTTTATCAAAATATACTGTAACTTTACCATAATCCCCTCTTAAAATATAATCGATAACTTCTCCTCCTATTGAATCATATGTATTATATACCCAGTAATTATTCTCTACTTTATGTACTTCTTTATCAAACGCTATTTCCCAAAAATACCAATACACTTTATCTTTTAATTCTTTTTTTACGAAAATCTTTTTTCCATCAACATATGTTTCAAAATTATATAACTTTTTATTTGTCGGAAATCCTACCCTAACTTTTTCTTCTCCTGTACTTTTTAATATAAATTCACTATGAACATAAGATATTCCATTCTTTACTTTGATTTCTATATTTCCTGACATAATTTGAATAGGTGTATCAAATATTGAATGTACAAATACACTATTATCTGCATATGTTATAATACTAAAAATAAAAATTATGCTTAACAATATAATAAACTTTCTCATTATCTTTCCTCTTTCCTTTTTAATAAAAAAATTATCATTAATCAATAATCCACAATTTTAAGATATTTATAATTTCCTAAAGAATTAAAAAGAGCTCTATAAGTTGAGCTCTTACTTTTATAATTGTGCTGCAAAACACCAGTTTTTATTTTCTTTAATAAATTTTAATTTATAACAACAAGTACCTTCTTCATAAATTTCTACTACATCAATATAAGCAGTATCTTCATCATCATATGTAATATTGGAATAATTTAATTCTTTAAGCTGACCATTTCCTATAATATTTTTCAGTCTATATACAAAAAACTCTTCAGGAATATTTCTTTTATAAATATTACTAGACATTTCATAAATAAGTTTAGCAGCTTCCTTCTTATCAAGCTTTCCCTGTGAAGTTCTTTGAATAATTTCTTTCCAAGTATCTAAAGCCTTTTTTAGATTATCTAGTTTAGAAATATTAATTGGTAATATTTCCTTTTCTATTTTTTGTTCTTTTAAAATATTATTTTCCACATTTTCTTTAATATCTGAATGGTTTTGTATCTTAATACTATCAGAAAGAGAATATCCAACAAATATTCCAAAAACTCCCCCTAGCATAACAAAAGTAAAAAATATAAAAATACCTACAGCTACATTCTTATGATCCATCCTGTCACCTCTTTGTCAGTCAATTGATCATTTTCTTCATATTTTATCATAATTCTTTATATTTTTCATTACCTTAAATAAAATTATATGAATTTTTCAAAAACATATTGACATAATGATCCTATTGGTATAAACTTACTACTAAATCAATAAAAACTGAATATTTTAACTCTTATCCAGAGTGGCGGAGGGATCTGGCCCTATGAAGCCCGGCAACCAGCATATTATGCAATGGTGCTAATTCCAGCGGTATAACCGACAGATGAGAGCGTTATATTAAAAAACTTCTTTCACTGTCAAAGAAGTTTTTTTATTTTATATAAGAAAGGAAGATGTAATATGTCTATAAAAAAGACTTATGAAGAAATCAATGAAAAAATCAAAAATGGTTGTGCAGTTGTTGTAAGTGCTGAAGAAGTAATAGATATTGTAAAAGAAAAAGGTATCAAAGACGCTGCAAAATATGTAGATGTAGTTACAACAGCAACTTTTGGCCCTATGTGTTCAACAGGAGCTTTTTTAAACTTCGGTCATTCAGATCCCCCAATTAGAATGACAAAGGTTACATTAAATGATGTAGCAGCATATTCTGGTCTTGCAGCTGTTGATGCTTATATTGGTGCTACAGAAATTTCTGAAAGCAAAGGAATTGAATATGGAGGTGCGCATGTTATTTGCGACTTGATTGATGGAAAAAAAATACGTCTAAAAGCAACTTCTCCTGGAACTGATTGCTATCCAAGATTAGAAATTGATACTTATATCACAAAAGACAGTATTAATGAAGCCTATTTGTTCAACCCAAGAAATGCTTATCAAAATTATAGTGCTGCAATCAACACCTCAGATAAAGCTCTTTATACTTATATGGGGATTCTACAACCAAATATGGGGAATATCAACTACTGTACTTCTGGACAGTTAAGCCCCCTTTTTAATGATCCCCTCTATCGAACAATAGGCATTGGAACAAGGATATTCCTTGCTGGAACAACAGGATATATCTCTTGGCAAGGAACCCAATTTTTTTCTGATCGTGAAAGGGATGAAAATGGTATTCCTCTATCTCCTGCAGCTACCCTTGCAGTAGTTGGTGATTTAAAGAAAATGAGCACTGAGTATATAAAACCAGCCGTTTTTGAGAAATATGGCATATCTATGTTTGTTGGAATAGGAATTCCTATCCCTATACTTGATGAAGAAATGATGAAATTTGTTTCTATTGAAGATAAGGACCTTTATACGAGTATAGTAGATTATAGCGTCCCAAGTAGAAACAAACCAACTCTTGGCAGAGTTAATTATGCACAATTAAGAAGTGGCTCTATTAATTTAAATGGAAAAAGTATTAAAACAGCTCCTATTACAAGTTTATATAAATCAAGAAAAATTGCAGAAGAATTAAAAAAATTGATTATGGAAGGAAATTTTTACCTTCAACAACCAATTGAAGCATTTCCACTAAATAATCGTTTAAATACCCTTGAAATTATCGATGCAGAGGAGGAATAAAAATGAAAAAAAAGATTTTTTTAATCTTTCCACCCCATTTAACAGATCAACCCATTACTTATACATTAATAAAAAAATATGATTTAAAAACAAATATATTAAGAGCTTCTATAAACTACAATACACAAGGGAATCTTTTATTGGAACTTGAAGGTACAAAAGAAAACATATCATCAGGCATTCGCTATCTAGAAAATATTGGAGTAAAAGTTGACTTTATTCATACTGAAATAAAGTGGGATGAAAAAGCTTGCATCCATTGTGGTGCTTGTACAGCTGTTTGCCCTTCAGATGCTTTAAAGCTAGATTCAAATAGTTGGCTTTTATCTTTCAATGCAGAAGAATGTTTAGGCTGTAAACTTTGTATTAAAGCATGTCCTTTAAAAATTATTACAAATGGCTTATAGGTGATTTTATGTATCAAAAAAGATTTTATCGAAAATATATGAAACCAAATAATTTTGTTAATTTTACTGTAATAGAAAAAGAATCTGATTTACACATATCTGCAAAATGCAATCTAAAAAAAGAAGCTAGAAAATATTTGATTAAATATAGAAAAGCTATTAAAACTTACGGATCTGTCCATAAGGACTTTTATACTAGTTTAAATCCTTTAGTAGCTAAAGAGAATGCTACAGACATAATTAAACATATGATAAATGCATCTACTTTAGCAAAAGTAGGACCTATGGCCACAGTTGCTGGTGCCATATCCCAATATGTAGGTTTATCCTTATTAAAACATACAGATGAAATAATAATTGAAAATGGTGGAGATATTTTTATGAAAATAAACCATACAGCAAAAATATTGGTTTATGCAGGAAACTCTCCTTTTTCAAACAAAATTGCACTCTCTATTTCACCTACAAATACTCCATTAGGGTTATGTACTTCAGCAGGAAAGGTTGGTCATTCTCTTAGTTTTGGAAATGCTGATGCTGTTGTAGTTTTATCAAAAGATACCCTTCTTGCTGATGCAACTGCTACAGCTATTGGAAATATAATTTTTACCCCTAAAGATATTTTAAATGGAATTGAGTTTGGAAAATCGATTCCAGGAATTGAGGGAGTTCTAATTATTATAGAAGATAAACTTGGTACTTGGGGAAATATTACTTTAGTAAATCCCTAAATATTTTATAAAGAGGTGTTATAAATGCTAATAAAAGATTTTTACAAAAATAAAAAACCTATTATTTCGTTTGAAATTTTTCCACCAAAAAAAGATGGACCTATAGAGACTATTTATAATACTATTGATAATTTAAAAGATTTAAAACCTGATTTTATTAGTGTTACTTATGGTGCTGGTGGAAGTACTACAAAAAAAACTGTTGAAATTGCATCTATAATTAAAAATAAATATAATATTGAAGCTTTAGCTCATCTTACTTGTGTTACTTCTACAAAACAAGAAATAGAAAATATTTTAAATCAATTAAAAGATAATAATATAGAAAATATACTAGCTCTTAGAGGAGATTTTCCAAATGATCCTGATTTTGAATTTCCTGATCCTCTTCACTATGAATATGCAAAAGACCTAATTGGGCATATTCATAGTAATAGTAATTTTAGTGTAGGTGCTGCAGCATATCCTGAAGGACATATTGAATGCACTAATTTAGATAAGGATATTTATTATCTAAAAGAAAAAGTAAATTCTGGTGTTGATTTTTTAATCACACAATTATTTTTTGATAATGAAATTTTCTACAAATTCAAAGAAAAATTAGATAAAGAAAACATAAACATCCCTATTTCAGCAGGAATACTTCCGGTTATTAACAAAAACCAAATCAATCATATTTTATCCCTATGTGGATGTCATCTACCTAAGAAATTTATTCGAATTATTGAAAAGTATGAATATAAGCCTGAAGCTTTAAAAGAAGCAGGAATTGCATATGCTATAGAACAAATTGTTGATCTTCTTTCATGGGGAATAGATGGTATTCATATATATACAATGAATCGCCCAAAAACCACTAGAAAAATAGTAGAAAGCATTTCAACTATACGTAATGTATTAACAGAGGAGTAGGTCATGTACATTGATAAAAAAGAAGTTTTACGTTATTTAGGATATCATAGCAAAAAAATCGACACTATAACAAATGAAATTATAGATACGTGTATAGAAGAAATAAAAGAAATTGCAAATTTCAATTATGTATATCGTATCTTCCCTATTGAAAAAAAAGATAAAAAAATTTTTTTAGAAGGGACTTCCCTAATTTTTGAAAGCAAAAACTTATATGCACATCTTCTTAACTCTAAAAAATGTGCTCTTTTGGCTGTAACCCTTGGAAATATAGTAGATCAAAAAATAAGATATTATAGTAAAATAAATTTATCCAAAAGTCTAATCTTCGATGCTGTTGCTACTACAGCAATAGAATCTATATGTGATGAAATAGAAGAAAATATAAAAATAATTGCAAAAAAATATGGTCTTCATATAACTAACAGATATAGTCCTGGTTATGGAGATTTCCCGCTTTCATATCAACCTAAAATTATTCATTTACTAGATGCTCAAAAGAAAATTGGACTTACTGCTACACCTGATTTTATATTAATTCCTAGAAAATCTGTAACTGCAATTATTGGACTTGAAGATAAACCCTCTATAAATAAATTAAGTAGCTGTGCAAAATGCAGTCAAAATCGTACTTGTATTTATAAGAAAGATGGTGATACTTGTGAATATAAAAAAAATAATAGGTAAAGAATTTATTTTCTTTGATGGTGCTATGGGAACAATGCTTCAGCAAGCAGGACTTCCAATAGGTGAACTGCCTGAAAGCTTTAATATATCCTATCCTGAAGTTATATATGACATTCATAAAAAATATATTGATGCTGGTGCAGATGTCATTACAACAAATACATTTGGTGCTAATGAATATAAACTAAAAGATCTACCATATAGCGTAGAACAAATTATAAGTAAAGCTGTATCAATTGCAAGAGATGCCGCTGGTAATAAACTTGTAGCCCTTGATATAGGCCCAATTGGACAACTTATGGAACCCATAGGAACTTTAAAATTCGATGAAGCTTATGAGATTTTTAAAAGACAAATAAAAGCAGGTGAAACAGCTGGAGCTGACTTGATTTTAATTGAAACCATATCAGATTTATATGAAGCAAAAGCCGCTATACTTGCTGCAAAAGAAAACTGCTCGCTTCCAGTTTTTTGTACAATGACATTTCAACAAAATGGAAGAACTCTAACAGGAACTGATCCGACAACAATGGTTCATGTTTTAGAAGGGTTAGGAATAGATGCATTAGGTATAAATTGTTCTTTAGGTCCTAAAGAAATTAAACCTATCATAGAAAAAATACTAAAAATTTCTACTGTCCCTGTTATTGTTCAACCAAATGCAGGACTACCAAAGCTAAAAGAAGGAAAAACAGTATTTGATCTAACTCCAGAAGTATTTTCTGAAGAAATCAAAAATATGGCTCAAATGGGAATCTCTATAATAGGAGGTTGTTGTGGAACAAATCCAGACTTTATAAAAAAAGCAAAAAAATATTTAGAAGGATTATACCCTATTAAATTAAATAATAAAAAATTAACTACAGTATGTTCTTCTACAAAGACTATTGTTATTGGAAATGATATAAAAATAATTGGTGAAAGAATAAATCCTACTGGTAAGAAGAAGTTAAAAGAAGCATTAAGAAATAATAATCTTGATTATATTTTATCAGAAGCTATAAAACAAAAAGAAGCTGGAGCAGATATTCTTGATGTAAATATAGGTCTACCTGAAATAAACGAAAAAGAAATGATGCCCAAAATAATAAAAGAAATTCAAGGAATTGTTGACATTCCATTACAAATTGATAGCACCAATACAGATACTATTGAAGCTGCTGTCAGAGTTTTCAATGGAAAACCCCTCATTAATTCAGTAAACGGTAAAACAGAAAGTATGAAATCCATATTTCCAATTGTAAAAAAATATGGTGCTTGTGTAATAGGTCTTACTTTAGATGAAAATGGCATTCCAAAAAAAGCAGAAGAAAGAGCTGCTATTGCAGAAAAAATCATAAATACAGCATCATCTTATGGCATACCAAAGGAAAATATTTTAATAGACTGTCTTGTTTTAACAGCATCTGCACAGCAAGAGGAAGTTATGGAGACACTTAAAGCCATAAAGTTAGTAAAAGATAGGTTTGATGTAAAAACAACCCTTGGTGTAAGCAATGTTTCATTTGGACTTCCTCAAAGAAAAATTATAAATCGTACATTTCTAGCAATGGCTCTTTCATTTGGACTTGACGCCCCTATTATAGACCCATTACTAGAAAGCAATCTAGAAACCATTCATACATTTAACGTTCTTGCAAACCATGATAAAGATGCACAAAATTTTATAAATATTTATAGGAATGATTCTAAAAAAGAAGAACCTAAAAAATTAGAAGCAAAAAAAAATTTAAAGCAAATTATCATAGATGGCATAAAAGATGAAGCAGCACAAAAAACAAAAGAACTTTTAAATAGTATAACTCCATTAGAAATAGTAAATAACTATTTAGTTCCTGCTCTCGACCTTGTAGGAAATAAATATGAAAAAGAAGAAATATTTTTACCACAGCTCATTCGTTCAGCAGAAACAGTAAAGGCTTCCTTCGAAGTAATTAAAGAACACCTTTTAAAAGAAGGAAAAAGCAACATATCAAAAGGAAAAATACTTCTTGCTACTGTAAAAGGAGATATACACGATATTGGAAAAAATATTGTAAAAGTCCTTTTAGAAAACTATGGATTTGATGTTTTGGATCTTGGAAAAGATGTTCCTATAGAAGAAGTAGTAGAACAAACAAAAGCACATGATATAAAACTTGTAGGTTTAAGTGCCCTTATGACCACTACAGTAAAAAATATGGAACAAACCATTAAAGCCATTAGAGAAAATCATATTCATTGTTATATAATGGTAGGGGGTGCTGTATTAAATCAAGAATATGCTGATATGATTGGTGCTGACTTTTATGCAAAAGATGCTAGAGAATCAGTAACTATTGCACAAAAAGTATTTCAATAGAAGGAGCAGTTTTCTGCTCCTTATGAAATTTTTATACGAATATTATCAATCAATCTTGTTTTTCCTATTTTTACTGCAAGAGCAATCAATACATCTCCTTGTAGTTTTTTTATATCTTCTAAGTTTTCAGCACTTACAACTTCTACATAATCAATATTTGCCATAGGTTCATTAGAAATATTTTTTATAATAAAATCCTTTATTTTTATTGCATCTCTCTCTCCATTTTCTATCATATCCTTTGCTGCAAAAAGAGATTTAGATAAAATCAAGCCTGCTTTTCTCTCTTTTTCATTAAGATAAGTATTTCTTGAACTTAAAGCAAGTCCATCTTCTTCTCTTACAATAGGACATGGAACAATCTCTAAATCCATATTCAAATCTTTCACCATTTGCTCAATTACAACTACTTGCTGTGCATCTTTCTGTCCAAAATAAGCTCTATCTGGTTGAACAATGTTAAAAAACTTACAAACCACTGTAGTGACTCCTTTGAAATGACCTGGACGTGATGCACCACATAATTTATCTGTTATTTCATTTACAACTACATCCGTTTTATAACCATTTGGATACATTTCCTTTGCAGAAGGATTAAATAATATATCAGCACCAGCACTTTGTGCTAATTTACTATCTCTTTCTAAGGAACGAGGATATGTTTCAAAATCCTCACCAGCACAGAACTGAGTTGGATTTACAAATACACTTACTACTACAAAATCATTTTCTTCTTTTGCTCTTCTAATAAGAGATAGGTGTCCTTCATGAAGATATCCCATAGTAGGAACAAATCCAATTTTTTTCCCATCTCTTTTTTCTCTTTTTACAATCTCTCTTATATCTTTTACATTCTCTACTATAAACATTTCATACCCTCCTATTTCCTCTCTGAGCCAATAAGATTAAAAAACCTTGCTGAGTATCACACACAGC
Source organism: Crassaminicella thermophila (assembly GCF_008152325.1). Classification (GTDB taxonomy): domain Bacteria; phylum Bacillota; class Clostridia; order Peptostreptococcales; family Thermotaleaceae; genus Crassaminicella_A; species Crassaminicella_A thermophila. Next base: position 2,244,633 of record NZ_CP042243.1, read on the forward strand.
AAGGCTATTATTTCATGTATACTCAACTGTCTCTGTCCCAAAGGCTCAAAGCAGATTTGTTCTGAAATTTTTTTTGTAAAAAGGTATAGTTCTTTCGATACTATCCGATATTATTCTAACACAAGCCTTCTTTTCATACAATAAATAATATTCTTATGTACATTTTTTTCCTATATATTAGACCTCTTCTTTGTAGATAATAATAGTAAATACAAAAAGAGGTGATAAAAATGGCAAAAAAACCTGTAGTGAAAGAAGCAAGAATGGCATTAAATGAATTCAAAGAGGAAATTGCTAACGAATTAGGGATTTCTATGTTAAATAAAAATTTATCTAGTAATATAACTTCTAGACAAGCAGGACAGATGGGTGGTAAATTAGGTGGAGAAATGACAAAAAGATTAATAGAAAATGCTGAAAAGAGCATGGCATATAGGAGTGATTTACTGCCACCAGATTTAGATTAAAAAACTTTACAATAAAAGGATGAACAAAAATTTACGTTCATCCTTACTTCTACTTTACTACATTATAAATAAGAAAAAGGTAACTATACAGCTACCCTTTTCTTCTGATGAGTTGTGGGTGGGAATAAGGTGTATTTAAAAGCGAATTCGCTTTTAAATAAGTGAATTTGTTTCCTCTTACATTTTTACCAATATTTCTTCTATTTATTCATATTTGAAAATTATTTTTTAAAATAGAAGATGAAAAATATATAATAAAATCCAATATATACCGATTTTTAGTATTATATAAAATAAATGTTTTTCATAATACAGGCAATAATATTACTGAGGTGATGAATATATGAAAAATACTAAGAAAATATTTTCCTTACTAATCATTTCTGTTTTATTATTTACAGCTTGTGCTGCTCCAAATCAAAAACCAAATGTAACACCTAAGTCTTCATCAGCTTTTGAAAAAGGAAAGGTGGAACAGATCAAAATCATCAAAGATAATGCATCCTGTAGAAGCGGGCAAGGTACTAGCTATCCTGAATTAACAAAACTCCCTAAAGGAAAGGTATATAACGTTATAGGCGAGCTTGGAGATTGGTATGTAATACAAACAGATGATGGAAAAGTAGGTACAGTAAATCCTTCTGATGCAAAACCACAAGTAACAACTGAAAAAACAACACAAAGACAATTAGCACAAAATGCTGCCAAGCTTACTCCAAATGAAAATGAAATGCTACGTCTTATTAATGGAGAACGAACAAAACGAGGACTAAATCCATTAAAACTTGATATGTCCATTACAGAAGTAGCTAGATTAAAATCTCAAGATATGATTGATAATAACTACTTTAGTCACAATTCTCCTACTTATGGAAGTCCTTTTGACATGATGAAAGACTTTGGCATTAAATACCTTACTGCAGGTGAAAATATTGCAGGAAATCCTTCTGTAAGAGATGCACACAAATCTCTTATGAACTCAGAAGGACATAGAAAAAATATTTTAAATCCTAATTTTACACATATTGGTATAGGTATAAAAGAGGGCGGCAAATATGGTAAAATCTACACACAAATGTTTGTAGGACGATAAAAAAATAATCTCTCATCATTGAGAGATTCAAAATTAGAGGAAAAATTTTGAAAAACTAGACCTTTGTTAAAAACATAACACAAAGTTTATTTCCTTGGAAATAAAATATAATAAAACCCTGTCAGAAGACAGGGTTTATTAGCTTAATAGTATAATCCTAATAAAAAAGCTAACAAATTTCCTGACCTCCCCACCGAAGGTAGTAATTTCAACTATAGGCAGGTCTCCTGACTTATGAATCACCCTACTTCCTCTGCCTTCCCATTTTCACAGTGGCATCATGAGGTTTCGTCATCATTTACAGTAGCGGGGGCTGTGACGGACTCTCACCGTACTTCCCTATTAAACCTAAAAGGTACCTAAAGCTTTAAAAGTATTAAACTCTGATAAAATATTAACATTTTTAAGTTAGATTGTCAATAGAAATATAAAAAGTCTTTTACAAAGTTTTTTAATATTTACATTTTTAGCTATTTCTAAGAAAATAATGCCATAAATGAACGGACAAATACAATTCCTATAGCTAATGGTCCAACATATTTAATCAAAAAAACCCAAGCTGAAGCTAAACTAAATGGAACTTTTCCATCACTTGTAGCTTCTTTGATAGCATTTTCTGTTCCCCAAATCCAGCCTACAAAGATACATAATAACAATCCACCTAATGGAAGTAATACATTACTTGCAATAAAGTCATAGGTATCAAAAAATCCTCTTCCTGGCAATATATGAATATTTGCCCATGGACCTAAAGATAATGAAGCTGGTATACCTACTAAGAATATAATTAGTGCCATAATGGTAGTAGCTTTTCCTCGATTCCATTTCCATTCATCAACAACGTAAGCAACACATACTTCTAATAATGAAATAGATGATGTTAAAGCTGCAAATAATACTAGTAAAAAAAAGATAACTGCAAATAATCCACCTAAAGGCATTTGTGAAAATACTGCTGGTAATGTTACAAACATAAGTCCTGGTCCTGCTGCAGGCTCAAAACCAAAAGCAAATACTGCTGGAAGTGTAGCAATCCCTGCAAGCAACGCAACACCTGTATCAATCAACGGTATAGCCGTTGCACTTTGAATTAAATTAGTATCTTTATCTATATAGCTACCATAAGTAATCATACACCCCATACCTAAACTTAGTGAGAAAAATACCTGTCCTAAAGCGTCAAGAACTACAGATGTCGAAATTGCTGAAAATTTTGGTACAAAAAGGAATTTTAATCCTTCAGCTGCACCTGGCAATGTTACAGAACGAACAGCAAGTAATATAATCATAATAAATAATGCAGGCATCATAATTTTACTTGCTTTCTCAATTCCTCCACTAATACCTCCAAATACAATTATGATATTTAATGCCATAAATATTGCATGGAAGATAATTGGTGTTGTAGTACTAGATATCAATTGCCCAAACATACTTCCTAAAACTTCAGGATTACTTTCATGAAGCGCACCTGTTAATGCCTTGAATAAATAACTTAAAACCCATCCTCCAACAACACTATAAAATGAAAGAATTAAAAAACCTGCTATAACACCTAATCCACCAACCCATGCCCATTTCTCACGAATTTTTCTATAAGCACCTATTGCACTTAACTGTGTATGCCTACCTAAAGTAATTTCAGCAAGCATCAATGTAAAACCTACTAAAAATAGTATAATAATATATACAAGTACGAATGCACCACCGCCATTTTTCCCAGCCATATAAGGAAATTTCCACAAATTCCCTAGACCTACAGCTGAACCGGCAGCAGCTAGAATAAAACCAATCTTCGAGCCCCATTGACCTCTTTCTTGCTCTTTATTCAAGCTTGTCATATTTTGCCCCCCTTTTTATTGGTATATAAAAAGCATATAAATTATTTTACTCCCCCTTTCTATAGATAGTTTAAGTCGGAAAAATGATTATAATTATGTGTATTATATTACAAATAAATTTATGTATCAATTTTCAGATTTTTCTATATTTTGAAAAATAGTTTTATTTTCTTTCACTTTCTTTCGTTTTCTCACATTTTTGGACAATATCATAATTTATTCCTTTAAAGTAAAAAAATGATCATATAAAATGAAATTTTATGTTTTTTACTCTATCCGAGTCACATTTTTAAGTTCTAATGCACCACTTTTATCGTTTCGAAATGTAAGTAATGCAATGCATTTTTCATGTGTCTGAGGTAAAACAATATTTATATTCTTTATCATTCCTTCTGTAAGAAGCTCTTTAATCATTTTGTCTGTAACTTTTTGGCCATATATCTCTAAGTTATTTTTCCAAACAGTAAACTTACACCCATTTTTCCAATTACTACAATAAAATGCTTTGCTATTTTCTAAAATTTGTCCATCTTTGCAGGCAATACAATCTCCTAATGCATTATTGATTTTTCTTTTTTCTTTCTTTTGAGTAATACTCGTACTTGGAATTGAAGAAAAAGTATTGAATAAATTAGAATAATTATTTAATCGTAATACTTTTTGTGTATTTTTTCTTATATAAGATTCTAATTTTTCCATATATTCATTTGGCTGTATTTCTCCATTAGCAACCATCATCAATCCTTTTTCCCAACTTGCAGTCAATGCTGGATTTAATAATGAAGCAATAGACTGAGAAACTACATCATAAATCATTTCTCCCATTTGTGTAGGTGTTAATATTTGCGTTTTTTTGTTTAACTTAATATACCCAATCTTTTGCAGCTTTTTTAAAATTTCAGCCCTAGTAGCACTAGTTCCGATTCCACTGCCCTTAATTTGTTCTCTTAGTTCTTCATCTTCAATCAATTTACCTGCATTCTCCATTGCTAAAATCATAGAACCTGAATTATACCTCTTAGGTGGTGTCGTTTCTGATTCCTTAATTATTAAATCATAAATCTTTACCTTCTGTCCCTTTTTCAATTTTTTCAGTGTTTCTATATTATTCACTTTATTAGCTTTGCCTTGATTAAATATTTCTAAATAGCCTTCTTCTATGCATACTTTTGAAGATGTAAAAAACCGCTCTGATTTTATTTTTGTTGTGATAGATAGCTTACTAAATACTGCTGCTGGATAAAAAATTGCCAAAAAGCGTCTTACTACTAATAAAAATATATGTTTCCCATTATCTGATAACTTATTAAAGTTCTCTAGCCCAACTCCTGTAGGTATGATGGCGTAGTGATCTGTAATGGCTTTGTCATTAACATATTTTGTTTTTTCTAACCCTTTAAATAAATCCTCCTCCAATATTTTTTGAATAAAATGATCAATTTTCTTATCTTCCTTTTCCAAATTACAAAGCCTATTCATGTTTTTAAGACCTTTTATATTTTTATGAATTTCCTTTGCTACAGCCTTTGATAAAACTCTTGCATCTGTTCTAGGATACGTAAGCATTTTCTTTTCATATAAGCTTTGTACTATTTTTAAAGTCTCATCTGGACTTAATTTTAATTTTTTTGAACAATCATTTTGTAATTCTGCTAAATTGTATAAAAGTGGAGGATTTTTCTTTTCCTTTTTCTTTTTTATTTCCTCAATAATTGCTAGCATTTCAGAATTATCCTTTTTTAGATCATGGATAAATTTTTCAGCCTCTTTTTTCTCCTTAAATCCAACATCTTTAAATAATAGATTTGACATATAATAATGAGATCCTTCCACAGCTTTCCATTCACCATCATATTCAAGAGATTCCTTAAACTGAAAGTTAGAAGCAATCTTATAATAAGGTGTTTTAACAAATTCTCTAATTTCTCTTTCTCTTCCTACAATCATACCAAATACACAAGTCATTACTCTACCAACTGCAATCACTACATATTTTTTACCTAAATAACTGCTAATGATTCTGCCATAGATCAGGGTCAATAATCTTGAAAAATTTATCCCTATCAAATAGTCTTCTTTTGCTCTTAAGTAAGCTGAATCTGATAGTTTATCATATTCTGATAAAGGTTTTGCATTCTTTACCCCTCTTCTGATTTCTTCTTCCGTTTGTGAATCAATCCATACCCTTTTTTTCATTTTATCTTTTACGCCAACCATTTGGTCTACTAATCTGTAAATGTATTCCCCTTCTCTTCCTGAGTCGGTACATACATATATAGTAGATATATCTTTTCTTTTCATTTGTTTTTTTACAATTTCAAACTGTTTCTTTACATTTTTTATTATTTCATACTGATATTCTTTCGGCAAAAATGGAAGATCCTTCAATGACCACTTTTTGTATTTTTCGTCATACTTTTCTGGATAACTCATATTAATAAGATGCCCAACACACCACGTAATCACTGCATCATCAGATTCTATAAATCCATTATTCTTTTTCCCTTTTATATTTAATGCTTTTGCAAATTCTACTGCAACACTTGGTTTTTCAGTTATAAATAACGATTTACTCATATTAACAATTCCCCTACACTATAATTTTTTGCTAACAAATTAAATTCTTTAACTAGCTTTTCTTTTTGTGCTTTATTAAGCTTTTTAAATTGATATTCTCTTTTCATAGCTTCTCTTTTACTTTTAAATTCCTCAAAATATACTAATTTAACTGGTAATCTAGCCCTAGTATACTTACTACCCATTCCTTTGTTGTGTATCTCAACTCTTTTTTTCGGACTTGTCCCTTTTGTATATCCACTATATAAAGAATTATCACTGCATCTTAGCATATAAGCAAAGTACATTTTATCACCTCTTAATTTATATTCTCTTATTTCTTCATATTACATCATTTCTTTTTAAGTAACAACCTGTCTACAAAGAACATAAATTAATTATTAAAAAAGAAGATATTTTTAGGAGGAGCAATACTATGCAAACGCTTCAAATTCTTCAACAACTATTTGCATCTGATCATGAAACATTCGTTACTAGATTATTTAAAGAATTTTTAAACCGTGATCCTACCCCGCAAACCTTAGCATATTTTACACGTTGCTTAAAATCTGGCATGAAATCAAAGAATGAAATATTTAAGATTGTTATCATGAGTACAGAATTTAATGAACTTATAAAAAAAGAATCCTATCAAAGTCTATTACAGCTTTTCCAGGGACTTATAAGATCAGATGCAGAAACTTTTGTTACTGAAATTTATCGTAAATTTCTTGGCAGGGACCCTGATTTAGATGCATTTCAACATTTTATTCATTTATTAAAAACAGGAACATCAAAAATTGATATATTAAGAACTGTCTTACTAAGTGAAGAAGCATTCATAAAATTTCATGCTCAAAGTGATCTGATCAGCAAGGATACTTCTTCTTCCATGCACTACTCCACCATTTGGCCTCATATATCCATATCAACCCGTTTTAGGGAAAATGTAAAAAAAATACTCAGTGCACATTATTTCCCATATACTACAAATATTTTGGTGAAAACAGGGGGGCTTGGTGATTTCGTCCAGATAACTCCTGTGGCAAAAGCTCTTAAAACTAAAGAACCCCTTCGTCCTGTAGTAGTCATTGTGGGACAGTATGGTTCCTTATTTGATGAACATCCATATATCGATCTAACTATTGAATGTGGCCCTATGAATTGGTATAAAGCGGTTAAGAGTGTAGTAGGCCTTGTAGAAAATGTATTTGATCTAAGATATATCAGTCGTGCCTATGGCACATGGAAAAACAGTAATTATTTTTATAAAAATATTTGGTACTATGAAAATTTCCCTCATTCCGGAATACACATAGATAGTCTTAATAAGCATGTATGTGATCTAATGCTTTTTTCACTTGGTCTTGAGAAATACGCTAACTGCAACGATGTATATATCAAGCCAGACATGATGATAGAAAAGATTCCGGGTGATTATGTTGTGGTAAACGATAGCCCAGGATGTAGATTAGAAGAATTAAAACGATGGACAAAGGATGGTTGGAATAAACTAATTAAGTGGCTGCATATGCAAGGAATTATTCCTGTCCAACTAGGATTAGTAACAGATTCGCTAATACATCCAACTGTAATGGACTTAAGGGGTAAAACTTCCTTACGACAAGCAGCTGCTTATCTTAAGTTATCAAAATGTTATATTGGAATTGAAGGAGGACTTTTTCACCTTGCTAAAGCAGTAGGAACTCCAGCTGTTGTTATCTTTAATACTACATCAGAAACTTGCTTTGCTTATCCCGATACCCATGTAGTTACAAAGAAATTGTGCAATCCCTGTTGGTTGAACGAATCTTGGCTTAAAGCAAAATGTTTAAAAGGTAATAAATCCTGCTTAAATCTCCCCGATTGGGAAAGTGTTGCTGCTAAAGTATCTAATATATTAAAAAAAGATAATAGACAAAACAAGTAACAACCTGTCTAGAGAAAACATATATTAATTGTGAAAAAAGATATTTTTCAGGAGGAACGATGATATGAGAACTTTTCAAGTTCTTCAGCAATTATTTGCATCAAATAATAAAACATTCATTAATGGACTATTTAGGGAATTCTTAAACACTAAACCATTCCCAAAGGACCTAGCATATTTTACATCTTGCTTAGAATCTGGTAATAAGTCAAGAGATGAAATATTAAAGATAATTATTATGAGTGAAGAATTTAAACAGCTATTTTTACAACCTCTCAGATTGATACAAATATTACAAGAAATCATGTACAAAAAAGAATACGAATTTGTATCACAGCTTCATTCTCATATGTTTGGACAATATTCTAAACTAAGACACATTCAACAAGATATAGAATTTTTGAGAGCAGGCATAACAAAAGCAGAAATATTAAAAAAACATCTACTAAATCTTCAGGTACTTAAACAAATTCCTCAAGAAAAAATAGAACAATACAATAATTCACAAATAAACATTCAAAAAATATTAAATGATATTTTTAAAAAAGATAATAATACTTTTTTAATTTTATTATATAAAGAACTTCTTGATCGTAATCCTAATGATAATGAGTTGAAAACTTTTACTAAAGCCTTAGATTCAGGTCTTCCAAAAGCTGAAATTTTTAAGATATTAATTAAAACACCAGAATTTAACGAACTTGTACAAAAAGCATCTTATCAAAGTCGTATGCAAATTTTTCGACGACTTATTAAAACAGATGAAAAAAACTTTATTACTGAATTATACCATGAATGTCATGGTAGAGAACCTGATTTAAATGGATTTCAACATTTTATTCATCTATTAAAACTAGGAACCCCAAAATTAGATATATTAAGGACTATTCTATTAAGTGAAGAAGCATTAAACAGATTTCATACACTATGTAGTAATGACAAAAAAACTATATCAATTCCTTCAGAACTTTGGCCTCATGTACGCATCTCAACCAGTTTTAGGGAAAAAGTAAAAAAGATACTCAAAGCAAACAAGCTTCCATATAAAACGAATATTTTAGTAAAAACTGGTGGATTAGGTGATTTTATTCAAATAACAGCTGTAGCAAAAGCATTAAAAATAAAAGAACCTGAGTATCCAGTAGTTGCAATTATTAATCAATATGGTTCCCTATATGATGAACATCCATATATAGACCTAGCTATTGAATGTGGGCCTATGGAAACTCATCAAGTTGTCAAAAGCATATTAGGTCTTTCTGAAAATGTATTTGATCTAAGATACATCAGTCGTGCCTATGGTACCTGGAAAAATAGTGACTATTATTATAAAAATTTATGGTACTATGAATATTTCCCTCGCTCAGGAATACGCATAGATGATTTAAATAAGCATGTATGTGATCTAATGCTTCATTCCCTTGGTCTTGAAAAATATGCTAATTGTAATGATGTATATATTAAACCAGATATTATGATAGAAAAAATCCCAGGAGATTACGTTGTATTATCTAGTAACGCAGGAAGCGTAGCTGGCCAATTAAAACACTGGTCAAAAGATGAATGGAATAAACTGATTAAGTGGTTGCACTCACAAGGAGTTATTCCAATACAGCTAGGTCTATCAACAGACTCACTATTAAATTCAAGTGTAATGGATCTGCGTGGTAAAACTACACCTCGTCAAGCTGCAGGTTATCTTAAATTCTCTAAAGGTTACATCGGAATAGAAGGTGGACTTTTTCATCTTGCCAAAGCAGTAGGAACACCAGCTGTTGTTATTTTCGCTTCCACATCAGAAACTTGCTTCGCTTATCCAGATACTTATGTCGTTACAAAGAAACTATGTAGACCTTGTTGGTGGAATGAACCTTGGCTTCAAGCAAAATGTTTACGTGGTAATAAAACTTGCTTAAACCTTCCTAATTGGGAAGATGTTGCTTATGAAGTATCTAAAATGTTAAGAGGTGATAACTAGAGTGGAAAAGCTAAAATCTTTACTATCAAATCGAATAACCCTCTTTAATCAACTTATCAAAACTGAAGATATATTATTAAAGATACATCAAATTGGAAATTTGCTAAACACTACATTAGATACAGGATCTATTGTACTAATTTGCGGTAATGGTGGCAGTGCAGCCCAAGCCCAACATATGGCTGGTGAAATTGTTGGTCGATTTTTGATTGAACGAAATGGCTTGCCTGCCATTGCTTTAAATGCTGATTCAGTTGCGCTTACAGCAATTGGCAATGACTATAGTTATGATGAAATATTCGCACGTCAAGTTACAGCCTTTAAAGATTCAGCAAAATTATTATTCCTTCTCTCTACTTCTGGAAATTCTAAAAATTTGATTCAAGCAGCTTTAAGAGCAAAAAAATACGGAATAACGATTGTAGGACTCCTAGGAAGAGATGGCGGTACATTAAATAAACTATGTGATTTTTCTATTATTATTCCTTCTTGGTCTACACCTGAGATTCAAGAAGTACATTTAGCTATTATTCATATACTGTGCGATTATGTGGATGGTGAAATGAAATGACCAAGCGGGCTGTATTTTTAGATCGGGATGGAACTCTTATTGTTGATCACGGATATATTCACAAGCCTAGTCAAGTAGAACTTCTTCCTGGAGTTATCGAAGCATTAATTAAGCTAAAAACTTTTGGGTTTGAACTTATTATTATTTCTAATCAGTCAGGAATCGGTCGTGGATTCTTTACAAAAAAAGAAGTAGATCATGTCAATCAACATTTATATAATTTGTTAATATCACATAAAATCAAATTAACAGGAATTTATTATTGTCCCCATCATCCAGATGATAAGTGTACATGTAGAAAACCAGAACCAGGACTTTTGCTACAAGCATTATCTGAACATAAAATCGATGCAAAAAAATCATATTTCGTTGGAGACAAATTGACAGATGTGCAAGCTGCAATCGCCGCTGGTGTTCAGCCAGTACTACTTTCTAGAGATAATGTTTCTACTCATACCATTCCAATTATTATAGTAGATTCTTTACTAAAATTTACAAAAGTCATTAAGCAGGAGGATTTTTGATGAAAAACTTCTGTGAAAAGCTACATTCAAAAACATTTATAGTAATTGGAGATTTAATGGTTGATGAGTATGATATAGGAACAGTATCTAGAATTAGCCCAGAAGCACCAATTCCAATATTAGATTTTACAAACCGAGTACGCGCACCTGGTGGTGCAGCAAACGTAGCCATGAATCTTAAAGGACTTGGAAATCGCGTTGAAGTAGTTGGCTTAATTGGTGATGATGAAGCAGGTAGGTGGTTAAAGGATTACCTTAATAGACATGGTATTGGAATAAAAGGAATTTTGTCCAGTAATAAAAGACCAACGACAAATAAAGTACGATTTTCTACCATCCAACAAACTATGCTGCGTGTTGATTATGAAGATTCTCGACAGGTAGAAAAATCAATTACAAATAAAATGGTAGCGTATATCAAACAATTTTTACAAAACAATGAAGTAAATGGTATACTCGTCTCTGATTATAACAAAGGTTTAATATCCTATGCAAATAAACAAAATCCTTTTATTGATCTTTTTAAAAATATTGTTAAAATGCCTTTATTATGCGGTGTTGATACCAAAAAAAGAAGCTCTGATCTAAGTATTTTTTCTATGTTTGATTTCATAAAACCCAATTTATCTGAATTAGAAAGAGCAGTCAACATGAAAGTTAATATTGATAATACACTTAAACAAGCTTGTCAAAAATTTTTGAAGATAAGTCATGCCAAGACAGTACTAGTTACTCTAGGTGCAGATGGTTTATATCACTTTGATGGTACTTGCGGGGTACATATCCCTACAGTTCCAGCAAGTGTTTATGATGTAACTGGTGCAGGAGATACTGTATTTGCAGTTGTAATGCAGTCACTAGCAAACGGATTCAGTTGGATTGATTCTATGCGTTTAGGAAATATTGCTGCATCTATAGTTATTGAATCCAGAGGAACAAAAGCTATTTCAAGCTCAGAATTATATAAGAAGGTGAAATTCATTGAAAATACACAACCAAATTATTTTATCTCTTAATGATGCACAAAAAATTCTAAAACAACTGCAAATGCAAGGAAAAAAAATCGTCTTAACAAACGGGTGCTATGACCTTTTGCACATAGGTCATGTTTTTAGCCTTAAGTTTGCTAAAGCACAAGGAGATATTTTAGTTGTCGCAGTAAATGATGATTCATCCGTACGTCTATTAAAAGGTAATTTGCGACCTATAATCCCAGCAAAAATGCGAATGGAACTTCTTAGTGAACTAAAAGTAGTAGATTATGTAATTCCCTTTAGTGAAAACAATGCCCTTGAAGTTGTAAAAGCTATTAAACCAAATATATACGTAAAAGGTGCAGACTACGATTTAAAAAATACACCAGAGGGAATTGAAGTTTTAAAATATGGTGGCAAAATTTTAACTGTACCCCTTGTGCCATGCATTTCAACTACAAGCATAATAGAAAAAATAAAAAAGATGCAACTATCTAGTGAGGAGATGAGGAAATGATCCTTGTTACTGGTGGGAGTGGGTTTATTGGCTCAAACATAATACATTCACTTAATCAACAAGGAATATATGATATTCTTGTTGCAGACAGACTTGATACTTCAGATAAATGGAAAAACATGGCTGATACAATTATCACTGACTATATAGATAAAGATAAATTATTTGAAATGCTACTAAGTAAAAACATTGAAGCAATTATCCATATGGGTGCTTGCACAAATACTATGGAACAGGATGCAAAGAAGATGATTGAAGATAATTATGAATTTAGTAAAAAACTCTGGCAATATTGTACTAAAAATTGTATCAAATTTATCTATGCAAGCAGCGCAGCTATTTATGGAGATGGGTCATCTGGGTTTACTGAAAATATAAATATAGATAGTATAACTCCTCTAAATCCATACGCATACTCAAAGCTATTGTTTGATAGATGGGCTATGAAACAAAAAAACACACCTCCATACTGGGCTGGCCTGAGATTTTTCAACGTATATGGCCCTAGAGAATCTCACAAAGGTCGCATGGCAAGTATGGCTTTTCATGCCTACAATCAAATTCAAAACCAAGGAAAAGTTAAATTATTTAAATCTAATAACATAAATTATAAACATGGAGAACAAAAACGTGATTTTATATATGTCAAAGATGTTGCAGACATTGTGCTTTTCTTTTATAAAACTCCATCTTTTCCATCAGGTATATATAATGTAGGTTCTGGCTGTGCACGTACATTTAACGATCTAGCTTTAGCTGTTTTTAATGCTTGTCAACTTCCTGCTAATATAGAATATATAGATATGCCAATCGAATTAGAAGGAAAGTATCAATACTACACAAAAGCTGATATTACAAAGCTGCGAAAAATCGGCTATTCTAATAGTTTTACATCCCTTGAACAAGGAATATCTGATTATATTAGTTATCTAAAAACAAGAAGGTCTTAATTGACCTTCTTGTTTCTATAATTTTGAAAACCTAATTCTGCATAGGTTCTCCCCTTCTTTATTATTTCTTGCAAAACAGCCCAAACTTCTGTATCTTCATATCCCCTTCTCCATGCAGCCGTACCTGCAAGATTGTACTTATCTACCAAACTAACCTTCAGCGCAATAGAGCGAGGGTCTTCTAACCATATTTTATATACTGCATCTCCTTCATTGTATTGGGCATAATACTGACCTACTTTTTCATTCCAAATAACTACTGCATTTTTTTCTTCAATGATTTTTCTTGCCCATGTCATTGAAATCGCCTTAGACTCTACCTTCATGTTTCCATTTGCATCCTCATATTCTTTCCAACGTCTTGTATAAAAAGGTAATCCTAATAATATCTTTTCATTTGGAATAGATTTCAAACTATTTATTATGCCTTTCTCAACCCATCCAATAGATGCTACAGAACCGCTAACAGGACTCGATGCCCAATGCTCATCATATGCCATAACAGCTACATAATCAACAATCTTTCCTAATGCCTTTCTGTCATAAACCTTTGACCATCTTTTACTGCCAGATGGTACTGTCAAATCTATTGAAAGTATAATATTTTGCTTTTTTGTATAGTATCTAATTTCTTCTATAAACTTTACCAACGCAGCTTGATCTTTATAGTATATATTTTCAAAATCAATATTGATTCCATCCAAATCATATAAGCTTGCATAAAAAATTAACTGTCCTATAACCTTTTTCTTTAACTTCTCATTATTTAATATTATTGAAGTAATTTCTGGATCAAAGCTATTATTTACAAGTCCCCATACTTTATAACCTTTTTTATGGGCTTCTTCTACATAACTTCTATCTGCATTATTAATAACAGTTCCCTTATCATTTACAATACTAAACCAAGTAGGAACAATTACATCTAATGATTCTATCTTGCTCTCTTTAGACAGATTTGGAGATTTTTCATGAACATATTCCCACACAAGATTAATTTTTTGATTATTTGTATCGAATGGCTCTCTTATTTTATTTAACTGCTTATCTATTTCTATCATTTCTTCAAAAACACGTACATATTCTTTTTTAATATGTCCAACTATGCCTTCATCACTTCTTATCTTATAGGTATTATTCTCTTCTTCATATACACGTACTAAATCTCCTTTTTTAAATTTTTTATTAGTAAATAAAAAAGATTTTGATTCTATTTTAGCATTATTCTTTATAATTTCTCCCATAGTATATTTTGATGAAAGATAATCTACAATAACTGTTTTTGTATTATTAACATAACGAATATCTATCTGAAATATCTTACTTAATAAACTAGCTGGTACATAAATATTTCCTTCTATTACTTTTGTAGGCACATTTATAATGATTCTATTCTCTTTTACAAAATCTGTTAAAATATCATCTTCTAATAAAATATCTTGTTTCTCTAAATTAATAAAAATATGCTTATTATCCTTACTTAAAATTATATCTTTACAAAAATAATTTTTCACAACCTCATAAGGAAGATATATATCATAATTATCAATATATGGTTCTTCATAACCACTTATATACTGATCTTCAATAATAAGTTTTTTTACAGCATCTGATGTATTTTCTCTCTTCCATTCTAAAATACTAAACATAGCTCCTACGGTTACAAATGTAATTACAAGTAGTATAATTATCTTTCTTGAATTTCTCATATTTTCCCCTTTCTTTAGTATAAAACCACCCCTAATACACCAGCTAATACAATGCCAAGTATAGGATGAAATCTTAACCTTTTTAAGCTAAAAAATACTATAACTGCAATTATTATACTATTAAAATCTATCAAAGCAGTCTTCCCTATAGATATGGCTGCACTTAATATTAACCCTAATACAGCTGGCCTAATCCCCTTAAATACAGCCTTTGTAGCCCTAGCATCTTTAATCTTCATAAAATATTTTGCTAATATTGTAATTAATACAAATGATGTTATAACAACTCCTATACTTCCTGCAAGCGCCCCCTTAACTCCTGCAGCTTTATATCCTACAAAAGTTGAAGAATTAATAGCTATAGGGCCAGGCGTCATTTGTGCTATCGCAATAATATCTACAAATTCATTTGAAGTTATCCAATGATGATTATATACCATTTCCTTTTCTATAAAAGGAAGCATTGCTAATCCTCCACCGAAACTAAATGCCCCAATTTTCATAAATGTTATAAATATATTAAGAATTACTTTCATCAACATTTTCTCCTTTGTACAACTTATATCCTAAAATCCCTGAAAAGATAATAATAAGGATAGGATGTATATGAAGCAATGTAATACATAATACACTCCCAATCACCCAAAATATATTTACGATAGTTTTAGGTAAAGATTTCCCAAGCTTCATAACCGCTACTAAAATTAAAGCAACTACAGCTGGCCGTATTCCTTTAAAAATCGATTCAACTAATTCAATATTTTGAAATTGAACAAAAAAAACAGCAACAATCAAAATTATTACAACAGATGGTAGCATAGTCGCCAAACATGCAAGTAATGCTCCTTTTAAACCAAAAAGTCTATATCCAATATAGGTAGCAGTATTAATTGCCAAAGCACCCGGTATAGTCTGAGATAAAGCAATAATATCAATAAATTCTTCGTCTTCAATCCACTCATTTTTTTCTACCATTTCTTTTTGCATCAATGGAATCATGGCATATCCTCCACCTAATGTAAAGGTCCCTATTTTTATAAAAACCAAAATCATCTTTATCAGTTTGTTCATTCTCCTATTCCTTTCAAAATAAATTAAAAGCTTTAATAAAAATTTTATACAAGTTATCTTTTTCTGTCAATTTTTCTAGTATTCATGTATAAATAAAAATATTTTTGTTTAATAAAAAACATGTTTGGGTAAAATCATTCTAAATAGAAATTTTATAATCATAATGAAAGGAGAATGTTTTATGCAAAAATATAAATGTATACCATGTGGTTATGTTTACGATCCAGAGGTAGGCGATCCAGATAGCGGAATTGCTCCTGGTACTTCTTTTGAAGATATTCCAGACGATTGGGTATGTCCAATTTGTGGTGTCGGCAAAGATATGTTTGAACCAGAAGCATAAGCATTTTTTACAAAAGCTTCCATAGAATGCTATGGAAGCTTTTGTCTATTTATGATAAAATAATTTGGAGATATTAGTATACCATAGGAGGATTACAATATGAAGAAGCAATATAAGGCAGATTTGGCATTACTTATAGTAACACTCTCTTGGGGAATTTCATTTATTCTTACAAAAAATTCACTAGATGAACTATCTACTTTTAATTTTTTAGCAATTAGATTTTTAATTTCTGCAATAACCTCTGCCTTTATTTTTTATAAAAGAATATTAAAAATAGATAAAACTACACTAAAATATAGCATAATTATTGGATCTTTTATGTTTTTAGGCTATGCATTTCAAACTATTGGTCTAAATTTTACTACAGCATCTAAATCTGCTTTTATAAGCTGTTTATCTGTTGTATTTGTTCCAATCCTTTCAGCTTTTTTACTAAATAAAGTGCCAAAACCATCTTCTATTATAGGTGTTATATTGGCTACCTTTGGTTTAGCTCTACTAACACTTGATGGTGATCTAAACTTAAATATAGGTGATTTTTATACGTTTCTTTGCACCTTCTGTTTTGCTTTTCAGATTATAACTGTATCAAAATATGCAGTAAAAGTAGATGCAATCAATCTAGCCATCTTACAAATTGCTGTAGTAGGTATATTAAGTACAATTGTAAGTTTTCTATTTGAATCCCCTATCATTCCTACTGGTAAAGATGTATGGGTTAGTATTTTATTTTTAAGTTTTTTATGTACTTCTGGTGCATTCATCATACAAAATACTGTGCAAAAATATACCACTGCTACACATACAGCTTTAATCTTTACAAGTGAACCTGTATTTGCTTCAATATTTGGATATTTAATAGCAGGAGAAATATTGAGTACACGAGGCTTTATCGGTGCTTTTTTAATTATTTCATCAATGCTGTTTGCTGAATTAGACTTTAACCTGTCATTTTTTAAGAATAAAATATATGTTAAGAAAAAAACACCCATAGTAGCTAAAAAAAGATAACGCACTATGTATTTTCATAAATACATGGTGCGTTTTAAAAATTTATTTTTCGGATTCCTCTTCCTCAAAGTCAAAACCATTTACTCTAAAAACTTCAGTAAGCAGTTCCCAAAGCTCTTCTTTTCCTTCCCTGCTTTCTGAAGAAACAGGAATGATAATATCTTCACTATTCATATTCAGTTCTTTTCTTATCAAATTTAATTGTTTTTGTCTCTGCCCTCTTTTAATCTTATCTAATTTTGTAGCAATGACAATCCCATTAAATCCAAAGTGTTTTATCCAGCTATACATATGCTTATCCTGCTGAGTAGGAGCATGACGGATATCTACAAGCTGTATAACCTCTATCAAATTTTTCCTATTGTTTAAATACAAATCCATCATTTTACCCCATTGCTCTTTACTTGCCTTAGAAACTTTTGCATAGCCATATCCAGGCAAATCTACAAATCTAAATTGACCATTAATATCATAAAAATTAATCGTTTGAGTTTTACCAGGACTTGAACTTGTTCTAGCAAGCTTTCTTCTATTTACTAAAAGATTAATAAGAGATGATTTTCCTACATTTGATCTTCCAGCTAAAGCAATCTCTGGTAAATCATCTTTTGGATATTGTTCCATTTTTACAGCACTTATTACAATTTCTGCACTTTTAATCTTCATTTGTTTCTTCCTTTCGAACCAATGCATGAGCTAATACTTGTTCCATATTTTCAACTAGCACAAATGTTAATTTTTTCTTTACATTTTCAGGAATTTCTTCTATATCTTTTTCATTATCTATTGGTAGTAAAATTTTACTTATTCCTGCTCTATTTGCTGCTAATACTTTTTCTTTTATTCCTCCTACAGGTAAAACTCTTCCTCTTAATGTTATTTCTCCTGTCATAGCTACATTTTTATCTACTGGAATTTTTGTAAGCTCTGAAATTACTGCTGTTGCCATAGTAATACCTGCAGAAGGTCCATCCTTTGGAATTGCTCCTTCAGGAATATGTATATGCATATCCAATGTTTGATAAAAATCTTCTTGTATATTTAAATCTTGAATCTTGGATCTAATATAACTTATACCTGCTTTTGCAGACTCTTTCATTACATCTCCTAATTGTCCAGTAAGCACAAGCTTTCCATTTCCTTTCATTGTTGTTACTTCAATAGAAAGCGTCTCTCCTCCAACCCTTGTCCATGCAAGACCTGTTGCAATACCAATTTCATGACTTTCTTTTATTTTATCGTATCTGAATCGTTTTCTACCAAGATAATTACTTAAATTTTTGGTATTAATTCTAATAATTTTAATCTTTCTTTCAACAATTTTCTTTGCAGCTTTCCTACATAATGTAGCTAACTGTCTTTCTAAATTTCTAACACCTGATTCTCTTGTATAATAATTTATCACATCACGAATAGTTTGTTCTGATATCTGAAGGTTACTTTTCTTAAGTCCATGTTCCTTTATTTGCTTAGGTAATAGATATCTCTCTGCAATTTTTAACTTCTCTTCTTCTGTGTATCCAGATACTTCTATAACTTCCATTCTATCTAGTAGTGGTCTTGGAATTGTCTCTAAACTGTTTGCTGTCGTTATAAACATAACTTTAGATAAATCAAAAGGAACCTCTAAGTAGTGATCTGTAAATTCTTTGTTTTGCTCTGGATCTAGTACTTCTAATAACGCAGAAGCAGGATCCCCTCTAAAATCATGGCTTAATTTATCAATCTCATCAAATAAAAATACAGGATTTTTAGAACCAGCCTCTTTTATTGCAGACATTATTCTTCCTGGTATAGCCCCTACATAGGTTCTTCTATGACCTCTTATCTCTGCCTCGTCTCTAACTCCTCCTAGAGACATCCTTACAAATTTTCTATTCAACGATTTTGCAATAGATTTTGCTATAGAAGTTTTTCCAACTCCAGGAGGTCCTACTAAACAAAGTATCGGTCCCTTCATATTTTTAGCAAGTTGTCTAATAGCTAAGTATTCTAAAATTCTCTCTTTCACATCTTTTAATCCATAATGCTCTTCATCTAGTATAACCTTTGCTTTTCTTATATCTATTCTATCTTTTGTTTGTTTAGCCCAAGGCAAATCTAAAATCCATTCTACATAATTTCTAATAACACCGCTTTCTGCAGAGTTTGGAGATAATCTAGAAAGTCTATCTAATTCTTTATTAACCTTCTTTTCTACATCTTTAGGAAGCTTGGCTTTTTTCATTTTTTCCTTATATTCATCTACTTCTTCATAAAGGCTTCCTTCTTCTCCTAATTCTTCTTGAATAGCCTTAAGCTGCTCTTTTAAATAGTACTCTTTTTGAACTTTATTAATTTGCTTTTTTACCCTACTAGTAATATCTCTCTCAATTTCTAGTACCTCTATTTCTCTTAAAAGAATTTTATAAAGTACCTCTAAACGCTCTTTTGGATCAAATGCATCTAGTATTTCTTGCTTTTGTTCAATTTTTAATATCATATGAGAAGCAATAACATCAGCAAGTCTACCCGGTTCCTCAATAGTTGTTATATTCATAAATACTTCTGGAGAAATTCGATTACTAACACTTATGTATTCCTCAAAGGCATTTGTAACTGTTCTCATAAATGCCTCAAGTTCCTTGTCAATCTCTATTTCTTCTTCATAAAGTTCTTCCTCTACTTCACACTTAAAAAAAGGATCTTCTTGTAATATTTCTACAATTTTTGCTCTGCTTATTCCTTCTACCAATACTCTTATTGCATCTCCTGGCAGCTTTAACATTTGTTTAATCTTTGCTATGGTACCAACTTCATAAAAATCATCTGGTGTTGGTAAGTCCATTTCCGCTTCTTTTTGTGTTGTTAAAAAAATTAATTGATCATTAACCATAGCCTCTTCTAATGCATTTACTGACTTTTCTCTTCCTACATCAAAATGTAGAACCATATATGGAAAAACTGAAAGACCTCTAAGTGGAATCAAGGGCAATTCATGTTTTTTCACTTTTTTGTCTCCCACTATTATCAACTCCTTGTTATGTACACTAACATAATTATTTTTTGTAATTTAAAGGAATTTATTCTATTTTATATATACAAGCGTTTTTCTTACAATACACTATTATATAGAAAGCATCTCCTTTTTTCAATATAATCTGTCATTGCTTATCTTCTACATGCTTTAAGTATTCCTCTATTTTTTCTGTAACCTTTTTAACACATCCATCGTCAAAAGGTGAATCTAATTTAGCAAGCTTCACAAGCCCTAAAAAAGACTTACTTCCTCCAGCTTGACATAAAGCTAAATAATCCTTCCACGCTCTATCCCAATTTTCTCTAGATTTTATAAAAAACTGAAACGCACAAATTCCAGCTAATGTATAATCAATATAATAAAATGGATTTTTAAAAATATGTCCTTGCTGATGCCAATATCCACCTCTTTCTAAATAATCATTTTCATCATAACTTCTATGAGGTAAGTATTTTTTTTCAATTTCTCTCCATACAGCTTTTCTTTCACTTATCTGCATTTTAGGATTTGCATAAATAACATGTTGAAATTCATCTACTGTTACTCCATAAGGAATAAACAACAAAGACTCTGTCAAATGAGCAAATTTATACTTATCTGCATTTTCTTCAAAAAATAGATGCATCCATGGCCACGTAAAAAACTCCATACTCATAGAATGGATTTCACAAGCATCTAGAGTTGGAAAACTATATTCAGGTATTACATAATTTCTGCTTTCATACATTTGAAAGGCATGTCCTGCTTCATGGGTTAATACATCAATGTCATCACTTGTTCCATTAAAATTTGAAAAAATAAAAGGCATCTTATAACTTGGAATATATGTACAATATCCACCTGGTGATTTCCCCTCTTTGCTTAAAAGGTCCATAAGTTCATTTTGAAGCATATACTCAAAAAATACTTTTGTTTCTTTTGAAAGCTCTTCATACATTTTTTTACCATATTCAATAATACCTTTAACATCTTTTTTAGGTTTTGCATTTCCATCCTTAAAATTTAAAAGCTCATCATAGTAATTCAATTTACTTAGTCCTAATCGTACTCTTTGCTTTTCTCTTAATTTTGTTGCTAAAGGTACAATTTCTTTTTTAACTTGGTTTCTAAAGCTTTCTACATGTTCTACACCATAATCAATTCTAAGCATACGTGCATATCCTAATTGTATAAAATTTTCATATCCTAGCTTTTGTGCTATCGTCGTCCTTACATTAACAAGTCTGTCATAAATATCATCAAATTTTTCTTCATTCTCCTTAAAAAAACTATATTTTGCCTCACTAGCCTTTTTTCTTGTATCTCTATCTATACTCATTTCAAAAGGTCTCATTTGAGGTAAATTTCTATATGCTCCATTAAAATAAATTTTTGCAGAAGATAATAACTTGGTATATTCACTCATTAATTTATTTTCTAATTGTAAATCATCAATAACTTCTGAAGAAAAAGTATTTATTTTTAACTTAGCAATGTTAAAAAGCTGCTCTCCCCACTTTTTCTTTAAATAATCTTTATATTTTGAAACAATTAATGCATTATAATATTTTGAAACTAATCCTTCATAAATAGGTTTATTTTCATCAAAAAAGTTTTGTTCTTCTTCATATATAGGATCTTTCGTATCTATAGAATGTCTTATATAAGCAATTTGTTCCATAGACTCAAAGTGATTTCTTAATTCATTTATCTTTACCAATAATTCGTCTTGCAGTTTATAATCTTGTGCAGAAGTAAACTTACTGAGTAATATGTTAAATTCCTTTTCAATTTCTTTTATATTTGGTCTTTTATATACCCATTGATTAAATTTCATATTTCACCTTCCTATTAACTATTTTTTTATTATTCTCATTAGGAATGAAAAAGTATGCAATAAAAATTGCTGAAACACCCGAAACTAATTTCCCAATAATTACTGGCAAAATCATATCTTTACTAATTCCAGCTGTAAATCCTAAATGACTTCCAAATACAAATGCTCCGCTTACAGCAAAAGCTACATTCAATATTTTCCCTTTATTATCCATATCTTTTAATATGCCAAACATAGGAATACAATGAGCAAGTGAAGAAAGTAATCCAATTACTGCTATATGACTAATTCCAATAAACTCTCCTACCTTCATAATCGGATCTTTAAATGTTTTTTGAATGAAGTATACCATAGGAAAGGCACCTGCCAATACAATTGCAATTGACCCTACAATTTTAATTCCTTCTGATATAGGCGCCATTCCTGGTATTAAAATGATTCCAGTTAAAGTTTCTATAATAATTGCAGCTGTTCCTAATGTAATTAAACCAATAACAAAATTTCCAAACTTAGTAAAAACTTTAATGCTCTTTTCTGGAATCTTCCATAAAGCAATCCCAATCAATCCTGCAACCACTATTATAGGAACTAGATTATGCATAAGCATCCTCCAGCTAAATCCTGCTACTATTCCTCCTACGAAACTTCCAATAGGAACTGCAATAAGCCCTGCTAAAACACCTTTAGCTAAAAATTCATGATCCTCTTTTTCTATGATTCCTAATGCAACAGGAATTGTAAAACAAAAGGTAGGTCCCATAATTGTTCCAAGTATTAATCCAGAAAATAGTCCAATTTCCTTTGTACTCGCTAATGCTAGAGCAAGAGAATATCCTCCCATATCACTTGCTAAAAGAGTTGTTGCAAAAATAGAAGGGTCTGCCCCCAAAAAAGTATAGATAGGTACAATCACAGGTCTTAAAATTCTCGCAATAACAGGTGCTAACGATACTGCTCCAATCATAGAAAGTGCTAATGGTCCCATTGCCATAAAACCATTCTCAAATTTCTCTGCATATCCAAATTTATTCCCTATTATTTTATCTATTGCTCCAACAAGCATAAAAAAAGTCATAAAATATACAATCATTTTTTCTATATTCATTTTTACCCCCCCATAAACCATTCATAATTTCAATACATATATTATAATCCATTCATTCTATTCAAACCAATAGTATTTCTTTTTTTCTCTCAAAATTTATCCTTGTAAGTCTTTTGAAATAGTAGTATCATAAAGTCAAACAAGATATTCTTTAAGCTAGGGGAGTTGGTAAAACCAGCTGAGAGTAAGAATGTTGATTCTTTGACCCTTGACCTGACCTGGATAATGCCAGCGTAGGGAAGCAATGTTTTTATTACTTTTAGAAAACATACTGCACAAATCCTTGCTGGATTTGTGCTTTTTTATTTTGAAACTTAAGAAAGACCAACTATAAAAAGTCAATAGTAAAAAAGAAAAAATTTTAATTAAATTGGTGAATAAAAATGCATGACAAAAAGACCTGCGTGAGGCAAGTATAAGTAAAAATATGGGAAATAATATCAATTACTCGTTATTAGGTAGTCTCACCTCATAAGGACAATTATTTTTTAAAATAGCATGAATTGTGTAGCAAAGTTTACGAGCGACAGCTCCAATAGCCGTTAGGTGATGTTTTCCTTCTGAACGTTTCTTCTGGTAAAAAGCTTTAAAAACAGGGTCACAGTTAGAGGTAACTAAAGCAGCACTAAAGAGAGCCTTTCTAAGATAGGGCGATCCACGTTTACTCATTTTGTTATTTGTACTTTTGATATTCACCAGATTGTGAAACAGAAGCATCAATTCCAGCATAAGCAACAAGCTTTTGAAGGGTTTGAAAAATCTTGAGATATCACCTATTTCGCCAAGTATAGTTGCAGCTGTTACGTTGCCAATACCAGGTATTGTAGTAATAGGAGAATTGATTTTTATCAAGTAAAAGTGTTTATTTGCTTTTTCTATATCTTTTGACCTGACTTTCAATAAAGTTAATCTGCTCAATTAATAGTTTTTAATTGAAGAGCAAAAGCTATCTAAACAAAAAGCTTATACCAAAAAGAATTTTTTTAGCTACACGAGAAAGTTGTTTGATTTTTATTAGTAGCAAATTTTTTTTCATAGTGATTTCAGATAAAAACTTTTGTCTAACTTTTTCAGATGAAATATTTTTCGAAATCACTTGGAGAGCTGAAATGAAGCAAAAATTTCCTTTTGATGTTTGTCCAAAAAATATCAGAAAAAGATAGATTGATATTCAGGAAAAAAACTTGGTCTAAGACACAAATGGTTTTTACGTTTAAGGTCACCTATAGAACTGATGAGATAGTTTCTAAAAGCGAGAAAGGTTGCGAAGTGATATGGTATTTTTCATCGGCTAAGGAAGTTTCCAGAAAAATCACCATAACGAATAAGATCTGCAATTAAAAACAGAATCAATGATATCTGTTTTTACGCTTTCTGATTTCAATACCTTTTACGCCAACCATCAGTTTGGATAGGGTTTACAACATGAATGACAAAACCTTTTTCCACAAGAAATGAGTAAATGGATAACCAATAGTGACCAGTAGCTTCCATACCTATTTCAACATCATTAACAGATCTAATGAAATTGTTTAACTTAGTAATTAAGCTTTCACCACCATTTGTAGTATTTGAAAAGGAAAAAGCCTTAAAAATAATTTTTCCTTTTTCATTTATTAGCGAAGCTACATGATTGTTTTTTCCAATATCAATACCTAAATAAAACATTTCCATCACCACTATAAATTTATTTTAGATAGTTCCTCTAATCTGATAAACGTTACCGCCTTGTTGCATATTCGAAGTACTAAACTTATTAGTCAACATCCAACTTATTCGTAATCTGTTTATCAGACAGAGGTGTCAGTCTTTCAAGTACGAGGTCTTACCTCAAGGAGACTACGACATCACTCTATCTAATATTTTGATTATACTCTTTTTTGTATAATCTTTCAGCTAATAAAGGATTATAGGTTGCCTTTATTAACCTAAATATAGTATACAAGGAGAAATACAATGAAACATTGTTTAACTATTGCAGGATCTGATAGCAGCGGTGGTGCAGGAATCCAAGGGGATCTAAAAACATTTTCAGCTCATGCTACATTTGGTATGAGTGTCATTACAGCTGTTACAGCTCAAAATACCCAAGGAGTCTTTGATGTTGAAGATATGAATCCTTCAATCATCGCTAATCAAATTGAGGCAATTTTTGATGATATTGTTGTTCATGCAATCAAAATTGGCATGGTCTCTAAAATAGAAACTATTGAAGTGATTGCAAAGACACTAAAAAAATATTCATTACCTCCATTGGTTTTAGATCCTGTTATGATTTCAAAAAGTGGATATAATTTATTAAAACCAGAAGCAAAAAAAGCACTTATTGAAAAATTATTTCCTATGGCTACTTTAATTACTCCAAATTTACCAGAAACAGAAGAAATTTTAGGCTATAAAATAAAAAACCTAGAAGTTATGAAGCAAGCAGCAAAAGATTTACATAGTCTTGGTCCAGACTATATATTAGTAAAAGGTGGCCACTTAGCTTATACTGCAACAGATATTTTATATGATGGAAAAAATTTTTATTCATTTAAACAAGAAAGAATCAAAACAACCCATACACATGGAACTGGATGTAGCTTATCATCAGCTATTACTGCTAATTTAGCAAAAGGATTCCCAATGACCAAAGCTGTAAAAGCAGCAAAAGAATATATTACAACTGCAATATTGCATGGATTCCCTATTGGAAAAGGAGTAGGCCCAACCCATCATTTCTATGAACTTTATAAAAAGGCAGGTATACAATATGAATAATAAAATCGATAAGGCCATTTATTTAGTTACAGATGATTCCAAAATGGATTTTGATACCCTTTATGAAAAGGTTATATTAGCCTTAAAGGGTGGCATAAATATCTTACAATTAAGAGAAAAAAAATCTTCTTCTAAAGTTTTTTATGAACACGCATTAAAGATGAAAACATTATGTAAAAAATATAATGTTCCCCTTATCATAAATGATCGTTTAGACATTGCTCAAGCTGTTGATGCCGATGGTGTTCATTTAGGTCAAAACGATTTACCTTTAACTATTGCGCGAAAAATTTTAGGTCCAAAAAAAATAATTGGTATTTCTGCAAGAACTGTTGAAGATGCGTTAAATGCCCAAAATAATGGTGCTACATATCTCGGTGTGGGAGCAGTATTTCCTACAAATACAAAAGAAGATGCAAAAGTCATTTCAGAAAAAGAATTTAATACTATTCGATCTTTTGTATCTATTCCTATTATAGGTATTGGTGGTATTACTTTAGATAATGCTTCTGAGATTATAAACCGTGGCGTAGACGGAATTGCTGTAGTTTCTGCAATATTAGATCAAAAAAATCCAAAAGAAGCTACTAAAAGCTTAAAGCATTTATTTGATATTGTTTAAATAATGAAAGCCCCTAGTATCCTAAAATATTAGGGGCTTTTATAAATCTAGTTATTTACATTTAATACTTTTAAAGATGCTTTCTTAATATTAGGAATTCCAAGTGCAATTGCAATTAATGCACATATACCCATAAGATATGGATAATATAGGAATTTCATAATTTCAAATGATGAAATTCCTGCTACGCTAGCTGCCACTAGAAGCTGTGCACCATAAGGGATAACGCCTTGACAAAAACATGAGAAAGTATCTAATAAACTAGCAGCTCTTCTAGGATCTATTTCATATTTATCACCTATATCCTTTGCAATTGGTCCTGCCATAACAATGGCAATTGTATTATTAGCAGTACAAATATCAACTAAGCCTACTAATATAGCTATACCTAGTTCTGCACCTTTTTTACTTCGAATATTGCTTGTAATAAAGTCTAGTATAAAATCAATTCCTCCATTATATTTTATTACTTCAACCATTCCACCAATTAATAAAGATATAATTATTATTTCAGACATACCCATTATTCCTTTTCCGATAGCCTGTACAAATCCCCATATATCAAAAGCATTCGTAAATATACCTACAATTCCTGCAAATAAAGTCCCTCCAACTAAAACAATCATAACATTTATTCCTATTAACGCAGCAATTAAAACTACCAAGTACGTAAATACCTTTATTATACTATAATCATAGCTACCCTCTAATGCTAGAGTATTCCCTATATTCATAGATGTAAATATAATTGCTGTAATAATTGCTGCTGGCACTACTATAATAAAATTCATTTTAAATTTATCTCTCATTTCACAACCTTGTGTTCTAGATGCAGCTATTGTTGTATCTGAAATCATTGATAAGTTATCCCCAAACATGGCACCACTTACTACTGCTCCTAATGCAAGCCCCATAGGAATTCCTGTTTTTTCAGCTATCCCTACTGCCATAGGAGCTAAAGCTACAATAGTTCCTACAGATGTTCCTATAGATAATGAAATAAAACATCCTATAATAAATACTCCTGCAATTAATATGTTTCCTGGCAAAATACTAAGACCTAAATTTACAGTTGCATCTACAGCTCCCATATCTCTTGCTACTTGTGCAAAACCTCCTGCTAAAATAAAAATAATACACATAAGAATAATGTTACTATTTCCTGCTCCCTTACAAAACACCTCAACCTTTTTATTTATACTAACCTTTTTATTCATTGCTACTGCAACAATAGTTGCTGCTAAAAAAGCTACACTCACAGGCATTTTATAAAAATCACCTATGACAATTGATGTTACAAGATACATTACTAAAAAAACTGCTAGAGGCAACAATGCCCATGGGTTTCCTTTTTGATTGTTTTTTTTCATTTACATTTCCTCCTATAAAAAATTTTGCAAAATAAAAAACTCCTTGCAGATAAGCAAGAAGTAATATTCTATTCTTATCTGCCAGGTTGTACCTGCTGGAATTGGCACCACAAAACAAATGTTTTAGGTTGCCGGGCTTCATAGGGCCAGTCCCTCCACCTCTCTTGATAAGAAGTACTATTTAATTTTACGCACTATTGTAGTATAGTAAATTTTATATTCAAAGTCAATATAAAAATTTTTTCAATATTTACCATACATATAACATTATTTTGACATTTCAATAGATTTTTTTGTGCAACTTCTCATAGCTGAAATTACTGCTGTTCTAAGTCCTTTTTCTTCAAGGGTTGCTACAGCTTCAATGGTTGTTCCTCCTGGAGAGCAAACCATATCTTTTAATACCCCTGGATGCATTCCTGTTTCTAATACCATTTTTGCTGCACCAAGTACCGCTTGTGCAGCCATTTTATATGCTTTATTTCTTGGCATACCATCTAAAACTGCCGCATCTCCCATTGCTTCAATAAACATATATACATAAGCTGGAGATGAGCCGCTTACAGAGGTTACAACGTCCATTAATTTTTCATTTACAATTTCAGTTTTACCAAAACTCTCAAATATGTTAATAATTTCATCTAATTCTTCTTTTGTTACAGCTTCATTTGCACATACTGCAGACATTCCTTCTCCTACAAGAGCTGGTGTATTTGGCATAACTCTTACAACCTTTACTTTTCTTTTAAACATTTTCTCTGTTCCTTCTATGGACTTTCCTGCAGCAATGGTTACAACTATTACATCTTTCTTTACTTCATCTTTTATTTGCTTAATCACAACTGGATATAAGTTAGGCTTTACAGATAATATTAATATATCAGCAATTTTTGCCACTTCATTATTATCTGTAGTAGTTTTTATACCATATTTTTCAGCAGCTTTTTCTAAACTTTTTTCATTTACATCCCCTACCAAGATATTTTCAGAAGAAAAAATATTTGCTTGAATAATTCCTCCAATCATAGCTTGTCCCATATTTCCACATCCTATGAACCCAATTGTTTTACTCATACTTTTAGCCTCCTATTTTAAAAATCAAATCTTTTATTTTAATTATTTTTTATTATATCATCATAATCATAAAATTACTTTTCTAATAGCACGCAAAAAAATAAAAGATCACCTAAGTAGTGATCTTTCTATTATATTAACTAGCTGGACGCTCTCCAAATTCTGTATTTAAATAAGGTTTTGCCTCATCTCTTGATATTGATAGTTTTACATAATCAGTAGACATATCATCTTCCAAATAATAAAATACTAATGCATCATCTGTAAAGTATACCCCCATCCAATCTCCAAAGCCTGTAAATTCATGTTTCATAGTTTTATTGTCTTTTGCAGCTTCCTTTAATAATTCATTGATTGCATTTTTTGCACTTTCATCTGGTTTAATCAAATTCTTTGCAAAGATTTTATTGCTTGTTTTTAAGTCAAAGTTGATTGCATATAATATTTTATATTCTCCGCCCTCATGTTTTTGAGTTCCTTTAAACACTATACTTAAAATATCCTCTCCTTTGTATGTTACTTCATAATCAATAACCAATTTAGATTTTAGTTCTGTGGCCTCTTTTATATGATTTTTCAAAGCATTTTCTAAGTCTTGATTAATATAATCCATAATAAGCTCACCAGCCATATTTTCTATTTGAGGATAATACACTTCTACATAATCATTCTTTATAGATTTTTTTACAATATCATAGCTTGCTTCACTTTTTTTCTCAGAAACATCAACAGCTGTTTCTGTAGAGGTTTTATTATTTTCAACTTCTTTTGTGCATCCTACACTTAACACTAATCCTGTAGCTATTATTGTACACAATAATATTTTTTTGTATTTCAATTTTATTCCTCCTTATTCTTTACTGCCTAGTGTATTATAGCATAATACTTTTTAAAAATAGTTACAATATGGTTACAAGATCATCCTAGTATTGTCAAAGATTATACTATAGACAAAGCTAATATCTGTGATAAAATGTAAATAATAATTCAACAAACTTAATCCCTTTCTAATAGTAAGGAGTGGAATAAAAGTGAAGCAATATAGTATATTTGATATCGTTGGCCCCATAATGATAGGTCCATCAAGTTCGCACACCGCAGGAGCTGCAAGATTAGCAAAAACAGCACGCATTATTTCTGGAGGCAACATTAAAAATGTTACATTCCTACTTCACGGTTCATTTGCAAAAACTTATAAAGGACATGGTACTGATCGCGCTTTAGTAGCTGGTATATTAAAAATGAATCCCTGGGATGAACGACTGAAAGATTCATTCACATGGGCTGAAAAAAAAGGAATTGAATTTGAATTTATAGAAACAGATTTAGGAAATGTTCATCCAAATACAGTAAAGTTTGTAATTACAAAAAAAGACGGTAGTATATCAGAAATTACTGGTTCATCTGTAGGTGGAGGAAATATTTTAATATTTGATATTGATGGGACACAAGTAGAATTTACAGGAGATAATCCAACAATTATTACAAAACACAGAGATGTTCCTGGTGTTATTTGGCATATAAGCAAAGTACTATTTGAAAAAAATATAAATATAGGAAATATGAAAGTATTTCAAAAGAAAAAAGGATTAGAAGCAACTATGGTTATCGAAACCGATGCTATTGTATCTGAAGAAATCATAAAAAAAATCAAAGACCTATCAGCTATTGAATATATTAAAATCCTAAACCCTATGATGGAAGGAGAATAAAATTATGTTTGTAAACTCCGGCAAAGAGTTAATTGAAATTTGTCAGAAAAATAAATGTACAATCTGGGAATATACTTTAGAATCTGAAACAAAAGAAAGTAACTTAAGCATAGAAGAAATATTTGAAAAAATGAGAAATTCCTTAAAAGTTATGATAAACGCAGCAGAAGATGGCCTTAACCATAAAATCCAATCAGTAAGTGGTTTAATTGGAGGGGATGCCTTTAAACTAAATGCATATGCAGAAGAAAAAGAAACGTTAACAGGAAAATTCATGGTAAAAGCCATGGCTAGAGCGCTTTCTTGTTCAGAAGTAAATGCAGCAATGGGAAAAATCGTTGCTTCTCCAACAGCTGGATCATGTGGTATTTTACCTGCAGTTATTATATCTGCTGGTGAAAGATTGAATAAATCTGAAGATGATTTGGTAAAAGCTTTATTAACTGCATCTGGTGTTGGAATTATTATCGCTAAAAATGCTACAATCTCTGGTGCTGAAGGAGGATGTCAAGCAGAGTGCGGTTCTGCTGCTGCAATGGCTTCAGCTGCAATCGTAGAAATGATGGGCGGAACAGTAGAACAAGCATTGCATGCTGCTGCTATAGTTATTAAAAACATTCTTGGTTTAGTTTGCGACCCGGTAGCAGGACTTGTAGAAATCCCATGTGCCAAAAGAAATGCATCTGGAACAGTACTTGCCCTTACTACAGCTGACATGGTTATGAGTGGAATCATAAGCTACATACCTTTTGATGATGTTGTTTCAGCTATGTATGAAGTCGGTAAAAGTCTTCCTTGCTCCCTAAGAGAAACAGCATTAGGTGGACTTGCTGTTACCCCAACAGGACTTTTATTGAAAAAACAAGTTTTTGGAGAATAAGTATTAAAAATGAAACCCCAATACCCATAATAACTAATAAATATTCTTGCATAACTATATACTCCTTTAAAATTAGCAATAAATATAATCAATTTTGCTTAGTTCTTGATTTTATAGATTCTATTATGATTGTAATGATTGTAATAAATACACAGATTATTGCAGTAGCTGGAATATACATCAAAAATTGAACTATGCTAATATGAAAACTACCTGTACTGGGTGCATCTGTTGACATACTTCCTATAAAGATTATAGGATACCATAACAAACCATCTAATACTAGAAAAAGTATAGATTTCTTAAAATCTTTATATAGAAGTTTCATATTAGATGTGTATTCTCCTGAAGCTAGATGTAAAATTATTTTAGGTAATAATATTGCAGGATATAAATAAGGTAAGATTATTACTAATGCTACTATTGGCATTATAATTTCAATAAGATGCATAGAATCATTCCACCTTTGTATTAAAGTTTGTTCTATTATACTATGTATATGAAATTTTGTCTAATAATAACTTTATATCCATGTATTTACAATTACAACAAACATCCAACTAATTCTTCATTATCCACTAATTATAAAAATCAATCTATAATTTATCTGTATTATATATGGATATACTTCCATGTTTACTTTTTCAAAATTACATATTTACCATAAATTCTTCTCTTTATTTTTTTAATAATAGTATGTAGATTAGAAAACTTATAAATCCAGCTATGGTCATCACTGCAACCATATTTTCATTTGCTATAACTTGTTAGGATAAATAATTCTTTTTAATTTTTAAATTTATTTATTAACATTTTTTTCATGTATATATTTATGTAGTATATAATAAAAGTAAATATTACCGAAAATATTACAAACATAATAAATTTATATGAATAATTTCTATTAGAGTTTTGTATAAATGATATTGATGATACAATGCAAGCTTGTATATGCCCCACTATTAATATTATTTTTCGACTACTTATATCATCACTTAAAACATTCTTGTTTCTTTTTAACTTTACTTCATAATAACTTAATAATACCAAGTACATACTTAGAATAATATAAAAAATCATATTAATTTTCGAATAATAATTACTCATATAAATCCCTAAAATCACTATCATTACAATATTTATAGTAATTGCTATTTTTATGTTATATTTTTTATCCTTGGATTTCATTGTTTTGACCTCCTCTTTTTAAATACAGATAAATTATAGCTTGTAGCTTGCAGGGACAGTTCATCTTCAACATGGTTCTTTCTAATGTTAATTGAAATTCGTATCAAATTTATTTAGCTTTCTAGAAATATACTAGCTTTGTCTATGATAATATTACATTTTTCAACTATCTATGGAAAGAACCACTTTTAGATTAACATAAATTCTATACTTTATAAATTCATCTATCAACTTTTTATATTTTTCTTTATCATAAACTATTTTTAGCCCTAGTAAGTGTAAATAAGTATTATTTCCTCTATATTATTTTCTCTATGATAGATATCTCCATTGCAATGAATTCTATGTTTTCTTATCATGAAAACACCTCTTTTTTTCTTTTATTCTTCCAAAGGTTATTCACTTATTCAAACCTGATCCCTATAATTCACCTTGATATAGTATTATATTAAATAATTAGGTATTCATAGAATATGAATACCTAATTATTTAGTAATTTTTATTTTCTTTTTCTTAGAACAAATGAGATAATGAATGTTAAATTCATAATTACTATACCAATTATATTTTTAAAAAAATCATAGTTCGAATGTTTTATAGATATAATTGAGAATACTATTATGGACAATAGTGATATTATCCATAATAGTAAAGCAATTTTTTCTTTTGT
The DNA here is from genome assembly GCF_008152325.1 of Crassaminicella thermophila. Classification (GTDB taxonomy): domain Bacteria; phylum Bacillota; class Clostridia; order Peptostreptococcales; family Thermotaleaceae; genus Crassaminicella_A; species Crassaminicella_A thermophila. Next base: position 2,278,390 of record NZ_CP042243.1, read on the forward strand.
TTCTAAATTAGTTATAAATCTTTTTATATATTTCATTAATATTTTACTCCGCATCAAATGCATCAATGATATCAGCTGTTCCACTAGCTATTGCTGCAACACCGGCAGCTGTTGATATAGGGTCTGGAACCATTGTTCCAGCAATACCTGCAATTACTTTAGCTCCCCCTATTATAAGATCTCCCCATGAATGCACCTTTCCGCCATTCACATTCATTAATTCTTGTATTTCTAAATTTTTCATAATATCATATCCTTTCTACAATATATTTTAGAATTAAGATGTTGCATCAATTATATGTGAAACACCATCAGCTACCATTGCACCAGCAGCAACAACACCAGCAGCTACTCCTACTGGACCACCTACAACTGCACCTGCTGCAACTACAATAGGAGCTGCTGCAATCTCAAGAGTCCCAGCTAAAGCATCAACAAAATTATTTCCACCATTAACTTCCATTATTTCATTCATATTCATTTCTTTCATCATTTTAATTTCCTCCCTTTAATCTCATATTCCCTTTTCTCCCGTAAAAAGGTTCTGTACTTTTCTTCTACCTCGGGACAGATATCAGAAAAATACTATATATTAAATCAAGATTTATCTTGATTTAATGGCTACACTCTTAGGTCAATCTTTTCAAGTAAATAATAAAGTATCTTCTTTGTCTTTGTTATAATCCTAGCTTCACAGACCATTCCTACCTTTATCTTCTTTTTCTCATCATTGTATCCAACAAGCTCTATATCCGCCTCCACTAGATAAAAGCTTTTATTATCCTTACTTGGCTTTACATCCTCTGCTATTTTAGTAATCTTACCTGTTAGCTCACCATATTCCTTATAAGGTAATGCCATAAAGTTGTATTTAACCTTATCCCCTATCTTTATAATCTATAGTATATAAAATTTCTCCCTTTTTAACTTTCTTCCCCTCTTCTATATAAACTTCTTTTACTTTTCCATTAATCATATTATTTATGGTACTTATCCTTTTGTTTGGCCTTACTACTCCTTGAGCTTTTACTACCACATCTATTTCCCCAAAATAAGACCATATAAGACCTATGAGCAAAATACTTATTAATATGTATATGAATATAATTGTAAATGGATGGGGTTTGCTTTCTAGTAATTCCCTACTATCAGTCATTTCTCTTATATCCTGTATCACATACTTCATGCCGTATATTCTCCTTGTATACTTACTAATTCATTATTAGGAAGCTGTTCTTTCCATAAATCATAATACTTTCCTTTTTGCTTAATAAGGTCATTTAGTATTTCATCTATCAAAACCTTAAAATAAAAAGCTCCTAATATACCTAAACAATGTATATATTATAGATGCAAGAATATGTTTAATATTAATCCTCTTTGAAGTTTTAAAAGTCCCACAAACCGATTAAACAAACCGATAGTTTCATCTCCAGTTTTAAATTCTACTGTAGGTACCATTAAAACTAATACGCCAGTCCAGATTTTAAAAAAGAAATGCAAAAAAACTTATACATAATGACATAATTTTATATTTCATTCTAATCATCTCCTGTATATTTAAATTTATCTATATGAAGTCGGTAAAAGTCTTCCTTGCTCCCTAAGAGAAACAGCATTAGGTGGACTTGCTGTTACCCCAACAGGACTTTTATTGAAAAAACAAGTTTTTGGAGAATAGATTTTAAGAATACAATTAGAAGAGGAATCCTTTATAAAAAAGAATTCCTCTTCTAATTGTATTCACAAAAGCTAACTTACCTGTTGTTGATTTTCAAAATTACTTTTCGCACAATTATATACTTTTAATTCCGCCGAAGGATTCCACCAATGTAACTTTTTAGAAATGAAAAGCATCACTATAACTGCACCAATGCATACCCATGTAACAATATGAGGCCACATCCCTCCGTTAACCAATAACAATGGTGGAATAACTTGTAATGCAATGATAATAGGGCGATTGAAAATGTCAGCAATTCCTGAATCTTCCATTCCTCGTGATTTAAGATCTGGATCAACAACTCTTTGCAACAATATCCCTGTAGCTACTACACCACTTGCATGTCCAAATGCCATCATATTACGTTCAAACCAGTCTTCTTGTGAAGAGCGAGCGCCTACCCATAAGAACCATAACCAATTGATCAAAAATCCAAAAGAAAATAGTAAAATTAATGGTAATAAATATGTAGCAACAAGTGAAAGCTTTACTGATGAAACTCCAGCAATAATCAAGTAATCTGTAGCAATTCCACTGATTCTTGATATTGTATAGCGATCTACATACTTTAATGAATCAGTTTTAGATAACACAAATTGAATAATAAAACCAAAAAGTAAACTTAAACAGAATGCAGGAATTTTAAGTCGTGGTATTATTGAAGTGATGTATTTTGAAAGATAGTATCCCCCTAATGATGCTAAAAGCACTAAGGCCAAATGAAATGCCATAGGATCAACACATATGCTAGATACTGTTATTTTTCCTCCATGACGTTGATCTTCTAAAGAAATCAAGCCTGTTCTTAATTCTTTAGGTAAGTCTTTTGGAGAGCCCACATAATGAGTATATCCTTTACGTGTACCCCAATTTATTATGATAATCCCCATAATAATCCCGCCTATAATTCCTACTGTTGCAGAAGTCATACCTAATCCTAAAGCATCATTCCATCCCAAATCCTTATAAATAGACCCTACTGCAGCAGCAGTTCCATGTCCTCCATAAAATCCAGTAGCAAGCATTAAGCCAAAGCCTGAATTAAGATTCCAAAAACGATTCAATACATACAATGAAAATGCCATTCCTAATCCATATTGCGCAATAGCAATACCTGTAACATTTAAAAACATTCCACCTAAAGCTGGTCCTGAAAGTTGCTTTTTTGAAGGTTTGTCTCCTATGGGCATAGCAGCAAAAACTACTACAATCAAAATACCTGCATAAGTCCCTAATCTATTAGAAAGTGGTAAGATGTTATAACCATTTGGTCCTAAAGCTAAACCTATAAATCCAGCTATTAAAGAAGCTGGTATTAAAAATTTTTGAAATAATTTCAGTTTTGCACGTAATATTAACCCCAATACTAATAAAGCAGACATGATACAGAAATCTGAAAACAAAGTCCATGGATTAAAATTCATTTGCTATCCCCCTCTATTTATTATGAATTTGTATTAAATAAATGCTTCCCTCCTTTCTTAATGATGAAATAATTTTAATTTAAAAAATATATAGTTTATATTACATGTTTTTGAATATATATATTAAGTTATATGTATTAATTTAGTTAACTAAATTTACTTAGTGATATTTTATCTTCTTCACAATCATTTGTCAATATGTTTTTTATTGTTTGAATTTATTTATTTTTTGTAATTTTTAATAAAAATCAAAATAAAAACTCTGGTATGTAATCTTTACCAGAGTTTTTATAGTAGATTCCCATTCTTATCAAAGTGAAAAGTCTCTAATTCTCCTATAACATGTATATTCTCATTGTAACTTGCTTCTTTTAAGAGACTTTCTGATATATATATTTCATCTAAATATTTTGTGTTTTTTATTCTGATCAGCCTTACCTTTGTTTGATCTTTTATATTACAAGTTTTTATAGCTGCAGCGATTGCCAATTTATCATTATTAAGTATCATCGGAATTTTTATACTTTCTTGTACTGTTGAAGTAATCGAATTAGGATAAGTTTGCTCTAAACTCATTTTGTTAAAAACTCTTCTTGTAGTAAAATCTACAATGCCTATCCCATTTGCATTGCCATGGGTTTTTTCTGTAAGATCTAACACAACCATTTTTGTAATTTGGGGACCTCCTGTAGCATAAGGCGTGTGATATCTTCCGATTATATTTGTATCCATTCCTGTTCCACTTATGTCTTTACCAATTTCATCAATAACTAAAACATCAAACTTATCAAAATGAATTTTAGACATGTATTTTTTTGATTCTTCAAGCAAGATAGCTTCCTTTGTCTCAAATTCATCTTTTTGTAGAACAGCTATTTTGGCAGTTTCATCATACGCATTTTCTACAATCCCTACCCCAAATATAATATTTTTTTTCTCTATCACTTCTCTAGCAATGTATAAAATATTTTCTGCCATTCTTCCAAATCCTAAGCTATGGCAAATTTCAGCTCCTTTTTGCTTCCCTAAGCCTATGGTAATCATCTTCATCAACCCACTTTCTACTTTCCCTCTAAATGATGTATGTGGCTTTATACGATTAACAACTATAAGCGCATCTGCATCATTTGCAAATTTATCTATATACACAGGTAATCCAGTATTCGTTTCTCCAATTTTAACAACTTCCATAGTTGCCTTTATAGGAGCTCCTATATACGATTTGGTTATCCCCATTTTTTCAAGGATTGCTCTTTGACCTTCAGCTTTCGCTCCCCCATGACTTCCCATTGCTGGAACAATAAAAGGATCTCCCCCTGCTTCTTTTATGCAATAAACAATTTCTTTTAAAATCAAAGGTAAGTTTGCAATCCCTCTACTTCCTGCAGTAATCGCTACATTTTGTCCTTTTTGTATCTTTGATAAAACATTTTTATTTTTTATTTGATATCTTATTTCATGTTTAATATTTTCTAACTTTGGACGTAAAAACTTTTGTTTTACCTTGACTATTTTCGGTAAGGGAACATCTTTTAACAGTTCATCAATCACACTCATATTTATATATACCCCCAATTTTGAAAATTTCAGTGACATATTACTTGAATATTTTTAGTTAATTCATTATACTTAATACTATTCTAACTTTTCTAAAATACTTTGTAAATATTTTACTTTCTCTATACGCATTTCACTTGAACAAATGATTAAAATTTGATATAAATATACTAAATACTAATGAGGTGACAATTATGCAAAAACTAGATATAAAACCTGTTAAAAATAAAAAAGCTTATTTTCAAATCATTGAAACCTTAATTAATTTGATTATTAATGGACAACTTGAGTATGGAGAAAAACTCTATAATGAAGCTGAACTAATGGAAATATTGAATGTTAGTCGCCCTACACTTAGAGAAGCCCTTAGAGTTATGGAATTTTTGGATATTGTCACGGTAGCACCTAGAAAAGGTATTGTCATTAACGACCCAAAAGATAACAAAGAATATTTTCCTTTAATTTATATTTTAACCTTTGAGAAAACAAGTAAAAGAAGTCTTTTTGAGCTTAGAAGATCCATAGAATTAGAAATGGTTGGATTTGCAGCTTTAAGAGGAACAAAAGAAGATTTTATTACGCTAAAAAACACACTTGATGAAATGAATCGTTTACCCAAAGATGACATTAAAAGTTTCACTAAATTAGATCATACATTCCATATGAATATTTTAAGTTGCGCTAAGAATGAATTATGTTATAAATTACTACATACACTCGAAACCTTAATTTATGGTCAACTAGAAGAAATCGATCAAACATTAACCTATGAAGAAAAAGAAAATGCCCTTAAAAAGCATAATTTAATTTATCAAGCAATCATAAACAGAGATGCAAAACTTGCAAGAGAAATCATGAAAGAACATCTTGATCATGCTTATGGGGTAATTGAAAAACTTCCAGATGCTTTTTCTAACCATATAAAAAGCCTATAAATAGTTTTCTTTAGCTATTTACAGGCTTTCATAATATTAAAAATTCGCATGTTGCTCTCACAACTACTCATATCGCCAACGAAATCTCTTAATTTCATTCGAGATTTCCGTTGCTTAAAAACTAAAAAAATTATCATTCCTCAATAATCCACAATTTTAAGATATTTATAATTTCCTAAAGAATAAAATTAGGAAGCTACTACCTCTTTATTTACGCGCTCGATACATTTTTGTATGCCTACAGACTTAGTAATAATAATATCAGAACCAAGATTTAAAACATTCTCAATAATAACTTGATTTATTTGTACAGGTGCTTGCACTTTAACTTTCTTAATTTCTTCCATTACTTCAAATATTTTATCCTTTGGTATCGGTTTTGTTGTTCTTACACTTGCAAGAGGAATTTCACCATCTATTACTTTTACAGATGTAGCAATAGTTCTTTTAGGGTCTTTTATTTCTTGTACTACATATTCGTCTCCTCTTTTACATAATGCACCTTCAATAGATTTTATCTCTTTACCTTCTATTTCTGCTACCAACTCACAGCTATTCGGACAAACAATACATGTAAATTCTCTTTTCATTACCCAACCACCACCTTAATTTCTTCTTTACTTTGTATTTCTTCTTTTTTGAGTTTTATGTGTATCATTTCTGCCGGATTTAATTTTTTAAATTTCTTCATCATAATTACTTTATTCCCTTGTTGCATGATTATTTGCCCATCTTTAGATGGCTTACTTACCCTTAGTGATATTTCTACATCCTGTTCTCCACTTATTTTTTGAGGTACCACATTATTTATTGTATGATCTGTTGTTACTGGTATGATACTTTCATATCCTTTTTCACCTTTTATATATTTTGCTGCTGACTCTGCAAGTTTTTCTCCTTCAATGGATACAAAATCTACTAGGTCATGTACATGTAATACATTTCCTGCTGCATAGATCCCTTCAACATTTGTTTGTAGATTTTCGTCTACTATCGGACCCTTTGTTCTTGGATGAAGCTCTACGCCAGCTTGTAGTGATAATTCATTTTCAGGTATTAAGCCTACAGATAATATTAATGTATCACAATTATATTCTTTTTCTGTTCCTTCTATTGCTTGCCCTTTTTCATCTACTTTACTTACTGTTACACTTTCTAGTCTTTCTTTCCCTTGAATATTAGTTACTGTATGACTTAAATAAAGAGGAATATTATAATCATTTAAACACTGCTCTATATTTCTAGGAAGTCCACTTGGATATGGCTGCTTTTCTATTACAGCAAGTACTTCTGCTCCTTCTAAAGTAAGTCTTCTTGCCATAATGAGTCCAATATCTCCTGAACCTAAGATAACTACTTTCTTTCCTATCATGATATTTTTTAAGTTTATATAGCTTTGCGCTACTCCTGCCGTATACACTCCTGCTGGTCTTGTTCCTGGGATACTGATTGCTCCTCTTGTTCTTTCTCTACATCCCATTGTAAGTATCACTACTTTTGCTTGATATTTTTTCAAACCTTCTTTGGTTGCTGCTGTAACAATTTTATCATTTGTTAAACCAATAACAGTTGCTTCTGTTTGTACTTCTATATTTTGTCTTTGTACTTCTTGTACGAATCTGTCAGCATACTCTGGTCCACTTAATGCTTCTTTGAATCTTACAATTCCAAATCCATCATGAATACACTGTCTTAAAATTCCTCCCGTTTTTTTCTCTCTTTCTAATATAATAATATTATCTATGCCTTTTTCTTTTAATTTCAAAGCTGCCGCTAATCCTGCAGGTCCTCCTCCTAGTATTACTGCATCCTTTTTTATAATATTCATTATCTTACACCCCCTACAAACATTTTTCCTTGTTGTCTTGAGTATATTACTTCTTCTACTTTTTTTTGTTTTTCCTGTATAATTAGTTCAGCAATTCTTGTTTGACAATATCCTCCTTGACATCTTCCCATCATCGCTCTTGTTCTATTCTTTACTCCTGTTACCGTTTCTACTCCTAATGGATTATGAATTGCTTCTAATATTTCTTGTTTTGTTATTGACTCACACCTGCAAATGATTTCTCCATAGTTAGGGTTTTCTTTTATTAATTCTGCTTTTCTTTCATCTGTTTGTTCTGTAAAATTTAATATTCCTTTTCTTATTGGATTGAAGTTTTGATTCTCTTTTAGTTCTTCTTTTTGTTTCATTTTTTCTACTACATATCTTGCAATTGGTACTGCACTTGTTAGTCCTGGTGATTCTATTCCAATTAGGTTAATCATATTTGGAATTTCTTCTCTTTGTTCTATTACAAAATCTGCATATCCACCTGTTTCTTTTTCTACTAATTTAGGCCTTATTCCTGAGAAATTTCTGATAAAATGTTCTCTTTTAATTTGCGGTAATATTTTCGTTCCTTCTGCAACAAGTTTATCCATTACCTCTTTTGTTGCTGCATAGTTATCCTTTTCATCTAAATATTCTGCACTTGGTCCAATAAGCACATTGCCATCAATTGTTGGTGTAAGATGTACCCCTAAACCCCCTTCTTTTTTGTTTGGTACTGGGTATGCAGGTACTTTAAGATATGCACTTGCCTTTTGATCAAGAATAAAATATTCTCCTCTACAAGGATAAATTGTATAATCTGTTATTCCTACCATTCTTGCTATTTGGTCAGAATTTAGTCCTGCACTATTTATAAGCCATTTTGCATAATATTTTTCATTATTTTTTGTTGTAACTTCATAACATTCTTCTTTTCTTTGTATTGCTACTACTTCTCTACCAAAGAAAAATACTGCGCCATTTTGGTAGGCATTTTCTGCTAATGCAATTGTATATATAAATGGATTTACGATTCCTGTCATCGGAGAATATAGCGCTACTTTTCCTGCTACATTAGGATCTATTTTTTTTATTTCCTCTTCAGAAATTATTCTTAATCCAGGTACCCCATTTTTATCTCCCTGTTCTTTTAATTTCTTCAATATTTCCATATCTTCATCTGTAAACCCTGTTACAAGTTTTCCTATTCTTTTAAAAGGTATATCTAATTCTTTTGCCACTTTATCAAACCCCAAACAACCTTCTACACAGAACTTTGCCATTAAAGATCCTGGTTTATTATTAAACCCTGCATGGATTACACCACTATTTCTACCACTGGTTTCACATACAACATCAAGCTCTTTTTCTAAAACACCTATTTTAAATTCATATCTTGTTAATTCCCTCGCTATTGCACTTCCTACTACTCCAGATCCAATAATAATTACATCATATTGTTGTTTCATTTTTTCACCTCTTCCTTCCTTATTAAAAAGTTTTTCTTTTCATAATATAATCATAGTTCTTTTAAACATTTTCTTTATTTAAAATGTAATGCCAATATTTAAAACTACTACCTAATTGAGTTGATTTAGTTAACTAAATCAACTCAATTACATTTTAACCATTTCATCCTATTTTGTCAAATAATTTTTTAAATTTAAAACGTTCTTGTTTTAAATTTTTCAAATTTAAATTATTCTAAAGAATTGCCTTATGTTTTTAGTACCATAATAAAATGAACAATATACTTATATAAATGATATTTTGAGGCTATAAATATTTATTAGTAGATTAAATAATATAAAAATAAAAGGAGTTAATAGATCATACGAAGAATTTTATAAATGAGGTGACCATTATGGGTAAATTAGACATCAAACCTATCAAAAACAAAAAAGCATATTTTCAAATCATTGAAACATTAATTGATTTGATTATTAACGGGCAACTTGAATATGGAGAAAAGCTCTATAATGAAGCTGAACTAATGGAAATTTTAAATGTTAGCCGTCCTACTTTAAGAGAAGCTTTAAGGGTTATGGAATTTTTGAATATTGTTACGGTAGCACCTAGAAAAGGGATTGTCATTAATAATCCAAAAGATAATAAAGAGTATTTTCCTCTTATTTATATTTTAACCTTTGAAAAAACAAGCAATAAAAGTCTTTTTGAGCTTAGAAAAGCTATAGAATTAGAAATGGTTAAATTTGCAGCTTTAAGAGGAACTGAAGATGATTTTATTAAGCTTAAAAATATCCTTGATGAAATGAACAAATTACCTAAAGATGATATAAAAAATTTTACCAAATTAGATCATGCATTCCATATGGCAATTTTAAGTTGTGCCAAGAATAAATTATGTTATAAACTTATGCAAACACTTAGCACATTAATTTATGATCTATTAGAAAAAATCAATGGAATGTTATCTTATAAGGAAAAAGAAAATGCTCTTTACAAACATAATTTAATCTATAAAGCTATTCTTTCTAGAGATGAAAAAAAAGCAAGAGAAATACTAGAAGAACATCTTAACCATGCTTATGGTATTATTGAAAACTTATAAATATAAACAGTTAAAAAAATGGTAGCATTGGTTTGGGGTTCAACCTTTGTTGTCATTAAAGATATTTTGTCTGAAACAAAGCCTTTAGGACTTATGGCGATGCGATTTGTATTAGCAACCGTTGTATTAGCAATCATCTTTTATAAAAAGCTAAAAAAAACTACAAAAGAAGATTTTATTTCAGGTATCATCATTGGCATATTCTTGTATATTGCTTTAGCACTTCAAACCATTGGCTTAATTTATACCACTGCATCTAAACAAGCATTTTTGACAGGTACAAATGTAGTTATGGTTCCTTTTTTAGTATGGATTGTACATAGAAATCGACCAGATCTATATTCTTTCATAGGTGCTTTTTTAGCAATCATTTGAATAGGTTTTTTGACAATAGACAAATCTTTTTCTTTAAATACTTTTAATAAAGGAGATCTTTTAACACTACTCTGCGCTCTATTTTTTGCCTGTCATATCACCTCTATTGGATATTTTTCTAAAGATAAAGAACCTATTGTTTTAAGTATTATACAATTTGCCGTAACAGCAATTCTTTTTACAATATCCGCTTTATTATTTGAACCCTTTCCAATACATGTCCAAGCTTCTGTTCTGAAGGCAGTTGTATACTTATCATTAGCCTGTACTGTTTTTGCCTATACAGTTCAAAATGTAGCTCAAAAATATACTTCTTCTTCTCACGCTGCGATTATTCTTTGTTTAGAAGCTATATTTGGCACCATATTAGCCATAATACTATTAGGTGAAATACTGACTCTAAAAATGCTCATAGGCTGTATAATCATATTTTTAGGTATCTTTATTACAGAAACAAAACTGGATTTTATGAAAAAGAAAAAGCAAAATGAAAAAAAGTAGTTTTTAAATATTTATTATCCAATCAAAAAAGCAGAGCAAAATTTTGCTCTACTTTTTTTTATACTGTTCAATAATTTTTTCAGCCATCTTATCTATTGCTATACATGCATCCATACTTTTCCTTCTTAATAGTTTATAAGCTTCTTCCTCGCTTATTCCTAGTTTTTCCATTAGGAATCCTTTTGCTCTATCAACTTTTTTCCTACTCTGTAAAGTATTTTCAAGTTTTTCTATTTTTTTCGATAACAACTTTATCTTATTTGAATTCATAATAGCAAACTTTATCATTTGATATAACTGATCTGCTTTAATTGGTTTCATAATATAAGCAAAAACATTCATATTTTCTAATTTCTCATAGAATGTCTTATTTGGATTACTTGTAATAAAGAGTACAGTTGATAATCTATCTTCTTCTATAATACGAGCAGCTTCGTAAGCATTAATTCCCCATAAATTCATGTCCATTATAACAAGATCTGGAAATATACTTCTTGAAATTCTTATAGCTCCTGCCCCATCTGTTGCTTCATATATTTTATATCCTTTTTTATTTAAAAGCCTACAAATCTGTTTTCTAGAACTCTCGCTACTATCTGCAACTACAACCCTATACTCATCCATTTAACCACTCCGAAATTAGCTAATCGTTAAAACTTTCTTAAATATCTCTCAAGCTCCCATTGTGAAACATATTTTGAATACTCATTCCACTCATACATAGCTGCATTTGAAAATTTTTCATATATATGATCTCCTATAGCCTCTTTTATTACTTCATCTTTAGATAGCTCACAAATAGCTTCATATAAGTTTGCTGGAAGACTCTTTATCTCTTTTTCTTTTCTCTCAACTTCATCCATATGATAAACATTGCTTGTAACAGGTGCTGGAGGATCTATTTTATTTTTAATACCATCCAAACCTGCTTTTAAAATAGCTGCTAACGCCAAATATGGATTAGCTGATGGATCTGGATTTCTGATCTCGATTCTTGTAGAGTTTCCTCTCTTTGCTGGAATTCTTACTAGCGGACTTCTATTACTTGCAGACCAAGCAATCAAAACTGGTGCTTCATATCCTGGAACCAATCTTTTGTATGAATTTACAGTAGGGTTTGTTAATGCAGCAAATCCCCTTGCATGCTTTATGATTCCTCCTAAATAGTAATAAGCTGTTTTTGATAACTGCATTGGATCATTTTCATCATAAAAAGCATTCTTCCCGTCTAATGTTGCTAAAGACAAGTTAATATGCATTCCAGAACCATTAATACCAAATTTAGGCTTTGGCATAAACGTAGCATGAAGTCCATGTCTTTGTGCAATGATTCTTACAGCCATCTTAAAAGTCATAATATTATCAGCTGTTCTTAAAGCATCTTCATATTTAAAATCAATTTCATGTTGTCCAGGTGCTACCTCATGATGAGATGCTTCTATTTCAAATCCCATTTGCTTTAAAGTAATAGTCATGTCTTTTCTTGCATTTCCACCTAGATCAATTGGAGCAAGGTCAAAGTATCCTGCATTGTCATGAGTTTCTAGTGACGGCTCTCCTCTTTCATCTGTATGGAACAAGAAAAACTCACATTCAGGTCCGACATTCATAATATAACCCATATCATGAGCTTCTTTCAATACTTTTTTCAATGTATTTCTTGGACATCCATCAAAAGGTGTACCATCTGCTTTATATACATCACATATTATTCTTGCTTCTTTTGCATGGTGTGTCCAAGGGAATACAACAAACGTTGATAAATCTGGTCTTAAATACATATCTGATTCTTCAATTCTTACAAAACCATCAATAGATGAACCATCGAACATAATTTCATTATTTAATGCTTTTTCTAACTGTTCAATTGTTATAGAAACATTCTTCATAACACCTAAAATATCTGTAAATTGCAAATGAATAAACTCTAGCTCCAATTCTCTTGCTTTTTTTAAAATTTCTTCCTTGCTATAATTACTATTCATAAAATCTCCTCCTTTTATTCTTATCATTTGAAATATTTATAAACAATAATAAAAAAAAAGCGACCACAACATAAGGAATATTTAATTCCCCATGAAAGTGGACGCCGTTGCCCAAAATTTATTTAATTTTTATTACATATTATTATATATTCTTTTCATGATTTATTCAAGATATTTTTCAAATTTATTTTCTATAGGTTATTGAATAATTATTATATTTTTATCGAGTGGTCAAAATTTTATATACACTATAGACCATGCGGATATATTGAATAACCACTACAATTAATATACCTAAAGTCATCCATGGATAGGCCAAAGAAGATACTTTTTCATAATATAAAATAATTAATATTCCTAAACTACTTGCACTTACAGTTTTTATTAAATATTTCATCCATAATCTATTTTTAATATTCTTTTTCATGAAAATAAAAAATAAAATGATACAAATACCAATCCCTATGAGTAGACTCCATTTATAAATAGATAATAGATTTTCTTTTAAAATGCTTGTATTCAATAGCTTATTTCTTACGATTAAGTCACGCTGTATACCCATGCTATTTTCAGCAAATCTTTTTAATCCAATAGTCATGGCTAAAAATATCCAAGATAAAATAGGCATAACAGATTCAATTATAATTGCTCCTAAATCTCTTCTTTTCATATCTTACCTCCTATACTAAACAGGAAAAAGACAACCCCTATCCTACAATAAGTGTTGTCTATTTTCCCTGTTTATATATCCTTATTTAGGTTCTCCTGTTTCTACTGGATTGGCTTCATCCATACTCCATTCATACCAACCACCATCATATACAGCAATCTTATCCCAACCCATTAGATAAGCATCAAAAAACGCTTCACTTGCTCTCCAACCTGTTCCACAGAAAAAGGCAACTTTTTTATCTGATGTAATATCCCAATCTTCCCAATTCTTTGCGATTTCATGATAGTTACGCATTGTGTTATTGACGTTTCTATAATCTTCCATATGATATGGATCAGATCCTGCATGAGCCCATGTAGCACCTGCTATACGTCCCTTAGGTTTAATATATGTATAACCACTAGTCTCTCCTATATATTCTTCCCAGCTACGTACACTAGCAAGCTCTGCATTTTCATCTGCTAAGATTTCTTTTGCTTCTTTTGTATCAATAATATACTCTGGATGAGCAGGTACAGCTATTCCGAAAGCTTCTACCGGAACAGGGCTTTGTACTTCTGTCTCTATATCAAGACCTGCCTCAGTCCATGCACCAAATCCACCATTTAAAATTCTCACATCTTCTACCCCTGCATACATCATAATAGATGCAGCACGTGCTGCAGCTGTTGTATCACTACCATATAATACAACTGTTGTATCATAGGTAATACCATTTCTTAAAAGCATTTTTTCTATATCTTTGTCAGAAACACGGTTCCATAGTGGTTCTTCTTCTAGTTCATTTGTATCTAAATGAACAGCTCCTGGAATATGTCCTTCTTTATATTCTTTTCCTTCTCCCCAACTTACTTCAAATATTTTGTAACCTTTTCCTGGGTAAGTATCAGGATTTTCTCCTTTAATTAAAGCATTAATCCATTCAGGATATACTAATTTTTCATAATTTGCTAACTTATCCATTGGAAGGGTATCATTCCCTGCCCATTCCATCATTCCAGCTTCGTAAACGAGTATATTTTCATATCCTAAACCTTTCAGAATCTCTGCCATAGCTGGACTTTTGTCTCCTAATGTATCATAAAGGACAACTGTTTTATCAGCAGTAATACCCTTTGATTCTAATAAGTCTTTTAAATCTTCTTTTTTCAAATCATTTGTCCAAGAAAGTGGAAAATCCACAGCCCCTCTTATATGTCCTCCTCTTACTTCCCCTTCAAGCTTCCAACCATTATATTGAGCTTCACTACGCACATCTACAACTACAAACTCAGGACTACCTAATTTTTCTGATAGTTCTTTTGTAGATATTGTCCTTTCTGCTGTTTCTGTAATTTGCCCTGATTCTATTGTTTTCGCCTTACAACCTGTAAAAGCAGTAAAAATAAGTAATAAAATCATAAATGATAGTATTTTACCTCTTTTTTTCATGATTTTTCCCCCTTCAAATGTTAAAGAACATTAAAATCCATTTTTTCATATCTTTGTCATTGTACCCCATGTTTTTTTTATGTTCAAATAGATAATTTCTATTGTTTTTTGTATATCATAAAAATTATCTATTTTAAAAATGTATATAAGCCTAGCTCGTATATAAATAGGAACTAGGCTTATATATGAACTTATCAATTCTTATCTCCCTGGGATTATTAGAAAACATGGGCAATACCTTTGCTTATACAAGTTATTCTAGATAAACATCTTTTTATTCTTGATTATTTAATGCAACTTTTCCTTCATCTCCATTTCTTATTCTTATAACATTTGATACATCATAAATAAATATTTTTCCATCTCCAATTTCTCCCGTTCTTAGTACTCTTTTAGCTGTATCTACAACCAGCTCAACAGGAACATCACAAATAACTGTTTCTACCTTTATTTTTGGAAGTAGTTCAGTTGTATAAGAAATACCTCTATAGTTTTGTGGCATTCCTTTTTGAATTCCACAGCCTAAAACGTGTGTTACAGTCATCCCCATAACTCCAATATTATTTAAAGCTTCTTTTAACTCTTCAAACTTTCTCGGTCTAGTAATAATCTCAATTTTTGTAATCTTATCAGCCATCTAAAAACCTCCTGTATGATTTCGAAATCAATTTTCTATTTATTGAATTTCTACACTATTACTATCAAAATCAATACATCCTATCAATCCATGTTCTTCTATATCTAATCCTATATGCTCTTCTTTAGGTGTTACTCTTAATCCAATAGTTAAATCTATAGCCTTAAACAACAAAAATGTTGTAGATAATGTCCAAAATGCTACAGAAATTACTCCTAATAATTGAACCTTTAATAAACTAATTCCTCCACCATAAAATAAACCGTTATCTACAGAAAATAGTCCTACAAATACAGTAGCAGCAGACCCACATAAACCATGAACACCTATCGCCCCTACTGGATCATCTATCTTAAGAACTTTATCAATATATTCAATACCATATACAATAATAAAGCCTGCTATTAAACCTATAATACTAGCACCAAATGGACTAACAACATCAGTCCCTGCTGTTATAGCAACCAACCCACCTAAAGCTCCATTAAGCGTCATACTTACATCTGGCTTTCCATAACGTATCCATGTAATAATCATTGTAGTAAATGCACCCATAGATGCTGATAAATTAGTTGTTATGAATATATGAGCAATATTATTCGCATCCATACCAGATAATGTTGATCCAGGATTGAAACCAAACCATCCAAACCATAATATAAATACACCCAATGCTCCAATAGTAATACTATGTCCAGGGATAGCATTTACCTTTCCATTTTTACCATATTTACCAATCCTTGGCCCTATCATCCATGCTCCTACAAGAGCTGACCAACCACCTAAGGAGTGTACCACTGTTGAACCAGCAAAATCATGAAAACCTAATTTTGCCAACCATCCACCACCCCATATCCAATGTCCTACAATTGGATAAACAATACCACTAATAACAAAACTATATGTTAGATATGATATAAATTTTGTTCTTTCTGCCATTGCTCCTGAAACTATAGTTGCTGCAGTAGCACAAAATACTGTTTGAAAAATTAAAAATGCTTCCTTTGGTATATTTAGTTCTAAGTGTTCAAAACCTCCAATTGAAAATAACTGAATTTGCCCTATAAATCCTCCTACATCTTTTCCAAACATCATACTAAATCCTAGTATCCAGAAAACTAAAGATCCTACTGAAAAATCCATTAAATTCTTCATAATAATATTTCCAGAGTTTTTTGCTCTTGTAAATCCTGTCTCTACCATAGCAAAACCAGCTTGCATCAAAAATACCAACGCAGTTGCTATTAAAACCCATACTGTATCAATTGCAGTTTTATATTCCATAATCATTCCTCCTAAGATTTTATTTATTTTTATCATGGCAGCGCTGTACATGATTTCTATTAACATTAAAATTTTTATAATAAAAATGGCGTCTTTAATAAATAGAAATAAATTCTATTCATTAAAGACGCCATCGCCTTTTTATTCTATATTTTTTATATATTTATTATTATAATTTAATTTAAAATATTTTTCAATACTTTTTTTTATTTTATTAAACTATTTTTTATAAAACAAGCGAATCAATTGATTCGCTTGTTTTTATTATGCAGGTTCTTCCTTATTTTTTAGTCTTTTTTTGCTATCAGAAAGTACCAAAGTAGGTTCAGTTAAATTTTCAACCGTTTCCTTAGTTATTATGCACTTTTTAATATCTGTTCTTGATGGGATATCATACATAACATCTAGCATTATGGCTTCTACAATACTTCTTAAGCCCCTTGCACCTGTTTTTCTCTCAATTGCTTTCTTAGCAACAGCCTTTAATGCTTCTTCATCCATTTCTAATTCAACGCCATCCATTTCAAATAGCTTTTTATATTGCTTCACTAAAGCATTTTTTGGTTCTTTCAATATTTTTACTAAGGCTTCTTCATCTAATTGATGAAGAGTTACTAAAACAGGTACCCTTCCAACAAACTCTGGAATCAATCCATAACGTAATAAGTCTTCTGGTTGAATTTTATCTAATAATGCTCCAATATCTTTTACTACTTTGCTTTGAATATTTGCTCCAAATCCCATTGACTTTTGCCCAATTCTTTTTTGAATTATCTTTTCGATTCCATCAAAAGCCCCTCCACAAATAAACAATATATTCGTGGTATCAATTTGAATAAACTCTTGATGTGGATGCTTTCTACCTCCTTGTGGAGGAACACTTGCTACAGTTCCTTCTAAAATTTTAAGAAGTGCTTGCTGTACTCCTTCACCACTCACATCTCTTGTAATAGAAGGATTATCTGACTTTCTCGCAATTTTGTCAATCTCATCTATATAAATGATTCCCTTTTCTGCTTTTTCAATATCATAATCAGCTGCCTGAATAAGTTTTAGCAAAATATTTTCAACGTCTTCTCCTACATACCCTGCTTCTGTTAATGATGTAGCATCAGCTATTGCAAAAGGGACATTTAATATTTTTGCTAAGGTTTGAGCAAGCAATGTTTTCCCTGAGCCTGTTGGACCAAGCATTAAAATATTGCTCTTTTGTAGCTCAACATCATCAGCCTTCCCTTGATAATTGATTCTCTTATAGTGGTTATATACGGCTACAGCCAATGCTTTCTTTGCCTTATCTTGACCTACAACGTATTGCTCCAAGACATTTTTTATTTCTTCTGGTTTAGGTAAATCTGTGATTTCCATTTCTAAATTTTCATCAAATTCCTCTTGAATAATCTCTTGACATAATTCAATACATTCATCACAAATATATACACTAGGACCAGCTATAAGTCTTCTAACTTGATCTTGAGATTTGCCACAAAACGAGCATTTTAACTGTTTCTTTTCGTCAAATCGTGACATTTCCTCACCTCTCTTTCTTATTTCCTAGAAGTGATCACCTTGTCTATTAACCCATATTCTACTGCTTCTTTTGCACTCATAAAATTATCTCTATCAGTATCTTTTTGAATTCTTTCTAATGGCTGCCCTGTCTTTTCACTTAAAATCTTATTAAGCTTTTCACGTATCTTAAGAATTCTTTCTGCATGAATACGAATATCTTCTGCTTGCCCCCTTGTACCACCTAGAGGCTGATGAATCATAATTTCTGCATTAGGTAATGCATAACGCTTACCTTTTGCTCCTGCTGCTAATAAGAAAGCTCCCATACTTGCAGCCATACCAATACAAATTGTTGAAACATCAGGCTTTATATACTGCATTGTATCATAAATAGCCATTCCAGCCGTAATAGACCCTCCTGGACTATTGATATATAGCATAATATCCTTATCTGGATCTTCAGCTTCTAAGAATAATAACTGAGCAACAATTAAACTTGCTGTGTGGTCATTTACTTCGTCTCCTAAAAATATTATCCTATCCTTTAAAAGTCTAGAATAGATATCATAGGATCTTTCTCCTCGATTGGTTTGCTCAACAACCATTGGAATTAAAGCCATAATCTCAACCCCTCCTATTTGTAAGAATTTATGCTATTTTTGCATTCTCTACTAAGAAGTCCACTGTTTTTCTTACTTTAATACCCTCTTTAATATTTTCTAAATCATGTGGTCTTAATGTCTTTTTAAATTTTTCTACATCCATATTATATTGCTTTGCATAATTTTCTATTTCTTTATCTATATCTTCATCAGCTACTTCAATATTTTCTGCTTTTCCAATTGCTTCAAGTGTTAATTGAGTTTTTACCCTATTATAAGCATCCTCTTTCATTTGTTCCCTCATATCTTCCATTTTTGTTCCTGTGTATTGAAGATATGTATCTAAATTTAATCCTTGGAATTGTAACTGATAACTAAATTCATTTAGCATATCATCTATTTGATGTTCTATCATAATCTCTGGTATATCAACTTCTACATTTTCTGTTACTTTCTTTACAACATCATCTTTTAATTCTCTTTCTGCTCTTTTTTTAGCAGCTTCTTCTTGTTTATTTTTGATATCTTCCTTTAATGCTTCTAATGTGTCATGTTCACTAACATCCTTAGCAAACTCATCATCAAGCTCAGGTAACTCTTTTTCTTTTACTTCATGCACTGTTACTTTAAATACAGCATCTTTTCCTGCTAAATTTTCTGCATGGTATTCTTCTGGGAAAGTTACTTTTACTTCTACTTCATCTCCTGCATTTGCTCCAACTAATTGCTCTTCAAATCCTGGAATAAACGTACCTGATCCAATAACTAGAGTCTGCTTTTCTGCAGTACCTCCTTCAAATTGCTCCTCACCAACAAATCCTGCATAGTCTATAATAACTGTATCTCCTGTCTTTATTGGTCTTTCTACAGCAATAAGTCTAGCATTTCTTTCTCTTAATCCTTCAATTTCTTTTTCTACATCTTCATTAGTAACATTATACTCTTTTTTCTCTACTTCTATACCTTTATAATCTCCAAGAGTTACTTCAGGTTTTACTGTCACTGTAACAGTAAATACTACATCTTGACCTTTAACAATTTCATCAAAATCAAGTGAAGGTCTATCTACCGGTTCTAAATTATGCTCATCTATAGCACTTTCATATGCTTTAGGAAATACCTCATTAATTGCTTCTTCATAGAAAACTTCTCTACCATAATGAAGCTCTACAATCTTTCTTGGAGCTTTTCCCTTTCTGAATCCAGGAATATTAAATCTTCCTTTCATTTTATTATAAGCTTTTTGTATTCCTTTTTCAAAATCTTCTGCACTCACTTGAATTTTTAAAGTTACTTCATTATTTTCTTTTTTTACTACTGTTGAACTCATTCTTTTTTTCCTCCTCTATGCTTAATTTTCTTTATAATCTATCTTTTTATAGACTTTTTAACCTTTATATTATAACATAAAATTCTTGTGTCAACTATTTTTTTGGAGATTACATGAGTAAATTTCTATATTATCTAGACATTTTTGCCACTGTATAAAAAATATATTCAACACTTTAAAGACCAATGGAGTTATCCATTGGCCTTTTTTATTCATATACATTATATCATTATACTATGAAATGTAAACTATTATAATTTGTTTAATAATTTTAAGATAAGAAAATGACTTCGATAACTTTTTTGTTGTTGAATTTTAAAACAATTTATTATTTTCTAAATTGTGCATTTTACTTGGAGGAAAATTCAGAATAATGTTGAAACATGTATATAATAAATTTTATAGGAGGATTAGATATGAAATACCTAGATAAACTATTAAATATAATTTCAATAGGCATTCTTATAATAGATCATAAAGGAAATATTTATTTTTCAAATTCAAAAGCAAATAAATTTTTAGATACATATCGCAATCATTTTAAACATACTCAACCTATTATGAATCTTTTAGAAAAAATAAAAGAAAACACCTCCCTTGAAATAACACTAGCTACCAAACAATTTGTCTTAAAAAATTCTATTCTAGATGATACCAACAAAACCTATGGCATTATTATTTTTGATATAAAAGATTTGTCCAAATTTTTTCCTAACACCAATTTAGAAGAATTTCGAACTATTTTAGACTCTGCTCAAGATGCCATTTTTATCGATGATATGTTTGGAAACACAGAATGGGTTAATAAAGCCTGTGAAGATCTTTACCAAATTAGAAAAGAAGATATCATTGGCAAAAATATTGATTTTCTAGAAAAACAAGGAATATTCTCTCCATCTGTAGCAAAACTCGTCTTTCAGAAAAAGCAAGAAGTTAGTATTCTTCATAGCAATAAGCAAGGTAAACAACTTCTTACTACAGGTACACCTATATTTGATAATAAAGGAAAAATAAAAAAAGTAATTAGTACCTCTAGAGACATTACAGAACTTATTCATCTAAGAAATCAATTAGAAGATATTCAAAATGAATTGATAGAATTAAAAGAAAAAGAACAAGAAAACCTAGGCGATTTGATTGTTAAAAGCCATAAAATGAGAGAAGTTATTCAACTTGCTAAAAGATTAGCTCAAATAGATTCTACCGTTTTAATTACCGGTGAATCTGGTGTAGGTAAAGGTGTTATTTCTAAATATATCCACGAATTAGGAAATCGATCTGATAAACCCTTTGTTAAGGTCAATTGTGGGGCTATTCCTGAAGCTTTGCTTGAATCAGAATTATTTGGCTATGAACACGGTGCTTTTACTGGCTCAAAACGACAAGGAAAAATAGGGTTATTTGAATTAGCAAATAACGGTACTATTTTTTTGGATGAAATTGGTGAATTGCCATTACATCTTCAAGT
This sequence comes from Crassaminicella thermophila, assembly GCF_008152325.1. Taxonomy (GTDB): domain Bacteria; phylum Bacillota; class Clostridia; order Peptostreptococcales; family Thermotaleaceae; genus Crassaminicella_A; species Crassaminicella_A thermophila. The sequence continues at coordinate 2,300,215 of NZ_CP042243.1, forward strand.
AAAAATTTTACAAGTTATACAGGATAAAACTATTCAAAGAGTTGGAGGAGTAAAAACTATTCCTATTGATGTTAGAATTATTACAGCTACTAACAAAAATTTAAGAGAAATGGTTGAAAAAAAACAGTTTAGAAAAGATTTATTTTACAGATTAAATGTTGTCCCTATACACATCCCTCCTCTAAGTGAAAGAAAAGAAGATATTTTCCCTTTAGTTCGTCATTTTTTACGAAAATATAATGAAAAGTTTAATGAAAAGAAAAGAATTGATCCAAATGCAATGGCTTATTTAATTAAATATTCTTGGCCAGGGAATGTAAGAGAATTAGAAAATATTATAGAAAGACTCGTTATTACAACTAAAGGCACAACTATTTTACCTCAAAACTTACCAAATTACATTGTTCACAGTGAAGAAAATTCTTGTGATGTTAAAATCCCCTCAATGATGAATTTAAAAAAAGCCCTTGAAGAAGTTGAAAGACAAATTATACATAATGCAGTAATAAAATATAAAACAACAAGAAATATAGCTAAAGCCCTAGGCGTTAGCCAACCAACAATTGTAAGAAAAATGAGCAAATACAATATGACCGATACTGAATTGAATCATATAGATACATGAATGAATCAACGCTATTTTTTATAGAACACTATTTGGAATATTTGTGTTTTTAATTTTCTTAATTTTTAAAAATGATTTGCGATACAAAAAATTATCGCAAATCATTTTTAATTTCTGTTTTTTATTGTTGGAAAAAATGAATAATAGCTCTTCTTCTTCAAAAAAATTATTGGCACAGAAGTTGCAATAATATTTAGTGTTTCATTAAAACAAAAATTAATTTAATAAATTAATAATTAAATATTTAAAGGAGGAATTATAATGAGTAAAGAATTAGCTAAAGAATATGTAACAGAACTTGTAAAAAGAGCTAGAAAAGCCCAAGAATCTATTGAAGATTACACACAAGAACAAGTTGATAAATTAGTTGCTGCTGTTGTATGGAACATAGTAAAAGATGGTCCTGCACAAGAAATATCAAAATTGGCTGTTGAAGAATCTAAAATGGGTAATTATGAAGGAAAATACAATAAACTTATGGCAAAAGCAAAAGGTGCTATGCGTGATATGATCGGCAAAAAATCTGTCGGCGTAATCGAAGTGGACGATGAAAAACAAATAATGAAAATAGCTAAACCAGTTGGCGTTATCGGTGCTCTTGTTCCTTGTACAAATCCAGAAGCAACTCCTACTGTAAAAGTAGCTCATGCTTTAAAAGGAAGAAATGCTATCATATTATCTCCTCATCCAAGAACTAAAAAAACAAATACTTTTATTGTAAAATTAATAAGAGAAACCCTAAAAAGATATGGTGCTCCTGAAGATTTGGTAATAGGAATAGAAAATCCTACTATGGAAATTAGCAATGAACTTATGAAACAAGCTGACTTAGTATTAGCTACTGGTGGAGCAGGTCTTGTAAAATCTGCTTATTCATCTGGTACTCCAGCTTATGGTGTAGGTGCTGGTAATGCAGTAATCGTTGTTGATGAAACTGCTGATTTAAATGATGCTGCTCATAAGATTATGCTTAGTAAAACATTTGATTTTGCTACAAGCTGTTCTGCTGAAAATTCATTGATTATTCAAGAAAGTATTTATGATGAATTTGTTGAAGCTCTTAAAGCTGAAGGTGGTTACTTAGCTAATGCGAAAGAAAAAGAAAAGCTTCAAAGTACTTTATGGGTTGATGGACATCTAAATTCAAAAATTGTAGCACAATCACCTCAAACCATTGCAAATTTAGCTAATATTGATCTTCCTGATGACAGAAAATTTATTATGGTTGAAGAAACTGGCATAGGTAAAGATTATCCTTTCTCTGGAGAAAAACTTTCTGTAGTAGTAACTCTTTATAAGTATAATAGATTTGAAGAAGCAATAAATAAAGTAAATGAAATTACAAGATATCAAGGAATGGGTCACTCTTGTGGTATTCATTCTTTCAATGAAGATCATATTATGGAGCTTGCTCTTAAGACAAAGGTAAGCCGTATGAATGTTAACCAAGGTCAAGCTCTTGCTAACACTGGAAACTGGTTTAATGGTATGCCATTTACTACAAGCCTTGGTTGTGGAACTTGGGGAGGAAATATTGTTTCTGAAAATATTACTTGGAAACACTTGATTAATACAACTTGGGTATCTAGGCATTTTAAGCCTGTAGTTCCAACAGATGAAGAATTATTTGGCGATGTTATGTATGATGATATATCAAAATCTTCTTTATAAAAAATTTAACAAAAACCTTTAGCAACTTTTCTATATGGGTATAGTAATTGATACATAAATTTAAAATTGAGGAGGAGTTTCAAATGTCTACTACTTCTACTACTTTATCTGAAGTTCGTGAAAAAGATTTAAAATATAACCTTCACTCTTGGAGTGCTCAAGCTGGATTAAAGCCTGAAGTTATTACAAAGGCTGAAGGAATTTATTTTTGGAATGAAGAAGGTAAAAGATTTTATGATATGTCTTCACAATTAGTTAATGTAAATATTGGTCATGGAAATAAAAAAGTTATTAAAGCAATTAAAGACCAAGCAGATAAAATTCCTTTTATTGGACCTGCTTTTGCTTTAGATGTTAGAGCAGAAGCTGCAAAAAAAATTGTAGAAATTGCTCCTGATAATATGGCTAAGGTATTCTTTACAAACGCTGGAGCAGAAGCTAATGAAAATGCCATTAAGATTGCTCGCATGGTTACTGGAAAATATAAAATATTATCTGCTTATCGTTCTTATCATGGTGCAACTTATGGTGCTGCTAACTTGACTGGTGAACCTAGAAGATTTGCAAGTGAACCAGGAATCCCTGGATTTGTTAAATTCGTTGGACCATATCCATATAGAGGACCTATTGAATTTAAAAATGAAGAAGAAGCTACAAAATATTATCTTACTCTTTTAAGAGAACAAATAGAATATGAAGGTCCTGAAACAATTGCTGCAATATTCCAAGAATCAGTAGTTGGAAGTAATGGTATCCTTATTCCTCCAAAAGGTTGGATGCAAGGAGTAAGAGATCTTTGTAATGAATTTGGTATTATGATGGTTTGTGATGAAGTTATGGCTGGTTGGGGACGAACTGGCGAATGGTTTGCAATAAATAACTGGAATGTAGAACCTGATATGATTACATTTGCTAAAGGTGTAACTTGTGGATATACACAATTAGGTGGTGTAATCGTAAGCAAAAAAATTGCAGATTACTTTGAAAAAAATACCCTTTGGTGCGGATTAACTTACAGTGCACATCCTATGGGTTGTGCCGCAGCTTGTGCTACAATTGATGTTTATAAGGAAGAAAATTTAATCGAAAGATCTAAAGAAATGGGTGCTGTTTTAGGAGAAATATTAGAAGATATAAAAGCAAAGCATGCATGTGTTGGTGATGTCAGATATATCGGCTTATTTAGTGCCATTGAATTGGTAAAAGATAAAGAAACAAAAGAACCTTTAGTTCCTTATGGTAAAGATCCAGAAGGAGTTATGAAGAAAATCCTTAATATGCTTAGATCTGAAGGTTTTTGGAACTACAGTCATGAAAACATTTTAATTGTAGCACCCCCTCTAATCATTAAAGAAAATGAACTTAGAGATGCAATGAATATTATGGATAATGTATTAGATTTTGTTGATAATGTAATTGGCAAATAAGTATATAAACAGCTCACCTTCTTTCCCCCTACTTTTATAAGTGGGGGCTACTTGCATTTTTATATAAGGGGGTTTTTGCATGATTCATAGAAAAAAAAACACTTCTATAAAAAAACTCCTATGGTCACTTATTATTTTAGGTTTCTTGATCATGGAATTTCCTGGTGTTTTTTTTATTAATCGTATTGATCCTATTATTTTGGGATTTCCTTTTATTTATGGCTTTATGCTTATCATGTGGCTTTATATGTGTATTATTACTTTTATAGGTTATAAAACAAACTGGGGAAGCAATAAAAATTTTCAAGAAAAAAATGATATTACACATATGAAAGGAGATCATGCAGAATGAACCAAAATATATTAGCACTTCTCATAATCGGTACATATATGTTCATTCCCCTTTGGATTGGATCTAAAGCAGGAGAAAGAGAACTTCAAACACCAGAAGATTTTTTTGTTCAGAGCAGAGCCATGGAGTCTATAGCTGTATTCTTTACTGTACAAGCTACTTGGTGGAGTGCTTTTGCTTTTTTGGGGTCAAACGCATATTTTTACTCAAAAGGACCCGTTTATTGGACTACCATTGCATGGGACTTTCTTTTTGGAATATTATTCTTTATTGTTGGTAAACGTATATGGTTCTATGGCAAAATAAATAACTATATTACAGCATCTGACTTTTTTCGAGATATGTATGACTCAGAAAAACTTGGCAATCTCATTACCTTTATTATGTTGCTTTTCACTATGCCCTATCTTCAAATTCAACTTGCTGGTGGAGCTTATTTGATTGAAGTAGCATCTCAAGGGCTTATACCTTGGAAAATGGGTTGCTTAATTTTTTGTATTGTCATTGTTATTTATGTATGGACTGGTGGTTTAAGAGCTGTTGCATGGGTGGATATCTTTTATGAAATTTTGATACTCTTCGGAATAATTTTGGCCGGATTCTTTATTGTTTCAAAAGTAGGAGGTATCTCCTCATTATTTGAAAGCTTAAGACAAGTTGCACCAGAAACATTAACTCTTCCAGGTCCAACTGGAGCAGCTGGTCCAATGCTATGGATATCTATGTTTCTTATTGTACCTATGGGTGCAATTATGGGACCTCCATTATGGACAAGAATATATGCAGTAAAATCTCCAATTTTTTTCAACTTAATGCCTTTCCTTTTGGGATTTATTGCAATTGTAAACATTGCTCCCATGCTTGTTGGCAATGCAGGCATCCTCCTAGAACCAAACATACAAAACGCTGATGCTTTGCTTCCAATTATGTTATTAAAGTATGCTCCCTTTGCCCTAGCATCCCTTATTTTAACTGGTGGAGCAGCAGCAGCAATGTCAACTTCGAATTCTCAAATTCATTCTCTCTCTGCTATATATGCTATTGATATTCACAAAAAATATATAAATAAAAATATTAATAATAAAAGTTTGATTCGTATTGCTCGATGGTCTATATTGATCTTTACAACTTTTTCATATCTTATGACTATATGGATTCCTGGTTTATTAGTACAAATCGGAATGGTTGCCTTAAGTGGAACTGCACAAGTAATTGTCCCTACAATCGGCGTACTTTTTTGGAGAAAATCAACTGCTCAAGGTGCTATTGCAGGTTTGTTAAGTGGTGTCATATTTCTAGGTATATTTACTATTTTTCATTCACATTTTCCTATAGATCCAGGGTTTATAAGTTTACTGATCAATACAATTGTTTTTATTTTTGTAAGCAGTATAACACCAAATCGTAATCAAACTATTTTAGATAGATTTGATAAGCAAAATAAAATTTTTAATCATTACTACTAGATATCTTTTTTTCAAATAACGAATGATTAAATTTATAACCTACTCCCCTTATATTAATAATATATTTAGGATTAGAAGGATTTTTTTCAATTTTTTTTCGCAAATTACTAATATAAACCATTATCGTTCTTGAATCCCCATCTAAACTATGCATTTTCCATACCATTTGGAACAATTGATCCATACTATAAATTCTTTTTGGATTTTTGGCTAATATCGATAAAATTTCAAATTCCTTACTCGAAAGATTTACAAGCTGATGATCTACCCACACTTCATGACTATCTAAATTGATTTCAAGCCCCGGATAACGAATAATATTGGGTTGTTTTTTTACTTGCATAAGCAATCGATTTCGACGAAGATGTGCTTTAATTCTTGCAACCAATTCTCCCGGCAAAAAAGGCTTTGTCAAGTAATCATCACCACCAACAGAAAGGGCTAAAATTTTATCCATTTCTTCTGATTTACAGCTTAAAAAAAGAATAGGTGCATTGCATTGTTTTCGAATTTCTAGACATAATTCAATTCCATCTATATCAGGAAGCATAATATCCAGAATAATAAGATCCGGTTTTTCAAGCCCAATAGCTTCAAGGGCATCTTTTCCGTTCTCAACCACATGTACTTGAAACTCCTCTTTTATCAAATAGGATTGAATCAATTCACTTATTTCTTTCTCATCATCAATTACCAAAATTTTTTCTCTAGCCATCATTTATTCCTCCTATTCCAATCAGTAATAGAGATCCTTTTTAAAGAGAATATATAGGAAGTGTAAAGCAAAAAGTACATCCTTCTCCCAAACTGCTTTCAGCCCAAATCTCTCCTTTATGAAATTCAACAATCTCTTTTGAAATGGTCAATCCAAGACCAGTTCCCTTAAGTACATTATTTTTTGCATTCTTTCCCCTGTAAAAACGGTCAAAAATATGTTTTAAATCCTTCTGTGCAATGCCCTCACCCGTATCTTTTATTTTGATAAGTACATACTTTATATCGTTCTTTTTTTTCTTTTCAAAATCAATAAAAATGGTACCTTCTTTAGGAGTATGTTTTATAGCATTAAAAATTAGATTAGACAATACTTGATCAATCCGTTCAATATCAATAATCAACTCTTCATCCATATATTTCTCAATATTTGATAGTATTAATTCAAATTTTATCCCTTCCCTATGTATATCCCATTCATATTTCTTTACAAGCTCAAAAACAAGTTCACGGATAGACACTTGAGAAAAATTAAAAGATATTTTTCCTGATTCTAATTGGGTTAACTGAAATAAATCTTGAATAAGTCTTTGTAAGGTTACTGCTTTTGAACGAATCAAGTTAAGACATTCTTCTTTTGAATCATTTTCATAAATTGTTCCATCTATCATAGCTGTAACATATCCGAGTATAGAGGTAATAGGTGTACGCAATTCATGAGAAATATTTGCTAATAATGATTGTCTAGACTTTTCTGATTGAATCATATTCTCTTCCACGCGTTTTCGATCTGTAATGTCTCTTAATATTCCTTCAACTGCAATAACATCTCCTACTTCATCTACAATGACCGTATTATGGTGTTCTGTCCAAATATAATGTCCATTTTTATGTAGCCATCTCATAGTAATAGGTTCTGACAAAAGTGTTTTTGATTCTTTTAAAATATTTACGAGTGGCCGATCATCAGGATGTGCTAACTTTTTTAAAAACATAGGATCTCTATAAAATTCTTCTGGTGTATACCCAGTAATATTTATACATGAAGGACTAACATATTCAAAACCTAATATAGGACGAAATCTGTAAAGATAAATCAAATCTTGTGCATTTTCTGCTAGTAGACGAAACCGCTTTTCACTCTCTGTCAATTCATTACGTATCTTTTGAAAATAAATGATGAGTATACCAAAATTAAGAATATTTGCAAGGATAATTTCACTCATATAACCCAAAGGGGAGTTCCAAAATTCTGGATAAATATAAGGATAATATGCTTTATGTACTCCCCAAACAAGAAAGATAGTTACAATAATTACCTTTTCAAATTTATTCATTTTCCAATATTTTAAAAGCATAACCCCTGTTACAACAGCAATAATATTAAAAAATATAGAAGCAAGTAAGGTAATCGTAATAAAAGATAAATCATAATAAACAGCAAGCCCAATCCATAGCAAATTTACAATAGTAAATTGAATCCAATAATTTGGCATTTTTTTATCTATAAATACATACGTTCCAGCTAATAAAAAAAGACTACTAAAAAGATCACAAACTTGTCTTAGGGCTGCAAAGAACTTTACACTAGGATATTTTAAAATGAAAATGCTAAATCCAAGACTTATTGCATACAATGTCCAGCTAAGTCCCCAAAAATGGATATATTTCTCATGATTCTTCGTAAAAATATGAAAATAAAATAGAGAAATCGCAAGGGTTAGAATTGTAAGGATGATCAATAAATAATTGGTTTGAAACATAATCAGTTCACCCCATTTTCTCTTATTTAAAAATAAAATATCTATTCTCAAATGAAATATCATTCTCTTATCTTTTTATATTTTTTTTTCAAATATTTAAGTTAGTTATCCATATATAACTTATTATTCACTTCTTATGTTAATAATGCAAAAAATTCTAATATTTGTACAGTTCTAATGTTCATATTATAAAACATCTTATACAAAAATTAAGTTGCATTATTAAATAATCTTTATATAATTTTTTAAAAAAATTTTAGATTTCTTTAAGTTTATTTTAAGTTTGATTTGTTAATATAGATTAAAATTCAGAATATACTGAATATTTTATCGTGATTACTTTACTTGATGTAACTACTGCTTTTAGCAGTTACAAATAAAAAATAAGGAGGTATACAAATGATCTTTGGTATGCCAGCTGTAAGTTTTTTCTCATTTGCATCATGGCCAATTCTATGGACTGTTCTTGCAATACTCATCTATATGAAAATGGCTAAGGATGATGCAATGGAAGAAATATCTGAAATGGAGGTGAATAATGAATGACAACTGCCCGCATCGTATTTTTTTGTTATCTTTGTTGTCTTATAGGAGTAGGGTTTTATTTTTCAAAACGTACAAAAACAGTAGAAGGCTATTTATTAGGCGGTAGAAGCTTAGGTCCTGCTGTTACTGCTCTTACCATGCAAGCTACTGCAATGAGTGGTTATATGTTCATGGGTGGGCCTTCATATGCTTTTAGTATAGGTTGGTTTAGTTTGTTCTATGCAGTAGGTGATGCAGGTGGAAGTATCGTAAATATTTCTATACTTGGTAAAAAAATGAGGCGTTTATCTGAAATACTAGGATGTCTCTCTCCTATAGAATACCTAGAAAAAAGATATGAATCCTCTACAATTAGAGTTGTTGGTTCTGCTATTGCTTTGGTATTTTTATCTGCATATGTTATCGCACAGTTTATCGCAGCAGGGAAAGCATTATCATCACTATTAGGAATCTCTTATTCAGTAGCTCTTATAGGTGGTGTTACTGCAATCTTATTCTATACTGTAACAGGAGGCTATTTGGCAGTTGCTTGGAACGATTTCTTTCAAGGAATTATAATGGTTACAGGTATGATTGGCGTTTTAATTTTAGCTCTTTTAAAAATTGGTGGTCTTACAAGCTTAAATCAAAAATTAGCAGCTATTGATCCTACCTATTTGAGTGTATGGGGAAAAGGATTAATATATCAAAATCAATGGGGTGTCATTTTAGGAGCTATACTAATATATCTAGTGGGATATATGGGCCTTCCTCATGTAGTTGTTCGTCATATGTCAATGAAAAGTTCTAAAACTGCAAAAAGTGCACTTCTTTATGCAACTTTTTGGAATCAATTATTTGTATTTACCCCTTATATTTTAGGATTAATAGGTATTGTAATGCTTCCAAACTTATCAGATCCTGAAATGGTTGTACCAGAACTTGCCTTTATGTTATTCCCTGGCGCAATTGCTGCAATTATTCTTTCAGCAGTTATGGCAGCCATTATTACAACAGCAGATTCATTACTTATGCAAACAGGTTCAATTTTATCTAGAGACGTATATGAGCGTTTCATCAATCCTAATGCATCTGAAAAACAATTAGTCCTAGCATCTCGTATCATGGTTTTTGGAACGGGTATTATAGGTATTGCTATCGCTCTTATACAACCTCCTGGTGTATTTACACTAGTTGTCTTTGCATTCGGAGTTTTAGCAAATTCATTCTTAGTACCATATGTTGCAGCAGTTTATTGGGATAAAGCAAATAATATGGGAGCCTTAGGTGCAATGATCGGCGGTGGTTTAACTAATTTTATTTGGACTGTAGCAAAACTTGAAATCATTACGTATATGCATCCATTCTTTGCAGGCTTACTTGCTTCTATTGCATGTTTATTTATTTTTAATAGATTTGGTAATAAACCTTCTCAAAAAATTATTGATGCTGTACATAAAGCACAAGGTAAAAATTCTAGCAATGTTTCTAAGGGAATACAAAATAGTACTTGTAAAATGCTAGCACCAGAAGCAAATGCTGTTTCAATCTTTATTGCTTCTAGACCGAAAAAAACATTCCAAATTCAGCAATAATTTATGAAAATAAAGAGGTAATATTTATGAAAATCATTTCTTTAAAAAATGAAATAAGCTCTGATACAGCTATAAGTATATTAAAGCAAAAAGACTCTACAGTTAACGTAAATCTTATAGAGCCTATTTATTATCCATATTATAGACTCATTGCATCTGTAAAAACAAAAATATTCGCTCGCTCTTTTGATGGTACTCTCTCTTGCTTAATTGATCTAGTAAATGGTGTAGAAGCTATAACAGGAGAAGAATGTCAAACAGAACAAATTTTTGTTGATGGTAGTAGTATACTACCAATCTCTATAGAAAATGAAAAAGCTAGAAAAAAAGCATTAGGATGTATCCGTCATACCATTATCCAAAAAATGAAGGTATTAAGCATACCTAAAATTATCCCTGTAGATGAAGATTTTTTCTATAGACCATTTTGGATTATACATTGTCTGTCTAATAAAGATAATCATTTTTATGTAATGATGGATGGTATTAGTGGGCAATATCAGTTGCTTGATCTATAGACTTATTAAACATAATCGTTTAAAGATATACTGATTTATATTTAAATAGATTCATGTAATTTTTAACAATTACATGAATCTATCTTTTATTCGTTAGATAATATCAAAAACAAAATAAAAGCAGAACTTTATCCTTTCATTCTGCTTTTATCATGTGAATTTTCCCCTTTTCATATCTACTTCTCCATATGTTTTTTATTTATATATTAATTTTCCTGAAATAGAGTTCTCTCATATAAATCACATTTGTCACAGCGATCACAATAACCAGCTATATAATGAATACATGTAACTACTCCACATTTTTTTAAATTGTTCATTACTTCTTCATTATAATTATTTTTTAAATTATTTTTCATATTAATCCTCCCTCATTTTATACAGTTACTTATTTCATACTTTTAGTCTTCCTGAATAAGTACTCTTTCATACAAATCACATTTTTTATAATTATTGCAAAAACCTGCTACACAATGGATACATGTAATTACACCACATTTTTTTAAATTGTTCATTACCTCTTCATTATAATTGTTTTTTCTCATCTCTACCGCCCCCATATCAGAATATCTGTATTTATTTATATTATAATACTAGTATGCAATTTTGTCAATTGTATACAATTGTTTTTTTGAATTTTTTCTCTATTTCTATTTGCTTTTAAGAAAAATATACTTTTAGCAGGTATTTACATATTAAAAAGCGAATATACTTTAGTAAATTATTTAAATATTCAAAATCTTTATATAGAAGTTCTGTTTTTGATCTAATCTAGGAGGAGGAAAAACTTATGAGAAAAAGTTTATTTTACATAGTATTTTTTCTATGTATCGGACTATCCATTCTTGGATTTTATTCTATTGAAAAACACATTATTATACTTCCTTTCTTAGGTGAAAAATTAATCGCAATATGCATGACAATTGTGTTTATTCAGTCCTTTTATCTTTTCACAAAAAAAGATAATTCAAAAGCTTATGCCAATGTTCCAAAAAATAATCAAAAAAATGAAAAAAAAAGCTTAAAATCTTCTGTAAAGTTAGAAGATGTAGCAGGCCTTGAAGAAGTAAAAGAAGAAATTATGGAAATTGCTGATTTTATTGTAAACACTGAAAAATATAAAAAAATTGGAGCAAAGGTTCCAAAAGGCATATTGCTTTATGGTCCTCCTGGTACAGGTAAAACTTTATTAGCATCTGCTTTAGCTGGAGAAACAAATACAGAGTTCATCGTTGCAAGTGGTTCAGAATTCATGGAAAAATATGTAGGAGTAGGTGCAAAAAGAGTAAGAGAATTGTTCGAAAAAGCAAAAGAAAAATCTCCCTGTATCATATTTATTGATGAAATTGATGCTATTGGAACAAAAAGAAGTGAAGAAGGCCAATCAGAAGTTAACCAAACCCTCAATCAATTACTCACTGAAATGGATGGATTCAAACTTGAAGAGGAAGAAGTAATCCTAGTAATAGGTGCTACAAACCGAATTGATATATTAGATACTGCCCTTTTAAGACCAGGAAGGTTTGATAAACACATATATATAGGCAACCCAAACAAAATAGCAAGAGAACAAATATTAAAAGTTCATACAAAAAATAAACCCTTATCAAAAGATGTCAATTTAGAATCGATCGCAATAAAAACCCATGGATTATCAGGAGCTCATATATCTAGTATTGTAAATGAAGCTGCCATATTAGCAGTGAGAAATCATAGAGATCAGCTTATACAAGAGGACTTTGATAATGCCATTGAAAGGGTTATTGCTGGATTAAAAATAAAAAATTCAACTGTCACAGAAAATGAAAAAAAAATTGTTTCTTTTCATGAAGCAGGACATGCTCTTGTAGGAAACCTCCTTAATATACATGCTATTGAAAAAATATCTATTATCCCTACTAGCCAAGCCTTAGGATATGTCCTTAATGCATCATCAGAAGATAAGTATTTGTATACAAAAAATGATTTATTAAAAAAGGTACAAAGTATTTTAGCAGGAAGAGCCGCAGAAGAAGTTGCTTTTGGAGAGGTTACAACGGGAGCAAAAGATGACTTAAGTAAAGCAACAGATATCATATTAGGAATGATCTGCGAATATGGTATGAGTGATTTGGGAAATAGAACCTTCAATACTAAAATGATTTATGGAAATATGAAAGAAATAAACAAGGAATTAAAAAAAATTATTGATCAGTGTTATGAAGATACCCTTCAGCTTCTTCATGAACATAAAACTTGCCTTATAGCTATTGCTGAGTATCTATTTATAAATGAAACCTTAACAGGTGAAGAATTAAATAAAATTATACAAAAATACAGCAATTAAAATAATGCCAAGAATCTAAGTTTCTTGGCATATTCTAAAGTGTAAAAATTATTTCCCTGGAAACATATATCTACAATTTACTATTTTTTTGTTCCCATTTATCAATTTCTTTTAATCGTTCTATAATAGGAAGATGCTGCGTACAAGCTTCTTCACATTTTCCACACCTTATACAATCCTTAGCACTTGCTTTTCGCCCAACCAATAATCCCCATTCATGCTCTCTTTTAATATCTTTTATCATCTTTTCATCGCTCTTTCCAAACATTTGCTTTTCATTATAAAACTGCATATATGCAGGAACTGGAATTTCTTTTGGACAATCCCAACAGTAACCACATCCTGTACATACAGCATTCATATTTTCTCCAAGACGTTTTTGAATTCTTTCTAAGTCTTTATCATTAAAGGTAGTAGCTTCATCTGCAATACGACAAGCCATATCAATCTGATCTTTTGTGCTAAATCCATTTAAAGTTACTGTAATCTGTTTAGATGCAATAGTAAACCTAAGTGCAGCCTCTGTAGGTGTTTCTCCATTTGATCCAATAAAAGAAAGTTCTTTCTCATATTTTGGAATAGCACCTCCTGCTAAAGGATTCATTGCTACTACACCATAACCACTATTATATGCACTCACAACCCCATCCCATCGATAAGGGAAGTTTAAGATATTAACGCCTAAAAGTACTCCTTCCATTTTTCCTTCATCTAAAATTTTCTTAATTTCATGACCTGGCTGATGAGATGAAAAAACAATATGCTCAATTAAGCCTTCTTCTTTACATTCTAAAAGACCTTCATATTGTCCCCTAGGCTTCATCGCCAACTCGTAGTGTTCCATCTTTCTAAGACACCATATATGATAAAAGTGAATCTTATCTACCCCTAATTTCTCTAGGGATCTTTTCACTGCATCTTTAGCTTTCTCTTTTGTATCAAATCTTGTAGGCATACCTTTTGTAGAAACATAAAAGTTATTAGGCATATTCTTAAAAGCAATTCCATAAATATCTTCACTTCTATTCTCACAATAAGTCGGAGCTGTATCAAAATAATTAATCCCTTTACTACTTGCATATATTAATAGTTCTGCATTTTCTTCATTACTCTTAGAAAGATCAAAACGCATCCCTCCAAATCCTACTGCAGAAACCATTTTTCCTGTTTTTCCATATTCCTTGTAAATCATCCTCCTCACTCCTCTTTTGCATCATTCTATAAAACTCTTTACTTTATTATTTTCTTATTTCTACATCTAATTCCAATCCCCTTTATTTTTATAATGTAGTATTTAAGCTCAAAACAAAGAGATGCTCTTTACAAAGAACATCTCCTATTTTATAAAATAAAAAAATACAATTTTTTAAACATTTGTCCTTGAAAAACCTATAAATATTTTAAAACAAAGGTCCAAGTAATTTTTTGGAGGTTATTTTTTACACATAGTCATTAAATTTATATTTTTAATTCAAAAACAGCATTTCATTCTCTTTATTAACTGATTCTATATTATTCCAACATTGATCATCCCCAACATTTTCTAATAACTTAAGAATCTTTTCAAGTATTTGGATCGTTCTTTTATCTAGTTTATCCATCTTTCATCCCTCCCTTTTTATATTACTTCGACAAATAGTTCAGAATTCCTACATAAATCATTCGACAAATGTGAAATTTTTACTACTTTTTTCCGAAAATATACAATAGAAAAAAGAGCCTTTCAGCTCTTTTCATAAATATCAGAGGGATTAAATAACTCATTCTATTTTGAATGATCTTTTATCCATTTAGCCATTTTAGGAGCTATTTCCTTTTGGGACTTAGAACTTACATACATACCAATATGTCCTACAGAAAAAGAGAATAACTCTTTATCTTTACTAGATACCAAATCATTCAAAGCTTTACTAGATGTAGGAGGTACTAAATGATCATATTCTGCATAAATATTAAGCAATGGCATATCTATATTTTTCAGATTAACCTTTTTTCCACCTACTTCAAGGGTTCCTTTTACCAGTTTATTTTCCTTATATAAATCATTCACAAATTGACGAATGGTTTCCCCTGCCTGGTCAGGACTATCAAATATCCACTTCTCCATTCTCATAAAGTTCTTCATAACTTCTGGATTATCCATATTATCTAACATCCCAACATATTTATCTAACATTAACTGAAATGGTTTAAGCATCATGTAACCATAATTCATCATAGAACCAGGTATAACACCATAAGCATCTACCATATTATCTATATTTAAGTATTTACCCCATTTAAATAAAAGTCCCTCTTCTATATCAAAGTCAATAGGAGTAACCATCGTAGTTAAGCTATTTACCTTCTTTGGATAAAGGGATGAATATATTGTAGAAAATGTTCCTCCCTGACACACCCCTATAAGATTTACTTTTTCAATATTTCGTGACTGTAATATATAATCAACAGCATCATTGATGTATCCATTTATATAATCATCCATCGTAAGAAACATATCTTCTGACGTAGGATATCCCCAATCAATAATATATAGATCAAGTCCTAATTCTAGTAAGTTTTTTATAACACTACGGTCAGGCTGAATATCCATCATATACGGACGGTTAACTAAAGCATAAACAATTAAAGTTGGTACTTTACAAGGTCTTTTTGTAAATGGTTTATAGTGATATAGCTTCATTTTATCTTCTTCAAACACAAGATCCTTTGGTGTTGCATCTACATCTATTTCTTCTAAATTTTGAAGTATCTCTATCCCTTTCAAAAATTTTTTTTGTATATCAAACATCTCTTTCATTGATTTTTCAATATCTATTCCAAAAGTTGAATACATAATTCAATACCCCCTTATTTATTCTTTTCTAAACATTAGACAAATCTACTCGCCCTTTTCTTTTAATCTTTTTTCTAACTCATTAAGCTCTTTTCTTGTCTTTCTAACTGATTTTTTTAGTTCATAAACTGTCTTATAAAGACTATTCATATCTGTCTTAGTTGGGAAAGGTAAAAAAGCTAATTGCTGCTCAAGTAATTTATCATAATTTTTCTTAAAAACAACACTAGCATCAACGACTTGAGCTAACAAACTTGAAAAATCATCTGTTTGAAAAAGATTTTTATAAGCCTCTTCATTTTTTCTCCACCAATACTCATAAAACTCTTTAAAAGTCTTTGGATGACTTTCATTCTGCATCATATTTTGTAAATCTTGTGCTATTTTTTCCATAGTTTCAAGTCCTACGCTAAAAATAGTAGCAGAAAATTCACTTAAAGTATTTGTATATTTCATAAAGGAATCTATACTTTCCATTTGTTTTTCAAAATATTCTCTATTGATTCCCATAATAGGAGTATCAAAGAATTTTCCAAATGTTTTTTCATAATTTTCTCCCCAAAGCTTTACATAATTAAAGAAAGCATCTTTATCTTGATAAATATTTGTACCCATTAACTTTTGAAACTCCTTAGCATTTTCTAACCATGGCTGAGAAAATTTTTTAACATTATCAAAATACATTTGATAAATTTCCATAGACTCTTTAAATATATTTTGTGTAGGTTCAGGTAAATATGATACAAAATGATTCGAAAAAGTTTTTATATATTCGTTTTGCCACTTACTAAAAACTTTTTGTACATAATCTGTAGGATTTGCTGTAGCCTGTTTATTTAGCTCGTCCCAAAAACGATACAAATATGAATAAATATTTGCACTATTCATCATTTTATCTAATACCTCTTTAGTAGGCCCTCCTCCAAATAAGCTAATATTTTTCGTAAACATATCGCTCATCATTTCAACCCACTGATTAAAAATTTCCATTTGATTTTTCATAGCCTCTTCCATATTATTCACTTTAGCTGAATCTTTTTTTTCATCTTTAGGTGCAAAGCTTTCTTGCCACATATCTATAACTTTCTTTTGTGAATCAACCCATTGTCCCATGAAATTATTATATGCATCTAGAAAAAACATTTAAAATCCCCCTTATATTTAATGATTACATTTTTTTTACTACAGCTTCTCCACTTACAATCTCAGTACCTGATTGATTTCTAACAATTGTTTTTAATATCAGAATCCTTTTTTCATCTCTTTTTTCTTTTACTTCTACAACAGCCGTCAACTGATCTCCTATATAAGCAGGTGCTAAAAACTTCATATTTTGAGATAGATAAAGAGTATTTGCACCTGGTAATTCTGTTCCTAAAACAGCAGAAATCAAAGAACTAGTAAGCATTCCATGTGCAATCCTTTTTTTAAACATTGTCTTAGAAGCAAAATCAGTATCAAGATGTATCGGATTGTAATCACCTGTAACATTAGCAAATCCAGTAATATCTTCTTCTGTTATAATCTTAGAAAGACTAGCTGTATCACCGATCTTTATTTCCTCATATTTTTTATCTATTACCATATTCCCACCCCTTCATTTTTTATATAAGCTTTATAAAGATCCAGTCTTCTATTCCCGGGAAGCTTATCACTGGATAATATCTATATTTTTGAAACTAACAATGCTTATTTTACACGAATAGCTATGGAAATTTTGTCACAACCTGATAGGAGTATATAATTTTTTATATGCAAAAATGGCTAAATTTCATAACCAAATTATTACAAAAAAAGAAGCCTTTTAGCTTCTTTTTTTCTTTTCTTTCTTTTTTCCTTATAAGATACTATATTTTGATAAGAATCATTTTCAATTTCTTGTGTCGAATATTCTATAATCCCATATGTCTTTTTCTCTGTTAATTTTTTTTAATATTTCTATCTATATAACTCGTTTATTGGTCTTGTATTCACGGATTCCAAATTCTACTATTGTTCTTAATTTTTTAAGAATTTTAAGATTCTCTTTTAAACTTAGACCATCTACAGTTAATTCTCTTTTTTTGCTACATCCATCTACACCTCCAGCTTCTATTATGCTCTTTAATATAAGGATTTCTGTTTTTATATCATGAAGCAGCATTGTATTCGTAAGAAGTGAAAGTGCTGCCGTTAGAGCATGACCTCCCCAATTAGATACCCCTGCAACAATAAGATAATCTGTACTGATAGCCGCACATATTTTTTCCCCATGCTTTACAAAATCTACAATAAATGTTGAAACTTTTCCCATTCCTACTTCATTTCCTCCATCTCCAACAGCTAATGTAATAATGCCAAGCTCTTTTGCTTTTTCAAACAATATATCTGTATTTGGAACAACATCACTAATATCCTCTCCTCTCATGGAATAACAGCGGCCATCCTTTGCTCTTCCGGGTCTTTCTATAGCTACTATATGAGATGGTCTATAAGTATTAAATAGTTGATCACAAAATTTTTTTTCATTTTTATAAGGAACAATTTCTATGGGTGCAACAACATTTTTTATCAAGCAACACTTATATAACATTTCTTTAGAATAGTTATCTGTTATGAGTACCACTTTTTTCCCTAATTGTTCTAATGCACTAGCCAAAGCTATAGCTCCAATAGGCCCATCTGTCTCACCGGTAAGGGTATCTCTTATACAAAAACCTGTAACGATAAAAACTGTAGAACTTTTTAAAAGTTCTGCTGCTGCTCTTTGTATTTCTCCTGGCAATTTAATCTTATGCATTCCTCTTTGATGTAAATTTTTTCTTATAACATGATCTATTTTTTCAAAAATTTCTTCGGAATTTTTTTTATTCAATTTTTCTCATCTCCTTGTATATAATTTATTTTTTCAAAAATATAGAAAGACCCAGCGCAAGTAAATGCAAACTGGGTCTTATTTACCGATATATACAGAGGCAAATCTATATACTGGGTAAATAAAACTTTATATAAAATTATCTTTATTGATTTCTAATCATCATGTACTTATTGCGTGCATCTTTTATAGCAGCAATAACTGCCTTTTGTGCCATCCCATAAAATCTATCCTTTATTTCATCTATAATTTCATCTATATCATCTAATAGCTGATAGCCTACCAATATAGATTTAATAAAATCACTCGTAACATCTCTTACCATATTACAAGTAGAATCAATAATTTTACCACTATCTCTTTCTAATATAATCCCTATAAACAGTATATCATATAAAGCTGCAATAGGATCATTTTTACTAATTTTTGAGGTACCTAAAACATAGATTGTATTCTTTTCATATACCAACTACATATCCCCCTTATACATAATCATATATACTCTAATTTCTATCGAATGATACTTTTTTCCTTCTTTTTATATCATATTTTACAAGCATTTACTATGTTATTTGTATGTATTTAGAAAAAATACCTCTGCTTTCATCAACAGAGGTATTTTAACAATTATTTCTTCATTATATATCCTTTCAGTACAAGTCCTACAAGAGCCAAAGCCATCATAATTGCTGATAAGGATACAGCACTGCTAACATTTCCCTTGTTTTGATCATTTTTCTCAATTTCATAAGCCCGTACACTACATTCCTGAGTTTCTTCCTTACTTTCTGATTTTTCTGGCTGTAGCATTTCACCTTTTTGTGTCCCAACATTATTCTTTGAAATAACTGTTTCTTTCTTATCATTCTTATTTCCTACATTACTGTTATTCGGTTCAGATTTTATTTCTTCTACAGTAGCTAAAGGTATGTCCTGTTCTTCTACCACTTGTTTTAAACTATCTTCAACTTTTTCTACTTTTTGTTCTTGAATTTCTTGTTGCTGTTTTACTTTTTCTTGATCTTCAACAGGTATTACCATTTCTTCTTTTGTAACAGGAATAGTTTCTTTTACAATATCTTTATCTTTTTTAGATGAACTGCTATTTGTAGAAGTATTCTTATTGTTTGAATTTTTAATTTTTATATCTTCATCAGTAGCTTCTTTGAAAATATCCTTAAATTTATTCAATATATCTTTATCTAGTGTAGAAAAATTTGCTGCCAATTCATTTAATTTAATATTAGCACATGTATGATGACAGCAGACAACCCCATAATCAACAGCCGTTTCAATATAAATATTAGATAGTTTTTCCATTGCCTTATCATCCGCATTCCACATATCACGTCTTGCAGCTTCTAAATTCCATCCAATAATGGCTTGAATTACATAAGGGTCTAGCTGAGAACGGATTGTTTCATCAAATATAAAGGTTTCAGCTACCTTTTGCCAACCCCAATCATCAATAGCATCTAATGTTGCATCCATTAAAAACATATTTCCTATATGTTTACCAATTTCTACAGAACCAGAAAAACCTTCTTTCAACATACCTTCAATCCATTTATGATTAAATACTCTTGTTCTTAATTCTGTTGATACAAACTCTGATAATGATTGAACTCGTGGATCTCCAGCTTTTCGCGTATTTACAATGTATGATACTATATCTTCACCGGAAGCTGCCTTAGCAGCCAAACTTAGTCCCCCTAAATATTGTGCTACATCATCATTATCCATTGTTCCCCATATAGAATCTCTTATTTGGGTCACAATATCTACATTACTTAACATATCTTTAAAAACTTCTCTTGCTTTTTCATCAAAATTTTCACCCAAAATATCTTTTCCATAAATAAATGACATACGCTTCATGTAAACATCAACAAGATCTTCTTGAGAATCCCATGAGTTTGTAGCCGAAGCCATTTCTGAAACACCAGTTCCATAAGTTCCTGGTGCATCACCAAAAATCCTTGCCCCTGCTAAAGTATCTGCTGTTTCTTCATCTATACCTTTATCTTTTAGTTTTTCCTTTATTGTATCATAATGTTTCTTTAGATAGTTATCATTACTAGATTCATCAAGGTTTTGTACTAGTCTAAACGCTTCATCTAGAATTTCTGCTGTATATAAGAATGTATCTCTGAATAATCCTGATATAGTTACTACCACATCAACACGAGGTCTTCCAAGCTCATCTATTGGCGTAACCTTTACAGAATCAACGCGTCCATATTTATTGTATACAGGTTCTGTACCAATTAATCTCATAATCATTCCAACAGTTTCACCATTTGTTCTCATGGTTTCAATAGCCCATAAAACAACCCCTACAGATTCCGGGTATTTTCCATATTCTTCCTTGTATTTTTCAATCAATTGATCTGCAGCTTTCTTTCCTGTTTCCCATGCTGCTTTATCAGGAATTTCCCTTGGATCAAATGTAACAATATTTCTACCTGTAGGTAATGCATCTGGTATTCTTACCGGATCTTTTCCTGGTCCTGGTTCAATATATCCGCCATTAAGGGCTCTTAGGATATTTGTGATTTCTTGAGTTGCTAATGCTAAGTTATCTTCAATAGTACTTCTATCACTTTCTCTATTTTCCTTATCATAATTTACGATAGAATCTACCATTTTATCAAATAATTCTCCTTTAGGTGGCTCCCCTAGTGTATGCAATCCGTAAGGCATCAATTCTTCTGTAAATGCTTCAAGATATTCATGTAATTTTTCTGCTGATTCATAAAATTTATTTGTCAAATCTAAATCAATTTCTTTATCAAGATTATTTTTTTGAACAATTTCTACAATCTGGTTTTGTAGTTGTACAGCTCTTTCATTGTTTCCTTTATTGATTTCATCTAAATATTTTATAATTAAGTCTTGTAAATTTACCAAATCTCCATAAAGTTCAGGTTGAATCATTGGAGGAATCAAATGGTCAATAGTTATTCCATAACCTCTCCTTTTTGACTGCGTTGCTTCACCTGGATTATTCATAATATAAGGGTTAATATTTATCATATTTCCAATCAATTGATCTGGCCAATCATCTTCACCTAAACCTACACTACGACCTGGTAACCATTCTAAGGTACCATGTGTTCCCAAATGAATCACTGCATCTGCTTCTAATTCATTTTGTAACCATAAGTAAAAAGCTATATATTGATGTGTCGGTGGCAATTCAGGAGAGTGAGCTATTTTGCTAGGATCATCTCCCCATCCCCGCATTGGCTGTGGTCCAATGAAAATATTTCCCATCTTCATGCCTGGTATAATAATTTTATCATCTACAACCATAACATTTCCTGGAGCTTTTCCCCATTCCTTTTCTACATCTTCTTTTAGCTTTTCTGGCAGCTTATTATACCACTGAAGATATTTTTCTACTGGTATTGTTATAGCACCTGAATCTACTAGTTTTTCCATCTCTCCTGGTGCCCAGCTCCCCACATTTCGTCCTCTTTCATCATACATTCTCTTTATTGCTTCAGGATCTATTTCACCTTCAACCTTATAACCATCTTTCTTTAATGCTTCTAAAATATTTGATGCGCTCTCTATTGTATTTAGGTAAGATGCTGAAAAATCATCTTTTCCACCATGGTGACTATAATAAATCAAAGCAATCTTCTTATCTTCATTTTCTTTATTCTTAAGATCTGCCCAAGACTTTACACGCCCTGCTAAACGCTTTATATTATAATCTAGTGGTACTTTTTTTATAAGAGGTGCACCAGTAATAGGATCAGTTCCTATTTCCTTTGTTCCTCCCATAAATACTGGCTCAATTCTTCCATCCATTTCAGGCATAGCAATCTGCCAATACATTGCATTCATAATTCCAGCAGAATTTTGTTCCCAATCATCAAGGTCTCTACTATATGTAGGCGTAATTACTGGTACATTTAATTTATTAAAAATCTCAACAGCTACTTCAGGTTTGCCATATTTATAATTAAATCCAAATCCCGCAATATAAGCATCAATGATACTTTTACCATTTCGCATGAAATATTCATCTATTATATTTATTCTATTTCTAGAATTTGTAAATACAAGCATCACATTAGCATTATTTTGTTCTAACTCCTTCAATAATGCTAAATACATATCAATATCATTATTCTTATATGCACTATCATAGGTTGAAATTCCTATCCATGAACCATTTTCCTTAAAATGACCACTCTTTTTATACCAAGCTTTATACGCCTCTAAATTTTCAAAGATTCCTGGGAAAGCTGGTTTCGTTTCTAAGCAATTTTTTACTTGGTTAAATAAAGTACTTGTATCCTTAGAACTTTTTAAAGCATCTGTAATAGTCTTTGATAATTCCTTAAATTCAATATTTTTATCTCCTTTTTCATAAAATACATGATAGGATGCATCAATTACAATAGGTGTTGTAGGACCTTCATCAGAATATACTGAGTTATAAACTGCATCTGCAACAGAAGCAATAAAATCATTTGAGTCCCTTAATGATAAAAATATATCATTCCAATCCTTTTCATCTGATTCTGAATAAATAATATTTTCCTTCAATATATCTTGTGCCAAAGGTATTCTTCTATCATCATACACAGCTTCATATACAGCTTCATAAACGGCATGATGTGCTGTATTTGTCACCAAAGCAAGATCTATTTCTTTTGTTTCTTCGTTTATAGCTTCATAAAAAACTTTCCCTAACTCCCCTGCATTAAAAGAAAGTTCTTTTGCATCAGGATGATAAATAAAGCAACTTGGCATACCTGAAGGTTCTATAGGTTCAGCTACTTTTAGTCCTCCTAGGTCACCTAAATAAAGAAGAAGTCTACGCATATTTTCTACTCCACCTTTTGTGAAGTAAGCTTTTATTTCTTCATCTTTACTATAATCAATGTTTGGATACTGTCCTGAAAAATCACTACTCCTTGTAGAATATATATGACAAGATTCAGGTGCTTCTGAAATAATAGGACCTAATAAAGAAATTCCTCCTGAACCAATCATTTCCATTAATAATACATCTGTATCTTTTAAATTATCCTTTAACTGTTCAGCAACATCAGAATTCTCTAAAAATGTTGTACTAAATATTTTTACATCTAAAGGATATTTATTTTGTAGCTCTTTATATGCATCCACCATAGAAGCAATATAACTGTCACTACCTAGAACTAAAACAACTTTTATTTTGTCTATACTCTCCCCCTGTGCAATAGGTATATTGACAATATAAGTCATCATCATACATAAAAAGATTGTAATAGCTACTAATCGTCTGCATAAACTTTTGGAAAGATTCATAAAAGCTACCCCCTTTGGTCTTTGGTTTTTGTTTGCTAAAATATTTTAATAGTTAAATTATAATTTGATTACATAAGACTTCCTTTCATCCATATTTTCATTCTTATCAGCTATTGGTCATCTTTATGAAATTCTCCTTCAATTAAAATCAACTTTCCTGTTTTAGGATCTTGAAAAACAGTTCCCATTTCATTGTAACCTTCTCCAGATCCATTATGAACATCAGGAATCTCTTTAAGTTCTTTTCCCTTATTTACAGATGTTATCTTCTGTAATTGCTGCTTCATCTTTTTCCTTTCTTCAGGAGTCTTATTAGAAAATATAACATTCTGCAGATTCCATGAAAGAACCAATGCAACCATTAATCCACAACAAAATACCATCATCACATCCATTAAATTTGCCATTCCTGATAATGGATCAATTTCCCGTTCTTCTGACAGTGTTCTTTTTCTCCTCCTGCTCAACAATTTCTTCATCCCCTTCAATTAATTCTAAAAGTACTTCCATACGGTTTATATCTTTTTCATACCATCTTCTTCTTATCTTAGAAATCAGTGATGCAATAGCACCAACTGCAACCCCTACTACTGTAGTATCAAAAGCAATGATTACTGCCTCAGAAAGTCCCACTACATCTCCTTGTCCAAGATGTGCTAGCCCTGGCCCTAATGGAATCAGCGTACCCATTAATCCTAGCACAGGTCCAAGTTTTGTAATTAAGTCTGTTTTATCAAGCGTCTTTTTCATGCGAAATTCTTCCTGATCTAAAATATCTCTTGCAAGAATTTTTCTTGAGCTTTTTCCTATGTTTTCTTTACTCATAAAATCATAAATTAAATCTTTTTGCCTTTGTGTTAGACCATTATTCTCAATTACCTGATAAATATTATTTTTTTGCCATGGCAAATTTTCTTTAACGTCACTAAATATTTCAACTAGATCAACTTGCTTTGCTTCTTTTCTTTTTTGCCTTTCAGCAATAAAATTTCCTAGTTCCATAAAAACGATCAATATCATTAAGAGCAATCCTACTACTACTGGAATCAAAAAACTTTGTGCAATAGCGTGTAAAACAATAGTTAAATATTCAGACCCTGGAATACTCACTTTGCTTTCCCCCCTTTTTATTATTTTGTAATCTATATTGTATAAAACCAATAAAACTTACGATAATTAAGCTAATCACTACTACTACTAAAATTTCTAGAGAATCAATAACTATTGGCGTAAAAAACATTTGCGCTGAGTTCACAAAATTAGGAATGAACAATCCTAGTGCCACAGTAATCATTCCAAAAAACAGCAGTAACTTATTGAATATTCTCCCCGGATTCATATGCATATGTTCAATCATCCATTTTGTCCCAAAACCGATTATGATTAGCAAAATCATAAAAAGTATAGCTATTCCTAACTCAAATAACCTATTAAATCCTTTTAGCTTTTGTTGAAAAATCATTACACTAATTGCCATAGCAATCAGACAAAAAGGACAAGGTAAAAATGCAAGCATTTGACGACTCAATTTATTACTAGAAAAAATTTCATCTCTACAAGATGCCTCTTCATGTAATCCAAGATAAATGAAAAATCCTGATAAAGCCATCGAACCTATAAACGTATAACGATCAATAAAATCACTAAGAACATGCATGTAAGAAGCAAGCAGTAAAGTCATTCCATATAAAATACTTCCAAAACAAAATGAAATAAAAACAATCATTTTTCTACTTACTCCTGCTACCCCAAGAATAATCCCTGTTTTCAAGCTTAAAATAATAAGGGCAAAGACCATGCTTATAAATGCTAAAAACATTTATATCACCTCTTTATTTTTATACATAAAAAACCTCTCAATTTAAATTGAGAGGTTTAATATACTCAGAAATACACAACTTTCTTGTATAAAGGAAATACCTACTTTCATTCTATATACAAAGAAAATTCTAACGATATCCACACCTCCCTATGACCCGTAGGGCTTTAGTGTTATCATACAGGCAGGTCTTCTGACTTAAGGTTCATCGTCCTTTACTTCCTTCCCAGTTTCCCAGTGGACATTTGTAAGGACTTCCCTATTACAGCGGCGGGACCGTGCAGGATTCTCACCTGCTTCCCTTTTCACCAATTCTATATAATTGGCACCTGTAGACATTAATATTTACTTTTCTTTACATATTATAGCATATGCCATATGAAATTTGTAACAAAATTTCCTTTTTTGTTCTATAATAAATATTATTACCAGTAAATCATCCTTTTCATAAAGCAAATGATTTATGCTGTTATATACTTAATCAGTAATTTTATAGTTTCTTCTATTGCTTTTATATGGGTTCTTTCATAATGATGTGTAGCATCTACTCCAGGGCCAATGCATGCAAAATTCACATCAAATCCTTGAAGGACACTTACACTAGCATCTGAGCCATATCGAAAATAAACATCTACTACATAATCTATATTATTCAACTTGCAGATATCAACAAGTTTTTTTCTAAATCCAAAATCATATGGCGTACGACTATCCCTTGCACATATTGTAACCTTTGTTTCATCTGACTGTTGATTTGGTGCAACAAGCCCAATATCAAGAGCCAAAAATTCCTTTGTTTTCTCTGGTATATAGGATATACCGTGTCCTGTTTCCTCATAATTGCTTATGTAAAAATGAGTTGTATATTTAGGCTCTACATTGTGATCTTTTAAATATTTTACCAAACCAAAAACAATAGCTACACAAACCTTATCATCAAGGAACCTTGATTTAATAAAGCCTCTTTGAGTTATAACTGTTCTTGGCTCAAAATAAACAAAATCACCAACATTGATTCCTAAATTTAATACATCCTCCTTATTCTTAACAAATTCATCTATACGAATTTCCATATTCTCATCCGTTCTAAGGGTTTCTCTAACTTCCTCAGAGTAAACATGAATAGAAGCCTTTTCTGGTAAAAGACTACCTGTATATGTTTCTCCTTTTAAGGTCTTAATTATTACATTTTCTCCTTCAAAGGCAGTCCATGCAAACCCACCGATTGGAAGTATTTTCAATCTACCATTTTGCTTAATTTCTCTTACAATTGCCCCTAAAGTATCTATGTGAACAGCAATTGTTTTTTGATTTTCATTATCTTCCCCTTCTATTGTCGCAATCAAAGCTTTTTTATTGGTCATTCTAGTAGAAACGCCAAGCTTTTCAAATTCTCTTTTTACATAATCCATAGCCTTGTCTGTGTCTCCACTAGGACTAGGAATTTCAAGTATTCTAAGCATTGTCTCTTTCATATATGCCATATCAATATTCATGGATATTTCCTCCCTCTATATCAATAACTTTATTTAATAAGATAATTTCTTAGCAAAATGACATGCTACATATCTGCCCATTTCAATTTCCCTTAATTCAGGGGTTTGTTGCTTACATATATCTTTACGGTATCTGCATCTTCCATAAAATCTACATCCATTAGGCGGATTAATAGGACTTGGCACATCTCCTTCAAGAATAATTCTTTTTCTTTTTACATCAACCCTTGGAATAGGAATAGCAGATAATAAAGCTTGTGTATATGGATGCAGCGGATCTACAAACATCGTTTTATAATCAGAAAGCTCAACAATCTTTCCTAAATACATTACTGCAATTCGATCACTAACATGCTTTACAACACTTAAATTGTGCGCAATAAAAAGATATGTAAGTCCAAATTCTCTTTGCAGATTCTTCATAAGGTTTAATATTTGTGCTTGTATACACACATCTAATGCTGATACAGGCTCATCCTGTACGATAAATTCAGGATTAAGGGCTAATGCTCTTGCAATTCCAACTCTTTGACGTCTTCCTCCATCTAGCTCGTGTGGATAAGCATTTACAAGTCTTTCTGCTAACCCTACAATTTCCATAAGTTCTTTTATTCTTTTGTTCATATCTACACTATTACTATATACTTTATTTACATAAAGTGGTTCCGCAATAATTTCTGATATGGTGAGTCTTGGATTTAAACATGAATAGGGATCCTGAAAAACAATTTGTGCATTTTTTCGAAAATTTCTCATTTTTTTATTGTTAAATTTTAATATATTTTCTCCTTTGAAGATCACTTCTCCACTCGTTGCTTCAAGTAAGCGGATTAATACTCTTCCAGTAGTAGATTTCCCACATCCTGACTCACCAACTAATCCTAAAGTTTCACCTTTATTGATAAAAAAATCTACATCATCTACCGCATGAAGCATTCCTTCTTTTGTTTTAAAATACTTTTTTAACCCCTTTACTTCTATTAGTTTTTCCCCTACGTTTACCATTTTTTATCCCCCTAACTTTATCCTTCATATAAAAAACATGCAACAAAATGTCCTGGTGTTACTTCATGCATTTTAGGTTTATGAACAAAACATTTCTCAGAAGCGTTCGGACATCTTGGATGAAAGGTACATCCAGATGGGAGATTCATCGGATCTGGCGTTAAGCCTTTTATCACTTTTAATTCTTCCTGTTCCTCTTCTAAATCTGGAATAGAATCAAAAAGTCCTAAAGTATATGGATGTTTTGGATTTAAATATAAGCTGTTTTTATCTGCATACTCTACAATATTTCCAGCATACATAATGGCAACTTTATCGCAAATTTCTGCCACTACCCCCAAATCATGGGTAATCATAATCATAGAAGTATCATATTCCTTCTTTAATGCTTTCATCAATTCTAATACCTGTGCCTGTATAGTTACATCTAATGCAGTTGTTGGTTCATCCGCAATAATTAATGAAGGGTTACAAGCAAGAGCTATTGCTATAACTACCCTTTGTTTCATCCCTCCACTAAACTGATGAGGATAATCATTGATTCTTTCTTTTCGAATTCCTACCTTTTCAAGCATAATTTCTGCTTTTTTCATAGCTTCATTCTTTGTTACATTTTGATGGAGCTCTATCATTTCAGCAATTTGTTTTCCCACTGTAATGACAGGATTTAGGGATGTCATAGGATCTTGAAAAATCATTGCAATTTTATCTCCTAATATATTCCTCATTTCTTCTTGCGATTTTTTTAATAAATCTTCTCCTTCAAAGAATATCTCTCCACTAACAATTTCCCCTGGTGGATTAGGAACTAACTGCATGATTCCTAAAGCAGTAGTAGTCTTTCCAGCTCCTGTTTCTCCTACAAAACCAAGTGTTTCTCCTTTTCCTAATTGTAAGTTTAAATTTTCAACTGCATGAACAATTCCATTATCTGTTTTATAGTGAATTGTTAGATTTTTAATATCTAACAATTTATCTGTATTGCTCATTTTATCACACTCCTAAGTATAAACTAATTTTTCAACTTCGGATCTAAAGCATCTCTTAAACCGTCTCCTAGAAAGTTTAATGCTAGTATTGTAATCATAATAGCTAACCCTGGGAACAATGTCATATAAGCATAATCCCTAATATAGCCTCTTCCTCCAGATAGCATAGCTCCCCATTCAGGCGTTGGAGGTTGAATCCCTAAACCGATAAAACTAAGTCCAGCAGCAGTCAATATTGCAAAAGCAACCCCTAGTGTAGCTTGTACAATAATAGGCGCTAAGCAGTTTGGTAATATATGCTTAAATATGATCCGTATATCGCTAGAACCCACAGACCTTGCTGCTTCAATAAACTCTTGTTCTCTTATAGAAAGAACAGAAGCACGAACTAATCTTGCATACTGTGGTATAGAAGATATTCCTACAGCAATCATTAAATTGATAAGCCCTGGTCCTAAAGAAGCAGCAATAGAAATAGCCAAAAGAATTTGAGGAATAGAAAGCAAAACATCCATACACCTCATAATAAAATTATCTACCATTCCACCATAATAGCCTGCTATAGCCCCTAAAAAACCTCCTATAACTACAGAAATACTCACTGCAATAAACCCTACTTCTAATGAAATCCTTGAACCATAGATAATTCTACTAAAAATATCTCTTCCAAATTCATCCGTTCCAAATAAATGCTTAAAAGATGGACTTTTAAAAGCATTACTAAGTTCTTGATCATCATATCCATAAGGTGCAATCACATCTGCAAAAATAGCTGTAAGTATTAATAAACAAACAATAAAAAGTCCAATCATAGCCATATGACTTTTTCTTAATCTCCTAATAACTTCCCAAAAATTGCTTTTTCTCTTTTTTATTACATTCTCTTGTTTTTGACTTTTAGCTTCTAAAGTTTTTGTACTCAATTTTTAATCCTCCTTTCCCTATCTATACTGAGCTCTTATTCTTGGATCAACATATGCATATAATAAATCAACCAATAAATTTACCACACTAAAAGCAATCGCTATATATAACACCCCTCCTTGGACAATTGGATAATCTCTCATTTTTATAGCCTCTACCATTAATCTTCCAACGCCAGGTACAGAAAAAATCACTTCAGTAAGTACTGCTCCTCCAAGTAAAATTCCAAACTGTATACCTGCAATAGTAATAACTGGAATAAGTGCATTTCCTAATGCATGTCTCAAAATAACCAGTCTCTCTTTTTGTCCTTTTGCTCTTACAGTTCTTATGTAATCTTGACGAATAACTTCTAACATACTTGAACGTGTCATACGTGTAATAATAGCTATTGACTGTGCTCCTAAGGTAAGTGCTGGCAAAATCATATGTTTGAAACTATAAAATCCTGAAGAAGGAAGCCAGCCAAGTTTTACAGCAAAAAATAATATAAGTAATAATCCTAACCAAAATACAGGCATAGATATTCCAATAAGAGCAAATACCATCACTACCGAATCAAATACAGAATACTGCTTTATAGCAGATATAATCCCAAAAGGTATACCAATAATAACTGCAATTACCATTGATAAGGATGCAAGTTTTAAAGTTGTTGGAAATACATTTAGTAGTTCTTGTGTTACTGGTCTTTTTGTTATATATGATCTTCCTAAATCATGCTTTATAGTTGCTTTATAAACATATCGTCCAAATTGCACAAAAAAAGGATCATTTAATCCCATCTCTTCCCTTAATTCATCTACAGCTTCTTGTGGTGCTTGTTCTCCAAGAACCATTCTAGCAGGATCTCCAGGTGTTAAATATAATAATGTAAAAACAATGAAGGCAACACCAATCAAAACAGGAATCAACAACAATACCCTTCGTGAAACATACTTTAACATTTATACCCCTCCTTTTAGCTATGCCAAAAATCTATACTAGATAAGAGCATAGTTTCCTATGCCCTTATCAAAAGTCATTATTGTTGATCTTCAAAATAAACATTATAAAGTTTGTGATATCCAAATGGACTTGGTGTAAATCCTTTTACATTCTTTCTCACACCTACGACTTGCTCTCCATTGTTTAAAAATACCCATGGAGATTTTTCTCTAATAAGCTTTTGAATTTCATAGTATACTTCTTGTCTTTCTTTAGAATCCTCTAATAGTCTTCCTTTTTCAATAAGTTCATCAACTTTTTCATCTCCAAAGAAAGTAAAGTTATTATTTCCTTTCATAGAAGAATGAAATGGACCATATAAAGCCATATCAGGATCTGGTGTTTGACAAGTCCATCCAACAATAAACATATCTTGTTGTTTTTGCTTTAGGCCCTCTAAATAAGCACTCCATTCAAGTACTTGTATCTCAACCTCAATACCGATTTGCTTTAATTGATTTTGAATAATTGTTGCCATATCAATTCTTTCTTTTTTATCATTTGTCCAAAGAACAGTCTTAAATCCATCTTTATATCCTGCTTCAGCTAAAAGTTTTTTTGCTTTCTCTACATCATAGTCAGGTTTTCCTAAGTTTGCATTATAATAATTTACATTTGGAGCAACAGGTCCTATAGCAACTCCGCCAACACCTCTAAATACAGATTTTACAATAGATTCTGTATCAAGTGCATAACTAATAGCTTGACGAACTCTTTCATCATCAAATGGTGCCTTTTCACAGTTAAATCCAAGATAGGTTGTTGAGTTATCTATTTTTCTCAAAAGCTTTAAATCAGGATTTTCCTCTACTCTACTTACATCATTTGGTGTAATAGAGTATGCAATATCTACCCCACCGCTTTCAAGCTCTATAGTTCTGTTTGTAGCCTCAGGAATTGCTCTAATTACTAATTCAGAAAACTTCGGTTTTTCTCCATAATAATCCTCATTTCTCTTTAAAACAATTTTGTCCCCTTTTGCCCAACTTACAAATTTGAAAGGACCTGTGCCAACTGGATTCATTCCATAATCATCTCCAGCTTCTTTTACTGCTTTTTCATTTAATATACTTCCTCCACCCACGTGAATTAAAGATGGCAAAAATGCTGTAGATGGTACTTTTGTTCTAATAATAATTGTATAATCATCTACAATTTCAAATCCATTCGGATCAATATCTCCAACAATATGTTTAATAGATCCTCCTTTTGCTAAAGCTCTTTCAAATGTAAACTTAACATCACTAGCTTTTAGCTCCTCTCCATTGTGAAACTTAACTCCTTTTCTTAAATAAAATTTATAAGTTTTATCATCTAATTTTTCAAACTTCTCAGCAAGCTGTGGAATAACTTGATTATTTTCATCTAAAGTAACTAAGTTTTCATAAATTTGCTGCATAACATTTGATGAAGCTACATCATTTGTTGCATGTGGATCTAAAGATTTTGCATCATAAGTAGTAGCCACCACTAAAGAATCTTTCACTTCTGCCGTAGCAGCCTCATTGCTAGATTGTCCACATCCAGAAAGTCCCGCTACTAAAAGCATAATCGTAAGGAACATAGCTAGTAGCTTATAATTTTTCTTAAACATTTCCCTTTCCCCCTTAAAAATTTCATTATATTTTTATAAAAACCCTAAACCCATTAAGTTTTCAGGTTTCAATCAATAGATTCCATATAAAAAATAAACAATCATCTTATATCCATTCATTTCTTCAATGAAATTATGTATATATTTGTAATTATTGTTATTTCTTGCAATGATGTAATATTCTATATTTTTTTACTTTTCCCTTCTTTTTAAAAATTTTTTATAAAAACAGTCTTTAATTTTTTAAATTTCTGTATAAAAATATCCCCTCTGATTATATACGTTTTATTCAATCATCAGAGGAGATATATCCATTCCATAACTATGTGATTATCCCGTATTTAGGTAATAATTCATGCTTTATATAAAATTTGTGCAGTGTCAATGCATCATGAAAATACTTCCAATCAGATTTATGAAAGTTTTCTTTTTTATCAAATATATTACGATCCTTATTAATAACTTTCACTGCTTCCTTAAACCATTCTCTATCATCGTATTGAATTTGTGCTTCAAATCCGAAGAAACCCGTTTTCAATTTTTCTTGCCAAAGTTTTATTCTCGATTCTATTTGCCTCTTTGCTAAAACAACCTGTCTCAAATTATCCTTAATGTCCTCCCATTTTTTTGCATCTTCATTATAAATTTCAGGTTTTATTTTTTTCACGTCATTTACCAAAAAATTATATATATGATAAATAGCATCAATCGTTCTTATTTGGTTATTTACCATTAGCTTTTCTTTCATATTATTTGCTCTATATTTCCAAATCAAATATGGCTCATCAGGATAAATATATGCTTGCCCATGCCCAATAGGTGGAATAAATTTAGCTCGAAACCATGTGATTTTTTCTGAATCGTTCTCTATATCATTTTGAAGTTCTATATCTTCTACATTATTATGCTTTTTTAATAGTCCATGAAAATTTTGATGAGACCATGTATCTGCATATACATGCAATGATATTCCAAGTCTATGAATTCCATATGGTTTATTTAATGTATGAAGAGTATCTTCTAACATCTCTTTAGCTGTTTTACTATTTTGCCTACACAATAATTTTTCGTAAAAATCTTCTCCTTCTATTCCAGGTAAAAAATGAAATGGTATAAATATATCATATCCAGTATTTTTACTAAAAACACCTAGGTCAAGAAATTTATGAGCAGACATCTGCTGCTGAAATCTTCCTCCACTACTAAATTCAAGTACATGATCATACTTTGCATCATCCGTATGCTGTGATGCATATGCAATCTTTTTACTAAATTTATCCTTCATCCCCGATAACCTACAAAGTGTATAAATAGCATAAAAATGAAAATCGATTCTCATAATAATCCCCCTTTAGATAAAAATCGATTCTATTATACTGCCTCCCCTCATTTTTCCCCTGTGTTATAATAGTTGTTATAGTATACAAAAAAATGATATAGTTAAATATCAAAACTTGCAGCATATTATAAAAAACTAAAGAGAAAAGAAAAAATATTAGCTGAAACTAGGATGTGAAGTAATGAATAAAATTATTGAATTTATTAATATGCAAATAGCTTTTTTTATGGGAGAAATAGATTATATTGAGTATTCTAAATTTTTCAGAAGAAAAGATAATATTATAATACAATTTACGATTCTTTTCATATTTCTTGTCGTAATGGGGACAATATATGATATTCCTATGTATATGATAATTTGGAGTACTATAATCATGATTTATGGCTTCTTAATGCAAACCAAAGCCACAACCTTAAAACAACAGATGCTTTATAGCTTTATTTGGGCTACCACTTCTTTTTTAATTAGCGTTATAATGCTATTTTTAGCAGTTGAAGTTTTTGGGTATTTCAAATAAAAACCAATCCACATAACATATTATATTCTATCATAATTATTTTAATCTCAACTTTCTCCACTTAACAATACAAATAATAGTACTAATAAAAAAGACAGTTGCAAATATATACCTAAAAATCGCAGATCCGCTTGTTGCTAGATAAACAGCAGTAGGCCCATCTGCTCCACCAATAATTCCAACTGAAGATGAACTATTTATATTTAGCTCAATTCCTGCCATTAATTTGATTATATATTCAATAATTAAATTAAATGTAATAAGTAGTACAGTCATTAAACCACTAAAAATCATTCCAAATTTATATATCCTTATTTTTGTCTTATGATTCATATTTCTTTTCCTCTTCCTTTCCTTAATTTATATTTTAAAGTATTCAGCTTTATATACCCACAATATTATACTAACATCACTACAGTATCTTGACACTATCTATGTTATAATATCTTTGTACTAAATGTGTATTTAAAGTATATTTAAGGAGATATATTATGAATTTCGAAAACAATTTTAACCGTAATCAGTGGATTGATTTTGTAAGAAACTTAAAACTTACACAGTATCATAAATTAAATACTTCAACCTTTGGATTAGCGGGTATATTAATCTTTATAGCAGTAACTTCAAACAAATTAGTAATTAATTTTCCAAAATATCAATCAAAAATAATAATTCTTACTTTATTTTATGCTACAATATACCATTTTTTGGATTTAGTAGTTTTTAAGGCTTTTAATTTTATTTTTCGTAGAAATACTATAATGGATATAGCAAAAAATAAGTTTACAGATCTAGATAAGCAATGTTACTTATTTGGTTATTTAACGGAAATATTATTTGCAGGATTAGCTCTAATTGCCAATATAATAATTTTTTATAATTCATCAACATATGACATTAACTCTTTCCCATACAAATATTTTTCAATTATTTATTTTATTTGTTTTTTAACTCGCTTAAGAATTTTGTATAATAATTACTTTAAAAAAAATATTGCTTTAATCAATAATCAGGTAAAAAAACGTATTAAAATTATTTTTTATATAGTATATGTTCCCTTTTTTCTTTATTTTCCTTATCCATTATATGTTTCACTTTCTCAAGTTTTTATACATAATAACCTATTATACGCAAACTATGAACTTTTTTTGTACGCAATATATATATTGCTTATATTAGGCTCTTTACAACTAATAGCACTACACATGTCAAATAGAATAAAATATTCATGGCTTGAAAATTTCGAAAAAGATATATTTATAAATAATTTAACTTCTGAACAAATAAAATATAGATTGAAAAATGAATTCTTAAATTCTATAAACATTGAATGGTTCTATTATAATACAAAAAATAATTGATTTTCAAATTTCTATAACCAAATATTATGCTCAATAACATAATCCCACTAGTTATCTTGGTGGGGTATTTAATATGCAATATTTAATGAAAAGCGTTACCTTTAGACTACAAAAACAAAAATGAGTCGAACATTTTCAAAACAAAAAACCGTTGAAAATCAACGGTTTTATTTTTGGCACGCCCTGAGGGACTCGAACCCCCGACGAACTGATTCGAAGTCAGCCACTCTATCCAACTGAGCTAAGGGCGCACGGTATTATTTTTTAAGCATTATTTATTATACACTATAACAGTTTATTTTTCAAGTTGATTCTTCACTCAGTATCAAAATACGTTCTATAATAAATGCTATGGAACCCACCTCGACATCTATCATACAACCAAAAATAAACTCTAAATCAGTTATTCAAAACTAATTTAGAGTTTATTACTGGAGCGGATGATGGGAATCGAACCCACGCTACCAGCTTGGAAGGCTGGAGTTCTACCATTGAACTACATCCGCATATATATGGTGACCCATCCGCGGCTCGAACGCGGGACACCTTGATTAAAAGTCAAGTGCTCTACCAACTGAGCTAATGGGTCTTATTTGGCTGGGGTAGCAGGACTCGAACCTACGAATGCCAGAGTCAAAGTCTGGTGCCTTACCGACTTGGCGATACCCCAATATGTATGGGGTGGCTGATGGGATTCGAACCCACGAATGCAGGAGCCACAATCCTGTGTCTTAACCGCTTGACTACAGCCACCATAATGGCGGGTCCACAGGGATTCGAACCCCGGACACACGGCTTAGAAGGCCGTTGCTCTATCCAGCTGAGCTATGAACCCACATTGGAGCGGATGATGGGAATCGAACCCACGCTACCAGCTTGGAAGGCTGGAGTTCTACCATTGAACTACATCCGCATATTTTTTGTCTCAACAATATAATATGATAGCACACCTTTAAAAGCTTGTCAACTCTTTTTTTGTTTTTTGGTCGGGGTGGCAGGATTTGAACCCGCGGCCCTCTGGTCCCAAACCAGATGCGCTACCAAACTGCGCTACACCCCGTCCAACTGACAAAGAATAGTATAAAGGATACGACACATAAAATCAAAATCCATAATCCTTTTTTAATAAGCATTATATATCGTTTACATAAAATTTCTTTATTTTTTTACGTTTTTCTCTATATATCAATACGAAAGAATGACTTAGATAACTATTCGTTATCTATAATTATATTTCAATAATTTCACTTTTTATATTTTCTTCTTCAATCTCAATTATCCCATAAGAAGCCTTAGCTCCTCCCCGAGGTTTGCTAAGACTTCCTGGATTCATTATCAGTATATCATCATACTTCATATTTACAGGCATATGCGTATGCCCAAACAATGCAACATTGCAGCCTAATTCTAATGCCTTATAATAAAGTCTTGTTAAATTCAGTTTAACGCCATATTGATGCCCATGTGTCAAAAAAATCTTATGCTTGCCTAATTCTAATATTATTTCCTCTTCAACATTTTCTCTATCACAATTTCCTTTTACAGCTCTCACTTTTATATTCTTAAGCTTACCTAAATACAAAGCATCTTTATAATGATCCCCTAAATGAATCAACAAATCCATTTGATCAATTTTTTCTAAAATCTCTTTATCTAAATCTATCATTCCATGGGTATCACTCATAACCAAAATCTTCAAGTTTGATTCCTCCTACAATACTTCTCCTAGCTTTTCTTTTAATTTTTCTAAAGCTTTTGCTCTGTGACTTATTTTATTTTTTATTTCTGCTCCTAGTTCTGCAAAAGTTTTATTATATTTAGGCACAATAAATAATGGGTCATATCCAAATCCACTTTCTCCTCTTTTTTCAAATCCTATAAAACCTTCACATTCTCCTCTTACATGAATTTTTCTGCCATCTGGAAATGCTACAGAAATAACTGATACAAATCTAGCATTTCTTTTTTCCATAGGAATATCTTTTAGCATATCTAATAATTTTTTATTGTTTTTTTCATCTGTTGCATTTTCTCCTGAAAATCTTGCTGAATATACACCTGGTTTATTCCCTATGGCTTTAACTTCAAGTCCTGAATCATCAGCAATTGCAATATTTCCTGTTTCTTTCATTACAGCTACTGCTTTTTTCATAGAATTTTCTTCAAAGGTTTCTCCATCCTCTACAATCTCTAAATGTTCTAATCCCACTTCATCCATACTTTTAATCTCTAATGGAAAACCTTTAAGAATCTCTTTTATTTCTTCTAATTTATGTTTATTCTTTGATGCAATTACTACTTTATTCATCTGATTTCTCTCCTGTCTCTTCATTGATTGATTTGCCAATTAAATCTCCTACTTCACCTAGTACATCCTTTTGCATTTGTATTAATTCCATATTCCCTTTTTCGGCTAATTCTAATAGCCTTAGCAGTTCTTGTCTACTAAAAGGTGCTTCTTCACCTGTCCCTTGAATTTCTACAAATTCCTTTTTATCAGTCATTATTACATTCATATCTACTTTTGCATTTGAATCTTCTTGATAGCATAAATCTAGGATTGGATTGTTGTCTACCACACCAACACTTACAGCTGAAACATAATTTTTTACAGGCAAACTACTTATTTGCTTATTCTCATATAATTTATGTAATCCATCTACTAATGCTATAAAAGCACCTGTTATAGATGCTGTTCTCGTCCCTCCATCAGCTTGTATTACATCACAGTCTATCCATATAGTCCTTTCTCCTAAAGCGCTTAAATCAACTACTGAACGCAATGCTCTTCCAATCAATCTTTGTATTTCTTGAGTTCTTCCATCTACTTTCCCTCTACTTGATTCTCTTATCTTTCTTGTTTGAGTAGATCTTGGAAGCATTCCATACTCTGCTGTTATCCAACCAGTACCTTTCCCCTTTAAGAATGGGGGTACCTTATCCTCTATAGAAGCAGTACATATTACCTTTGTATTTCCCATTTCTAT
Organism: Crassaminicella thermophila; assembly: GCF_008152325.1. Classification (GTDB taxonomy): domain Bacteria; phylum Bacillota; class Clostridia; order Peptostreptococcales; family Thermotaleaceae; genus Crassaminicella_A; species Crassaminicella_A thermophila. The sequence goes on from NZ_CP042243.1 coordinate 2,339,218, forward strand.
AAGTACAGAACCTTCTGCATAGGCTAAATAATCTTTTGTAATTTTTACTGGCCTTAACTCACTTTCTTTTCTGCCATCAAATCTAGTCATATTCCTCTTCCTCTCTTGGTAATTTACTTATAAATTATTTTACCACACAATTATATCGATTACACCTTTGATTATTTTATCCTTTCAAAACACTATTTATTTTAAAGATTTCTATAAGTTAAAAAACCAGTGGTTTTCCACTGGTTTATATTAATATTGATTTGCAAATGTCGGTATAGCAATAGGATCTTCTTTCTTTTCTTCTCCTATTTTTAGCTCTTTTCCATCAACAAATAGCTTAACGCCTACCACATTTGGATATTGCTCTTTTATCGTTAATCCAAATGATTTTGCTACACTATTTGCAGCAGTCTGATTATCTACAATGTCTAATATTTCTTCACTCAAATTAATACAAGCTACACTATCATTTACATCTACACTTACAACACGTGTTCCTTCTGGTATTTCACTATATAATCCAAGTCCTTTTGGTGGACCTTCAACTAAAGCATCTAATGCATCTAATACATTTACAGAAGAATCATTTTTCTCTATAGCCTTTGTAACAGGTACAAAATATGTCTCTAATCCATTTACCGTTCCTTCATAATATACAACAACCTTATTATCACTTGGTGTTTTACCTACATAATTAATATCTTTTCTTGTAACTGCATTTGCTATAGTTGTACCATACTGAAGTCTATTTTGAATTTTTCCATCCACCATAAATTGTACACGATCAATAGTTGGAAATTCTGTCAATGTATAAACAACTGCTTTTACTAATGCTTCTTCTTCTTCCTTACTAAAACAATTCAAAAAATCACTGGTAAAATCTACTTTACATAATCCTTCATGAATACTCATTCCTCGAATTTCTGTATTTGCTGGAATAACTGGTGATAAACCAAGCTCTGCAATATCTTGCCTATTTGCTGGATTATCAATCATTGCTCTTAATGCTGCTTTTGCTATTCCTCTTCCTTCTGTCCAAGGAATTTTCCTCATAACAGGTACCAAAAATCCTTTATCATCTTTATAATATAATACAGTATTTCTCAATCCATCATCCTGTTGTGTACCATCATTACTTTCAACAAGATTTGAAGCAGCCTTATCTTCATCTCCAAATAATCCCGTTACTAACTTAATAGGATTTGCACAGCCAACAAGGCTTATCATCATGCATAGTACTAGAATTAATACAACTACTCTATTCCTTTTCAATCCATTCCCCCCTAACAAATATCTTTATAAAATTATATTACTTAGGGAGGCATACTATGTCTATTTGTATTATTTTCTTTTCATTCTTTTTAAATAACCACCTTGAATATGCTTTGTATCCATTATAGTAACAAATGCATTTTTATCGAAATTATCTAATAAACTATGAAATTTGGGAAGCATATTCCTTTGTAGCGCTATATGCAATATATTTCTAATCCCATCTTTTCCATATCCTTGCACTACTGTAACCCCAAATCCTTCACTTCTTAGTAATTCCACCAAATCATCTTCATTTTCCTTTGTAATTACTTGTGCCGTTACATTTCCAATTGCCATTTTTTGTTCTAAGAATATACCTACAATCTGTCCTGTTCCAAATCCTAATGCATAAGCAATTAAATTCCCTATATTATTTAATTGCCCCATAATCCTTGTAAGCACTGTAATATATATAAATACTTCTAAAACTCCCAAAGCTGCAGCTTGAAACTTCTTCCCTCTAACCATTAAAATTGTACGAACTACACTAATTGATACATCCATAATCCTTGAACAGAAAATTAATAAATAACCTAAAAAAAATTCCATTAATTCTCCCCCTTAAGCCTTTAATTTATTTCTAACCCATTATATCTCCCTTTTCATTTTTCGAAAAGCCTATTTACGAAAATTCGTATCTTTTTCCAAAATTTATACAAAATAAAATTTATGACTTAAAAATAAAAGCAAATAATTACAAAGCTTTAGCAAAGAAAACTTGATGAAGAATTTCAGAAAAATCCATAGGCTTAGCATAGACGCTAAGCCAGCATATAAATTTATTAACGGGCTCTTTCTTATCTTTCATCAAAATATCTTTTAATTCCATTAAATAATGCTTGTGCTGCTTTTTGTCTGTATGCTGGTGTAGCAGCTAATCTAGCTTCTCTAGGATTTGATAAGAATGCAACTTCTGCTATTACAGCAGGCATTTTAGTTTCTCTTATGACAACAAACTGTGGTTTGTTTTGAATCTTTCTATCATTAGCTTTTAAACCTTTTACCATTTCTTCTTGTATCATTGTTGCAAATCTTTTACAATCCCTTACTGGATCATCTGCATATAAAGTTTCTACACCTGATACCCTTTTATTGTCCACATAATTATAATGAACACTTACAAAAGCATCTGCATTCAAACCATTAGCTATTTCTGGTCTTTCGTACAATCCAACATATGTATCATCATCTCTTGTTATAAAAGTATCAAATCCAGCTTCTTCTAATAATTCTTTTAGTCTCATTGCTGTATCTAAGGCTAAATCTTTTTCGAGTAGTTTTAGTTCTTTATTACTTGTACCAGGATCTTTTCCTCCATGTCCTGGATCTATTACAATTAATTTTTTAGTATACTTAGAAGGTCCAATTTTTCTATTTTGAAGTCTTATAATAATTTCATCTGTAATTATTCCATTTGCTTCAATGCTATAATCTGTTCCATCTGTAAGTTTTATTGTTATGTAGTAATATATATCATCTATTTCATCTTCAATATTTATGGCTTTTACCATATTATCATCAATATTTAATTCTGTACTTGTTAATTCTATTTTATCTTTTGGCACTTTTAATACAATAGCATTGCTAACAGGAGCATAATCTATATAATATTCCCCTTGATCGTGTAATGATAATTTTAACCTTGATTGATTAATATCTTCTTTTTGATAGTCTAATTCCTGCATTGGCTTGTCATTTATATAAACTAAAATATCTGTTCCTTCATGATCAACAAATATATTTTCAAAGCTTTGTCCTTCTTCTAAATCAAGTACAACACGAACAATCTTATCATCCTTATCATAATTAGCATCTGGAGCAAATTGTGCTGTTCTAATTTTTTTTATTCCCTGCTTGCCAACAAATATTTCATTCTTATTAAACTTTAATTTAGCATTTAATACATCTACAACTACTTTATTCCCAAAATCCATAATATTATATACAGGAGATTCTTCTGTATGAATAACAACTGCATTCACATGATTTCTTTCTTCTAGTTTTATATTTCTTACATTATTTAAAAAGGCTACACTAAGTTCATTGCTTTCCTCATCAAAAGACACATCATATCCTTTTGGCTTGTTTAAATCCAATACAATTCTGCTTACTTTCCTAGGCTTTGTCTCAAATAAAGATCCTCTAATTGTTTTAATACCATCCATATTCACTTCTTTCTTAAAAAGGCCATTGTTTTCTTCAAAATATGAATCTTTTATATTGATATTAGTATTTGGAATATCAATAATCAAACGATCATTTCCTCCAAATTTACTTCCTGGCAAATACATTGTTGTAAAATTTACTGCTCCTGTGGTTTTAATAATCATCTTCGAAATATTTCCTGTATTTTCATATGCAATATTAGTTATATATTGCTCAGGTAAATCAACCATAGCAGTAGTCGTTTCTTGTTTCCAATTTACATCCATTCCAAGCTGCTCTGCTATGAATCTTAAAGGCACCATTGTTCTATAATTCCCTTGATATCCTAATAATTTTGCAGGAACATTATTAGGAAGTTTATACTTTTTTCCATTTACAATAGCTATTGCACTATCAATTTTTAATATTATCTTCTTTTCTTTAGCAACAATAGTAGCTTCACGTCTTTCTTGATTCCATTCTATATTAGCACCTAAACCCTCTACTACAAATCTTATTGGAACTAAAGTACGGCTCTTATTATTTATAGTATAAAGAACAGGTGGTACATCAGTATATACATCTTTTCCACCCATTAAAAGATTTACACGATGGACTTTTTGCACTTTAGCAGATATACCATCCTTAATTTCTATAATACTTTGTTCTGCTTCTAATCCAAAAATAGTACTGCTCATTCCAAAAAATATACATATTACAAATATAATAGCTAACAAACGTTTCATAATTTTCCTCCTAATATAATAACTTTCCTGCTATTACAAACATATTTTTTATGAAATATACATAAATATTACATTTTCGACAACTTTATCCTACATACATTTATATCATCTTAATAAAACTTACGTCAACTTCCTTCTCTTAATTGTAACTTATATGTAATAAAAGAGAGATGCTAAATTTTTAGCATCTCTCTTTTATTACTTTAACAAAACTTCATCAAAATATCTTTTAATACCATCAAACAAAGCCTTTGCACATTTTTGTCTATATTCTTGTGTAGCTACTTTTGCTTCTTCTGTAGGATTTGATATAAACGCCATTTCTGCTAATATTGCTGGCATTTTTGTCTCTCTTATTACAACTAGCTTAGGTCTATGAACAATCCCTCTATCTACTGCATTCAATTCTTTTACCATTTCATTTTTTACAATTCTTGCAAAAGTTTTATTATCTCGTGTTGGATCATCTCCATTATAAAGAACTTGTACACCACTCACTTTTTTATTCGGGTGCCAGTTGTAATGTATGCTTACAAATGCATCTGCATTTAATTCATTTGCCATAGAAGGTCTTTCATACAATCCAATATAAGTATCATCTTCTCTTGTCATGAATGTATTAAATCCAGCTTCCTCTAACAGTTTATTTAATCTTATTGCTGTATCTAAAGCTAATTCCTTTTCTTGTAAATTTAACCTACTACTATGGGCTCCAGGGTCCTTCCCTCCATGACCTGCATCAATTACAACCATTTTTCCTTTATACTTAGAATTTTTAATTTTTTTATTTTCAAATTTTATTATAATTTCATCTGTCACACTATATTTTGTCTTATCAACATAATCTGTTCCATCTTTTAATTTTATATTTATATAATAATAATCACTATCTTTGTCATCAATATCTATTTTCTCTATCATATTGTCATTCATATTTAGCTGAGCATTTGCTAATTCTATTTTATCCTTTGGAACTTTTAAAATAATTAAATTACTATTATCAACATAATCTATATTATACTTTCCCTCTTTTTCTAAAGATATTTTCAGCGTTGAACTATTAATCGTTTCTTTTTTATAATTAAATCCTTGTAACGGTTTATCATTTACATAAACAAGAATATCCATTCCTTCATGATCAACAAATACATTTTTAAAACTTTGTCCTTCTTCTAAATCTAGTACAACACGAACAATCTTATCATCCTTATCATAATTTTGATCTGGCTTAAATTGAGCTGTTCTAATCCTTTTAATTCCGTTTTTTCCAACAGAAATCTTGTTATTATTAAATTTTAATTTTGAATTTAATACATCAACTACAACTCTATCCCCTAAATCCATAACATTATATACAGGAACTTCATCAGTCTGAATAACAACAGCCTCTGCATTATTTCTTTCCTCTAATTTTATATTTTTTACAGTATTTAAAAAATCCACTTTAATTTTATTGCTATCTTTGTCAAAAGAAATATCATATCCTCTTGGCATAGCTAAATCAATTACAATTCTAGTTACATTTCTAGGGGTTGTTTCAAAATTAGAAGCTCTAATAGCCATAATACCATTATCATATACTTTTTTCCTTATACCTTTCCCATCTTTTATAAAAGATGAGTCATTAATTTTTAAATCAGCATTTGGTATATCTAAAATCAAACGGTCGTTTCCTCCAAATTTACTTCCTGGAAGATACATAGATGAAATATTTACATTTCCTGTAGTCTCTATAATTACTTGAGGAATACTCTTATATTTACTACATTCAATAGCTGTTATAGATTGTTTTTGGTAAATCCACTATTGCTGTAGTAGTTTCTTGCTTCCAGTTTACATCCATTCCAAGCTGCTCTGCTATGAATCTTAAAGGCACCATTGTTCTATAATTTCCTTGATATCCTAATAATTTTGCAGGAACACCATTTGGAAGTTTGTACTCTTTACCATTTACAGTAGCTATATCACAATCAATCTTTAGCACAATCTTCTTTTTATCCGTAAGAATTGTAGCTTCTTTTTTCTGTTGGTTCCATTCTATATTAGCACCTAAATTTTCAACAACAAATCTTATAGGTACTAAAGTACGGCTTTTGCCATCGATTGTATAAAGAAGTGACGGCACATCTGTATATACGTCTTTTCCACCCATCAAAAGATTGACACTAGGTACTTCTTTAGTATCTCCATTTGTTCCATCTGTAATTTCTACAGTGCTTCTTTCAAATTTTGCACCAAAGGCAGTAATACCCATTCCTATAATCATAATGCATACAAGTAAAATCGACAGTAACCGTTTCATTATTTGTCCCCCTAATTCCTTTTCTCATAGTTATGTAAATAAGTACTTTTTTCGACAGTTTCTTTCTTCTATCTTTATATCATTTTTATAAATCTTAAGCAATATAATAAACACAATTGTAATTGATATTTAATACTATCCATTAAATACCACAAAGTAATGTAGGCTCGTATATACGAGCCTACATTACTTTGTATAATTCATCACTTTCTGGAGGAGTGATTTCTATTTTTTCTATACCATCTACTAAGTATTTTCCTTTTTCTGTTATTTCCCCTATTGCAGCTGCTTTTACACCTTTCTCTTTAAGACTTTCTAGTAATATATTCTCCTTTTCTTTTGACACTGTCATAATCATACAGCCACTCGAAATGAGTTTAAATGGATCAATTTTAAAATATTTACAGATTTCTTCCGTTTCATGAGCAATATTTACTTTGTTCTTAAAAATAACTGCACCCACATTAGAAGCCTCACATAATTCCCATATTGCACCTAATAGCCCGCCTTCTGTTATATCATGCATACTGGTTACGCCAACTTGGCCAGCAACAACCCCTTCTGTTATGACACTCATATCTTCCATCATTTTTTTTGCATTATATACAATATCTTTTCCTAAATCTTTTATCAACTTTTCTTCAAAATCATGGGCAATTATAGAAGTGCCTTCTAATCCAACATTTTTTGTCATAATAATAATATCCCCTGGATTTGCTTTACTTTGAACTACTTTTTCTTTAAATTGTCTTCCTATGGCTGTGGAAGAAACAATAACTTTATTTACAGCAGAAGTAATCTCCGTATGTCCACCAATGATTTCTACATTTAACTTCTCAGCTTCCTCACCTGCCTGCCTCATAATTTGCTCAATTTCTTCTGCCGTCGTCCCTTCTGGGGCCATAATTGTTAGCATAAGTCCTAGAGGTTCTACACCATTCGATGCAATATCATTGCATGATATATGTACAGCAAGTCTTCCTACTTCATTTGCAGCTCCTGTAATTGGATCAGTTGATAATACACATGCGTATTCACCAAAATCTAGCACTGCACAATCCTCACCAATTCCTGGTCTTACAATAACTTCCTCTCTATGATTTTTTATATGCTCAAAAACAATATTTCTTAACAGCTCACTATCTAATTTTCCCACCTTCATCATAAATCCCCCTCATTTCACAACTCTTTCTTTTCTATATTAATTATACATTAATTCTTTCTAAATAGATAAGCAACATCAACCTCTACAAGAACAAAATATTTTTTTCCATTCCTCTACATTTAACATTCTATGATCTGAAACAATATACTTAATTTCTATATCCTCTGGTGCAATAGTATGATTTATAAGCACTTCTGCATCATAGCCATCTATTTTATCCATTCTTACCTTTAAATTTTCTTCAAAGCTTAATGATGTTTCCCAATATTTTTTCAGCAGCATCTTTCCCTCTTTTTTTAGATAATCTTTGCATTCGTAAAATTCTTCAACATTTTGCAGCATGTATGGTTCATATATTTGATTTGCATAATTTTCATTTGCTACCCAACACCTCTTTGGATCTATTTTAATAGAAAGAACTGCACTATGAGAGTGAAACTTATGATTTTTAGGGTAGTTTATACTTGCAAAAATTGATTTACTTCTTATTACCCAGCTTGGTATCCAATCAGGTTTTTGTGCATCTATCAATTGATGAAATCCATCATATTTTGTTTTATAAGTCACTTTATCATCAAAAGCAATTCCATATTTTAATGCTTTCTTTAAATCTGGTAAGCTAATAATATGATAAATAACACCTGTTTTTTCATAATCTTGAAAAATCATGCTATATACCTCCTATATAGTTTCTAGAAGACAATTTTATGGTATGAATTTTTTCTATATTCTATACTTATATACATTATTTTCAATACATGAATTTTATCTTATCTTCAGATACTATGAACAGGAGGCGATGAATCGGATGATAAACATTAACTGTTGTCTACCCTGCTTCTATGAAAATGATGGAAAATGCACACTTACCCATATCACATCTTTGTCTTCAACTCCTCATCCACAATGTGTATATTTTGTACCTAAAGAACAAAATATAAAAGCAAAAAAAAATATAACCGAGCACTAAGCTCGGTTACTAAATAATAAACATTGCTACAATAGTTGTAATAATCAGTCCTGTAACAACAGGAACAAAATTTCTTCTTGCTAGATCCATAGGCAATACTCTACAAATTGCTGCAGCAGGAATTAATCCCCAAGGAACAATAGTTCCACCACCTATCCAAATAGCACCAATTTGCCCTAATGCTGCAAGTTTTGGAATACTTGCACCAATTGCAGTTCCAAAAACTTTTGCTAACGACCCAGCTAAAGACATACCTGAAAATCCTGATCCATCTAATCCTGTTATTGCTCCTACTACCATCTCCATTGTAGCGACTACTGGTCGGTTCATTGGTGCAATAGAGGCTATTGCACTGCCCATATCTGATAAAATTCCTTGAGAACCAAGAGGTAGTGCTGCTTCTCCTAAAACAGATTGTATTGGAGAAACTTCTCCCATATAGAAAAAAGCTGCAATAGGTATGATTGGACCAAAAATTTCCATACCAAACATAAATCCACCACGAACATATTCTGTTATTTTATCAAGGGCATTTACTTTATATTCTATAATACAAATAATCATAAGAATAAGTATGGCTGTTCCTCCAATGAGTGCTGTAGCATCTCCTCCTCTTAACTTAAATACAAACATAGCAATAATGTCTAATACAAATGCTATAGGAACTAAAAATGCAGCTAATTTTGCAACTGGTTTAATTCTTGTATCCTCCACTATATTAAATTTATCTATATTAGGCTTTTTTATTTTACCATTTTTCATATCTCTTTTTAATAAAACAAAGGCCGTTATAATAGTAACAATCCCCATAACCCAAAACAATATACTTCCTTTACTCATAACAGCTTCCACTGGTATACCTGCAGCAGTTGCTGTAATTGTTGGTGCTCCTTGAATAACATAATCAGTAGATAATGCCAAACCATGTCCAAATAAATTTATAGACATAGCAACACCAATAGCTGGCAATCCAACACGCAAAGCAACTGGAAGTAGTACTGCCCCTACTAATGCTGTAGCAGGTGATGGCCAGAAGAACCAAGATACCACAAGCATAATAATGCCTATAAACCAAAAAGCAATATCAGGTGTTTTGATAAACTTTCTAAATGGTTCTACCATTAATCGATTTGCACCGATTTCTTCCAAAAGCTTAGACATTGCCACAATACATGAAATAACAATAATAATCCCCAATAATTCCATACCTGCAACAATAAGTGAATCAAATACAGCTTTTGTTGCTCCAAGCATGGTTTTTTTCACCACTAACCCCATTAAAAATACCCCTAAAATACATGGGATAATGGTATCCTTCCTCATAACCATAACAACTAATACAACGATTACCATTAAAACATATACCCAATGCAATAGTGTTAATTCAACCATTCAAAAACCTCCTTTTTAAATGACTTACATTCATAATATTCATCAAAGGAGATTTGGGTTACTAAAAAAAGATGGTGATTTCTCACCATCTTTTTGACTATTCTATTGATGCATTTCCAAAGAACCAATGTCCCATTTTTGTTTTTTCCCAATTTTTCACACGTTCACTTACCATTTGAGGTCTTGTGTAGTAATAAATTGGCATAACAATCATTTCATTCATTAATAAATCTTGTGCTTTATAAAGTAAGTCAAATCTCTCTTTTCCTGTTAATAATTTTGAATCTTCGATTAATTTATCATATTCAGGACTGTTCCATTGTGCGTCATTGTTTCCAGAGTATGATAACCATAAATCAAGCATTGTCATAGGGTCAGCATAATCTCCTAGCCAACCTGCTCTAGCAATAGTAAAGTTTCCATTATGTCTTGTATCTTGGAATACTGCCCACTCTTGGTTTGTAAGCTTTACTTTAATACCAAGATTTTGCTTCCACATTTCTTGAATTGCCTCTGCAACTGCTTTATGACTTTCAAGTGTGTTATAAACTATTTCAATTTCTGGGAATCCCTTTCCATCAGGATATCCAGCTTCTGCTAATAGTTTTTTTGCTTCTTCTACCTTTGCACCATTTGGATCAATACCATAATCTCCAGCAACTTCATGGAACTCTTTTCCATCTGCATCTAGTAATCCTGGTGGTGTAAATCCTGTAGCAGGAATTTGTCCGCCTTTTGTTACTTTCTCAACAATTGCTTTTCTATCGATTGCAAGTGTTAAAGCTTTTCTAACTCTTACATCATTTGTAGGTGATTTTGTAACATTAAATATATAGTAGTATGTTCCTATTTCTGGCCATATCATAAATGTAGGATCTTCAGCTTGTAATCTTGGTATTTCTTGTACTGGAATTTTATCGATTACATCAATTTCTCCTGATTCATAAGCAGTCAAAGCTGTTGATTCTTCAACAATCATAAGTGCTTCAATTCTATCAATATTTACTTTATCTGCCTTCCAATAGTTTTCATTTTTCTCAAGAACAATTCTATCTCCCATAGCATACTCTACTAATTTAAATGGTCCATTTGAAACAGCTGTTTCAGGGTTTCTAGCCCATCCTTCTGGGTCTTTTTCTACCATATCTTTTCTTACTGGCATATAAGTATAGAATGCAGTTAAGTTAAGAAAATATGGTGTTGGTGCTTTTAATGTAACCTCTAACGTCTTATCATCCTTAGCTACAATAGCTACATCATCTAATGATCCTTTTCCTTCATAAGCTTCCTGTGCACCTTTAATATAGAATAATTGGAATGCATACTCAGATGGCTCTGGAACTAGATTTGGATCTAGAGCTCTCTTCCAAGCATACACAAAATCTTGAGCTTTTACTGGTTTTCCATCTGACCACTTTGCATCTCTTAAATGGAAAGTATAAGTTAATCCATCTTTAGATACTTCATAGCTTTCTGCCATAGCAGGCTCAAGTTTTCCATCTTTTTCTCTCATTAATCCTTCAAAGGTATTATTAATTACATGACCACCATCAGAAGCACTATTTAATTGAGGATCTATTGTCTTTGGTTCTGCTCCTAGATTCCATCTTAATACTTTCTTTTCTGGCTCTGCTGGAGCTTTTTGTCCACATCCTGCTAAAGCCGTAACAAACAACATAATTACTAATATAAAGGCTAAACTTTTCTTAAGCAATGTACTCCCTCCCATTTTAAAATTTTTATTTTTGTAAATTTCTTACAAAATATTTAATGTTAATTAACCACCTCCCTTAAAATGACCATAATTGATATTTTAAAAAATATTCAAAATTCTATTACAGCTTCTTAATAAGATTAAATAGTCTGAAACTTTTTGTTAAAAAAATATAAATACTATGAAGCTGTGTAATTTATTATATATGTGATATATCATAAGAAGATATATCACATATACTTTTATAACAAGTGGCAAGCAGCCATATGTCCTCCACCAATATCCTTCATTTGAGGTTCTATTTCTGAACATTTTTTCATAGCATGCGGACATCTTGTACAGAATCTACAACCAGAAGGTGGATTAAGTGGACTTGGAACATCTCCTTCTAGTAAAATTCTATTCTTTGTTTTTGATATGTCTGGATCTGGAATCGGAATAGCTGATAAAAGTGCCTGTGTATAAGGATGTGCAGGCTTTTCATAAAGCTCTTCACTATCAGCAATTTCTACTAGTTTTCCAAGATACATAACTCCTACTCTATCAGATATATATCTAACCATTGAAAGATCATGCGCAATGAATAAATAAGTTAGACCTAATTCTTGTTGTAAATCACCTAACATATTAACTACCTGTGCTTGTATAGAAACGTCTAATGCTGATATAGGTTCATCACATATTATAAATTCAGGTCTTACTGCTAAAGCTCTTGCAATCCCTATACGCTGTCTTTGACCTCCACTAAATTCGTGTGGATATCTTATAGCATGATCAGGATTAAGTCCAACTTTAGATAACAAATCATGAATAATCTCTGTTCTTTCTTTTCCCGATGCTAATTTATGAATATCTAAAGCTTCCCCTATAATATCTCCTACAGTCATACGCGTATTTAAAGATGCATATGGATCTTGAAAAATCATCTGCATTTTTTTTCTGAAAGGAAGCATTTCCTTTTCACTCATCATACCAATCTCTGCACCATCAAATATAATTTCCCCATCAGTAGGTTCATATAAACGAATAAGTGTTCTTCCAGTCGTTGATTTTCCACATCCTGATTCTCCAACAAGACCTAATGTTTCGCCTCGTTTAATATAAAAGCTTACATCATCTACTGCCTTTACATATTGGATATCCTTACCAAAAAATCCTTTTCTAATTGGAAAATATTTCTTTAGGTTTTTTACTTCTAGTAAAATATCATCCTCTTTTTTTAATAAATTTGCATTATTTTTATTCATTATACCCTCCCCCTTTTCACACCAGTATCTACATCAACTTGAGGAGCGTCTTTATGCAATAACCAACACATAGAGCGATGATTTTCTTCTGTCTCAAAATATGGAGGCAGCATTTCTTGACATACTTTCATTGCATAAGGACATCTTGCAGCAAATGGACATCCCTTCGGAGGTTTAAGTAAATCTGGAGGAGTTCCTTCTATTGGAACTAATCGTTGATTTTCTCCTAAATCAAGTCTTGGAATTGACTTTAATAATCCCATTGTATAAGGATGCTTTGGATTATAAAAAATTTGCTCAGTCGTTCCTTCCTCCATAATCAATCCACCATACATAACAATAATTCTACTACATACATCTGCTACAACACCTAAATCATGTGTAATAAGAATAATAGATGTATTAATTTTTTCCTTTAAATCCTTCATAAGCTCAAGAATTTGCGCCTGTATAGTAACATCTAATGCAGTTGTAGGCTCATCTGCAATTAATAGATTCGGTTCACAAGATAAAGCCATGGCAATCATTGCTCTTTGTCTCATTCCTCCACTAAATTCATGTGGATAGTTATCTACACGTTTTTGAGGAGATGGAATCCCCACCAATTTAAGCATCTCAATTGCCTTTTTTCTTGCTTCTTTTTTATTTAAACCTTGGTGTTTTCTTATAGCTTCCATAATCTGATCTCCAACTGTATATACAGGGTTTAAAGATGTCATAGGATCTTGGAAGATCATAGCCATTTCATTTCCTCGAATACTTTGCATTTCTTTTTCTGATAAATTTACAATATCTTTTCCTTTAAAGGTAATTTCTCCATCTACAATTTTTCCGGGATACTGAAGTAATCTCATAATAGACATAGATGTAACACTTTTTCCACTTCCTGATTCTCCAACAAGACCAACTGCTTCTCCTTTATCTAAATGAAAACTTACACCTCTTATTGCCTTAACTTCACCCACATGGGTAAAAAACGAAGTTCTAAGATTTTTTACTTCTAATACTCTATCGTTTTTCATATTGTCACCCCTTTTCTACTTACGCAAGCGTGGGTCAAGAGCATCTCTTAAACCGTCACCTAAGAAGTTAAATGCAAGCATTGTAATACATATTGCTGCTGCTGGGAAAAATAACTGATATGGATATGACCTAAGTCCTCCTAATGCATCACTAGCTAATGATCCCCATGAAGCCATAGGTGCTGAAACTCCTAGTCCTATAAAGCTTAAAAAAGATTCAGTAAATATAGCACTTGGAATTTGCATAGTCATTGTAACAATAATTGGTCCCATAGCATTTGGAATCAAATGTCTAAATAATATCCTCCATGTACCAGCTCCCAAGGTTTTAGCTGCTAGAACATATTCTTGTTCTTTTAAACTTAAAATTTGTCCACGCACAATCCGCGCCATTCTTACCCAATATATAGTTCCTAAAGTAATGATTATACTCTTAAGACCTGAACCAATTACAACCATCAGAATAATTGCATATAAAACCAATGGAATAGTAGAAATAATATCTACAATACGCATCATAATATTATCAACTTTTCCACCTATATATCCTGAAATTCCTCCATAAATGATCCCAATAAAAAAGTTAACCAAAGTTGCTACTACTGCAACAATAAGAGAAATACGTGCACCGTACAATACCCTTACATATAAATCTCTACCATGTGCATCCGTACCAAATATATGATCAGCACTAGGTGCTTCATTCCCTCTTAAAAGATTTTGCTCTGAATAACTATATGATGAAAGCCATGGTCCAACAATTGCTAATGCGAAAATAAAGGCAATCATTACAAGTCCTAACATAGCTAATTTGTTTTTCTTAAGTCGTCTCCAAGCATCTTGCCAATAAGTCATACTAGGACGAGCAATTTTTTCTTTTTCTCGATCTTTTGTGCTTATCGGCTGCCACATTTCCTGTGGAATATTTTTAATGTCCATCCTTTCATCCCCTTCCTATTCATCAACTTTAATTCTTGGATCAATGAATCCATAAGCAACATCTACAACCAATACCATAACGACTAAAAATAATGCATAAAATATAGTCATACCCATCAATACTGTATAATCTCTATTTCCAACGCTCTCTACGAAATGTTTACCCATTCCTGGAATAGCAAAGATTCTCTCAACTACAAATGATCCTGTTAATATAGCCGCAACAAGAGGTCCTACATAGGTTACAACAGGAATCAATGCATTTTTCAAGGCATGTTTTCCAACTACTACAAATTCAGACAATCCCTTTGCTCTTGCTGTTCTAATATAATCTTGCTGCAATACTTCTAACATACTAGAACGTGTCAGTCTTGCAACAAATGAAAGTGAAAATCCACTAAGAGCAATCACAGGTCCAATATAGTGTTTCCAGCTTTTTAATCCATAAGAAGGAAGCCACCCAAGTTTTGAACTAAATATATAAATAATTAATGTTCCTAATACGAAGCTAGGTATGGTTACACCTAATGTTGCCATAAACATAGCTAATTGATCCTGCCATTTGTTTTGTTTTAATGCTGAAATAATACCTATTGGAATCCCTAAAACAAGTACTAACAGTACTGATAACCCTCCGATTTTCGCTGAAACAGGAAATCCTTCTTCAATCAGTTTATTTACTGTAATACCTGTACGTTGGAATGAAGGTCCTAAATCACCTTTTATAACACCACCAAGATAATCTATATATTGCTTCCATAATGGTTGATCAAGCTTGTACTTAGCCTCTAAAGCCTTAATAACTGCAGGTGGTAAAGCTTTCTCTCTTGTAAAAGGTCCTCCTGGTATAGCATGCATTAAAAGAAAAGTAATCGTAATAACTAATAATAGCGTAATAACCATAGAAACTATTCTATTTGCAATGAATCTACCCAAAACATTCACCCTCCTTTAATCATTTTAATTAATCTTTTAGATTAATATAAATAACGGATATCCACCTCCTATTAATTGAATATAAAATTAAAATGAATTTTATTTTATTTATCATTCATTTTTCAGATAATTTTATTCATTGTAACTTTTCCATAATGTATTATTAATAATAACCAAATTTTTTTTACAATTCAACTTATTAAAGCGAATCTATTTCTTAAATATTTGTAACATTTTCTAAAGCTATTGATTTTACTGGATTTGATTCACAACTCAAAAACCTGCAGTAACATTTTCATGATTCAAAAATTGTTCAAAACAGATGAATAATTATGCTTAATTGTTTTAAGTTATTCAATTGCTATATGGAAGAAAATATAATATTGTGCATGATTCAAATACATTTTTGTCTTTCTGTACGCTATACATATACAGTTGTAAATTCCATTCATACCCATTTTGTTCAAAAAAAAGAAGGAATATCCTTCTTTAAGTGTCTAAATATTTTTTTATAATTTTGTTCACCATTTGTGGATTTGCTTTTCCTTTTGATACCTTCATTACCTGTCCTACTAAAAATCCTAATGCACGACCCTTCCCATTTTTATAATCCATAACAGACTCTGGATATTCCTCTAAAACCTTCAGTACCATCTCTTTAATCACATCTACATCTGATATTTGCATAAGTCCTTTTTCTTTTACAATTATTTCTGGATCTTTTCCTGAATTATACATTTCTTTAAATATTCTCTTACCTATATTATTACTAATAGTTCCTCTTTTTATTAATCTTAATAGCTTTGCAAAATCTTTTGCACAAAACTTAATATTTTCTATATCACTTTCACTTTCTTTTAAACTTCTATAAAATTCTGTCATCACCCAATTGCTTACCATCTTTGCATCTTGAAATTCTTTCACAACCTCTTCAAAAAAGTCTGCCATCCCTTTTGAAGAAGTTAAAATCTCTGCATCATATAAAGGTAACCCATAATCCTTTATAAATCTTTCTTTCTTATGATTTGGCATTTCAGGCAAACTTGTCCTTATTTTTTCTACCCAATCACTATCTATTTCAATTTTAACTAAATCTGGTTCTGGAAAATATCTATAATCCTCAACATTTTCTTTCATTCTCATAATGACTGTTTTATTTTTTGATTCGTCCCATCTTCTTGTTTCTTTATTTGTATTTTCTCCTTTTTTCAACAAATCAATATGTCTTTTTTCTTCGTATTCTATAGCTTTAGCTGCTGCCTTGAATGAATTTAAGTTTTTTACCTCAACAATATTACTCACAAAACTAGAATCTTCAGATTTTACATTAATGTTTATATCACATCTTAATGAACCTTGTTCCATCCTACAGTCGGAAACTTCTGTATATTGTAATATGGATTTTAGTCTTTCAAGAAATTTATATGCTTCTTCTGAAGAAGTCATATCTGGTTGTGTAACAATTTCAATCAAAGGAACCCCACATCTATTGTAATCAATAAGAGACACGCCATCTTCAGCATGCATTGTTTTTCCTGCATCTTCTTCTATATGTACTCTTTTTATTCTAATTTTTTTCTTTTTTCCACAGTCTATTTCTATATACCCATTTGTACAAATTGGCATATCATACTGAGAAGTTTGAAATGCCTTTGGCAAATCTGGATAAAAATAATTCTTTCTGTCCATCTTACAAACAGATGCAATGTTACAATTAAGAGCTAAACCTGCCTTCACAGCAAATTCTACTACTTTTTTATTTAGTACAGGCAAAGCACCAGGAAGTCCCAAACATACAGGACAACAATGGGTATTACTCTCTCCTCCAAAAGCAGTACTACATCCGCAAAATATCTTTGAAGCTGTTAATAACTCAACATGGATTTCTAAACCAATTAATGTTTGATATTTCATCTTTTCACCCCCTTATAGCTTAACTCTTTTTTTATGATAGTCTGTATTCTGTTCAAATGTATAAGCAACTCTTAGAATTGTACTTTCATCAAAATGTTTTCCTATTATTTGAAGCCCTATAGGAAGCCCATCCTTAAATCCACATGGAATCGAAATAGCTGGAAGCCCTGCCATATTTATTGGAACAGTACATACATCTGACATATACATCCCTAATGGATCATTTATTTTTTCCCCTATTTTGAATGCAACAGATGGTGTGGTAGGAGCTATTAATACATCAAAATTTTTAAATGCTTTTTCAAAATCCTGCTTAATTAACGTTCTTACCTTTAAGGCTTTTTGATAGTAGGCATCATAATAGCCTAAACTCAATGAAAAGGTTCCTAACATAATTCTCCTTTTTACTTCTTCTCCAAAACCTTCTGTTCTTGTCTTTATAAATAAATCTTTTAAACTATCATAGTTTTTTGCTCTGTATCCGTATCTAATTCCATCAAAGCGTGCTAAGTTTGAACTACACTCTGATGAAGCAATAATATAATAAGCAGATAAGGCATATTCTGTATGAGGAAGTGATACTTCTTCAACTATAGCACCCATAGATTCAAATAACTTTAAACTATCAAATATTGCTTTCTTTATATCTTCATCTACTCCTTCTTCAAAATATTCTTTTAAAATTCCAATCTTAAGCCCCTCTACATCATTTATCAATGCTTTTTTATAATCTACTCCTTTAAAGCTTACAGATGTAGAATCCATATTATCATGTCCTACAATTGCATTTAAAACTAATGCACAATCTTCTACATCCTTTGTCAAAGGTCCAATTTGATCTAATGATGATGCATAAGCAATTAATCCGTATCTTGAAACCAATCCATATGTGGGCTTTAATCCTACAATTCCACAAAATGAAGCAGGTTGCCTAATAGAACCTCCTGTATCTGAACCCAAAGAAAAAAAGGCCTCTCCTGCTGCAACAGCTGCAGCAGATCCCCCACTCGAACCTCCGGGAACCCTTTCTAAATCCCATGGATTTTTTGTTGCTTTAAAAACTGAAGTTTCTGTAGAAGAGCCCATAGCAAATTCATCCATATTTGTCTTTCCAAGCAAAATGCTTTTTTGTTCATAAAGCATTTTTGTAACTGTCGCATTATATGGAGGTATGAAGTTTTCGAGGATTTTTGATGCACAAGTAGTAAATATTCCTTCTGTACATATATTATCTTTTAAACTCATAGGAATTCCTACTAGATCAGACAGTATCTCACCAGCATGAATTCTATTATCTACTTCCTCTGCAAAGGAAACAGCATTTTCATCATTTATATAAACATAAGCCCCTACCTTAGACTCAACATTTTTCATTCTTTTTAAAATCAATTCTGTTAATTCCTTTGCACTTATTTCTTTATTTTGTAGCTTGTCCCTTATTTCATGGGCTGTCAAATGATAAATTTCCATATTCCCACTCCCTTATTCTATTATTTTAGGTACTCTAAAGCATCCATCCTGTTGATCAGGTGCATTCATAAGTACCTTCTCCTTCTCCATAGAAATTTTTATTTCATCTTCTCTAAATATATTTTTTAATGGAATGATATGATTATTAGGTTCAACCCCTTCAACATCTACTTTATTGAGTTTATCAATATATTCAATAATAACTTTAAACTGATTTATAAATCTTATCTTTTCTTCTTCAGTAAAACTTAATCTTGCCAAATCTGCTATATGCTCTACATCTTTTATGCTAATTGCCATACCTTTCTCCTCCTTTATCCTTAAAATTAAATAAGAATCAGCAGCTGCTGATTCTTATTTAATCATTTGTTCAAATTCTTCTTCGCTAATTACACGAATCCCTAATTGATTTGCTTTTTCCAATTTTGAACCTGCTTCAGCTCCCGCTAGTACATAACTTGTCTTTTTACTTACACTCCCTGAAACCCTTCCACCTAATTTTTCTATAATTGCCTTTGCATCATTCCGCTTATATTTTTGAAGTGTTCCTGTCAATACAAATATTAATCCTTCAAATTTCTTTTCTACTTCCTCCTCTGAAGTTTTTAAAGCTTTCATATTTACACCAGCAGCTCTTAATTTTTCAATAGTTTTAAGGTTCCTATCTTCTTTGAAAAAAGCTTCTATGCTTTTTGCCATTTTGTCTCCTATCTCAGGAATGGCTACAATTTCTTCATAGGTTGCTTTCATCAATTTATCCATATCTCCAAAAGCATCTGCTAAAAGTTTAGCTGCTCTAACACCTACTAGTTTTATTCCTAAACCGAAAATTACACGATCCAAATCATTATTTTTAGATTTTTCAATAGCATTTATCAAATTTTGAGCAGATTTTTCTCCCATTCTTTCCAAAGGAACTAAATCTTCTTTTTTAATAGAATATAAATCTGCAAAATCTTTAACCAAATTATTGTCTAACAATAAATTTACAATTGACTCCCCAAGCCCATCAATATTCATAGCATCTCTTGATACAAAATGTATAAAACCTCTCCTTAATTGAGCAGGACAAGCAGTATTTATACATCTTGTAACAGCTTCACCTTCTAATCTTATAACCTCTTCACCACAAGCTGGACAAACTTTTGGCATTTTAAATTCTTTCTCTTGACCTGTTCTATCATCAAAAACAACACGAACAACTTCTGGTATAACATCTCCTGCCTTTTGAATTATTACTCTATCCCCAATACGAATATCTTTTTCTTTAATGTAATCCTCATTATGCAATGTAGCACGGCTAATAACAGATCCTGCTACCCTGACAGGTTCAAGTTCTGCCGTTGGTGTTAATGCTCCTGTTCTTCCAACTTGAATAGTAATATCTTTTACAATTGTCTTTTTTTGTTCAGCAGGAAATTTATAAGCAATAGCCCATCGTGGACTCTTAGATCTTGTACCAAGAGCCTCTCTTTGTTCTAAATCATTTATCTTAATAACAAGTCCATCAATCTCAAAAGGTATATTGCTTCTTTTTTCTGCCCATTTTTCACATTGATCTATTACTTCTTCTATGCTATGGCAAACTTCGTACATAGAAGTTTTAAACCCTAAGCTTTTAAGATATTCAAATCCTTCTGTATGCTTGCTAATATGCATATTTTTAATTGTTTGTATATTGAAAATAAATATATCTAAATTTCTCTTAGCAGCTATTTTAGGATCAAGCTGTCTTAAAGAACCAGCTGCCGCATTTCTAGGATTTGCAAAAATAGTTTCTCCTTTTTCAGCTTGTTTTTGATTTAATTCTGCAAATTTTTCCCGGGAAATATAAACCTCCCCTCTTACTTCAATATCTATTTCTTCCTTTAACTTAAGTGGAATGGTCTTTATTGTTCGTAGATTAGATGTAATATCTTCTCCAACAAATCCATCTCCACGAGTAGCCCCTTGAACAAATATTCCTTTTTCGTACTTTAAAGATACAGACAATCCATCAATTTTAGGTTCAACTATATACTCTATCTTACCATCAATAACTTTTCGGATTCTATTATGAAAATCTAACAAATCCTCTTTGTTATAAGAATTGTCTAAACTAAGCATTGGCACACTATGCTGCACTTGAACAAAAGCTTCTAGAGGCTCTCCCCCTACCCTTTGCGTTGGTGAATCCTGACGAATAAGCTCTGGAAATTGCTTCTCTAATGATATTAATTCATTCATCAGCATGTCATATTCATAGTCTGTAATTTCTGGATTATCTAATACATAATACTTATAATTATGCTCATTGATAATATCAATCAATTGATCTATTTTTTTACGTGCCATTTCTTGGTTCACAAATATCCTCCTTTATCTATATAACAGAAATTGGTGCAAATTCTTTAATAAGCTTTTTTATTCCTGCATTATCAAAAGCAATTGTCAACTCTGTACCACTTGTACTTTTCTTTACAGAAATTATTGTCCCTATGCCAAATTTGTCATGTTTTACTTTGCTTCCTGGCCTAACATCCTTTGAGCCTGTATTAATAGGTTTTGGTGTCTCTTTTAAGGTTGCTCCCCGATATATCCCTATGTTTGGTGCTAAAGCCTTTTGATCTCTCTTCTTCATTTCCTCTTTATCCATATCAATCAAACGCTCTTCAATTTCATCAATAAATCTAGACATTGGATTGTAGTTGGTTCTTCCATATAATGTTCTCATTCTTGCATGGGTTAGGAATAACATCTCTTCTGCTCTAGTAATTCCTACATAACAAAGTCTTCTTTCTTCTTCCAAATCTCGATCACTCTCTAAAGCCCTTGAGATTGGAAATATCCTCTCCTCCATCCCTATAAGGAAAACAACTGGAAACTCTAAGCCCTTTGCACTATGAAGAGTCATAAGCACTACTGCATTTTCCTCATCATCCATCGTATCTAAATCTGATACTAATGATATATTGGATAAAAATTCTTCTAATGTATTTACTTCACTACTTCTTTCAAAGTCCATAGCAACCGATAAAAATTCTTGCAAGTTTTCAATTCTCGCTTCAGCCTCTACTGTATTTTCATTACGAAGCTCATCCATATATCCCGACTCTTGCAATACATTTTTAATAAGTTCTGTTATGCCTATTTCTTCCTTCATTATTCCATATTTCGTAATCAATAATGCAAAGTCCTTTATTCCTGCTTTCACTCTTTTTGAAAAACCTTGAATAAGTTCATCATCTAGGATTACACTAAATATACTTTCTCCTGTTTGATTAGCCATTTGTTCTAATTTTTCAACAGTTCTATCTCCAATCCCTCTTTTAGGAACATTGATTACTCTTTTAAAGCTTACATCATCTACAGGATTTTGAATCAATCTCAAATAAGCAATAATATCTTTTATTTCTTTACGATCATAGAACTTTAATCCTCCATAAATCCTATAAGGAATCCCTGCTTTCATGAGCATTTCTTCAACTACACGAGACTGGGCATTTGTTCTATAAAGAATAGCAAATTCTGAATAGTTTCTTCCATCCGTTTCTACCATGTCTTTAATTTGTTTTACAACAAACCCTGCTTCATCATGTTCATTCATAGCACGATAATATCTTAATATTTCTCCACTTTCTTGAGAAGTCCATAATTTTTTGTTTTTTCTACTTCTATTATTTTTAATAACACAGTTCGCAGCATCTAATATATTTTGTGTCGAACGATAGTTTTGTTCGAGTTTTATTACAGTTGCATTTTTAAAATCATCCTCAAAATTTAGGATATTTCTTATATCTGCACCCCTCCAGCTGTAAATAGAGTTATGGACAACAATTCCTTCACATATATATTGTCTAAAATGAGGAACTGATAAATCATATACATATCCATCATACTCTTCAAAAACAACTTCTTCTATAATGTCTTCTATGATTTTTCCATCTTCATATACTGCTACATGCATTGTAGGCTTCATATGAGCTAACGGCATATAATAAAAACTCTTTTTCTCTGTTAATCTTGCTTTTTTTACAATATCAATAGTATCATCTAGTTGTGCTAATTCTCTTGCATATAAATAAGCTTCATCATATTCTTTTCTTTCTGTTTCTATTCTCCACGTATTTCTTTGTCCATCCCTTACAGGAAAATCTTTGCTAGCTTTTTCCTTTAAATCTTCTCCTGATGTATTCAAACATATTCTATGTCCATGCCAACCAGCATCTAATCCAGTTTCTCTTCCTCCAAAGGAAGTAACATTTACAATTCTTCTTATAGACTGACCGCGAACAACTGCATTACACAAATGCTGTGGATATTCTTCAAAAATACATAAATCATTCATTAAATTAATTGCAGCTTTTTCTGTGTTAATTTCCTTATAAATTGCATCAATATGTTCCTGTAATAATGTCATTTTTCTTCCATTTGCATGAAATACAGTTGTAGGAATCCCATATTTAAAAGCATATAATTGTTCATAAAAGTGTGCTTCATCTTTACTAAAGCATACTTTTAGAATCCACATCTTATCTGCATGTTCTTGATTAAGCCTTACGGCCAATCCATTTGTAATTTCACCTTTTCTACTTCTTACACCCTGTGTTTGTCCTATACGATATCCATACCCTTTTTTATACATTAAATACACATAATAAACTCCAGGCTGTGGATTCAGTCTTGCAAAACCAATATGATTCGGTGTACCTTTGATTTCTTTTCCTGATTTTGTTTTAATCCTTACGATAGGTCCTTTATATTCTTTTTTCATTTTCTTATCTACAGTACCTATCATAGTTTTCGCTTGTCCTGAAGCACAAAGCACCTTTTGATGCTCTTTAATTTCTTCTATGGCAATTTTTCCATCTTGCGTCTCTACTTTACACCCCTCCACAATACATTGATCATCGTCCCCTACAACGCATAAATTTCCATGTTTTGCTGCAAGCATAGAAATCAACTTATATTGAAGCTGATTTGTATCCTGATACTCATCTACCATTATGTATTGAAACTTATTTTGGTAATAAGAAAGAGTTACTTTGTCATTTTCAAATAGTTCAACAGTCTTAAAAATTAGATCATCAAAATCTAGTGCATTATTCTTTTTTAACTTTTTCTGATAAAGTTTATATATCTTTCCTATTGTCTCCATTTGAAAATCGCCAGCATACTCTTTTATAAACTTTTCCGGAGTTAACATTTTATCCTTCGCTTCACTAATTCTATGCTGAACCATAGGAAGTGGATATAATTTATCATTTATGTTTAATTCTTTATAACATTCCTTAAAAACTACCTTTTGATCCGATGTATCATAAATGACAAAATCATTTGTATAACCTATCTTTTCTATATCTCTTCTTAAAATTTTTACACAAGCAGAGTGAAAAGTGCTTACCCATATATCAGTAGGCCTTCCTAATAAATCTTCTACTCTGTACTTCATTTCTTTTGCTGCCTTATTTGTAAATGTAATCGCTAGAATATTCCCTGGATAAACTCCAAGCTCTTCTATTAGATATGCAATTCTATGAGTTAAAACTCTAGTTTTTCCCGATCCAGCACCTGCTAAAATAAGTAGTGGTCCTTCCGTTTTTAAAACAGCCTCCCTCTGTGGAGGATTTAACATGGACAAATCCATAAATTTTCTCCTTTCTTTTGTACCTTTTATCTATGTCTTATTTCATAATTCTCAAAAGAACTTTGATAAGAAATAGTATATCATAATTTCCTTTTTTTCAGTAGAGATGCGAACGTTTGTTTTGTATAAAAAAAGTGAAATATTTTTATTGTAATCTATAATAGAGGATAATATAATTTTGTTATCTAAATTCAATATCTAATCAAAAAAAGTACAGATAGGGGTGCCTACAATGTCACAAGTATATAAAAATATTAAAAACGATCATCAAATATGGAAATTCTGTTTTTATGGTTTACTAAAAAATCTCAAATTTTTTGAACCATATCTTCTCATCTATCTTTTAGGGATGGGTTTTAATTTATTTAAGATAGGTATTTTATTCTCAATTAGGGAAGTCATTACCTATATATTTGAAGTACCTTCAGGCATATTTGCTGATCACTACGGAAAGAAAAAGGAACTGATGATTTGCTTTACTTTTTATATAATTTCATTTGTATTTTTCTTTATAGGAAAAAGCTTTTACAATTTTGTAATCGGTATGATCTTCTTTGGATTAGGTGAAGCCTTCAGATCTGGAACTCATAAAGCAATGATTTACACTTATCTTGAACAAAAAGGATGGTTTGAGCATAAAGCCTTTGTTTATGGAAGAACAAGATCATTTTCTTTAATAGGTTCAGCAATTTCTGCTTTTTTATCAATCCTATTTATTCTAAATTTACCTAGTGCAAGATGGATTTTTTTAATTTGTATCATACCATATATTATAGATTTTATACTAATATGGTCTTATCCTGATAGTTTAGATGAAAGAAGATACAATGTATTAAATTTGAAAAAATTCTTTATAGAAAGCTTTATTCAACTTAAGAATATTATTTTCAATACTTCTTTAAATAAAATCCTTATTAGTTCTTCGCTATATGATGGGATTTTTAAAACAATTAAGGATTATATTCAACTTATTTTAAAGCTAACAATAATAACTTCAGCTGCTTCTAGCTTGAAAGTGCTAGAAGGAGAAAATATGGTAAAAATATACTTAGGAATTACTTATGGTATATTTTATATATGTAGCTCTATGGCTTCAAAAAATGTTTACAAGCTTAATAAAATAACAACATCCAATAAACTATTAGTTGTTTCATTTGACGTTATGGCAATCCTTTTGTTGTTCCTTTCAATTGCAATAAAAAATAATAATATAATGATTATTATTGGAATTTTCTTTGTCTTATATATATTAAAAGACGCAAGAAGACCAATATTTGTTGATGTATGCGGTGATTATATGGAAAAAAATCAACGTGCTACAGTATTATCTGTAGATAGTCAATTAAGATCACTTTTTACAGTTATTTTTGCTCCAATCTTTGGTTTTGTAGCAGATCATTACTCCATAGGCACATTATTTTTATTGATTGGCATTCTAATTCTTATCGTTAATCGATTTTTATATGTACCAAAACAAAGTTTACAGATTAGATAGGTAATAAAATCTTATTCATGGGTGTTGATTCTTACTTTTTTAAGAATCAACCCCCATTTACTCATCTAATATTCCTTCACTATATATCCTATAATGATGAAATTAATTATTTTCTTTCATATTATATTTTTCCATTCTATATATAAGGATATGTCTAGTATATCTTCATTGCCTCTATTGCGGATTTCATTATTCCATTAGCTGTGATCATTATTACAGGCATATTCTCATTAAGCTCCTTCCTCTACTGCAATAGGAAGATATACATCTATTTTTGTTCCCTTTCCTACTACACTATCTATCCCCATATAGCCCTTATGTTCTTCTATAATTCTATGGGTAATAGATAATCCAAGCCCTGTTCCAGTATCCTTTGTAGTGTAAAAAGGCTCAAATATTTTTTCAATTTTTTCTTGAGGTATTCCTATTCCAGTATCTTCAAAAGAAATTTTTACCCAATTCTTTTCTTTGAATAGACTAATATATAATTTCCCACCTTTTGGCATAGCTTGTACAGCATTAAAGATAATGTTTACAAATGCTTGTTTTAATGCTTCTGAATCTACAAATAATTTCACATCTTCTTGTAACTCATAATTCATTTCTACATGGTTCTGCTGTGCATATTTTTTCGTAATCAGTAGAATATCCTGTAGTAGGCCATCTATACTTTGAACCTTTCTTTCATATACATTAGGCTTCGCAAAATTTAACAAACTCTGAATTACTGAATTTGCTCTATCAATTTCATGAATGATAATTTCAAGACCTTCTTCTAACTCTTCATCGTCTGTATCTTCATGTATTGTTTGGGATATGGTCTTTATAATACCTAGTGGATTTCTTATCTCATGAGCAATACCTAATGCAAGTTCTCCTACTGCTGATAACTTTTCCGATCTTTTTACTTGGCTTTCTAACTTTCGAATCTCAGATATATCTTCAAGTACAAGTACAACTCCCTCTACCTTGTCCCTAGTGCTTCGTAATGGATATGCAAACAGTTTTACATAAACACCTTTTCCATCTTTTGAAATGCATTGTGTTTCCATATTTAATACTTTTTTATTATATTTAAATACATCATTTAATATTTTTTCCACATGGTCGTATTCGACAAACAAAGAACTTAAATTTCTACTCTCAATTCCTCCATCTAATTGAAATATTTTTTTCCCTTCCTTGTTCATAGATTGTATCATTAAATTTTTGTCAACAGCAATAAAAACATTTGTAATACTATCTAATATATTTTGGGTATAATTTTCAAGATCCGTTAATTTTCTTATTTGTATTTCTAGCATTTTTTTCTTTTTAAAGTCAGATTCCACTAAAAATCCTGTGATTGTACCTATAACTATAAACATCATAATTTCTAAAAATTGATTTAATACCTCTATATTGATTTTTCCAAAATATAACAATAAATGGGGTGTATACAGCATAGAAATAATGAGTGATGAAAGTACACCACCTTTTAGTCTAAATTTAAAACTAGCAACAATAATAGGAATATAATATAGCCTTCTATAGAAGTCATGTATATCCCATCTTGAAGCTATAGTAAAATAATGAAGTAACGTGATCCCTATAATACTCATACTAATAAATAGAATCTCTTGAATTTTTTTTTCTGTTCTCATCATTTCTCTCTCTTTCATATTTTATAATTATTACGATGATTATAAAATCCCATGAGATATATTTCATGGGATTTCAATTTCATACTTTTAAAACCTTTATATTCTGAAATACCTACTTAGATTTAGAACCATTACTTTTTTTATTTACATCACAGCAATCTAATCTTTCTGATCCAAAGTTTTTCTTATTTGCCTCACCTAATTTCTTCAAAAAGTTTTCAAACCACTTTTTCATTTCTTCTTCCTCCTTTAATTTTATGATGATTTATATATTTTACATTTATTCACTATAAGTACTTTTTCTCTAATTTGTATCAATTATCTGTCTACATTGCTCACACCTTCTTTTAAGTTTTTCTTTACAATTTTAAGAATAATTATATTCTTCTCATTCAAAACCATAATAAGAAACTGTAGCTTTTCACACAGCACTTGTAGGATATGCTCCTTTGTTACAATTTATTAAAACAATTGATTTATGCTATAAATACCTACCGTAACCCCCATCGTTATAAAGAAAATAACTTATTAAATAACCATATGCTTAAATTTATCCATATGCTACCCTCTCCTTTTAAAGATTTTCAATTATTTTTAACTTACTTGTATTTAATGCAAGAACAATACCAACTATAAAAATATATTTTTAGGACAATATTATATTTTGGCATTAATTTTGCGTGAATGCTTATACTAGAAAGGAGTGATATTTATGGAGAAAAGAGGTCTTTTTATGAAACAATTCTTAAGAAATTTTATTATAATAGCATTGATATCTTTCATATTTCAAGCTGCCTGGGAATACTTATCATGTGGTTTATTTTATGCTATGGACACAAAAACAGCTACTTCTCCATTAATGTGGAGCGCAACCTTTGGTGATGTAATGATGACTGTAACTTTATATGTTATATTATCATTTGTTAATGGAAATTCTAACTGGATTGTAAATAAGTGGAAATCTAAAGAATATATTATTATATCACTATATGCTTTATTCTTAAGTTTTTATTTTGAAATAAGTGCTCTTTACTCTGGAAGATGGGCCTATTCAGAAGCTATGCCTTTATTCCCTAATACAAATATTGGTTTAATACCAGTAATACAACTTTTAATCTTATTTCCATTTACTTTCTTTATCAGTAAATTCATTATTAAAGCAATAAATAAATAATCTATAACTATGCAAAAGCTAATAATTCATAAGCAATAAAAAACCTTCTATTTGCAGAAGGTTTTTTATTGCTTATAACTTTTTATTTTTCAATTGGTTCTCCTGATTTTTCATAGTCTTCCCATGAACCATCATAGTTTTTCACATTTTCATAACCAAGTAATTCTGTTAATGCAAACATTGAGTGAGCTGCTCTCCAACCACCTAAGCAGTATGTTATAATTTCTTTATCAGCTGTAATTCCCTTTTCTTCATATAATGCTTTTAATTCATCAGCACTCTTGAATGTACCATCTTCTCTTAGTGCATTTGTCCATTCAATGTGAACAGCTCCTGGAACACGTCCTTTTCTCCATTCTTTGTCTGAACGCGTATCTAAAGTAGCAATATTTTCATTATCAAAGCTTGTTTTTACTGTCTCAACAGTAGCAAGTATATCTGGGTTTTCTCCTTTGATTTCATAAGTTGTTGCTTCTTTTTTTGCTGGAGATGATGCTGTTTCATAACCAGCATTTTCCCATGCTTTTATACCACCATTTAAAATTTTCACATCATCATGGTTGTAATATTTAAGAATCCACCAAACACGTGCTGATAATAACATATTTTTCGCATCATAAAGAACGATTGTGTCATCATTATCAATACCTACATTTGATAAAACTTTTTCCCATTGTTCTTTCGTTGGTCTCGCATTTTTTAGTCCATCTGCAGTATAATTAAAGTCTTCTTCTTTAATCTTAACAGATCCTGGTATATAATCTCTTACTTCTACACCAAGGATTACAACATTTTCATCATTCATAATTTCTTTTAACTCTTGTGCTGAAATTAAACTTTCTGGATGAGCATATCCTAAATCTCCTACTTTTGTCTCAGCATTTTCCTCTGCTTTTGGTGCTTCTTGAGCAGGTTGTTGTGTACATCCAACTACTGAAACTACAAGAGATAAAATTAGTAGCGTTACAATAAGTAACTTTTTCTTAAACATAAAATTCATCCTCCCTTTTCATTTGAAAATATTTACTACAAGGCTATAAAGCCTATTATAGTCTCGTATATTAATAAATTAAATAAATTTTATTTTAAATCCTCCATATTAATTCCTTTTTTCTTGGCAATGTATTTTGGTATTAATGAAACTAAGAATAAAGCAATACCTGCTATAGCAAACTTCACTAACAATCCTGCTGAAAAACCGTTTGTTACAATCTCTCCAGCCATATAAGCATAAATGAATGCTCCTGGTGCCATACAAATTAATGATACGATAAAATATGTTCCTAAATTAATTTTTGTCAATCCATATGCATAATTTTGGAAAGAAAATGGAAAAACAGGAACTAAACGGGTTAAAATTAAAAAACTTGTTCCATTCTTCTCAACCCCATCATCTATTTTTTTGAACATTTCGTTCTGTCCGATTTTCTCTTCAATCATTCCTCTAGCTACATATTTTGAAACTAAAAAGGCAGCTGTCGCTCCAAGTGTTGCCCCTATTAACGAAACAACTCCTCCTAATATTGGACCAAAAGCAATTCCAGCTACAATTGTAAGCATTGATCCTGGGAGCATAAATACACAAGATGCAATAAAAACCAGTATAAATACAAGATAACCCCATATACCAAAAGACTTAAAAAATGCTTGCATTGCTTCAACATCTTGAATCTTGCTAACTACACCTGTTTTCCAAGCTATAAAAAAACCAATAGCAATAATAAGTACTGCTGCTAACAATTTAAATGAACTTGACTTTTTTTCTTGTTGTTTTTCTTTTCCTTGAGACATAACTGCACCTCCAATGATTTGTAAAAGGGAAAATTCCCTCCTACACGCCTTTATTATTTTATTTCGCCAGTTTCAACTGGAAGATCTTTATGATAACTCCATTCAATCCATGAACCATCATAGTTTTTCACGTTCTTATATCCTAATAACTGTGTTAATACAAATGTAGTATGTGCAGAACGTACTGCTGATTGACAATAAGGGATAATTGTTTTATCCGGTGTAATACCATTTGCTTCATATATAGCTTTTAATTCTTCTAATGTTTTAAAGGTTTTATCTTCTCCTTCACCTGTATTGATCGCTTCTTTATATTCAATCCAAACACTCTTTGGAATTCTTCCCTTTCTATATGCACCTTTCTTTTAAGCTCTCACCTGTAGCTTCTTCAATTGAACGTGTATCTAATATGATTACATTAGGATCATCAATTGCTGCTTTTACATCTTCTAAAGTAGCTAATTTACTTTCATCTACATCTCCTTTAAATTTGTACTCTGTAGGAGTGATTTCAGGCTTTTCAATAGTTGTATCTAGTCCTGAAGCTTTCCATCCATCAATTCCTCCATCGATTAAAGCCATTTTTTCATGACCATACATATCTAAAATCCACCATACTCTAGCAGCATCATATTCACCTTTGCCATCATAAAGTAAAATCATTGTTTCATTATCGATCCCTAAACTTCCTAAGAATGCTTCCATCTTTTCTTTTTCTGCTCTCATTCCACCAAACTCATAGTTTGTACTTTCATAATCTGGTCTCCAAATGTTAATAGCTCCTGGAATATGTCCTAATAAATATTCTGCTGATTTTCTAATATCTATCACTGCAATTTTTCCACCTTGATCAATCATTTCTTTTGCTTGCATTGCACTTACAATCACTTCAGGATTTGCATATTGATCATATTTTGTTTCTTGTTTTTTTAGTTCTTCTTCAGTTTTCACATCAGGACTACTACAGCCAGCAACTCCAAATATTAAAGTAGCTATCATCAATACAACTAATAATTTTTTCATAAATTGTCCTCCTTTAATATTATTTTAAAGTCTTATTAATCGCTTTTTTAGACTTGTATCGATTTATCCAACTTGTAATTGGACTGCTTGGCACACAAGGAAACTCTGACTTTGAAGTCATAACTTCTCCAAAAATCAAGTCAAGAATATGCACTGCTTTTTTTCCACCCTTAACCATAGATTCTCTACAAGCAGCACAATATGCTACAACATAATCTGTCTCAAACTCCTCTGTTCTTCTTTTCATAACCCTTAATGCTAAATCTGGATTGGCTGGAACAACCATTCCTCCAAAACCACAGCATCTTGTATTTTCCTTTGTATGAGGAGGCTCAACATATTTATATCCTAACTCATCCATAATCCATCGGATTCCATCTTGAATGAATGATTTATATCTAGTTGGACATGAATCATGAATCGTAAATACAAGATCGCTATTTTTTCCAATTCCTACAGATTCTTTTGGTAATCCTATTTTTGGTAACAACTCCCATAATGATATAACCTTTTGTTTAGGACTATTTTCTGAAATTGTCATATAACATGACTGACATGCAACAACAACTTCCTCTGCCCCTAATCTATCAATTTCAGCTTGTAAAGTATCATATCTTTCATGGAATTTATCAACTTGCCCTAAAGCCTTTGTTGGCTTTCCACAGCATTTTAATATAGCCCCTGTCCCTGGTAATTTTTCTTGTAAAAAGGCTAATGTTTTTTCTACTGCTTTAGGGTTATAGGATGGTAAACTACATCCAGGAATAAATACTCGTTTCGTTTTCATACTAAGCCCTCCCCCTATTTTTTTGCTGGTCTAGCCGTGTTAAATAATTTTGAGAAGCCAAGCATTTGATGCATATCTATCGCTTTATGTCCTTTTATTGGTGACTTTCCATTATTTGCCTTGACCATTTTCTTTCTAATTTCCATAAATCGATCTGACATTTTAAAATCCTTTGGACATGCAATCGTACATTGGATGCACATATTACATGAATAAGGTATGATTGGATCTACTTCTCCCGTTTCTATGATATTTTGGAATAATTCTTTCGGACATTCACAGAAATCATTTAACATAATACATTCTTTCATGCAAAGCTTACATTCACATTTTAAACATCTTGATGCTTCTTCTACTGCTTGCTCTTGTGTAAATCCTAGGTCTACTTCATCAAATCCTTTTACTCTCTTTTTAGGATCTAATTGCTTAGTTTTCACTCTTGGTAGATTATCTGTTTCTTCTTTTATTTCAGTTTCAAGCCATGTTTCATAAGTTCCTTCATATTCTCTATCTGCTGTCATATCTTTTCCTTGTAAGTATCGATCTACAGATATAGCAGCTTTTCTACCTTCTGCCATTGCTTCTATTACTATAACAGACCTACCGCTTGCATCTCCTGCTACAAATACATCCTCTAGCTTTGTTTGCAATGTAACTGGGTTTACTATAAATCTTCCACCTCTTTGAGTTTCTAGTGCTTCTACCTTTACAAAAGAATTGTCTACTGCTTGACCTACAGCAAAAATTACATTATCCACGTCTAACATTTTCTTATTTTTTTCATCGAATTTTGGATTAAATTTTCCATCCTTATCAAATATAGAAGTACACTTCTTAATTTCAAATCCTGCTACCTTATTATTCTTACCAACAATTTTTTCCGGACCAAAGCCTGCATGTACAATAACTCCTTCTTCTTCTGCTTCTTCTACTTCCCAATCATGGGCTGGCATTTGATCTTTTGGTTCTAAGCATACAAGATGTACTTCCTCTGCACCTACTCTTCTTGCACTTCTAGCAACATCTATTGCAACATTTCCTCCACCAATTACAGCAATTTTCTTTCCTATATTGAATTTTCTTGTTAAGCTAACTTCTCTTAAAAAGTTAACTGCATCAAATACCCCTTCAAGATCATGTCCTTCTACTGGAATCACAACACCTTTATGAGCTCCTACTGCTATAACAACAGCATGAAAATCTTTTCTTAATTGATCAAAAGATATATCCTTTCCAACTTCTACTCCTAGCCTAAATTCAACACCTATCTTTTCTAATAATGAATATTCACGATCTATAATATTTCTAGGTAACCTATACTCAGGTATTCCTACCCGCATCATTCCTCCCACTACTGTGAGTTTTTCAAATATTGTTACCTTATAACCTTTTCTTCTTAAATCTAGTGCTGCTTGTGCACCAGCTGGTCCTGCTCCAATAATGGCAATACTTTTTCCATTTTCAGGTTTAATAGATGTATCCCAATCAGATTCATCATCATAATTATCTGCAACAAATCTTTTTAATGCTGCTATTGCCATAGCTTGTTTAAAAGCTTCTTCTCTTTTACATTTTTCTTCACATGGATGTGCACATATTCTTCCTAGTGATCCTGGTATAAACAATTTTTCTCTGATTAATTTAATAGCTTCTTTATATTTTTCTTCCGCTATTAGATTCACATATCCCTTTACATCCGTATGCATAGGACAAGTAGCTTCACAATATGGAGGTGCATCTCCCATGCATCCATCTACAATTTCCTTCATTTTTTCCAAAACTTCTTTTGGGTATGAAATCTTATTCATAATTTGCCCCCTTTATCTATATAGTTGTTATATGCGAAACAATCTTTGTTAATTTATTCTCAATGTCATTATATACTAAAAAATGTTTCTTATATCATAAGTATCTTTTATATTATATAAGAATAATTTATTCAACTAAAAAAACGTATCTTAATTTTTATCAGGAAAATTGTATATTAATGGAATTTGTATGAAACTATTTCAGTTTTATGGTATACTTTATATAATAACTTTTTACCAAAGCAAATAAACACAAAATAACTTTCAAGGTGATGTTATGAATATAGAATATTGCAAAGCTTTTTATATAACCGTTAAAGTCAATAGTATTTCTAAAGCTGCTAAAATCCTACATCTTTCTCAGCCTGCTTTAAGTATGCAAATACAGTCATTAGAAAAAGAATTACAAGTTAGTCTGCTAAAAAGAAGCAATAAAGGAGTAGAACTAACTGAAGCTGGTGAAATTCTATTTGATTATGCTGATACGCTTCTCTCTTTACATGAAAATATCGAAAGAGACATCGCAAATCATAAATCAAATAACATCCAGTTGCTTATTGGTTCATGTAAAACTGTAGGGGAGTATGCCCTTCCTTGCAGCTTATATACTTATAAACAAGATCATAAAAATATTAACATACACTTTGAAATTACAAATACGAGTGGTGTCGTTGAAAATTTAATCAATCGGAATATAAATATTGGCATTATTCAAGGTGATATGCATTATAAAAATATAAAAAGTGAAAAAATAACTTCCGATCAGTTGTTGTTAGTTACATCACTCCCTAATATAAAAGATACCATCTCTCTTGAAGAACTTACAAAGCTACCTATAATTCTTAGAGAAGAAGGATCTGGTACTAGAGCAATTATAAAAAAGTTTCTTGAATCACATGGTATGAAACTTGATGATCTGAATATTATCTATGAACTTAATTCAATGGAAGCCATAAAATCTTCGGTAGTTGCAGGAAAAGGCATCTCATTTATTCCTGAAATGACTATTCGAAAAGAATTAAAAACAGGTATTCTGAATAGAATTCATATAAATAATTTTGAAATTGTATCTGATTACTATGTTGTTTACAGAAATAAACTAGATACCCATGAAAAAGAATTTATTAAGTTTATTAAATCAAACAAAAGAGGGTTTTGCTAAAATGCTGCCTATATAGGCAGCATTTTAGATTAACCACAAATATTATATTCTTTCAATAATCCATTCATAAATTCTATATCCAAATATTCTTCTATTTTTCTAATGGTATCCATATTTTGAATATCCTTATTGGGATTTTGATATTCAAGCCAAGCATAAGCGCACCATGACAATGCTCTTAGATATAGATATGGTGTATATAATCGTACTCTTTCTCTTATATGGTCATCAGGAATACACAAGCTATTTACATATTCTTGGAAGAAACTTTCTATTTCTTCTTCACTTAATATATAATTAGCTTTCCAAAGGGTAGTTGTTTTTGCTAAAAATTGTGTTAAGTCTTGGCATGGATCACTAATTACAGGTTTTTCCCAGTCTATTAAAAAATTATTCTTCTCTCCTATTATAAAGTTATGAGAATTAACCTCTGTATTGTTGATAACATGCCATTTATTTTCTATGAAATATTTTTCTTTGTTTTTATGTTTTTCACACCAATTTAGAAAATTATCAAAATACCTTTTTAATTTAGGATCCACTAAGTAGGATACTAAAAAATTCTTCAACAATCTTCTTGCTTCTAATATTCTCTCACTAAATATATTTTCTTCAACAATAAAATGATCCCTATTAATTTTTTTAAAATCTAATGAATGTATTCTAGAAAAAATATTTGCAGCCTTTTTTAAGTCTTTATCATATTCTAAGGGTCTTCCCTCTAAAAATTCCATAATCAAAATTCCATAATCAAAATAAGCTTTTTTATCATCTACATAATATACTTTTGGGGTTACACCACTCTTCTC
Organism: Crassaminicella thermophila; assembly: GCF_008152325.1. Classification (GTDB taxonomy): domain Bacteria; phylum Bacillota; class Clostridia; order Peptostreptococcales; family Thermotaleaceae; genus Crassaminicella_A; species Crassaminicella_A thermophila. The sequence continues at coordinate 2,375,803 of NZ_CP042243.1, forward strand.
TAATGCTCTTAATGCATCATACTCATATTTTATCTGATTTTCTAATTCCAATTGGCTTCCTGTATTCACTCTAAATACATACTTTTTCATTCCATCTGTAATAATAAAGTTTACGTTATATTCTCCTTGTGCTAAAAATGTTACATAAACATTGTTCTTTAAGTCTAGCTTGCTCAAGATAGAATTATTTTTTAAATAATCATAAATCTTATCCTTTAGCCTGTCTCTTAACATGATCCATATCACTCCAACATCTATTTACAAAATTAATTGTATTCCATGGTGATTCTTTATAATCGAATGATCCATTATCTATCCTTTCCTTTAAAGCAAATAAATCTTCTTTAGTATCTATATCCATATGCTTTGCTGCAATCCCAACTTTTAAATCCAAATTATTTGCAATATCTAATGTCCCTTCAAGAACCGTTTTATTTCCCCACTTCAAACTATCATGAAATAGTTCTGTATAAAGCTTTTTCATACCTATTAAATAATACCCTCCATCAAAGGTAGGTCCAATACATATGTCTTTATCCTTTAGTATTTCAAAAGCATCCTTTATCTCACAAACTTTAATATCTGGAATATCAGATCCTATAAGCAATACATGATCATATCCTTTTTTAAAAACATACCCTATAGCATTTGACATTCTATCACCTAATTTACTCCCCTCCTGAGGAAAATGCTGGATATATTCTGGAAGCATATCTTTTATTTTGTTTAAAGAATCCTCTGGCGTATAAGTTAAAAATATATCTATATCATCCTTTAGAAACTCAAAAACATAAAATAAATCTAAAAGAAAACATTTATGAATCTCTGCACATTCTCTCCCTGTTAAAATTTCCATAAGTCGGGTTTTGGTTTTTCCTGGAATTGGTATTCTTGTCATTAAAATAAGCGCCTTCACTACCTCGCCTCCCTATATAGTTTGCTTAACTGATTAGGGGACATTCCACATATAAATAGTATTTTTATTTTTTGCATCAGTAAAAAAGTTCTAAACTGTCCTCCTATCTTAAACCGCCTAGCAGATGTCCCAATAGAGCTCTTAACCATTTTCATTTTCCCTGTTTTGTGAAGTTTCTTAGATAGTACCCAATCCTCCATAATCTCTATATCTGGATACCCCTGTAAATAATAAAAAATATCTTTTCTTACAAAAATGGCTTGATCTCCAAAATATAGGCCTAGGTATTTTGCACGCAAATTAGAAGTCCAAGCGATATATCTCATAAACACCGTATCATAATCATAAAAATAAAGTGAAAAACCACCACCAATATATCCACTACTAATCGCATCTTCAATATTTTTTAAGGAATCAGAAGAAATCTTTGAATCAGAATGAACAAACCATAAAATATTTCCCTTAGCTTTTTTGGCTCCTGCATTCATCTGATTTGCTCTGCCCTTTTTACTCTTTACAATCTCTGCATACGCCGAAGCAATCTCAACCGTCTTATCCTTACTTCCTCCATCAACAACAATTATTTCTTTATCTCCTTCTAACCTGTTTATTTGCTTTAACAAATCCTCTATGCTTTTTTCTTCATTTAACACAGGGATTATAATTGATATCATATTATCACCTTTTTCTTTTTGGTTGAGCTTTTCATGACTTACCTATTCTCATAAAAAACAGCCTTATCGACATCGATCTTTAAAGAAACTTCTTCATTTATATCAAATATTTTTTTAGTGTTGCTTATAGATTTTAGCTGAACTCCATTCACAGAAATCGTATAATAAACCCGATCTCCAGCATACCTTCTAAGAATTATTTTTCCTTTCACACCTGTAGGTATATCTTTTGGTAATACCTCTATCTCTTCAGGCTTAATCATTGCTTTGACAACTGAATATTTGTCAAAGGTTGTTTCAAATGCTCCTAATTTACTTTTAAATATTCCATTTTCTATATTTCCAACGATGTAATTCTTCTCACCAAAAAAATTTGCAACCTCTGGCGTAACAGGTCTTTCATATAGCTGAGTAGGGGTTCCGAATTGTCTTATTTTCCCCCTAAGCATTACTGCTATTTTATCAGACGTCATCAATGCTTCTTCTTTATCATGGGTAACCAATATAGTAGTTATATTTAAACTTTTTTGAATGTTGCAAATAAACTCACGCATATTTGCTCTTAGTATTGTATCTAGATTTGAAAATGGTTCATCTAATAATAAAACTTTCGGTTCAATTGCCAATGCTCTGGCTATAGCCACTCGCTGTCTTTGCCCACCAGACAATTCATTTGGATATTTCCTTTCATAGCCATTTAATTGAACCAAGTCTAACATTTTTTTTACTATTTCTTTTTGTTTCAATTTTTTAACCTTCGCCATTTTTAACCCAAAACCAACATTTTCTTCTATGGTTAAATGCGGAAATAATAAATATTCTTGAAAAACTATGACAGCTCCTCTCTTTTCAACAGGTACATCCAGAACAGATTTATTGTTAAATAATATATCTCCACTGTCAGGGTGAATCAGTCCTGCAATCATTTTTAATGTAGTAGTTTTCCCACATCCAGAGGGCCCTAATAGAGAAACCATTTCCCCTTCTTTAACTGATAGGTTGATATTATCTAGTACCTGTTTATGCTCAAAAGACTTTGATATATTTCTTAATTCGATTCCTGACATAGTTTCTTTCTCCTTCTTATTCTTCGTTACAAATAAAAGTGTGCTTCTGTTTTATAGTAAGCCTTAACTGATTTTTCCATAATCAATAGCACCATAAAAGATGTAATAATAAAAATAAGACTATAAATTGATGCCATCATTCGATCTCCACTCTGTATATAAGGAAACATATCTATTACAAAAGTTACAACTTTTCCACCACCAATTAAAAAGGTCAAAAAATATTGACTAAAAGAAATAATAAATACCATACTTGCTGCTGAAACAAGTCCTGGTGCAATAAGTGGCAACGTTACATAAAAAAATATTTGGATTGGTTTTGCTCCTAAAACTCTTGCTTGCATCTCCATTGAATCTCCAACAATCTCAAACACATTCATTAAAATCCGAACGCCATATGGTATAGTAGGCACAAGATGAACCAGTACAACCCCCCAAAAGGTATTTGCAAGTCCAATCTTTATAAAAGACACATGTATACCCATTGCTACAGCCACCGGTGGTACAATGATTGGTGCTAATATTAAGGTTTTAAAAAATTTTTTACCTCTAAAAGTATATACACCTAACGCCTTCGCAGCTGGTATACTTATCAAAAGATTTATAATGGTAACAATCATAGATAGAAAAATGCTGTATACTAAAATCCTTGGTGATTTACAGGTTGCACTTGTTATATAACAAAATCCCCTTAATCCAAAATCTTTTGGTATCAAGTATGGCCACGGCCAGCTTTTACTAAAGCTCCATATAACCAAAACCAATAGTGGGAAAACTAACATAAATATTAATATATACATGATTGTTTTAAATATCAAACTGTTTTTTCTTTTCATCTATATCCCCCACTATATTTTGATATTAGCTTAAATGTCTTTTGATAAAGCCAAATCAATACCAATGAAAAAAATGTCAAAATCATATTAATTACCATAGCATATGGTCTATTTGCTAAATTTGGATTCGTATATTCTATATAGGCCTCTACAGGTAATGTTTTTGGAGCCGTAGGACCTAACAAATATGGTACCTCAAAGGCTCCAAAAGAAAATGCAAATATGATGATAAAGGAAGAAATGATTGATGGCATAACCAGTGGTAATAGTACATGCCAAAAAACCTGCCTTTTACTTGCACCTAAATTTAATGCTACCTCACTTAGTTTATTACTTATGTTGCTTAAAACCGTATAAACAACCATTGCAATAAAGGGAATTTCCTTCCATAAATAAGTTATTATTATTCCTATTCCACTTTTATCAAATAACATAGAAGGAAATTGGGACTGATCATGAATCAGTCCTAAATGAAATAATATTCTTGGTAAAATCCCACTTTGAGCCAATATGTTATATACAATCAAAACAGCAACTGTATGTGGTATAATAATTGGCAGTTTATATACAATCTCTTCAATTCCTTTTTTATGTTTGCTTTGCAGTATAGAATATGCCAATGCTACTCCAATGATAACTGCAAGTATTGAAGAAACAATAGATATATATAAACTAAACTTTAGAGATGATAAAAAGCCTTTGTCTGTTAATATTTCCATATAGTATTTCAAAGTAAAATCCTTTAATCCTATTGCAGGGAAATAACCAAAGCTTTGGGCAAGTCCCATAGCCAGTCCAAATGTAAATATACCTAAAATAATTGTCATAACTGGTATAAGTAATAGATAAGGTTTTAATTTTGTATTCAATGCTTTACTCACCTTCTGTAGGTATATTTTCTATCCAAATTTCCTCAATGATAGGTATTAATTTTGCTGGTATTTCAGGAAGCCTATGACTTAATAGGTAATCTTGAGGCAAAACACCCTTTCCAATTTTTATCGCTTCAAATACCTTTTTTTCATCTTCAGTCAATTTCTGATAATCTAAGACTGGTAAGTCTCCCCAGTTTTCTGGATTATATTTTGATGCTTGGGCTTGTACACTAAGAATAAAATTAATCACTACTAATGCGCCAGCCTTATTAGGGGCATTCTTTGGTACTGCTAAAAAATGTGTATTTCCTATTGTTCCTTTTTCAAATACAAAGGTATTTGTTGTCTCTGGAAATTCTCCTGTTATGATCTTTCCTGCAACTGAGTTTGGATTATATGTCATACTCATAATGACTTCATTATCTGAATACATATTATCTAATTGAGCAATTGTAGCAGGATAAGTCTTTCCTTCCTTCCAAAGATAAGGTTTTAACGTTTTTAAATAATCAATTGCTGGCTCAATAGCCTTTTTTACAGTTTCCTTATCTGCTTTCATAGTTAGAAATTGTTCATATCCTACAATATCATAAATAATATTTCTAACGAAAGCACTTCCAGTAAAATCAGGTGGTGCAGGATAAGTGAACTTTCCTGGGTTGTTCTTCGCCATTTCTAATAAAGTTTTATGATCTATTGGAACATTTTTTACCCTTTCTTTGTCATAAACCATGACAAATTGTGCTTTTCCATATGGTGCCTCATATCCCTCAACTGGAAATCCAAAATCATATTCTACTTCTACAGAGTCTGTATCCACATACTTTTTAAAGTTAGGAAGTTTCTCTACGAAAGGTCCATAAAGCAAGTCATTACTCTTTGCCGTATAAAAATTTTCTCCATTGATCCATACTATATCTACAGTTCCTTCTGTATTCAGTTGTTTTTCACCTAATAGCTTATTTAAAATATCATCTATATTCATAGGTACCCTATTTAAAGTTATATCATATTCTTCTTTTAATCTTTTTGCTAAATAGGTATCAATCCAGTTATTTGTCATTTGGCTTCCGCCCCAACCATAAAAATTAACAGTTGTTCCCTTCGCGCTTTCTAAAATTTGATTCCACTCCATTTCTGAAATGTTTTCCACTTTACTTTTATTCTGATTGCAAGCAGCTAAACTAAAAACCAAACTAAAAATTATAATAAATGCTAATATTCTTTTCATTAAAATTCCTCCTATTTTACAAAATAAATTTCAGTAGTATTTTACATCCTATCCATGCTCCTACAAACATAAATATGCCAAAAATCCAACCATGTAATGAAAATGATGGGATCGCACTAAAATATGCTCCTATATTACATCCATGACTTAGTCTAGCACCATATCCCATTAAAATCCCACCTAACAAGCCAAAAAATAATTGTTTTTTATTCTTTATACGTTTCCAATTAAATTCTGATGCTAATAAAGTAGATATTAATGAACCTAAGATCATAGCTAAGATTAAAATAGTATAGTGATTTTTAACAAATGTTTCTCCAATTTCAAATGTATTACGATTCATTACAAAGTAATGCCATTTACTAGGGTCAAATCCAAATTTCTCTAAAATATATACTCCCCAGCCTAAAAAACCTGTCGATATTCCCCAAGATGTTTTAGTTTCTAATAGTAAAATTACATTCAATACTCCTAGTAAAATACCACCTACCCAATATGGCCATGGTTTTTTTAGTATTGTATCATATACCTTCATTGAATGCCCCCTTCTTGACTTTTCCCATCACTTCACTTTCTCAATATATATCTCCCATTCACCTTCTCTTATTTCAATATAATCAGCATCATATCCTTGTTTTTTTGCCCATTCTATAACATTGGTTATTGAACATGTATGATTTGTCTCCATAATTAATATATCTCCTACTTTCATTGTTTGCAGTTTTTTATGAGCTTTTAACAAAGGAATTGGACAAGTCTCATACATACAGTCTAGCTTAACCTCTGCCATTTTATTTCCTCCTACTTCATTATGTTGTTTCTTTTGTGGTATAAATCCGCCAGAAAATATATAAGCAGTAATAGTATAGATTGTCCTATTATTGCCTTAGAAAAACCAATATACCTTGGTATATACACAACATGGGTTTTAGAAATAATACACTTATCCCAAAATTGAATATATTTAGCTGATATTAAGCTACCTATAATTAATCCGACTAAAACTACAATCTGAAGAATAAATCCTTCTCCTATTCTAATTAAGGTTCCACTGACGCATCCTCCTGCTATAACCATTCCTGTTCCAAACAAGATTGCTCCAATTACAGTATGCATACCTACCTTAGAAATATATCCAGGAATATTTTCTATATCAAAATCTTGACTATCTCCTATTGAAATAAATTGTATAATTCCAAATCCTATGGTCATAATAATTAAGCCAATAATAACTGCTTTTAGAATGGACGTATTCCCAACTAATATTGGGTCTCTAAAGCTAGCTGCAAAACAAAATCTAGCCCTTTGTAGGACTATCCCAAATAAAAGTCCTATAATCCAAAACATACTACTTTTAAAATCCGTTGCTAAAAATATTGCATATATAATCAATGCAAAAATTAGGAAAGTCACTCCAACTGGAACTTGGCTTTTTTTCTTTTTAATCTCTCTCTGCCGTCTCTTTTTTAATTCTTCAATCCTATTAGAAGCCATGTACTCCTCCTTAGCTTTTAGAGAATGTTAATTTTTAATCAAACTTTCTCTAAATATATTATACTTTTAGTAAATGGTATTCCTATATAAAATATCATTATGTTAAATAAAAATATTTTATATTAAATTTTATAATAAATCCTAAATTCATTCAAATATCAATTATTGTAAGTAATACATCATTTGTAGATTCATTTCTTTTATTTTTTATATGATTTTGTTAAAATAAAGCTAATGAGTCAAAAAGGAGAGATATAAACTATGCATAAAATCATTTATGACTGTGATAATACAATGGGCGTTAAAGAAAGAGATGTGGATGATGGACTAACACTTCTATATCTATTAGGAAGAAATGACATTGATCTTTTAGGTGTTACAACTACCTATGGAAACAGTACCATTGATATTGTACATAATAATACCATACAAATGTTTCAAGATTTAGGGATTAATAATATTCCATTGCATAAAGGTGCACCATCCCCTAATCATAGGCAAAGCGCCGCAGCTGAATTTTTAGTAGATATGACAAAAAAATATCCAGGTGAAATCACCTTATTAGCAACAGGTTCCCTTACAAACTTATATGGTGCCTATAAACTTGATAACAACTTCTTTGATAATTTAAAAGAAATTGTTCTTATGGGTGGAATTGTAAAACCCCTTATTATTAATGGTAAAAATCTTGATGAATTAAATTTTTCCTGTGACCCAGAAGCCACATATAAGGTGTTAAGTTCTAATGCAAAAGTAACCATTTTAACTGGTCATATATGTCTACAAGCTGTTTTTGGAGAAGCTGAATTTGATCGCTTGATGAATAATGAATCCATTAAAATATATCAATATATCAAACAAAAAACTTTGCCTTGGTATGAATTCATTATGAAAGAGTTTGGTATTAAAGGCTTTTATAACTGGGATGTTGTATCTGCAGTCTATGTGACCAATCCAGAATTATTTGATGAAAATTTCCAAAAGGTTATATCTAGTACTGAAGATTTAAAAACTGGATATCTAAAAATAGATCCTGATTCATCTACTGGATATGTTGTAAACATCCCTACAATAATTAAAGATATCCATAAGTTTAATGAAATTATCTTTGAAGCTTGGAAAAATGTAAATTAAAGATGCTCTAACATTCCGTTAGTGCATCTTTAATTTTTGAAAAAGTAAATCTATAAATACCCATTAAAATATTCAAAACAAAAAGAACCCTTCAAATAAAGGATTCCCTTTTAGATAAATTTACTTTGTATCTTCTTTTTTGGCTTTTTCTTCCAAACGGTCTAAAATTAAATTATATCCATCTGCTCCATAAACTAAAAAGCGATTAATTCGGCTAATGGTTGCTGTACTTGCCCCTGTAATCTCTTCAATTTCATTATAAGTTTTCTTATCTCTAAGCAACTTTGCAACTTTTAATCTTTGTGCTAAGGTTTGAGTTTCTTTTATAGTACAGATATCCGTAAAAAACCTATAGCATTCTTCAATATTTTCTAGTAGTAATATGGCCTCAAAAAGTTCATCAGTAAACTCATTTTTCAGTTTTGATTCATAGCTCATTCAATCACCCCAAAAATATCTTTTGTATAGTTATATTCTATATTGACTTATTATATCCTTTTTATAGATAAACAATTTTTAAGAAGAAAAATAAAAACACGCTCATTCACGTGTCTTTATTTTTTTCTTTTAATATTGTTTATATTTATATTAATATAAAATTATATAAAAAGTATTGACATTATTCCAAAAAATCATTATACTCAATATTAATCAAAACGAAAAATAAATAAAACGGATATCTCTTATCCAGAGAGGTGGAGGGACTGGCCCTATGAAACCCGGCAACCGGCTTTTTATAAAGCAGCGGTGCCAATTCCTGCGATACTTTTGTATCGACAGATGAGAGAGAAGCAGAAATTTTTATGCCTCTTTCTCTATGAAAGAGGCTTTTTTAGTACCTCTTTCCCATATGTATTATAATCTAGAGTTTTAAAGGGGTGAAATTATGATAAAAATAGATAATCTATCTAAGGTTTATACCAAAGGAAGAAATAAAGTAGTCGCACTAAAAGATATAAACTTACGTATTGACAAAGGAGATATTTATGGAATCATTGGACTAAGTGGTGCTGGAAAATCTTCTCTTATTCGTTGCATAAATAGATTAGAAGAGCCAACAAACGGTGATATTTGGGTAAATGGTATAAACTTAGTTACTTTAAAAAACAAAGAGCTTCGAAAAGCAAGAAAGAAAATCGGTATGATTTTCCAAAACTTTAATCTCTTACACAGTAAGACAGTCTTTGAAAATATTGCATTTCCTTTAAAATTAGTCAAAACACCAGAGAAAATCATAAAAGAAAGAGTATCAGAACTATTAGAGCTTGTAGAATTATCAGATAAAGCCAATGTTTATCCATCTCAGTTAAGTGGTGGTCAAAAGCAAAGGGTAGGTATTGCAAGGGCTTTAGCTAATAATCCAGATGTACTTCTTTGTGATGAAGCAACATCTGCATTAGATCCAAAAACAACAAAACAGATTCTAAATCTTCTTAAAAATATTAACAAAGAATTTGGCTTAACTATTGTGGTTATTACCCATGAAATGGAAGTAATCAAAGAAATTTGCAATCGTGTGGCTATATTAGAAGGAGGTTATATTATAGAAGAAGGACATACAATAGATATTTTCTCTAAACCTGGCAATAATGTAACAAAGCATTTTGTAGATCAAGAACAAAATCTGCCAAAGCAATACTTAAAAGGAAAAATTCTAAATTTATCCTTTACAGATGGTAGTGCTGGTGATCCTATTATTTCAAAATTAATAAGAAAATTTGATATTGATGTAAATATTCTATCTGGAAAAATTGAATATATACAAGAAAAGCCAATTGGAAAACTTACTATTCAAATAAATGTAGATTGTCATGAATTATCAAATATCATATCTTATTTTGAAGAAAACAATGTTAAAGCGGAGGTGTTAAAACAATGAGTTATTGGATTGAATTACTTACACCATCATTATTTGAAACCTTATATATGGTCTTTATATCTGTATTTTTTACAATAATTTTTGGACTTCCACTAGGAATTATTCTCGTTGTAACAGATCAAGATCATATTCTTCCAAATCCATGGCTAAATAATGTGCTTTCATACATTATTAATATAACAAGATCACTTCCCTTTATCATACTGATGATTTTTATAATTCCTTTTACAAGGCTTGTTGTTGGAACAACTATTGGTACTACAGCAGCAATTGTTCCATTAATCATCGCAGCAACACCTTTCTTCGCTAGAGTTGTTGAAAGCAGTATAAGGGAAGTAGACTGGGGAGTAGTAGAAGCTTCTATTGCAATGGGAGCTACCCCTACTCAAATTATCATGAAAGTTTTAATTCCAGAGGCTATGTCATCTCTTATCCTTGGAATTACCATCACCATAATAAACGTTTTAGGCTATTCAGCAATGGCTGGCGTTGTTGGAGGAGGTGGACTTGGAGATTTAGCTGTAAGATACGGTTATCATCGATTCCAAACGGATGTGATGATTGCTACAGTAATTTTACTGATTGTACTTGTTCAAATTATTCAAAGCACTGGCAACAAAATTGCACAAATCATTAATAAAAAATAGGGGGAATAAATATGAAAAAAAATATTTTAAAAGTACTTTTAAGTTTATTAGTTTTATCATTGGTCTTTACAGGTTGTTCAAAAAAAGAAGAAAAAGTATCAGATACTAAAAGTAAAACAGTAACTCTAAAAATAGGTGCAACACCTGTACCTCATACAGAAATATTAAAATTTATCGAGCCAAAGCTTAAAGAAGAAGGAATTAAATTAGAAATTGTTGAATTCACTGATTATGTAAGTCCTAACCTTGCTTTAGCTGATAAAGAAATCGATGCAAACTTCTTTCAACACTTACCTTATTTAGAAACTTTTAACAAAGAACGTGGTCTTAACCTTGTAAGTGCTGGAAATGTTCACGTTGAGCCTCTTGGACTATATTCCAAAAAAATTAAATCTGTTGAAGAATTAAAAGAAGGCGCTACAATCACTATTCCTAATGATCCAACAAACGGAGGTAGAGCATTAATTCTTTTAGATGCAAAAGGTATTATAAAATTAAAAGAAGGTGCAGGACTTGAAGCTACTGAAAAAGATATTGTAGAAAATCCTAAGAAGTTAATATTTAAGCCTATTGATGCAGCTCAATTACCAAGAACATTAGAAGACGTTGATGCAAGTATCATTAATACAAACTATGCATTAGAAGGAAACTTAAATCCTCAAAAAGATGCTTTGTTGATAGAAGGAAGCGAATCTCCATATGCAAATATTATTACTATCCGTCCAGAAGATAAGGATTCTGAAAAAATTAAAAAATTAATGAAAGTGTTACAAAGTGACGAAGTAAAACAATTCATTCAAGAAAAATACAACGGAGCTGTTGTTCCTGCTTTTTAGTCCATTTTTCGGTCACATATCTTTCTTCATCTGTGAAATACTAATACAAAGGAGATGATATGATGACAAATAAAAAAGGAACAAATTTTAATTCAGATAAAGCACAGGATATGATTGATTCTACTTATAACAGTCATGATTATCCAATAATTGAAAAAACACAGAATGCCTATGTTATGCCACTAAATATGCAAAGAGATGTGGATGCTATTGATAGCTTAAGATTTTATGAAGATACAACAGAAACTACTAAAAAACGAAATCCTGAAAGTAAAAAACATACAAAATTAAGATAAGGTGATGAAATATTTTTCATCACCTTATCTATTTAAACTTTAAATAATTCCATTGCTTTTGATAATTCATCTATCATATTGTTTAAATTTTGAATAGATACTGTAACTTCTTGTATAGATGCTGCTTGTTCTTCTGTTGATGCACTTATTTCATGAATAACTGATGCAGATTGCTGTGATACTGAAGATATATTCTCTATTGATTTTAATACATCATTTTTTGCTTTTTCAACACAATCAATCTGGCTATATAAATATGATATTTTCTCCACAACTTTCTCTGTAGACATTTTTATATTATCAAATGCTTCTTTTGTTTGATTTAAATGATTTCTCGCATGCTTTGCCATTGCCTTTGTATTATTCATATTCATACTTGTTCTATCAATAACTTGAATAATCGCCTGCATTTTATTATGTATTTCTTTAGTAGCATTTGAAGACTGTTCTGCTAATTTTCTTACCTCATCTGCAACAACTGCAAAACCTCTGCCATGTTCTCCAGCTCTTGCAGCTTCTATAGAAGCATTTAAAGCCAATAGATTGGTTTGATCAGCCATTGCTTTAATAGTTTCCACAATTTCACCGATTGACTTTGACTTTTCTGATAATTCTTCTATACTTTTTCTCACATTTATTCTTCCTTGCATATCTTCCTTAAAAATATGGTCAAATTCTTTAATTGCTTTCATTCCTAGTTCATTCTTTTCTTTCATTTCTTCAGCGTCAAGACCTACAGACTTTAACTTGTCTAATATATCTTCTATATTACGTGATAAATAGTTGGTTGTTTCTAAACCATTGTTTGTTTCCACTGATTGTTCAGTTGCTCCTGATGCAACTTGTTGAATTGACTTTGAAATTTCTTCGCTGGCTATACTTACTTGTTCTGAAGAAACTGCTATTGTTTGTGATGTATTTTCTAATTCTTTGGTAGTTTTTTGAATACTATTAATTAAATTTCTAACATTTTCAGCCATTCTATTAAAACTATTTACCAATAAGCCAATTTCATCTTTATTTTTAGTATTTATATTTTCAATATTCAAATCATAATCTGCCATTTTATTAGCTATTTTAGCTATATTCTCTATAGGTTTTGATATCTTTTTTGATATAAATATTCCTATCATTGTTGTAATTATTAATACTAAAGATGATAATAAAAGAATCATTTTTTTCATTTTCTGAAATGCTTTATACTCTGCTTCAGCACCATAATCAGCACCTACAACTCCTATTATTTTCCCATTTTTATCTTTTAATGGATAGTACGCACAAATCATGGCCCCCCATTCTTTATCAAGCCAAATTTCTTCTTCATGAAATGCTTTTCCTTGCCATGCTAACGTATAGCTTTCATCATTTTCAACTTCTCCAATCTCACAAACTTCTTCTTCATCATCAGCTGTATCAAATATGTAAATAAAATCACCATTTTCATTTTTTCTCAGTACATATAAATATTTAACTCCACCTATTTTTCTAATATAATTAAGATCACCCATTATTTTTTTATAGCTTTCCTTTTGCATATCATCAGCAGTCTTAAACTCTTTAAATGCATCAACATCTATCCTCTCAGCTGCTGTTTTTGTAATGGCTAAAGCTTTTTTCCCTACAGTATTGATTAACATGTGATAGTTTTGCTTATACATTGCTCCAGATAATATACTGATACTTACTACAATGATTAGTAAAAATGATAAAGTAATTTTCGTTCCCAATCTTTCTTTAAAAAATATTTTTCTCAATCAAGTCCCCCCCAGTTTGCATACAAATCAGATATAAATAAACGTTTTCTTTCGTATTATTTCAAGCTTCCTATAAAATTACACCTACTATATAATATTATTTTTTATAAACCATGTCAAAAATTTTTTAAATTTATTGAATCATCTATTAAGTATTTAAAATACATAATATTAAAAAGCTCTTTTCATTTTTTTGCAAAATTTATGTTTTTCGGGTATACTATACATAAACATAAGTTTATAAATTAAACATAAGTTGGTGAAAATAATGACTGATAGAGAAAAAGAAATTCTATCTTTGATTCAAAAGAATCCTTTTATATCTCAACAAGAGCTAGCAACTACATTAGGAATTGCCCGTTCCTCTGTAGCTGTTCATATTACAAATTTAATGAAAAAAGGTTATATAAAAGGAAAAGGCTATATTCTAAGAGAAGCAGAATATGTTGCTGTAATCGGAGGAACAAACATTGATATTCAAGGCTTTCCAAGCAAACCTTTAATTTTAAACGATTCCAATCCTGGAAAAGTAAAAATTTCACTAGGGGGAGTTGGAAGAAATATAGCAGAAAATCTAGTAAAGCTTGGCATTGAAACAAAACTAATATCTGCTATAGGAGATGATTTATATGGAAGAAAAATTTTAGAAGAGTGTAAGCTTTCAGGTATTGATATGCAGCATTGCTTAACATTAAAAGATATGCCTTCCTCTACTTATCTTTCTATTTTAGATGAAAATAGAGATTTAAAAGTAGCAATTTCTCATATGGATATTTTCAATAAGATCACAATTGATTTTATAAGAAAAAAATTTCCTATACTAAAAAATTCCCAGTTAGTAGTTGTTGATACAAATATTTCTGAAGAAATTTTATACTACCTAGTAACCAATTTAAAAGAAGTAAATTTTTTTCTTGATCCTGTATCTACTTCTAAATCGAGAAAAGTTAAGGATTTCATTGGATATTTTCATACTATCAAACCAAATAAACTTGAAGCCGAAATTCTATCAAATATAAAAATTAATACTAGAAAAGATTTAGAAAAAGTTTCCTATTATTTTTTAAATCAAGGGGTAAAAAAAGTATTTATAAGCTTAGGAAAAGAAGGAGTATTTTATGCAGATGAGAATAATAAAAACTTTTTATCCACTCCAAAAATAAATGTAGTCAATGCTACAGGAGCTGGAGATGCTTTTATGTCAGGGCTTATTTATTCATATTTAAATGATTATTCTTTAGATGCCAGTGCAAAATTTGCTATTGGGGCTTCTATTTTAGCTTTATCCCATGAAAATACCATAAACCCAACTATGTCATTAGAAAATATAAAAAAACAATTAAAGGAGATGAATATATGTTAAAACAATATTTAGATATCCATCCAGAAGTGAAAAAAGCATTAGAAGAAAAAAAAGCCGTAGTCGCACTAGAATCTACTATTATATCTCATGGTATGCCCTATCCTCAAAATATTCAAACAGCTAAAAATGTTGAAAAAATCGTAAGAGAAAACGGTGCTGTTCCTGCAACAATAGGCATTTTAAATGGACGATTAAAGGTAGGCCTTACAGATGAAGAGTTAGAGTATATGGGAAAAGGAAAAAATATATTAAAAGCAAGCAGAAGAGACTTACCTTTTATTATTAGCAAGGGATTAAACGGAGCAACAACAGTAGCTTCTACCATGATTATTGCAAATCTTGCAGGTATTAAAATATTTGTTACAGGAGGTATTGGAGGTGTTCATAGAGAAGCTCAAGAAACATTCGATATTTCTGCCGATCTTATGGAGCTTGCAAATACAAATGTAGCAGTAGTTTGTGCTGGAGCAAAATCCATACTAGATATTGGTTTAACATTAGAATATTTAGAAACTCATGGTGTTCCTGTAGTAGGTTTTCAAACAAAAGAATTTCCAGCATTTTTTACTAGAAAAAGTGGATTTTCAGTAGATTACTATATTGATTCTGAATTAGAGCTTGCAAGAGCACTAAAAGCAAAATGGGATCTAAATTTAAAAGGAGGCATTGTCATAGGTAATCCAATTCCAAAAGAATATGAAATGGACTTTGATAGCATTAACAATGCCATAGAAGATGCACTAACTGAAGCAAAGAACAAAGGAATCAAAGGAAAAGAAACAACCCCTTTCCTTCTTTCAAAAATTAAAGCTATCACAGGTGGAAAAAGTTTAGAATCTAATATTCAGCTTGTATATAACAATGCAAAACTAGGTGCAAAGCTAGCAGTAGAGCTTTCTAAAATATATTAATTTCTACTTTTATTTATAGGTAACCACTTCCAAAATGAAATATAAAAAGAACGTTCATTCCAGATAACTTTTGAAAAAACTAAACTTCATTCCATGAAAAAATACTAAACCTTCAAAACTCACTTCGTTCAAACAATGAAGGTTCTTAACGTATTTTTCCATGTAATTTCAGTAAGTTTTGAACAAAAGTTATCCAAGTCATTCTCTTATCTTTTTTATATTTCTTTTTTTATGTTAATGTTATTTATCTATATATAATAAAAAGCTGGATCACCCAGCTTTTTATTATATTCCTATGCTTCTAAGAACATTTTTAAATCATCTTCAACATTTGTAATACCACCAATACCAAAGTTTTCAACTAATACCTTTGCAACATTTTCAGATAAAAATGCTGGTAATGTAGGCCCTAAGTGAATATTTTTTACACCTAAATATAATAGTGCTAGTAATACAATAACTGCTTTTTGTTCATACCATGCAATGTTATAAGAAATCGGTAATTCATTAATATCATTTAACTCAAATACTTCTTTTAGCTTTAGTGCGATAACTGCTAAAGAGTAAGAGTCATTACATTGCCCTGCATCTAAAACTCTTGGAATTCCATTAATATCTCCTAAATCTAGCTTATTATATCTATATTTTGCACAGCCTGCTGTAAGGATTACTGTATCTTTTGGTAATGCTTTTGCAAACTCTGTATAATAATCTCTACTCTTCATTCTTCCATCACAACCAGCCATTACAAAGAATCTTTTGATTGCTCCTGTTTTTATAGCTTCAACAACTTTATCAGCTAAACTCAATACTGTATTATGTGCAAAACCACCTACAATTTCTCCTTTTTCTATTTCAACTGGAGGAGCACATTTTTTAGCATGTTCAATTACCATAGAAAAATCCTTTGTTCCATCTTCTTTTACAGGAATTCTTTTTAACCCTTCAAAGCCTACTGCTCCTGTAGTATAGACTCTATCTTTGTATACATCCTTTGGAGGAATAAGACAGTTTGTTGTCATAACAATCGGTCCATTAAATTTTTCAAATTCTTTATCTTGCTTCCACCAAGCATTACCGTAATTTCCTACAAAATGACTGTACTTTTTAAATGCAGGATAATAATGAGCAGGGAGCATCTCACTATGAGTATATACATCAATACCCGTTCCTTCTGTTTGCTTTAATAATTCTTCCATATCTTTTAAATCATGACCACTAATCAAAATAGCAGGATTGTTTCTTACACCAATATTTACTTTTGTAATTTCTGGATGCCCATAAGTTGATGTATTTGCTTTATCAAGTAATGCCATAACCTTAACACCAAATTCTCCTGTTTTCATTGTAAGGGCAACTAAATCATCAACTGTTAAATCATCATTCAATGTTGCAACCATTGCTTCTTGCATAAATTTATAGATTTCATCATCCTCATATCCTAATCGAAAAGCATGATCAGTGTATGCAGCTAACCCCTTCACACCAAAAATAATTAAACTTCTTAAAGATCTTACATCCTCATTTTCAATAGATAAAAATCCTACTGTTTTTGCTTTTTCTTCTAATTCTTCAACACTATCACTAAAGTAGGTTGCAGAATCATGAGTAATATTTACATTTCCACCTTCTTTTATGATTTGTTCTTTTGCTTCATTTCTTAATGTAAAAGTTTCTTTAATTTTTTCTACAAAGTATTCTTTATCAAAATTTGCATTTGTAATTGTTGCAAATAGCCCTTCTGTAATAAATTTATCCACTTTATTTGTATTAATTCCTAACTTTTTTGCTTCTAAATTATACATGGATAATCCTTTTAGTAAATAGATAAGTAAGTCTTGTAAGTTTGATACATCGCTAGTTTTTCCACAAACACCTCTTGTGGTACATCCTATGCACTTCGCCGCTTCTTGACATTGATGACAAAACATTTGTACTTGCTTATTCATCCATTTTTCCTCCCTTTTTTTATTTGTTTATATGGTATCATAAATACAATTAAACCTATGTGACGTGTGTCACAATATAACTTATTTTTTTATACCCTTAAATTGTTTATCATAAACTATTGAAAAAAATAATTAATGACTGTAATCTGAAAACAAACTAAAAAATCACCCTTTTTTAGATGCATAGGGTGATTTTATTCTATTGAATAGAAAATAATTGCTTTATATAAAACCTATTTTTAGAATTTATAGCTTAGCTTTCACTATATAATTGTCAAAAGGAATGTTTGTAAAACAGTATATTCCTTTTTCATTACATACAGTGTGTGCAATTGGAATAAATTTATTATCATCAACTCTATATAATATTACTAAAGCATTTGGAATCGGAATATCATTATCATCTTTTATTTGACCGGTTATTTTAGTTTTTATATCTTTTTTATTAAGCTTTATGTTTATATCAAATATCTTATCTGTTTGTTTAATTTCAATAAGTTTATTATAAATTTCAAAGTTTGGATTGTTTATAAATATTTCGTATATATCCCTTGGTATATCTGAAAAGACAAATTGCCCATAAATATTTGTAGTAGTAGCTTTATATACTCTTTTTTCATTGCTACATGTATTCTTTAAAAGATATACAGTAATATCTTTTAAAGGTTTGTTGTTGTTATCTACTAAATGACCAGAAATTAATGTATATTTAGACATATGTGATTTTTTTAAATAGATGTTAAAGTTTATCATTCTTGAACATATTTTCATAAAATCACTTATTTTAGTTTTGTAGCCTATTTTTTTTGCAATAATCTTCACTTTTGTATTCAATTTTACTTCAAAGTAAGCATAAAAACCTTCTTCAGAGCTATATACAGAACCTATTTTTTCATCATTTTCATTAAAAAAACTTATAGTAGCATCTTCTATAGGACATTCATTTGAAGTTAGTACATTTCCATATATAAGTGCATTATCATAGTAAGTATTTTTTTTTAGGTTTAAATTGAGTACTATTTCAGGATGTTCGTCTGTAATACCAGCAATTTTTGATTGACCTAATATATACTGATCCATACAAATAACCTCACATATATTTTATAGAGAATGGGTATATAATTTTTATATACCCATTCATAAATAATTTTTTATTCTGCTGTTTTGTTTGCTTTAATTTTATAATTTCCTTCAGGTATTTGCTCAAATAGATATAAACCTTGCGAATTTGTCCAAGTAGTTCTTATTGGATTTAATGTTTCTTTTCCTTCTTCATCTGTAATTACTTCAAATAGAATTACATAAGCATTTGCAATTGGTAAACCATTTTTATCCTTTATAACACCATTTATAGTTCCTTTTCTTCCTACAGGATCTATAGGCATATTTAGGACTATATTCCTAACTTGACTTGGTCCATCTATAATAAAGGATGTGCTAGTATTTGTATAGCCTAATAATGAACTAGTAATTTGATACATTCCTTGCGCAACATCAAAGAATGCATACTGACCATATTGATTTGTATGAGTTGTTTTTATTAATGTTGGATTAGATTCATTATTAGCATATAATCTTACAGTAGCTCCTTCAAGAGGTTCTCCACTCATATTTAATACTTCACCAGCAACTAAACTATTCGTTGAACCTGGATCAACAGTCATTACAAAATCTCTTTCTATTTGTTGAGATACTTGCATTGTAAATGGAGTACCTTGTTTTAAATCATAATGATCTTTAGATGCAAATATTAAATATTGATTTCCCGCTGCTACTTCAGCTATAGTATATTGTCCAGAATCATCAGTAACAGTATGGTATTTTGGATTATAATTTGTATCTGTTATTTTTATAGTGACATTTGGTATTCCATCTCCATTAACATCTAAAGCCTTACCAAAAACAGTACCAGAATCAGTAAAAATATTATCTTCAAGTTCTAAGTCTATACGAATCTCTTGACCTAAATCTACTATAGAACCAGTTTGAGATTGCCCTAATTTATAAAGATCTTTATTTTCAGCCATAATATCACCTCACTTTATTGTTCCTTATTTGCTTTTACAATATATTTGCCTTGTGGAACATCTCCAAATAGGTATGCTCCACCAGATATTGTTCTTGTATACCTTATTGGAGTCAATTTTGGATTTTCAGGATCACCAGTAACTTCATATAATATAACTACTGCACCTACTACTGGATTACCATTATCATCTTGGATAATACCATTGATAGTTCCTTGAGAGGTAGTAGGGGATATTTCCATAATTCCAGTAAGATTTATTATTGAGCCTGGTTGAGTTACTTGAATCTCAATCATAGTAGTATGATATCCTTGCTTTGTTGCTCTTCCAATATAACTTCCTAGTTCTACCTTAGTAAAAACACATTGACCATATTCATTAGTAGTAGTTACAGCATATGGGATTTCTTCACCTGCAACAATTTTTGATATAGAAGCAGTTACGCCTTCTAGTGGATTTCCTAATTCATCATAGATATGAGCTGTAATAGTAGATAATTCTGCATTTGGATCAGGGTGTATTGTAGCATTTATAGTTATTGTTTGACCAGCAACTATTGAAAAAGATGTTGTATCATTAAGAAGATACCCAGTTTTAATCATGCTAAATCTAAGCTCAGATGCTGGGACAATATCAGATATATTGTAAAATCCTGTATCATCTGTTAGTGTATGATATAGTGGGTTGTTGTTATTATCTAAAATTTTAACTAAAACTTCTGAAACAGGATTTCCATCAGGATCAGTAATTGTTCCTGTAACAGATCCAGTATTTAAAAATGGATCTATATCTAATTGTACGTCTAATCTAATCTCTTCTCCAACGTTTTCTAGATTCCCTTGTTTGGATTGTCCAAGTTTGTATAAATCACTCATCTATTTACCTCCTTTTTGGTTTTATACTAGCTTTGACTAGTACATATTATGAGTTTTTTAAAAAAAGTGTTACAGTTGTATTTGTCACCTAAAAAATGGCTTCTGCCATATGCAGAAGCCATTTTTATAAAATCTTTTGAATTTCATCATGCTTATAATCTTTTATTAACTTTTCTTTAGCTTCATTCACTACAATTAGTTTTACTGCATCATCATTTATTTTAAATACCCTTCCCTTTTGCTTTGTGCCTATAACATTAACTGGTGCTCCAATGTTTAAAGGCTTAATTTGCTGACTTTCACAAAAACCACATTTAGAATCATTCTTTTCAATTCTTCTACACTCTGTACAATAATAAAGTTTCGCCATTTTGCATTTCCCCTTATCATATACATATTTTTATTATATATATTCTTTAAATATTCAGAATTTCCTTTTTATTTTGATGTTTTATTTCCAATATTTTTTTACAAAGATAAATGCATCTCGATTAAAAAATCCAGATGCATTTATCTTTGTAAAAATTCAATTATTTTTCTATGCATATACTCTCTTTCAGGTCCTAATGTACAAACATGCTTGGATTGCTTAAGCCATAGGATTTCTTTTTGTTTTGAAGAAATACTGTCATAAATTATTTGGGCACTTATTGGTTTTACAGTTTGATCCTTCTGTGATTGAATTATCATTGTTGGACATGTAATCTTTGATAAATTACTTTTTGCTTGTTTCATTAATTTTAATAAGCTAGGAACTGTTCCTACTGGAATAGATGTATAAGCAATTTTATACGCTGTATTTTCTTCTTTTTGTGGTAGTGATTCTTTCCATTTTTTATATGGCATAAAATATTTCACAATAGGAGAAAATCTTGCAAACCTATCATAGATACGAATTGGTGCTGCAATAGATATTATTTTATCTACTTTATACTTTTCTGCTAATAATAAAGATAAAACCCCTCCCATTGATAATCCTATTACATATACTTTACTACACTTATCTCTTAACTTTTGATATCCATCTAATGCATCCTTCATCCAATCCTTCCAATTGCATTTTCTCATGTCTTCTACACAAGTTCCATGTCCTTTTAATAAAATACCATTTACAGTATATCCTTGCTTTTTTAATACTTCCCCTAATAACCTCATATGAGCAGGGGTTCCTGTAAAGCCATGTATCAATAAACAACCTTCATCATTTCCTTCATAAAAAAATAATTTTGCATAACTATGTAAACAATTCATAATTCTCCGTTACCAAATACCTATTTTATAGGATAATCTCTAAGGTTAAGGCTTGCATCATCAAGTTGCCTTCTAAACTCTCTTAAAGATTGTTCCTGTATAACTTTTGATAACTTTTTATTTTTAAGCATACCAATTACATTCAAATCCTCAATAACAATATACTTTGGCTTGGTTTTCACTAAAGATGTTGTTATTTGATGAATATAATTCTATCTTATTCCTTTAATTTTCCTATAAAGTTTTCTCAACTTATTTTCAATTTTTATAATATTGTTAGTTTTATGGTACTTGTAACGGTTTTCACCTCCTTCTATTTTTGTTTTATTCATTTTTTCTTGATATTTGTCTTTGTAATCTTTTCATATTTTTTAATTAACTTTTTCATTTTAGGTGATTTATTAGTATTTTTATATTTATCTTTATTACTAACAACTGCTAAATCTTTTACTCCTAAGTCTTTATATCCTTTTTTATTTAATTCTTTCCTTATTTTTCTTGTACTATAGTTATTTCTACTTTTCTTAAAAATACTTATGATCTCATTATCCAATTTACTATCGTATGATTTTTTCACAGGGGTATAATAAACAAGACTTCTAGATATATTTCTTTTTTAAGTTTTATAAGTTCGTTCTCTTCATCATTTCTATTATCTTTAGCTTTAAAGGATTTGGTATTGTTATAATCAGAAATCCACTTATTTACTGTAGACCTAGTTTATTTTTCTAATATTACTGAATAATTGTCATTATCTAACTGAAAATTATCTTTAACTATATTTAATCCACACTCTTTCAATCTCTTAATAAAGTCATCATGCTTAAATGGTGTAAAATCTAATCTAAAAGGAATACATTTTGTTTCTTTATCATTGGCAATCTCAATAAACAAAATTTCAACATTGCTACTTTCATCAAAACCATTTAAATTCCAAATATATGTAAATATATACTTTCTATCATTGTATCTCTTTATATCACTTGTTTTAAATCTTACATTTTCCTTTATTACTTTATCCCAGTTTCTTGTGTCAATTATAATTTTGCCACCATTTTTAGTAACTTTATATAGTGACCTTATATTGTTTAACATTTCATCTTTACCCATGCTGTGACTAATTGAATTTCCACAACAAAACACAACATCAAACTCATCATCAAAATTATAAGGTAACTGTTCCCAACTCAATTGTTTTGTAGGAAAAAATAAGTTATTACTCTTTGCATACTGTTGAGTTAAATTTATCATTTCTTTGCTAATATCCGTTCCAATAACATTAAAACCCTTTCTCTTTAATGCTGTTGCTTGAATACCATTTCCACATGAACTATCTAATATTTTTGAATTACTTTGTAGGCTATTTAACAAGTCCTCATATTCATTTATAAAGTCATCTTCATAATCTTTCATATCACACCCAGAATATAAAACATTATAGAAATATGACATTGAGTTGTATTGTTCTTCTACACTATTTCTATTCATAAATTATCCCCCTTTAGTTTGCATTATTTCTACTACTATACAATATCTATTATTTTTATCTTTTTTAGAATATATTGCTATTACAAATAACGGACTTAGACTTTTCGTCGTCCTACATGTTTTTCGTAGGATGATAAAAAGTCTATGTTAGATGACGTGTGAATTCTCATATGCTATGGATTCTCTTCAAACCATTCTGCAGCTATTTTGCATACTTCTTCAGAATTTAATGCCCAAAATGAATGACAAGCTCCTTCAAGATCAACCTTTTTTTTAGGTTCATCGAACCACTCATATACCTTGTTAAGATATTCTTGTGAAAAAAACCTATCATATTCTGGCACAAACATTAAAATTGGACATTTAGGCTTGTTTTTTAATTTACTATCATCTTCTAAAAATAAACCTATAAAGCTTGAATACCAAATTAATGGTATATTCCAAAAATCAATATACTTTTCTTCAATATTTTTATATAATTCTTTTTCTTTTTCAACATTTGGAAATTCTAATATGTCCAAATTTGCTTGCTTTTTACTATTAACTTTTAATCCAGGAAAAAATTTTGCTAGCATCTTTATTATGGGATAAATTACATATAATTGCTTATGATTTGGAATATAACTCAAATCTTTATGTAAACCGACTCCATATAATGCACATGATCTAATACGATCATCTATAGATACGGCATA